>NCJG01000003.1 GCA_002282385.1 Sphingomonadales bacterium 39-57-19 | reverse complement strand
ACCCGATGATTACGCATGTCATGGGGCTTGAGGAAATCAACAAGGCATTTGAATTGATGCACGCGGGTGAAAGCATCCGCAGTGTCGTGGTGTTTTAAATGACCTCAATCGCTGACATCGTCGCCGAACATGCGCACCGGGAAGGGCCGCTGTTGCCTATCCTGCATGACGTGCAAAAAGCGTTCGGTCATGTCAGCGAAGATGCCATGCGCGACATTGCACAGGCGCTGAACCTGACCCGCGCAGAAGTGTACGGCGTCGTGAGCTTTTACCATGATTTCCGCAAAGAAGCCGAAGCGCGGCCCATATTGAAATTGTGCCGCGCAGAGGCGTGCAAGGCGCGCGGTGTCGACGCTTTGGTACCGATTGCCGAAAACCAAAGCCGCGTAAAATTAGAGGCTGTCTATTGCCTTGGCATGTGCTCGGTTGGTCCTGCTGCGTTGGTTGGCGACCAAGTCATCGCCCGATTGGACGCCACGCGCCTTAGTTCATTACTGGAGGCCATGTGACCGTCCGGATATCCAATGACGCTGTTGCGCTCGCCTGTGGCGCGGATGCCGTTGCGGCTGCTTTTGCCGCGGCGGGCGTCGAGGTTGAACGCGTGTCCAGCTGGGGCATGCACTGGATGGAACCGTTGGTCGACATTGACGGCGTGGGCTATGGTCAAGTCTCGGCCGATCAAGTTCCTTCGATCTTAAGTGGTGACGCTAAATCCATCGGACGGATTGAGGACCACCCCTTCATCGCCAAGCAGAACCGGTTGACGTTCGCGCGGGCGGGCAAAACGCGGCCGACATCGTTGGACGATTATTACGCATCGGGTGGTTGGCTGGGTCTTGGTCAAGCACGCGCAATTGGCGCTGAAGCAACCATCGAAACCATCATGACATCGGGCCTTCGCGGCCGCGGCGGCGCGGGATTTCCCGCTGGCATTAAATGGCAGACGGTAGCAAACGCGCCCGCTGAACAGAAATACATCGTCTGCAACGCCGACGAAGGCGACAGCGGAACCTTTGCCGACCGTATGGTGATGGAAGGCGACCCGTTCATGCTGATCGAAGGCATGGCGATTGCCGGTTTCGCCGTCGGCGCGAGCAAAGCCTATATCTACATCCGTTCCGAATATCCGCACGCCATTGCCAAAATGGAAGCCGCTATCCGGCTGTCTGCGCATTTGATTGCGCCATTTGTCGTCGAAGTCCGCGTTGGCGCGGGCGCATATATTTGCGGTGAAGAAACCTCGCTCTTGAATAGCCTTGAGGGCAAGCGGGGCGAAGTGCGCGCCAAGCCTCCCCTACCCGCGCTGGAGGGCCTGTTTGGCAAACCCACAGTCGTCAACAATGTGCTGACGCTGGCTGCCGTGCCATGGATATTGGCCCATGGCGGTGAAGCCTATGCCTCGTACGGCATGGGCAGGTCAAAGGGGACGATGCCCGTCCAGCTTGCCGGAAATGTCAAACATGGCGGCCTGTTCGAAGTCGCGTTCGGTATTACGCTTGGCGAACTGGTCAACGATATCGGTGGCGGCACGGCAAGCGGCCGCCCGGTGCGCTGCGTTCAGGTCGGTGGGCCATTGGGCGCGTATATTGCGCCTGCGCAGTTTGATCTGCCCTTCGATTATGAGGCGTTCGCCGCAGCGGATGCGCTGATCGGACATGCCGGGATTACCGTTTTTGATGATAGCGTCGACATGGCGCAAATGGCGCGCTTTGCGATGGAATTTTGTGCAATTGAAAGCTGCGGCAAATGTACGCCCTGCCGATTGGGCAGCACGCGCGGCGTCGAAACGATCGACCAGATTATCGCAGGCAACAATGTCGACGCCAATCTGGCTTTGCTTGCCGATCTTGCCGAAACCATGAAGTTCGGCTCACTGTGCGCGATGGGTGGATTCACCCCCTATCCCGTTATGAGCGCCATCAAACTGTTCCCCGAAGATTTCAAATGAGGCGGCTGGGCGCGATCATCGCCGGAGGCAAGGCTACGCGCTTTGGGAGCGACAAGGCAGCGGCACCCTTAAATGGAACCGCACTGATCGAACATGTCGCTGATGGCTTGCGCGATCAAGTTAACAAATTGATTGTCTGTGGGCGCGCTTGGCCGGGCATGGAATGGGTCGAAGACCGACCATTCGCTGACATGGGGCCTTTGGGTGGCCTGAATGCAGCGCTGCATTATGCGCAGCAAAACGGGTTTGATGCGGTGGTGACCGCTGGTTGCGATGTCGTGCCCGTGGCGCAATTTCCGATAGATCGCCTTTCTGAACGCGCCGTCTATATCGATGGTCATTATCTGTTTGGCGTGTGGCCGGTCGCGCTTGCGCCATTGCTGGACAGACATCTGCGTCATCAGGATAATCTATCTATGCGCAACTGGATTGCCGTATCCGGCGCGCAAGCAATCACATCCGCAGATGTTTTTCACAACTTGAATACGCCCCGGGAACTGGCACAATATGCTGCTCAACGGTCGAATATGGGTATAAGGTAGACATATGACATACCAGCCGCAAAATGATTTCGGGACCCCTGAAAGCCGTTCGGACGAAACCGTTTCGCTTACGATTGACGGCCGCAATGTGACTGTGCCTGCAGGAACAAGCGTCATGCGCGCGGCTGCGGAACAAGGCACGTCGATCCCCAAATTATGCGCCACCGATAGTGTGAAAAGCTTCGGCTCATGCCGCTTGTGCTTGGTCGAAATCGATGGCCGCAGAGGGACCCCAGCGAGTTGCACGACCCCGGTTGAACCCGGCATGGTTGTGCGCACGCAAACCCCGCATCTGGCTAAATTACGCAAAGGCGTGATGGAGCTTTATATCTCCGACCATCCGCTCGACTGCCTGACATGCGCCGCCAATGGCGATTGCGAATTGCAGGATCAGGCCGGCGCCGTTGGTTTGCGCGATGTCCGTTATGACGTGCAGGCAACGCATCTGGGGCAGGAAAAAGATCACTCCAATCCCTATTTCGATTTTGATCCCAGCAAATGTATCGCCTGTTCGCGCTGCATCCGCGCCTGCGACGAAGTGCAGGGCACCCTTGCGCTGACCATGGAAGGCAGGGGTTGGGACTCAAAGATTTCTGCAGGTCTCGCCAGCGATAATTTCCTCGAATCTGAATGCGTGTCTTGCGGGGCGTGTGTGCAAGCCTGCCCGACGGCGACGTTGGTTGAGAAAAAAGTGGTCGAAGTCGGCACACCCGAACGCAGCGTTGTCACGACCTGCGCCTATTGCGGCGTTGGCTGCACCTTCCGCGCCGAAATGCGCGGCGAACAACTGGTCCGGATGGTCCCGTACAAAGACGGCAAGGCCAACCGTGGCCACAGTTGCGTAAAGGGCCGCTTTGCCTGGGGCTATGCGCAGCATCAGGAACGCATTTTGAAGCCCATGATCCGCAAGTCGATCAGCGATCCGTGGCGCGAAGTCGAATGGGACGAAGCGTTTGCCTACACCGCGTCCGAACTGAAACGGATTAGCGCGAAATATGGCCGCAATGCCCTTGGTGGAATCACCTCGAGCCGTTGCACCAATGAAGAAACCTTCCTTGTGCAAAAACTTATCCGGGCAGGCTTTGGCAATAACAATGTCGATACCTGTGCGCGCGTGTGTCATTCGCCGACCGGATACGGCCTAAAAACAACCTTTGGCACAAGCGCGGGAACGCAGGATTTTGATAGCGTGGAAGACACCGACGTCATCCTGATTATCGGGGCCAACCCCACCGACGGACACCCGGTATTTGCCAGCCGGATGAAGCGCCGTTTGCGCGGACAGGATGGTCGCCCGGGCGCCAAGTTAATCGTCATCGACCCGCGCCGCACCGACATTGTCCGATCGCCGCATATCGAGGCGCAGCACCATCTTCCGCTCCGCCCCGGCACGAACGTTGCCGTGCTGACGGCGATGGCCCATGTCATCGTCACCGAAGGGCTGGCCGATGAGGCATTTATTCGGGAGCGTTGCGACTGGGACGAATATAGCCATTGGGCGGAGTTCGTTTCGCAAGCTCGCAATAGCCCCGAAAATCTGCAGCCGGTAACGCTGGTGGACGCCGAAGAGCTTCGCGCAGCCGCGCGGCTTTATGCCACAGGTGGCAATGGAGCGATCTATTACGGCCTTGGTGTGACCGAACATTCGCAAGGCAGCTCGACCGTTATGGCCATCGCAAACTTGGCGATGGCGACCGGCAATATCGGCCGCCGGGGTGTCGGTGTTAATCCGCTGCGTGGCCAGAACAACGTCCAAGGCGCCTGCGATATGGGCAGCTTCCCGCATGAGCTTGCCGGATATCGCCACATCAGCGATGGCAATACGCGGAAATTGTTTGAAGATGACTGGGGCGTGACACTGGATCCAGAGCCCGGCCTGCGCATACCCAACATGCTGGATGCCGCGGTCGATGGCGTATTCAAGGCGCTATATTGTCAGGGTGAAGACATCCTCCAATCCGATCCAAACACCGCCCATGTGTCGGCTGGGTTGGCGGCGATGGAATGTGTCATTGTCCACGATCTTTTCCTGAACGAGACCGCCAACTACGCGCATATCTTCCTGCCCGGTTCCACCTTCCTTGAAAAAAATGGCACGTTCACCAATGCCGAACGCCGCATTCAACCCGTGCGCAAGGTGATGACGCCGATGAACGGTTTGGAGGACTGGGAAGTCACGCAGCGGCTGGCGCAAGCAATGGGGCTGGATTGGAACTATACCCACCCGTCCGAAATCATGGACGAAATCGCACGGCTTACGCCGACCTTTGCTGGCGTGTCCTTTGAACGGCTCGATGAAGCCGGCTCGCTGCAATGGCCAGTGACCGCAGACGCGCCCGATGGATCGCCGATCATGCATGTGGACGGCTTCGTCCGTGGCAAGGGCAAGTTCGTTGTGACAGATTATGTCCCAACCGATGAAAAAACCGGACCACGCTTTCCATTGTTACTGACGACCGGACGTATATTGTCGCAATATAATGTCGGCGCGCAAACGCGGCGAACAGAAAATGTCGCCTGGCATCCCGAGGATTTGTTGGAAATTCACCCAGTGGATGCCGAGGATCGCGGCGTTAAATCGGGCGATTGGGTCAAATTGGCAAGCCGTGCGGGAGAAACCACGTTACGCGCCACGGTAACTGATCGCGTTGCCCCCGGCGTTGTCTACACCACGTTCCACCATGCGGTAACGCAGGCGAATGTTGTCACCACCGACTTTAGCGACTGGGCAACCAACTGCCCCGAATATAAGGTTACCGCGGTTCAGATTAGCGCATCGAACGGGCCAACCGAGTGGCAGGAAGAATATGAAGCATTGGCGGCGCGCTCTCGCCGGGTCGAAACGGGAATTGCTGCCGAATGAATAGCGTCGAGCGCCTCGTCCACATGGCGAACCAGATTGCAACCAATCTGGCGACCGACGATGCGCCGGTATCTGCGGTCGCCGATCATATTCAGCAATTCTGGGACCCGCGCATGAAAAAGATGATTTTTGCGCATGGGACCGCGGGCCTGTCTCCGGTTGCTGCCGCCGCCATCAGCTTACTGGCCGACGCGCAAAATGGCGCCTGATCAGGGTTCAAAACCAATCCATTTTTCCGTGCTGAAGCCCGACCGTGGCGCGACCGAAACCATAGAACGCAGCATCATTGTCGAAGCGCCTGTCGCAATCGAATATAATGCCATCGGCTATGCCGTGATGATGGCCACGCCCGTTGATCTTGAGGATTATGCTATTGGCTTTAGCATGTCGGAGGGGTTGATTAGCCGCGCCGACCAAATTTTGGCCGTCGACGCACATAAGGCCGATTTGGGCTGGATATTGCGGATTCAGGTGCCAGCAGAAAACGCCGAAAAAGTCTTTGCCCGCGCCCGTCAGCGCGTTTCCGAAAGCAGCTGCGGGCTGTGTGGCATGGATAATCTGGAAGAGGTCATGCGCCCCTTGCCGCGGGTCACTGCGCAGATCGATGTATCTGACGCTGCGATGTTTACGGCATTATCGGCATTGCGTGCACATCAGACACTCAATGCCCAAACGGGTTCCGCGCACGCAGCGGCATTTTGTGCGCCAGATGGCTCTATCTTGATGACGCGGGAAGACGTGGGCCGCCACAATGCGCTCGACAAATTGATTGGGGCGCTTGCCCGCGCGCACATAGACATCGCAGCCGGCTTTATCATTTTGACCGCGCGCTGCAGCCTTGAACTGGCGCAGAAGGCCATCCTTGCCAACTGCCCAATGCTTGTCACCATATCAGCGGCAACGGACCTTGCGATTGACGTGGCGGAAAAATCCGGCCTTCGCCTGATCAGCTTAGCGCGTGCAGACTCGGCGCTTGCCGCAATGCCGCAAATCGGTTGATCAGCCAGCTGCGGAACATGGAAATCGCGGCATCGCCCAAATCATCGGCGTGGAGTTTCAGATAATAGCCATAGCCGTCTTCGATGACGGCATCATATGGCATGACAAGCCGTCCGTCGGCGATTTCTCGGGCAAACATATCTATGTCGCCTAAAAATACTCCACTTGCGGCCATGGCATATTGCGCAGCGGCAATCGTCGTGTCGAAGGCGAGACCACCATGCGTGGCCATGGTCAGCCCATTTTGCCGCAGATAGGCCGTCCACAAAAGATCGCGGGGCTCTCCGTCGAGTTTTAGGTGAAGTAGCTCCTGACTTTCCAGAAATTCCTCAAGCGACTTGCCCTGACTGGCAATCGCCGTCGCTGGCGCACAGAGCGGCGCAACACGAACCATCCAAAGCAGATCTGTAATCCGGTCATCGACATTGGGGCGGTCATAGGCAATCGCCATATCGAAATCGGTCGCCGGCAAACCAGTGACATGCGCGCTCGAAACATCGAGCCGGATGTCCGGATGTTCGGCGCGAAAATCCCGCAGCATTGGCAGAAACAGCTGCTGCAGCAAGGATGGCGGCACATGGAGCCGAAGCGAACGGCTTGTCACTTCATCATTGCGGATCGAGTTCATCGTTTGCTCAAGCCGGTCGAGGCATTTGCTCACGACGGGCAACAGCTCTTCACCTGCGGGTGTTAGCAATAGGCGCGATGCATCACGGACGAAGAGTTGCTTACCCAACAATTCCTCAAGCCCGCCGACATGCCGGCTCATGGCACTTTGCGACACAGAAAGCGCCGATGCGCCGCCTGTGAAGCTCAAATTCTGGCCCACCGCTTCAAAGGCGCGCAAGGCATTCAACGGCAACCAACGACGGTTAATATTACTGCGGTTGGAAATGGAATCGACCTTTCAAAAGCATATTGGTTTCCAATGACGTCACTGCCCTACATTTTGAGATAGGGCTATGCGAAAATGCGATTTTGTTAGACCGGTCAAGTGGCCCATTCTCCAATCTGGGGAAAATTAACCAAAGGCATAAAAATGGACTTAGGGCGGATTGACGCGCTGTTCCAGCAGCGTCGCGAAGGACACACCTTACCGCAGGGTCTTTACACGGATCCTGATAGCTTCGATTTCGATATGGCCGCTATTTACGGCCAAAGCTGGCTTATGGCTGGTCTCGAATGCGAACTGCCCAAGGCCGGAAGCTATCTATCGATGATGGTCGGCAAATGGCCGGTTATCATCACGCGTGATCGGCAGGGTGATATCCGCGCCTTTCACAACAGCTGCCGCCATCGCGGCTCCATGATTTGCGCCGTTGGCAGCGGGACCGCGCCAAAGCTGGTGTGCCCTTATCATCGTTGGACATATGATCTGGATGGCTCTTTGTTTGCGGCAAACCGGATGGGCGATGATTTTGACAAAGCCGAACATGGCCTGAAACCTGTCGCGATCGAATGTGTTGCAGGGGCGATCTTCATCTGCCTGTCCGAAACACCGCCGCCCATTGACGACTTTAGCGCAAAGCTTGCCGAATATGCAGCGCCGCATAATCTGAAAGACGCAAAGCTGGCGTATGAGAGCGTTCTGGTCGAAAATGCCAACTGGAAACTGGTTATGGAAAATGGCCGCGAATGCTATCATTGCAGCACCGGCCACCCCGAACTGTCCAAAACATTTCCGGTCGGAATGTCGAAGCATTTTGATAGCGGCGAAGATGCGCGCGTCATGGCTTTCGAAGAAAAAATGGACGCGCTTGGCCTGCCGCAAACGCCGGTTGAGGGGCATTATTGGCAAATCGCACGCTTTGCATTGAACGAAGGCTGCGTTTCGATATCGGGCGATGGGAAGCACCTGTCCAAAAAGCTGATGTGCGACGCCAACGAAGGCGATATCGGTTCCATGCGCTGGGCGGTTGATCCGCACTGTTTTGTCCATTGCACCGCAGACCATGTTTTCATGTTCAGCGCTATGCCCGTTGGCCCCAATGAAACCCACGTCACCGGCAAATGGTATGTCCATAAAGATGCTGTCGAAGGCGTCGATTATGATGTCGAAAAACTCATCTCGTTGTGGACCATGACAAATTTGGAAGACAAGATGCTGGCCGAAAACAATCAAGTGGGCGTGAACAGCCCCGGCTACACCCCCGGACCCTATTCGCAAGAAGCCGAAATGCTCGCTTTGCGTTTTACCGACTATTATTGCGACAAGGCTCGTGATTATATTGCAACCCATGGCAAAGGATAACATCAAGGGGTTGCGCCCCGAAACGCTGGCAGTCGCATTTGGTTATGACCCGGAAATGGGCATGGGATCAGTCAAGCCACCGATCTTCATGACATCCACCTTTGTCTATCCCTCGGCGCAACATGCCAAGGACGTGCACGAAGCATATTTTGACGGCACGGGACCGCTGGTGGGCGAAACCAACCACATTTATTCGCGGTTGGGGCATCCAGGCTTGGACTTCCTCGAAAAACGCCTCGCGGCAATCGATGGCGCAGAGGAAGCGGTTGCATATTCCAGCGGCATGGCGGCGCATTCAAGCATTGCGCTGGCCTATGTCCGCCCCGGCGACAGCGTGTTGCATGGCCGCCCGATCTATGGCGGCGTTGATATGCTCTACAACAGCATCATGCCGCAATTCGGATCGCATGTAGCCGCCTATACCGATGGCACGGACGAAAACGATGTCCGCAAAGCGGCTGATGAAGCGATGGCCAAGGGCCCGTTGAAGCTTATCATCGCCGAGACACCGGCTAACCCAACCGCAGCCGTGGTTGATCTTGATCTGATGGTACGGATTGCGGACGAAGTCGGTGCCAAGCAAGGACACCGGCCGCTGGTGGTGGTCGACAACACCTTGCTCGGGCCATTTGCGCAGCGACCCATTGAACATGGTGTCGACCTATGCATGACCTCGCTGACTAAATATTGCGGTGGGCATAGTGATCTGCTGGCAGGCGGGATTTCGGGTCGCAAGGAATTGATCGACCATCTGCGCATGCAACGCACGACATGGGGCAATCACCTTGATCCCTACACGTCATGGCTTGTCCTGCGTTCGTTGGAATCGGTCGCGGTGCGCACCGAGCGTGCGATGCAAAACGCGCGCGGTGTTGCCGAATTTCTGCGCGATCACCCCAAGGTCGCGGGTGTGACCTATTTGGGCTTCCTTGAACCCGGCACACGTCGGCGCGCGGTCTTTGATCGGCAGTGCAAGGCAGCCGGTTCGACATTCTCGTTCCACCTGCACGGCGGTGAGGCAGAGGCATTCCGTATGCTTGACCAATTAAAGCTGCTTAAGGTAGCGGTCAGTCTGGGCGGTTCGGAAACTTTAATCTGCCATTCGGCGAGCACAACGCATTATGCTGTCCCCCCCGCCCAGCGGTTGGCAGGCGGTATTACCGATGGCACGATCCGACTGTCTGTCGGGCTGGAACATGTTGACGATTTAATAGGCGATTTGCGCCAAGCGCTGGAGGCGGTGTAATGGAACTGAATTTTACTGGAACCGATATATGCGCGATTAATGGAACGCGCAGCGCTCCTGAAACGCATTATGATATTGTTGTCGTTGGTGCGGGGCCAAGCGGCATAGCTGCGGCGATCGACGCGGCCACAGCCGGAGCAAAAGTGCTGCTGGTTGATGAAAACCCCGTTTCGGGCGCTTTGATGGGCAATGACATACCGCTATATTTTGGCGGGCGGATGACCGCAGCGACCCAGAATACAGAACGCATGCTTGAGGCTATCTTCATGAGCATGCCCGCGCTTGAAACCGCAATGGATGCCGGCGTCGAATTGTTGCTCGGCACAACGGCATGGGGTGTTTACCGCAATGGTCCCGGCGTTGCCAGCCTGCCGCAGCAAGTTGTCGGCCTCGCCGATTCCGAACGATCATGGTTGGTCGGTTTTGATAAAATTGTCCTTGCGACCGGCGCACGCGATTTGGCGATGTCTTTCCCCGGTTGGAACCAACCCGGCGTCATGGGCGCGGCGGCGCTTCAAATGCTGCTTACCCGTTATGAGGCATTTGCCGGACAGCGCATTTTGGTCTTGGGATCGCATGATCTCGCGCTCGAAACCGCATTGTTGGCGCAGGCGCGCGGTATCGACGTGGTTGCCCTGATTGAAGTCCGCGATGCACCGCAAGGGAATGCCGAACTGGTCGCCAAGGTCGCAGCCGCGGGCATCGCCATCCACTGCGGACAAACCATTACATCGGCAACAGGCGGCATAAACGGCATTGAAAGCGCAACGCTATCGACCGGAGACGTGATCGCCTGTGACACGATCTGCGTCGCTATTGGCCTGATCCCGTCCATCGAACTGGTGGATGCGATGCACGGCCCGCGCGCGCTGAACGCCACGCGGGGCGGTTACATTCCGGCCGGCGAACCTTCGGTCACGGCCGTGGGCGATTGTGCGGGGCTTGCAGATAGCGGTTTCGACCATATCGCCTACCGTATGGACTGGATGCGTGCGCTATCCGACATCAGTGCCGATGACACCATCATTTGCCAGTGCGAAGAAGTCACACGCGCCGATTTGATCGGCGTTCAGCCCCCGAATTATCTATCGCGCCCGGCGCCCATGTGCGCCCGTTCGCTGGGCACTTTGCTTGAGGACGGCCCGGCCAATCCGGACCAGATTAAGCGGCTGACGCGCGCCGGCATGGGCGTGTGCCAAGGTCGCCGTTGCCGCGATCAAGTTGCAATGCTGCTGGCGATTGAGGCGGACAAGCCATTTGGCTCAATCCCGCTCGCCAGCCACCGTGCGCCGGTGCGTCCGCTGCCGCTCAAAATCCTTGCGGAATGGGATGAGCCTGCGGAAATGGAGGCGGCATGGGATGTCTGGTTCGGTATCCCTACCCAATGGGTGCCGGTTGAGGATCTTAACACGCCTTATCAGGATGAGCATCGCCAGATGCTTTACACGGGGATGTACACATGAGCGGTTCGGAAGTTGTCATCGTCGGCGGCGGCGTTACCGGCCTGAGTGCGGGCTGGTGGCTCGCGCGTTCGGGGGTCAAGGTTACGGTACTCGACAAGTTCATCGTCGGTTGGGAAGCCTCCGGACGTAATGGCGGCGGTGCATCGCATTATTCGAGCCCATTGTTTGACGAAGAGCAGCGCCTTTGGCCGCAAATGGACGAATTGCTTGGCTATCCGACCGAGCACCAAAAAGGCCGCATCCTGATTGCGATGACCGAGCGGCAGTGGGAACAATATCGTTTCATTGCCGAACGTCACACGCGGCTTAATCATCCGGTTGAATTGCTGGACGTTAAACAGGTGCAAGAGGCCGTGCCGTTGGCAGGCGACAATAGCTTTGGCGGTGTGCATTATAAATTTGGTGGCCACGCAAACCCACAGCGCAGCGTACAGGCTTATGCGTGGGCTCTGCAGGATCTGGGTGGAAAAATCGTTCAGCACAGCCCGGTAACCGGTTTTGAAACCGCTGGTGGCAAGGTGACGGCCGTGAAGACTGCGAACGCCACTTATGGTTGTGACGCTGTCGTGGTCGCGGCAGGACCGCAGATCCCGCAATTGATGGCACAGCTTGGCGTCGACGTGCCATTGGCAGCCGCCCGCGCGGAAATGATCATCACGGAACCTGCGCCAATGATGCCGCTTGGCGGCGTTGACGGCCACAAAATCTATGGCCGCCAAACGCTGCGCGGGAACCTCGCTTATGGCGGTGGCCCGCATGAATGGCTTGATGTGGACGCAACCGGCCCGGCTGCGCGGCCTTCGACGCCGCTGGCCCGCAACCTGGCGAAACGATTGGCAGAACTTTTGCCTAAGGCCGCGCATCTGAATGTCATCCGCAGCTGGGCTGGCATCATCGAAAACTCGCCCGATGGCCGTCCCATCATCGACCGCCTCACCAGCCCGGACAATGTCGTCGTAGCGTCGATGTCGAGCGTCGGCTTTGGCCTATCGCCAGCGTCGGGTCACGCGATCCGTGATCTGGTGATCGACGGGAAATGCTCGTTTGCCGATATCGATATCCTCAAACTATCGCGGTTCGACAATCTTGAGTCCGATTGGCGCGAAAAGCGCGGGTGGATGCCGATTTCATGAGCCAATATTCGGCTTTCGGATTGCTGCGCGGTGCTTTGAACGGGCAGAAGCATTGGCAACCTGCGTGGCGCGATCCGGAGCCTAAATCGCATTATGATATCATCATCATCGGCGGCGGCGGGCACGGGCTGGCGACGGCTTATTATCTTGCCAAGGTCCACGGCCTGAAAAATATCGCGGTTCTAGAAAAGGGCTGGATAGGCGGTGGCAACACCGGACGTAACACGACGATTGTTCGGTCAAACTATCGGCTAAAGCCATTGCACGACCTGTTCGAATTCGGCCTGAAAATGTGGGAGCATTTAAGCGACGAGTTGAATTACAACGTCATGTTCTCCCCACGCGGCGCAATGTTTCTGGGTCACAGCGACGCTGACATGACCAAGCTTGCTGAACGCGGCGACGCGATGCGGTGCGACGGGATCGATGCAGATTTAATGACCCGCGACGAAGTGCAAAAGCTGGAACCGTTGCTCGACATGTCACGCGATGCACGTTTCCCGATTGAGGGTGGCTTAATTCAGCGGCGCGGCGGCACTGCCCGCCATGATGCCGTCGCCTGGGGCTATGCACGCGGCGCAGACAGCCTTGGCGTTGACATCATCCAGAAATGCGAAGTCACGGGCTTTGTGCGCGATGGCGATGCGGTGGTCGGCGTGGAAACCACGCGCGGGCGGATCAACGCCGGTCGCGTCGGCATTTGCGTTGCGGGCCATAGCGGCCATGTCGCAGGGCTGGCGGGCCTTAAACTGCCCGTAGAATCGCAAACATTGCAGGCGATGGTGACCGAAGGCGTCAAGCCAATGATAAACAGCGTGATCATGTCGCAATCACTGCATTGCTATATCAGCCAGTCTGACAAGGGCGGCATCGTCTTTGGCGGGGATCCTGATAACTGGCCAAGCTATGCCCAACGCGGCAATCCGATGGTCATGGAGCGTGCCGTGGCACAGGGCCTGGCGCTCGTCCCGGCGCTATCACGTCTGCGCATGGTGCGGACATGGTCTGGCGTGACCGATATGAGCTTTGACGGCGCGCCGATCATTGGCGAAACGCCGGTGAAGAACCTCTTTCTCAACGGCGGCTGGTGCTATGGCGGGTTCAAGGCGACACCGGCATCGGGTTGGACATATGCGCACACACTCGCGACCGGCAAACCACATGCCCTGAATGCGCCATTTGCGCTCGACCGTTTCGAACGCGGCGCGACAATCGATGAAACAGGGAGCGGCCCAATGCCGAACAGTCGCTAATGATGCAGTTCACCTGTCCCCATTGCGGCCCGCGCGATCAGGCGGAGTTTATATACGAACGCACCGTAGACGCGGTAGTGTCGCTTGATGCTGCACCCGAAGACGCGATGAAATCGCTCTTCACACGCAACAATCCACGCGGTGTTGATGAAGAAATCTGGCGGCACACTTATGGTTGCCGTGCATGGATGGTCATCGCACGCAACCGTGTGACGAATGAAATCAGCGCCACCCGTGCCGTTGGTCCGGAGGCTCTGCCGTGATAAACTTCAGTTTCGACGGCAAGACCTATCAAGCGGAAAAAGGCGACACACTCGCTGCCGCGCTTTTGCGCAACGGCATTGGCCTTGTTGGCCGCAGCTTCAAATATCACCGTCCACGCGGGATTATGACGGCTGGCGTTGAGGAGCCAAACGCGCTCGTCACCATTGGTGATGGCGGACGCACTGAACCCAATACCCGCGCTACCGATGTTTTTGTGTATGAAGGGCTGGTCGCCAAAAGCCAGAACCGCTGGCCGAACCTGTCATTCGATATCGGCTCTGTCTTTGGCTTGGCCGCGCCTGTCCTGTCTGCGGGTTTCTACTACAAGACCTTTTTCGGCTCCGCCAAACGATGGATGATCTACGAATACTTCATTCGTAAAGCGGCGGGCCTCGGCAATGCGCCGACGAAGACAGACCCAGACCATTTTAGCCAACGTGCCGCCTTTTGCGATGTGCTTGTCGTCGGTGCCGGACCAGCGGGCCTTTCCGCCGCTCTCGAAGCCGCTGAAGCTGGCAAACGCGCCATCCTCGTCGAACAGGACAATATTCTCTGCGCTTCGTTAATCCGCGACGGCCAAGATCGCGACGGTGCATGGGTGGAATCGACCCAAGCCCGCATCCGCGCCGCCGGCGGACGCATCCTCACACGCACCACCGCGTCTGGATATTGGGAGCATGATCTGGTCACGCTGACGCAGCGCATAGCAGAACCGGGACAAATCCCACTGCACGGCGTTGCACAGCGGCTTTGGCATGTGCGGGCGGGCCAAGTGATACTTGCGACTGGCAGCATTGAACGCCCGATGGCCTTTGCGCATAATGACCGCCCCGGCGTAATGCTGTCGCAAGCTGTGCGCACCTATGTGCGGCGCTTTGGCGTGGTCCCGGGCAAACGCGTGGTGATCGCGACCAATAATGATGACGCGTATAAAACGGCCTACGCGCTCAAGGCGGCTGGAGCTGAGGTTGTTGCTATCCTCGATGCACGGCCAGCACCGGCGGGCGCGGATAGCGGGCTTCCCGTCTATAACAACGCCGTTCCGCTTTCGACCAATGGCGCGCGCCATTGCCTGAAAAGCGTGACCGCGCGTATCAATGGCCTGACCCAAAGCTGGAATGCTGATCTGATCGCTGTTTCCGGTGGTTTCACACCCGTCGTGCATCTGCATATGCAGGCAGGCGGCACGCTGGATTGGAACGATGCGGCGCAAGCCTTTGTCCCTGCGGCATCGCGTCAGAATGTGACGACGATCGGCGGGGCAGCCAACCCCGACCCCGTGTTCAATGTCGTCCCGGTTTCCAAACCAAAGAAAAGCTTCATCGATTTTCAGAACGATGTGACGCTGTCGGATGTCGATCTGGCGTGGGCCGAGGGCTATCGCTCGGTTGAGCATCTCAAACGTTACACCACACTCGGAATGGCGACCGATCAGGGCAAGCTTAGCAATATGGCGGCGCTTGGGCGGTTGGCCGAAAAGCAGGGCGTGGCTATTCCCGAGGCGGGGCTGACCACATTCCGTCCGCCTTATACGCCTGTTACGATGGGCTTGTTGGCGGGCGCTGGCGCGAAAGACGCCGGCGCGCATGTTCGTCGCCTCGCGCTGTACGATGTGCACGCCGCGAAGAACCCGATCTGGCAGCCGCTGGGATATTGGTTCCGCCCCCGTGCCTATCCGGCGGGCAACGAAACTTTGGCGCAAGCGGCGATGCGTGAAGCCAAAGCGGTGCGTTCAAATGTCGGCATGACCGATGTTTCAACACTCGCGAAGTTTGAAGTGTCTGGGCCAGATGCCGCCGCGTTTCTGGAAATCATCTGCGCAACAACGGTCGGCAAACTTGCCGTCGGACGTGGCCGATACACATTCATGCTGCGCGAGGATGGGTTTGTTTTCGACGACGGTACCGTTTGGCGGTTGGACGAGAATCGTTATCTGTTGACCAGTTCAACGGGCGGCGCGGACCGGATGGCGACGCATATTTCCTATGTCCGCCAATATCTCTGCCCGCATTTGCGCGTCTCCGCCGTCAATGTGCAGGAACATTATGCCGGGATTGCGGTCGCAGGGCCGCAAGCTAAGGCGGCGCTGGCGGCATTGATTGGCGAAGAACCACCGCGCCATATGTCGACGGTTCCGGCCATGATTTCCGGCGTTCCGGTGATTGTCCTCGCCGCCAGTTACAGTGGCGAACGCGCGTTTGAAATTTATGTCGAGGCAAGCCATGCCGGACCCGTTTGGGCGGCGTGCGAGGCCGAGGTCACCAAGCAGGGCGGCGCACTTTATGGCCTTGAGGCGATGGAATTCTTGCGCATCGAAAAGGGCCATTTGGTCGTCGGCGGTGAAGTCGACGGGCGGATGACCCCGCATGATCTGGCGCTCGACAAAATGCTCAACAAGGCCGGTGGCTATGTCGGCGCGTCCGGCCTGTCGCGCCCTGCCTTGTCCGAAGCCGGACGACGGCAACTGGTCGGACTTGAAGCAATCGAAGGTAACATTCCCGAAGGCGCGATGCTTATCACAGGCGAAGGCGCGTCGCCGCAGGGCCATGTCAGCGCCGCTGCGTTCCGGATACTGGACGGCGGGTCGATTGCACTTGGCCAATTGACCGACGGCTTTGCGCGGCACGGCGAGGAGCTTATCGCAACCTCGCCAACGCGTGGTCAAATGGCGCGGGTGCGCGTTGTGGCACCGCATTTCTACGACACGGCCGGGGAGCGTTATCGTGACTGATGTAACAATCACAGTGCTGCCCGCAGCGCCGCTTCATGCTCTGGAGATATGGAGCAACCCGACGGCTGTTGCAGCAAGGTTTAAGAAAGCTGCCGGCTTTGCCTTGCCAGCCATTGGTCGTTCTGACGGCAATGATGCACTCCGCCTGATCCGCTATGAACCCACCGTCTGGCTGGTCGAAGGCGATGTGTCGGCCCTGCCTGGCCTATTGGCGGATGATGGTGCGCTAACCGCAATTGGCGGCAGCGTCGTACGGGTGCAGCTTTCTGGAAAAGGCTGGCGCACATTGTTGATGGAAGGCGGCGTTTTCGATGCGGAAAGCCCGAATTTTGCGTCCGGATGCAGCGCGGCAACGATCATCGATCACGTCAATGTTCGCCTGCATGTGGTGGATGACGATATCTGCCACGCCTATGTTCCGCTTAGCTACAGCGAAGCCATGATCCATTTTTGGAAGACAGCAGCGCTCAGTCTGACGCTTTAGGCGCATAAAGAAGGGTCATGCCGCGCGCATGCCTTTGCTGAAAACCCTTCCATAATGTCACGCCATCGCCGCCCGGACTATACGCGCCCCATGGCGTTCCGGCGGGCGCATTCCACACGCCATCATCCGAATTTTCGGTGGCAACCTTCAGATACGCGCTTTTGCTTTCGTCGCCCTGTAAATGCACCGCCAGAAACGCGGAAATAAAGTGCAGGTTGATGCCATTGATACGGTCCTGCCGCCAAATCGGGTCTTCAAACCAGTCCATGTCCCACAGCGAACCGCGCATTTCGGGTGGGGTAGGATTGAGCGCGATGGAATGGCCAGCTTGCTTGTAGGTGAGCAAATAGCGGTCGGCATTCACAGCGCCACCAAAGACCGCCAGCGCGCCCGATTTATAGTCAACCGTAAAGTCGCTATCGCCCTGAATGAGAAGCAGCGGTGCCGTTAGCGCGGCAAGCCCATCGGGGCCCCATGCGCTGCTCGGTGCCCCGCCCGCTGGCGCCAGTGCCACCACCGCCTTGACGCCCGGCACTTTGATAGCGCCCGCATCCGCACTGCCGCGCGCGAATTTCTTCAGCCACCCACCCGCAACCAAATTCATATTCGGACCCGCAGGGTCAAGCGTTGCGCCACCCGCGGTGAGCACCCCATAACCACCTTGTGAATAGCCAATGAGCGCAACATTATCCGGGGCAATCAAATCCCCCAACGTGGCGCGAAGCTGCGCCGCTGCAAATACAATGTCATGCGGCCGGTTGAAATTCGGCGCAGCACGTGTGGTTGGTGCAACGACATAAGGGTTTGGATCGCGATGATGGATCGCAGCGACGACATAGCCTTTTGACGCAAGATTCTCGGTCAACCACGTCATCACCGCCGGATTATTGCTGTAGCCATGGCTTATAATGACCAACGGGTGCTTGCTGCCCGCGGCTGGCGCGCCCGCAACCGCGATACCATTTTGCGTGAACGCGACCGGCGGAAGCGGTGGCTCTGCCCACAGGCTGCCGCGATACAGGACAGTTTTGGAACCCTTTTTCGCTGTGGCGGGGTACCAAATGTCCACCTGCACATTGCGGTCGACGAGGCGAACGGTGCTGGGGTCCGCATTTGCATTTTCTACATCGGGCTGGTCACGATGCGTGAAGGTGACAGAACGAAAGCCAACGCCATAGGCACCCAGCGCAGCAAGCTCCGGCGCATCGGCGCCGGGTACACTGGGCGGGCTGGCGTAGATAGGGGCACCCAGCAAGATCAGTATGGAAGCGATAAGGTTCCGCATCATGCTATCAACTCCTCGGTTTCGGCCGAAGCCGACGGCCACGCCAATTGCTGTGCCATCCATGGATATTCTTCGATGAGCGGCGGGAAGATTTTTTCCTGCAGTACCTGCTGGCACAAAGCCGCCGTTAGGCTGGGGATATTGCCCAATTCATCGATCCGCGCAACGACTTGGACCGACCGTGAAAACCGCCCCCTCGTCATCGGTTCGGCGCGCAATTGGGAAAGCAGTTCCGGAACCGCCGCCAAACAAACCGGTGTGGTAATCGCCCAACCGATCCCCGCTGCCACCAATGCCAATTGCTGATGCGACGATTCCACTTCAACCATCTGCGGCAGTTTCAGCTTCATCCGGACAATCTGACGCTCAATCTGCTGCCCCGTTCCGGTAAGCCGCGAAAAGCGAATAAACGGCAATGACGATGGCAAGCCGACAAAATCCAGAGGCTCTCGAAAATCTTTGGGGAAAACGAGAATGAAGCTTTCCTCAAACACCGGGTGCAGCTCGACCGTGTCACGATGCTCAAGATTGAAGCTACCGGTCACGAGCATATCAATGTCGCGCGCCAGAAACTCGCCCTGATGCTCCATGGAGATGCCCGAGCGGATATTCCACCGGTCGGCCCGCGAACCGAGACTATGCAAAATCGGCGCAGTCAGTTGGTTGGCAAGGCTGAACGACATCGCGACCGTAATGCTCGATATCGGCAAGTTTGCGCCTTCACGCACTTCGTCATAGGCCAGTCTGGCGTGGGCAATCAGCTTTTGCCCGCGCGCAAAGAGCGACTTGCCGCTCGCCGTCAGGCCCAATGGCCGCATCGTGCGGTCGAACAAGGACGCGCCTATGCCGGCCTCAAGCTTCGCAATGGTTTGGGAAACCGCCGATTGTGTCACCTGCAAATGGGATGCGCATTGCGACATGCCGCCAAGTTCGACGGTCATCACGAATACTTCGAGTGCGTGTAGATCGAATTCTTGTGGCAGTTTCATGCAGCAGCCCTCCCAAGCGTGCAGGTATAGCCAATGGCTAATATTACCTCAGCTAATGGCTATGCGAGACTTTCCGTAATAGCGCTATGCATTTTCGAGATAGCCCGATTATGCGCCAGCTGCGTTGCACGCTTGCATCACTTTGTGCGGCGTGGGCGCAGCGGCAGATTGTCCGCTTATATGTTCCCGCTGCGGTCCGGATCGCGATGCAGCGCCAACAATCCCTTCAGCGTACCCAGGCACATGCACAATAACACCAAAGCCAAGGGCAAACCCGTAGCGATTGCACCCGCCTGAAGCGACGTGAGGCCTCCGCTGAGCAACAGAACGACGCCAATTCCGCCCACCGCGACCAGCCAGATGGTCTTTTGCCGAAGCAATGTATCGGTGCGTCCGCCCGCAGTCATGGTGTCAATCACCAGCGTGCCCGAGTCCCAGCCCGTCACGAAAAAGATCAGGATCAAGCCAATGGCAACAAATGACGTGAGCTGCGCCCAAGGCAACGTGCCGAGCAGCACAAATAGCTGTGTATCCAGTGACGCTTTGGCCAAGTCCGCACCATTGCCGGCAACGATTTGCGCGATGCTCGCGTCCCCAAATATCGTCAGCCACAAGATGCCAAGCAAGCTGGGCGCGATCATGGCCCCGGCAATGAATTCGCGCACCGTCCGGCCCAATGAAATGCGCGCCATGAACATGCCCACAAATGGGGCCCAGCTGATCCACCATGCCCAGTAATAGACCGACCAATCATTGTAAAATCCGGTGTCGGTGCGGCCAACCGGATTTGATAATGCCGGCAGAAATTTGAGATAGTTGACGATATTGGTCGCAAGATCGCCGATAAGTTGTAGCGTGGAGCCTGTGGTTAAGACAAACACCAGCAAGGCAAAGGCAACCCACATGTTGACCTCGCTCAAAATGCGGATGCCGCGGTCAATACCGCCCCGGACTGACAGAAACGTAATGCCCGCCATCACCGCTATCAACGCCAAGATCGTGAGGGACGAGCTCGTTATGCCATAAAGATAGACGATCCCCGCCATCGCTTGCTGCGCGCCAAGCCCAAGCGACGTGGCCAGTCCAAAGATCGTCGCAAGGACCGCGAGCACTTCAATGACATCGCCTGTGCGGCCCCAAACCGCCTTTCCAAATAAGGGGTAGAATGCCGACCGCATCGACAACGGCATTTTGAAATCAAAGCTAAAGAGCGCAAGCGCCAGCCCGGTGACTGCAAAAATGGCCCATGGATGCAGTGCCCAGTCAAAGATGGTCGCCGCCATAGCGATGCTGCGTGCCGCTTGTGCATCGCCAACAGCACCGCCCAACGGCGCCGCAGGACCGCCTGCCATCGAAGACGTGAAATGGGTCACTGGCTCACCCACGCCATAAAAAACCAGCCCGATGCCCATGCCTGCGCCAAACAGCATCGCAAACCATGACAATCGCGAATAATCAGGCGTAGCCCCTTTGCCGCCCAACCGGATTTTCCCCAGCGGTGAAAGTGCGACAACGACGCAAAAGACCAGCAGAAGATTGCCCGACATCATGAAGAACCAGTCGAAATGGGCAACCGCACCACTCCGCAAACCTGCAAAAAGGTCCGCCGATGCTTTCGGCGCGATCAGGCTGAATACAATGACCGCGAACGCAATAATGGCCGTCGGGAAAAAGACAGCGGGGTTGATATGCATCCCACCCCAATGGCGATTGGATTGGCCATAGTTCCCCAGATCTATTGCTTTGTCCCAATCCGCCAATGAACTCTCCTTAAGGTCTCAAGCCACCGTCAATGGCTGGCAGCCGCCGTGAACGCCGTCCATAGCCATGCGGCAAAACTGCGCCACACCTCAACATGGAAACGATCTTCACCCTCGCGGATGATGATGATTTCGACCGTTTCATAAATTGTTCGCGTGGCCCGGCCGACAGCAAAATTGTCGAGATCAAGCGGGCAACCTGTCATCAGCAGTTCCGCTGCGCGTGGCCCTTCAACGACGAGGCCGATTGCTCGTTCGCTGATATCGGTGATAGCAACCGGCAATTCCGCGCCGGTCGGCACCGCCGTGTCTGCTGGCGTGCGCAGGAGCCATTCGTCCGGACCAAGGCACGCAATGCCACCTTCGGTCGCGCCGATTTTCTGTGGCACTTTTACGTTGAGCACCGTTTCCAGAGCCTCGGCAGAGCGCGCCCGCAACGAATAACGCTTCAGCGGTGCAGCAAGGCTGATGCTGACACCATCGGCTAGATAAGGCGTTGAAGAAACGGGTTCGTTCCTGAAAAGGGCATCAGACATGCAGCCGCGCTCCTTCTGCATCATAAAAAACCATGCCGCTCACTTTCGCCTCATGCGTTTTGCCCGGCATCGGGATGTGCAGCGTGCTGCCCATCATCTCATGCCCACCTGCCACTAAGGCAAAGGCGATCGACCGGCCAAGCGTTTCGCTCCAGTAGGAAGAGGTCACATGGCCGATCATCGTCATCGGGATTGGCTGACGCGGGTCGGCAACAATCTGCGCGCCTTCTTCCAGCACAACATTGGGATCATTGGTCAGCAGCCCGACCAATTGTTTGCGCCCCGGCGCAACGATGTCAGGCCGTGCCATTGACCGTTTACCGACAAAGTCCGGCTTTTTCTTGCCCACCGCCCAATCGAGACCGGCATCAAACGGGGTTATGGTGCCGTCGGTATCTTGTCCGACGATGATGAAGCCCTTTTCGGCGCGCAGCACGTGCATGGCCTCTGTGCCATAGGGGGTGATGTCAAATTTCGCACCTTCTGCCATCAGCCGCTCCCACAAAGCGCGGCCATAAGCGGTCGGCACGTTGATTTCGAAACCAAGTTCGCCCGTGAAGCTCACCCGGAACAGGCGCGTTGGAATGCCGCAGATTGTGCCTTCGCGGATCGCCATATGCGGGAAAGCATCGGCGGATAGGTCAATGCCCTCCACCAGTGGTTCCAACAATTTGCGCGCATTTGGACCCTGCAGCGCAATAACCGCATATTGCTCGGTCGTGCTGGTCAACCAGACGTCTAGGTCAGGCCATTCGGTCTGGAGATAATCCTCCATCATATTCAGCACGCGCGCGGCACCGCCGGTCGTGGTGGTCAGATGGAACCGGTCGGGCGCCAACCGCGCCGAAACGCCGTCATCGGTGATAAAGCCATCCTCTTTCAAGAGCAGCCCATAGCGGCAGCGGCCTGGCTCAAGCGCTTTCCACGGGTTGGTATACATTCGGTTCAGGAATTCGGCGGCATCGGGGCCAACGACTTCAATTTTGCCCAAGGTCGACGCATCAAAAATGCCGACTGACGACCGCACCGCAACGCATTCGCGGTTCACCGCCGCGTGCATGTCCTCACCCATTTTCGGGAAATAACGCGCGCGCCGCCACTGTGCGACCAGTTCGAACACTGCGCCATTTTCGGCGGCCCAGCCGTCGATATTGGTCGTCCGTGTCGGTTGGAACAATGCGCCCTTTGCATGACCTGCGAACGCACCGAAAGTCTGCGGCGTATATGGCGGACGAAAGCTTGTCAGACCAATATCGGTCACCGGCTTGGCAAGTGCTGTTGATGCAATCTGCAAGCCATTGAGGTTCGATGTCTTGCCCTGATCGGTCGCCATGCCGTTGGTTGTGTAGCGCTTGATATGCTCGATAGAGCGAAAGCCCTCACGCACCGCCAGCTTAATGTCCTTTGCCGTGACATCATTCTGGAAATCGACGAAGGCCTTTATCCGGCTTTGGTCCTTGGGCGTTGGCAAGACGTCAATAATCACGCCGCTGCCAAAATCCCAGCCGCCTGAACATGCCCCGACACAGCGCGCATTTTCGTTCGGTTGATCGGGAACATAGGCGCCAATGTCATCACGCCATGCAAGCGATCCTTTGCTGTGCGACCATAAATGCACACTCGGCGTCCAACCGCCAGCCATCAACAGCGTATCGCAATCAATGCGCGCGCCGACATAATCGTCATTATTGCAGATCTGGATGGATGTGACGCGGTGCCGGCCATTCACGCCAGTGACGCTATGGTTGAGGTGCACGTTGATGCCAAGGCGGTTGGCCTCATCCAGCAGCGCAGAGGACACGTCGGTGCGCACATCGATGATCGCCTTTATGACGACACCGGCTTTTGCCAAGGCGAACACATCATGCCAGCCGCTGTCATGCGCGGTCATCAACGCGACCGATTTGCCGACCGCAACGCCGTAGCGATTGGCAAAAACCTTTGCGGCGGACGACAGCATCACGCCGGGCGTGTCGTTGCCGTCAAAAACGAGCGGCCGTTCAATCGCACCTTGCGCAAGGACCACTTCACCGGCCCGGATGCGCCATAATTTTTCGCGCGGGCTGTCCGAATTGTCCGGCATGTGATCGGTCAACCGCTGCACCGCGCCAATAAAATTGTCGTGATAATAGCCGAACGCCGTCGTGCGCGTGAGTATCGTGACATTGGGCGCATCGATGAGCGCTTTGCGGCTGCGCTCCAGCCACGGCCATAGAGCCGGATCGGCAAGCGCGCCGCCGCCAAGTTCATCCTGTTCATCAATCAGGAATATCCGCTTGTTCGAACCCATCGCTTCCAATGCAGCATCAATACCGGCGGGGCCCGCACCAACGATCAACAGGTCGCAATGGGCATAAGTGGATGCATAAATATCGGGGTCTTCTTGGGTCGGCGCATCGCCAAGTCCAGCCATCTTGCGGATCGCTGGTTCATAAAGCTTTTCCCAAAAAGAGCGCGGCCACATGAAGGTTTTATTGTAAAAGCCCGCGGGGAAAAACATACCCAGCCGGTCATTTATCGCGCCAAAATCGCGCTTCAGCGATGGCCAGCGATTTTGACTGAAGGCGCTGAGCCCCGCATGAATCTCGACACTGGTCGCGCGCAGATTGGGCGTGAAGCGACCTGCCCCCCGATCCACCGAGATCAGCGCGTTCGGCTCCTCACTGCCCGCTGCCATAATGCCGCGCGGGCGGTGATATTTAAATGATCGGCCGAACAGGCTGATACCATTGGCGAGCAAAGCCGAAGCCAAAGTGTCGCCGGCGAAACCTTGATAGGAATGTCCATCAAAGCTGAATTCCACAGGTCGGCTGCGATCAACGCGCCCGCCATTTTCGAGACGATATCCGCTCATCGCCGCGGCTCCCCAGCCTTGTAAGTCGTTTCAAATTTGTCGGTCACTGTGTCGCGTACGGCGTTGAAAAAGCGACCGCACCCATGCACATGCCGCCAGCGTTCGTGGTGCCGTCCACGCGGATTGGCGCGAATGAAAAGATAGGCTTCCCATTCTTCGTCGCTCTGGCTTGACGGGTCCAATGGGCGGGCAACATGCGCCTGCCCGGCATTGGCAAATTCGATTTCGGGACGTTTCTCGTCACAATAAGGACAGTGAATTAAGATCATTAGTGTGCCACCGCCGCTGCTGCTGCTTCGTCGATCAACCGTCCATTGCGGAAGCGGTCGAGATTGAAGGGCGCGTTGATGCGATGCGGCTCGTCCTTCGCCATGGTGTAGGCCAGCAAATCTCCGGCCCCGGGCGTCGCCTTAAAGCCGCCAGTGCCCCAGCCGCAATTGACATATAGCCCCTTGACCGGGGTCTTGCCCAATATCGGTGAACGGTCAGGCGTCACATCGACTATCCCGCCCCAAGTGCGCAACATCCGCATCCGCCTGTAAATCGGAAAAATTTCGCAGATTGCAGCAAGCGTATGTTCGATAATGTGAAGCGCGCCGCGCTGCGAGTAGCTGACATATTGGTCGGTGCCTGCGCCAATGACCAATTCGCCTTTGTCCGACTGGCTCATATAGGCATGGACTGTGTTCGACATCACGACGCACGGGAAAGTCGGTTTGACAGGCTCTGAAACCAGTGCCTGCAAGGGGTAGCTTTCCAACGGAAAGTCCAAACCGGCCATCTGCATAACAACAGACGTATTGCCCGCAGCCGACACGCCAATACGCTTTGTAGCGATAGGACCCCGAGTGGTTTCAACGCCTTCGACCGCGCCATCGGCACCGCGCCTTATAGCCGTAACCGCGCAATTCTGGATGATATCAACGCCCAAAGCCGCCGCCGCCCGCGCATAGCCCCACGCCACGGAATCGTGCCGTGCTGTGCCGCCGCGCCGTTGCAATGCGGCCCCCAGCACAGGGTGCCGCGCATCGGGCGAAATGTTCAGGGGCGGACAATAATCTTTGGCCTGCTGCGGTGTCAGCCATTCATTGTCGACACCGTTCAGCCGGTTGGCATTGATGTGCCGTTGCAGGCTCTGCACATCATGCACATTGTGCGCGAGCATCATGACGCCGCGTTTCGAATACATGACGTTGTAGTTCAGTTCCTGACTCAAACCATCCCACAGCTTCACCGCATGATCATAAAGATGCGCGCTTTCGTCATAGAGATAGTTTGACCGGATAATCGTTGTGTTACGCCCGGTATTGCCGCCGCCGATCCAGCCTTTTTCAAGCACGGCGACATTAGTAATCCCATATTTTTTGGCGAGATAATATGCCGCGCCTAGCCCGTGCCCGCCGCCGCCGACGATGATGGCATCATAAGCCGGTTTTGGTGCCGCATCGGGCCATTGTTCGGGCCAATCCTGATGTCCGCCAAGCGCTTTGGCGAAAAGACTGAAAGCACTGTGGTGGGTCATGATATTTTCTCAAGCGCAGCTGTAGCGCGGCTCACATAGAAACTCTTAAAGTCGTCGACCAGCTTTTCTTCCACGGCATAAGGCCCCTGAATATAGCCATCGCTGGCGATCCCGCGATGGTTGATCGCAGAGAAATGCCCGTCCTGCTCGTTTGTTTTGCGCCACAATGCGGCCAAATGATCGGGATCGTAATCGACACCCTCAACCGCATCTTCGTGCACCAGCCAACTGGTGCGCAGCAATGTCTTGTCCGGCGAAATCGGTGTCAGTGAAAATGTCACGACATGGTCACAGCAGAAATGGTGCCAGCTATTGGGTTGAGTCCAAACAGACAGGCTAGACGTTTCAGGCGCCGTGAATGGCCCGATCAATTTTTGACACGCAAGCTTGCCATCTATCGATTGCGTTACCACACCATTGGCCAACGCCAACCGCGCGACCCGGTGCCACCAGCCGTCGGGAAATTCGATCAGGTCATGGTCGATGCCGAGCGCTTTCCACTCTTCATGCTTCGCCGCATTATCGGGCGCATCTTTTCCAAAGCCTGTTGTTCCAAGAACACTAATCAGTTCAGGATGGCCGACGTCGCAATGGTAACATTCGCGATTATTCTCCATCACCAATTTCCAGTTGGCGTCTTCGATATAATTGTCCTGAACAACGACCTTTAGCTTTTCGAGATCATATACCGAAATCTGTTCGGATATGTCGGCCTTTACGCGGTCAATCGGCGGTGGATTGTCGCCCAAGCAAACGAAAATAAGTCCGCCGACATTTTCGAGAGCCACCGGCGAAAGCCCATGATCTGCCTTGTCAAAATCCTCCGCCATGCTGCGCGCGGCAAGCAGCTGACCATCAAGACCGTATGTCCATTGATGATAGGGACACATTAAACGCGGCGCCCGTCCGCGCTGTTCCAAGCAGATTTTGGCCCCGCGGTGTCGGCAGCTGTTCCAAAACGCGCGCACTTGCATATCGCGGCCACGCACAATGACGACGGAATTCTGCGCCAGTTCGAACACGAAAAAATCACCGGGATTTTTCACATGCGCGACGGTACAGGCGTAAAGCCAAACCGACTTTAGCATGACCTGCGTATCAAATTCGAAAGCGTCTTCGCTGACATATAATTCGCGCGGCAAGGTATGGCCCTTGCGATCCTGCGCAAGCAAGTCAGCGATGGGGGCGAAACGAGACATCGGCTTAGCTCTTCAGTGCATTATTTTCAGGGTCGAACGGCGAGTCCGCGATGATCGTCGCCTTATGGCGAACGCCCAAGATCGCGATTTCAAACTCTGCGCCTATCTGCGCCAAATCAGGCCGGACCATCGCAAGCGCAAGAGACTTGCCCACGCGCCAACCATAACCGCCAGACGTCACGCGGCCAACGACATCATCGCCATGATAAATCGGCTCAGACCCGCGCGCATCGGCATCGGTCACACCATGCACTTCCATCGTCACAAGCGTGTTGGCAGCGCCCCGTTCGCGCCATGCAAGCAATGCATCGCGGCCATGAAAGGTCGGTTTCTTCAAGCTGACAAAGCGATCCAATCCGCTTTCAAACGCCGAATATTCAACCGACAATTCACGCGGGATCAGCTTGTAGCTTTTTTCGAGCGCCATCGACGTCATCGCGCGGATACCGAACGGCTTAATCTCAAATTCTGCGCCAGCCTCCATCAACCGGTCGAAAATATAATTCTGCATTTCGATCGGATGATGGATTTCCCAACCAAGTTCACCGATGAAATTGACCCGCAGCGCATCGACCTGCGCTAGACCAATGCTCATTTTCTTGCCCGTCAGCCATGGGAAGGCATCATTGGACAGGTCGGTATCGGTAAGCTTCGCCAACACATCGCGCGAACGCGGGCCCGCCAGAACGAGCACGCCCATCGCCGTGGTCAGCCGTTCAAAGCTGACAGAACCATCGCGCGGCAGGGCCTTTTTCAAATAATCATGGTCATGCCGCTCATATGCGCCAGCCGAGACAAGATAATAACGCTGCGGCGCGACTTTATAGACGGTGAACTCACTGCGCACGCCGCCCTTGTTGGTCAGCAGATAGGACAAGGTTACGCGTCCGACCTTTTTCGGCACCGCATTTGTTAGCAACTGGTCGAGCCAGGCTTCCGCACCGGGGCCTGATATCTCGCATTTGGCGAATGCGCTCATATCCTGAATGCCGACTTTTTCGTGCACATGGCGACACTCATTGCCGACATGTTCGAAATAGTTGGACCGACGGAACGACCATTTTTCGCGAATGGGTTGATCGGCAACGACGGGATGATTGTCGTTCAAAAGCACGTCCGGCTTGTCGAGATCAGCCTCGCTGAGCACATAGCCCTCAGGCGCGAACCAGTTGGGGCGTTCCCAGCCAAACACACTGCCAAACACCGCGCCAAGCGCCTTCATCCGGTCATAGCAAGGGGTACGCCGCAATGCGCGTCCCGCTTCACGCTCTTCATCGGGATAATGCACGGTGAAGACCTTGGCATAAGCCTCTTCGTTCTTCTCAATCAAGAAGCCGCGGCCAGCATAATCGCCAAAGCGGCGCGGATCGACGCCCATCATGTCGATGGTAGGTTCACCATCGACAATCCAATGTGCCAATTGCCAACCTGCGCCACCTGCGGCGGTAACGCCAAAACTGTGGCCTTCGTTGAGCCAGAAGTTTTTCAGGCCCCATGCCGGCCCGACAATAGGCGACCCGTCGGGCGTATAAGCGATTGCGCCATTATACACGCGCTTGATGCCAACCTCGCCAAAGGCTGGCACGCGCTTCATTGCGGCGAGAATATAGGGCTCAAGCCGTTCAAGCGCGTCAGGGAACAGTTCATATTCGCTGGTTGCCGAAGGGCCATCAACATAGCAGGCCGGCGCACCCAATTCATATGGCCCCAACAACAGTCCGCCCGCTTCCTCACGCATATAATAGCTTGCGTCGGATTCGCGCAGGACGCCCATTTCGGGCAAACCAGCTTTTTTGCGCGCCATGATGTCCGGATGCTGCTCAGTCACGATATACTGATGCTCGACGGGGATCACGGGGATATCGAGGCCGACCATCGCGCCTGTCTGACGCGCGAAATTGCCGGAGCATGATACGACATGCTCGCAGGTGATGTCGCCCTGATCCGTCGAGATAAGCCACTCGCCATTGGGCTGCTGTGTGATCGCGGTGACCGTTGTGTTGCGATAAATGGTCGCGCCGCGCTGCCGCGCGCCCTTCGCCAATGCCTGCGTGAGATCGGCGGGCTGGATATAACCATCATCGGGATGCTGGATAGCGCCGATAACGCCGTCCATATCCGCAAGCGGCCAAATATCTTTGACGTCGTCGGGGCTCAGGAAATTAACATCGACGCCAATGGTGCGCGCAACGCCCGCATAATAATTATACTCATCCATCCGGTCTTTGGTGGTCGCGAGCCGGATGTTCGTGACTTGCGAAAAACCGGCATGCAGGCCGGTTTCTTCCTCGAGCGTCGGATATAATCCGACCGAATATTGATGCAGCTTACCGACGGAATAGCTCAGGTTGAAAAGCGGCAAAAGGCCCGCGGCATGCCAGGTTGAGCCGGAGGTTAACTCCTTACGCTCCAGCAACACGACATCGCTCCACCCCATTTTTGCAAGATGGTACAACGTGCTTACGCCGACAACGCCACCACCAATTACAACTGCCCGTGCTGTGCTCTTCATATCATCCACCAATTTTCGTTATCGCGGCCCTATGTCAGACAAAAAGCTTGTGCGGCAATCGGATTGCGCCATGGAATCACAGCAACAGGTTTTTCTAATATTAAATATTAGTAATGTTTACTTGGCGACCAGGCAAGGCCGGGAAAAGGCGCTGATTTCCTAGCGTGTCGTGACCGAACAATATGCGGCTGTCAAAGTACCGTTCGGTCCGCCCAATGCGCGTGGGTTCCGCTGCTGATCTTATGTGGCAGAGCAATTCTGCACACCGGTCCTTCATCAAAGCGTTTGCAGTCGATCAGGATGCATTCTGACGTTCCACGGTTTTCGTCGGTCACAAAGCTGACAAGATAGCCATCGTCTTCGTCCACCGCGCCCACGCGCGGGGCAAAGGGCGCTTCGCTGGCATAACGCCCTTCGGTCAGCTGAACTTCCCATGACTCGCCGGTGACCAAATCATGTTTGACGAAGCCCGTGAACAGGAACCAGCCCGGCTTTGACGTCGTGCTATAGGCATAACGATAGGGCAGCCCCAAATAGCGTTGGTTCATCATCCCAAACTCTAAAATCCGGTCATCCAACCGCTCCTCGCGTGTGGTGCCATCCTTCAAGTTGAAGCGCCAACGGTGCAGCTTGGGCTTAAAGCTATGTTCGTCGACATAGGCCATCATATGCCCATAGCCGTCGGCATTTTCGATCGGTGGCGGATAGGGATCCTCTTCGAAATAGCCGTCGAGGATGACCTCGTCCCCTTCCTCATAGGCATTGATGAAGTGCAGTACAAAGGTCGGGTCCGCTTCAAACCAGCGGATATCTTCGGGTTGGCCATAACGTGGAATGAGCGCGAAACGCGATGGCAGCCCTTCGTGCAGCCGCGTCACATGGACATCGCGCTTCAACAGCTCTTCATCCCAGAACAAAGGAAAGTCGCACAATATTGACCAGTTTTCGGTGAACATCATGTCATGCGGCAACCGCGGCCCGGGAAGCGGGATCGGCACATAATGCGCCAGCTTTCCGCTGCGGTCGACCACGCCATAATGCATATAAGGCGCATGTTTGGAGTAGTTGAAAAACAGCAGCTCGCCGGTGCGTTCATCGACTTTGGGATGCGCCGAAATGCCGTCCAGCGGCACCCAGGACGCAACGCCCTCCTGCTCCAGCGTTTCGGGGTCGAGCACATAGCCTTCCCCGCACTGGTAGAAAGTGGACACAGCCTTGCCGGCATGCACGATGATATCGGTGCTTGATGAATCCTTGAGGCTGCCATGCGCGCCAAAGCCGGGGCGTTTCGACACGCCCACCTTGTCCATCAACCCACCCCACAGCGAGCCGCCGGCATCCTGCTCCGCCTGAAAACAACGGGTGCGTACAAAGCGATTGCGATAGCTTGCCTTACCACCCGAAAAATCAATCTGGTGGATCATGCCGTCGCCATCAAAGGGATGATAACGCCCTAGCGGCTGATGGACTTGGTTTTCGGTGTTGCGCAAATAGACGCCGTCAATGTCATCTGGAATGCTGCCTTCGATCACGGCAAGGTCAGTCGCGGTGACTTCTTCATGCTGCGGCGTCCACGCACCATTGAGATAGGGGTGGTTGCTCGGCTGCAGCGTTGCTTTCACCGGTGGCAATTTGTCGACACGCATTTTCGCTCTCCTCAGACGTTAGCCTAGGTCGAAAGTCACCCCTTGCGCAAGCGGCAGTTCATTCGAATAGTTAATCGTGTTCGTCGCGCGGCGCATATAGGCTTTCCATGCGTCCGACCCGGATTCGCGACCACCGCCCGTTTCCTTTTCACCACCAAATGCCCCACCGATTTCAGCGCCGGATGTGCCGATATTGACATTGGCGATACCGCAGTCGCTACCTTCTGCCGACAGGAACCGTTCGCACTCGCGGACGTCGGTCGAGAATATTGAGGACGACAGCCCCGCGCCGACACTGTTTTGAAGTGCGATGGCCTGCGCCAAATCGTGATAGCGGAAAATGTAGAGTATCGGCGCAAAGGTCTCGCGCAATGCCGGGCCGTTGTGGGTGGGCATATCGACCAGCGCAGGCCGGACATAGACACCCTTCATGTCCAACCTCTCGCCGCCCGTGATATTTGCACCAAGCGCGCGCGCTTCATTGAGCGCGACTTGCATGCCGTCATATGCCGCTTCGTCAATAAGCGGTCCAGCAAGGTTGCTGCTGTCTAGAGGGTCGCCAACCGCCATCGATGTGCTGGCGGCCTTCAATGCCTCTACAAAATTGTCATAGATCGCGTCATGCACAAAGACGCGCCGCAGACTCGTGCACCGCTGCCCGCTTGTGCCGAACGCGGAGAACAAGACGCCGCGCAACGCCAATGCAAGGTCGGCCTTGTCGCTGATGATTGCGGCGTTATTGCCTCCAAGTTCCAATATCGTCTTGGCAAAGCGCGCGGCCGCAACCTGTCCGACTTTGCGGCCCATTTGCGTGCTGCCAGTGGCAGAGATGAGCGCGATGCGCGGGTCCGCGACCAAAGCCGCACCAACGTCGCGTCCGCCGTGCACCACTTGAGATACATGCGCTGGCGCATCGCCAAATGCGGTCACCGCGCGTTCAAAAATGGCTTGTACCGCCACCGCCGTCAGCGGGGTTTTTTCCGATGGTTTCCAGATAACGCTATTACCGCAGACGAGTGCCAACGCCGCATTCCACGCCCAAACGGCGACCGGGAAATTGAACGCAGAGATGACGAGCACCGGCCCCAAGGGATGCCATTGTTCCATCATACGGTGGCCGGGACGTTCGCTGGCGATGGTGAGGCCATGCAACTGGCGCGACAAGCCGACGGCGAAGTCGCAAATGTCGATCATCTCCTGCACTTCGCCGAGGCCTTCGGACAACGGCTTCCCACATTCGATGGTGACAAGGCGCGCCAGTTTCTCCTTATCTTCGCGTAAGGCATTGCCGAACAGGCGGACGAGCTCTCCACGACGCGGCGCGGGTACGGCGCGCCAACTGTGAAACGCCGCGGTGGCATTTGTGCACGCCACATCCATATCCGAGGCAGAGGCGGTTGGTACCGATCCGATATTGCTGCCATCGACCGGCGAGTATGACGCCATATCCCCCGAACTTTGGGTTCCGAGGTTTTTCAATATCGTCTCTACATCTGCTGCCAGCTTCACGGGTATCTCCTATTTCATTGCAGGCGAATAGACGGGTTACAGACATTTTGCCAGCTTGCCCGCAGCACACAAAAAGTTTAGCGACCCATGCAACATTGGAGAAACCTTATGGCCGAATTGGCAGCATTTGATTGGTCCGACCCCTTCCGTCTGGATGCGCAGCTTACCGAAGATGAACGCATGATCCGCGATTCGGCACATGCCTTTGCGCAAAGCGAATTGCAGCCGCGCGTGATTGAGGCATACCGGACCGAATGTGATGCGCCCGAATTGTTTCCGCTGATGGGCCAAACGGGTTTGCTTGGCGCAACGATTCCGGAAGAATATGGCGGCGCTGGCGCGTCTTATGTCGCCTATGGCTTGATTGCGCGTGAGATTGAACGCGTCGATTCTGGCTATCGTTCGATGGCGTCGGTTCAGTCGTCGCTCGTGATGCATCCGATCTATGCATATGGTTCCGAAGAACAGCGCCGCAAATATCTGCCCGGGCTTGCTGCAGGAACGCTCATCGGCTGCTTTGGATTGACTGAGCCGGACGCCGGGTCCGATCCTGCGGGCATGCGCACCTTTGCCAAAAAAGTTGATGGCGGATATGTCATTAACGGTTCGAAGACGTGGATTTCAAACGCACCCTTTGCCGATGTCTTTGTCGTCTGGGCAAAATCGGAAGCACATGGCGGCGGCATTCGCGGCTTTGTGCTGGAAAAGGGCATGAAAGGCCTGTCCGCGCCAAAAATTCAAGGCAAATTGTCGCTGCGCGCATCAACCACTGGCATGATCATGATGGATAATGTCGAGGTTGGTGAGGACGCACTTTTGCCGGATGTGCAAGGCCTAAAGGGTCCGTTCGGATGCCTCAACCGTGCGCGTTACGGCATCAGCTGGGGCGCATTGGGGGCAGCAGAATTCTGCATGCATGCGGCGCGTCAATATGGTCTTGATCGCCATCAATTTGGCAAGCCGCTGGCCGCCAACCAGCTCTATCAAAAGAAGCTGGCCGATATGATGACCGACATTGCGCTTGGGCTTCAGGCATCGTTACGCGTCGGACGGCTTATGGACGAAGGCCAGCTGGCGCCCGACATGATTTCAATCGTGAAGCGCAACAATGTCGGCAAAGCGCTCGATATCGCCCGCGCCGCGCGCGATATGCATGGCGGCAATGGTATCAGCGAGGAATATCAAGTCATGCGCCACATGGCGAACCTCGAAACGGTCAACACCTACGAAGGAGCGCACGATGTCCACGCGTTGATTCTGGGGCGCGCCATCACGGGCATCGCCGCGTTCTGATAAAAAATGGGCCGCCAAGCTGTACAGCGGCGGCCCAGTTATGGCTTTGCAGCCAGTGCGGGAGGAAAGCGTATCTCCTAAAAGACACGCATCCTTTTAACGCAAAGATGGTAAATATTTCATGAACGCCGCAACGACGGCGATGGGCCTAGCAAGGGCCAGTCCTTCGGCCTTCGACCGAAAACGAAAACGGCGCATTATTGCGAATGCCCTGCGACTGAATGTGGATGATCCGGTTGGATTCCTTACGGATAGTCGTCAGGCCTTGTCCTTGACCTTTGCATGTGTAGCTGACCGTAACTGAATTCACGGTTGAACGGACAACGTACCGCTCACAGGCTGCAGCAGCATGCTGGATTTGGGTTAGCACCTCTGGATTGCCAAGACAGATTTTTGTCAATGGTGCCTCAGCCCCAGCTGCCCGCAAACTCCATTGCCCGCGTTCCAGCGTGTTCAATAATGACAGATCATTTGCTGGCGTAAACGCAAGTGCGGCTGAAGTCAGCGACAGTAAAATGGTACCAGAAAGGCAAAATGGGGCGTATTTTAATGTCATAAGTGTTAATCCCGAAACCAGCCATTTTCGTTGAAATGGCCCGTTTATTGCCGAGACATATCACAAAATGCTGCTTTTCGCATGATAGAATGTGGGCTGTGAACGATGCGTGACCGGATTGGTCCAAGCATTTCGATCAGTTATTGAAGCTTGCCAAACTCACCGGAAAACGGCGCGAACAAAATTCGCAATCGACCACGATATCACCGGCATCGTCGGCCATCTCCGCACGGTCTTCTGCCGGAAATTTTGCAATAACATCGCGGATATGCACCGGGTCGCAGCGGCAGCCCTTGGACAGCGGGTCGCCTTGTTCAATGCGCACTTCCTGTTCCTCATGGAACAAGCGCCAGACGATTTCTTCCAGTGGCAATGATGGATCGGCAAGTTCGGCGCGGGCGATGGTGGAGGCAATGATTTCCACATGCGCCCATTCGGGATGGTCAAGCCGGACATGCAGGCGTTCGCGCCCTTCTTCGCCCTCAGGCAAATGCTGGACGAGCAGCCCGCCAGCCACACAGCGGCCGTTCACATGGTCAACCGCAACGCGAATGAGCGTCGGTATTTGTTCAGACTGCACAAAATAGTTCGCGGCGGCATCCGCCAGCGTATCGCCCTCAAGCGGCACGATACCTTGGTACCGGCCACCGCCCTCAATAGCGGGCTTCATCCGGTCGAACGTAATGGCAAGATAGCCTTTGCCGAAGATACCAAATAATGTGGCATCGTCTGGCAGCGCAGCAACGGTCGCTGGATCAAACTGCGCATATCCGCGCAATGCGCCATCCTTATAATCGCAGGCCAACAAACGAATGGCACCCTTTTCGGTTTGCGTCTGCAATGTCAGCTGGCTGCCTTTTTCCTTCAGCGAGGCGCCCAGCAATGCTGTGAGCACCAGTGCTTCCGCGAGCGTTTTCTCAATGAGCGGCGGATAAGCATGCGCGGCCAATATTTCAGCCAACACCTCGTCAAGCCGCACCAACCGTCCCCGCGCGTCACGGGTCGGAATGGAAAAGCGCAAAGGCTGATTACAAAGAGTTTCCGACTGCCCAGCCATTAAATTTGGCCAAAACACCAGCGTAAGATTGATTTTTGCGCGTGGAGCCGGTTTTCGGCTTCGTCCCAGATCACCGACTGCGGTCCATCAATCACGGCATCCGTCACTTCCTCGCCGCGGTGCGCAGGCAGACAGTGCAGAAACTTGGCATCGCCCTTGGCCATAGCCATAAGCTGTTCGTTTACCTGATAAGGCATCATCGCGGCTATTTTGTTGTGGGCGTGCTCTTGTCCCATCGACACCCAGGTATCCGTGACAATCACGTCTGCGCCACGTACCGCCTCGGCAGCGTCGCGCGTGAGCGTAACGTTCGAACCCGCCGCGCGCGCGTACTCGATGAATCTATCGTCGCTTTCATAACCCTGCGGCACGGCAATCCGCACGTTGAACTGGAACAATCCCGCAGCCTCAACGATGGAGTTGAGCACATTGTTACCATCGCCCAGCCACGCAAGCTCAAGCCCGGGCAACGCCTTTCCATGCTCAGTTATCGTCAACAGGTCAGCCACAATCTGGCACGGGTGCGACAAATCGGTCAGTCCGTTTATCACAGGCACGCTGGCGTGATGCGCGAGCTCTTCCACCTTTGCGTGATCATCGGTCCGGATCATGATGGCATCGACATAGCGCGATAGAACGCGGGCGGTGTCGGCGATCGATTCCCCGCGCCCAAGTTGCATTTGGCCAGACGCCATAAAAATACTGTCGCCGCCCAGTTGCTTCATCGCCATTTCAAATGACGTTCGCGTGCGTGTCGAATTTTTTTCGAACACCATCGCGAGCGTATGCCCGGCCAATGGCGCATCGGCGTCTGCCTTGCCCTTGGGCCAGCCTTGTCGCGCGGCTTTACGGTCGATGGCGTCGTTGAGCATGGCCGCAATCGCATCGCCGCCAGCATCCGTCAGATTGAGGAAATGACGGGTCATGCCGCCTGCGGCACCTGATAACTTGCCGCACCAGCCGAAAGCTTTTCCATGAAAATCTGGATTTCGGTATCGGTAATGTTCAACGGCGGCAGCACACGGAAGGTGTTATCACCAGCGGCAACCAACAGCAGCCCATGATTGTCCCGCAAATGCGCGACGAACGCGCGCGTTTCGTGCGTCATCATGACGCCAAGCATCAAGCCCTTGCCACGCACGCCAGTAAACAGATCGGGATAGTTGCCAATGAACTGTTCAAGTGAGGTGCGCACTTTATCGCCCGTCGCGCGGACATTTTCGAGGAATTCGTCATTTGCCACGACATCCCAAACCGCCTGGCATGCCGCCATCGCAAATGGGTTGCCGCCATAGGTCGAACCGTGCGTCCCTACGACCATGCCGCGGGCTGCCTCTTCGGTCGCCAAGCACGCACCCACTGGGAAACCGCCGCCCAAGCCCTTTGCTGTCGCCATAATGTCCGGCGTGATGCCATATTGTTCATAGGCATATAACGTCCCCGAACGCGCAACACCGCACTGGACTTCGTCGAGGATGAGCATGATGCCATGTTCATCGGCCAGCGCGCGTAGGCCCTGCATAAAGGCGTCTGACGCAGGGCGTACGCCGCCCTCCCCTTGAATTGGTTCCACGAGGAAGGCCGCGGTCTTGGGCCCTAATGCAGCCTTGGCGCCGTCAAGATCGTCGAAATCGACATATTTGAAACCTTCGAGCAAAGGCATAAAGCCTTTGTGCATCTTTTCCTGATTGCTGGCAGAAATCGTCGCCATCGTGCGGCCATGAAAAGCATTTTTGAAGGTGATGATTTCAAAGCGGTCGCTGCCTTGGCTCTGGTGGTACGCGCGCGCAGTCTTGATCGCGCACTCGACAGCTTCTGCGCCCGAGTTTGTGAAAAACACGGTGTCCGCAAAAGTGGTATCGACCAGCCGCTGGGCAAATGCCTCACCCTGCGGGCTGCCATACAGGTTCGACACATGGATCAGCGTCGCTGCTTGATCCTGAATGGCTTTGGTCAAATGCGGGTGGCCGTGCCCAAGCAAGTTCACAGCGATGCCTGCAGCAAAATCAAGTGCGCGGCTGCCGTCTTCAGAAATCAACCAAGCGCCCTCGCCGCGCACCGGTCGGAAACCGCAACGCGGATAGACGGGCATCAAAGGCGTGATCGACATGGTATATTTCCTTCCAACCAAATGCTTGGCATATTCCAAAAGCCAAAAAGCGGCCCCACGGGACCGCTTGTTTTTGCCCTGCCGCTATAAGCTTGCAAATATGGCAAATCAACCCGTGCGACCGCTGCTGTATCACCCCTGCTATCGGCGCATTGACGCGCAGCGGCTACAGCCCCTTGTCGCGTTTCGCAGCAGCAATCCGTCGCTTAAGGTAGCCGAACAACAGCAGATGCACCGCCACCAATAATAAAACGACAATCAGGATGATTTTGCCAGCGCTCATGCCCGCCCCCATAGCATCTGCTCGCGCATCATCACTCCACCGTGACAGACTTTGCCAAATTGCGTGGCTGGTCGACATCCGTGCCTTTGGCGCACGCCACATGATAAGCGAGCAACTGCACGGGCACAGCATACACCAATGGCGCGATGAGTGGGTGGACGATTGGCATCTCGATAGTGGCAAGGCAGCCCTCGCCGGCTTCGGCTATGCCCTCGGCGTCGGAAATCAGCACGACCTTCCCGCCCCGCGCAAGCACTTCCTGCATGTTGCTGACGGTCTTTTCGAACAGCGGGCCACTTGGCGCGAGGACGATAACGGGCACAGCTTCGTCGATCAGCGCGATTGGGCCATGCTTCATTTCGCCCGAGGCATAGCCTTCGGCATGGATGTAGCTGATTTCCTTGAGCTTGAGGGCACCCTCCATCGCCAATGGATAATCAGGGCCACGGCCAAGGTAGAGCACGTCGCGTGCCGGCGCGATGAGGTGCGCCATCGCCGCAATGTCTTCGTCATGCGCCAACGCCGCATTCAAGGCAGCGGGCGCTTCGATCAGATGGCGCACAATCTCGCTTTCTTCTTCTGCAGTCAGCTTGCCTTTGACGAGCGCAAGATGTGCCGCAAGCGCCGCGAGCACGGCAAGCTGGCAGGTGAAGGCCTTAGTCGACGCAACGCCGATTTCGGGGCCAGCATGTGTCGGCAGCAATAGATCCGCCTCACGCGCCATTGATGAGGTCGGCACATTGACCACAACCGCAATGGTCTGGCCATTTTCCTTGCAGTGGCGCAGCGCGGCCAGCGTATCTGCCGTCTCACCCGATTGGGAGATAAACAGCGCCAGACCGCCTTCTTCCAACACCGGATCACGGTAGCGGAATTCGGACGCGACATCGATGTCGACGGGCACGCGGGCGAATGTTTCGAACCAATATTTGGCGACCATACCCGCGTAAAAGCTGGTTCCGCAGGCAACGATGGTAATGCGCTTCACGCCCGCAAGATCAAAATCCATCTGCGGCAAGGCAACGGTCTGTTCAACGGGGCGGATATAGCTGGAGAGCGTTTGGGCGACCACTGTGGGTTGCTCAAATATCTCTTTCTGCATGTAATGGCGGTAATTGCCCTTTTCGATCTGCGCTGCGGACACGCCGCTGGTGGTGACTTCGCGGACGACGGGATTATTATCCTTATCGAAAATCTGCGCACCATCGCGGGTGACGACAACCCAGTCACCCTCTTCCAAATAGGCGATTTTCTGTGTCAGCGGCGCGAGCGCCAACGCATCAGACCCCAAATAGGTTTCGCCGTCGCCATAGCCAACAACCAGTGGGCTACCGAGACGCGCGCCAATCAGAAAATCGGGAAATGCGCGAAACGCAATCGCAAGTGCAAAGGCACCGCGCAGGCGCGGTAGCACGGCCTTCACGGCCTCGGCAGGTGCATGGCCAGCCTCCACCTGTTCAGACACAAGATGCGCAACAACCTCTGTATCGGTTTCACTTTCAAATGTCCGTCCGCGGGCGATGAGTTCATCGCGCAGCTGCTTGAAATTCTCGATAATGCCATTGTGCACGAGCGCGACTTCGCCCGTCGCATGGGGATGCGCATTGCTGGTGGTCGGCGCGCCATGAGTGGCCCAGCGCGTATGCGCGATGCCAATGTTGCCAGCGGCATCGTCGGTTTTTAGAACATGGACCAAGTTCGCAAGCTTGCCCTCTGCACGGCGGCGGACGAGCTGACCATCATGCACGGTGCACACACCGGCGGAATCATAACCCCGATACTCCATCCGCTTCAGCCCATCGACCAGCCGGTCCGAAACAGCAGATTTGCCAACAATTCCGATAATTCCGCACATTTATTTTGTTTCCCAATCTGCTTTGTAGGGGACCCTTATTCCCGGCATCTCGGCCGGAAAATCCTTTGTATTTCGCGTAACGAGTATGCGCCCTGTCACCTGCGCCGAAGCAAGGATGATCGCGTCAGGCGATTTCAGTGACTTACGCTGGTGCCGAAGCGCCGCCGCACGTCGCGCAATTTCTTCGTCAATCTCGCTCATGGCGAACAGACGCAAAAATTCCTCCGTCTCGGTCGCGGCGTCATCAGGAACACCGGACATAACCTCAATCCACGTCATTCGGCTTATCCAAGCACGCGCGACGTTGCGCACCTCTGCCCATGCTGCGGGCCGGTTGTGCAACATGTCGATAACAATATTGGTGTCGAAAAAGCGCTCGCTCACGCAGCACTGCGTTTCTTTTTGGCCAGTGCAACGTCGCTGACGTCCGGCCATTCATCGCGCAACTGCCGCTCATACTCGAGGCCATCGACAGTCGAGCCATGCCGCTCCCAAAGACCGAAATATTTCTCGAAGCCCTCTTTGTGACTTTCAGCGCGATATGCTTCGACTGCCTCGCGTAATACCGCCGCGCGGGACTTGCCCTGCTCGGAAGCAAGTTGGTCGAGCCATTTGATGTCTTCATCAGGCAAATCGGCGAGGATGCGAGTCATGATATATTGATATCATATCATGATATCATGTCAATGCAATCATAAGGAGTTTGGGCACTTGCCCTTTGACGTCAAGCATCGCTCACTTCTTCTCCGCCTTCTTCTTCCGCATCGCGTCGTGAAAACGGTCCGCCCAGCCGGGCTTTACCAGTTGCTCGGCGCGGACCATGCGGAGTTCACCGTCGGCGACGTCGCGGGATACGGCGCTGCCTGCCGCGACGATTGCGTCACGGCCGATTTTGACTGGCGCGATGAGGGCAGAGTTAGAGCCGATGAAAGCGCCTTCGCCAATCACTGTCTGATATTTGAAATAGCCGTCATAATTACAGGTGATCGTGCCCGCGCCGATATTTGCGCCTGCACCGATGGTCGCATCGCCAAGATAGGTGAGATGGTTGGCCTTTGCGCCCTTGCCCAGATGCGCTTTTTTGGTTTCGACGAAATTGCCGATTTTGGCTTTTTCTTCTAATACCGTGCCGGGGCGCAACCGGGCGAAAGGACCAACTTCGCAACCGCTGGCGATTTGCGCACCTTCGATATGGCTGTTGGCGCGAATTTTGACGTTATCAGCGATGCGCACGCCGGGGCCGAAGAACACATTGGGTTCAATCAGGACATCGCGGCCAATTTGCGTGTCCCATGCGAACCAGACCGTTTCTGGCGCGATCAGCGTCGCGCCGTCATCCATCGCCTGCACGCGGCGGCGCTTTTGCCATTCGGCCTCCATCTCGGCCAATTGTGCGCGGCTGTTAATGCCCGCAACATCAAAGGGATCCGTGGTGACTGCAACGCAAACGCGGCCATCGGCGTTCGCGATGTTGACGATGTCCGTGAGATAATATTCCTTTTGCGCATTGTCGTCGGTCACGCGGTCGAGCAAGCCGAACAGATCGCGTGACTTGACCGCCATCAGGCCGGAATTGGACAGCTTCACCGCCTTTTCAGCGTCGGTCGCGTCCTTTTGTTCGACCATTTTAACGACGCGGCCATCTTCGACAATCACGCGGCCATAGCCCGTTGGGTCTTCTGGCGCGAACGCCAATACAACCACGGCAGGCGCGTCGGCGGCGTTCAGTCGTTCGACCATCGCCTGCATGGTTGCCGTCGGCACGAACGGAACATCGCCGTAGAGAATGAGAACATCGCCATCAAAGCCAGCCAACGCGCCTTGCGCCTGCTGCACGGCATGGCCTGTTCCATGTTGCGGCTCCTGCACGGCCAATTCTGCGGACCCGGCCAAGGCAGCTTCAAGCTGATCCTTGCCACTGCCGACCACCACAACCTTTTTGGCAGGACTTAAGGCATCAACCGACGCCATCAGGTGCATCAGCATTGGCCGGCTGGCGATGGGATGCAGGACCTTATGCAGATCGGATTTCATGCGAGTGCCCTTGCCCGCAGCAAGGATGATGGCAGCTAATTCAGTCATGTGCATTGTCATGCCAGCAAATTGTTGCGGTTTCCAGAACTTGCAGCCATTTGGGAGCGATATGACAAAAATTCCTTTCGACATCATCGGCTTCGACCTTGACGGTACTTTAGTGGACACCAGCGGCGACCTCAGCGCCGCGGTCAATCATGTCCTCACCAGCGTTGGCAGGCCCGCCCTTTCGGCCGAAACGGTTAAGCAACATATCGGCGGCGGGGCAAAGTTGATGTTGCAGCAGGGGTTGGAGGCAACGGGCGGCATTCCCGATGGCGATTTTAAGCCGCTCTATCGCCAGATGTTGGCTTATTATGAAGCCAATGTGTCGGTCCACAGTCGGCCCTTTGACGGCGCACTCAATGTGCTGGATACGTTGGATGCGATGGGTGTGCGTTACGCGGTTGTGACCAACAAGTTTGAGAGCCTGGCGGTCAAGCTGCTGAACGACCTGAACCTTGCCCATCGTATGGGCTGCATTTTGGGTGCGGACACGTTGGGCAAAGAAAATGCCAAACCATCCGGCGCGCCGATCTTTGAAATGGTCAAAAGATGCGGCGGCGGACGTGCGGCCTATATTGGCGATTCTATCTACGACATCATGGCCGCGAAAAATGCCGATGTGCCGAGTGTGGCGGTTAGCTTTGGTTTTCTGCACGGGCCAGTGGAAGATATGGGCGCAGATGCCATCATCGACCATTTTGACGATCTGATCGCGGCTTTGCGAAACCTCTCATAATCAAATGTCCGTTATTTCATCGGCGATGCTTGCACGCAAAAACTGCGTCTATATGTGGGGCAATGTAGTCGGTAATAGCCCACAAGGGATTGCCGCAGATCGGGATGACATGGACGGGTTGATATAGTGAACAGTTGGTTTTCTCCCCGCGTGCTTTTTGCCTTTGGCCTTGTTTTTGTGGGCGCCGTTTTTGCGGGGCAAATGATTGGTGCGGCCGAACGCATCCTTGTTGTGTTCGTATCGATGCTGATTGCTTTGTTCGTCGTGGCCGAAGGGCAAGATCATGATGACGCCGTTATCGATACGCCGCGGCCAGACGAACCGCTTGTTATCGATGCTGCCTCAATCACATCGCACCCCCAGTTGCAGGCGTTTATCGATGCATCAACCGATGCGATATTGATGGTGGAAAACGCGCGCGTCACGGCTGCGAATGTGGTCGCCTTGCGCTTATTAGGTAGCAACATTGTTGGCCAGAATGTCCGGATGGCATTTCGGCATGCCGGGGCAATCGAACGATTGTCTGACCCTGATGCCCAGCACAGCGGCCACCCCATAAAACTGACAGGCATAGGCCAACAAAACCAATTGTGGGAAATGCGTATCCAGATGATGGGCCCGGGACAGAAGATTGTCCATTTGGCCGACCGCAGTGGCACGCAAGCGGCCGAAAAGATGCGCGTTGATTTCGTTGCCAATGCCAGCCACGAACTGTTGACGCCGCTCGCTGCTGTTAAAGGATTCATCGAAACATTGGATGACCCCGCTGCTGGTGACGATCCAGCCACGCGCAGCCGATTCTTAGGCATCATGGCGACAGAAACCGATCGCATGCAGGCGTTGGTGCGCGACCTTATGTCGCTTAGCCGCATTGAAGCCGAAAAATATGACCCGCCACAAACGCCGGTCGATTTTGCCCAAATCGTGATGGAAACGGTGGACCAACTGCGCAACAGCCAAAAGGACCGCGGCGCAGATATTGCTGTCGACATCACCGCGGATTTGCCCGCAGTGATTGGCGATGCGGGCCAATTGCGGCAGCTTGCCAATAATATTCTGAACAACGCCATGAAATATGGAAAAGACGGCACCCCGGTTCTGGTCTCACTCGTGTCGTCGCGATCCGGCGCTATGCTGAACTTCGCTGTCGCGGATGAAGGCGACGGGATAGCTCCTGAACATTTGCCGCGGCTGACCGAGCGTTTTTACAGGGTCGATTCGGGGCGCAGTCGGTTGGTTGGCGGAACGGGTCTGGGGCTTAGCCTGGTCAAACATATTGTGGACCGGCACCGCGGCCATCTGGAAATCCGCAGCACGGTGGGAAAAGGCACCACGGTGTCGATTCTGCTTCCCGTTTCGCCGGCATGACCGTCACAATAGTGTAACACAAGAGTCATTTATCAGCCATCTGTGGCGTCTAATGGACCCCAGAGCGCAGTTCAACCTGTGCCGAATCCACTATGGGGACAACAGTTATGATTAAGAAAATTTCACTTGTTGCCATCAGCGCGCTCGCGCTTGCGGCATGTAATGACCAGGCAAGCACGGGTGGAGCCGCTGGCGGCTCGCGTCAGGAAATCCGCATTGTGGGTTCATCGACGGTATTCCCATTCGCAAAGGCCGCGTCTGAGGCGTTCGCCAAAGCCGATCCGTCACGCAAATCACCTGTTCTGGAATCGACCGGAACCGGTGGCGGCATTGAACAATTCTGCAAAGGCGTAGGCGCAGAGACGCCAGACATCGCGAATGCTTCACGTCGTATGAAGAAGAGCGAATTCGAAAATTGCCAGAAGAATGGCGTTAAGGACATTATCGAAGTTCAGGTTGGCATTGACGGTCTGGCGCTTGCACAGTCGAACAAGGGCACCAAGTTCGTGCTTTCGACCGCGGACGTCTACAAGGCACTCGCCGCCAACCCGTTCGGTAAGCCACAGACTGCAAAGCTCTGGTCGGACGTGAACCCTTCGCTGCCCAAATTGCCCATCTCGGTATATGGCCCGCCATCGACATCCGGCACACGCGATTCATTCCATGAGCTGATCATGGAAGCTGGTTGCAAATCCGACGCTGCAATGAAGGCGTTGAAGGACACCGACGAAGACAAGTATAAGGCAATTTGCACCGAAATTCGCACCGATGGCGCGTTCAAGGAGCAGGGCGAAAACGACAACCTGATCGTGCAGAAGCTCGATTCCAACCCCAACATGGTTGGCATCTTCGGCTACAGCTACATGGAAGAAAATGCATCCAAGGTACACGGCATCGTGATGAACGGCGTCAACCCGACAGTCGCGACGATTTCGGACGGTAGCTACCCCGGTGCGCGCAAGATGTTCATCTATGTCAAGAAAGCCCACATCGACAAAATTCCTGGCATCAAGGAATTTATTGCCGAGTTTCTTAAGGGTGGTGCAGTTGGCGGATATCTGACCAAATTGGGCATGATTGCATCCACTGAAGCAGACTATAAAGCTGCAAACGAAGCTGCAAACAGCCTCAATCCCATGACGGGCGCAGATTTGAAATAAAACTGCAACAATCATCGCGTCTATGGGCCTGGATCGAATCTCTGTTTGGTCCAGGCCCATTGCTATTTTGGGTTCGGTATTCAGCGGAATTCGGCCAATTTTGGTCCAAGGGAGCAATGTTAAGTTTATGACCGGAACGGCATTGCTCTTCCTTGTCCTTGGTCTAGGCCTGATCGGCTGGATATTTGGGCGTGCCCGCGCGTCGGGTTTCGTCCGCAAGGCAAAGGGTGGCCCACGTGGCACTGTGAACAGCCTGCCTTATTATCACGGCTGGTTTGTTGCGATTTGCGCCGTTGTGCCTGCGCTTTTGTTCATGGTCATTTGGCAGTCGCTTTCGCCATCGCTGGTCACCAATATGGTGCTGTCGGCACCGATCGCCGCTGAATTGCCACAAGACACCTTTGCCCGCGCAGCCATATTGTCTGAAGCACGCGCCATAGCGCAGGGTTTTCAAGCAACCGCATTTCAGGACATGAGCGACAAACTTGTTCCTTTATACAAAGGCGCGCTGTCTTATTATAAATGGCTCGGCGTAGCCGCGACATTGTTGCTGTTGTTTGCCGGCGGCGCTTTTGCCTTCACCCGTCTGAAGCCGGATTTTCGGGCGCGCGGCAAAGTCGAACGTGTCATCATGTTCGGGCTGCTTTTGGCATCCTTGATCGCCATCATCACCACGCTGGGTATCTTCGCCTCGTTGATATTTGAATCCTGTCGCTTTTTCTCAATGGTGTCGCCATTTGAATTCCTGTTTGGAACCGACTGGAACCCCAAATCGGTTGTCACGCCGGGCGCGGACAATGGCTATGGCGCCATACCATTGTTCTGGGGCACGATTTTCATTGGCGCGATCATCGCGATGGTCGTGGCGATTCCGTTGGGCCTGATGAGCGCTATCTTCCTGACGCAATATGCATCCTCCACTGTCCGCAAATGGATGAAGCCCATTCTGGAAATTCTCGCCGGTGTGCCCACCGTGGTATATGGCTATTTTGCGGCCTTAACCGTGGCTCCTGCCGTACGCGACTTTGCGGTCATGCTGGGTGTCAGCAACGCAGCATCTGATAACGCGCTTGCTGCAGGTATCGTCATGGGCGTGATGATTATTCCATTGGTATCGTCGATGTCGGATGACAGCATTGCGGCAGTTCCCAACGCGATGCGCGATGGCAGCTTGGCCATGGGCGCGACCAAGAGCGAAACCATTAAACAGGTGCTCTTGCCAGCTGCACTTCCGGGCGTGGTCGGCGGCATATTGCTCGCCGTCAGCCGCGCGATTGGTGAGACGATGATCGTGGTGATGGCCGCAGGCTACACCGCAAATCTGACTGCAAATCCTTTCGACACGATCACCACGATTACCGTTCAGATTGTCGCGCTTTTGACCGGCGATCAGGATTTCGGCAGCCCACACACGCTGGCCGCGTTCGCGCTTGGACTGGCGTTGTTCATCACGACGTTCTTCCTGAATTATGTCGCATTGCGGGTCGTCAAAAAATATCGAGAAGCATATGAATAAGGCCGTCATCGACCCAAGCCCGACCGACTGGAACGGGCACATCATGCAAAAGCGCATTGCCAGCCGTTATGCGGCTGAGCGACGCTTTAAAGCGATGGGCTTTTTTGCGGTCGCGCTATCAACGCTTTTCCTTGCGTTTCTTTTGTTCACCATGCTTGGCCAAGGCCTGCGTGGCTTCCAGCGTACAGAACTCGCCGTTGAGTTTGATTTTCCGGCACTGACCTCCGGCGCGACTGCAGCGTCTGTCACTGGTCCAAATGCCGATGCGGCGTTGAATTCGATGGACATTCCCGGCCTCGTCGAATTGGCTGTGGGGCAACAATATGCTGGCTTGGGCGACAGCCTACTGACGTCCGCCGCGGCAGCAAATGTGCGGCAAATGTTGATAGACAATCCGGAACTTGTAACATCCATACAAACGCTTTGGTTGCCAGCAGACTCCCGATTGGACGTTGCATTCAAGCGCCAAGGCGAGCCAGCGGCTGAAAAGACGGTTGCTGCGCTTTCTGAAAAGGATGCTTTGCGCACTGGCTTTAACTGGACGTTCCTAACAGGTGCAGATGCGACAGACCCATCTGCGGTTGGCATTTGGGCTGCGTTCAAGGGATCGCTGATGACGATGGCGATTACCCTGTTGCTCGCCTTTCCCGTTGGCGTCCTCGCGGCGTTATATCTTGAGGAATATGCGCCGAAGAACAGGCTGACGGACATGATAGAAGTGTCCATCAACAACCTCGCCGCTGTTCCGTCGATCATCTTTGGTCTTTTGGGGCTCGCCGTGTTTCTCACGATCTTTGGCATGCCGCGATCATCCGCATTGGTGGGCGGATTAACACTCGCGCTGATGACAATGCCCGTGATTGTCATTGCCGGCCGCAATGCTGTCAAATCCGTCCCGCCGTCTATCCGCGAAGCGGCGTTAGGCATCGGCGCGTCACCTGTTCAAGTCGTTTTCCACCATGTTTTGCCGCTTGCCCTGCCCGGTATCCTAACGGGCACCATCATCGGAATGGCACGTGCCCTTGGGGAAACGGCGCCACTGCTGATGATCGGCATGCGCGCCTTCATTCCGGCTGCGCCAGAAGGCTTTACCGACGCCGCCACGGCATTGCCTGTGCAGATTTATCTGTGGTCGGACGAAGTCAATCAGGGCTTTGTCGAAAAAACCAGTGCGGCAATCATTGTGTTGCTGATATTCCTGTTGGGAATGAACGCGTTGGCCATTTATCTTCGCAACCGTTTTGAAACGCGGTGGTGATTTATGAACAAAAAGGACGATAATGTGGGCGCGAACCCCGGAAATCCGAAAATCTCTACACGCCATGTGAACGTGTTTTACGGCGACAAGCAAGCGATCCACGACGTGTCAATCGACGTTGATCGTGACAATGTCACCGCGTTCATCGGGCCGTCGGGCTGCGGAAAGTCGACTTTCCTGCGGTCGCTTAACCGCATGAACGACACCGTCATTGGTGCACGCGTCGAAGGCGAGATTTTGCTCGATGGGCAGGATATCTATGCATCGTCGATGGACGTCGTACAATTGCGCGCCCGCGTTGGTATGGTTTTCCAGAAACCCAATCCGTTTCCCAAATCCATTTATGACAATGTCGCTTATGGCCCCCGGATCCACGGACTGGCGAGCGGCAAGGCAGAACTGGACCAAATCGTGGAAGGTTCGCTTACCCGGGCCGGTTTATGGACTGAGGTCAAGGATCGGCTGAACGAAAGCGGTACTGCGCTCTCCGGCGGTCAACAGCAGCGTTTGTGCATTGCCCGCGCCATCGCCGTTGATCCCGAAGTCATTTTGATGGACGAACCTTGTTCGGCGCTAGATCCCATCGCGACTGCACGGATTGAGGAGTTAATCCACGACTTGCGTGGAAAATATGCTATCATCATCGTGACGCATAATATGCAGCAGGCGGCGCGTGTGTCACAACGCACCGCATTTTTCCATTTGGGCAATCTCATCGAATTTGGTGAGACATCCGAAATATTCACCAATCCGCGTGAAGACCGCACCAAGGATTATATTACAGGCCGCTACGGTTAGGATTTAATAGCATGAGCACAGGCACAAGGCACACCATTAGCGCGTTTGACGATGACATGGACGAAATCCGTGGCCTCATCGCCGAGATGGGTGCGCGCGCCGAGACTGCGGTCGTTGCAGCCATGAGAGCGTTATCGGAGCATGACGTCGAACTGGCCGCCTCCGTTCGTGCCGAAGACAAAGTGATCGACAATCTGGAAACCGACGTCGAACGCTTGGTTGTGCGCACCATTGCCTTACGCGCACCGATGGCCGACGATTTGCGCGAGCTGATCGCCGCACTCAAAATGTCTGCGGTTATTGAACGCATCGGTGATTACGCGAAAAACATCGCCAAGCGTGTTCCGAAGATGGAAGGCAAAATCCACGCCTCCGCAAAAGAACAGCTGGGCCGCATGGGCGAAATCGTTGTCGAAATGATCCGCACCGCCATGGATGCTTATGCCAAACGGGACGTTGATCTGGCACGTGCAGTGACCATTCGTGACGACGATGTCGACCAGCTTAACAAAGATCTGTTCGTCGACTTTGTCGCATATGTTGCGAAAAACCCCAAAAATGCGACGGAAGTCGCCCATCTGCTGTTTACGGCCAAGAATCTGGAACGGATTGGGGACCATACCACCACCGTTGCCCAGATGATTTATTTTACCGAAACGGGTGAAAACCTGCCCGACGCTTAACGCGGAGAGACATATGCCCAAGGCGCAATTGCTGTTGGTTGAAGACGATAGTGCTCTGGCCGAGCTGGTGCGCTGGCATTTCGAACGCGAGGAGTTCGACGTTCAGCATACCGGGGACGGTGAAGAAGCGCTGCTGATGGCCAAAGAACGGACGCCAGATCTGGTTTTGCTGGATTGGATGTTGGAGAATCTGTCGGGCATCGAAGTGTGCCGGCAATTACGCAAAGCGGACAACACAGCCAATGTGCCAATCATCATGCTGACCGCACGCGGTGAAGAAGATGACCGTATTCGCGGACTTGAAATCGGCGCTGATGACTATGTCACGAAACCCTTTTCACCACGCGAATTGGTCGCCCGTGCAAAGGCCGTGCTGCGCCGGGTCCGTCCCGCGCTTGCTGGCGAAGCATTGCGCTTTGGTGACGTCGAAATGGATACGGTCGCGCACAAAGTAAAGCGCGGCGGAAAGCAGGTTCCGCTTGGGCCGACCGAATACCGGTTGCTCAAGCATTTCCTCGAATATCCAGGTCACGTATTCTCGCGTGAGCGCCTTTTGGACAGTGTCTGGGGCCATGACAGCGATATCGAAATACGTACCGTTGACGTACACATCCGCCGCTTGCGCAAAGCCCTGAATGAGGGCTTTGACAGCGATATTATCCGGACGGTGCGGTCCGCAGGCTATTCGCTCGATCAGGACGCTGTTTAGAACTCCAACTGCATACGCGCGGCAAGCAAATCGACCGAATAGTCGCGCTTATCAACCGCCTGTGTTGAAAGCGGGTCAACTGTCGCGGCCAACGGACCACCTTCGACATTAACGCGGCCATAGTTCAACATGAAGCGAATATAATCGATTGGGTACCAGTTCAGAGCGAGCAAATAGCTGGTCTGTGTGCCACCCCGTCCAAGCCGCGCATTGACCGCAGCCAGGCTATTGCTGCCCGTCGCAAAGTTGTTTGTAACGCCGTTTTTCAAGGCGTTGCTGTCGAGATCCAGATAATCATAGCGTGCCGCAATTTGGAATGCACCAAGGCCCTTTTTATCAATGGGATTCAGTACCTTGGTACGCGCCCATGCGCCGTCCTTATAACCCCGGGTTTCGCCGGTTAGGAAATAGCCAGCTTCGGCATACATGCCAAAAAAGCTCGGGTCGCCATTTGGTGTAACGGCACTGTTGCCGCCAGTAAAACTGTTCAATCCCGTCGCAATGTCACCCGCGCGATAGGCATTTACCTTGGTCCATTGGCCTTCGCCGGCAAAATAAAATCCGGGGAAGATAGCCGCCAATTCGACACCTAGAATCCGGTCGCTCTTGGCGGCGAAGCTTCCGGTGTCGACAAATCGTACGTCGGTAAGCTGTGTGTTCGGGCGCGCGCGATAACGGGCAAGTTGGTTGGTCGATGGCGCATTTGTCGAAACCGACGCCGTTCCATTGTTGTTGGATGCGAATTCGCGCTGCTGAATGGTTGCACCAAAATGGAGCTGTCCGCCGAACGCCTTTGGCGCATAGGTCAGCCGTCCCGCGCCAATCCAGCCGTCATTGTCGAACGAGTTGTCGATGCTGTGGCCGGCAAACAAGCCGACTTCGGCCCGGAGCACATTATCGGAATCACGCCATGCAACCGCGCCACCAAGGCGACGGCTGTTTAAAAACGCGTCATTGAATGCAGCGCGCTCGGTAAAGCTGGCGCTATTGGAACTGGTGATTTGCTCCATCCCGTTCAGCGATTCAAAATTGCCAATCCGAACGCTGAACGGCGTGTTGCTTGGATTGTAGCTCAGCAACGTATCACCAAAGGCAACATTGCCGCCCGCAAAGTCCGCTTCGACCTTATAACCGAAGCCGCCGGGCATATTGCCTTCAGCGCCAAGGCGAACGCGCCGAACGCGGCTGTTGAAACCCAGGTTGCGGTTGACCGCATAATCGCCGGGTACGCTCACATAGCCTGCGTCATAATGGATGCGTCCACGTGGCTTAAAGGTCCAACCACCTTGACCGCTGGTCTCTGGTCCGCCCTTCCATTTTACTTCTGCTACAGGCTTTTTCTCGACCGCATCAACCTTTGCCGAAATCGCGGCCAATTGTGTCTTAAGCGCCGCAACTTCCGCACGCAGCGAGTCGACTTCAGATGTGCTGTCCTGCGCATAAGCGGGGAATGCGACACATGCCGCCGTTACCAATGCTGTCGTTGCGAACCATTTTTTTGCGGCGGTCATAATGTTATCCTTGTTTCAATGGTGACGCCTAGACAGCAATTTTATGTCTTGGGCATGACAGCATTATTTCTCTTTTATGACATTCACCCCAGCTTGCTTTACGCTTGCGTCAAGTTGCTGCTCATGCCAAGGCACAGCGTGTTTCGGCGGCTGGGTTCGCCCCTGATTATGGAGATATAATATGACCATCAGTTTTAAAGACAAAGTCGCTATTGTGACCGGTGCAGGCGGTGGATTGGGTAAGGCCTATGCACTTGAACTCGCCAAGCGCGGAGCAAAAGTGGTGGTCAATGACTTGGGCGGCGCGCGCGATGGCACGGGCACATCCGACGCAGCGGCTCAGGTTGTCGAGCAGATCAAGTCAGCAGGCGGCGAAGCCATGGCTAATGGCGGCAGCGTCACTGAATATGAGCAAATGGTCGAAATGGTCGCCAAAGCGAAAGAAGCATGGGGCGGCGTGCATGTGTTGATCAACAATGCCGGCATCCTGCGCGACAAGAGTTTTGCCAAAATGGACATGCCCGACTTCAATCTGGTGCTTCAGGTCCATGTCATGGGATCGGCAAACTGCACCAAGGCCGTTTGGGATACGATGCGCGATCAGGCCTATGGCCGCATCTTGATGACCACATCGTCAACCGGTCTATACGGCAATTTCGGCCAAGCCAATTATGGCGCGGCAAAGCTCGGATTGGCTGGATTTACGAAGACGCTTCACCTTGAAGGCGCCAAATATAACGTCCGCGTCAATTCGCTCGCACCTGTTGCAGGCACGCGCATGACCGAAGATATTTTCCCAGAAGGCCTGTTCGAACAGTTCACGCCGGAAAATGTTGTACCAGCCGCATTGTATCTGGTCAGCGAAGACGCCCCAACGAACATGATCATCGGCGCAGGCGGTGGCGGCTATCACGCAGCCTATGTCACAATGACCCCAGGCGTTGCCCTTCGTCAGGAAGACCGCAATGTCGAAGGCTTTGCTGCGGCGTGGGACAAGATTATCGACCGCACCGGCGAAACCGTGCCACAGTCAGGCGGCGAGCAATCCATCGCCGTGATGAAGGCGCTTCAAGCACTCGGCTGATTGCCTTCCAAATATTTCGAAAGAGCCCGGTCTTTGGCCGGGCTTTTTTTATGCGTCGACGAGTTTCATGAGCTTTCGTTCGACAGGCGCAAGGACGGGGCCAAGGTCATGCCCACGTTTCAAAATTGCACCACCTTCACCGACCAATGCCCACATGCCTTGGCGGTTGCGCAATGCTGGTCGCTTTTCAATCCGATATTCGGGCCGCTCGGTGGCGCGCCGGAACGCACTGAACACGGCGGCATCGCGGCCCAGATCGATGGCATAATCGCGCCAATTACCCGCTGCGACCATCCGCCCGTACAGATTGAGTATCTGGGTTAGCTCGCCTTTTTCGAAACCAATCTGGTTGAGCCGATTGGTTATCGGAAAAGGCGTAATGATTGCGCTCAACTGGTCTTGCTTCCCTTGCTCGCACGGGGCTTAACCGGTGTCGCGGCGGGCGTTCCATCACGTTCGGCCATCATGTCGGCGATACGTTTGCGCAGGGTTTCGATTTCACACTGCAGGATCTCCAGGCTTTGTGTCGCCGGGTCGAACATCTCGCGGCATGGCGTGCCATAAGGCATGAAGTCGCGCGCGTAGGTTTCGGCCTGAACCAAAGTAGAGCGCGCCTTTTGCCCAATCATCGTCGCGCCAGCTGGCACGTCGTCGGTTACCACGGCCGCAGCGCCAATGCGCGCGCGTTCGCCCACGGTGATTGGGCCAAGGATCTGCGCACCTGATCCAATGATAACATTATCCAAAATCGTCGGGTGCCGTTTGCCCGCCATCCCGTTGGTCGGATTGGTGCCACCCAAGGTGACGTTCTGGTACATGGTGACATTGTCGCCGATCTCGGCCGTTTCACCAATCACGCTGAAACCATGGTCGAGGAAGAAATTACTCCCAATCTTGGCGCCGGGGTGAATGTCTATACCCGTTAGGAACCGGGCGAAATGGTTCACCAACCGCGCAAGAAAGAACATCTGGCCAAGGAACAGCCAATGGGCGACCCGGTGATAACCCACAGCCCATACGCCGGGGTACAGCAAGATTTCCCAGCGCGAGCGCGGCGCAGGATCGCGTTCTTTGATCGAGTCGAGATATTCGATGAGATTTGAAATGAACATAGATGACCCTGCCGTCCCTTGCGGGACTATTGAGCATCTAAGCTAAGACTTTCAAACGGGCATTTCCAGCAATCTATGAACCTTTTCGCTAAATATTGCTAGAATCATCGGTAAAAACGATTATATGGCCCATAATAATAAACGGGATCGATTTATGAGCACCTATCTTCCAACTCTGAAACAGCTGCAATATCTGGTCGCGCTTCAGGAGCATGGCCATTTCGGTAAAGCCGCGGAGTCGTGCTTTGTGACGCAATCCACGCTGTCCGCTGGGATACGCGAGCTGGAGTCGCTGCTTGGCCTGATGCTTGTGGAGCGCACGCGCCGCGTCGTCCGCTTTACGCCGCTGGGCAACAAGATGGTGACCAAGGCGCACCGCATTTTACGTGAGGCGGAAGAGCTCGCCGAAATGGCCCGGTCCGCAGGCAAGCCACTTGCGGATGATTTGCGCATGAGCGTCATCCCCACAATTGCGCCATTCCTGTTGCCCAAATTGTTACCGGCACTGCGCAAGAAATATCCCGATTTGAAGCTGTACCTGCGTGAGGAAGCCAGCGCGGCTGCGGTCGAGGCATTGCATCATGGTCAGGTTGACTGTGTCCTGCTGGCGCTTCCTTTCCCGGCGGGCGATGTCGAAAAAGCGCATCTGTTTAACGACGCATTATATGTTGCCTTTCCATTGGATGACCCGCGCGATCCACCCGAAAGCATTGAGCCCGAGCTGATTGATGAAAACAGGCTTTTGTTATTGGTCGATGGCCATTGCTTGAAGGACCACGCGCTCGCCGCCTGTAACAGACCGGAGCTGCGCGCAACGGCCATGATGCTGGGAACATCGCTGCACACGCTTGTGCAGATGGTCGACAATGGATTGGGCCTAACCATCATTCCCGAGATGGCCGTCGCGGCTGGTCTATTGAATGGAACCGACGTTCAGGCGCGGCCATTGAATGCCGACCACGCGACGCGCGAAATTGCGCTGATTTGGCGAACCAATAGCCCGCGCCGTGAGGAGTTCGAGTTGCTTGCGGAGTCCCTGCGGGAACTGCACATAACCTAAAAGCTGAGCAGCGCCCGGAACCGTTAGGCCCAGCGTGAAGAACGGTCGTCGTCGCTGGTTTTGGCATCAACCCAGACGGACGTGCCGTCTGCATAATGCTCTTTCTTCCAAAATGGCGCGTCGGTTTTCAGGCGGTCAATGAGAAACGCCGTGGCCTCAAGCGCGTCTGCCCTGTGCCGCGACGCTGCGCCGACAACGACCACGGGTTCGCCCACCGCAACGCGCCCAATCCGGTGCACAATCGCCGCGCCAAGCAATGCCCAGCGGGCAAAGGCTTCATCGATTAACCGCATCAAGCTTGATTCCGTCATGCCGGGATAATGCTCAAGCTCAATCGCGGTCACGCCGCCATCGTCGCGCGATATGCCGGTAAAACTGCATACAGCACCGCCCCCCAAATCACTCAGCCCCGACAGCGCAAACTCCGCGCTGATCGGCTCGTCGCTGATAAGGACGCGTTTCATCCGCCGGTCACTGGCGGGAATATTGCAAGCTCATGTGCATCGCCAAGCGCGGCATCCAACGGCACCATAGCTTGGTCCAAAGCGAAACGAAGCCGTGCCTTGTCTTGAAAGGCCAGCGCATGACCGGATGACTGACCGGCCAGCCAGTCAATCGCATCGTTAATATTGCGCACATGCGCCGGCAGATCACATGTTTCGGAGGCCACCCCAATGGCCTCGCGAACTGCCGCGAAATACACCAGCCTCATGCGGTCAATCCATATGCTTTATGCCGACGCGCAGATAATCCCAGCCGGTAATCATGGTCAGCACCGCGGCGATCCACAGCAACGCCAGTGCCGCTTGTTTCAGCAACATCCAGTCCGGCAACGCGCCTGCCAAAATGATGCCGCCAAGCGAAACAAGTTGAAACGTCGTCTTCCATTTGGCGAGCTTCGAAACAGGCACGGAAATCTGCAGGCCAGCCAAAAATTCGCGCAGGCCCGATACGATCATTTCACGCAGTAAAATGATGAGGGCAGCAATGACATGCCAACCGTCGACATCACGCGTGAACACCAGCATCAAAATGACAGCGGCTACCATGATCTTATCGGCGATGGGATCAAGGAAAACGCCCAATTTCGACACTGTCCCCTGCGCCCGCGCAAGATAGCCATCGAAATAATCGGTAATCCCCATCAGGCAGTACAGTATGAATGCAAAGCCGTAATCCAGTGGCACCGGCTGAATGCCAATCGCCGTGGCACCCGGCCAAAGCAAAAAGACAAGAATGGGCACAGCAAGAATGCGCGACAAGGTCAGGATGTTGGGTAAGCTAAGCATCCTATAGCAATAGCGCGATGCGCCAGCAAAATCACGCGGCTATTTCACCGTCACATGAAATGCACTTTGCCATGATAGGGCTGGGCCGCTAAGGCTCCGATACCGTCCGCATAGGAACTGCAAGAACTAATGGCCACGACAATGTCCCTGTTGAACAAGCGCAGATTTTTGCCGCTTTTCGTCACGCAGTTCCTGAATGCTTTCAACGACAATTTTTACAAGATGGCCATGGTCATTTTGGTGACGTACGAAATCTATTCTGACCCGACCCAAGAAGCGAATTTTAACGCCATCGCGGGCGCGCTGTTCATATTACCCTTTTTCCTGTTTTCCGCGCTTGCGGGGCAATTGGCCGATACCATCGAAAAGACGCGCGTCATTCGCATGGTAAAGACAGCCGAGATTTTTATCATGATCTTCGGTGCAGCGGGTATCTACCTGCACAACATACCGATGATGCTCGCCGCATTGTTCGCAATGGGCGTGCATTCCACTTTCTTTGGCCCCATTAAATATGCGATTCTGCCCCAGCATTTGGAGCAAGATGAGGTTTTGGGCGGAACTGGCCTTGTCGAAGCCGGGACCTATCTTGCCATCTTGGGCGGGACGATTGCGGGCGGGATCATTCCCGGAAAAATTGCAGGCATAGGGATTATCATCGTTGCCATCATCGGACGCGTGACCGCGCAATCTGTTCCGCTCGCACCGCCCGAAAGCGATGCGCCAACCGCCAAAATGGACTGGAACATCTTTCGCAGCAGCTGGCGACTGGTGCGCGACACCATGCATATACCCCGCCTGTTTTTGGCGATCATGGCGATCAGCTTTTTCTGGGGCGTTGGCGCTGTCCTTGGGTCGATTTTCCCACCTATGGTCAAAAACGCAATCGGTGGTGACAACACTGTCGCGACCTTGTTCACGGCGTTCTTCTCCATCGGCATCGCCATTGGCTCAGTCGCCGTCAACCGCATGCTGAATGGCACAGTGTCGGCAAAATATGCACCGATTTCAGTTATCATAATGGGTCTGTTCGTCCTGGATCTTTGGTGGACGGTCAGCCACTGGCAACCCACCGGGCCAGAGCTGATAGATTGGTGGCAGTTTCTGACGCTAGGCTATGGCGATCGCATGATTGTCGATCTTCTTGGTATTTCGATCGCCGGGGGTATGTTTGTCGTCCCGCTCTACGCGTTTCTGACGACGACCGTTGCAAAGTCGCAAACCGCCCGCACCATTGCCGCCAATAACATCGTGAATTCCGGCGCGATGGTCATTGGTGCTGTGATTTACAGCCTTCTCGTCAGCGCAGGCGTGAGCATTCCCGACACGTTGTTCATGATTGCGGCGGCCTGCCTTGTTTCGGCATGGATTTCGTGGAAGCTGCACAAGGCGTGCGACCCCGTCGCCGCCTAACAGTCAGGCAATATAGCTGCTTATTGCGACAAAAAACGCACTGAAGCTGAGCATAAACAAATGCGTATCCTCCCTGCGCCACCACGATGTGGGGCGTGGCGCGATGACGGCGTGCGTCATCTGTGGTGGGGGAAGCATCTGCCGAAGGGGATGGCGGGCAGCTTCGTTATGACCGACTAATCTTCTTTTCATCATGATCAGACGTTAACGTTTTGTTAGGCATAATGGCCATGCCAAAAGATGGTTAAAGAGGGACCCAAACTCGAATGTCCCGATCTGCGACGGTTATTGACGTCTTTTTAACCATATTCCGCAGCGCGGGTTGGCGGCCTGCCACTGGCTCTGTTAGGATGCATGCAACAAAAAGGAGTTCTCCCGATGGAAAGAGCAGCACAAATTCGGCAAACCGGTGGGCCGGACGTTATTGCGTGGACGGACGTTGAACTGGCAGCGCCCGGTCCGGGTGAGGTCCGTATGCGCAATCTGGCCGTTGGCCTGAACTTCATTGACACCTATCATCGTGGCGGCCTGTATCCGATGGCGCTGCCCTCTGGCCTTGGCATGGAGGCGGCGGGCATAATTGAGGCGGTGGGAGACGGCGTGACCGACTGGCGCGTTGGCGACCGGGTCGCGACTTTTGGTCCAAGCATCGGTGCCTATGCCACCGCGCGCAATATTGCCGCGCATGGCCTGTTTTTGGTGCCAGACGACATCAGCGACGAAATTGCGGCCGCGGGCTTGCTCAAGGGCTGCACCACCGAGTTTCTTGTCGAACGCTGTGCCAAGGTTCAGCCCAAATGGGACATATTGGTGCACGCAGCGGCGGGCGGCGTCGGATTGTTGCTGGTGCAATGGCTGAAGCATGTTGGTGCCCGCGTCATCGGGACAGTCAGCACAGATGAAAAGGCAGCGCTGGCGCGGGCGGCGGGGGCCGACCATGTCATATTAAATGGTAAAGAAGATGTCGCAGCGCAGGTGCGCGAACTGACGGGCGGCAAAGGCGTCGAAGTCACATTCGACGGTGTCGGCCGCGACACATGGGAAACATCGTTGAACGCAACCGCGCGGCGCGGCCTTATCGTCAGCTATGGCAATGCCAGCGGTCCGGTGACGGGTGTCAATCTTGGCACTTTGGCGCAAAAAGGTTCGCTCTACGTCTCACGCCCCACCTTGTTCGATTATTATCACAATGCAGCGGAGCGGGCAGCAGGCGCGGAATATGTGTTCGACATGTTCCGCCAAGGCATCATCGATATCACCATCCGCCATCGCTATGCGCTAGAAGACGCCGCACAGGCACATCGCGATCTTGAAGGGCGCAAAACAGTTGGTTCTTCGATACTGATTCCCTGACAATGCAGGGCAAGAGTGATTCAAGGCAATATTGAGGGGGGATTTATGGAACTTAAGGGCAAGACCGCATTGGTTACGGGTGGGACCGACGGCATCGGTTTGAAAATCGCACGCCAAATGATGGCGCAGGGCGCAGCCGTCATCGTCTGCGGTCGCCGCGAAGACGCGCTTGCGTCTGCACGGCAAGAGGGATTGCAGGCCATTAAGGCAGACCTCTCCAATGCTGCGGGCTGTGCGGAACTTGCTGCCGCGCTCGCAGGGCGCGAGCTGGACATCCTGATCAACAACGCTGGGATGAGCGGTAATTTCGGACCGGGCGAGCCGCTTGATCTGGCGCTCACTGATCAGGCGATCTTCCTGAACCTCAACGCGCCATTGCACCTGATTGGGCACTTGTTGCCGGGCTTGCTTGAGCGACCCGAGGCCTCGATTGTGAATGTCACCTCAGGCCTCGCCATTGCTCCGCGCGCAGGTGGTCCAGTCTATTGCGCGACCAAAGCGGGCCTCAGAAGCTTTACCCAATCGCTGCGGCACAATCTGCGCGATACCAAGGTTCATGTCATTGAAGCATTGCCGCCGGTCGTCGACACCGCAATGACGCGCGGGCGCGTAAATGGCAAAAAGATGTCGGCAAAGGAATGTGCCGCAGAAATCGTTGATGCCATTGCGACAAACGCGCCTGAGGCGAATGTTGGCATGGTGAAGCTGCTTCGGCTTGTGTATTCGATGTCGCCCGCACTTGCCCAGCGGATCATGATCAGATTCTGATCGTCAGCATTCGACGACATTGACGGCAAGCCCGCCAAGGCTGGTTTCTTTATATTTGGAGCGCATATCCTCGCCAGTCTGGCGCATCGTTTCAATGACGGCGTCCAGGCTGACGACATGCGCGCCATCGCCCTGAAGCGCGAGATAGGCAGCATTGATCGCCTTGATCGCGCCCATGGTGTTGCGTTCGATGCATGGAATTTGCACAAGACCGCCAATGGGATCGCAGGTCAGGCCCAAATTATGCTCCATGCCGATTTCGGCTGCATTTTCCACCTGCGCATTGCTGCCGCCCAACGCTGCTGCAAGCCCGGCAGCCGCCATCGAACAGGCAACGCCAACTTCACCCTGACAGCCCATTTCTGCCGCGGATATGGACGCGTTTGTTTTATACAGGAAACCAATCGCACTTGCCGTGGTCAGAAATAACCGGCTGCCTTCGGGTGTGGGGTTAGCCGTAAATATTTCATAATATTTCAGAACCGCGGGAATAACGCCCGCCGCGCCATTGGTCGGCGCCGTCACCACACGGCCCCCGGCTGCATTTTCCTCATTCACCGCAAGTGCCCATAGGCTGACCCATTCGAACACCGTCGAAGGATCGCTGCGTGGGCCTCGTTCGACGAGCCGCTCGTGTAAAGATTTCGCGCGCCGCTTTACATTTAAGCCGCCCGGCAAGACGCCGTCTTTTGCTATGCCGCGCTTGATGCAATCAAGCATAGCGACGCGGACATCGTCAATAAACGCATAAGTTTCTTCGTCGCTACGCCACGCCGATTCGTTGGCCTGCACGACAGCGCCAAAAGTGAGCCCGGTCCGTTCGCCCACCGCCAACAATTCCGCACCCGATGCAAAAGGATAAGGCAGTTCGAAATTCAAACGCGGCGCAGCGACCCCGTCCCGGACGATGGCCCCACCACCGATGGAAAAATAGGTTTCACTATATTCGGAGCTGTCGCTGTAGGTGGCAGTGAAGCGCATGGCATTTGCATGACCGGCTAGAAACGTGCCTTTGCAAAACAGCAAATGCTGACTTTCGACAAAGCTGACCTGCACTTTGCCAGCAAGATGCAAACGGTCCGCTTCCCGAATGGCGCTAACGACAGCAGCGATCTCGTCGGGGTCAGTGCCCTCAGGTGTGTATCCCGACAGCCCAAGCAATATGGCCGTGTCAGTTGCGTGGCCATGTCCTGTGAGAGCAAGCGACCCAAATAACTCGCACGTAATTTTGCCAACATCTGGCCGGATCAGCGACCGCTCGGCAAAGTCACGCGCGGCGCGCATCGGCCCAACAGTATGCGAGCTGGACGGCCCGATACCAATGGTGAACAAATCCATGATGCTGAAGGGCTGATACATTTGACGCAAGGCCATTAACACCGCAACGCGTTTACACAACCATTTTGGGTCCAGACGAAGTTGATCGCCCGTCGAGCTTAACGCGCCGAGTAACGTTGCTTTTAAAGTTTCGGAATTGTGGTGGTGCCCCAGGCCCGACTCGAACGGGCACTCCTTTCGGAACAGGATTTTGAATCCAGCGCGTCTACCATTCCACCACTGGGGCACATCTTCATCAGGGCGAACCTGTCGAAGCGGAGGCTCCTCTAACCGAGCCTCCGCCTCGATGCAAGCGCATCCTTATTTCTTAAGTTCCTTAGCGAGTGTCTTCAGCGTCGCTTTGCCATAAGGCGCCTTAAATCCGCCAATCCCGGCAACATCGACGCCGGTCTGACGATAGACCGCACGCATATGGCTGAAGGTTTTGAACCCGTCCGCGCCGTGGTAATTGCCCATGCCCGACGGCCCGACTCCACCAAAGGGCAAATCTTCCATCGCATTGTGGAAGACGACGTCGTTGATCGTTACGCCGCCAGAGACGGTCCGCGACAAGACGCGTTCTTCCTCGGCCTTGTCCGTTCCGAAATAATATAGGCCAAGCGGACGATCATGTGCATTCACATAATCAATCGCTTCATCCATCGACGAATAGGTCATGACGGGCAGAATCGGTCCGAAGATTTCTTCCTGCATCACCTTCATGTCGTCGGTGACATTGCGGACAATCGTCAGCGGCATTTTGTTGCCGTTTGATCCGACAAAATCTTCGTCCGCAGGATTGATTTCGATCAGTTCAGCGCCCTTTTCACGCGCATCGTCCAGATAGCCCTGAAGCCGCTCATAATTTCGGCCATTCACAACCGAGGTATAATCGTCATTGTGCAGCAAAGTGGGATATTGCGCGATTGCGCCCGCCTTCACCGCCGCGATGACATCATGCTCTTGGTCGTCGGGCACCATCAAATAATCGGGCGCGAGGCAGATTTGACCCGCATTCATCATCTTGCCCAGGGCAATGCGCTCGCCAGCCTTTTTCGTGTCCGCACTTCGGCCAATGATGGTCGGTGATTTGCCGCCAAGCTCAAGCGTCACGGGCACGAGATTGTCCGCTGCGGCGCGCATGATATGCTTGCCCACGCCCGTCGCGCCGGTGAATATCATATGGTCGAATGCCAGCTTTGAAAACGCCATGCCGACTTCAGCGCCGCCAGTGAAAACGGCCATTTCCTCTTCGGCGAAATATTGTGGCACGAGCTCTTCGAACAATGCCGACACGCGCTCGGTGAATTCGGATGGCTTGATCATCGCGCGGTTACCGGCGGCGAGAATGCCTGCCATCGGGACCATCACCATACCAACGGGGAAGTTCCATGGCGCAACAACGCCGACAACGCCCTTTGGCTGGTAAACGACTTCGGCCTTGGCGCCGAGCAAACCAAGCGGGAAAGTTGGCTTGCGCTTTTCACCTTTGGCCCAGCTTTCAAAATGCTTCTTGGCATGCTTCATCGCGCTCACAGACGGCATGATGTCGGTCAGCAGCGTTTGTTCGCGGCTACGATGCCCGAAATCAGCAGAAACGGCCTTTGCGAAATCCTCCGCATGATCGATCAACATCGCAATCGCGCGATCGATACGGTCACGGCGGACCGACATCGATTCTGGCATAGCTGCGGTAAATGCTGCGCGCTGCTTTTCGAGCACAGTCTGCATATTTGCGGTCATTTTCTCTCTCCATTTAACCCGTTGATGAATTGCTAGCGTGAAGCGTTGCAAATGAAAACCATTTTGGCGTATCGACATGTTCAACATGCACAAAGCATGACGCGTATATTGGAGAGAACATGATCGAGGCCGGTAAAAAGTGGACGCCACCTGCGGGTTGGCCCGTCATGACGCGAGATCAGGTAAAGGATGCATTATGTGCACCTGGCATGCCGTTCGAAATGGAAACGGCCGAGATTGAAGGTGTGCCAACGCGCGTCTGGAAAAACGCACTGCCAAATCTCGCGGTACTGGCCGCGCACGCCAATGCGTCATTCGGCGACCGCGAATTTGTGGTGTATGAGGATGAACGCGTCACGTACGCAGCTTGGCACCGCGCGGTGGCGACCCTCGCGCATGCGCTGCAAGCACGCGGCGTAAAAAAGGGCGACCGCGTTGCCCTTGCCATGCGCAATCTGCCTGAATGGCCAGTCGCCTTTTTTGCGGCCGCAGTCACGGGCGCGATTGTTGTGCCGTTAAATGCATGGTGGACCGGCGAAGAGCTTGCCTTTGGTTTGGCCGATTCGGGTGCAGCGGTTCTGATCTGCGACGCCGAACGCTGGGACCGCATATCGCCCTACAAATCAGAAATGCCTGCGCTCGCGCATGTCATGGTCGCGCGCGCGGGTGCAGCGGCAATGGCCGAGCCCGCCATCACGCTCGAAAGCATCATTGGCACTGCAAAAAGCTACGCCGATTTGGCTGACCTGCCGTTGCCTGATGTCGCGATTGCGCCAGATGACGCGGCCACCATTTTCTACACCAGCGGGACGACCGGCAAGCCAAAGGGCGCTTTAGGTTCGCACCGTAACCTGCTGACCAATGGCTTTTCCAGCGCCTATTCTGGCGCGGCGACTATGTTGCGCCGGGGTGATCCTCTGCCCGAACCCAGCATAAGGGCGAGCCTGCTTGTCATTCCAATGTTCCATGTCACCGCGTGTTCGGCATCGATGATTCCCACGATTCAAGCAGGGCACAAGATCGTGCTCCTCCACAAATGGGATACCGTGAAGGCATTCGAGATTATCGAGCGTGAAAAGATCAACGCCACGGGCGGCGTGCCGTTCATCGCTTGGCAGTTAATCGAGCACCCCGACCGCGAGAAATATGATCTCAGCTCAATCGACGCGATAAGCTATGGCGGTGCACCATCCGCGCCAGAGCTTGTCAGCAAAATCTACGAAATATTCGGCGCATTCCCGGGCAATGGCTGGGGCATGACCGAAACTATGGCGACGGTCACCTCGCATGTTGCCGAAGATTATTTGAACCGCCCCGACAGCTGTGGTCCGGCCGTTGCAGTCTCGGACGTGAAAATCATGTCAGAGGATGGATCGACCGAGTTGCCTGTTGGCGAAGTCGGTGAATTGTGGGCACGCGGCCCGCAAATCGTCAAAGGCTATTGGAACCGTCCCGACGCCACCGCAGAAACATTTGTCGATGGCTGGGTGCGCACAGGCGATCTTGCCCGCGTCGATGACGAAGGCTTCTGCTTCATCGTTGATCGCGCCAAGGACATGATCATTCGCGGCGGAGAGAATATCTATTCGTCTGAAGTCGAGAATATCTTGTATGAACATCCCGCGGTTACCGATGCCGCACTGATTGGCATTCCGCACCAAACACTCGGCGAAGAACCCGCAGCCGTGGTCCATCTGGCGCCCGGCATGACCGCAAGCGAGGATGAACTGCGCGAATATGTCAGCGCACGATTGGCAAAATTCAAAGTGCCCGTGAAGATCATCTTCACCGAGGATACCCTGCCGCGCAACGCGAATGGCAAAATCCTGAAACGCGATTTGAAGGCCTTGTTCTAACCCAGCAAACTGGGCGGATTCACATTTGTTTTTGATGCTGCCCGCCCTATAAGGCGGCAAATCAAAATCAAAGGAATCTCCCATGCACAACGCCGATCCTGTCGTCATCCTGTCCTATGCCCGCACCCCAATGGGGGCCATGCAAGGGGCGTTGGCTGACGTTTCTGCGACCGACCTTGGCGCGACTGCGGTGAAAGCAGCCGTTGAACGCTCTGGCGTGGACGGCGCGGCAATTGAGCGCATCTACATGGGTTGTGTGTTGCCAGCAGGCCTTGGCCAAGCCCCTGCCCGTCAGGCCGCGATTAAAGCGGGCCTGCCCAAATCTGTGCAGGCAACGACAGTGAACAAGGTTTGCGGTTCGGGCATGCAGACCGTTATCATGGGCAGCGAGGCACTCGCCGCTGGCTCAGTCGATTATGTCATCGCCGGCGGCATGGAAAGCATGACCAACGCGCCTTATTTGCTCAAAAAGCATCGCAGTGGCGCGCGCATTGGTCATGACACCGCCTACGACCATATGTTCCTTGATGGATTGGAAGACGCATATGAAGCTGGCCGCGCCATGGGCACGTTCGCGCAAGACACCGCAGACGATTATAAGCTGACGCGCGAAGGGCAGGACGCATACGCCCTTGAATCGTTACGCCGCGCGCAAAGCGCGATTGCAGACGGCGCGTTCAAAGCGGAAATCGTTCCGGTGACCATTGCCACACGCAAGGGCGACGTGATCGTCGACACCGATGAACAACCCGGCAAAGGCATGCCCGACAAGATTCCAACGCTCAAGCCAGCCTTTGCGAAGGACGGCACAATAACGGCCGCCACCAGCTCATCGATCTCGGATGGTGCCGCCGCACTTGTGCTCACGCGCCAATCGGTCGCCGACGCCAATGGACAAAAACCCATTGCGCGTATCGTCGCGCACGCGGCGCACGCGCAGGAACCATCAGCATTCACCACCGCTCCGGTCGGTGCTATCAACACATGCTTGGCCAAGGCTGGCTGGACCATCGCCGACGTTGACCTATTCGAAGTGAATGAAGCATTTGCCTGCGTCGCGATGTTTGCAATGCACGATCTTGGCATAGCGCATGACAAGATTAACGTTCATGGCGGCGCCACGGCATTGGGCCATCCCATTGGTGCATCGGGTGCGCGGATTATCACAACATTGGTCGCCGCGCTTCAGCGCCATGGCAAGAAACGCGGCCTCGCATCGCTGTGCATCGGCGGCGGCGAAGCGACGGCTTTGGCGATCGAGCTTATCTGATCGATATAATTTGCGACCTTTGGGCCGTCGGAGAAATCCGGCGGCCCTTTGTTTTTTGCCGCGTGCAGGTTAAGCAGACGGCATGAATATCGTCTTCGTTCTCTTCGACAATGTCACGCAACTCGATTTCACAGGGCCTGTGCAATTCCTTTCGCGATTGCCGGGCGCGGATGTTCATGTCGTCAGCAAAACGGGCGCGGCGGTTACCACCGATAGCGGCTTTTCCATTCTGCCGCGATCCAGCTTCGCAGACTGCCCGCAGGCGGACATAATCTGCGTGCCGGGCGGTCATGGTGTGCGCAACGCGATTGCTGACGCGCAGATCGTCGATTTCGTCCGCACGCAAGCACGCGGGGCGCAATATATCACCAGCGTGTGCACCGGTGCCTTCATATTGGGCGCGGCCGATTTGCTGCACGGCAAAGACGCGACATGCCACTGGGCTTACACACATTTGTTGCCGATGTTTGGCGCAACGCATCGACCAGCGCGCGTTGTTCGCGATGGCAATTTGGTGACTGCAGGCGGCGTCACCTCGGGCATCGACTTCGCGCTTGAACTGATTTCAGACATTGCCGGCGAAGATGTTGCACGGACCATCCAGCTCGCGCTGGAATATGACCCAGCACCACCGTTTAGCGGCGGAACGCCCGCGAGCGCACCTGATGCGATACTGTCAAACCTGCGCGCGCGCGTCTATGAAAAGGCCGCAACCGAGATGGAAAGCGCCATAAAAAAGATAATTTAACCCGTCAGTTAAATTCCCACTGGACGAAGCCTATTCGACGGCATAGCCTTTCTGTCGAGGGGGAGAAAAATATGAAGAATAAGCTTTGGTTCGCAGCCGCAATTGCTGGCGCGACATTATTATTGGGTTCTTGCCAAAAAATAGCGGGCCCGACCGATGTGCCCGCATTCGCTAAGATTAACGGGGATTATCTGAAAACCGGTGGCGATGGCTCAAACTGGGCGATGACGGGTTTCAATTATAATGAGCAACGGCATAGCCCGCTTACCCAAATTAACGACAGCAATGTGCAGGATCTGGGCGTTGCCTGGTTTGCTGACTTGCCCGATGCGCGCGGCCAAGAAGCAACGCCAGTGGTTGTTGACGGCAAAATGTTTATCTCGACCGCCTGGTCCAAAGTATTCTCTTATGACGCCAAAACCGGCAAACCATTGTGGAGCTTCGATCCCGAAGTCGACAAAGCGCGCGGAGTCAAAGCCTGCTGCGACGTGGTCAACCGCGGCGTTGCGTTCTGGAAAGGCAGCGTTTTTGTCGGAACCATCGACGGCCGTTTGATTTCCTTGGACGCCACCACGGGCAAGCAATTGTGGAGTGTCCAAACGCTTGACCTCAAATCCAACGGCACCATCACGGGCGTGCCACGGGTCGTAAAGGACAAGGTGGTTATTGGCTTTGGCGGCGCAGAGTTCGGCGCGCGCGGTTATGTGACCGCATATGACGCCGCGACCGGCAAACAGGCATGGCGTTTTTACACCACGCCCAATCCGAAGGGCGAGCCCGACAATGCCGCGAGCGACAAGATCTTAAAAACGGCGGCAACCAAAACATGGAGTTCCAAGCCCAAAAAGGGTGACTGGCGCGAAAGTGGCGGCGGCGGCACCGTGTGGGACGCAATCGTCTATGATGCTGAGCTTGATCAATTGTACCTTGGCGTCGGCAACGGCAATCCTTGGAACCATGGCATTCGTTCCAATGGCGAAGGCGACAATCTGTTCCTGTCGTCCATCGTCGCGCTTAAACCCGACACGGGCGAATATGTCTGGCATTATCAGGAAACGCCAGCCGAAAGCTGGGATTACACTGCGACCCAGCCGATCATATTGGCGACGGAAACACGCGGCGGCAAAGAACGCAAAGTTCTTTACCACGCGCCGAAGAACGGGTTTTTCTTCACCATTGATCGGCTGAACGGCAAGCTGTTGTCGGCAAACCCGTTCATCGACGGCATCACTTGGGCAACCGGCTATGACATGAAAACGGGGCGGCCAATCGAAAACCCTGCAGCGCGATATGAAAAAACCGGCAAGCTCTATTTGGCGAACCCTTCGGCGCTGGGTGCGCATAACTGGCACCCGATGAGCTTTAACCCCGCAACGGGACTGGTCTACATCCCCGCATTGTATATTGGCGGCGCGTATCTGCCGCCGGTTGCGCCAAACGAACAAGAGCGCAAGGCGCTGGGCTTCAACGTGGGCGGCGCGATGGCGACGGCCGACCTTCCCGATGACATCAATTTCGTGAAGGCTGTGAAAGCGGCCACGACCGGAAAGCTGGTCGCGTTTGACCCCAAGACCGGCAAAGCCAAATGGACGGTCGATCACCCCGCCTCATGGAATGGTGGGACAATGACCACCGCCGGAAACCTGGTTTTCCAAGGTACGGCAATGGGCGAGTTCCGTGCTTATGCTGCGGATAGCGGTAAGCAATTGTTGAACCTTAACGTACAGTCTGGCGTGTTGTCTGGCCCATCGACCTATACGGTGGACGGCGAGCAATATGTCGCCTTCCTGACCAGCAAGGGCGGCGCGTTCCCGCTCGTTTCGGGTTATGCAGGTTCCACCAGTGCTGCGGTTCCCAACATCCCCCGCCTGATCGTTCTAAAGCTGGGCGGAAAGACTGCGTTGCCACCCGTACCGAAAGCGCCAGCCTATGTGTGGGCACCGCCAGCGCAATTCGGCACGCCAGCGGATATCGCTGCGGGGGGATCGAATTTCCAACGCTATTGCCTCGTCTGCCACGGACCCGGGGCGGTCGGGAACGGCGTGCTGCCTGACCTGCGTAAATCTGGTGTAATTGCGGATGCCGCTACTTGGAAATCGGTGGTGATTGACGGCATATTGAAGGGCAATGGCATGGTCAGCTTTAGCAGCGTGCTAACAGCGAAAGAAGCCGAGCAAATGCGCGCTTATGTGGTCAGCCGTGCACATTATGCAAAGGCAAATGATGCCGCATTAAGCGGTGGCGCAAAAAAGGCAGCAAAGTAAAAAACTGCTGCCCATGAATCTAGCATCTGCCTAAAATTTAGGCAGATGCTATTGGCCGATATGGCCCAAAATAACGCGTTTCGGTGTGGGTCAATTTTGGCACGATACTTGATAAGCTTAATACATCATCCGCGCGCGCGGAGCATCTGCCTCACGCGCCATAAAGGGAAAAGCCATGAAAAAGATCGAAGCGATCATCAAGCCATTCAAATTGGACGAGGTGAAAGAAGCGCTGCACGAAGTTGGCGTCTCAGGCATCACAGTTACCGAAGCTAAGGGCTTTGGACGTCAAAAGGGCCACACCGAACTGTATCGGGGCGCGGAATATGTCGTCGACTTTTTGCCGAAGGTTAAGCTTGAGGTTGTCGTTGAAGACGGCCTCGCCGACCGCGTCGTCGAAGCCATCGCTGCAGCGGCCCAGACTGGCCGCATCGGTGACGGCAAGATTTTCGTCATCCCTGTCGAAACCGCGCTGCGTATCCGCACCGGCGAACGCGATAACGACGCTGTTTAAAAAAATCCAAAATATCCAAAAAAGACAAGCCAAAGAAGGAAAGCAAATGGGTACCTCAGCTAAGGACATTATCAAGCGTATCAAGGATGAAGAGATCGAGTGGGTCGATGTCCGTTTCACTGATCCCAAGGGCAAATGGCAGCATCTGACCATGTGCGCTGGCGTGATCGGCGAAGACGAGTTGGAAGACGGCCTGATGTTCGACGGTTCGTCCATCGAAGGCTGGAAAGCCATCAACGAATCCGACATGATCCTGAAGCCTGATCTTGATGCGGTGTACGTAGATCCATTCTCCGCAACGCCAATGATGATCATCTTCTGCGATATCGTCGAGCCATCAACGGGCGAACTGTACAGCCGCGACCCGCGCTCGACCGCAAAGCGCGCTGAAGCATATTTGAAAACCACAGGCATCGGCGACACCGTATATGTCGGTCCAGAAGCTGAATTCTTCATGTTCGACGATGTGCGTTTCGAAAACAGCTACAACACGTCATATTACAAGATCGACGATATTGAACTGCCAACAAACACCGGCACGAAATATGAAAGCGGCAATATGGGCCATCGTCCCCGTGCAAAGGGTGGTTATTTCCCAGTTGCGCCTGTCGACAGCGCAGTCGACATCCGTGGCGAAATGGTTTCGACCATGCTCGAAATGGGCCTGCCTTGCGACAAGCATCACCATGAAGTTGCCGCAGCCCAGCATGAGCTTGGCCTGACGTTCGGCACGCTGACACAGACCGCTGACCGTATGCAGATCTACAAATATGTCGTGCATCAGGTCGCACATGCATATGGCAAGACCGCAACGTTCATGCCGAAGCCAATCAAGGAAGACAATGGTTCGGGTATGCACACCCACCTGTCGATCTGGGAAGGCAAGACCCCGCTTTTCGCAGGTGACGGCTATGCTGGTCTTTCGGACATGTGCCTGTATTTCATCGGCGGCATCATCAAGCATGCCAAGGCTGTGAACGCGTTCACAAACCCGACCACAAACAGCTACAAGCGTTTGGTACCCGGTTACGAAGCCCCTGTGTTGCTCGCATATTCAGCGCGCAACCGTTCGGCTTCATGCCGTATTCCATATGGCGCGGGTGCCAAGGCCAAGCGCGTTGAAGTCCGCTTCCCTGACGCAATGGCGAACCCATATCTGTGCTATGCGGCTTTGTTCATGGCTGGCCTCGACGGCATTCAGAACAAGATTCACCCTGGTGACGCCATGGACAAGAATCTCTATGACTTGCCACCAGCGGAGCTTGCTGAAGTACCAACCGTAGCGGGATCGTTGCGTGAAGCTCTGGATTGTCTGGCCGCCGATCACGACTTCCTGTTGAAGGGTGACGTGTTCTCGAAGGACCAGATTGACAGCTATATCGAATTGAAGATGGAAGACGTCGCCCGTTGGGAAATGACGCCAAGCCCAGTCGAATTCGACATGTACTATAGCTACTGATCCTACGCATCGGATCATTAGTTTAAGGCCCGGCGGTTGGGGGACTGCCGGGCCTTTTTATTTGGAGCCTAGTCATTGCATCCTAGACGCCATGTCTTGTCGAGACGGCTCGCGTCGCGGCTGGGCTAAGCCAAAATTATAATCCAGCCTCTACTGCAATGCGAATAGCATCGGCCGTACTTACCGCACCCAAGCGGTCCATTAACAACGCACGGTGCATTTTGACGGTTTGCTCGCTGAGCCCAAGCCGGAACGCGATTTGCTTGTTCAAATGGCCAAGCGCCATTTCGGCCAACACTTCGCGCTGCCGCCGTGACAATGCCTTCACCGCCGTCGCGGCCGCAACATGCCGGCTCTCGTACGACGCTGGCGCGCTGGGCTCAATTTCCACCTGCGAGCCAAGAAAAAACTCAAGCGCACCGTCTTCGTCAAACAACGGGGCGACCAACACTGCATTGCGAAAGGGTGTGCCATCGCGTTTGTAGTTCAGAATTTCGACCATGACCGGGGCGTGACGTTGAACGCCATTGCTGATCGTTTCGGTTAACCAAGGCTCAGTCGCTGGACCGGCCAAAAATTTGCAGTTCCGCCCAATGATTTCATGTTCCGCATAGCCGGTCAGTTCAACAAACGCCGCATTACAGGCAATGATGGGATTACCGTTTTGACGCGGATCGCTTATCACCGACGCTATCGGGCTATTCGCGATCAGCGCGTCTAGCTTATCGTTAGACCGGCCCAAAACGTCCAAATTACAGTGCCTCCCGCGTACCCCAATAGGCGCATTTCAGCATTAACCATTATATATGCCAGTTCCGCGATGTCGAGGGCCATATCGCAAAAACATGGTATAAAGGTTAGGTTGTTGTCCCCGGGTCAGCGTTTATGAAAAATGCCCCGACATCCGAAATGATGTCGCAAAAGGGGGAGAAGAACGTGGAAAATCTAACTTTTGGCCAGTATTCCCTGGTCTACAATGCATTCTCATTTACATTTGCCACCATGGCAGCAGCAACGCTGTTTTTGTGGCTCGGCCGCTCGCAAGTGGGCCCTGCCTACAAGACGGCGCTCACCATTTCCGGCTTGGTTACCGCCATTGCCGCTTATCACTATTTCCGTATTTTCGAGAGCTGGGAAGGCGCATATTCCGTTGAAGGCGGAATCGTGGCCGCAAGCGGCTATGCGTTTAACGATGCCTATCGCTATGTCGACTGGTTGCTCACCGTGCCATTGCTTCTCATCGAACTCATCCTCGTGATGCGTCTGAGCCAAGAAGAAACCGTGTCGAAGTCGTTCAAGCTTGGCGGCGCAGCGGCATTGATGATCATTCTGGGCTACCCAGGTGAAATCGCAACGGACATTCCCACCCGCGTTTTGTGGGGCACATTGTCGGCAATCCCGTTTGTCTACATCATGTGGCAGCTGTTCGCCGGTCTTGGTGCATCGATCAACAACCAACCAGAAAATGTACGCGAACTGGTGAAGAAGGCACGTTTGCTGACCTTCGCATCATGGGGTTTCTACCCGATCGTATACATGATCCCGTACACCAATCTGAGCGGTTCTGACGTAACCGTTGGCGTACAAGTCGGCTACACAATCGCTGACTTGATCGCAAAGGCAGGCGTTGGCGTCTTGATCTACATGATCGCCGTGCGCAAGTCGCAAGCCGAGTATGGCGATAAGGCCTTCGGATAAACACTGGACGTGCGCCGCTCTGGCGGCGTACATTCCTGTATGAATATAATTTTATATCCGCATTCTGCAGGCGCGACATTTTCCAAAATGTTGCGCCTGTTTGCGTTACCGGCAGCAACGCTGCTGCTGATTGCCGTAGACCGCCTTCTGGGCGGCATGGACAGCGTTGAGGCTAATATGCTGGCTGCTTTGGCCATCGTGCTTGCAGGCATTCCCCACGGCACGCTGGATGTCGAAATCGCTGCCGCCCATTTCGGGCAGAATGGATTCGCCGGCAAGGCCAAGATTATCTGCAGCTATGTGGGATGCGCCGCCGCTATGGTCGTCTTATGGCTGCAGCTTCCGGAACTGGCGCTCATTTCATTCCTGCTCATTTCAATAGTCCATTTCAGCCGTGATTGGCGCGGCGGCGTAGATCCGTTTCTGGCCATGATGGTTGGCTGGGCATTGGTCGCCTTGCCTGCGCTGGCCAGCCCCGACGATGTCGCGATGATATTTGCCGCGCTAACGGGCAGCCAAAACGGCGCCGTGATCGCCGCGCTGCTTGGGGCGGCATCAGTTCCTGCTGCGTTGGGCAGCCTTGTCTTTGCATATTGGGCGTTCCGACATGATGACACGCAAAGCGCGCTTGAAGTGCTCGCCTGTATCACCGCCGCATTGTTCCTCCCGCCACTTGTGGCATTTGCCGTTTTCTTTTGCGGGCTGCACTCGCCGCGACATATGGCGGACGCGCTGCGCGAAACGGGTGGCCTGTCTAAATTGAAAAAGGCAGCCATTGTGGCCGCCGTGTCCGCGCTTTCATTGGGGTTAGGCGTATTGATGTTCCTCTACCAAGGCGACGTTCCTTCGGACATGGGCATTGTCCGGTCTGCATTCATTCTGATATCAACGCTGACGGTGCCGCATTTCATTCTCGAACACATCCTCACGAAAAAGCAGGCCGCATAAGTTCCGCATCAACGCCCTTGCCCGAACGCACAAAGCGCGGCACATCATGGCTATAGTCTTCAGGAGTATGTCATGAAATTCCAAGCCCTGTCTTTGATGAGCAGCGTTGCGCTCTTAGCGCTTTCAACACCGGCTTTTGCCGAGCTTTCACAACCGGAAGCCAAGATGGCCGCAACCGTTGACGCGGAATATGAACGCTCGGTTGCCTTGCTGGAGCGGATGGTCAACCAAAATTCGGGAACGATGAACTTCGCTGGCGTCAAAACCGTCGACGATATGATGCGCGCTGAGCTCGAACCGCTTGGGTTCAAGGTGGCATGGCTGGATATGGCCAAGGCTGGACGCGCTGGGCACCTAGTCGCAACAAAGGCGGGCAAGAAGGGCGCAAAGAAGCTTTTACTGATCGCACATCTCGATACCGTTTTTGAAGCCGATAGCCCCTTCCAGAAATTCGTCCGCAACGGCGATGAAGCCGTTGGCCCGGGTGCTGGCGACGACAAGGGCGGCATGGTCGTCATCGTGTCTGCTTTGCGCGCCATGCAGGCAGCGGGCACGCTGAAGGACGCGCATATCGAAATTCATATGACAGGTGATGAAGAGGACGCAGGCGACCCAATCGAGATTACCCGCGCACCGTTGATTGCCGCCGGCAAGACTGTGGATGTCGCACTCGATTTCGAAGGACTTTCGATTGAGGATGGCAAGGACATGGGCGTTATCGCCCGCCGGTCGTCGAACAGTTGGAAGTTGGAGGTTTCCGGCGTCACCGGGCATAGCTCGCTGATTTTTGATTCCACGTACGGCGATGGCGCAGCGTTTGAACTGGCGCGCATCATTCATCAATTCCGCACAGAGCTGCCCGAGCCAAATCTGACATTTAACGTCGGTTTGATTGCCGCGGGGCAAGAGGCGGGCTTCGACAGTGATGGCGTCCGTGCAAGTGCCAAGGGGAAGACCAACATCATTCCCGGCATAGCCATCGCGCGCGGTGACTTCCGGACCTTATCCGAAGACCAAAGTGCGCGGGTCCGGCAGAAGATGCAGGCCATCGTGTCGGCATCTGCACCAAAGACCAGCGCCAAGATCAGCTTTGATCCCGGCGGCTATCCGGCGATGGCACCGACAGAGGGCAACAAGGCGTTGTTGGCGCAACTCAATCTTGTGAATCAGGATCTGGGGCTGGATGCCCAACCGCCGCTCGACCCGTTGAAGCGCGGTGCAGGGGACATCAGCTTCGTCGCCAATGATGTCGACGGCCTCGTTGGCCTTGGCGTCTATAGCAAAGGCGATCACGCCCCCGGGGAAACAGTCGACCTTGCGAGCATCAAGCGTCAGGCAAAGCGCGCAGCAATCTTGATGAGCCGGCTGTCCGTCAGCAAATAATACACAAACAACAGCGACCAATGGACCGGTGTGTCCCTTGGTCGTCACAGCAGACAATAAAAAAGGCGGCGCATTTCTGCACCGCCTTTTTCAATGTCGATTTAACGGAAGGTTCGGAAACTACCGACCCTCACGCGAAGCTTTGCCGAAGACGCGGTATTGTTCGTTGCCGACAAAACCGAATTTCGAGATGCCACTACGCTTTACAGAAACCAGTGCCTTATCAACGGTGTCATATGGCGCCGTTGGGGCTGGTTGGAACTGAAGCTCAGGTTCCGGATTCATTGACGTCGTCCGGACCAGATACTGTTCCATCTGCTGAAGCGAAACCGGCGTGCCGTTCCACTGAATTGTGCTGTTTGGAAGAATGATGATCTTGTTAATAACAGGATCGATCGGAACTTCCGGTGGTGGCGCATTTGGATCATTGACCGGAAGGTCAATGTTTACGGCGTGCGAAACCGGGGGGATGGTGATCATCAGCATGATGAGGAGAACGAGCATAACGTCGATTAACGGCGTTGTGTTCATTTCCATCATCGGCTGGCCATCATCGTTACCGCCACTCATTGCCATGATGATTGCTCCTTAAATTACTTACTGCACGTTCGCGTTTTCGAACGGCGATGAAATGAAGCCAACACGCGCAAAACCGGCCATCTGCATGGTGTAAATTGCACCACCGACGCAACGATAGGGTGTGTTGATATCACCACGAATGTGTGCCTCTGGCAGCATGTCCGGTTCGATCAGACCAGCCGCAGCAGCTTCTTCGCCACCCAGCTTTTCAAATTCTGCCTTCAAATGCTTCGCTGCACGGTCCACCAACTCGGTTGAATCGACTGGCGTTACGTTCCAGTAAATACGGCACTCGCCATTCGGATTTGCACCCTCATAAGCAGGGTCACCGGGGTCACGTCCCGCTACATCAGTTGTTGTCACCGACAGAAGAACGTTTTCACGCTTTGCCTTTGTTGGTTCAAACTTGATGACCGGAATGTCCATCTTCACTGTTTGGATAGCGACCGGAATTGCGATGAGGAATACGATGAGGAGCACCAGCATGACGTCGACGAGCGGCGTCGTGTTGATGTCAGACATTGGCGCATCATTGCCGCCGCCTCCTGAACTGATTGCCATTGGCCAATCCTCTCTAAATAAATTGGGTCAAAAATCGAGCGCCAGCGGTTGCTGGCGGATGGGCCGCGCCGAAACGCGGCCCTAACCCAATATTACTTCTTAGCTGCTGCAGGTGCTGGCTTACCAGCTGGTGCAGCGGCAGGAACAGCAGGCTTAACGCGGCCGCCCGAAGAGATGTAACCAAGCACATCGTTCGAGAAGGTCGAAAGGCTACGTGCGATTGTCTTGTTACGTGCCTGAAGCCAGTTGTACGCAAGAACAGCAGGAACAGCAACGAACAGACCAATTGCGGTCATGATCAGTGCTTCACCAACTGGACCAGCGATCTTGCCGATGTCAGCCTGACCAGCAATACCGATTTTGATCAGCGCCGAGTAGATGCCGATAACCGTACCAAGCAGACCAACGAAAGGAGCCGTTGCACCAACCGTTGCGAGGAACGGAAGGCCGCTTCCAAGCTTGTTGTTAATGGAATCTTCCGAACGCGCCATCGCGCCATGCAGCCAGTCATGTGCTTCGACTGGATCAGTCAAAAGGCTATGCTGCTTTTTAGCTTCGATGCCGTCGTCAACGACCTGACGATATGCACTGTTCTTATCGAGCTTTGCTGCGCCTTCTTCAAGCGTAGCTGCGCGCCAGAATTGCGCACGAACGTCCTTATACTGGTTCAGAACCTTCTGCTGTTCAAAAAGCTTCGTGAACATGATGTAGAACGAGAAAACCGACATGATGACCATCACGGAGAAAATCGCGATGGAGATTGGTCCGCCTTCTTTAAGCGCAGGGATAAGACCGAATTGTGCGGCGGCCTCAGGTGCGGCACCGGCCGCGGTCAGAAACAAAATCGACATTTTAACTACCTCTCAAAAAATATTACTTGCTAGCAAATGAGGCCCGGAACCAAGGCTCCCCCCATACCGGGCCAGAAAAATTATTTCGGTATCTGCCACCGTACGCGGTTTGAATACGAACCTTGAACCTTTTCGCCATTACGAACGGCGGGTTCAAAGCGCGCACGGCGCTTCACGTTGGTGCAGGTTGCCGCATCAAGATCAGCATGGCCGCTGGACTGCGTAACTTGGCAATCAATGACACGACCATCAACGCCAATAGTAACGCGGAACCCGGTTGTACCCTCACGCTCCTGCTGCAAAGCACGCGACGGATAGTCATTCGTGTTTGCCCAGTTGCCTGGGTTACCCCGTGGCTTCGCTTCAGCAGTAGGACCTGCTGGCGGCGGCGGAGGCGCTGGTGGCGCAGCTGTTGGCACGATTGGAGCCGCAGGTGGCGGCGTATCAACCGTACGAACCGTTGGTGGCGGAGCCACTGTCACCACCATTGGTGGAGGCGAAACGACCGGAGGCTCGATTTGCTTCTCTGGCTCTGGTGGTGGTTCTTCTTCTTCGGGTGGCTCTTCTTCTTTCACGTCGACCACGGTCATCTTTTCCTTGATCGCGACGACCGCATCATATGCGAGGCCAGTCACCAAGGCATAACCGAGGAAAGCGTGAAGAAGGAGTACAATGACGACAGAAACCAAACGGTTTGTGCTCATCCCATCTTGATCAGCATATGCCATGCGGAAACAACTCTCCTACCTTCAAAACAAAATAATACATTAAGGACGCATGTTTTAATATGCCTCCCACGTACCCTCGCGATATCGAAAACTATCTTTTTTTTTACTCGATTCATCGACGCATTAGCCAACCCTAACATGCCAAGCAATCCGGATTCTGCGATTCAGACGCAATTCATGGACAGGTTCACATAATGCTACGATGTGATATACGTAAAACCGGCGGCGGATGTCGGTTTCAGGAAGGGTTGTTTAATGCGAATTTCGCAAGTGAAAGTGATTTTATGCTTGGTTTTGATGGGTTTGGGCAATGCCGCATCTGCCAAACCCGTGGCCACCCTGCCGCCTGCACTTGCCATTGAAGCTGAAACTGCGAGTTATTCGGATGTCGCCGATTTGGTCGTCATATCGCCTCTGATCATTGATGTTACTGTCCGCAAAGCGGCCAAAGTTGCCCCTGAACAAGCCATAGGCGTGCCCACATCTCTACAACGCATGCTGATCGAAGCCGATGTTATGGCGTTGATTCGCGGCGAAGGCGGCATTGCCGACCGCGTCCGCTTTGTGCTGGATGTGCCCAAGAGTGCGAAGGGCAAAGTGCCCAAATTAAAAAAACAGCGGTTGTTCCTATTTGGTAGCCCTGTTGCGAGCCGAACGGGCGAAATCCGTTTGTCTCGCCCCAACGCGCTCGCAAATTTCAGTCCGACAAATGATGCTTTGGTCCGCCGCATCACACAAGAGGCTGTCTTGCGTGATGCACCGCAACGCATCATAGGTGTCGCCAGTGCTTTCCATAGCGCTGGAACGGTTCTCGGCGAAGGCGAAACACAGATTTTCCTGAAGACCGAAAAGGACCAGCCAGTCTCACTCACGGTACTTAGCCGGCCGAATGAGAAAAAGCAGTGGGCTGTATCGACAGCTGAAGTCATCGATTCGTCTGCGACCGCGCCGGAACGATCCACATTGCTATGGTATCGGCTAGCCTGTGGCCTACCGCGCAGCCTTCCCACCGACCGCATAGAAACAGCGGGCGATCAAGACGCTGCGCGCGCGCAAGCTGACTATAAATTTATCATTGATGCGCTGGGGCCATGCGGCCGTAAGCGTTAGGGGGCCTCAAATCAGGATCGACGCTTCTGCGTTCACCGCGATGCGCCCGGCACCCACATAATATCACCACCGCGCGTCGAATTGATCAGGCGGCATAGCACGAACAAATAGTCCGACAGACGGTTGATGTAGTTCAACGCCTGCGGATTTACCGAAACGTCCAGCGATGCCGCGACCAGCGCCCGTTCGGCACGGCGTGAAATGGCGCGCGCCATATGCATATGCGCTGCTGCCAAGCTGCCGCCGGGCAAAATGAAACTGGTCAACGGTGGAAGTTGCTCATTGGCTTTATCGATCGCTGCCTCAAGCCATTCAACTTGAGACGACACAATCCGCAACTCCATCGGTGATGGTTCAAAACTTTCGCCGGGGGTTGCGATATCGGCACCCAGATCAAACAGGTCGTTCTGGATACGCCGCAATTCAGCGACCAAAGGCGTTTCGCCCTCATCCGCTGCCAACGTCTGAAGCGCTACGCCAAGCGCGCTGTTGGTTTCATCGACTTCGCCAATAGCATGCAAGCGCGCGTTGGTCTTTGACACGCGCGAGCCATCGACGAGGCCAGTAGTCCCGTCGTCGCCGGTGCGCGTGTAAATCTTGTTGAGCTTGACCATGTCGGATGCCGCCCGCTTATTGCGAGCCGGCGACCACGACGAGCACAGCAAGCAAACCGATAGTAATGGCCTGCCATTTGACGCGGGCGAACATCATCTTGTTCTGCACGGTGAGCGATTTGGGCAGGCCTGCCTCGTCAACATCTGTTGGTCGCAAATTGGCGAACGCATGAAGGCCACGGATAAGTGCAAATGCCACGGCACCAGCTGCGCCAATGGTGAGGAGAACCAGCAAAATAGTCATCGGGAGAAATCCTTGTCCGGGGCCAATACCCCGCTGCGTCTATTTAGGCGTGAGATAGCGAGATTCCAAGCGGTAGCGTTCCCTGACGCAAATTATTAATAAGTCCATCGCCGCATTCGCCCGCCAACCGCCGGTCCGAAAGCGCAGGTGAGGATTTGCTCTTCGCCAGTTTTTCATCGCTCGCGTCCAACAACAGCGGATGATGCCAATATGTGGGTTCAGGCAAATCCAACAGTTTCTGCAACAGCCTGTGAATGGCGGTATATCCGAAAAGGTCTTGGCCACGCACGACATGCGACACGCTATCGGCGGCATCGTCGATGGTTGCGGCCAGATGGTATGATGCAGGTGCATCTTTGCGCCACAGAACAACATCGCCAAATGCCATTGGGTCTGCAAATTGCGGTCCAGCCGCCAAATCCATCCAATGCAACAGCCCCGACTGCGCCACGGCTTTGGCCATATCAATCCGCAAGCTGTGCGGCACGGACGGGTCAATGTCGCTGTCCCGGCACGTTCCGGGATAATGGGGGCCATCTGGACCATGCGGCACCGGCTTGTGCTTGAGAGCATTGGCAATATCGCTTCGTGTACAGCTGCAGCGGTATAATAGCCCGTCCGCGACCAACCGATCGCGGGCCGCTTCATATCTGGCAATGTTTTGCGATTGAAATTGTACCGCGCCGTCATGATGAAGCCCAAGCCAGTCCATATCCGACATGATCGCCGCGACATGCTCGGCACGGCTGCGTGTTCCGTCAATATCTTCAATCCGCAGATGGAACTGGCCATCCAAAGCCCGCACAAAATCATGCGCGCATAATGCCGAAAAGGCATGCCCCAGATGCAGTCGCCCATTGGGACTCGGCGCGAACCGCGTCACCACTGCGCCATCACATTGCGGCAGCGCAGGCAGATATTGCTTCAAAAAGTCATTCGCACGCAAAAAACATATCCCCAAAAAATACCATATCCGGTGCCTTTGCCCTCTTGACGTCACCATATGTGCAAATAGGTTGATGACTGTCAGATTGCTGTAACGTTGATACGCTTAAAGCATGTATGACATAAAGGGAGTAGGGTTCGACTTATGTTGCATACCGGAACTTTCGAAGCAGCGGGCCGCGCAAGGCACCCGGAAAACTGCCCGGCATTGGTACTCAACGCCGATTACACGCCGTTGAGCTATTATCCATTAAGCTTATGGCCGTGGCAAGCCGCCATTAAGGCGGTGTTCCTCGACAAGGTCGACATCGTTTCGAACTATGATCGGCATGTCCATAGCCCAAGGCTGGATATGAAAATCCCGTCGGTTATCGCGCTGCGCCAATATGTGAAGCCATCGGAATATCCTGCATTCACCCGCTTTAACCTATTCCTGCGTGACAAGTTTGAATGCCAATATTGCGGATCGGGCGACAATCTGACCTTTGACCATATCGTTCCGCGCCGTTTGGGCGGCATCACGAGCTGGGAAAATGTCACCACGGCATGCCTGCACTGCAATCTGAAAAAAGGCGGGCGCACGCCAAAGCAAGCGCATATGCAGCTGAACATGGCCGCGATCCGTCCCACCAGCTGGCAATTGCAAGACAGAGGCCGTGCGTTCCCGCCGAACCATCTGCACGAAACATGGCATGACTGGTTGTATTGGGATATTGAACTGCAGGGTTAAACTTAATCGGCAACCGTCAGCGCAGGAACCGCCCGCGCGGCATCTTCAGGTGTAATTCCCGGCGGTGGCGCAGCAGCGATACGCTCTTCGCCGCGCATAACGCGTCCGGCCCGTTTGATAGCGTCGCGCAGGCGTGGATACACGCCGCAACGGCACAAGTTCGTGATTGCCGCGTCGATTTCTTCATCGGTTGGGTTGCTGCTTTTCTTAAGCAACACCGCGCCCGCCATAATGATACCCGGAATGCAAAAGCCGCATTGCGGAACATTGCTTGCGACAAACGCCTGTTGCAGCGGATGGCTACGATCACGGCTGAGGCCTTCAATCGTCGTGACAAAACGTCCTTCGGCTTCGGCAATCGTGACCAGACAAGACCGTATCGCTTCCCCGTCGACTTCCACAATGCACGCGCCGCAATCGCCATTGCCGCAACCATATTTCGTTCCAGTCAAATTAGACGCATCGCGCAAAGCCCACAAAAGAGGCGTTTGCGGATCCATTTTATACTGGACCGGGCGATCATTGACGGTGAATTTGGTCATGCAGCCCCATTATACGCACGCTGAAGGTGTTGCAGCGGAGTGTTTAATCCCGCCAGCTTTTATCGATCTGGTCAACCTTGCGCACCATTGCGTCAAATTCAACGCGGCCCGAACCGCCGGGGGGTGACGCCATATACAGGTCGCGCTGGTGCACCGCGATGACTTCAGGCGAAACGGTTATCGGCGTTCCCATTTGCATCGTAGCAATTTGTTGCTCGCATGCCCGCTGCAGCGCCCAATATTTGATGAACGCATCCGTCAATGTCTTGCCCATCACGACAGGACCGTGATTTTTCAGCATCAATATCCGTTTTTCGCCCAGATTTTCGACCAATCGCGTACCTTCTTCTTCACGAACGGTGACGCCTTCGAAATCATGGTACGCCAGTTGTCCCATGAAGTTGCAGGCGTAAAAATTGACTGGCTGCAATCCGCCCTCAAGGCTGCACACGGCAACCGTGGCCGTTGTATGGGTGTGAATAATGGCATGGGCATCGGGCAAAGTGCGATGGAACAGGCTATGCTGGACGAAGCCCGCCTTATTGACATGCCATGGGTTGTCGGCATCGATCTTGTTGCCATCAATGTCGATCTTGATCAGGCTGGAAGCGGTGATCTCACCAAAGTGCATGCCATAAGGATTGATCAAAAAAGCGCCGTCTTCGTCGGGCACCTTCACCGTAATGTGGTTAAACACCAGTTCGTCCCAACCGAACATCGAAAATATCCGATAGCAGGCAGCAAGCTCCTGACGCGCGGTCCATTCGGCTTCGCTATATTTGCTATTCGACTTCAATTGGGTTGCCATTGGCGCTCTCCTGCTCATTCGTTGCGTTGCATTATGAAACGAACATTGCACGAGGGCAAGGGGTTGGGCGCAGCAAAAAGGCCGACGGATTTCTCCATCCTCATGCTTAAAAGCGCCATTTTCGCTTGATATTTAAGGGCGACCTAGTTAGGGGCCACCTCAACACGCCGCCTGTGAACGCGGCGATTTTCGTTTTTAGCCTTTCAAAGTGGCCGTTTTAAGCCATTTTGCCGATTCGATCCGGAGTTGAGTTTTTTATGCAGATCATGGTTCGCGACAATAATGTTGATCAAGCCCTACGCGCGCTTAAGAAGAAGCTGCAGCGTGAAGGCGTGTATCGCGAAATGAAGCTGCGTCGTCACTTCGAAAAGCCATCGGAAAAGCGCGCCCGTGAAAAGGCAGCCGCTGTTCGTCGTGCCCGCAAGATGGAGCGCAAGCAGCAGGAACGTGACGGCGCGAAATAAGCGTCTGCGACCCGCAACAAGGAAGGCGCCGTTTACGGCGCTTTTTTTGTGTCTGGAATCCCTGCTAGTTTCTGCTAGTCACCGCGCAACTTAGCCAACAGGAAATGTGTATGTCTGTAACTGCCGTCCCGATTCTTCCGCTCAAAAAAGGCACGATGACCAAATATTGGGCCGCGATTGCGCTCGTGCTCGCTGCCGGTGGCGGTTTGGCCTATTGGGGCACCAGCGACGTGCGGCAGGAATATGGCGATATCGTCACCACGCCGTCAGGATTGCGTTACAAGATTATCCAGACCGGCGAAGGCAAGCCGCCAACGGACAATGATGTTGTGCTCGTCAGCTACACAGGCATGTTGAAAGACGGCACGGTTTTCGATCAAAATCCTCAGGCTGGCTTCCCAGTTACCGGCGTTGTTCCCGGCTTTTCAGAAGGCCTTAAAATCATGCAGCGCGGCGGCAAATATCGCCTGTGGATCCCGGCCGATCTTGGCTATGGCCCGGAAGATCAGCGCAATCCGCAAACCGGCCAAGTCGCCATCCCCGGCGGTAGCGAGCTGACCTTTGATGTCGAACTGTTAGAGTTCAAATCACGCGCCGAAATCGAAGCCATGCAAAAGCAAATGCAGGAAATGCAACAGCAGCAAGGTGGGCAGGCCAGCGGCGCACCGCAGGGCCTACCACCTGAAATCCAGGCACAAATTGATGCACAGATGCGGGCCCAACAAGGGCAATAATGCCGCCCCGAAAGCACCCAATAGCTGCGGATGCTATCGGAAATTGTTTCATATAGCTCGCGATTAAGCGTGAGCTGAGTTCCTTGAAAGGCAGTTGTCAGCTTGGCAGCCAGCCCGTAGGATGTCGCTTGCAAGCGGTTATGACCGGAAAGTTCCAACGTTGAGCATCACCAATATCGTCGCAATCGCCCTTTTATCGGGGACCCCGCAGCTTCCGCCTGTGTTAGAGCCAGTTATCGCAATGGAAACTGCTGGCGCACCCACAGCATCGCCTGAGCAGGGTACGCAAGCCACTGTGCCGCCATCCACAGATGGAGCAGAGGTTCCGTCGCAATCTCCGGACCCACAAACGCCCGTCGGACCCGTTACGCCGGTTGCTGCCGAAAAGGCCATAATCGTTGTTACCGCAAATCAGGGACCCCCGAAAGGCGACCCGATTGCGGTCGTGAACGAAGTCTCGTTCGGCGCGGTACAGTCGGTCGACAAAGCCATTATCGCACCGATCGCGTACGGGTATCGAGATGGATTACCTGCCCCGATCCGCGACGGAATGCATAATGTTCTGAATAACTTGGATGAACCCGTCGTCTTTCTGAATTTTCTGCTGCAGCTCAAGATCGGCAAAGCGGCCGAAACCGTTGGTCGATTTGCCATCAACTCAACCGTCGGCGTTGCCGGGCTTTTTGATGTCGCTAAAAAGCATCCAATCAACCTGCCCCGCCGTCCAAATGGCCTCGCCGACACATTGGGATATTATGGCGTCGGTCCGGGACCCTATTTATTTTTACCTGTATTCGGATCCACGACGGTTCGTGATGTTTTCGGGCGCGTCGTTGATCTTTCGCTTTTACCAGCAACCGTCGGTAAGCCGTTTACCAATCCCATTGTCTCGGGAACCAAAGGCGTGCTTTCGTCGATTGACGACCGTGTAGAAAATGATGTGATTCTCACCCGGATACAGGAAAGCGGGAACCCGTACGCAGCGATGCGCGAATATTATCTCATGAAACGCCAGGCAGAGATTGATGTTCTTAAAGGCAAAAGACCCGATGCCAATATAGACCTCAACGAACTGGAGTTTCTCGACTCGTTACCAGCGCCAAAGAATGCGCCGACCCAAAAGTCGTCTGCCCCAAAATCCCAATAATAAGCGCCGCGGCATCGCTACTCTAGAGCGTAGCGAAAAACACGATCGTTGCAACTGCCATAACCCCCGTCGCGATCCAGCCGGTAATGGTCGCGCGGCGCCCCAATGTCAGCCGCCCCATCGCGCGCGGGTTGCGTACGATGAGCATCATTATGACCATTAACGGCGCAGCAAGCACACCATTGACGACAGCGGCCCAATACAAAGCACGCGCGGGGTCAATGCCGACATATTGCAACGACACGCCAAGCAAGGTTGTCACGGCTATTGTTCCGTAAAACAGCCGTGCCTTCGTTGGCTTGGCATCAAGGCTTCCTGCCTTGCCGAACATTTCCGTCACCGCATAAGCCGCCGACCCTGCAAGCACGGGCACCGCAAGCAAGCCCGTTCCGATGATACCCAGCGCGAATAATGCAAAAGCGAAATTTCCCGCAATGGGCCGCAATGCTTCAGCCGCCTGCGCCGACGTTTCGATATCGCGGATGCCATTGGCATGCAGCGTCGCCGCCGTTGCAAAAACTATAGCCAGCGAGACGATTGAGCTGAACGCCATGCCGGTCAGCGTATCGATCCGGATGCGTTTTAATTCAGGTCCTGCCTCCTTGGGCGTGATGCACAGCGGCTTTACCTTGTGCCGCTTCTGCTCCTCAATCTCTTGTCCCGCCTGCCAGAAAAACAAATAAGGGCTGATGGTGGTCCCCAATATCGCGACGACGGCAGTGGCGTACGCGCCGGTCCATTCAATGCGCGGAACAACCAGCGAGGTCAGCGCCTCTCCCCAAGGAACCTGCGCCACAACGACGACAGCAACATACGCGAAGAGCGATAGCGTCGCCCATTTGAGCACCGACGCATAGCGCTCATAGGAAAGCGCCACTTCAACAATGATGCAGAAGATCCCGAACAATAACGTATACAAACCTATCGGCCCACCGATCAGCAGCCCCACAGCAGCCCCCATCGCGGCCAAATCGGCTCCCAAATTAACGATATTGGCAATCAGCAGCAGGCCGACCATGAGCACCAGCAAGGGCCGGGGGTAATGTCGACGCATATTGCGCGCGATGCCTGCACCGGTAACCCGTCCGATTTCAGCCGCGACTTCTTGAATGGCGACCATCAACGGAAAGCTGAACAAAAACGTCCAGCTCAACCCATAGCCAAATTGCGCGCCAATTTGGCTGTGCGTTCCGATTCCTGATGGATCGTCATCCGCAGCGCCAGTTACAAGGCCGGGACCGAGGCGCGAGAGGAAGCTTGTGCTCGGTTTTTTATCGGTTCGCATTGCTGCCGATAACAGGCCCACATGACGTCAATGTCAACAACGCTATATGATGCCGAAAGTTGAAGGCTGCTGAAAAGCTAGTCTGCGTTTTCCAACAATCCCTCGTCCTTGATCCGCTTTTGCCAATAGGCAGGGGCCAGTTGATGGACATTGTTGCCATCGCTGTCGACCGCGACGGTGACGGGGAAGTCCTGCACTTCAAATTCGTAGATTGCTTCCATGCCCAGATCTTCGAAGCCCACAACCTTGCTGCCCTTGATCGCGCGCGCCACCAAATAGGCGGCGCCGCCAACGGCCATGAGATATGCGCTCTTATGCTTGGCGATGGCTTGTGTTGCCGCGGGACCGCGCTCCGCCTTACCGACACATGCCAGCAAGCCCTGCTCAAGCATCATGTCCATGAACTTGTCCATGCGCGTAGCCGTCGTCGGGCCAGCGGGACCAACAATCTCCTCACCCACCGGATCGACTGGGCCGACATAATAAATCATCCGCCCTTTAAAGCTGACGGGCAGTTCTTCGCCTTTCGCCAGCATGTCGGCGATGCGCTTGTGCGCGGCATCTCGTCCGGTCAGCATCTTGCCGTTTAACAACAAGCGGTCGCCCTGTTTCCAGCTGGCAACGGTTTCCGGCGTCAGCGCGTCCAAATCCACGCGGATCGCGGCTGTATCAGGTTTCCAGTCTACCTTTGGCCATTCGTCCAGCTTCGGCGCCTCCAGATAGGCAGGGCCCGACCCGTTCAGCGTGAAATGCGCATGACGCGTCGCCGCGCAATTGGGAATCATCGCAACCGGCTTGCCCGCAGCATGACATGGCGCATCCATGATTTTCACATCAAGGATTGTGGAAAGCCCGCCAAGCCCCTGCGCGCCGATACCCAACGCGTTGACCTTGTCAAAAATCTCAATGCGCATCGCCTCAATATCATTTTGTGGACCGCGTGCTTTTAGCGGTCCCATATCGATAGGCTCCATCAACGCTTGCTTGGCCAGCAAGACGCAATGTTCCGCGGTCCCGCCAATGCCAATGCCCAGCATTCCGGGCGGGCACCAGCCAGCACCCATTTGCGGCAACATTTCAACGACCCAGTCGACGATATTGTCTGACGGGTTCATCATCTTGAATTTCGACTTGTTCTCGCTGCCGCCGCCCTTTGCCGCGACATCAACGGAAACTTTTGAACCGGCGACCATTTCGACATGCAGGACGCAGGGCGTGTTATCTTTGGTGTTACGCCGCGTGAAAGCGGGGTCCGCAAGTACTGAAGCCCGCAGCTTGTTTTCAGGGTGCAGATATGCGCGGCGCACGCCTTCGTCGATCACCTCCTGAAGCGACGCGGACGTATCCTCCAGCCGGCAATCCATTCCCCATTTGACGAAAACATTGACGATGCCCGTGTCCTGACAAATGGGTCGATGGCCCTCTGCGCACATCCGGCTATTGGTCAGAATTTGCGCGATTGCATCTTTCGCCGCAGGTGACTGTTCGGCGGTATATGCATCACCCAATGCCCGGATATAATCCATAGGGTGAAAATAGCTTATATATTGCAACGCGTCGGCGACGCTGTCGATCAGATCGGAATTGCGGATGGTGACGGTCATATAAGGCCCCGGACTGGATAGAACCCCCACGCCATTAACGTCCCGGGGGACTGATACAAGCATCATTCTGACCGGCTGAATCAATATTAGCGAACGACCGATGCGCCGGCCACATTTGTCCCGTCTGGATGATACGGTTACCCGGTTTCTGTCCACAAAATGCAGCGCGCAAGATTGGGTTCATTTTGACAACAGAATTATTTTCAATTCATCATTTTCCATCTTGCGCCTTCAGCAACACTTAGAACGTCCACGCGTCGCTACCTTTTGCCGGCCGACATGTGCGATGAATGGAATCAGAATAGCGACGAATTGAATGGTTAATTTTCGATTTACCCCCTTGCGTCTTAAAATGAATAAGGCACTATAGGTAGCGGTTGGCCATAGGGGGCATTACCACAAATTGTGCTTTGCGCTGCAGATGCGATTCTGCCGTCTGGGAAGATTTTTTCCGTCGATAAGCTGGGGACAAGTGAAAATATACCCCCCGCCGTGGTCAAAAAATGCTACCAGGGAGTTTCGCGCCCTGAGTCGAACAATATGGGAACACGCGTTCCCGACAGATATTTGAACTGGTCGCTGGCCGCCGGGAAACCGGCATCCGGTTTCGGGTCGCCGCAATGAATGGAGCAACGGGTTAAATGGATTTCAGGGATACAGGCCAAGGGGCCGACGATATGACCGCAATGATGACTGATATGCTTGAAAAAGTTGCTACCGAAGCTGTGAAGGTTGAGGCCGAGACCAAGCCGGCTGACGACAAGAAAGCTATGTCGAGCAAGTCCGTTGACGAGCGCCGTTTCAACGTTGTGACGGATTCGTCGCGCGACGCTCTGCTGACCGAATTTGGTAAGGACACGTTGCAAGACCGTTATTTGCTCCCGGGCGAAAGCTATCAGGACCTGTTTGCCCGCGTTGCGTCAGCATATGCGGATGATCAGGATCATGCGCAGCGTCTCTATGATTATATCTCGCGGCTTTGGTTCATGCCGGCAACGCCCGTGCTGTCAAACGGCGGAACGGGCCGTGGTCTTCCCATCAGCTGCTATCTGAACTCTGTCGACGACAGCTTGGAAGGCATCGTCAACACATGGAACGAAAATGTCTGGCTCGCATCACGCGGCGGCGGCATTGGTACTTATTGGGGCAATGTGCGCGGCATCGGCGAACCTGTTGGCCTCAACGGCAAGACCAGCGGCATCATTCCGTTTGTCCGCGTTATGGACAGCCTTACCCTCGCAATCTCACAAGGTTCGCTGCGCCGTGGTTCGGCCGCGTGCTATCTCGATGTCAGCCATCCTGAAATCGAAGAGTTCCTTGAAATCCGCAAGCCATCTGGCGACTTCAACCGCAAGGCGCTGAACTTGCACCATGGCGTATTGTTGTCGGACGAATTCATGGAAGCCGTCCGCGCTGGCGAAGAGTTCAACCTACGTTCGCCCAAAACTGGTGAAGTGCGCAGCACGGTTGATGCACGTTCGCTGTTCCAAAAGCTGGTGGAAACCCGCCTTGCCACGGGCGAACCGTACATCATCTTCAGCGATACCGTGAACAACGCGATGCCCAAACATCACCGCGATCTTGGGCTGAAAGTATCGACATCCAATCTTTGCAGCGAAATTACCTTGCCCACGGGTCGCGACCATTTGGGTAATGACCGGACTGCGGTCTGCTGTCTGTCGTCGCTCAATCTCGAAACTTGGGATGAGTGGAACGGCGACAAGGTCTTCATCGAAGACGTCATGCGCATGCTCGACAACGTGCTTCAGGACTTTATCGACCGCGCGCCGGACGAAATGTCGCGTGCCAAATATTCGGCCGGTCGCGAACGTTCGGTTGGTTTGGGCGTCATGGGCTATCACAGCTTCCTGCAGTCACGCGGCGTTGGCTTTGAAAGCGCGCTTGCCAAATCTTGGAACATGAAGTTCTTCAAACATATCCGGGCGCAGGTTGATGAGGCGTCGATGATGCTGGCTAATGAGCGGGGGGCCTGCCCTGATGCTGAGGAAATGGGCGTTATGGAGCGCTTTTCCTGCAAAATGGCGATTGCGCCGACCGCGTCGATTTCGATCATTTGCGGTGGCACCAGCGCGTGTATTGAGCCGATTCCGGCGAATATTTACACGCACAAGACGCTTTCGGGCAGCTTCATCGTGAAGAATCCGTATCTGGAAAAGCTGTTGCAGGAAAAGGCGAAGGATTCGACCAATGTGTGGAACAGCATCCTTGAAAAGGGCGGCTCGGTCCAACATCTCGACTTCTTGACGCCAGAGGAGAAGGACACGTTCAAGACCAGCTTTGAAATCGACCAGCGTTGGTTGATCGAACTGGCCGCGGACCGCACGCCGTATATCGATCAGGCGACATCGCTGAACCTGTACATCCCCGCCGATGTGGAAAAATGGGACCTTCTCATGCTCCACTTCCGCGCATGGGAATTGGGCGTGAAATCGCTATATTATCTGCGTTCAAAGAGCATTCAGCGCGCTGGCTTTGCCGGCGGGGTGGAGGCGGACAACACCGCCGAACTACCCGTGATGGAGCTTGCCGCGCAAACCGATTACGAAGAGTGCCTCGCCTGCCAATAAGGCAAAAGGGACACGACCGACCGTATTGAACAGTTAAAGACCCAAGGAAACCGACATGTCATTGTTACAAGCACGCAATAGCTATAAGCCTTTTGAATATCCTTGGGCCTATGACTTTTGGAAACGCCAACAGCAGATCCATTGGCTGCCCGAAGAAGTGCCCTTGGGCGAAGATTGCCGCGATTGGGCGCAGAAGCTTTCGGACCACGAACGCAACCTGCTCACGCAAATCTTCCGCTTCTTCACCCAAGCCGATATCGAGGTGCAGAATTGCTACCACGAAAATTACGGCCGCGTGTTCAAACCGACCGAAGTGAAGATGATGCTGACCGCGTTTTCCAACATGGAAACCGTCCACGTCGCGGCATATAGCCACTTGCTGGACACCATCGGCATGCCCGAGTCCGAATATTCGGCCTTCCTCGAATATGAAGAAATGGCGGCGAAGGTCGATTATATCCACCAATTCGGCGTCGACACCGACGAAGACATTGCCCGCACATTGGCCATGTTCGGCGGCTTTACCGAAGGGCTGCAACTGTTCGCATCCTTCGCGATGCTGATGAACTTCCCGCGCTTCAACAAGATGAAGGGCATGGGGCAAATCGTATCCTGGTCGGTCCGCGATGAATCGCTGCACTGCGAAGGCATTACCAAGCTGTTCCACGCATTTTGTGCAGAGCGCGGCTGCCTTACCAAGTCGGTGAAGGAAGACATTATCGATTGCTGCCAAAAGGTTGTCCGTTTGGAAGACGCGTTCATCGACCTTGCGTTCGAAATGGGCCCCGTCCCCGGCATGACCGCCAAGGAAATCAAACGCTACATCCGCTACATCGCCGATTGGCGTTTGGGCCAGCTTGGCCTGCCCGCAATCTACATGGTCGAAGACCACCCGCTGCCATGGCTCGCGCCATTGTTGAACGGCGTCGAGCACGCCAACTTCTTCGAAACCCGCGCGACCGAGTACAGCAAGGCGTCGACACGCGGCGATTGGGGCCAAGTGTGGGACAGCTTTGACAATCGTAAGAAAAAGATCATCGGTATTGAGCCGATCGCCGAAAATGACGGCGTCGATATGTTCGAACAAGCCGGGGTCGCCGCGGAATAATCCGCCCCCCGTCGCCTGTCGTCAGGATGGAGACCACGCCGTTTCCACCTGACGACCGCGACCCATATATTCCATAGATAGACATAAACGAAGCGACGGCGCCCGACGCCGATCGCCGCAAAGTCGTGCGCGCAATTGGAGCGTGAGGCGCGTTTTGCTTTATGCCATTGGTAAGGTTGTGGACAACTGCCAAAATGGACCATAAAACTGCCATATTGGTTTGATTTTGTATTTTTGGGCGATATGTTGGGAGCATAGCCAGCACCTGCGGCGATGGAGACCAAATATGCTACAGTTTCGACAGCCGCGAAATATGACCATCGGCATTGAGCTGGCGTCGAAAAATGAAGGCGTGGATATGTGCCGAATGGATGGGGTTACTAACGAGTAGTGACGCCAATTGCTGCCGACGAAGTAGCTTCTTCGCTACTACAATATAATTTTCTTCCTCGTCAGCGCAAAAGCGCCGACGAGCTACCGCCGGTGTTTTCAAGTGAAGGTTTTACTTGGGATATAGCTAAACAACTGTTGCTTGTATCGACACAGAAGGGTGGATACGATGCCGTTGATGTTGGACAAACGCGTGCAGACGGAAATCTCAGAATGGTTTCTATTCCGCATCCCTTGCCATATGCCCACTTAGTTGGCGCTCTATACCAAGGCTGGCCAAATCTGATCGATATTTGCACCAATCAAAATAGTAGACTGCGACCGCGCATGCACAAAGATGGTCGCATTTTTGTGATGAATTATGGTGACTGGAAAACCAAAAAAATTGATCGACTAAGTAGTAACTTTGGAAAAAAGTTTTTGGTTCGCGCCGATATCGCAAATTTCTTTGGTAGCATTTACACTCATGCATTTCCTTGGTCAGTGGCTGGAGTGAAAGAATCTAAAACCAGCAAAGGAAAGTCTAACTGGTACAACGATATCGACAACTGTCTTCAAAATTGTCGACGACGTGAAACCAACGGTATATTGATTGGCCCGGGCGCCTCAAATATTATTGCCGAAGCAATGCTAAAGGGCATCGACAAGGAATTATCAAAATTCGATTTTGTAAGATATATCGACGACTATATTTGTTACGCCGAAACACAAGACGAAGCTGAAGATTTTCTTAGAATGTTAGAAAAGTCTCTTCGCACGATAAAGCTACATCTGAATCATCGGAAAACCAAGATCGAGCGATTGCACCAATCCACGGATTCTGAGTGGGTTATCGAAGCTCGACAATTGATCAAATTTCTACCCAAGGAACTAAGACCGAGCGATGCAATTGATGCATTGGATAGAGCTCTACTAATAAGTAAAAAATATAACGATCCCAATGTTTTAAAGTATATTCTTCGCGCCTTGGGAAAGGCTGAATTTCACTTTTACACACCGTCAGCAGTAATTGAATATTGCCTGTCTATTGTTGTAGATTACCCTTGTGTTTTTTCCGTTTTGAGTATTTTTTTCGACAAGGCAAACGGAGCTCTCAGCGACCTAATTTTCAGAGAGAAACTTTACTCTATAATTAAATCCTCTTTGGCATCTGGTCGTACCGACATGGCATTGTGGTCGATATACTACTTAGGAATTTTGAAAATTCCAATTTCAAATGAAATTTTTCAAGATGTGATATTCAGCAGAGATTGCATGGTTATTTTAATGAGCTATAAATATGGCACTACGCAGCAAAAAAATGAAGTAATAAATTTTGCAAAAAGGGCTGTCTCAGCCTCCGATAATTATGACAGGAATAAATATTGGATTTTAATTTACGAGCTATTTTTCATCAATAAGATAACTAAAATTTCAAATGACAAAAAGACATTTGAAATTTTAAAAAATAGCGGCGTATCATTTTTAATATAATCTGCATTCAAAGCGCAAAGTTCTTATGACGCTTTCATTCAATCTTCCTCATAACCACTTTATAATCGTGCGCTGTTTGCGCGCCGTTCCGACAGGGGCGCTTCGAGCATGAGGCGCAGGGATCAGACATTGAGGCACCAAACGGCGGCGCGATGCACGTTACGGTCGTGGCACGGGTGACGGGGTATAGACCAGATACAGATACGCAAAGCGATCATCAGCATTGACCAGACGGCGAAAAATGGCAGCGAGAATGTTTTAAAAATGGCCGAGGATGGGAGGGAATATGTTTAAGCGCGAGTACACAAAGCTTTGGTTTAAGCAGTCCCTCTTTCGAAGCTTGACCATCGGAGATACAATTTCTGGCGTTATCGGCATGCTTGTCGGAGTTATGAGGCATTACTCGCCAGAATGGAAAATCGAAGTGAGCGAGAACGAGTGGCTCATTGCCATCTACGCACTTGCGGCGACCGCTTTCTGTCGATTTTTTATCTTTGCGCCCTATGAACTTTGGAAAGCGCAGCGCGAAAAAATAATTAAATATGAAGAACTTTTGTCAAATATAGGGGCTGAAAGAATATTTCGCTTCGAATATATCGAGTTTCGGTTTGATACAGAAAATGAAAATGAAGGTAGTCTAACGCAATTGCGTTTTCATTATGTTAATATAGGCAACCGCCTTGTTGAATATGTGTTGTCTAATGTTTTTATTGAAACTGAGAAAAAATTTCATCGGCTGCACCCCAAATCCGGAAAACTTTTTTGCATCCTGGCTCGCGGGGTTATTTTGATGTTCCTCTTGAGAAACCTATTTCGTTCGAAAAGTTCCCGGCAACCGTCTGGGTCAATTTTGACTTTATCTACGATACTTCTCCTTCCGTAACAACGAGGACGACAGGAGCAAAGGTTCGCTATGACTTGACAGACAACAAGCCCGGCTCAACGGTGCTTGGACATTGGTATGAAGAACAAAGAGAAGAATGAGCGCTTACGCGCGTTGTTTAAAGCTGCGACGCAACGGCGGGATCCCACTACGGCTACCAAAACCCACTAACCCCCAAACCCATCCACACATGACCATCCCTACCCTCCTCACCCTCCCCAATGCCCTTGGCCTGTTTGCGCTGGTCAATCTGTGGACGTTCATGCTGTTCGGTTTTGACAAGATCCGTGCCGCGCAAGGGACTTGGCGGGTGTCCGAAGGGACGTTGCTGGCTTGGGCGTTTTTGGGCGGCACCATCGGCGCTTATGCCGGCCGTGCGCTGTTTCGGCATAAGACGCGCAAGCAACCCTTTTCCAGCCACCTGCACCAGACCGCGATTTTGCACGTCTTTGCCGTCGCGCTGGTGGGGGGATGGATGTTGGTGGGGTAGTTGGGGGTTGGTTGGGGGTTCGTTCCCACCACCCGTCACCCCGCTGTCCCCTTCCCCGTCCCCCCCAGTCCCCACCCCCCATCGTCATGCTGAACTTGTTTCACCTGCGGTGACTGCGTGCCAGCATCTTACTTTTTCAACGTTGATAATTAAGACCCTGAAACAAGTTCAGGGTGACGGGGAGGAGTAAAGACGCGGTCGGCATGACGAAGTGGGGAGTGACGACGTGGGGCCGCGCGACAATGACCGCCTCGTCAGCCCTCCGTCGCCTTCGCCTTGCGTTTCCAATTCGACTTGCGTTTGCGTTTTGGCACCTCGTCCATTGGCGCCTCCAGCTTACGCAGCGCGTCTGGTTGCGCCCAATAGGGTAGCTCGGCCCCGGTGTTGGTCCAGTGCGATTCGCCTTCCTGAAACGGTACAAATTCGGTCACCATGTCGGGCAGAACCAATTCGCCGTGATAGGGGGAGGTGTTTTTGCCCGTCGGGACATAAATTTGGTCGGGATCATCGACCATCATCGCGATTGCATCATCGCCGCCATCGTCGATAATCTCCCCTGCGGCGCGGTAGCGGGCGGCGCATGCCTCCAACGCGGCGGTGATTGCGGCCTGTGCCTCGGCGTCCAGTTCAATGCCTTCGAAATTTTCCAGCGTGCGGGCCGCATCGTTAATGTCGGCGGCGGTGCCATTGCCGTTGATTACGGTGCGCACGGTGGTGGTGCTGGCCTCTGCCGCCGCGATGCTGCCCCCTGCGCCGTTGCCCGCTTCGCCATTTGCTGTCCCCGCCTGTGCCCGGCTGCTGAAATAGTTGATCGTGGTGCGTTTGCCGTTCGCATCCTGCCCATAATGGCGCAGGCAGAACATCAGCAGCCGGTCGTTGCGTTTGCGCCGGTACCCCATCAACTTGCCCTTTTCAAAGACGGGGATCATCTCCCCCTCAATCGCGCGTTCAAAGGCGATGTCCTTTAACTTCTGCACCCCGAAATCGAGTGCGGCATTCCACGCGGCGCGAAACTCCTCCGCGCCCTTTTGCCGGCGCAGATAATAGACGCCCTCCAACGACATGTTGACGATGGCCGTGGCGCGCGAGACGCAGCCGGTGTCGGCCAACGCCTCAATAAAGCCGCGCTGCCGCTCCGGCGTCCACCCATCATGGCGGTATCGCAGCGGCACAGGGGTGAAATCAGGCAAAGGCGCGCGGTTTTCGCGGGGGACGGGGACTTTGTTACGCATAATACGCTCCATTTCAAAAAAACGGAGGCGATTATGAACCATATAGGTTCGTGTAGGAAAATGGTTTTTTTTGGGGGGGGGGGAGCGTGCGCCGCGCGGCAATCTTTGATCTAGCGCAATGCAGGGCGGGCCCATTTCGCCCATGCAACTGTTATCCCGTTTGAAAAGGAAACATAGCCATGTCGCATACCCCCCATGATCTCCATGCCGAATTCCCCGACGCCGCTGACGCCTTGCACGCGCTGAAAATCGGCAATGAACATTTCGCCAAGCTTGCGGCGCAATATCATGATGTGAACCGCGAAATTCACCGGATCGACAGCGGGATTGAACCGGCGTCCGACGACCGGACAGAGGCGTTGAAGAAAGAGCGGCTTTCGATCCTGGATCAGGTTGCGATGATGGTCAAAAACGTGTCGGCATAGCCTGCGCGCGGGCGCGCGCTATGCACCGCTTGCCTCGCCCCCCGCTTTTCGGCATGGGCGGCCTATGTCCGAACATAGCCGTCCCGATACCGCCTTCAAAATATTCACCGCCGCGCAATGGGCGCAGTTTGAAGCCGACGGCGTCTTTCACGGCGCACCTGTCGATCTGGCCGATGGCTATATTCATTTGTCGGCCAAGGATCAGCTGCAGGGCACGCTCGACAAGCATTTTGCGGGACAAGACGGCCTCGTCATTGCCGAAGTGAACTTGGCCTATCTGGGTGAGACCATCCTATGGGAGGAATCCCGCGGCGGCGCGCTGTTCCCGCATATTTACGGGCCGTTGCCGATGGACGCGATTGTCGGCCATTTGATCCAGATCAAAGCATGACCTGATTGCGCGGTGCATAGTGGCCTCCTCAATATAGGAGCCTGATATGGACGTTTTGCAAATTCCCGTCGTCGCCTTGTTCACCGGCATGATCGCATCCTTTGCCGTGGTGATGATCTACGCCTCCATCGGCGAAGCCATCACGCGTTAAATTGGCCAATCACATGTGAAACGGCGGGCGCGGGCGACATGGCCTTCGCGGTCAAAGCTGCTTTTCGTAGATGCGGTACACCTTGTTGATTTTGCCGTTAATCGCCTCACCCACCGACCGCATCGGCCCATTATCGTCAAGGACCCAGCCAAATTCACCCCGGCTTGCGCCAAATTTGCTGGTGGACGCGTCGCGAATGAGGGAAACCATCATGAACGCCAATTGGCTCGCCATGCGGGTCGACTGCAGTTTTTTCATCACGCCCATCAACGGCACGCGCATCGTGCTGACCTTTGGCGCGCGCAGCCACCACAAAAGCTTCGCCCAGTTGAACGGGAACAGGCTGCCCCCAAATTGACCGATTTTTTCGTTGATGTCGGGCCATGTCATCATAAAGGCGACGGGTTCTCCATCAACCTCCGCAATCCGGATCAGGTCGTTAAAAACGATCGGTTTTAACTGCTTTCCGGTGTGCGCGACTTCGGCATCGGTGACGGGGACAAAGCCCCAATTCCCGCTCCACGCGTCGTTCAATATGGACAGGATTAACGCGGCTTCCGCATCAAAATTATCCTTGTTCACTTTACGAATGACGATGCGTTCGTTGCGCTCGCCCGATGCGACAATGCGCTCCACCAGCGGCGGAAACGGCACATCAATCGGGATTTGATAGGTATAGAGATCTTTGATGCCGGCGTAGCCCGCTGCCTCAATCCACCCGCCATAGGCCGCGTTATGATAGCCCATCAGCACGGTCGATGGATGGTCATGGCCATCAATCAACACGCCGGGCTCTTCCCAGATGGACAGGCTTAACGGCCCGAGCGAGCGCACCATGTTTTTGCTGCGCAGCCAATCTTCAGCCGTCGATATCAGCAGCTTTCCGGTGGCTTCATCTTCAGCCTCAAAAAATCCCCAATTGCCAACGCCCGGGCCCATGCCTTGTTCTGGCGGCTGTTTCAGCGCGAGAAAATCCAAATGAGCGGAGATCCGGCCAACAACTTTCCCGTCCTTTTCCGCGAGAAAAAGCTGCGCCTCACCATGTTCGAACCACGGGTTCTTGCCGGGCGTAATGGTCGCCATCACATCGCTCTTCAATGGCGGAACCCAGTTGGGATCATTGGCATAAAGCCGGAAAGGCAGGTCAATGAAGGCGCGTTTGTCTGCCTTGATTACAACCGGCCGAATGATGATGTCTGTCATAGTGAATTCCCGAAACGCATTTTTATGTGCCCAACGCCGCCTTATCCGGAAGGCTTATTCTTCAGTGCGGATAAGCACCGTTTCGCCGATCAGTAAAAAGAGCAGAAATGGTCCCCATGCGGCAATCCAAGGCGGATAAGCGCCCAGATTGCCCATCGCCAGGGCAAAGTTATCAGCAACGAAATAGGTAAAGCCAAGCGCCATGCCCAGCACCGCGCGGACGAACAAAGCGCCCGAGCGGGCAAGGCCAAAGGCGGCGACCGCAGCCAGCAAGGGCATTAACAAGGTCGACAAAGGCCCCGCCAGCTTGTGCCACAATATGCCTTCAAGATTATCGGTGCGGCGACCGGCGGCGCGCAGATCGTCAATGGCGCGCATCAACGGCAAGAAGCCAAGGCTGTCCCCGTCAACCTTAACGACGTTGAACCTATCGGGCGTGATGCCTTTGCCGATTGTAAGATTGCTCACCTTCTTCTGTTCGGTGGTCGCGACGTCAAATGTTTCCGCATTTTCAAGCAGCCATGCATTGCCTACATAACGGGCATTTGGTGCGGTAATGACCTGACGCAAACCGCCATTGGCGCGCAAATAGACGCGGACATTATCGAGGACGATATTGTCGCCCGATCCCAGCACCCTGCCTGCATTGATAAGGTCGCCGCCTTCGCGGACCCACACATTGTTGCGCGCGTCACTATCGGGCGCGATCGCGCCATATTCGGCATCCTTCCAAATCTTAAGCTTTTGCGTATTCGGCGCGACGACAACGTCGTTAAACACGAACGAGATAAGCGCTACGCCCAAGCTGGCGACAAACATGGGCGCTAGAATTTGGTGCGCGGACAAGCCCGCCGCCTTCATCGCCACCACTTCGCTGTTCTGGCTGAGGGTCGCGAAGGTGATTAACGTCCCCAACAGCACCGAGAAGGGCAGAAATCTGGCAATGATTTGCGGGGCGCGCATTGTTACATAGCGCAAGACATCACCCTGATCATTTCCGGGCACCGCCAATATCTTGCCACTTTCACCCAGCAGATCGAGCGTCATCAGCACCAATACAAGCATCATCAACACAGCAAAGCTGCGCACGACAAACAGCCGGGCCATGTACATTGTGATGTTGCGTGAGGGGAAGAAATGCATGGGTTATGACCCCTCTTGCGGCACAGGCATGCCAATGGTGGCCAGCCGCGATTTTCGGCCCCAGCGGAACAGTTTCTTGAACCATTTACCGGCCTTTGTCGCGAAGACTTCAAGAGCGCCGATGGGCTGACCGCCGGGCACATGCGCGATCACATGATACATCCAGATGATCAACGCGGCGAACAGCACAAATGGCGCCCACAATGCGATAAACGGGTCAACAATGCCCATGGCACCCACGCTTTCGGCATATTCGTTTATCTTATGATAGGTCACGACCATCACGATCGATAAAAAGACACCAAGCGCGGATGTCGACCGTTTCGGCGGTATCGCCAGCGCCAATGCAAGCAACGGCAGCAGGAGCATCATCGCCACCTCAACCAGGCGAAAATGGAAATTAGCCCACGCACTGCCCCGTTCCGATGCAGACTGTTGCGGATCATTTCCGATCTGCACCAATTCGGTAATCAGATATTCGCGGTCTTTGCCGCCACGCGACCGAAAACTTTCAATCTGCGGCAGCGGGATGGGGACGTCATGGCTGGTAAAGCTGAGCACGCGCGGTGATTTATAATTGGGCGCGTCGTGCACCAGCGTGCCCTTTTCCAATCGCAGCAATATCGTGTCCGGATCATCGGTGCGCAAAAACTGCCCCTTTTCAGCCGTAACGGCAATCGACTGTCCTTTATTGCCCTGCGCGTACACAAACATGCCTGACAGCGCGTTGCCATTGTCCCGACTTTCATCGATGCGCATGGTCAAATTCTTGCCAACATTGTTGAATTCGCCCACCCGGACCTTCGCGCCAAAGGCGCCTGATCGCAGTTCGAAGCGGAGTTCTTCATATAGATAGCGCGCGCTGGGCTGAACAAATCCGACAATGGCAAAGTTGACGGCGGCAAGTGCGATTGCCAGCAGGAATGGCACGCGCAGCAGCCGGAAGTAACTCATCCCCACCGCCCGGAAAATGTCGAGTTCGGACGATGTCGCGAGTTTGCGGAACGCCAGCAATATGCCCAGCAACAGCCCGATAGGGATGCCGAGTGACAAATATTCGGGCATCAGATTTGCGAGCATGCGCCAGACCACGCTGACCGGTCCGCCCTCTGCGGCGACGAAGTCAAACAGGGTCAACATCTTGTCCAACAGCAACAATGAAGCCGCGATTGCGAGCGTCGCCAGCAACGGCAACATCACAAGCCGGAAGATATATCGGTCGGTGGCAGTAAGAAATTTCAACTTATGGTCGCCCTGTCACCCTAATTTGGCCGCAAACTGACCCGATAGACGCTTACAGGTTCAGGGGCAATATATCGATGGTATCGTTGTGAAGTGATACCGAAATTGCTGTTCCAGGAGTTTTGAGATGAACAAATATTTGGTCCTTATATCTGCCACGGCATTGGCGCTCGTATCGGGCACCGCTGCTGCAAGCGAGGAAATAAGCAATGATTTGTCGCGCTGCGCCGCGGGCAAAGGCCCCGCTGTGCTGGTGAACGTGCAGGGCGTGAAGGAAGCGAGAGGCAATGTTCGCGTGCAATCTTATGCCGCAACGCCCGGCACTTGGCTGGCCAAAGGCCGCTGGCTGCACCGCATCGAAAGCCGCGCGAGCGCAGGAAATATGAGCTTTTGCCTGCCCGTCCCTTCCGAAGGGAAATATGGCATTGCTGTGCGCCATGACCGAAACGGAAATGGCAAAACAGACTTCACGCAGGACGGCGGCGGTTTTTCCAACAACCCCAGCGTGAGCATATTGAATTTGGGCAAGCCGTCGGTCAGCAAAGTTGCATTCGATGCGGGCCCCGGCATTACGCGGATCACCATCAACCTGAAATATATGTGAAGGTAATGATTTGGCTTTAGTCGCGCTTCTTTCGAACCCCAATTCAACCGGCAACAGGTCGTTGTTGCCGGCGGTCCGAAACTATTGCGCGAAAAATCCTGATATATTCCATTACGAAGTCGAAGAAATTGGCCAGATCGCCAAAGCGCTGGAAATGATTGCCCGCGTGAAGCCCAAGGTGCTCGTCATCAATGGCGGCGATGGCACCGTGCAGTCTGCGTTGACCGAACTATACCATGGTGGACATTTTGAAGGGTCGCCGCCGCCCGTCGCCGTGCTGCCCAATGGCAAGACCAACCTGATTGCGCTCGATTTGGGAGCCGAAGGTGACCCGTTGGAGGCGCTGGCGCGTATCATCGACGTCGCAAAGGGCGATCTTTCCGAACATATCGTTGTCCGCGAACTGATTGCGTTAAGCGATGGCAGCGAAGGCGCGCGTCCGGTTCTTGGCATGTTCTTGGGCGGCGCAGGTCTTGCCGAAACGATTCTTTATTGCCGCCACAAAATCTATCCGTTGGGATTGCCCAATGGCTTAAGCCATTTCCTGACGTTCATTGCCGTTATGTTTTCGGCCTTTGTCCGGGTGAAGGCAAGTTTCCTGCCGGAACGATCAAAACCCGTCAGCATATCGTTTATCCGCAATGGCGAATTGCAGGGCACATTTTCGGTTTTGATCGTCACCACGCTGGAAAAGCTTTTGCTTGGCGGGCAGGCCGGAAAAACCAAACAGCGTGGTTTGATGAAGTTTATGGCCGTTGACCAAACGCCATGGGCGATGCTGAAAATGATCGCGGCGTCACTGCGCGGCAAATTGGGCCACACGCCCACAAGCGGCGTCCATTTCCAGCAAGGCGACGTCATCCGCATCGATAGCGAACGCAGCAGCGTCGTTTTGGATGGCGAAGTGTTCGAGGCGTATCGCGGTAGCCCGATCGTGCTTCGGTCAACGCCGCCTGTGCCTTTTCTGAAACTCGCTGCTTAACAAGCGGCAACGGAAACGGCTAAGGCGCAGATATGCTTTCGCTGACCCAGCTTGTGGCCGAGGAATTGGCCCTACCCGCGCAACAGGGCGCGAGCGACTTCGCTGCGTATATCGCGGCGCAATATGGCCCGGCAGCGCGCGCCGTTCTGTTCTATGGATCGTGCCTGCGGTCGGAAAAGCTAGAGGGGGAGATGCTCGACTTCTACCTCATCGTGTCCGATTACCAATCCGCCTATGGACGCGGTTGGCTCGCCACATGGAACCGCCGCCTGCCGCCCAATGTATTTCCGTTTCAACATGGCAATCTCGTCGCCAAGGTCGCGATTTTAAGCGAAGCGGACTTTCACCACCTCAACCGCCCGGCGGCGTCTGCGGTGTCGGTCTGGGCGCGATTTGCCCAGCCATCGCGGCTTGTCTGGTGCGCGGATGAGGACGCACGGCAATCTGCGGTTCTTGCAATATCGGGTGCCGCCCCGACCTTGCTGAATGCGGCGCTGGCATTTGCCGAGCGCGAAGCCGATGTGCTCGACCTTTGGCAGTCGGGATTCGAAATGACATATGGCGCGGAGCTGCGCGCGGAACGCAAGGACCGGCCGTCTTCGGTGATTTCATTCGACCCCAATCGCTACGTCCGCTTTGGCCAAGCGGCATTGCAGCACATAACGATCGCACATGAAGTGCGCGGCGACAAAATAGTTATCTTGCCCGACCCCGATGGCCACATCGTTCAAGAAAAACGCCGCTGGCCCGCCTTACGTCGACGCGGAAAGTTGCTGACCGTTGCACGGCTGGCAAAGGCGGCGTTTACCTATGCGGGCGGCATTGATTATCTGGCGTGGAAGATTAACCGCCACGCCGGCACGCAAATCATAGTGCGCCCTTGGCAGCGCAAATGGCCGTTAATCGCGGCGTTGTTTTTGGTGCCCAAGCTATTGGCGAAAGGCGCCGTGCGTTAAAGCCTATTTTTGCGCGGAACGAAAAGTGCCAGCGCGAAAACCCCTGCATATGCGGCAGGCAGCCACAGGCTTTTAAGCCCGAACTGGCCGAACATCAGCGCACCAATCATCGCGCCGCTGGCCAGACCCAGCCAAAGCAGCAAATAGGGCACCCATTCCAGACGCGCGCCACCGCTGATCAACGTCGCAATGCCTTGCCCAATCTTGACGAGCGCACCGGTCATATAGGTCAAGCCGAACGACACCGATCCTTCGCGTTCAAACAGCGTGTTTTCCATCCCCATGCAAAAGGCCGAAAAGCATAAAGCGACGGGCAGCAACCCGGCGTCAGCGACAATAGGCGCGGCGAACAGCAAAAGCGAAATGCCAGTCAGGATAATCGCCTGCCGATGATGCGGGCCAAATGTCGTTTGCCGGCCAACCAATGACCCGGCGACAACGCCGCCGACAAAGCTGGCGAGCAGCGCCGCGACCAAACCGATATAAGGCGCGCTTTCAACGATACCGACGCTAAGGCGCGTCGAGTTACCGCTCATGAACGACAGGAAAAACCCGCCGCTTGCCATAAATCCGATGGCATCCACCATACCGGCCATTGCCGCAAAGCCAGTCGCCAATAAGCGCGCGTTGCGGTCAAGCCTGTTCATGGGGCCGCGGTCAAATGATCCCGACGGCTTTGCCTGCGCGTTCGAAGCGGCTCAGGATATCGGCAACCTGTTCGCTGCTATGTTCGGCACATAAAGAACAGCGCAGCAATGTCATGCCGGCGGGTGTCGCGGGCGGACGGGCGAGGTTTACATATAGGCCGTTCTCAAGAAGCGCAGCCCACATCATCGCGCCTTTTTCCAAATCGGGCATAATCACCGCGATGATCGCGCTTTGCGCATCGGGCGTGCCGAGTTTGAAACCAAGATCGCGCAGGCCCTGGTGCAGATTTCTGGAGTTTTCCCACAAATGCGCACGCTTGTTGCCATTGTGCATCAACTTGCGAATGCTCGCGGCCGAACATGCGACGACCGCTGGCGGCAATGACGCCGTGAATACATACGGACGGCAGACAAGCCGCATGATTTCAAATTTGGGATGGTTGGAAACGCAGAAGCCGCCGACGGTGCCGACCGATTTGGAGAAGGTACCGATGACGAAATCGACATCGTCGAGAACGCCCTGCTCTTCGGCCACGCCGCGGCCATTTTCGCCGATAAAGCCCATCGAATGCGCTTCGTCGACAAGGATCATCGCGCCAGCTTCTTTCGAAACGCGGATCATCTCCTTGAGCGGCGCAACGTCGCCCAGCATCGAATAGACACCTTCAAGCACGACAAGCTTGCCCGCATCGGCGGGCAGGCGCTTCAGTCGCTTTTCGAGGGCCTCGACGTCATTATGGCGGAAGGCCACAATTTCGGCATCGCCCATTTTGCAACCGTCATAGATCGACGCATGGCTGTCGATATCCAGAATGACATAATCGCCCTTGCCCGCAATCGTGCTGATGATGCCAAGGTTCGCCTGATAGCCCGTGGAAAAGACCATCGCATGGTCCATTCCGTAAAATTCCTTCAACGCGTCTTCGCATTCCTTGTGGCCCTGAAATGTGCCGTTCAAAACGCGGCTGCCGGTTGTGCCTGCGCCAAATTCGTCCAACGCCTGCTTGCCCGCGGCGATGACATCATCGTCAAACGTCATGCCCATATAATTATAGGTGCCAAGCAAGATGGTTTCCTTGCCATTCACGACAGCAACGGTAGGCGATTTCACCTCTTCCATCACAAGGCTGAACGGGTCTTTTACGCCCGTGGCCAACAGGCCTTCACGTTGCGCAATCAGGGCATCAAATTTGGAGAATAAGTCAGTCATGCACGTCTTCCGTTAAAATCAGGCGTCCGTTTGAATTAAGCTGCGGTCAGCTTGGTCACAGCGTCGACCAGTTGGCCGACATTTTCGATTTCAGCCTGTAAATTCATGCTGATGATGATGTCAAAGCTGTCTTCGACTTCAGCGACAAAATCCATGACGGTCAGGCTGTCCCATTCCAAATCACCTGCAAAAGTGGTGGTCTCGCCAACCTCGACACCTTTTTTGTTAAATGGCTCAATCAAGGCCTTCAGGCGATCAAACATTTCACTGCGGTCGGTCATACGTAAATCCTCAAATTATGTGACGGGCAATGCGCCATATCGGCGCGCTATGGCAAGCGAATAAGGCAGTATGAGGGCAAAGCCATGCGCCTACATCCACCCCTGCGCGCGATACCAGCTTGCGGTGTCTTTCAACCCCTTGGGCGTTGCGATTTCCGGCGTCCAAAGCTGGGGTGCGGGCGCAGCATCGCGATTGATTGTCCAGTCGGGGTGCGCGAGATAATTGGCACGATCGGGCGTCAGTTTCGCCTTTGCACCGCGCACCGCACGGTCGGCCCATCCGGCAAATTTCAACAGAAACGCAGGCGCGTGCACCGTTATGACATCGCGCCCGACCGCAGCACCGATGGCCTTGGCAAAACCGGCGTGCGTCCACCCGCCTGCCGTTCCGTCATCTGCCTCAAACACGCATTTCGACACATTATCCGCCGACAGCAATGTCACCAGCAAGCGGGCCAGATCATCGACATGAATGACGGACACCTTTCCGCGCGGCGGCAGCAAGGCCCATCCCTTGGCGGCGATGCGGAACATATCGAACATTTCGGTGTCGCCGGGGCCGTACACTCCGGGCGGACGAATGACGGTCCAGTCGAGCGATGATGTGCGCACGAGCGCTTCGGCTGTGGCCTTACTCGCGCCGTACATCGAAAGCTCCGGATGCCGCGCAGCAAGCGAGGAGACGCAGACAAAACGTGTGATGCCAGCCGATTGCGCAGCGGCGATGATATGCGCTGTGCCGGTGACATTGCCGCTTTCGAAACCAGCCGCATCAGGCGCATTGACCACGCCTGCGACATGCAAGACGGCATCGGCGCCTTCGCACAATTCGGTGAGGCTTGCTGTATCATTTAGGCTGCCATGAACCCAACTGACGCCCGGTTTTTTGTGCTGGTCCCGCCGCGTCAGCGCGCGCACATGCCAACCAGAGGCAATCAACCGGTCGAGCGTGATCCGTCCGACAAAACCCGTCGCTCCGGTTAGCGCGACTGTTTTCACAAAAGAACCAACTGATCGCGGTGCACAAGGACGGAGCGGGGCACAGTACCCAAGATATCGGCCAATTCGCTGGAACGATGGCCGCAAATGCGGGCGGCATCGACCGCATCATATTCGGAAAGGCCGCGCGCGACCGCAACGCCGTCGTCATCGCTGATGTCGATGACGTCGCCCCGCTTAAATTCACCCTCCACCGACAAGGCGCCAGCGGGCAACAAGCTGCTGCCCGAGCTGAGCGCTTTGATGGCGCCAGCATCAATGCGGATGCGGCCCTTGACGGTCAGCCGTCCGCCCAACCAGCTCTTGCGTGCAGAACCCCCGTCGCGCGGCGCAAAAAAGGTCGAAGGCCCGCCTGTTTCAAGCGCGGCGAGCGGGTGATCGCGAAGTCCGGAAGCGATAACCAAACCGATACCAGCGCGTGCCGCAATATCGGCGGCATCCAGCTTGGACGCCATACCGCCCGATCCCATGCCAGAGGATGAACCCTCCGCCACCATGACGCGCACGCGGCCGTCAATTTTTGCGATTGTCGGCAACAATGTCGCACCCGGCAAATGTGGCGCGCGGTCGAACAGGCCATCGACATCCGACAGCAAAATCACCCCACTGGCGCCAGCCGCCTGCGCCACGCGCGCGGCAAGCCGGTCATTGTCGCCAAAGCGGATTTCTTCGGTGGCAACGCTGTCATTTTCATTGATGACAGGAACGGCCCCTGCACCCAAAAGGCGATCGAGCGTGGCCGCAATGTTCAAATAGCGTCGGCGATCCTCCAGATCATCAAGCGTCACGAGCATTTGCGCCGCAGCAAGCGACTGCGCGTCCAATAACTCTGCCCAGATGCCCGACAGCACAATTTGCCCAACCGATGCCGCGGCCTGCGCATCGGCGAGGCTGCTGCGGCCGCCTTTTTCAAAACCCAGACGGCGCGCACCCAATGCAATCGCGCCTGAGGTGACGATAACGATCCGCTGCCCGGCCTTATGCCGCGCGCTGATATCCGCAACGAGCGTTTCCAACCATTGCCGCCGCACATTCCCGTCGGACTGCACCAGCAGCGACGATCCGACCTTGACCACCAACAGCGGGCAAGATGTCGGCAGGAATGCGGCGTTTAGATCGGCGACCATGTCCCGTCCTCGGTGATGCCATCGGCCTTTGCGCCTTCAATCCCGCTTTTGGCGGGCAGCGCTTCCAAAATCCGGTCGAGCACAAGATCAACGCCCTGCCCCGTTGCACCGGAAATGGATATCACGTCCAACGCGCCGGCTGCCTGCAATTGCTCGGCAATGTCGGCCATCAATTCGGGATCAAGCAAATCGCCCTTGTTAAGCGCGACAATCTGCGGCTTTTCATCCAATGCTGCGCCATATTCGCTCAGCTCGTCACACACGATATGCCACGCGGCGATGGGATCATCCTGCGTCGCATCGATCAAATGAATGAGGATGCGGCAACGTTCGATGTGGCCCAAAAAGCGATCGCCAATGCCAACGCCTTCGGCTGCGCCAGCGATAAGCCCTGGAATATCCGCCAGAACAAACTCGCGCGATTTATGGTCGACCACGCCCAATTGCGGGCGCGTCGTTGTGAAGGGATAATCGCCCACCTTGGCCTTGGTATTGGACACCTGATTAATGAAGGTCGATTTGCCCGCGTTCGGCATGCCGACAAGTCCGGCATCCGCGAGCAATTTCAGGCGCAGCCAAACATACATTTCTTCGCCCGGCCAACCGGGGCCATGCTGACGCGGCGCGCGGTTGGTTGAGCTTTTATACGATGCGTTACCGCGACCACCATCGCCGCCGCGCAGGAACACAACGCGTTGGCCGACCTCGGTCAAATCGAGCAAAAGCGAACGCTCTTCGTCATCGGCCAGCACCTGTGTGCCCACAGGCACCTGAATGACCAAGTCATCGCCATAGGCACCGTGGCGATCACGGCCCATGCCCTGAATACCGCGCATGGCTTTAAAATGCTGCGCATAACGGAAATCGATGAGCGTGTTCAGTCCAGCCACCGCTTCAAAGATGACATCGCCACCCTTGCCGCCATTGCCGCCGTCGGGGCCGCCATATTGCACATATTTTTCACGACGAAAGCTGACCGCTCCCGGGCCACCGGCGCCGGAACGGATAAAGATTTTTGCTTGGTCGAGAAAATGCATGTGTTGGCCTTTAGGGGAGTATGGCGGTTTTGGCCAGTGGCGGGTTCAAACCCGTCATGCTGAACTTGTTTCAGCATCTTACTTCATGATGGCCGTCAATTCTGACCCCGGAACGCAGTCACCGAAGGTGAAACGAGTTTAGGGTGATTATTGGATAGCCCGAATTGTGCGAAACAAAAATGGTGGAGCCTAGGGGAGTCGAACCCCTGACCTCTACACTGCCAGTGTAGCGCTCTACCAGCTGAGCTAAGGCCCCATCTGGCCGCCCGTGGGGCAGCCTTGGTGAGGAGCGCCACTAGCGGGCGCTCCTATATATTTCAAGTCCGAAGATTAGATGTCGTCTGGCTCGTCTTCAGTGCCAGCAACGCCGAGATCTTCGTCACCGCCAAGGTCGACATCATTGTCTGGCGACACGTCACCGTCAACGGCATCGACGTCAATGTCGAGATCGTCATCCGCAAGATCCGAATCGTCTTTCTTCTTTTCGGCTTCTTCAAACGGCAATGGCTGCTTCGACTTCAAAACTGGCTCAGGTGTCCACTGGTTGCCGCATTCAATGCATTCAACCGGCTCGTCCTTGGTCAGATCGTAAAAACGAACACCACATTTCGGGCAAGTGCGCTTGGTTCCCCATTCAGCCTTGATCATGGCGGGCTCAAATCCTTTTTAAACTGGCTTGGAAGGGCGATGCACATCTGTGAATCACCGTCAATTGGCGCGGCCTTTGCCACAGCGACGCGCCGCTGTCAAAAATTACTGTGGTCGTTGACTTGGCCACGCATCATCCGCAAAGCGCAAAACGTCATGCATAGCGTTCAACCCCGCCCCGCCAGTTTCTGTTCGCAAGGGCCGCTTCGCGGCACAGTGAAGGTACCCGGAGACAAATCCATCTCGCACCGGTCGCTGATGCTCAGCGCATTGGCCGTTGGCGAAAGCCGGATTTCCGGTCTGCTCGAGGGCGAAGACGTGCTGTCGACCGCCGCCGCGATGCGCGCGATGGGCGCTCACATCGAACGCACGGGCGAAGGGTGCTGGACCGTCCACGGCGTTGGCGTTGGCGGCCTGATGCAACCTGCAAGCGCGCTTGATATGGGCAATAGCGGCACGTCGACGCGCTTGTTGATGGGTCTGGTTGCCAGCCACCGGCTTACCGCGACATTCATTGGCGATGCGTCATTATCAAAACGCCCGATGGGCCGCGTTATCGACCCGCTCAGCCAAATGGGCGCCGAATTCACCGCCAGCCCCGGCGGAACCTTGCCGCTGATGGTGCGCGGCTTGGTACCTGCGGTGCCGATCCGCTATCATCTGCCGGTCGCCTCCGCCCAAGTAAAAAGCGCCGTGTTGCTTGCTGGCCTTAATACACCGGGCATCACCGAAGTGATTGAACCCGTCCCCACGCGTGACCACAGCGAACGGATGCTGCGCGGTTTTGGCGCGGATTTGACGGTTGAAGTTGATGCCGATGGCGTGCGCCATATCCGGCTTGTCGGCGAAGCAGAGCTGAAGCCGCAGACGATCGACGTGCCCGGCGACCCGTCATCGGCGGCCTTCCCCATTGTCGCGGCGCTCATTACCCCCGGCAGCGAAGTGACCGTGACCCATGTCGGCATGAACCCGACGCGCACCGGCATTTTCAAGATGCTGGAAGCGATGGGCGCTGACCTGAATTACGCCAACGAACGCGAAGTCGGCGGCGAACCTGTGGCCGATATCACCGCGCGCCATTCGGTTTTGCGCGGCATCGAAGTGCCACCCGAAGTCGCACCAAGCATGATCGACGAATTTCCGGTATTCTTCGTCGCCGCGTGCATGGCGCAAGGACAGACCATCACCAGCGGCCTCGACGAACTGCGCGTGAAAGAGTCCGACCGGTTGGCATTAATGGCGACGGGCCTGAAAGCCATTGGCGCGCAGGTCGAAGAACGCGAAGACGGCCTTGTCATTCAAGGCACAGGCGGCGAACCGCTTGAGGGCGGCGCAACGATCAATAGCGCGCTCGATCACCGCATTGCCATGAGCTTTGCGGTGGCAGGGCAGCATTGCTATCACCCCGTAACGGTCGATGATGTATCCCCCATCGCCACGAGCTTTCCGACGTTCGAGGCGATGATGCACAATCTTCAGGTTGCACATTGATTATCGCCGTTGATGGCCCAACTGCCTCAGGCAAGGGTACGTTGGCAAAGGCATTGGCCGCGCATTTTGGCCTGCCGTTTCTCGACACCGGCTTGTTGTACCGCGCGGTGGGTCGGCAGGTGCAAATCAACAATGGCAACCCCGACAATCCGGCGGACGCCTTGGCTGGATGTGATTTTCCCGACAGCATTCTGGATGACGCCGCTCTGCGGACCGAAACGGTCGGCGGTTTGGCCAGCCGCGTGTCGCTCCACCCGCAAGTGCGCGCGGCATTGAACAAGCGTCAGGTGGATTTTGCCAATCAGCCGAGCGGTGCGTTGCTGGACGGGCGGGACATCGGCACCGTGATCGCGCCGCATGCCGATGTGAAGCTGTTTGTAACCGCCCCTGCCGAGGTGCGGGCGCAGCGGCGGTATGACGAAATGCAGCGGCACGGGATCGACGTGCGCTTTGCCGATATTCTTGCCGATATTCATGCCCGCGACGCACGCGACATGGGGCGAGCCGATGCCCCGTTAAAACCCGCGCAAGACGCGCTATTGCTTGATACCGGGGATTTGACTATAGGCGGCGCCGTTCAAGCTGCGATTGCTTTGGTGGAGTCTCGACTTCGCAAGAGCTAAGTAGCCGGAGTGTATCGATAGAACACACCGTCACCCTGAACGTGTTTCAGGGTCCATTTCGCCGCGCTGACCCTTGGTCTAAGTTGATGGATGGATGCTGAAACAAGTTCAGCATGACGTGGTAATTTGGTTTGATATGCTCTGTATTTGAACGCTTTATTGCTATTCGGGCAATAGGGCATTTCTGGTCAAAGACCGTCGGAACCAACCGACTGGCCGGACAAAAAGTACGTAAGGAAACTCTAACCTATGGCAACTTCGCCAAACCCGACCCGCGACGATTTCGCGGCACTTCTCGACGAATCACTTGGTGGCGCAGACGGTGGCTTTGAAGGCCGCGTCGTAAAGGGCACCGTAACCGCAATCGATAATGACCATGCTGTCATCGATGTGGGTCTCAAATCCGAAGGCCGTGTGGCGCTGCGTGAATTCGCTATGCCCGGCCAAAAAGCCGACCTGAAGGTTGGCGACGAAGTTGAAGTCTTCGTTGACCGCGTAGAAAATATGAACGGCGAAGCCATGCTCAGCCGTGACCGTGCCCGCCGCGAAGCTGCGTGGGACGTTCTTGAAGGCGAATTCGACGCTGGCAACCGCGTCGATGGCGTTATCTTCGGCCGTGTAAAGGGTGGTTTCACCGTTGACCTCGGCGGCGCAGTGGCATTCTTGCCCGGCAGCCAAGTCGACGTTCGCCCAGTGCGCGACGTAGCGCCATTGATGGACATCGCGCAGCCATTCGTCATCCTGAAAATGGACCGCAAGCGTGGCAACATCGTTGTTTCGCGTCGCGCCATTTTGGAAGAGACACGCGCAGAACAGCGCACTGGCCTCATCCAGAACCTCGCTGAAGGTCAGATCATCGACGGCGTTGTCAAGAACATCACCGATTATGGTGCATTCGTTGACTTGGGCGGCATCGATGGCCTGCTGCACGTCACCGACATCAGCTACAAGCGCATCAACCACCCAAGCGAAATCATCAACATTGGTGACACCGTTAAGGTTCAGATCGTTCGTATCAACAAGGACACACAGCGCATCAGCCTTGGCATGAAGCAGCTGGAAAGCGATCCTTGGGATGCAGCCGTTGCCAAATATCCAGTGGGCACAAAGCTTAAGGGTGCAGTCACGAACATCACCGAGTACGGTGCGTTCATCGAACTCGAAGCCGGTATCGAAGGTTTGGTCCACGTTTCGGAAATGTCATGGACAAAGAAGAACGTTCACCCTGGCAAGATCGTTTCGACAAGCCAAGAAGTCGACGTTGTCGTTCTCGACATCGACATGGAAAAGCGCCGCATTTCGCTTGGTCTCAAGCAAGCGCACGACAATCCATGGGCATCGTTCGCTGACAAGTTCCCAGTGGGTTCGACCGTTGAAGGCGAAGTCAAGAACGCGACCGAATTCGGTCTGTTCATCGGCCTCGACGGCGACGTTGACGGCATGGTTCACATGTCCGACATCGCATGGGGCATCACCGGCGAAGAAGCATTGCATCTTCACCGCAAGGGCGAAACCGTCAAGGCAATCGTCCTCGACATCGACGCCGAGAAAGAGCGCATTTCGCTTGGCATCAAGCAGCTTGAAAAGGGTGCCCCATCGGCAGCCGGCGCTGCTTCGGCAAGCGGCCTGAAGAAGGGTGCGACCACCACTGTTACTGTTCTTGAAGTACGCGATGGCGGACTTGAAGTGCAGGCCGGTGAAGATGGCGCAACTGGCTTCATCAAGCGTGCCGACCTTGGCCGTGACCGTGACGAGCAACGTCCAGACCGTTTCCAGGTTGGTCAGAAGTTCGACGCAATGATCACTGGCTTCGACCGTTCGAAGAAGCCAAACTTCTCCGTCAAGGCGCTTCAACTCGCTGAAGAGAAGCAAGCTGTTGAGCAATATGGTTCGTCGGATTCCGGCGCATCGCTTGGCGACATCTTGGGTGAAGCACTTAAGGGCGTGAAGAAATAAGCTTCGGCTAATTCACAACCCCGATTTATCGGAACAAAAACCCGCCCTTTTCACGAAGGGCGGGTTTTTTTATGCTCTCCAAAACCAACATCGGTAACGCCGTTGTAATATCGGTAAATTTCTGGCATTTCGGAACCATTACGAACGTCAGACGCTTGAGAAGCTGCCTTGCAACTTCAGTGAGCCCGATGTGAAGGAAATAAAATGATCCGTTCAGAATTGATCAAAAAGCTGGAAGCTGAAAACCCCGAGTTAAAAACGGAAGAAATCGAAAAGATTTTGGATCTGTTTTTCGACCAGATCATCCAACGTCTTGCCGACGGCGGACGTGTGGAACTGCGTGGCTTTGGGGCCTTTTCAACGCGCGACCGCAGCCCGCGTAAGGGCCGCAACCCGCGCACCGGTGCCGCGGTTGATGTTCCTTCCAAGCGCGTACCTTATTTCAAACCCGGCAAGGAAGTGCGGGAGCGGCTTAACAAATAAGCTTGGGCTGCAAAGCCCCTTGACCGTGCGGACGTAATGCTGTCTGCGCAATGTCATGCGGATGTGGCGGAATGGTAGACGCTACAGACTTAAAATCTGTTGTCCTTTTGGGCGTGCGGGTTCGAGTCCCGCCATCCGCACCACCTTTTTTCTTAACGCGCGGCGTGCGCGCCCCAGAAATTGCCACTCGGCATAGCCTGACCTCAGTTACGCGGCGCTTGCCTGCGGTAACTCAGCGCCTCCGCGATATGGATGCGGCCAACATCGCTCGACCCTGCAAGATCGGCAATCGTTCGGGCGACCCGCAAGATGCGCGTGTAGCCGCGCGCGGATAACCGCATGGCCTCTGCCGCTTGTGCCAGCAATTTCTGACCCGCGGCGTCAGGGCTGGCAAAGGCCGCCAGCGCATCACCGTCCAAATCCGCATTGGTGCGCAGGCCAGTCCCCGCCAGACGCGCGCTTTGCACATGGCGCGCGGCATCAACGCGCGCCGCAACCTCCGCCGATCCTTCGCTAGGCAGCGGCAAGACGAGGTCCGCCGCGCTCACCGCCTGCACCTCCACATGTAAGTCAATGCGATCAAGCAACGGTCCCGATATCTTTGCCTGATAATCGGCGGCGCAGCGCGGTGCGCGGCTACAGGCCAAAGCGGCATCGCCCAAATGCCCACAACGGCACGGGTTCATGGCCGCAACCAGCTGCACATTGGCGGGGAATGTCACATGGCTGTTCGCGCGTGCAATGCTGACTTCACGGGTTTCAAGCGGTTGCCGCAAGCTATCGAGCACAGCGCGCTGAAATTCGGGCAGCTCATCCAGAAACAATACGCCCAGATGCGCAAGGCTCACTTCGCCGGGCCGAATGCGCAGGCCGCCACCGACCAACGCCGGCATGGAGGCGCTGTGGTGCTGGCCGTGTGCGCATCAACCGTCCGCCCTCCAACGTTCCGGCTACCGACGCAATCATCGACACTTCCAGCGCTTCGGCGGGCGTCAGTTCGGGCAATACACCCGGCATGCACGACGCCAAAAGCGACTTGCCCGCACCCGGCGGCCCAACCATGCACAGATTGTGACCCCCCGCAGCCGCGATCTCAAGCGCGCGCTTGGCGGTTTCCTGCCCCTTCACCATTTTCATGTCGGGGCCAGCTTTGCGCGGTTCGGCGATGCCGGGTTCGGGGCTCCGCAGCAGCGATTGTCCCTTCAAATGATTCAGCAGCCCAAGCAAATCCGGCGCGGCGATCACTTCAATCTCGCCTGCCCACGCCGCTTCGGACCCCTGCACGGCCGGACATATCAGCCCCATGCCGCGTGAAGACGCGTGCAGCGCCGCGAGGAGCACTCCGGGTGATCCCGCAACGCGGCCATCCAGCCCAAGCTCCCCCACCACGACATATTGGGCCAGCGTCTCTGCATCGACCAACCCCATCGCACCCAATAAGGCCAATGCGATGGGCAAGTCATAATGCGACCCTTCCTTGGGCAGATCTGCAGGCGACAGGTTGATGGTGATCCGTTTGGGGGGTAGCGCAAGTCCAAGCGCGGAAATCGCGGCGCGCACACGCTCGCGGCTTTCGGCCACGGCCTTGTCCGGCAGTCCCACGACCGCGAAACTCACCACGCCGGGTGCGACCTGACATTGTACCTCGACACTGCGTGCTTCGAGCCCGAGATAGGCAACCGTCGAGACTATCGACACCATATTGTTACCCCGCATGACTCAATTATGGACCCCCGCCACACTGGGATGAAGCTGCAGCGGAGGTCCGGTCGACCGGTCCAGCAGTCGACAAGCATCGGATGCGGGAAAAATCATGCGCAGGGCAACCGCTGCCGGTTCGTATACGAAGCGTTGGCATATCAAATCTGCGCCGAAACCGGGATCAGTCGCGCATCTTTTTAGCTCTGTGCGGTTACGCCTCGCGACTTTCATGGGTGGATTGATAGATACCAACCAATTGTTATGCTTTTCACATTATCGCGAGTCGCCACCCCCTTCTCTGCACTGCCCGTCAGCGCGCAACTGGAGCACTTATATGAACGCTTTGACCACACCACGCTGGCTGACTTTGGTCAGCATCCTCTTCCTGCTCTGGAACCTTATGGGCGTCGGCGCCTTTGTCAGCCAGTGGACGATGACAGCCGCCGACATTGCCGTGCTGCCGCAGGTGCAGCGTGATTTATGGCTATCGATGCCGGGCTGGGCTTGGGCGGCTTATGCAACCGGCGTTGGCGTCGGAACGCTTGGCGCCATCGGCCTGCTGATGCGCAAATTTTGGGCACCGCTTGCCTTTTCATTCAGCCTGATCGCGATCATCATCCAGTTCAGCTACCCGTTGTTGATCGCCAGTGGCGCGCAAACCGACATCTCCATGCTCGCCTTCCCGATGTTCATCATCGTGATGGCGGTGGTGCAGTGGCAACTATCACGGCACTGGCAACGCAAGGGGTGGCTGGCCTGATTTTTCAAAAGGCGGGCAATGGCGCGACTGGTCGCGTTGGCACAAGCCTAAAAATCCACCTGCTCATAATGTTTGGGCGGGGTGATGACTTCCATCCGTTCCGACAATAATGGGCGAAAGCTTGGGCGCGACTTAAACATCGCATACCAAGCCTTGGCCTGCTCATGCCCCGTCCAGTCAATTCCGCCAAGATAATCGGCCACCGAAATTTGTGCGGCTGCGGCAAGATCGGCCATGCTCATGACCGCGCCAGACAGCCATGCACGGTGGTCAATCAGGTAATCAATATAATCGAGATGCCCGTTGGCCAGCTTCATGGCTTCACGCAATATTTTCGACTCGGGCGGTTGCCGGTCGATCAGACGCTTTTTCATCCGTTCGTGCAGAAGCGGCTGCGTTACATCGCCATAAAATTGTTCGTCAAACCACGCGACCAGACGGCGTGTTTCGGCGCGATATTGCGCCGTGCCCGTGATCATCGGATTAGTCGCAACGGTTTCATCGATATATTCGGAGATCGCGACCGAATCGACCAAGGTGATATTGCGTTCCGGGTCGCGCATCACCGGCGTGCGGCCAGCGGGGTTCATGTGCAGAAACTCGTCGCGCTGTTCCCACGGATTTTCGCGCACGAGGCTGTACGGCACACCCTTTTCGCCCAAAAGGAGTCGTACCTTACGCGAAAAAGGGCACAGCGGATATTGATGGAGATGCCACATAGCTATCTGTTAGGACCGGTTAACCAAAATGTGAAGGGGTGGCCCAAAAAAGCGCATAGATTAGTTGGATTTAGAAACCTCTCCGGGCTCCCTGTTGGTTTCCTTCGCCATTTCTGCGTCAATCTTGGCCTCGGCCGCCTTCACCCTGCGTTCGGTTTCGGCATATTGGCTGTCAAAATCCTTCTGACATCCCGCCAGTGTGAGCAACAGAATGCACGCAACAAGACGCATCAATAATCCTTTTTATACCGCACATTGACGTTGGACGTTCCGCCGCTGCCGATCTGGCTTAAAATCGAAAGCGCGGGCGTCAGGCTGATTTCCAGCTGCGTTGCGGTATATCCCCGCGCGTCGGTGACGATTTCAACATAGACATCATTGGTAATATATTGGCCAAAAGCCACCGCCATTCCGCGCCCCGTGATGTCATCTGCGCCCAATATGCGCAGCCGGTCCAATCCCGTTGCCGACTGCAGCACGCCAAGTGGATTAAGCCCGCCCGGTCCGCCACGCAAATTGTTCAGCGAACCTGCCAATTGCACCGCCTGAATTGCGGACAGTTCGCCAATCGAATTGCCAAACAATATCCGCGCCATAATTTCATCCTGCGGCAATGCCGGGGTCGAGCTGAAGCTGATGTCTGGATTTTGGCCCGTGCCCCTGATGTTGACGCGCACCGTCGTGCCATCGACGTCACTGGCGGCAGCGACGCGAATCGACGGGTTGGCTGCGGGGCCGCCGTTGAAGGATATCCGGCCGCTTTCCAGTTCGAACGACCGACCGGCAAAGCCCAATGTGCCGCGCACCAATTCCATATCGCCCGAAATCAACGGCGCAGCGCTGGTGCCGGTTATCCGCAATTTAGCGCCCCATTCGGATTCAAGCCCCATGCCGGTGACATATAAGTTCCCGGGCGCTTCGAGCGCGATGTCGAGTTTCCAGTTGCTGGGCAGACTTGCGATTGCATCGGCATCACCCGACACACGTGGACGGCGAATTGACTGTTTGCGGCGGACACCTGTGAGCGTTGCAACCTTGGCCGCGCCCTGTCGGATGATTTTGAACCGCGTTTCGGGCAGGCGCAGCTTACCGCGGATTAATGCGGCACCGTCCGGCGCATTTGATACGGTGATTTGTCCGGTTGCCGTTGTCGAGATCAGCTCGCTTCGCGCAACACGTGCGCGGTCGAGATCAAGGTTCAGCTGAACCGGGAAGCCTTTGGCCGAGCTAAGATTGACAATGCCCTTGCCGCTGATCGTCCCGTCGCCGGCCTTTGCGCTCAACTCGGTCACGTCCAACTGGTCGTTGGTAAACAGACCGCGGATGCGCAAATTGGTCAGCCGCGTGCCATAGACATCATTTTCGTACATCAGGTCATTGGCGCGGACAACGCCGGTCAGTTGCGGTGTTTGAACACGGCCCGAAAAATCCGCCGCAACGCCGATATTTCCGGACAGGCTCTGATCGGCCAAAGCCGCCAGCGAAAACAGCGTATCTGCTGGGCCATTATAGCGCACGCCACCCGACAAGGGCGCGGCAAGCAATCGTTCGGTCCAACTGGCGGTGCCGGGCGGCAGCGGTGTCAGGTCAATCTGGACGCGCCCCACAGCCGCACCACGCCGCCGGATAATCGCGCGCGCATTGCCGCCATCGGGCAACAATCGCCCGACCAGACTGATATCGACAGGTTGCGAACGCGACCCCAGATTGGCGCGGACGAAGCTGCTGATTTCCAACCGTGCATCGGCGCGCGGGAACGCAGCCAAGGATGCTTGCGCCCAATCGATGCTTCCGGTGACTGTTCCGCTCAGGCCGGGAACGGGAAAGAGAGGATTCAAAGCGGCGATGTCGACCTTGTCCAACCGTGATTGGAATGACATCGTATCGCCATAGCTTCCGGCCAACCGGACCGAACCTTGCGCCAGTTTGATCGTGCTCGGCAAAATGTCATAGCTGCCACGGCGCGGGATGATACGGATGGGACCAGCGGTTGCGAAATCGACACTGTTCGCCCGGCCCTTGGCAGCGATGCGCCAAAGCTGCGGGGTGAATTCTGCATTGGCAGCGACGCGGAAAGGCACTTCGCTTCGGCCCTCCGCCAATATCTGCCCCGTCCCTGTCCCATCGCGATAATTGATCTTTGCCCGGGCGGCGGCAATCGCGATGTCGTTCAAAATGGCGTTTTCCATTTGAACATCCGCGACAATCTGCGGACTGTCATACAAAATAACGTCGGCTTTAATGATGCCGCGACCAATAAAGAGTTTTTGCGCGCCGGCGAGTTCCGCATTCAACGCCACCGCATCCACCACGGCGCGTTGGAAACTGCCTTGCGCCGAAAGCTCAATTGTACCGTCAAACCCAGCGCCCGCGCCGGTGAGCGTCCCGACAAAGGGGCCTGCGGCGGCTTGCCGGATACGACCGATAACGCCGATGCCCGCAAAATTGCCCCTTTGGATATCAATCGTGAGGGGGCCATCGCCCGAAAGCACATCGGCATCACCGCTGATCGGACCATAATCGGTCATGCCCGTCAGTGCGACCGCGTAACCCCGCTGGCTTTGCGTGACGACGCCAACCACATTTGATAGACCAACGCCAAAGCCCGGATTGGTCGCAGTGATGCGATATACCGGATCGTCAAAAGTCCCGGTCATGGCGACAGCCACGGGCCCATATTGGTTCGAATAGCCAAGCCCGTTAAATATTACGCGGCCATCTTGGGCTACATAAGTTCCCGTGCCGCTGTTCAGCCGGAATAGCGGCGAAACGACGGTCGCACGGGTAATCTGCAATATGCCGTTACTGCCGTAACGAATGCCGGCATCGACAAACATCTGCCCGCCCAGAAACCTTTGCGCGCCCGCACTGAACAGCCGCGTGGAACGCGCCTTTACTGTGCCGACCAGCACATAGCCTTTGCCAAGGGTGGTTTCGATATCAACGTCGGCGACCACGTTAAACAGCCCGACCGAGTTCACTTGGAAGCCGTCGACTTTCCCGTCCAACGCGGTTGTGTAAAAACCCTTATTAATATCGCCGACCAGCAAGGCCGTGGCGTTGATGCGGTCTGACCTGATCTTCAGATTGTCCGAAAGCAAACGCCCCTTCGCGATCGCCAAATCACCGTTCAGGCGCACGTTGGTCAACAAGCCACCGGCGATCTGGTTGATACCGCTGACGCGCTGCGCACGGGCGGTTACCGGAATAAGGAAGCGGTCGGCCGCGCCTTGCGCCTCACCACTCAGCGTCACATCCTCAAAGGTCGTAAGACCGAACGCCAAACGCGTGGCGGTCGCGGAATAGGCGACGGTGGGCTGGGCAAATGCCCCGTTCAATAATGCCTTACCGCGGACATTTGTCCCGCTAACGTTTGAACCGATGATGCCGGGCCGAAGCAACCTTATGTCCAAGGCAAGGTCGCGGAAACGCGCTTCGCCTAAGTCGGCAATACCATCTGCGCGCATCTCCATCGCGGCCGAGCGCAACGTCCCGCTGATTTTCGCAGTTCGTTCGGCAAATCGTGCCGCCATGTCGATGTTCGCCACGGACGATAATGCGCGCACCAACAGGCTGTTCGCCATGAGCTTGGCAGGCGCGGCGGTCCCCTTTGCGGTGAAGGTGCCTTCGCGCGCGGTCAGGGCAATGTCCGCAACGTCTTCCGCACCCATTTGCGCGGACAAAGCGCCGTCCCATTTGCGCCAGCTGCCGCGGCCAGCGAGGGTCATCTGCATGGGCACGCCACGTCCCATAAGCCCGGCCACAAGGCCCTTCGCCGGTGCGTCGAGGTTCAGGTCGACATCGAAACGATTGTCCTCCGGCACGGCATCCAGTTTCAGGACGAAGCGGTCACCCCGAAGGCTGCCCGCCGTCGCGGTGACGATTGCGCGGCGATCGGCAATCTGGACTTTGCCCGACAGCGAGGCGACCTGTTCCTCGCCCGTGATGCCTTTTGCAAAGACAATGCGGTCAATTTGCAGCTGACCGATATTGATATCCAAATCAGGCAGCAAAGGGTCACCCCGGTCGGGCACCATGCGGAATGCCGGCATCCGTGCGACGTTGAGCGTTGGCGCGCGCAGCGAGGTGATGTTTACGCCGCTGGAGAAATAAGACAGCGGGTTCCAATCGAGCCGGATTTCCGGCGCACGGGCAAAGCCGCCCTTGGGATCGCGGAACTGGACATCGCGCAGGATGGTATCGCTGTAAATCGAGCCCTCAATTTTCCCAATGCGGATGTTGAGGCCATTTTCCATTTCGAACGCAGCAATCTGCCGCGCGACAAAATTCCGCCCCGATTGGGTGTCCAGCCACACATAGCCGCCGGCGATCACCAGCAACAGCAATGCCATGACCGCCCCGGCCCCAATGGCAACGCGCCGCCACATCATCAAAACGCCTGTCCAATCGACACATAGACGCTGAAGCGCGATTCACCCAGTCGCCGGTTCACAGGCGTTGCGAAATCCAGACGGATTGGGCCGAAATTGGTGTAAAAGCGCCCACCAACCCCGACGCCCATGCGCCAGTCGTTGAACTTTGGAATGCTCGATTCATATGCTTGTCCGGCATCAACAAAGCCGACCACGCCGTAATTGCCAAAACGATAGCGGCCTTCCAAAGCGAATTCGTTCATGCTCCGACCGCCCACCGGATCGTTATTCGGATCTTTCGGGCCAAGCTGTTGATAGCCAAAGCCACGAACCGATCCGCCACCGCCGCCATAAAAGCGCCGCGAAGGGGCAAGGTTATCGCGTGCGATGCCCGATATCGTCCCCACCCGCGCGCGCGCGGCGACAACGATATTGTCTTTCACCGGATAATAATAAGACGCGTCAAGAATGGCCCGCGCATAAATCTGCTTGCCGGTCCCAAGCGATGTCTCTGGCGACACGCGCACATTGACGCGATACCCTTTGGTCGGGTCCAATAGATTGTCGGACCGGTCAAGGCCGACTTGCCCGGGAAGCGCCGCGACATAAAAGGTCTGCCGGTCGCGAAGCCCGCGCGCGAAATCAAACTGGTCTTCTGATGTCGCCAATATTTCGGCGCCAATCGACCATGTGAATTTCTTTTGCCAGATGGGCGTCGATACGAACGACATCGTTCCGGCCAGACGCCCGGTATAGGCTTCAAAAGCGTCGTAATTGCTGTGCAAAGCGGTCAACGATATGTCGATATTGCGGTCGCGCCGTCCGGCATTCGCCCGCGCGACGGATATGCTCGCAGCTTGTTCTTTTGTCCCCACCACGCCCGCTGCGGTCAGCGATCCTTCCGGAGGGAACAGGTTGCGATGTGTCCAGCTTACATCGGCACGCAAGCCCTGTCCTGTGCCATAGCCTGCGCTGCCGGCAATGGTGCGCGGCGGTGCCGCTTCCTGCCGCACAAGCAAGTCGGCATAAGGCGTTCCATCTGGCGCGCTGCCCTCACCCGGGACAGGTTCAACAGATACCGTCGACAGCAAGCCCGTGGCGATGAGCGCCGCGCGCAAATCGTCCACTTTCCGGCTGTCATATAGGTCGCCGGTCTTGAAGCGCCGCAATATCCAGACATGATCGGCGTCAAAAGCCGTGGTGCCTTCGGTCCGCAATTGGCCGAAATAGCTGCGTGCCCCCGTTTCCACGGGCAAGCTATAGTCGCCAACGCCCCTGTCGCTATCCAGCAATATGTCCCGCTCGCCAATCTTTGCAAAAGGATAGCCATTTTGGGGCAACTCGACCGAAATATTCGCCTCGGCAGCCAAGATGATGTCCGCGACAATCGGGTCGCCGCTTTTGGGAACAAAGCTGCGGCTGATAAGATCCGCCGGCTGAACGGCAGGCGCGGCAAAGGCGATTTGCCCGAGATAATAACGCCGCCCGGGCACAACCGTCAGGATGACGTTCAAGGGCTGGCCTTCCACGACAGAAGGCTGAACCGCGACACGCACATCAGCGTCAAAAAAGCCCTGACCGTTTAGGACATCCAACAGCAACTGACGGTCGGCGCGTGCACGTTGGCTGATTTCGGCGCGGTTTTCCGCACTACCATCACCATCGTTGAGCACCGACAGGCTATCAAATCTTGCGCGCACGTCACGCCAAATAGCGGCTTCCACGGCGACACCGTTGGCGTCTTTGGCAACATCGGTTGTCTTTGTGGCATCCAGCCCATCGAACCGCACAACATAGCGCAACGCCCGCGCCTCACGTTCGGCCGCCTGCGTTGGTTCAGGCGGTGGTTCAACATCAAAGCTATCAATTGGCGGAAGCGGATCGTTCAGCAACGGGTCCGTGACGGGCGGGTCGGGCAGGATTTCCACGGCATCGCCATCCTGCAAGGCTGCGATAGCGGGATCGGCAGCGGTTTGTGCCGCCTGCTGCGGGGCCGTGCCGCCTTCTTCCTTTGCCTCTTGTTCGGCCTGCCACGCGTCGATGCTCTCCAACGGCGCGTCGTCCAGTGACGGGATGGCGGCGTCGAATTCCTCCTCGCCAATGATTGGCGTTTGCGGATCAGCGGGTGCGGGGCTCAAAACTTTCAAAGGCGTGGTTGATGGCGCCTGCACGGGCACAACGGCACCGGCAGCCGGATTTTGCGCGAGCAGAGGCGCTGCGGCACAACCAAGATACAAAAAGGCAGTTAATCGGATCAAACAGACATCCCTTCGCGCCCAACGTCCCCTTATGCACAAGGTTCCATCAAGACACATCAATATCCGTTACCGTGAAGAGAATAGGATGCCAATGATAAGGCACAGGGTGAACCAATTATCTACAGGCGGGCGCAGGTCGGCCTTGAAAGCTTTCGGGTGGTGGTGCAAAGCGCCAACCAATTCACACGCTGCATGATGGAGCATTTATGCAAGGCAAGTTGGTAACGATTTTTGGCGGCAGCGGTTTTCTGGGCCGCTATGTGGCGCAGGCGCTGTTGAACGAAGGCGCACGTATTCGTGTGGCCTGCCGCAACGTCGGCGGCGCCAATCATATCAAGCCGCTCGGCAATGTCGGTCAGGTTCAATTGATGGCGGCTGATGTCCGAAAGCCCGATAGTGTTGCACGCGCCGTGAAAGACGCTGATGCGGTCATCAATCTTGTCGGCAGCTTCGATAATATGGACGCTGTGCAAAATGTCGGCGCAGGCATCGTCGCGCTGGCCGCAGCCGCCGCCGGTGTCAAAGCGCTCGTCCATGTGTCGGCCATTGGCGCCGATGCACACAGCGAAGCGGAATATGGGCAGAGCAAAGCAAGTGGCGAAGCCGCCGTGCGCGCGGCATTCCCGTCGGCCGTCATCCTTCGCCCATCCATCGTCTTTGGCCGCGAAGACCAGTTCATCAACCGCTTTGCCGGAATGATCCGGTCGCTTCCTGTCGTTCCCGTCATTGGGGCAGACACCAAGTTCCAGCCGGTATTTGTAGGCGATGTCGCCAAGGCGGTCGCAAAGGCCGTGGCCCATCAGGACGGAAGCACGCTTGAGCTGGGTGGCCCTGAAACATTTTCGATGATGGAGCTGAACCGCTGGATCGCCAAAGCCATCGGCCGTGATCCCATATTTGTGGAAGTCCCTGACATCGCGGCAAAACTGCTCGCCAAGGGCACGGGTTGGTTGCCGGGCGCGCCGATCACGGAAGATCAGTATAAGATGCTGGGCAAGGACAATGTTGTAACCGGCACCGACGGGCTGGCGGCCTATGGCATCGTGCCCACGCCGCTCGATACGATCGCTGCTGACTGGTTGAACATCTATCGCCGGCATGGCCGCTTTGGTGGCGGACAGTGAGCGATTGGCTGATCGCCGTACTACTCGGTATTATCGAGGGGCTTACGGAGTTTCTGCCCGTATCGTCCACCGGACATCTCATACTTGCCGGTGAACTGGTCGGATTTACCGACAACAGTTCGATCGCGTTCAAAATTGCCATCCAGCTGGGCGCAATATTGGCGGTGTTGCTGGTGTACTGGCAGCGTTTCTGGGCCGTCGGGATGGGGTTGTTGAAAGTGCAACCCGGTCCAATCGCGTTCACGCGCAACATCCTGCTCGGCTTTGTGCCAGCGTTGCTCATCGGCGTTGTCGCGTACGACGCCATTCGCGCCGCCATGCAAACGCCCGAAATCGTCGCCATCGCGCTTATCGTCGGCGGCATAATCATATTGGTTCTTGAACGGATCGTGAAAAATGTCCGCTTCCATTCGGTTGAGGACATACCGTTCGGCACGGCCTTATCCATCGGCCTTATTCAGTGCACCGCGATGCTGCCCGGGGTGAGCCGGTCAGGCGCGACGATCATGGGCGGGCTGATGATGGGTGTCGAACGCAAAACGGCGGCTGAGTTTTCCTTTTTCCTCGCCGTGCCAACGATGATGGCCGCGACCGTCTACGCGCTATGGAAAGATCGCGCACTGCTGAGTGCCGATGATCTCGACATGATTGCCATTGGGTTCACCGCCGCATTTGTAGTTGCCGTGATCGTGGTGAAAGCGCTCGTGGCGCTGGTGGGCCGATATGGCTTCGCACCATTTGCCTATTACCGAATCATTGTGGGTTCAGCGGCTTTGCTGTGGCTGGCCATGCGGTAAGGGCCGAAACGGTCATAAATATGTGAAATAATATTGCGCGAACCCCGCATTTGGGCACAAAATATATGACATATGGCAGCTAGGCTGTCCTATTATTCGGTTTTATTGGTGACATCCGCCGTTTGCCGCGGTAGGCGCGGCGCATATTCAAGGAGTGTGCGCTGTGGCCAAAGACCCGATGCTGAAATTTATCTCGAAACCGCAGGCCTATCCTGAAAAGCGGGCTGCGCAGCTTCGTGCAGAAGATTTTGCAGAAATCGCGGAACGTTATGCGTCCGACGACGCCGCGGATCAGGCATCGCGTTGCTCGCAATGCGGCGTGCCATATTGTTCGGTGCATTGCCCGTTGCACAACCATATTCCGGATTGGCTGCGCCTGACCGCCGAAGGGCGCTTGCGTGAGGCGTATGAGCTTTCCAATCTGACCAGCACCATGCCCGAAATTTGCGGCCGCATCTGCCCGCAAGATCGCTTGTGCGAAGGCAATTGCGTCATTGAATTTTCTGGTCACGACGCCGTGACCATTGGCTCTGTCGAAAAATATATCACCGACACCGCTTGGGAACAGGGCTGGGTCGAACCCGTTGCGGTCGGGCCATCGCGCGGACAATCAGTCGGCATCATTGGCGGCGGCCCCGGCGGCCTGACCACCGCAGAATATCTACGCGTCGCGGGATATGACGTGCATGTGTATGACCGCTATGACCGTATGGGCGGTCTGCTGACCTATGGCATTCCCGGATTTAAGCTGGAGAAAGACGTCGTCATGCGCCGCGTAAAGCGGCTTGAGGATGCGGGCATCCATTTCCATCCCAATTTCGAAGTTGGCCGTGACGCCACGCTGGACGCATTGCGCGCCAAGCATGACGCCGTGTTGATTGCGACCGGCGTGTACAAGGCGCGCGCGGTTTCATTGCCGGGCGGCGATCTGAATGGCGTGGTCGCGGCATTGGATTATTTGACCGCGTCCAACCGCAAGGGCTTTGGCGATGCTGTTCCCGCGTTCGAAAGCGGCGCACTGAATGCCGAGGGCAAGAATGTCGTCGTCATTGGCGGCGGCGATACCGCGATGGATTGCGTTCGCACCGCCATCCGCCAAGGCGCAAAATCGGTGAAATGCCTCTACCGCCGCGACCGCGAAAATATGCCCGGTTCGCAGCGTGAAGTTGCCAATGCCGAAGAAGAAGGCGTCGAGTTTGTGTGGCTGTCCGGCCCCAAGGGCTTTGAAGGCAATGGCAAGATCGAGCGGGTTCAGGTTTCGAAAATGCGCCTTGGTGCCCCCGACGCATCGGGTCGCCGCGCGCCGGAAAATGATCCGCAAGGTGACTTCACACTGGATGCTGACCTTGTGATTACCGCACTTGGTTTCGAAGCCGAAGATCTGCCTGTGTTGTTCGGCGCGGCTGACCTGAACGTCACCCGTTGGGGCACCATTCGCGTCGACCATAATACGCAGATGACCAACCTCGACGGTGTGTTCGCCATTGGCGACATCGTGCGCGGTGCGAGCCTTGTCGTCTGGGCAATCCGCGATGGCCGCGATGTGACGCAGCATATGCACAATTATCTAAAATCAAAAGCAAGCCGTGAAAAGGTTGCAGCATGACCATATTCTACCCCACCCCCGAACATGAACGCCTCGCCAACGAGGGCATGTATTACCCGGAATCCGAAGGTGATGCCTGCGGCGTTGGCTTGATTGCCGCGACCGATGGCAAGCCATCACGCCGCGTGGTGGCCGCCGGAATTGAGGCGCTCAAAGCCGTTTGGCACCGTGGTGCCGTTGATGCTGACGGCAAGACGGGCGACGGCGCGGGGCTGCATATCGACTTGCCGGTCCGCTTCTTTGACGATGCCATATCAGACAGCGGCCACCGCCCGATGCCAAACCGTTTGGCGGTCGGCATGGTGTTCCTGCCGCGCACCGACCTGAGCGCACAAGAAAACTGCCGGACGATTGTCGAGGCGGAAATCATCGACGCGGGCTACACCATTTATGGCTGGCGTCAGGTGCCGGTCGACGTGTCGGTTATCGGCACCAAGGCGCAGGCGACACGGCCCGAAATCGAACAGATCATGATCGCGGGCCCAATGCCCGATGCGGTTGATGCGACTGAGTTTGAAAAGAATCTCTACCTCGTCCGCCGCCGGATTGAGAAGAAAATCATCGCCGCGCAAATTCGCGATTTTTATATCTGCTCGCTGTCGTGCCGGTCGATTGTCTACAAAGGTCTGTTCCTCGCCGAGAGCCTTTCGGTCTTTTACCCCGATCTTCAGGACGACCGTTTTGAAAGCCGCGTCGCGATTTTCCACCAGCGTTATTCGACCAATACCTTCCCCCAATGGTGGTTGGCGCAACCGTTCCGCGGCCTTGCGCATAATGGCGAAATCAACACGATCCGTGGTAACCAGAATTGGATGAAGAGCCACGAAATCAAAATGGCCAGCATTGCCTTTGGTGCGCATTCTGATGACATTAAGCCCGTCATTCCGGCGGGTTCATCGGACACTGCAGCGCTTGATGCCGTGTTCGAAACGCTTGTTCGTTCGGGCAAGGAAGCACCAACGGCAAAGCTGATGCTGATCCCCGAAGCATGGCAGTCAAACCCCAATCTGCCCGCGTCACACCGCGCAATGTATGAATATATGTCCAGCGTCATGGAGCCATGGGATGGCCCCGCTGCGCTTGCCATGACCGATGGCCATTGGGCGGTTGCAGGCGTTGATCGCAACGCCCTTCGCCCGCTGCGCTACAGCCGCACGTCGGACAATCTGCTCGTCATCGGTTCCGAAACCGGCATGGTCGTTCTTCCCGAAACGACAATATTGGAAAAGGGCCGCCTTGGCCCCGGCCAAATGATTGCCGTCAACCTCGACGAAGGCAAATTGTACCGCGATGGCGAGTTGAAAGACCGCATCTCGGCAGAGCAAGATTATGGCGCACTCGTGCGTGGTTTCCGGGCCATCACCGACTTGCCCGACGTCGGGCAGGATGATGCCCCGGCGTGGTCGCGCGCGGAACTGACCAAGCGTCAGGTCGCTGCCGGCATGACGCTTGAAGATGTCGAAATGATCCTCGCGCCGATGATCGAAGATGGCAAGGAAGCCATTGGATCGATGGGCGATGACACGCCGCTCGCCGTCATCAGCGATAAGCCGCGCCTGATCAGCCAGTTTTTCCGCCAGAATTTCAGCCAAGTGACAAACCCGCCCATCGACAGCCTGCGTGAGCGGCATGTGATGAGCCTTAAAACGCGTTTCTCGAACCTTGCCAACATTTTGGAAGAAAAGAGCCAGAACGCCGACGTGCTTGTCCTTGCCAGCCCTGTGCTCACATCGCATGACTGGCGCCGGTTAAAGTCTGCCTTTGGCGCAGCGGGCGCAGAAATTGACTGCACCTATGATATTTCCGAAGGACAAGAAGGTCTGCGCGCTGCCATCACGCGTATCCGCGAAGAAGCCGTCGCCGCCGTGCGCATGGGCAAATCCGAGCTGTTCCTGACCGACGAAAATATCAGCGCCGATCGCGTGGGCATCGCCATGATCCTTGCCGCTGCTGCAGTGCACACGCATTTGGTGCGCAACGGTTTGCGCAGCTATTCGTCGATCAACGTCCGCTCTGCCGAATGTCTCGACACGCATTATTTCGCAGTGCTCATTGGCGTTGGCGCAACCACGGTAAACGCATATCTGGCCGAAGCCGCAATTGGCGACCGCCATGCGCGCGGGCTGTTGGGTGGTTTGGCCCTGACCCAAGCGGTCGAGAATTACCGCACGGCCATCAATGAAGGGCTGTTGAAGATCATGTCCAAAATGGGCATCGCGGTCATCTCCAGCTATCGTGGCGGCTATAATTTCGAAGCCGTTGGCCTGTCGCGTGCCTTGGTCAACGACTTCTTCCCCGGAATGCCGAACAAGATTTCGGGCGAGGGATATCATTCGCTCTATGTAAACGCACGTGATCGCCATGAAGAGGCGTTTGACACCGCCGTTGCACGCTTGCCCGTTGGCGGCTTTTACAAGCAACGCAATGGCGGCGAAGAGCATGCCTATTCGGCGGGCCTGATGCATTTGTTGCAAAGCTCAGTCGCGAATGACAGCTATTCGACCTACACCCAATTTGCCCAAGGCGTGCGGGAACTGCCGCCGATTTACTTGCGCGATTTGTTGGAGTTCAACTTCGCGAAAGAACCCGTTGCGATTGATGAAGTCGAAGCGATCACCGAAATTCGCAAACGCTTTGTCACGCCGGGCATGTCGCTTGGCGCATTGTCGCCCGAGGCGCATGAGACACTGGCCATTGCCATGAACCGGATTGGCGCAAAGGCTGTATCCGGCGAAGGTGGCGAAGACAGCAAGCGGTTCAAGCCATATGAAAATGGCGACAACGCCAACAGCGTCATCAAACAAATCGCCAGTGGCCGTTTCGGTGTAACCGCCGAATATCTTGGCGCGTGCGAGGAAATTGAAATCAAGGTCGCTCAGGGCGCAAAGCCCGGTGAAGGCGGCCAGTTGCCCGGTTTCAAGGTCACCGAAATGATTGCGCGTCTGCGGCATTCGACGCCGGGCGTGACACTCATTTCACCGCCACCGCACCATGACATTTACTCGATCGAAGACCTTGCCCAGCTGATCTACGACCTGAAGCAAATCAACCCGCGCGCGCGGGTGTGCGTCAAGCTGGTCAGTGCAGCGGGCATCGGCACCATCGCCGCCGGTGTGGCAAAAGCGCATGCCGACGTCATCCTCGTCTCGGGCAATGTGGGCGGCACGGGCGCAAGCCCGCAAACCAGCATCAAATATGCAGGGACACCATGGGAAATGGGGCTGTCCGAAGCCAATCAGGTGCTGACGCTCAACGGCCTGCGGCATCGTATCAAGCTGCGCACCGATGGCGGGCTGAAAACTGGACGCGACATTGTGATTGCCGCAATCTTGGGCGCGGAAGAATTTGGCATCGGCACGCTTAGCCTTGTCGCCATGGGCTGCATCATGGTGCGCCAGTGTCATTCCAACACCTGCCCCGTTGGGGTCTGTGTTCAGGACGAAGCCTTGCGCAAGAAATTCACGGGCACGCCTGAAAAGGTCATCAACCTGATGACCTTCATTGCAGAGGAAGTGCGCGAGATTCTAGCCAAGCTTGGCTATCGCAGCCTGGACGAAGTCATTGGCCGTACCGAGCTGCTGCGTCAGGTCAGCCGCGGTGCGGAGCATTTGGACGATCTCGATCTCAACCCCATCCTTGCCAAGGTCGACGCGCCCGACAGCGCGCGCCGCTTCAGCATCCCGACATTCCGCAATGAAGTGCCCGACAGCCTTGATGCGCAGATGATCCATGATGCAAAGCCGGTGTTCGAACGGCGCGAAAAAATGCAGCTGACCTATAATGTCCGCAACACCCATCGCGCGGTTGGCACGCGGTTCAGTTCCGAAATCACGAGACTGTATGGGATGAAGGGCCTTTCTGAAGGGCATGTCCATGTGCGTTTGCGTGGTTCGGCGGGACAATCGCTTGGCGCATTCCTGTGTCAGGGTATCACCTTGGAAGTGTTTGGCGATGCCAATGACTATGTCGGCAAGGGGCTTTCGGGCGGCACCATCATCGTGCGGCCAACGGTCAGCAGCCCGCTCACCAGTCAGCAGAACAGCATCATCGGCAATACTGTGCTCTATGGCGCAACGTCGGGACGGTTGTTGGCGGCAGGACAGGCTGGCGAACGCTTTGCCGTCCGCAACTCCGGCGCGCATGTTGTGGTCGAAGGCTGCGGATCAAACGGTCTGGAATATATGACGGGCGGCATGGCGGTCATCTTGGGCAAGGTTGGCAGCAACTTTGGTGCAGGCATGACCGGCGGCATGGCATTTGTGCTCGACACCGAAGGTGATTTTGCAAAGATGGCCAATCCGGACAGCATTGTCTGGCAACGGCTCGACAGCGCTTATTGGGAAGACCAGCTGAAGTCGCTGATCACCGCGCATGCCCAATCCACGGATAGCGCATGGTCGCAATCATTGCTTGAAGATTGGGACCGCAGGCGCGGTGAATTCTGGCAAATATGCCCGAAGGAAATGCTGACGCGCTTGAGCCAGCCGCTTTCCGACCATGAGGTGCTGGAAGCTGCGGAATAGGTGGCGCCTGACATTGCCAAAGCGCCTTGCAATGGCGTAATGCTTGGCAATGTCGTCCGCAGAACCCAAGACCCCAGCCGGTTTCCCGTCCGAGGCGGAGGCAGATGCGCGGCTGACGGCGGACCGTTTTGACATCATCGCACTGATTGCCAAAGCCGACCGACGGCGTGAGGCCGGTGACCGCCGGGCCGCCAATGCTTATTATAGTGCCGCCATTCGCACGGCCGCAGCGCGGCCATCGTCCGACCCCGCAGTTGCGACAGAAATTGCGCGCGCGCACGTCGCGGTCACATGGCTGGCGGATCTGTTCCGTCAAACATTGATCGATGGAATGCGCGCAGCAGGCTTTACCCGCGAACAGCAGCATCCACGGTTTCGCAAATCGCTCGATATGATGTTTGGCGATGTGCCGCGACCTGCGGAATATCGGCAATTTCCGCAAAAGCCGATGGCACATTATTATCCCGATATGGCGCATGTCGAATTTGCCGACACAAAGCCGTGGGACTGGGTGGCACAGCTGGAGGCTGTGTTCCCCGACATGCAGCGTGAGGCGCTTTCCTTGCTGGCGCAGCATGACGGTTTCCAGCCATATATGAAAATGGCCAACGCCCGGCCGCAGCAGGACCATCATGGCCTTTTGGAAAATGCGGACTGGAGCACGCTGCATCTGTGGCAAAATGGCGCAGCGGTAGACGAACATATCGCGCGTTGCCCCAACATTTATCGCGCCGTGATGGACCATGTGCCGCTATGTCACATTGGCCCGCGCGCGCCGTCTGTGATGCTATCGCTTTTGCGGCCCGGCGCGAAAATCCCGCCGCATAGCGGCATGTTGAACAGCCGCTTTATCTGCCATTTACCTTTGGTCGTTCCGCCCGATTGCGGCTTTCGTGTCGGTGGCTCGACGATTGAATGGCAGGAAGGCAAAGTCATCGCCTTTGATGACAGTGTCGAACATGAGGCGTGGAACAACAGCGCCTATGACCGGCTGGTGCTGATATTCGATATCTGGCGGCCCGAGCTCAGCCAAAGCGAGCGGGACCAAATCACCGCAATGTTCGATATCGTCGACAATTACCGCTGACCAAACAGCCATTGGCCAAGGGCGCGGGACTTGCGGAAGGGTCTGGTCAATTGCGTTCGCCCCTGCTTTAGTCCGCACACTGTTATTTCGAGGAGACGCCCAATGCGCAAATTATTACTCGCTGGATCGATTTTGGCCCTTGCCGTTCCGGCACATGCCGACGCCAATGGCGACCTTGTCACGCTGGTGAACGATGTGTGGGCGGCTTCGTTGAAGGAACAGCCGGTCTATGCCAGCGCGCTGGGCGTGAATGATTATGCATCGGAACTTGGCGACTACACGCTGGCCGCACAGGACCGCCGCGCCGCCGATGCCGCGAAGTTTCTCACACGGCTAAATGCCATCCCTTCGGATTCGTTGAATGCCGCATCAAAGGTTGAGGCGGGCATATTACGCCGCGCGCTGAACTCAACAATCGAAGGCAACAGTTTCGGGCAACGCGCGATCAATTTCACAACCTATTCCAGCTGGCACCAGCAACTGGCCGGCATGGCGCAAAATCTGCCGTTCCGCACCAAGGCGGATTTTGAAAGCTACAACGCACGGCTCGCCCAATATGCGCGGGTGAATGATGAAAATATCGCGGTGGCCAATGTCGCAATCAAGGGCAAATATACCCAGCCCTGCGTCACGCTAAAGGGTTTTGAAGGAACGATCAGCGGGCTGATTACGACCGACGTAAACAAGTCGCGTTTCTACGAACCTTATGCGAAAAAGCGGCCCGCGGGCGTTTCCGAAGCGGACTTTGCAAGCCTTGCCAAAGCGGCCGAAGCCACAATCCGCACGGTCATTCACCCTGCGCTGAACAAACAACTCGCATGGTATACCGCAAGCTACAAGCCAGCGTGCGCCACAGCACCCGGCGTATCGGCGCAACCGGGCGGTGACAAATATTACGCATTCCGGGTTCGTGAAGAAACAACGACGTCCCTGACCGCAGAGCAAATCCACCAAATCGGCCTGAACGAAGTGGCACGCATTCGCGCCGAGATGGTCGAGGTCGCATCACAGGCGGGATATCCAAGCCGCGAGGCGTTTATCCAGCATTTGCGGACCGACCCGCAATATTACGCCAAAACGCCCGAAGAGCTGATGGAGAAGGTCGCGCGGGTGACCAAGATCATCGATGGCAAAATGCCCAGCCTGTTCGGCCGCCTGCCCCGCTTGCCCTATGGCATAAAGGAAATTCCGGCGGAAACCGCCGAAGGCACCACGACGGCTTATTATAACCAAGGTTCGCCAGAAATCGGCATCTCCGGAACCTATTTCGTCAACACGTCGAAACTGAACCAGCGCCCGTTCTGGGAAATTCCCGCCTTGTCGGTGCATGAGGGTGTCCCCGGGCATCACCACCAAATCGCTTTGCAGCAAGAATTGCCCTTGTCGGACTTCCGCAAATATGGCGCATTCTTCACCGCCTTTACCGAAGGCTGGGGCCTCTACTCCGAGCGGTTGGGCATCGAAATGGGCCTATATGATACCCCGGCAAAGGACATGGGACGCCTGTCCTATGAAATGTGGCGCGCATGCCGCTTGGTCGTCGACACCGGCATTCATGCCAAGGGTTGGAGCAAGCAACAGGCGATCGATTTCATGACCGACAACAGCGCGCTGTCGGCCGCCAATATCGAAGCCGAGGTCAACCGCTACATCAGCTGGCCCGGCCAGGCACTGGCCTATAAATTGGGCGAGCTGAAGATCCGTGAATTGCGGACCATGGCGACCAAAGAGCTTGGCCCGAAATTCAACCTTGCGGCGTTCCACGACGCGGTGCTGGGTCAAGGCTCAGTCCCGCTCGATGTGTTGGAGCAGCAGATTAAGGATTGGGTCGCCGCGGAAAAAGCGAAGGGCTAAGCCCGCTTATTTGGGCTCAGGCAGCGGCTCTGCGTCGGCAGACGCCGCTTCCTTGGCATCCAGTTCCGCCTGCAACTTCGCCTCGCGTTCGGCGCGGCCCTTCTCGAATTCGGTCACGCGTGCTTCAACTTCGGCAGCCTCTGCATCGATGCCCGCCATGCGCTTGGCGCGTTCGGCGGCAATCAAGCGGCCAAAGACAATGCCGGGGTCCTGCGCTTTTTCGGCATAGGCGCGGTCAATTTCTTTCAGCCCACATCCGGTAAAGCCGCCAGCACCCGATGCCGAGCAGCTCATCGTGCCGCTGGCGCCCACATATTCGTAGGATTTGATCCGTTCGGACATCGCCTGATTGCGCGGGTCATTGGGGTCGCCGCGCAAGGACGACGGAATGCGGTACCGGTCCGCCTCCCCCATCCGCGCGCAGACGACGATTTCGGCGCCTTGGCTTTCGGGGCATTTGTCGTCGCCATAGACGATCAACTGGTTGATCTTCTCGTCACCCGGCTGCGAAGCGGGGGCATTTTGTGCCGGGGCTTGCGCCGACAGCATGAGAGCCAAAGCGGCGACGGAAATATTGGCCATTGCGTTCACGGGATATTCTCCAAAAATCTATGCTCTGGCTTGAACGTCGCAGGCTGAATGCGCGATGAAGCTCAAATATGTTTCGACACGGCAATCGCGGTACGGCAACCCAATCGGACAAGCGCGCTCATGACCGGATAGGCCAGTGCGCGCTCTGCGCCTTCGGCCAGCGCGGTGGCTTTATGTTCCAGCTCGTCCGCCTGAAAATCGGCAATCATCGCCGACAATTCGGGATCGCTGTCACCAATTTCTGCGAGCTGCTCGCTATAATGGCGGTCAATTTCGGTTTCGATCGCCACGGTGCAGGCCATCGCCGCCTCCGGGCTGATTGCGGCAGACACCGCGCCAAGCGCAAAACCGGCGGCGTTCCAAATGGGGTACAAAGCCGTTGGGCGCACGCCGCGTTCGGCCATCATCTTGTCAAAGGCGCTGAGGTGGCGTTCCTCTTGCTCGGCCATATGCGCAATGCTGCGCGCCGCCGGCGTCCGGTCGCCCATGACGGCAAGCTGGCCAGCGTAAATGCGTTTCGCGCCAAATTCGCCCGCTTGATTCACGCGAATCATCCGGTCGATGGCCGCTTTACGCTGCGGTGTGGTTTTCAGGGTTTCGTGTTGCGCCATGTCATACCCAAGATGGCCACTGCACCGCCCAACGACAAGAGGAAATTATAGCCGGCAAGCGAAATGCCGAACAAAGACCATGGTGCCACGTCGCAGCGGACCAATGGCGCGTTCATGATCGACTTGAGCAAATCATCCCCGCTGCCCGAAATCGTCGCGGTGCACGCGGTCAACCCTTCCCACCAGCCATATTCGACGCCAGCATGAAAGCCCGCGATGCCGCCGCTGGTTGCAATGGCCAATGCGCCGAGCGCCACCAATGTTTTGCGAAAGGCAAGGTTGCCAACGCCAAAGGCAATGGCCGCAATCGCGACCGCGGCGAAATGCGGATAACGCTGCCACCAGCACATTTCGCACGGGAACAGCCCGCCAATATATTGCGAACCATATGCCCCCGCGAGCAGCGCCGCCGGTAACAGCAATGCGAGCCAATGGGCCTTGTCAAATTTCGACGTCATCTGCGGCATATGCTCAATTCTGCGCCCTGCCCTTTACGGGCTTTGCGGCAAGCTTCATCGTTTTGGATCCAAGCCGCTGCAAGGTTTCCATCGCGTAATATAATTGGAAATCGTCAATGCCCTTTGCCTTCAACTGTTCGGCCGTCATGGCAAAACGCGGATCGTCAATGCGGTCTTCTTCAAGGTCTTTGCTGTTGTCTTTCAATTCATTGACCAAGTGACGACGCAAATCGGATTCGCGCACGGACACCCGCTTTTTATAATCGGGATCGGTCAATTGCGGTACGCGGACATCGGGCTTTATGCCGCCTTCCTGCACCGAACGACCCGATGGCAGATGGTAACGCGCAACGGTGAGGCGAAGGCCCGTGTCCCGCGTCAACGGCAGGACACTCTGCACCGAACCCTTGCCGAAACTGCGTTCACCCATGACCAAGCCGCGATGGTGATCTTGCAATGCGCCAGCCACAATTTCGGATGCCGATGCAGAGCCAGCGTCGACCAGAACGATGATCGGCGCGCCGCCGGTGACATCGCCCGGAACAGCGCGTTCAGTCCACCAGCGTTGGATGTCGCGTTTGTCACGGCCGCGTTCGGAAACAATCTCGCCACTCGACAGGAAAGCATCAGAAACGGAAACGGCTTCATCCAATATGCCACCGGGGTTGGACCGCAGGTCGATGATGTAGCCCAGCGGATTTCCGCCAAGAGATTTTTTAATGCCGGACACAGCAGCGACAACGTCAGCGCCGGTTTGTTCGGAGAAACCAGTAATTGAAATGACGCCAATGCGGTTTTTCACTTCCCACCGCACAGGTTTCAAATCGATGACCGCGCGCGTTACCGTCACGTCGAACGGCGCATCGCGCCCGGGCCGGAAAATGGTGAGCTTGATGGATGTGCCCGGCACACCGCGCATCGCTTCGACAGCTTCGTCGAGCGTTCCGCCAATGATCAGCTTGCCGTCCAAATGCGTGATAAAGTCGCCCGACTTGATACCGGCCTTGTCAGCGGGCGTGTCCTTGGTGGGGGCGATGACCTTCACCGCTTCATCCTCAAGCGTGACCGTCAAGCCAAGGCCGCCATATTCGCCATCAATCTGTGTTTGCAGCGAGCTGAAGTCGGATTTGTCGAGGAAGGCACTGTGCGGATCGAGGCTGGCCAGCATCCCCTGAATCGCGCCTTCCATCAATTGCTTGTCTTCGACCTTGTCGACATAGCTTAATTTAACCTTGCGATAGACCGCGAGGAATTCCTCAAGCTCTTTAAAACGGTCGGCTTGCGCTTGTTGCTGCTGAACGCTTTGCGCGACCAGCACAGTCGCAGGGACCGATAGCGCCAAAACAATGGCGCAAGTCACGGGCAGCAAACGGTTCTTCATAGACCAATCCATTTCATCATTTCGTCGATGCTATATCCCGCCTTAACCCAGGGTGAAAGCATGATTAGCACGAACAGCATGCGGGCATCGACAAGAACGCCAATAGTTCATCCCAATATCGTGGCAATATCCATCACACGGCCATTTTTGCGCAGTTCAACGCCGATTTCCGGCGCGTCTGATTTGGCTGATCCCAGCACAGCGCCCTGCGCGACCGCCTGCCCCTTTTTGACCTGCGTACTGCCAAGATGTGTAATCAGGCTGTTCCAGCCATTGCCATGTTCGATGATCACAATCTGCCCATAGCTGCGATAACGGCCCGCAAAGGACACCGTCCCCGCTGCGGGCGCGACCACGCGCATATTGTCGGCAAGTGCAATGCGGACGCCGCGCTCCCGATAGCCGGTGGCGTTGAGTTCATGGAAACCCGACAACAGCTTTCCGCGCGCGGGCAGGATATAGGCCGTCCCCGCCGCCGCAGCCTTGGTGGCGCGCCCGGGGCGGAGCATCGGCCCGTCCAGCGCCGCGAGTTCAGACGCTTTTTCGGCGCTCAGCCGCTGGATATCCATGCGCCCGACAATATCGCGTGCCCGCTCACCTTGCGCGATCGCTTGTTCAAATGCGATGGCGGCGTTGGCGGACAGTGCGCCGGCCTTGCCACCGGCGGCGCTTTGCAGTCTGGCCAATTCTGTCTGGCGGATTTTCAACCGGCTGCGCGCATCGCCCAGCGATTTCAGCGCGCGATATTCCTGCGCCCGCAATTCGCTTTGCACCGCAATGTGTTGGCGCAAGGCGCTGGTGCGGCGGATGATCTGGGGCTGCACGGTCGCCATGACCGCGCGGACATGCACATAATCTTCGCGTTGCCCGGGCTGCATCATCATCACCGCCGGGCGGCCCGTCATTTGCTGAAGCGCGGCGTTCAGGCGCAGCACGGGTTCGCTTTCAACACCAAGCTGTGCGCGCTGAAGCTCTTGTTGGCGGCTAATGATGGCAATACGCGCGGCCGCCGCTGCTATCTGCGCTTCGGCGGCGTCGATTTCAGCGGACAGCACGGCCCTTTGCGCAACCAGCCGGTCGGCGGTGCTTTCGGCATTGCTTGCCTCCTGCCGCAACAGCTCACTGCGCCGTTCAGCACGCAGCGCTTTTTCCTGTGCAGCGCGCAGGGCGTCTTGTTGCGCGCTGTTGCTGCCCGTATTTTGCGCCATCAGGCTGCTCGCAATGGCAAAGGGCGTGAGCGCCAAGAGCAAAAGCATGGACCAGAACCGCATGCCCCTATCCTTCCCGATGATAGGGGTGGTTGGCAATAATCGATGTTGCGCGGAACAATTGTTCGGCCAGCATCGCGCGGGCCATCAAATGTGGCCATGTCGCTTTGCCAAAGGCGATGAGCTTGTCGGCGCCAGCGCGGGCTTCATCATCAAAGCCGTCGGCAGCGCCAATCAGGAAACGCACTTCGCGCACGCCATCGTCGCGCCAGCGTTCCAGCAAGCGGGCGAGTTCGACCGAGCCGAGCTGTTCGCCTTTTTCATCCAAGATGATGGTTTTGCAGGGGCTGTCCGAACTGGGAAGGTCGCCGCCCTTATCGGGCATTTCGCTGTGCCGCGTCGGCCAGCTGATCCGTTTCAGATATCGGTCGACCAGCTCCGCTTCAGCAGAGCGGCCGATTTTGCCGCGCGCGATGATGTGCAGGCGCATCGCCATCGGCGCGGACGTTCGGGCTTATTGGGCCGGAACTTCGGGCGCGTCGCCAAATGCCCACATGCGTTCCAGATTGTAGAAGCTGCGGACTTCGGGACGGAACAGATGCACGATGACATCTTCGGCATCAATCAACACCCAGTCTGCCGATGGCAAACCTTCGATGCGGGCATGACGTCCGGCTTTCTTGATACGCTCGGCAAGCTTTTGCGCCATCGACGCCACCTGCCGCGATGAACGACCAGATGCGACGACCATATGGTCGGCAATGTTGCTTTTGCCTTCAAGCGGGATGGTCACCACTTCCTGCGCCTGATCATCGTCGAGCGATTGCAGGATAAGCGCGTGGAGGGCGTCCGGGGTCAAAGTGGGTTCCTTGGACTTGGCGGCCAGATTGCCGGCAGTCGGAACGGATGCGGTATCGATCAAGATTGCTCCTTAAAGCACAATATTTCGGGTAACGCCGTCACGCGTTCCATGTTCCTTATATCGGTGAAACCAATATGGGTCAGCACGCCGAATTGCGGTTGCTGAACGCGGATCTGGACGAAAGCGCAAAAAGACAAGCGCTGGCGTACTCCATTTTGTCCAGTGATGAAGCTGGTCCGGACGCCGGACAAACCGTCTGAACCAGGCCATTGCGGGACCCGCAACAGCACCTGCATCATAGCCGGGTCTGGCGATAACTGCAATCGGCATCAATCGCGCAATGTCGCGCCACCGTTTCCAGTGGTGAAATTGCAACAAATTGTCGGCACCCATGATCCAGACAAAGCGGACTTTGGGGTATCGCGCGACCAGTTTTTTCAGGGTTTCTGCGGTGTACACGGTGCCAAGGTCGCGCTCAATGGCGGTGGCCTTAATCGGTGTGCGCCGCGTCTGATCCTTCGCCGATGCCAACCGCGCGGGCAAAGGTGCCATGCCTTTTGTGGGTTTTAGCGGATTGCCCGGTGACACCAGCCACCAAAATTCGTCGAGGCACAGCGAATCCATTGCGAACAGGCTAATCGCCCGGTGGCCACCATGCGCGGGGTTGAACGATCCCCCCATGAGGCCAATGGTTTTCAAGGGCGGATTTGCCCGTTTCCGCGCACAACCCATTTATAGGTCGTGAGGCCCTCAAGCGCGACCGGGCCGCGGGCGTGTAGCCGCCCCGTCGCAATGCCAATTTCCGCGCCCAAGCCAAATTCGCCGCCATCGGCAAATTGGGTCGAGCTGTTATGCATGACAATCGCGCTGTCGACCTGTGCCAAAAAGCGCGCTGCGGCATCGGCATTGTTGGTGATGATCGCGTCGGTATGGTGCGATCCGTGGCGGGCGATGTGCTCGATCGCATCGTCCAATCCGGATACGACGCGGGCCGAAATGACGGAATCGAGATATTCGGTGTCCCAATCATCCGCATCGGCGGACACCGTGCGGGCATCCAGTTCCATCAGCACATCATCCGCGCGCACTTCGCATCCGGCATCAATCAGCGCGCCAATCAATTCGGCAGCGGCAGGATAATCCTGATCAATCAGGACCGTTTCGGTTGCCCCGCAAACGCCGGTGCGCCGCATCTTGGCATTGACGACAATCGCCTGCGCCATCGCCGGATCGGCGTCCTTATGGACATAGCTGTGGTTGATGCCGTCGAGATGCGCGAGCACGGGAACGCGGGCCTCATCCTGCACCCGCGCGACGAGCGATTTGCCGCCACGCGGAATGATCATGTCAATCGCACCCTGCGCGCGCAGCATCAGGCCGACCATCTCGCGGTCTTGCGTGGGGATAAGCTGCACCGCGTCGGCGGGTAATCCGGCCTGTGTGATGCCAGCCAGCATCGCAGCATATATCGCGCGGTTGCTGTGCACCGCCTCACTGCCGCCGCGCAGGATGACGGCGTTGCCCGACCGCAACCCCAAGGCCGCGGCATCGGCCGTTACATTGGGCCGGCTTTCGTAAATGATGCCCAGCACGCCAATCGGCACGCGGATGCGCGCCATCTGCAAACCATTGGGCTGCGTGCTGCTGTCGATGATTTGACCGACGGGGTCCGCCAGCACAGCAACCTGTGCCACCGCCGCAGCCATGGCCGTGATGCGCGCGTCGTCGAGTTTCAGGCGATCCAGCATCGCGGGGGACAGGCCAGCCGTTGTCCCGGCCGCCACGTCGATGGCATTGGCCGCGAGGATCTCTGCGGATTGGTCGCGCAGAGCCTGGGCCGCAAAGGTTAAGGCGCTGGCCTTCGCCGCGTCATCCGCAGCGGCCAACAGCCGCGATGCAGCGCGTGCTTTGCTGGCAATCGATGCCATCAGGTGCTGATAATCGGTCATATGTTCAACCCGTAGAGAAGTGCCCGCAAAAGGGAAAGGTGGCGTTCAATTCAAGGGCATTAGGTGCACCCATATAGCGAATCGCCGAAAAAGCGTTGATTTTGCGGCTTTTTACGCCGCGCGCTGGACATGTGGAGGTACAGGCAGTTCACAATTTGTGACATTTGAGAAAGGTTTTCCACAGCTCATCGTGTGACTCATTCGACTCGTCACGAGTCCGGCCTCGGCGATTCGCGCCTGCCATTTTGCTCTGCTACGGCCGCGCAACAGAACAAAAAACGGGGTGGGACGTGTCGCTAAAGACCAGAATGTCCGGATGGAAAAACCGGATAGCTGGATGGTTTATTGACCGCGAATTTTTCATGCGGGCCAATGGCCAAGTCCGGTTCTTGAAACTGAGTGCGCAATTGCAACGCCGCGTTGCGGGCACGGTCGCGTCCGTCGTTGGCCTTTGGCTGGTCGTCACGCTTGGCATGGCCACTAATCAGTTGAGCGTTTCGGCGCAGCGCATGGCGTTGAGCGAGCAAGAGGCGAAGGTTGAATCGGCCGAAGAACGCGTCGCCAATTATCGCGGTTCCATCGATGAAGTGGCCAAAGATCTCGAGCGGCGGCAGAAAATGCTGGAAAGCCTGAGCGATCAATATCTGGGCGAGGTTCCTGAGGCCAAGGCCCAAGCGCCTGCAACTGCCAAGTCCACAGATGAAGACAAGACCGTAAAAACCATCAGTGCCGTGGTGCCAGAGGCCGCTGGCCTTGCCCGTGTTGAAGTCCGCCAAATCCAGTTCGCCGAAAAAATGACCAAGGTTGCCTTGGCCCGCACGTCAAAGGCCGAGGCCGCCATCCGCCAGTTCGGGTTGAACCCCGATGTGCTCGCACGGCAGGCCCGCAGCGCACAGGGCGGTGTCTTTGAACCCTTTTTCGGCAGCGCCAAAAAAGACGTCCGCGACCCGCGCTTTTTGAAACTGGCCGCATCGCTGAGCCGCATGGACGCCATGGAGCGCGCATTGGCCGCGATCCCGACATCGATGCCCGCCGCTGTCATGATGATGTCGAGCGGCTTTGGTTTCCGCAGCGATCCCTTCACCGGTGGGGGCGCAATGCATGCCGGTTTGGATTTCAAGGGCCCTGTTGGCACGCCAATCCTGTCTGCCGCCGAAGGCCGTGTGACTTTTGCGGGCTACAACGGCGGTTATGGCAAGACAGTTGAAATTACACATGCCAACGGGCTATTAACGCGTTATGCCCATCTTTCCGGTGTGCATGTCACGCGCGGCCAAATGGTGCATCGTGGCTTGCAAATCGGACGAATGGGAAGCACAGGGCGATCGACGGGCAGCCATTTGCATTTCGAGGTCCGCCTGAATGGTCGGGCGATCAACCCGAGAAAGTTTTTGGAGGCCAACCCTGATGTTCTCAAAGTACAAACAGTCGCCGGAAACCGCGCCGGCAACGCCGCAAAGGAATTATAATAACGTGCGCAATAGTTCGGGTCATACATTTTCTGTCATAGCTTCCGATGTCGAAATCGTCGGCAACCTCACCGCCCGCGTGGATCTGCACGTTGATGGCAAGGTGCAGGGCGACGTGACATGCGGCAATCTGGTGCAAGGCGAAGGCAGCATTATCGCAGGCAAGGTCATTGCCGAATCGGCTAAGCTGTCCGGCCATGTCGAAGGTTCAATCGAGGCCAATGATCTGGTGATCGAATCCACCGCGCGTATCGTGGGCGATGTCGTGTACAGCAATCTGACGATTGCCCCCGGAGGTCAGATTGACGGCAAGTTCCGGCACAAATCATCGAAGGGAGCGTCAACCACCGCGCGCCCGACCGCCAATGTTGCCAAGCAAGCGGAACCGTTGATCCTTGGGGCTGAATCCAAAGTCATCTAAACGATTTCCTACATCGGCAAGATTATTTCCTACAAAAAGTGAACGCGGCCATGCTGCGTGCAAAAGGGGGACGGCCGGCGCGGAAGCGCTGGTGCGTGCTTCCGGCTGATGGTGTTGGTTGATTAAGGCCCGCTTGTTCCATCAGGCTAT
>NCJG01000016.1 GCA_002282385.1 Sphingomonadales bacterium 39-57-19 | reverse complement strand
ATCCCCCCAACCGGTCGGTCAGGGTGTGGTTCAAACATGGGTCAAATCTCAGTGAAAACTTATGCCCCTAACGGGTCACTTCTCAACGACAATCAACAATCTACGTCTACGATGCGTAGGGACGACAAGTTTCGAGTGCTTTCTCTGGGAAAAATATACAACAGAGATCCGTAGATGTAAGCTTTCAAAACATTGATTTAATGAGAAAAATGGTGCCGCCTATAGGATTCGAACCTACGACCCCCGCATTACGAATGCGATGCTCTACCAACTGAGCTAAGGCGGCATTGAGGCGCGCAATAGCGTTATTGCGCGGCTTTTCCTACCCCCTTTTGTACTTTCTTTGCAGGTGTTTCGTTCGATGAAGCTTTGTTTGGCGTTTTCGGTGCTTTGCGCCCTTTCGTCCCATCCCTCATGCTCTGGAGCTGCTGGATATTCATCTCTGCATGAAGGTGTTTGGCGTAGAATCGGTCAATCATTTCGGTCGACGTGCGGGCGCTTCTCGCAAGGGTTAGCAACGCAACGTTATCGCCTTTGGTAAGACGGAACATGATACAGGTGTGACGCAGACTGTAGAGCGTCCTACTCTCACCGCTGGCAGTCTTCTTGAGATTGGCGATGGTCAGTAACTGATCAAACTGACGGGTGATCGTTCGCAACGCATAATCGCGGTTTTCATGATGCTCTGGCTGGAACAGATAGTCGCCTGGCTCCCCGAACCCTTCTTTGCGTTGCCTCTCTAGAAGCCTGTCATAAATCTCAACCGCCTCAGGCATGGTCACTACAGGACTGCCGTGGCTCTTCGTCGGCGGGTGCGTCAGGCGCAGATACGTCTGCTCGGCGCGAATGACGGCAATATGCTTGTGTTGAAGCACCTTGATATCGGTTGGACGAATGAACGAGTTGGTCATGAACAGGATGAGGTCATAAAGCTCTTGGGTGATCGTGATATTGCGGCGCTGCTCACCCTTAGTGCCAGCCTTCTTGAACACCTTGCCGATATTGGCATCGCAGGTTCGGTGCAGCTTCGTATATTCGGCGCTGTTGAACCACGGACGCGGCGTATCAATCGTTTTGAGCGTTGGAAACGCTGGCAGCGCATTCAGCACACCAACACGCTGGGCATAGCGCAAAATCGTTTTGATGTGACTGAGATGGATCTTGAGCGTGTTGATAGACAGTGGACGCGCTGGCGTAGAAAGTTTGTTCAGATAGTCGCTGATGATGGCGTAGTTGATATCGGCAATTTCGTATTTACCGAAATGCGGCATCAAGTCGGAGCGAAGCCTCGCTGCATCGAGCTGCTGCTTCTGTTCAGATAACTCGCCACGCGCTGCTCGTGCTGCATTTTCCTTAAGTAGCCCACGCGCACAAACTTCAAAGCCACTGGTCTTGGTGAATGGCAGCTTGTTCATCTGATGGTGCTTGATGTCGACAAACAGCTTCTTCGCAGCTGCAATCGCAACCTTCTTATCGGCAACCTTCAAGCTGCGTCGGATAATTTTGCCGTCTTCATAGTAGCGCACATACCAGAACGGTGACGCTTCCATCTTGTAGATAGTGAGAGTGCCGAAGCCCGATATCTTCTGCAATGACCCAGCGATTGGCATCGTGCGGTGGCGCACGGGAGATTTCGTAAGGGATTTGGGCACTTTTGCCATAGGATTGTTGTATAGTAAAATCTATACAACTGCAATAGACACCAAGTATCTGAAACCTATGATTTTTCTAAGGAAATTGAGGTTCCGCCAACACATTACGAATGCGATGCTCTACCAACTGAGCTAAGGCGGCGCTGGCCTGTTGGCCGTGGGGAGCGCATAGCCAAGTGCGTCTGTGAGTTCAAGTGACCTTGTGCCAAATGCGCGGCCCGCATGAAATGCACGTGCGAAATAGCGCGTCTTTATTCGCCCGAAAGGACCCAGCCGACGCTGATTTCTTTGGCGGCCAGCGGAACGTCGAGCCGTGCTTCGCTAAAATCGACCTTTTCTCCGGGGCCAAGCGTGCGTGTCTTTGCCTTCATTTTCCAGCTGTAGACGGACCGACCACTCGCATCCTTCAGCGTGACCAGCATTTCTGGCACATTTTGCTCCACGGCTGTCGGATTAACGATACTGCCGCTCGCGATGAAATAAGGCGTGCCATCTTCGCGTTCGTTGAGTTCGAGATTGTCGTTCAAAACAATGGTCAGATCGGGTTCCGCCGCCGCGTTTGAAAGGCCGATTTCGGGCATTCCGAAATAGGATATCGCGCCGCCAATGGCCGCCACCAAAATGGCAAAGGCGACAGCCGCCATCGTCCATATCTTGGCGGGATTTCGGCGGGTCTTAAACGGTGGTTCATGGGCAAAATGGCTCTGCGCAGGCGCATCATCCAATAATCCGCCGCGCGGCACAGTGGGCTCCGCATAGGCTGTAGGGGCTTCGGCGGATCCAGCGCGCATGTCGGCAAAAGTGGGAAAAGCAGGTTCCGTCGCAATGGCATCATTTGTGCGTTCTGCGTCCACCGCACTTGGCGCAACGAATGTCGGGGGCGGGGGCGGGGGCGCAGGCTGCGGAACGGGGGCAGGCGCGGGTTCGCCCAAGGGTGTAGCCGGTGGCACCGGCTGCGCTGGCGGCGTTGCCTCGGCGGATGGCGCGCTCTGCGTGTCTACGGGTGCAACAACGGCGGGTGCCGGTGCTACCTGCGGCGCAACCGCCGCCTGAAACCAGCTATGTTTGCAGTTGGCACAGCGCACTTGGCGGCCGTCAACCCCAACGGCATTGTCAGGGACAGCATAACGTGTGCGGCAGGATGGACAAACGAGCAGCATCTCTGCGCATAAACAGCAGCCGCCGATGACTTGCAACCCTGCTTTCATAAAATGCTGTGGACGGAGGAGGTTCATCGGCTGCTGGTCGCATGAATAGCCTTTGCCCCATCATGCCGTTTGTGCCATTTATCGCATTGATGCAGAGCGTGGTGGAATTCGACAATGTGGGGCTAAGATACGGAGCGGGGGTGGAAACACTCACCGACCTCAGCTTTACTTTGTACCCCGGAAGCTTCCATTTCCTGACCGGCGCGTCGGGTGCGGGCAAGACATCGTTGCTGAAATTATTATATCTCGCGCACCGCCCAAGCCGGGGTGCAATCCGCATGTTCGGGCATGACGCCAGTACCTTGCCGCGCGACCGCTTGCCGGGGCTTCGACGCCGGATTGGTGTCGTTTTCCAAGACTTCCGCTTGGTTCCGCATTTGTCGACCTTCGACAACACCGCCCTGCCGCTGCGCATTGCCGGCGTTCAGGAAAAGGATTTACGCGGCACAGTCGCCGAAATGTTGGCGTGGATTGGCCTTATCGAACGGGCAGAAGCACGGCCAGCGACGCTTTCGGGCGGTGAACAGCAACGGGTCGCGATTGCCCGCGCGGTTATTGGCCGCCCCGAAATGCTTGTGGCGGACGAGCCGACGGGAAATGTCGATCCGGAAATGGCCCGCCGGTTGCTTCAGCTGTTTGCTGCGCTGAACAAGCTGGGGACCACTGTCGTGGTCGCAACGCACGACATCCATTTGCTGCAAGAGATTGAAGGCGCGCAAATGATGCGGCTCGACAAGGGCCGCTTGTCTGATCCCAAAGGATCCTTGCGTCACCCGCCACGGCCATTGGTTTTGGACAACTGATGCTGCTGGATTTCGCCCTTCCTGCGCATGACCGCAAGCTCATCCCCGAAGGCCGCTTATCGGGGCCGATGCCATGGGTGATTGCCATTATGTTGTTTCTGACGTTGCTGGTGGCGGCAGGCGGGCTGACGCTTGCTGAGGCTGCGCGCCAAGGGGGTCAGGATCTCGCACGGCAAGTGACTGTCCAAATCATCGAGTCAGACCCTGCACAGCGCGCAGCGCAACGCGCCGCGGTCACCCGCGCGCTGCGCAAGTTGGACAGCATTGCAGAGGTAAAGCCCGTGCCGGATGGCCAAGTGCGGGCTTTGCTCGAACCATGGCTGGGCACGGGCGTTATCGACGTCGATGTTCCCGTTCCGGCATTGGTCGATGTGCGCTTCGCCTCTGTACCCACGGCCGAAACGATTACCCGGTTACAATCAACGCTGCGTTCGGTTGCGCCAAACATCCGGGTCGATTCGCACAGCAGCTGGATGGCGCCGTTTTTCGATCTCATGCGCGCATTGCTATGGCTGGCGGCGGCCGTGTTCCTTTTACTGCTCGTCGCCACGTCGGCTGTCGTGATTTTGGCGGTTCGAAGCACGCTGAATACCCATCGGGAAACGATAGAGATTATGCACATGATGGGCGGCACCGATATTCAGGCCGCGCGCCTGTTCCAACGCCGCGTTGCCTTGGATGCATTGCTCGGCGGGATCGTGGGCTTCATTGTGGCAGCGGTTGTTATCATTACCGTGGGTGGCCGGTTCGCGGCGGTTGAGCCCGGACTTTTGTCGGGCGCGCACTTTCCATATTATGGCTGGGCGATCCTTGCGCTCATTCCGCTTGCCGTAATGGCGCTTGCCATGCTTATGGCGCGTATGACGGTGATTTCGGCGTTGAAGAGAATGTTATGATCAGACGGTCCATTGCTTTTGTGTTGCTTGTCTGGATGCTTGGCTTCGCCTGGTTTGCGTTGCTTTTGCCGCAACCCGCCGCAATCACCCCAACCGACGCCGTCGTTGTCCTAACCGGCGGGCCGAACCGGATTGACCGTGGGCTTGAGATATTGGCATCGGGGCAGTCGCAAAAAATGCTGATTTCCGGGGTCGACCGCGATGTCAAACCGCGTGAGCTTGCCGCGCAATATCCGGGTTCGTCGAAATATTTCAAATGCTGCATCGATCTGGGTTTCCAGTCGGTCGATACGCGATCGAACGCATTGGAAACGGCGGCATGGGCCAAGCGGAACAAAGTGACGAGTTTGCGGCTTATTACGCATGATTGGCATATGCGGCGCGCGCGCTTTGAACTCGACAGGGAATTGTCCGCCAATGTGGCTGTCACCAATGATGCCGTATCGACCCACCCATCGCTGGGCGCGCTGTTCAAAGAATATAATAAATATTGGTTGCGGGCTGTCGCGTCTCTGCTGGGCATGTAACCGATGATCGCGTTGATCCGATCTGCCTTGTACATTGCCATTTTCTACACGGGATCGGTATTTTTCGTGGCCACGGCGTTTTTCGCGCAATGGTTTTCGATTCCGCTGATGCAGTGGGCGGTACGCGGTTGGTCGCGCTGGCAATATGCATGCTACCGCCGGATTTTGGGCATCACGATTAAAATTGAGGGCCACTTGCCGCACAAGCCCGTGCTCTATGCGATCAAGCATGAAAGCATGTTTGAGACGATCGACATGCCCCGTATGTTTAACAAGCCCGCCGTGGTCACCAAAAAAGAATTGTTCGACATACCCTTTTGGGGCCCCGCCGCGCGCGCTTATGGCATGATACCCGTTGACCGCAATGGCGGCGCCACCGCGCTGCGGGCCATGCTCGGTTTGGCGAAAAAGATGATCGCCGACGGACGGCCCATTGTGATTTTCCCGGAAGGCACGCGTGTCGCGCCGGGCAGCCAGCCGCCGCTGCAATCGGGATTTGCCGGCTTGTACAAACTCATAAATCTGCCCGTCGTGCCAATCGCGGTCAACAGCGGCACCTTAAGCCCGCGCAAGACCGGCATCTGGAAATCAGGAACGATTACGTACAAGGTCGGCGAAGAACTTCCCACGGGCCTTCCGCGCGAAGAAATCGAAGCGCGGGTGCATGCGGCGATTAACGCGCTGAATTAATGCTTACGTCCAAAGTCGGGCGCGTCGTCATCTTGGCCCTGTTCGACAATCGACCGCCGGATGTCACGCGTGCGGCTGAACAACGCCTCCAACTCTTCGCCTTTGTCGTACCGGATGGCGCGTTGCAGGACGCTTAAATCTTCCGAAAAACGCTGCAGCATTTCAAGGACAGCGTCCTTGTTCGATAGAAACACGTCGCGCCACATCACGGGATCGGACGCAGCGATGCGGGTGAAATCGCGGAACCCACCGGCGGAATATTTGATAACTTCGCTTTGCGTCACGCCTTCAAGATCATCGGCGGTTCCGACAATCGTGTAAGCGATAAGATGCGGCAGATGGCTGGTGACTGCCAACACCATATCATGGTGGCGCGCATCCATGATTTCGACATCCGCGCCAAGGCGCTGCCAAAAACTGCGCAAGCGCTCGACAGCAGCCTCTGGCGCATTTTCAGGCGGCGTCAATATGCACCACCGGCCTTTGAACAAGGTTGCAAAACCTGCATCGGGGCCGCTTTTTTCCGTACCCGCAACAGGATGGGCGGGAATGATCATGGCTTTGGGCAGAACGGCCGCAAGCGCGTCCGCCACGCTTTGCTTACATGAGCCGACGTCACTGACGATGGCATCGGCAGGCAGGTCGGACGCGAAGTCCGCCGCTACTGCCCCCATCGCGCCTACCGGCACGCACAATATGACAAGGTCGGCGTCCATAACGGAAGCGCCCGCGGTATCGGTGACATCGTCGCATATGCCCAATTGGACCGCGCGTGCACGGACAAGCGGATCGGCATCATGGCCAGTAATCCGCACCGACGGCATGTTCGCCTTTACGGCGCGCGCGACGGACGAGCCAATGAGCCCAAGCCCGATCACCGTTAAACGCGCAAATGGCAGCATCAGGCGTGCGCTTCCAAAATCTTGCGCAACGCCGCCATGACACCGCGATTTTCATCCTCGGTACCAATCGTAATCCGCAGCCCGCTGCCAAGGCCCTGCCCCGGCAACCAGCGCACGATATAGCCTTCGGCCATCAAGCCATTATAGGCCGCTTCCGCACTGCAATTGCCTTCAAACAATATCATCAGGAAGTTCGCCCACGACGGGATGACTTTCACGCCATGGTTGGACAGTGCCGCACATTCTGCTGCCATCCAATCGCGCCATTCGGCATTATGCTGGCGGCTGCGCGTCACGAAATCTGTATCGCCAAGCGCGGCAATCGCTGCGGCTTGCCCTGCAGCGGTGACATTGAACGGCGCACGCACGCGGTTGAGCGTCGCAATCAGGCCCGGCTGACCATAGCACCAGCCAATGCGTTCTGCCGCAAGGCCATAGATTTTGGAAAATGTGCGCGTAATCAGGACATTGTCATGCTGGCGTGCAAGCTCCAGTGCGGCAGGGCCGTCATCCTCAAGATACTCGCCATAGGCTTGGTCCAAAACAAGGACGCAGTTGCCGGGTAGGCCAGCATGAAGCCGTGCGATTTCGGCGTCGCTGCAATAGGTACCCGTCGGGTTATTGGGATTTGCGACGAATACAACGCGTGTCTTATCCGTCACCAACGCCAGCAACGCATCCACGTCCGTGCCATAATCCTTATCGGGGGCGACAATCACATTGGCAGCGGTCTTCCGCGCGGCGATATCGTAAACCGAGAAGCCGTAGCGGACATAAATGATATCATCGCCAGCGCCGGCATAGCCCATGGCGATCAGGTTCAGCAGTTCGTCGGAACCCGTACCGCAAACGATCAGGTCGCTGTCGACTTCATAGGCTGCGCCCAAAGCCTCGCGCAGCGCAGTGCTGGCGGGGTCAGGGTACCGCGCAAGTGACGCGCCTTTATCGACAAGCGCCGCGGCCGCGTGTGGGCTGCAGCCAAGCGGATTTTCGTTCGCGGATAATTTTATCAACACCCGTCCATCATCCGACTTTGCTTTGCCGGGGGTATAGGCGCTGATAGCTTCGATCCATGGTTTGGCGGTAGGCGTGTTCATGCCCGTGGCCATAGCGGCGCAAGCAGCGAAGCGCAACGCTCGCCCGATTTGGCCAATGCACATGAAAGAGTTTCTATTGTTTCGCACGGCCACGCTGATATGGCGTTGCTTATGCAAGAAGATACGCGTTTCGGTCTGGATAAGAAGATACGCCTGCTGGGACCAGTGCGACTGGACAGCGGCGCGGAATTTGCGCCGGTCGATATCGCGTATGAAACCTATGGCGCATTAAACGCCGATAAATCGAACGCCATTCTCATCTGCCATGCACTGACCGGCGACCAATATGTGGCGTCCACGCATCCTATGACCGGCAAGGACGGTTGGTGGACGCGTATGGTCGGGCCAGGCAAGCCCATAGACCCCGCACGGCATTGTATCATCAGCATCAACGTCATGGGCAGTTGCATGGGCTCTTCGGGGCCCGCCAGCATCGACCCCACAACGGGTGCCGCCTACGCTATGGGCTTTCCGGTCATCACCATCCCCGACATGGTGCGTGCGCAGGCGTTGTTGCTTGACCATCTGGGCATCGAAACGCTTGAGGCCGTTGTGGGCGGATCGATGGGCGGCATGCAGGCGTTAAGCTGGGCAGCCTTATATCCCGAACGGGTGAAGTCTGCGGTCGTGATTGCGTCTACCGCCCGCCATTCCGCACAGAATATCGCCTTTCACGAGGTCGGGCGTCAGGCCATCATGGCGGACCCACGTTGGAAAAATGGCGCTTATTATGGCCACGAGGCGCCATCATCAGGCCTCGCCGTTGCCCGTATGGCGGCGCACATCACTTATCTATCGGAGGCAGGCCTTACCGAGAAATTTGGCCGCCGCCTGCAAAACCGCGACGCCAAAAGCTTCGGATTTGACGCCGATTTTCAGGTTGAAAGCTATTTGCGTTATCAAGGTCTTAGCTTTGTCGACCGCTTTGATGCCAACAGCTATCTCTACATCACGCGCGCGATGGACTATTTTGATCTCGCCGAACCGCATGACGGCATTCTGGCGCGGGCATTTGCAGGGACAAAGACGCGCTTTTGCCTGATCAGTTTTGACAGTGACTGGTTATATCCGACCGCAGAATCGCGCCGCATTGTCCATGCATTGAACGCCGCGGGCGCGGCGGTCAGTTTCGTTGAGCTATCAAGCCCCTTTGGCCATGATGCCTTCTTGCTGGAAGCGCCGGAAATGAACCGCATCGTAGACGGTTTCTTGCGCGCAGGAGAGCAATGATGAGCGCACTCCGTCCTGACCTTGCCATCATCGCTCGTGAAGTCCGCGCGGGGGCCCGTGTACTCGATGTTGGCTGCGGTGACGGGCAGTTGATGGCGGCGTTGCGTGATGCCAAAAATGTCGATGCTCGCGGTCTTGAATTGAATGCGCACGATGTTGCGACCTCAGTATCCCGGGGCCTATCGGTCATTCAAGGGGATGCCGACACCGATTTGGCGGAATATCCAGACGGTAGCTTTGATTATGCCATTCTCAGCCAGACATTGCAGACGACCAAAAGACCGGATCTGGTTCTTGACCATTTGGTCCGGATCGGGCGTGAGGCGTTTGTCTCCTTCCCCAACTTTGCGCAGTGGCGCATCCGTTTTGCCCATATGTTTGGCGGACGTATGCCCGTGACTAAGCAACTTCCGCACCTCTGGTACGACACACCCAATATCCACCATGTGACCATCGACGATTTCCGAAGCTTGTTACACGAACGGAATATCGAGATTGAAGGCCAGTGGTTTCTGTCTGGAAACAAGCCGCGCGCCGATCGCTTCGCCAACCTGCTGGCGCAACATGCGGTGTTCAAACTGCGCCGGAAATAGTCCAACATCGAAACGATGCGCCGATATCGCGTCGGCCATCTTCACGCACACTGATTTGGCGATCCTGTTTTGCCATGCTTTGCGCGACCACAGCAGCTGCTGCGGCAGCCAAAAGGACTGCGGTGCAAATCATGCCCATAATAAACGATCCATTTGCCAATATAGGCACGCGTTAATGAAGGTAATTGGCCGTGCCATTGCCCGGAAATACGGCCAATCGCCGGTCAAGTTTCATCCTGTGCCGATTTGCGACGTTGCCTTGGCCCTTTCTAAACCGATAAAGCCTGTTGCGCCGGCTAACGGGCTTTGCTAGTGGCCCCCTCCTACCTGTCGAGGCGCGTGCGGCCATGGCGGAATTGGTAGACGCGCAACGTTGAGGTCGTTGTGGGCGAAAGCCCGTGGAAGTTCGAGTCTTCTTGGCCGCACCAGACAGCCTGTATTCCTCACCCAGACACGCAAAAACCTGACCCCAGCCAGCTCTCAAAAGGCCAGCAGGACGATGGCGAATGCGGCAACGCCTATAAAGCTTCCAAATGGAAGTGCATTGCGCTGATGTTTGGCGATTACGTGCAGACTGGAAACCACAGTTAGTCCGATTGCGCTCGCAATCAGCAACGTCATCGGCAGGGCCTGCCAACCCAACCAGATTCCCAAAGCACCAAAGAGCTTAGGATCGCCAGCACCCATGCCATCATGTTTCCTAAAGAATTTGTACGCCTGCCGAATAATTTCCAAGCTCAAAAAGCCTGCCAACATTCCTGTGGCCCTGCCTGCCCAGGCGATGTCGGGTGTAAGCATCGGCCCCACCAGAACACCCATGACCGCTAACAAAAGCACCAGTCGGTTTGGTAGCCAAAGGTGCTGATAATCCAGCACGATGAGCGGAAGTAATAGGCAGCCAAACACAGCACCTGCGATGGCTTGCTCTGGCGGAAGCAACAGAACGGGCACGGCACCGATTAAGGCTGCGATCAATTCGGTCGCCAAAGGCAGCGGTCCAATAGGCCCACGGCAATGTCTGCATTTGCCCTTTAACAATACGTACGATGCAATTGGAACTAGGTCATAGGCAGCAATCTGATGCCCGCAATTATCGCAGTGAGAGCGCCCCGTTGCCACACTTTTGCCAGTCGGCCACCGACTGCACATGGCGGCGACGAAGCTTCCCCAGATCGCGCCCAGCGTCAGTTGTGATGCGAGCAAGAACCATAAAGGCAATCCCGCAACGAATGTGCTGACATGTAACAGACCGCTGTTCAGAACCGGCCCTTTTGCACAAGGCGATAGCCGCCAGCGACCGGACGGAATCCGGCAAGCGTAAGCATCGTACCCTGCTCTGCCGCCTCGGTTTCAAGCGTTACGGTCACCGTGTAGCTGCCGTCCGCGGACAGACGGATGTCGGCGCGTTCCATGGCCGATTGGCTGACCAAGGGCAGCAAAATCCCAGCACCGTCACAGCGCGGTTGCCCAAGCATGCCATTTTGCAGGTTCAGCCCGGGCAAACTGTCCGACATGATCAGGCGAACTTGCCCCCCTGCCTGCATGCACCGGCCAGCCGCGAATTTCACGGAGAAGCCTTCAAACTGGATATTTTCAGCTGGAAAAGGCGCAAAAAGCGCAGCGACCGGAAGTGTTGCGTTCAGATTATTGACGGACATGCTGCCAAAACCGCGCGACACTGTCCCTGTAAATCCGGGGCGATAGGGTGCGTTGCCCCGCGACAATAGGATGTCTGCACGGCCCAAAAACAAAGGCCCGACCAAAAGACGCGCATTCACATCGCCAATGGGCAATTTGCCAAGACGCAAGTCACGGATCGACCCGTCCCAAATGATGCCGTCCACCTTGCGCGCCGAAACGCCCTCACCGCCCACAATGGTCCGCAGCGGCATGAATAGGATCACCGAGAGCATCAGTAGCACAGCACAGGCGACGACCAGACGGCGGCTCATGGCGCATCCTGCTGCAACTGGGCATCGACGGTGACACTGCCATTGGTGCCTGTGCGCAATGTAAGGCCGCTGACGGTGACATTCTGGCTCTCAAGCTCCTTCAGCCATGCAAGCAAGGCAGGCGCACGTGCCTGTTCGATACGAAAGCGCATTTGGCCCGGCGCGGCATTGCCGGACGTGATGATGTCAAAGCCCTTTTCGCCCGCACTTTGTGTAATCAGTACATCGATATTGGCGGGAGCCGTTGCACGGGCAACGCGTGGCTTTGCCAATGCGGCATCGACGGTTGCGACAATGCGCCCACGACGCTGCACCGCGGCGTCATGGTCAAGCTTTGCCTGCTCGACCGCGGATAAAACCGGCATGATAATCCCAAAGACCAGCACCACAAACGCCGTCAGCACGCCGGCTGAACCGACAAGCCATTGCTCACGCCGCGTCAGCGCAGCAAACCACACACGTGCTGCAGCTATCATGGCATCCTCATCGTAAGATCGACCAGAGTCGCGCCCGTCGCGTCTGTACGCGGTGTGGCGGTGATGGGAAAACCATCCTGCTGTATGACGAGTAACGTCTGGTTGATATTGTCGGAACTTGGCGCGGCCAAAACGACCGTCAGAACGCCATCTTGGCCAAAGCGCATGTCACGCACCGATACATTGGGAGACGCTTTCACACTGCGCCACAATGCCGCCGATAATGGCGAAAAGCGCCCTTGCATTATGCCCTTTTTGCGCATGGCAGCGGCCAGTTGCACCTCCGCCTGATCAATATCGGTAATCGCCGGATCAACCTTTTGTGCCGCGGCAAGTGCGATGCTGTTTTCGTTGCTGGTGGCGCTCCAATATTCCCCGAGCGTCACCAACATCGTCAGCGCGCTGATCACCAAAAGCGCGATGCACAGGCGCTTAATCCATTTCAGCTGTTCTGCCGTTGCCCAGATGGACCGCACTTTCTTGACAAAAATACCTTCGCGCAAATTTAACAGCGGTTGCTGGCTCGCTGTCCAAAGCATTGTCCGCACTATGTCCGCGTCCAAAGTCTCAACGGCGGTCTCGCCTGCAAAAATGCTGCGGAAAACAGGCTCATCCGGCATCGCGAATTGCGCGCTGCGAAGGACGTTCATACCTTCAAACGCGGCCGTGACGACGACGTCCGCAGGCGGGTCAATGGCGAGACCGAATGGCACAACAATGTCCGGGTTCACGCCGTGCGCTGCTAACCGGTCCAGCCCATATTGCATGACTTCGGGCGCGATTGTGGCTGTGACATAATCATCGCCAACATGCTGCGCCGCGCTGGCGTGCACCAGTCCAAGCGATTGTTCGGCGGCGCGAAGCTTGGCCACGCCTTCTGCTTGGCGCGCCTCCAACCCTTGCAGCGAAAACCAGCTGCAGCGCACATCAGCCGGCGACACCACAGCCATCACTGTTTCGTCATCAGCCGAAGGCATAAATTCGGACAATGAACCGGCATGTTGCCACACGCCGTCCGTCACACGGAAAAGTGCGGGGTCATCAACGTCGGATGACGGGAAGCGCAGGATGACGACGGTCATTCCTCTTCCCCCCAACTGCGCCAAATGACGCGCGCCGGCGCAGGCGAAGCGACGATCATCGATTCACCAGCGAGCGCCAGTTCCCCAAGCGATACCCGTGTATCCAGCAAGAAATAATTGCTCGTCAGTTTGACCTGCCCTTGAACCAGAGGTGCCGGCTCCAACGCTGCCAGTTCGGGGGCAGCCCAGAATCGAATGAGGCTGCCATAGCCACTCGATGGCCGCTTGGCGAGATAGCTCCGTGCGGTCGCGATATTCAATTTGCCTGGCGGGAAAAGCATCGCCAACAATGGCGCCTGTTCGGGCAACAAGGTATTGACGTTCAACGGCGACAAGATGGTTTCGGGCAGCGCGCAAATCCAGTTCTGCAGCTTGCTATAAATGGCGGGGCTCACGCCCTTTACCGCGCGCAGCTCGCTTGGGTGGGCGAAAGGCCGATTGGCAACCATATAAGGCACAGGCGCGGCGCGGTACGCATCATCCTCAGCGCCATTGGGCAGCGGGGTAATATCGCTATCGGCCCAATCTGCGGCTGCGGCCGCTATTGCGCGAGCAGCATTCTCATCGGTACCAAGAACCACCAGCAACGACGTCAACTGATCCTGACCCGCCGTGCTGGCCTGATATCGTTCCTCCGACTTAGTCACCAAGCTGTTAAGGTTAAAACAATTTCCGGCATCACGCACTGTCGCCGTTGCCGTACCGATGGGAATAGGCAGGCTTTGTGGAGCCCCCAGCCAGCCGCCTGCCAAAGTTGTCTGCGCAGCATCGCGTGCGACCAAGTCCTCAATCCGCGCCGCCGCAATCGATTCAGCGGCGTAGGTAAACATCCGCGCCTGCGCCAAAGCATTGCCATTGGTGGATAACTTGCTCGACAGCGTCAGCCTGTCCAGCGTCGTCGCTGCAATGACCGAAAGTACGGCTACCATCAGCAATACCGACAGCAATGCCGCGCCGCGTTCAGATGACTTGGGCAACATCAGCCAGCCGCCCCTTCTTCTGCACTCGGTGTTGGCAAGATGCGTGTCTGCGGCCCCACAAGGAACAACATGCGCTGTTCCGGCTTGCCCTTGACGGTAACCTTCAGGGCGATCGCCCGTGGCAAGGCGTTCGCATCGGTTGCGGTCCAATCGCCCCGCCATTGACCTTTATCATCGCGATATTCGGCAGTCGCAGTCACAACATCCTCAAGCATTGTTGCCGCGTCAGCAGGCGCAGCACCGTCCAGCATCGGCCAGCTCACACGTTTCAATGCGCCGTTCTCAAGCACATAGGTCACGCGCTGCAGGCCCGCGCGTGGCGCAGCATCGAAATTGGACCAGCCCCCCCGCACCAGCCCGAATATTCCACCGGACACAGTCGCATCGCCTTGGGTAAAGGCGGGCACGGGCTGTCCGGATTGGTCGCGCACCGGCCGCGCGATGGCTTGCGCAAGGTCTGCCTCCAGCGCGTTCGTCAGCCGTTGTGAAAGCGCCATTTTGCCAAGACGTTCTTTGACCGCAATCTGCGTGTCAGTGCCTGACCGCAGAAGCGTAACGCCTGCAACCGAAATGAGCGCAAAAATGGCCAGCGCCACAAGCAGCTCAATCAGCGTGAATCCCGCCTCCGATTGCCGTCCCGCATTCATTGTTCAACCGGCCTTGCGATCGTCAGACGCGCCTTACGCAAGGCCGCATTGCCGGTGCCGACAACGTCAATGTCGACCATCACGAGGCGCGTGTCGTCGGTTGGGCTTGCGGTTGCCGTCCAGCGCCAATTCTGGCCGCCATTCATTTCTTCACCGCGTGTTTCGCCCAAGGTTGGCGGCGCGGGGTTTGACAGGATTTCGACCGCCACATTGCGCGCCACTTGCCATGCCATGCTGCTGTCGCCCAAATTGGACGTGGAGCGCACCGAATAGCCCTGCAGGCGGACCATCGCCAGCGCAGCAAGGCTGAAAATCGCCAGCGCAACCATGATCTCCAACAATGTGAAGCCATTTTGTGTTGGTTGTGGTTTACCGGACAATGCGCACGTCTCCGGTCGCGGCCAGCGCAAGTGTTACGGTTACCGCATCATGCTTGAGCGTAATATTGGCCGCGCTTGATGGCATACCCGTGCTGTCAAAGGCGATGCGCATTTGCCGCGTACCAGCCATGTGCACAGAGGTACCACTTTTCCAATCCGTTGCCGTAAAGGGTGCCTCGGACAATGGTTGCCACGCGCCAGCATTCCGCGCCTCAAAACCATAGCCAGACGGGCGCACGGTTACGGCCATGCTGCGCGACTGCAATATGGCGTGATCGCGCAAGGCGGCAACGCGCGCGGCAAATTGCTCCGCCTCGTCGCGTGCACCGCGATCGGTTGACTGCACCGTCATGACGACCGCTGCACTCGCAATGCCGATGATGAAAATAACCACCATCAGTTCCACCAAAGTGAAACCGCGTTCATCGGCTTTCATATGCGGATGGATTGACGGCTTAGTCGCCGTAAATATCGGCATTTTCATTCTCGCCACCCGGCGCGCCATCGGCACCAAGCGAGTAGATGTCAAAGGCGCCGTTCTTGCCCGGCGTTGTATATTGGTACGGGCGGTTCCACGGATCCGACGGCAGTTTTTTGATATAACCCACGCTGCGCATGCCTGCAGCGGCAGGCGGCGTTACCAAAGCCTGCAATCCGGCACCGGCATCTGGATAGGTCAGATTATCCAAACGATATGTCTCAAGCGCTTGTCCCAAGACAGCTATGTCAGCCTTTGCCTTTTGCACCATCGCCTTGTCTTGATTGGGCAAGACATTGAGGGCGACGATGGTCGTCAGCAGCGCGAGAATGAACAATGTCACCATCATTTCGACCAAGGTGAAGCCATTACGCTGTGCCGCCGCAGCCTTACGGCTAAATTTCGCCGACGGACGGCTTGTGTCAGTGAAAAGATTAAAAATGATGCGGAGCATGACTAAAGTCCCGTGAGGTTTTGGAGTTGAAGTATAGGCAGCAAAATTGCCAAAATGATGACAGCGACGACACCGCCCATCGCGACGATGATGAGTGGTTCGAGCAGCGACAAAGCGGTGCTGGTGAAATTATCAAATTCGCGCTCAAGATATTCCGCTGCGCGTTCGAGCATTATATCCAACTGCCCGGCGCTCTCGCCGCTTGCGGTCAAATATACCAGCAGCGGTGGGAAAACCCCGCTTGTGCGCATCGCGCCCGACAGACTGCCCCCGCTCCGTACCGATTCAACGATGTCGTCATTGGCGGCGGAGAGCACTTTATTGCGAATGGTGCCGCCCGTCAGGCGTAAGCCCTCCAGCAACGGCAATCGGCTCGCGACCATCGTTGCCAAAGTCCGTGCCATGCGCGCAGCGTGCAGGTTGCGCAGCAGCTTCCCAAGCAACGGAATGCGCAGCACCGTGCGGTCGACCGACAGGCGGAACGCTGGCCGCTTAAACGCTTGCGCAAACAGCAAGCACCCAAGGACAACAGCGATAATAATCACCCAATAATAATTCGCCAAAAACGCCGATATGCCGATGACGATGCGCGTAATCAGCGGCAGTTGCTGGTCGACATTGTCAAACTGTTCAACAACACGCGGGACCACAGAGACCATGAGGCCCATCACCACCAAAATCGCAACCAGTGACAAAATCGCAGGGTACGCCAGCGCACCAATCAACTTGCCGCGCATCTCCGCCTGCCGTTCGAGCAATACCGCAAGACGTTCCGTAATAAGCGGCAATGTGCCTGCCCCCTCACCCGCAGCAATCATTGCGCGGTATAATGGCGGAAAGCTGTTGCCTTCACGGCGCATGGCTTCGGACAGGCGCTGTCCCTCGACCACGCCTGCATGCACTTCCGTCAGTATCTGCCGGACATGTGGCTGCTCGCTCTGACGGCTGATCGTCCGCAACGCTTCCTCCAACGGGGAAACCTGCGCCAATGACGACAGTTGCCGGGTAAACAAAGTCAGCTGCTTGGCATTCAAACGCGGCTGCCGCTTAATCGGCAGGCTGGCGAAGACAGACGCGCGCGCGGGTGCTGGCGCGACGCTCACAATATACAGATTCTTGGATGTCAGGCGATCGCGCGCGGCATCGTCATTGGCCGCAGCTATCCGCCCGCGCTGTTCACGGCCATCCGGATCAATCGCATGATATGCGAATTCAGGCATCTACAATGTCTTCGCGGCGCGAAATGCGAATGGCTTCTTCGGGCGTCGTGTGGCCCGCACGCACCAGTTTGCGCGCGGCTGCGCTCAGGTTCCGCTGGTTAACAAAAGCATGACGCGCAAGGATGGCTTCGTCGCCACCATCGTTGATGAGACGGCGAATGGTGTCATCGACACGGACCGCTTCAAACACCCCGATGCGACCTTGGAACCCTGTGTTGTTGCACTCCGGGCAACCGACGGCCTTGTACACCGCTGTCCCCTTGTCAAAGCCCAACAACGACGCCGCGTTACCATCGGCCTGAACCGTCTGGCGGCAACTTGGGCATAGACGGCGCACCAAGCGCTGGGCGATGACGGCGCGCAAGGTGGAGGCGAGCAGGAATGGCTCAACCTTCATATCGCGCATACGGGTAATCGCGCCGAGTGCATCGTTGGTATGCACGGTGGTGAGCACGAGGTGCCCCGTCAGCGCAGCCTGCACCGCGATATCGGCCGTCTCACGATCGCGGATTTCGCCGACCATGACGACATCGGGATCCTGACGCAAAATGGCGCGCAGTCCTGCGGCAAATGTCATCCCGACCTTCGCATTGACCTGAGTCTGGCCGATGCCTTCGACGGCATATTCCACCGGATCTTCGACGGTGAGGATATTGCGCGTGCCATCGTTCAGCCGTTTCAGGCCAGCATATAAGGTCGTGGTTTTACCCGACCCCGTTGGCCCTGTGACCAAGATGATGCCATTAGGTTCAGCCAGCGCCTCATGCAGGATTTTGAGCGTTTCTTCCGACATGCCCAGCAGATCGAGCGATATGCCGGCATTTTCCTTGTCCAAGATACGCATCACAACGCGTTCGCCTGCACGGCTCGGCAGGGTCGATACGCGGACATCGACAAGCTTGCCACCCAGCGTCAGACCGATGCGGCCATCCTGCGGAATACGGCGCTCGGCGATGTCGAGGCGCGCCATAACCTTGATACGGCTGACAACGACCGGTGCGACATTAGCAGGCAAGCGGAGGCGTTCCTGCAACACACCGTCGGCGCGCATGCGAATGACAAGGCCCGTTTCATATGGCTCGACGTGAATATCGGATACGCCCTGGCGGACAGCCTCAGCAATGATGCCGTTGATTAAACGGATAACGGGCGCGTCATCGGCGCTGTCGAGCAAATCATCTGCGCTCGGCAACATATCCGACAGCAAATCGCCGTCATTGGTGCCGATTGAGCCAGCCATCGCCGCCGCGCTGCCATCCATCGCGTAATGGTCGGACAAATAACGGTCAAAGGTCGCATTGTCCGCCATTTCGACATCAAATGGCATCGACAGATAGCGCCGGACCTCCAACAACATCAGCGGATCAGCGCCCTCACGCATCGCCACCACAATGCGACCATCGCTTTCATGCCGCAGGACCAGACCATGCGCCTTGGCAAAGGCATAAGGCAAATCGAGCAGAGGCGCGATCAAAGCAGGTGCAATGGCGACGCCCGATTCAACCGGTATATGGGATGCTTGCTCGGTCGTCCCCTCGTGCGATGTCATGATAGCGGATCCCCAGTGGCGGAAGAGACCGCGCTTGCCGGAACATCCGCCGGTTGCAACGCGCCGCCTGTCTGGGGCCGCGTCAATGTGCCATCAGCACCGATCATGATATCATTTGTCCGCACATCCGGCGCAACGGGCGGCACAGCGCCCATATAATCGCGCAGCAATTCGTCGATGCTTGGTTCGGCATCTGGATTGCGCGTCAACTGCATGTCGCGGACATAGTCATAACGTCGCGCAGTCAACCGGTCGCCATCTTCGCGGCTACGCAAGATGGTCGGCCGAATGAAGACCATCAAATTGGTTTTGGTGCGGCTGCGGCTGCGTGATTTGAACAGTTCGCCAATGAGCGGAATGTCGCTCAACAGCGGGATACGTTCAATTGTGCGGCGCTCATCATCATTGAGCAAGCCACCAATGGCCAGCAATTGGCCGTCGCCAACGGTCAACGTCGTTTCAAACTCGCGCTTGTTGAGGATGAGGTCACTGGAGCGTGATGACACCGGCCCTGCAACGCTCGACACTTCCTGTTTCAGGAACAGCTTCACGTCGCCCTGCGCGTTCACTTGCGGGGTCACCTCAAGCTTGATGCCGACTTCCTGACGCTGAACCGTGCGGAAGGCGTTTTCGAAATTGGCGGACAATTGCTCGCCGCTGCTCACGGGTACTTCTTGTCCGACGAGGAATTTCGCCTTTTGGTTATTCAGCGTCACAATATGCGGCGTCGCCAGCAAGTTGGACTCGGTGTCCGCCGCAATCGCATTGATAATCGTGCCAAAGACGGCATTTTTGCCGATATCCATCGCAAAACCGCCAAAGCCGCCAGTTGCGCTCAGGATCGATGCAGCAGCCGCTTCCTGAAGACTATCACCCAACGCGCTGTTCGTTGCGGTCGTGGTCGTATTGCCATTCACCGTCGTCGTGGTGCGCGTCAGTTCTTCCGCGCCAATGGCACCCGCAATCGTCAGGATATTGGGTGAGGCGTTGGCGTAATTTGTCGCCGCAAATGGTGCATCCTTGCCACCGACAAGGAATTGTACGCCAAGCTTTTTCGCCGCTTCATTGCCGATTTCAACAACGATTGCCTCAACCAGAACCTGTTCGGGCCGTGTGTCCAGCTGACGGATGAGCTCGCCCAACGTGCGTTGCATTTCGGGGTTTGCGGCGATGATAAGGGCGTTGGTGCCTTCATAGCGGGTCACCACAATCGGGCCACGGCCACCAATGCCATTGGGGCCGGTTCCCAACGAAGATGCAACGATAGGCGCAACAACAGCGGCGGCGCCGCCGCCTGCAGCTGGCGCAGCAACAGGTGGCACGTTACTAGATACAGACGATCCGTTCTGCCCGCCAATCAACGACTGGACCGTCTCCAGCAAGGTTGCCGCGTTTGCATGCTCAAGCCGGTACACGCGAATTTCGGCGCCTGATTGTGCGCGCGCATCCAATTCCTTGGCCATCGCAGCAAAGCGCGCAACCGACGTCGGGTCACCACGCAGGGCAATGGCGTTGCTGCTGTCAATGGCCGCGATGGAAACAGGTGGCCTCGCGCCCTCGCCGCCGCCTTGACCAGCCAGCGCCTGAAGCGCGGTGGCAATTTCACGCGCACCAGCGTTATCGAGTGCGACGATCTGCGTCGCTGCGCTGTCGCGGTCAATCTGGCGAAGCAAATCGCGGATGCGGCCAATATTGTCGGCATAATCGGCGACCACCAGGCTGTTCGCGCTTTTGTTGGCCGTCAACGAGCCTTCGCGGCTTATCAATGGGCGCAGCGTTTCAACGGCTGAGGTTGCGTCAATCGAACGCAGGCGGAACACTTCCGTTACAAATTGGCTTGATGTTGCGGCCCGGCTACCGACGCGTGTCGGTTGCGTTGCGGCGCCGTCGGAAGGCTGGATCCGGTAACCACCGCCGCGAATGGGAATCGCCACAAGGCCGTTTGCGCGCAGTGTCGAGAGGAACACCTCAAAATATTCCGAACGCGACAATGGCCGGTCGGTTACCACCGACACCTTCCCATTCACACGGCCATCGACAATGAACGTCTGTCCGGTGACGCGGGCCGCATCCTGAACAAAGGCACGGATATCGGCATCACGCACATTCAATGTCTGCTGCGCGGCGATAGGCTGGGCAAAAACAAGCGCGCTGCATGCCAGCAAAAGGGTAAATTTACGGATCACTGTTGTTCCAGATTTAGAGCAATGGGGACCTTTGCGCCGCCGCGTTCAACTTCAACGCTTAAGCGGGCTCCGGGCCGGATTTGAGAAGCAATGTCAGCCGCCGAGGATACCGGACGGCCGTTTATGCCAACGACAATGTCGCCAGCCTGAAATCCGGCGAGGCGCAACATCGTGCCATCATCGCGGGCTTGCAGAACGAGACCGGTGACCCTGCCCCCTTCATTACGCGGCGCAAAACCGATCGATTTTTGAAGCGTCTCGGCATTTAGGCCGACGCCTCCGCCGGGCGCCGTTGGCGTGGCTGACGTGCCTGATGCTGGCGAGCCGACCGTTTCCGCAGGTACCGACTGATCAAGATACAGCGATTCTTTGACGCCGCCACGCGACAAAATGACATGGTCGAAGGCAACGGAATCCAAAGTGACGCCGGGCGCGACTTCTTCGCCAATGGCAAAACTGTTCTGCACGCCATCTTCACCCGCGATGATAGCCGAACCGCCGCCCGAGCTTTCATTGGTGCGAACGCCGAACAATGTCAGGCTTAACGATGTGACATTCTGGGTGGACGTTGCCGTCGCGTCATTGCGAAAAAACGGGTCAAATCCGGCAAATAACGCCATGCGGGCGGACTGTGGCACAATATTAACCGACGGCGCGCGCCAGTCATTGACCGGGCCAACGGGCGTTATCAATATCCAGAAAAGACGTGCCGTTTGAACGGCGGTCAATATGGCCAGAACGCCAAGGATCAGGCGCCCCGCGGGCACGGCTGTGATTTTACGTGACTGTAACTTCACCCTTTCCGCCCATGATATTGCCACTGAGTCCCCCCCGGACGAATCCGCTTGATGATAAAGTCCTAACGCGCGGCTGTGACCGTCGAGTGACGCCCAAATGACAGTTTAGTGACGCCCTCAAACGAATGCAACGTGCCAGACAAAATGACGGCGACATGTTGAATCCAACATGCCGCCGCGAGTCAGGGTGCTGTATTCCCTTTAGAAGTTAAGCTCTACACCGATTGAGGCGCTGATGCCTTGTTTGTAACGGTTGTAGAAGATCTTGTTCTCGCCGTTTTCCTGAAGCTCCTGATGTTTGGTGTTGGTCAGGTTGCGCACTTCGAATTTCAATTCAGCGTCTTTGCCGCCAAGCGTAAAACCTTCACGCGCCACGAAATCAAGCTGAATACCAGGCTTTTCCTTGATATCCGGCTGACCCGATGCACCACGGCTGGTAACCCGATCGGTCGAATAGCTGAACAAGATCGTCTGCTGCGACAGACGCTCGGTATCTTCTAGACCGAATTGCAAGTTGATCAGATGATCCGCTTGGCCGGTCAATGGCGAGCCGTCGGTGAAGAAGTCGAGCGCGTTGGTCGACGATGCGTTAAACACCGCAACCGTGTCACCAGCCTTCACACTGATTTTTGACTTGGTGTAGGTGTAGTTGGCAATGACAACCGCGCGGCGTGTCGCAAAAAAGCCTTCATCGCCGATTGCAGAGAGATCGAAATATTTCTGCGTTTCGATTTCCACCCCGTACAAATCAGCCTTCGGTGCGTTCGCGAAGCTTGTGATGACCGAGTTATCATCAAAGCTCGAGAACGACTCGATGGGACTGTCGATACGCTTGAAGAAGCCAGCAATCGTGAAACGTTGCTCACGGTCGAAATACCATTCATAGCGCGCTTCAGCATTGTACAACTGGCTGTCCGTCAAAAACGGATTTCCACGGAACATACGGTTTGAGTCTGTATCGTAGAAGTTTTGGAAAATCAGCTCACGGAACTGCGGGCGGGCAATGGTCTTTGACCCGCTCAACCGGAATTTCATCTGGTCGGTGATATCCCAAGTCAGCGTTGCCGCGGGCAACCAATAGCTTTGCTTCAGGTTTGTCGCCGCGAGCGAAGCTGTTGGAACGGTGAACACCTGAACTGGCGACACGGTTTGTGTTGCGGTTTCGTAGCGAACGCCAAAGTTCAAGCTGACTTCAGGCGTAATGAATGCCTGCGCCTGCGCATAGCCTGCATGAGTAAGCAAGCCAGCATCGAATACCGGGTTTGCTTCGTTGGTGTCGATCAACGCGATGTTATAAAAATCGATGACATCGGGTTGCAGCAGAAAATCAGGGCGGAACAGTGCCGAAGTAACCGGCGTGCCGCCCGGAGCTACAAACTGAAAATCGCGGCGTTCGGTTTGGCGGTTCGTGTCAGAATAGCTATATCCGATTGTCGACGTGATATCAGGCGTAACCTTGAACGACAGATCAAGGCTTCCGGACCACAAATTTTCATTAAGGTAGGAATAGCTTGCTTCTGCACTACCCTGTTGACCGTTGTTCAACCGATTGATGAACACCGCGCCAAATGGGTCGGACGACTGGTTACTACGATAATATTCAAAGCTCAATTCATCGGGTGCTTCCCGCTTCGAATTGGCATAACCAGCGCGGAAGCTTAGATTTACATCAGGCGACAATTTGAATTCGCCAACCAATTGCGAGTTGACCAGCTGGCGTTCGTACCATGCTGTGTCCTGCTGCAATAGCGTTGCCGTCGGCGATGTAGTCTGACGGGTACCAACGCCAATGCGTGCCTGCTTCAACGTGTCGCGGATAAAGAGATTGGTCCAACGAAGCTTTTGATCACCTGCCTCGATACCGAAGCCAACCAGGCCGTTCACAACAATACGGTTGTCGGTAATGACTTTCTGGAAATCCAGTTCTTTCTGACTCAGATCGAGCGTCGATGCCGTTTGCTGGGTGGTGTCGCGCGTACGCCATTTGTTGCTATATCCGGCGTTGAAGATGATCCCCATGGTGGCGTCATCGCCAATTTCGAAGTTGGTGCCACCGGTGACCGTGCCTGAGCCATTAGGTGGCAAATTCTTGTCACGCTGAACAACGGCATTACGCCCGGTTACCAATTGGCTCGCGATAGCCTTCGTGTCTACGGATCCAGAACTAATCCGGTTCCCGCTGGCAAGGTATGATGCGAGCGCGGGTTGCAGGTTACGGTTTCCGTTATCGAAGCCGCTCCAATCCTGCGAGCTACCATAATATGTGTAACCCAGTTGATTGGTGGTTTCGCCATTGATGCTGAGGTCACCGCCGACCGTGAGGAATGTTTCGCGCGGGATCGCTTTGGTGGTCAGGTTGATAACGCCGCCGCCAAATTCACCAGGGAAGTTTGCCGAGTAGGTTTTTTGCACAAGCGAAGATGCAATCACGCTTGTCGGGAAAAGATCGAGCGGAACAACGCGCTTCAATGGTTCAGGGCTTGGAAGCGGCGAACCATTAAGCAAAGCGAGCGAGTAACGATCGCCCAAACCGCGGACATAAACAAAGCCACCACCAACAACGCTCAATCCAGTAACACGTGACAAGGCACCAGCAATGTCGCCTTCACCCGTCCGTTCGATATCTGCAGCGGAAAGCACGGAGACGACTTGCGGTGCGTTTTTCGATATATTGCGGTCTAGATAGCCGCGAACGACGATTTCTTCACCACCGATGGAGACATCAACTTCTTCTTCTTCCGCCGGCTGTTCAGCCGCGTCTGCGGTATTGCTTTCTGGCGATTGTTCGACCGCTTCATTTAGGTCCGCTTCGGCAGGTTCAGCGCTTTGCGCGAACGCCATCGATGGCGAAACAAGTGCGGACGTTAAAAGCAACAGGCTGAGTGCCCCCAATGGCTTCAACATTTTCATTCCCTTTTTCATATTTAAAAAAGGGGTGGGGTGCCTGGCAAAGCCTGCACCCCACCCCAATTAGTTATCGCCTATCAAAAGGTAGGGAGCGAGGTGCAAAGACCGGTTACGCTGGTACCGAGCGTTGCGGTGACGCTGTTGCAAGTCCAACCGGCATACCATGTGTCATTCGCATCTTTCACTGCACCGACATATGTGGTTGCGTCGAAGAACGAGCTGACCGTGCTTGCGTTAAATGCCTGCACAGCAGTTTCGCTCGCACCGTTCACAAACAGCGATGTCAAAGTGGGTACAAATGCACTGTTATTGTTGTTTGCGCCCGAACCGAAGATCGCCGCTACCGCAGCGTCTGTAACACCGTTCAAGCCAACAAATGCCGGAGTTCCACACTGCGCCACCACCGAACGAATGACTGGCGAACCAAGTTCATCAATTGCAGCGTCTGGTGTCGTTGATGCGGTCTGTGGACGGCTTATGCGAAGACACGAAGTGTTCGGCGAAACGAGAACTCCGTTGAACAAGCTGTAATCCGTGCCGCCGCCCCAACGGATCGCCGTCAAGTTACCGGTATTGTTGCGCTGCAAGAACGTGAAGTTCGCTACCCTCGTATTCTGGCGAGGGGTCTGCCCATCATTTGCGTTATCAGAGTCAGCTTCAATTATTGAGTCGCCCGCACCTTGGCGCTGAACAGCTAACACATACTGAAAGTTCGCTTTGACACCCGTGTCGGTATCCAAGTTATCATCATCTGCGCCGATCGATACGAAATACTTCATATTTACGTTACCGCCGAAGAACTCGGCGCCATCGTCTGAGCTGTTGAACGATTGGATATGATCAAGAACGGTTCCTGATCCAACGCCGCCGGTTGTCAAAGACTGAAGTTCCGAGTTGCCCGAGAGCACGAAGCCCGAAAAACGGATTTGAACATAGCTGAGCCGACCGCTGTTATCGCTGGCAGTCGCGCCACCATAAAGAGCAGGGTCAACTGCGCCTTCAACCTGACGTTCGCAAGCAATCGTGCCGGGCGCTGCGCCTGGTGCAGCACAATCGGTGATCGGTGCACGGCCGTTCAACACAACGCCGCCCCACTGACCGATTGAGTTATCGGAGTTCAAACCGAGAACGTTGTCACGGCTCGTGAAGATGATTGGAAGTGCAGCCGTACCAACGGCGTTGATGCGGTTACCACGGTTGACGTTCAACCAGGAAACACCAGTACCGCCGAATACGACGACACCAGGCTGGATGGTCAAAACGACATCGGACGGATCGGATGTTTCTTCAGTTGGTCCCTGGTCGGTTCCAACATCAACCCGGCCACCAAGGCGATACAGCAAGCCAGGCACTTTGGTAAGAGTGGTGCTCGCCGTCAGACGTGCTGGCAATGTGCAAACGCGATATGTACCGGTTGGGCCTGTGATTGTACCATCATCAGTCAACTGAACAGGGTTACCAATGGTTGGGCAGCCTGTTGCAGCCGTAACTGTCGCAGTTGGCGGTGGCGGCGGTGGCGGCGGAGGTGCAGCCGGGTTGTTGATGGTGATGTTACCACCAGTGCCTGGTGACGCGATATCATCTGCGCCACAGCCGGTGACGAGGGCAGCTGCTGCCGTCGCATACACGATCCCACGCAATTTTGGGTTTAACATTCTAAATCTCCGCAACAAATAAGACGTGCCCGATATGGGCAAATGCAACGGACCAGAATCGAATCATCATAAGGCCCCACCCGTTGACCATGCGGCGAATAGGGGCGAGCTGTGACATGGCTGTGCTTATCACATTGCATTTAGAAGAATGTTTTGCGTCAGATATGTGACACCGGCAGAACAGGCGGGTCACAGCAAAATTATGCGCTAGAAAAGACGAAAGGCGAGCCGTTAGGCCCGCCTTTTATAAAGCGTTCGACGTGAGATGTTACGTCAGTACATTTGGATCAGCGTGTCGCGATCCGCATCTGCAAACCGGCATAGGCCTTACGCGCAGCGTCTTTTGAATTCATCACGCGACCGTCGGCGAGCACCAGATCGACGGTATCACGGCTCTGCATCGCAGCGGCGAACATATTCGAAGCCTCTTCCATACGGCCCATACGCGCATAGGCACGGCCAAGGTTGAGCAGCTTCGCAGGATCATGCCGACTCACTTGCGCGCTTGTCAGTATTTGAGAAACTGCCTGCGCATTGTCACCCTTTAAGAGAGCCTCATAACCAATGGACCCCTTTGGGTATGCTGTTTCAATATTCATGGTCGGTTGGGCGTGGGCTGCAACGCCCATCAGGCCAGTTACTAAAGCACCTACGAATAGCAGTTTCATCCGTTTTCTCCTCATCTCTGCCTTGAATATGACACTTATATGACATCGCTGCAATAAAATTGTAATATATTGGGCACTTGTTTGATGAGGCCGAATCCGCGCTTTAAATTCAGTAATATTTCAGACACATAACTTCTATCAAAGTCGCACAAGAACCGCATCAAAGTGCCACCACCCTTCCCTAGTTGGGCGCTGCAAACCAATGCAGGGATGATACCAAAATGCGTAAAATTACTATGATGCTTTTAGCCGGAGTCGCTTTCGGATCGGTGCCAGTTATGGCGCAGCAATCGAATGCTCCAACAACCGCCGACTCAGAAGAAGCCGAAATCGTCGTGTTCGGCCAAGGCGAGACCCGTCAAGTTCAAGAAGTGTCGAGCAAAGAACTTCTGATCCTTGCGCCAGGCACCAGCCCGCTGAAGGCCATTGAAAAGCTGCCAAGCGTCAGCTTTCAATCTGCCGACCCGTTCGGAACATATGAATGGTCAAGCCGGGTCTCGATCCGTGGCTTTAACCAGAACCAGCTCGGCTACACACTCGACGGAATTCCGTTGGGCGATTCAAGCTATGGTAACAATAACGGCCTGCACATTGGCCGCGCCATCATTTCGGAAAACATCGGCGTTACCCGCGTTTCGCAAGGTTCGGGTTCCATTGGCACACAAGCCACGAACAACCTTGGCGGCACGCTCGAGTTTTTCTCGGCTGACCCAAGCGACGGCTTCGGCGTTGATGCGAACCTGACCTATGGTTCGTCCAACACGATGCGCGCATTTGGCCGCATCAACTTTGGTGAAGCGGGCGGCGTTCGCGGATTTCTATCCGGCGTTTACCACAATGCCGACAAGTGGAAGGGCGGCGGCGAACAGCGCAGCATGCACGTAAACGCCAAAGCCATCATTCCAGTGGGTGATGCCGAATTTGACGGATTCTTCTCCTATTCCGACCGCGCTGAGCAGGATTATCAGGATCTCTCGCTAGAGATGATCAATCGCCTCGGTTATGACCATGACAACTATTTCCCCGATTATGCCAAGGCGATTTCCGCGGCGCGTGGCGTATATGTTGCCCCAATCAACAACATCGATGACAGCTATTATGATGCTTCGGGTCTGCGTAAAGATACGCTTGCTTCTTATGGCCTGACCGCGCCTTTGGCCGATGGCGTGACCTTCAAGATCAAAGCCTATTATCACAATAATACCGGTCAAGGCACATGGGGCACTCCATATGTTCCAAGTCCAAATGGCGTGCCGATGTCGGCGCGCACAACCGAGTATGACATCCAACGTGGCGGCGTATTCAGCTCGCTGAACGCTGAAGTTGGCGACCATGAAGTGACTGTCGGTGGCTGGTACGAACATAACGACTTCACGCAAGCCCGTCGTTTTTATGCCTATGAAAGCAACACGACGCCTGGCCTTGATCACACCAAATTCTTGCGCAACCCGTTCTTCACGCAATGGCTGTTCGATTTCAACACCGACACGCTGCAATATTATGTGCAGGACAAGATCAGCCTTGGCGATCTGACCATCAACCTTGGTTGGAAGGGTTTTCAGGTCAATAATGAATCCGACCCACGCATTCAGGGTTCGTTGGCTGCCGGCAAAATCAAGTCGCAAGACTGGTTCCAGCCGCATGCAGGCGTTGCATATAAGATGACGGATAAAGCCGAAATCTTCGGTGGTTTCACGCAAGTCACCCGCGCGTTTGTTTCATCAGCCACAAGCGGGCCATTCGCGACGACGCAAGCGGGCTTCGACGCTTTGCTCGCACGTGGCCTGAAACCAGAAAGCTCAGACACGTTTGAGCTTGGCGCACGTTACAACAACAATGTCTTCAACGGCGTGATCGGTGTATATTATGTCAACTTCCGCAACCGCCTGCTGGGTGTGCAAACCGGCGCAGGCATCGTTGGAAACCCTGCCATTCTGCAAAATGTCGGCAGCGTCCGCTCGCTCGGCTTTGAAGCCGCAGGCGATGTACGTCTGGGCGGCGGCATGACCTTGTTCGCATCATATAGCTACACCGGTGCAACATATCGTGAAAACGTCATCACCCCAACGGCGGTTATCGCCACGAAGGGCAAGGACGTCGTCGACACGCCAAAGCATCTGCTGCGCGGCGAAGTGGCGTATGACAGTGACGCATTCTTCGGACGCGTTGGTGCCAATTACATGAGCAAGCGTTACTTCAACTATTTGAATGATCGCTCGGTACCTGGCCGTGTCCTCGTTGACGCCACAGTGGGTTACCGCCTCGATGCGGGGCTTCGTGCACCGCTTGAACTGCAACTGAATGCCACGAACCTGTTCGGCACAGATTATGTCTCGACCATTGGTTCAAACGGCTTTGGCAACAGCGGCGACAACCAAACTTTGCAGGCGGGTTCACCGCGTCAGGTCTTTGTAACATTGAAAGCTGGTTTCTGATGAAATCGGCTTTGCTGATTGGCAGCGCGCTCCTTGTGAGCGCGCTGCCATCGGCGGCTTCGGCTGAGCCGGTGCTGCTGATCTCAATTGATGGTTTGCAGCCCGCAGACATTCTGAAGTCAGAAGAGCGCGGCATACAGGTTCCCAACCTGAAACAATTTATCACCAACGGAACCTACGCTGATAAGGTGAAGGGCGTTCTTCCAACCGTCACTTATCCCAGCCATGCAACTTTGCTGACGGGTGTTAGCCCCGCAAAGCACGGCATTGTCGGTAACAACAGCTTTGATCCCATGCAGATCAACCAAGGCGGATGGTATTGGTACGCCACAGATTTCAAAGTCCCCACCTTGTGGGATGCGGCTGCCAAGGCCGGTCTTAGCACAGCAAATATTCACTGGCCGGTCAGCGTTCAGGCAAAAGCCGTTACATGGAACATCCCGCAGATATGGCGGACGGGGCATAATGATGATGCAAAGCTGCTAAAGGCGCTTGCGACGCCGGGCCTTATAGAGGCGCTTGAAACAGACCTTGGCAGCTACGCGCCGGGCATCGACGAGAGCATAGAGGCTGACGAAACCCGTGGCCGTTTTGCCGCCGCGCTTATCAGGCGCGAAAAACCCGATTTCACAACTGTGTATCTGACCGCGCTCGACCATGAGCAGCATGAAAAAGGTCCAGACACAGCCGCAGCTTATGCTGTTTTAACCCGGATCGATAAGGTCGTTGGCCAGATCATTGCCGCGCAAATGGCAGCCCATCCCGATAGCGTCATTGCTGTTGTATCGGACCATGGCTTTTCCAAGGTCGACACCGAAATCAACCTCTACCGCGCATTCATCGACGCGGGCCTGATTGTGCTCGACGGTAACGGCAAAATCAAAAGCTGGGAAGCTAGCCCCTGGAACTCAGGCGGATCATCAGCGATCATTTTGGTACGTCCGGATGATGCCACGCTTAAAGCCCGTGTCGCAGGTGTGTTAGCTACGCTCAAGGCCGATCCGAAAAACTGCATCGCAGAAATTGCAGAGCCCGCAGAAATAGCGCGCCTTGGCGGAAATCCGGAAGCGAGCTTTTACATCAGCTATGCCCCCAACGCGTATGCAGGCGGTTTCAAGGGACCGGATGCGCCATTGGTGAGCGCGTCTGGTAGCAAGGGCATGCACGGATATTTTCCATATAGCCCATTGATGCGGTCAAGCTTCATGATGATGGGGAAAGGCGTTGCCAAGGGACGCAGCCTGGGCGAAATCGACATGCGCGCCATCGCACCAACGCTTGCCAAAGCCATGGGTGCGCTTCTGCCTGACGCAGAGGTGCCAGCGGTCCGATAGTGACAATAGGCAATTCTTAATGGCAAAAAAACTGTCATTGATCTGCCACGCACATGACTCATCCGTCGTTTAGGGCTTCATTAAGACAACGGGGGATGGGCAATATGACAACCACTGAATTAAGCGACAGCCTGCTTTTTAAAAGCGATGGAAAAGGTCCAAAACTGCCGGCATGGTTCGATAAGCCCGAACCCAAAAGCTACCAACCAAAGATGCGGTTTCGCACGGTGTGGATTTCTGATGTGCATTTGGGGACAGCAGGGTGCCAGGCGGGACTGCTGAGCGATTTTCTGCATTCCATCGAATGTGAGACGCTTTATCTGGTCGGCGACATTGTCGATGGCTGGCGGTTGCGCAAGGGTTGGTATTGGCCCGACCAGCATAATGAAGTCATTCGACGGGTTTTGAAAATGGCGCATCGCGGGACCCGCGTCGTCTATATTCCCGGCAACCATGACGAAATGTTCCGCGATTATGCGGGCCTTAGCTTTGGCGGCGTTGAGGTGCAGTTGGAGGCGATCCACGAGACAGCCGACGGCCGTGCCTTGCTTGTAACGCACGGCGATGCCTTTGACGGCATCGTGCTATATGCCCGCTGGCTCGCCTTCTTGGGTGACCAAGCGTATACGCTGCTGTTGAAAGCCAACGTCGTTCTCAACGCGGTGCGCCGCAGGTTGAACATGCCGTATTGGTCGCTTTCATCCTATCTAAAAATGCGCGTCAAAAACGCGGTACAGTTTATCGGGCAATATGAAGAAGTGGTGGCGCGCGAGGCCGCGCATCGCGGTGTTCAGGGCGTTGTCTGCGGTCACATCCATTCTGCCGAAATCCGGCAGTTTGGATCGATTACTTATTATAATGACGGCGACTGGGTCGAAAGCTGCACCGCGTTGACCGAGGCAAAGGACGGATCCATGGCGATTATCGATTGGGCCGAGCATGTCCGGAAAGCTTCCGAAAAGCGGGCTTCGATCGCGGCGTGAGGATCGCCATCGCAACGGACGCTTGGCTGCCGCAAGTCAACGGCGTTGTCCGGACGATGACCGAAACGGTCAACCGGCTGAAATCGCGCGGACATACCGTCGAAGTGATCGCGCCGGACCGGTTTACCACCATTCCCTGCCCCGGCTATGCAGAAATCCGCCTTGCGCTGGCACCCCGCTTTGGCGTGCGTAAGGCTTTACACGCCATGGCTCCGGACATTGTCCATATCGCGACCGAAGGCCCAATTGGTTGGAGCGCACGGGCATGGTGCCTTGCGCATGATGTGCCCTTTACCTCGGCATTTCATACCCGCTTTCCCGATTATCTTGCTGTACGAACGGGGCTATCCGCTGAGTGGTTTTGGCCAATCATGCGAATGTTCCATAAGCCATCTCGCGCCGTCCTGACCGCGACAAAGGGTTTGATGGATGAGCTTTCAGTGCGGGGCATCCCCAATACCCGCTTATGGTCACGCGGCATCGACCATGGCCTTTTTCATGGAGATCAGCCCGACCATCCCCGGTTGGCAAACCTACCCAAACCCGTCATGATTTCCGTGGGCCGTGTTTCCGTGGAGAAAAATCTGGAAGCCTTTCTATCTGCGGAGGTCGCAGGCAGTAAGGTCGTTATAGGCGACGGCCCTGCTTTGTCTGAATTAAGAATAAAATATCCCAATGCCATTTTCCTGGGAACGCTCAAGGGAACTGAACTGGCCAGCGCCTATGCCAGCGCAGACGTTTTTGTGTTTCCAAGTCGAACCGATACATTTGGGTTGGTGATGATCGAAGCGTTGGCATCTGGACTTCCGGTCGCTGCATTTCCCGTCCCTGGTCCTTTGGATATTATCGGTCCAGATGGTCGCGGTCCCTGGTCCGAATTGCCACGACCGATCGGATCTTTAAGCGACGACCTGTCATCTGCCATTCAGAACGCGCTTAGTGTGCGCAAAGCCGACGCTGCTGCATATGCGCAGAGTTTCGATTGGGATCGATGCACCGACCAATTCATCGGCGCATTGGGTGAAGTCACTAATCAAAATGCCTGACGTATAATCCCTTATATGAGAGGATCTGTTCTTTTCATGAAGTACCCAGAAATCACGTCCACAGAACAGGCCTAGCCGCACCAGACCGTTAACGGCACGTGGGCTATCGATCATTAGCTACGAAATAAGGTGCAAACGGCCGCCGCTCGCGACAACCGTTCGCACTGTGTGTTATTGATCGGCTCGAAAAGCTTAAGCCTTGGCCTTCAAACTTTCCGCCACCGCAACGCCATGCCGCTCAAGCGCTTCGACAATCTTGCCAGCACCTTCAAGATCACCCCAGAACATGGGGCCGCCGCGATAAATGGGCCAGCCATAGCCATAGATCCAGACCACATCGATATCGGACGGCCGCTGGGCTTTGCCTTCCTGAAGTATTTTGTAGCCTTCATTGACCATCGGATAGAGTGTCCGCTCGACAATCTCCTGATCGCTGATGTCACGTTTCGGCAAGTTAGATGTCGACCGAAACTCTTCAATGATCGCCAGCGCCTCGGCGCTTGGTGTGCCGACGCGCTTTTCATCATAATCGTAAAAGCCCTTGCCGTTTTTCTGGCCAAAGCGGCCGGCAGCGCACAGCGCGTCACGGATCGTTTCAATACGGCTTGGGTCGCGGTGCCAGCCAATATCGAGGCCGGCAAGATCGCTCATCTGGAATGGCCCCATGGGCATGCCAAAATCGGTATGGACCTTGTCGATCTGCGCAGGTGTTGCGCCTTCCAACAATAATTGCATCGCTGGCTGTTGGCGCGTTGACAGCATCCGGTTGCCAATAAAGCCATGACAAACACCAGCGACCACCGCGACTTTGCCGATTTTCTTGCCGATGGCCATCGCGGTTGCGAGCACGTCATCCGCAGTCTTTGCTCCGCGGACGACCTCCAACAATTTCATCACATTGGCGGGCGAGAAGAAGTGCATTCCAACCACGTCTTGAGGACGCGAGGTGCTATCCGCGATTTCATCGACATCGAGATAGGATGTGTTCGACGCCAAAATTGCACCGGGCTTACAAATGGCATCAAGCTTGCCAAACACCTCTTTCTTGACATCCATGCTCTCATACACAGCTTCGATCACGAGGTCGCAATCTGCGAGATCCTCAAGCGCGAGTGACGGCGTCAACAGACCCATCATGCCGTCGACCTGTTCAGTCGTGAAGCGACCCTTGGCGGCACTATTTTCGTAATTCTTGCGGATGACACCCACGCCGCGATCCAGATTTTCTTTAACCATTTCGACGATGGTCACGGGAATCCCCTTGGACAGGAAATTCATCGATATGCCGCCGCCCATCGTGCCTGCACCAATGACGCCGACTTTCTTAATGGCGCGCAGGGCCAAATCCTTGGGCAGTCCGTCAATTTTCGCCGCCTGTCGTTCGGCAAAGAACATGTGACGCTGCGCAGCCGATTGCGAACCGCCCATCAGCTTGAGAAATTCAGTGCGCTCGAATTGCATGCCTTCATCAAATGGCAGGCGTGTCGCGGCCTCAACGCACGCCAAATTGGCGTAAGGCGCATCAAAGCCGCGCCATTTTTTGGCATTGGCAGCCTTCAACTGTTCAATGACGCCGACATCGCCAGCAAGGGGCCGGTCGCGGGTTGGCCGAGGACCGGCAGAAATCAATTCACGTGCATAAGCGATGGCATCTTCCGCCAGGCTATCTTCACCGGCAAGCCTGTCGACGAGGCCAATTGCGGCGGCCTTAGCGGCGGGCAAATGCTCCCCAAGTGCGCACATAGTTGCGGCAGCCTCAATCCCCACGACACGAGGAAGCCGTTGCGTGCCGCCCGCACCCGGCAGCAGGCCAAGCTTGACCTCTGGAACGCCAAGTCGGGCCGATGGCACAGCGATACGGTAATGGCAGACAAGCGCGGTTTCCAGACCACCACCGAGCGCGGTCCCATGGATGGCCGCGACGACAGGCTTATGCGCAGCTTCAATCATGTTGAGCACCGCGTTGAAATCGGGTCCTTGCGGCGCCTTTCCAAATTCGGTGATGTCCGCGCCCGCAATGAAGGTTGATCCCGCGCAACGCAGCACAATCGCTTTGACCGAGTCGTCAGCAAGCGCCAGTTCAAAACCGTCTTTCAGCCCCTGCCGGACATGCCATGACAGCGCATTAACGGGCGGGTTATCGACAAGAACAACAAGGACATCATCGATTTTCTGCGTGGTGACTGACTGCACGGTAAACTCCTCAATGTCAGCGCAGGCCATGTTTGGGCTGCGCGCTGGGTAAAATTGAATGTCTCGGTGGTTCTAGAATGTTTTGGGTCGCGCTGGCAATCCCGCTGCGTCATCAAAGCGCAGCGCGCAGATGTTTGGCGTTAGTTTTTCAGGCTTTGAATGATCGCCGAAAAATCCATGCCGCCTTTTCCATCTGCATCAAATTGGGCGTATAGTTCGGCCGCCCGCGCGCCCATGGGCACATCGGCGTTGACCGACTGCGCAGCTTCTATGGCCAGCTTAAGGTCTTTCAGCATCAGCGCGGTCGCAAATCCGCCCTGATAATCATTATCCGCAGGCGATGTCGGTCCGACGCCTGGAACGGGGCAATAGCTGGTCATCGACCAGTTTTGGCCAGAGGCTTTCGACGAAATGTCGTAAAAGGTTTGAAGGTCGAGCCCGAGCTTTTCCGCCATGGCAAAGGTTTCGCACGTCGCAATCATCGATGCACCCAGCAGCATGTTGTTGCATATCTTTGCCGCCTGACCGGCCCCTGATCCGCCAGCATGAATGACCGCCTTGCCCATCGCCGACAGGATCGGTTCTGCCCGCGCAAAGGCGGTATCGGTGCCACCCACCATGAAGGTCAAGGTGCCCCCATTGGCGGCCGCAATGCCACCGGAGACCGGCGCATCGACCATGTCATAGCCAGCGGCGACAGCATCCGCCGTCACCTTGCGCGCGGTATCAACGTCAATCGTCGAACAATCGAGCAACACCGCGCCTGTGGGGGCGTAGCCCAATACATCATTTTCAAATACGCTATCGACGATGCTGCCATTGGGCAGCATCGATACGACAGCGTCAACACCATCGACCGCGTCGCGCACGGAGGTAAATGTGGCGCAGCCATTTTCCAGCGCCCGCGCCAAAGCGTCGGTCGACAGGTCAAACGCATTTACCCTGTGCCCTGCCTTAACGAGGTTTGCGGCCATGCCGCCGCCCATGTTGCCCAGACCGATAAATGCGATTTTCATATGCTTTATCCCATTGTGGGAATGACGAACGCGTTGCCACCATCGGGCGAGCCATCTGGCCAACGCTGGGTGATGGTCTTGACCTTGGTCCAGAACTTCACGCCTTCCATACCGTGCTGGTTGGTGTCGCCAAAGGCAGAGCGTTTCCAGCCGCCAAAGCTGTGATAGGCAACCGGCACGGGGATCGGCACGTTGATGCCGACCATGCCGACATTGACGCGCGCGGCAAATTCACGGGCGGCGTGGCCATTGCGGGTGAAGATCGCAACGCCATTGCCATATTGGTGCTTCGACGGAAGCGCCAAGGCTTCTTCAAAGTTGGCCGCGCGGACGATCTGCAGCACTGGGCCAAAGATTTCTTCCTTATAGCTTTCCATGTCAGTGGTGACATGGTCGAACAAGGTTGGTCCAATGAAGTAACCTTCTTCATGTCCCTGAAGCTTGAACCCGCGTCCATCGACAATCAGCTCGCCGCCTTCATCAACGCAAGTCTGGATCCAGCCCTCAACCTTTGCCTTATGCTGCGCGGTTACAACCGGACCATAATGCGCTTCGGCATCGGTCGAGACGCCAACGCGTAGTGCTTGTATCGCCGGAATGAGCTTCGCCTTCAGGCGTTCTGCGGTGTCGTCGCCAACGGGCACGACGACAGGAAGCGCCATGCAGCGTTCACCGGCTGAACCAAAGGCCGCGCCCGCAAGGTCATTAACGACTTGGTCGAGGTCCGCGTCGGGCATGACGATGCCATGGTTCTTCGCGCCGCCCATGGCCTGCACGCGCTTGCCGTTGGCAACGCCGCGGTTGTAGACATAATGCGCAATATCGGACGAACCGACAAAGCTGACAGCGCCGATGGCGGGGTGGTCAAGAATGGCGTCGACCATTTCCTTGTCGCCATGCACGACCTGGCAAATGCCTTCGGGCAGGCCCGCCTCGATGAACAGTTCCGCCAACCGCACAGGCACGCTTGGGTCACGCTCGCTTGGCTTGATGATGAAGGCATTGCCCGTCGCAATCGCGGGGCCACACATCCACAAGGGGATCATGCCAGGGAAATTAAACGGCGTGATGCCTGCACCAACGCCAATAGGCTGACGCATCGAATATACGTCAATGCCGGGGCCAGCGCCTTGGCTATATTCGCCCTTCATAACATGCGGGATGCCACAGCAAAATTCGATGACTTCCAACCCGCGCTGAATGTCGCCCTTGCTGTCCGCGATGACCTTGCCATGTTCGGACGACAGCATATGCGCCAGCTCGTCCATATTGGCTTCAACCAGACGCTTGAATTCAAACATCACGCGCGCACGGCGCTGTGGATTAGTCGTCGCCCAAGCAGGTTGCGCCGCGAGTGCTGCCTGCACCGCGCGCTCCAACACAGCAGCATCGCCCAATGCAACGCGGGCCTGAACGCCGCCATTGTTTGGATCCATTATGTCGCCAAAACGCGATGCGCTGGCGCCTGTGCCACCGCTAATGAAATGATCGATTTGACGCATAGCTCTTCTCCTAATTCCGTGCGCCGCCAATGCCCGTGTCGGACCATTAATGCAACCTCGGTATATTATGGTTCAAAAATTGTTGACGGTGCATATAGGGGCTTCAGAACGCCGTAATATCCTTATCCTTCATTTTTTCGGGAACCTGCATGATCACGCAATTGGCTCGGACCTCGCTACTGGCGTTCGTCATCGGTGCGCCTGCCGCTTATGCGCAGGAGAGCGCCGAACAGATTATCATTGTCACAGGAAAAGGGCTCGACCAGACGAAGGGTGACCCGGCTTATGGTTCAGTGGAAATCGACCGCGCGCGCTTAACCAGCGAAGCGTCTGGCCGCATCGAAAATATCCTCGCCGATGTCGCTGGCTTTCAACAGTTCCGGCGTTCGGACAGCCGGTCAGCCAATCCATCGGCGCAAGGTGCCACCTTGCGCGCGCTTGGCGGCAATGCATCGAGCCGCACGCTGGTGCTGCTGGATGGCGTGCCTCAGGCAGACCCGTTTTTTGGTTACATCCCCTTTAGCGCAATCACACCCGAACGGTTATCGTCCATTCGCGTCACGCGCGGCGGCGGTAATGGGGCCTTTGGTGCAGGGGCCGTCGCAGGAACCATCGAGCTAAACAGCGCAGGCCGGGCCGACCTGCCCGACACGGCATTGTCCGCCTTTTACGGCAGCGGCGACGCCAGCGAGCTTTCCGCTGGCCTTGCGACTGACCTCGGTGCCGGATTTGTCAGCATATCGGGTCGGTGGGATCGCGGCGACGGGTTTTACACCGCGCCAAGCGCAACCCGCCTGCCCACCGACGTCCGCGCCGCATACGACAGCTGGTCAACCGGATTGCGCGCCGTTGCACCTTTGGCGGACGGCGTTGAACTGCAGGTCCGTGGACTGCTGTTTCAGGACAACCGCACTTTACGCTTTGCAGGCGCAGACAGCAGCTCAGAAGGACAGGACGCGAGCATCCGCATCGTGTCGCAGGGCCGCTGGCAAGTCGACGCGCTGGCCTATGTTCAGGCGCGCAACTTTACCAACATCGTGATCAGCGCGACGTCGTTCCGCAAAACGCTCGACCAAAGAAACACGCCATCTACTGGGGTCGGCGGCAAAATTGAGGTCAGGCCGCCCGTCGGCGGCGATCATCAATTGCGCATGGGCGTCGATGCGCGGCTATCCGAAGGCGAGCTGCTTGAGGATGTGTATAGCGGCATCACCGGCCTCGTCACTGCACGGCGCAACGCCGGTGGCAACAGCGCAACATTTGGTGTTTTCGCCGAGAATGATTGGACGCTTGGCGATCTGACGCTGACCGGCGGCATCCGCGCAGATCGCTGGACCATCGACAATGGCTTTTTTGCAGAGCGCGCCACCAACGGAACCGTCGTGCGCGATGATGTCTTTGCCGATCGCGCAAGTTGGCAGTCGAGCGCACGCGTTGGCGCACTCTATGCGCCGACCGATGGCGTTGCGCTGCGTGCTGCGGCCTATACCGGCTTTCGCTTGCCAACGCTGAACGAACTCTACCGCCCGTTCACCGTATTCCCCGTAGCAACGCGCGCCAATGAAGCGTTGGACGTGGAACAGCTGCGCGGGGTCGAAGCTGGGTTTGACGTCCGGCCAGCCACCGGCGTGACGCTTGGCGCAACACTGTTTTACAACAGGCTCGACGACGCCATCGCCAACGTTACGATTGGAAATAATCTGCGCCAGCGCGGCAATGTCGATGCTGTCATTGCCAAGGGCGTCGAGCTCAGCGGCGAAGCGCAATTTGGCGCGGTCAGCATTGCCGCATCTTACGCGTTCAGCCACAGCGAAGTGCGCGCGTCCGGCATCGCAAGCGGCCTCAACGGGCTCACACCTGCACAAAGCCCCCGCCATGCCGCAAATGCGACCGTGCGGTGGACGCCAAGCGCCGGCAATATATTGTCGGCAACAGCCCGTTACGTCGGCGCACAATTCGAAGATGATCTTGAGGCGAATATTCTGCCATCGGCGCTTACCTTTGACGGCTTTGCACAAATCCCCCTCACGCGGCAGATCGCATTGACCGGCCGGGTTGAGAATATCCTCAATGAAGAGGTTGTGACCCGCAAGGTGGGAACATCCATTGACCTTGGGACACCCCGGATATTTTGGATCGGACTGAAATTTTCAGCCCGATAGCAGCGGCGCGATACTGTTCGGGGTTTCCCGACAAACGCTTGGCGGTTTCTATTGCGCCATCGGGCGAACGGCCAGTGACGTGAATTCATCTGCGCTGATCAATCGCGGGCATCGTTTCGCGGCATTAAAATCGCTTCACATGACTGGCGCACAGGCATACGGTCCAAGCCAAATATATGGAGAGTTTATGAAAAGCATTTTGAAAATGGGCGTCGCAGCCGTCTGTGCCAACCTGATTTTGCCAGCCAGCTTTGTATATGCCCAAGCCCCGGCCACGTCCGTCAGCATGGCCAGCGAAGATGCGCGGCTAACCGCATTTTTGGATGCGGAATTCAGCGAATATCTCAAGCAACAGCCCCAAGTGGCAACGCGCCTTGGTCTCAAGGACGGCGGTGACCGCTGGAATGATATCAGCGACAAAGCTGCAGCAGAACAGGTCAAATGGCGTCAGGCAAGCGTCGCCCGCATGAAGGCCGCATTCAACCGCGCCAACCTTTCGCCCGAAGCACAGGTGAATTTCGACATCTGGGCATTGGAAGCCGAGCGCGCTGTCATGAGTGAAGCAAACCGGATGTACCGCCCGCCTTTCTACTCGCGTCTATATTCGGTGCACAGCCAGCTGGCAGACTTTTTGGTCAACACCCATGGGGTCGCCGACGCCACGGACCTCAAAAATTACATCGCCCGGCTGCGCGGCATGCCTGCGGTGCTGGACATGGCGATTGAGCGCACGCAAGCGAGCGAACGCGCTGGCATTCGCGCACCGAAATTTCAGGTCGAGTCCGTCATTTCCGGGAGCGAGAAGCTCACCAGTGGCGCGCCATTCACGGCCGGACCCGACTCGGCGCTTTGGGCAGATGTTCAGGCCAAGACCGAAGCATTGGTTACCGCGGGCAAAATCTCGCGCGGCGATGCGGACGCCATGCGCGCCGAAGCGCGCGCGGCCATTCTTGACCTGAAGCCTGCTTATAATCGCGTGATTGCGTGGGGTAAGGCAAGCTTGCCATCTGCGCCAAGCGGCCGCGTTGGTGCCATTTCGCTTCCCGGCGGTGCAGACTATTACGCAAACGAACTGAAGCTCAATACGACAACCGACTATACCGCGGACCAAATTCACAAAATTGGTCTTCAGGAAGTTGCCCGCATTGAGGCGGAACAGGATGCCCTCGCACAAAAGGCAGGGTTCAAGGACCGCAGCGCTTTTTACGCCGGGCGCGCCAAGCTGTATCCGCCAAAGCCTTTTGACGACGCCGCACGTGCCGAATATCTCGCCACCGCAAATGCCTTTGTCGCCAAAACACGCACGCTGTTGCCAGCCTATTTCGGCATGACGCCAGCTTTCGGCATTGAAGTGGTGCGCGAACCGGCGTTCAGCGAAGTGGCGGGCGGTGCCGCGCACGCGTCTGCGCCAAGCCCCGATGGCAAGCGCCCCGCCCGCACCTATGTGCATCTTGTGGGCACAACCCCCGATCCGGCGGCGCTGTACACGCTGATGTGTCATGAAGCGGTTCCCGGCCACAACACCCAGGGCGACATTCAGGTGCGGCAGCAAGGCGGGCCAAAGTTCCGTTCGGTCACTGGCTATGTCGCATTTGGCGAAGGCTGGGCGCTATATGCCGAAGCCTTGTGCAAGGAAATGAATGCGTTTCCGGACATTGCGGCTGATTTCATGCGGCTGGATGCAGAGCTGTTCCGTGCAGCGCGGCTCGTGACCGACACCGGCATCCACGCGCTGGGTTGGACCGAGGACCAAGCCGTAACCTATATGAACATAACGGGACGGCAGCCGATTGAACGGTCACGTTCCGAAGTACGCCGCTATATCACGTTGCCCGGGCAAGCGACTGGCTACAAAATCGGCATGCTTAAGATCATGGCAGAACGCAAAAAGGCCGAGGCGGCGCTTGGCGCGAAATTCGATATCAAGGGTTTCCACGACCTTCTGATCGCGTCGGGTTCGCAACCTTTGTCCATCCTGGAACGCCGCGTCGATGAATGGATTGCCGCGCGGGCGAACAATCATAACAAATAAGCAACTAATGTTACGATAAAGGTGAAATCCGAAATGAACGCTTAGCAACGGGCATAGGCCAACCTGCACTTAGCCAGCAACTTGCGCAATTGCGTCGCAACGACCTCGTCAAAACGCGCCGTGCGTCCAAGCCAATCTGGTATGATTTAGCGGATGATAAAGTCTGCTTATGCGTTCGCAGCATGGAAGCAATCCTTGGGGACGAAGGCGATGTGGGGCAAATGTTGAATACCGCCCTGCAATTGAACAAGCCTGAGTTAAGTTCACCCCCAGCACGTGGCGCAGCAGGATTCGCACGCATCATTTAACGAGCCGATGTTGGAGCCATCAAAATCTGGCGGAGACGGTGGGATTCGAACCCACGATAGAGTCACCCCTATACACACTTTCCAGGCGTGCGCCTTCGACCACTCGGCCACGTCTCCGCATTCCCC
>NCJG01000015.1 GCA_002282385.1 Sphingomonadales bacterium 39-57-19 | reverse complement strand
GCAAAGATATCGAAGTAAAATGTCCGCCGCAGGCAGTTATTCTGCCTGCAAGGGCATTTTGCTTTGAGATCGAAGCCATTTTGGCGTCCTTCGGATTTGACCCATATTGTCCATTGCTGCGTTGGCAAGCTTGGACTTAGAACCACTAAGTCCGGCGCTTACCGCCTTGAACTGAACAATATGGCCTCAAACCGCGATGGTGCATTTAACAGGTCCTGACCCTAGACCCTTCGGCCCGCGTGGCACGATGGATGCTGAACCAAGTTCAGCATGACGTGGATTTGACGAACGGCGCTGCTTACGCTGTCAGCGCCGAATAGATCATCGTCTTGATTTCGCGGCGCACCGGATAGGTGGTCGATGGCAGCAATTGCGTCATGAAAATCATGATGATGTCTTCCACCGGATCGATGAAAAAGGCGGTGGAATACATGCCGCCCCAATAAAAATCGCCGTTGGAACATGGCGCCAATGTCGCCGCGCTATCGATGGTCGTGGCAAAGCCAAGGCCAAAGCCAATGCCGGCCATTTCGGCCTCGCTGAACAAAGACTTCGACATTTGCGTCAGGTCTTGGCCGCCGGGAATATGGTTGGCGGTCATCAATTCTATCGTTTTGGGGCTCAAGATTTGCGCCCCATCAAGCGCGCCGCCATTCAGCAGCATCCGGCAAAAACGATGATAGTCGGATATGCTCGACGCAAGGCCGCCGCCGCCGGAGTTGAAAGTCCAACCCTTGGCCCAGGCGCTTTCGGGCCCAGCCTTGTCGAGCAGCTTCATTTTGGCTTCGGGGTCAAAGCCAAAGCCGTCGGGAATGCGCGATGCCTTATCGGCGGGCACTTGGAAAAATGTATCGGCCATGCCCAGCGGCGCGAAGATATGCGTCTGGAAATATTCAGGCAGCGATAATCCGCTGATCCGTTCCACCAATATGCCGACGATGTCGGTGGCGACGGAATAATTCCACTGCGTGCCGGGGTCGAATTCCAGCGGGATTTGCGCGAGCGTGTCGATCACGCTTTGCGATGTATTTTTGGTCCAGCTTTCAACATCGGTCTTGCGATAGGCCGCGTCGACATTGCCCTGTTCCTGAAAGCTATAGGTAAAACCAGCCGTGTGGCGCAGCAGATCGACGATGCGCATCTGCGTCGTCGGCGGGCGCGTCATAAACGGCACATTGCCGCCGCCGCCCATAAATACGCCCAGTTTCGCAAACTCCGGAATATATTTGGAAACCGGATCGGTCAGCGCAACCTTGCCCTGTTCGACCAGCTGCATGAACGCGACCGAGGTGATGGGCTTGGTCATCGATGCAATGCGAAAGATTGCGTCATCGGCAACGCCTGAATTCCACTGAAGCGCAATATCGTCGCCACGTCCGACCAGCAGCGCCGCAAAGGGCAATTTGCCGCTGTCGAGATATTCGGTCTGAATGAATGCAGGTATCCGGGCAAGCCGGTCTGGACGGAAACCTAATTCTTCGGCGTTCATACGGCAGTTTGTCCTGTCAATTGGCGGGTTACGGGGTGCGAGCTGGAAAGGCCGCCGTCGACAGCAATGGCTTGACCATTGACGTAGCTCGCCTGATCACTCGCAAGGAACAAGGCGACATTGGCGAGTTCCTCTGGCTGCGCGCCGCGGCGCAGCGGGTTGAGGCGGCCGATCTTGTCGGTCACGCCCTTTTCCTTCGCATAATCAAATGTCGGTTTGGTCATGCCGGTTTCGGTCAGGCCGGGGCAAATGGCGTTGCAGCGGACATTGGTGCCCGACAATTGTTGCGCGCTGACTTGCGCCAGATTGATAACGCCGGCTTTCGATGCCGAATAAGGCGGGCCGCCTGCGCCCGAACGAATGCCTGCGACACTTGCGGTCAGGATGATCGAACCGCCATTACCTGCATCGGCCATGACCTTGCCCGCATGCTTCACCATCAGCCATGGGCCAATGAGGTTGACGCGCAGGACGCTGGTGAAATTTTCGACTGTGTTGTCGAAGATACCTTCCATGCCGCCGGAGATGCCCGCATTGGCAAAGGCGACATCCAGATGGCCGTGCAGTTCGATCGCCTTTGCGACAATCGCGGCGACATCTGCCTCATCGCCTGCGTCCATCTGGACGGCGGTGGCGGCGTCGCCAATCATGGCTGCGGTGTCATGCACCGATGCGGCCATATCGCCCAAAACGACCTTTGCCCCTTCGGCGGCAAAGCGAATGGCCGATGCGCGGCCAATGCCTGAACCTGCGCCTGTGATGATGGCTACTTTGCCTGCTAATGCGCCGGTCATACCACTACACCCCCATCAACAACGATTGTCTGCCCTGTCATAAATGTTGATGCATCGGAGGCGAGATAAACCGCCGCGCCTGCAATTTCACGCGGCTCGCCAATCCGGCCCAATGCTGCGCCAGAGGTCGACGCCTTCAAATTTTCGGGATTTTCCCACAATGCCTTGGCAAAGTCGGTCTTCACCAGACCCGGCGCGATGGAGTTAATACGCACATTATGCGGGCCAAATTCGCGGGCGAGGTTTTTGGTCATCTGGATATCAGCCGCCTTGGTAATCGCATAAGCGCCCAATATCGGCGATCCGCGCAGGCCGCCGATCGACGACACAATGACGATGGAACCGGCCTTGCGTTCGATCATTTCGGGGGCAACCATCTGGATCAACCAATGCTGCGACACGATATTGTGATCGAGTGTCTTGCGCAGCTGTTCATCGGTGATCGTGGCCATCGGGCCGTAATGCGGGTTCGATGCCGCGTTGCAGACCAGAACGTCGACTTTACCAAACGCCTTGCGGGTTTCATCGACCAGGTTTTGCAGCGACTCTTTGGACGAAAGGCTTGAGGCTACGGCAATCGCCGCGCCCGGATGCTTGGCATTGATGCCAGCGGCGACCGCTTGGCAATCATCGATATTCCGGCTGGAAATCGCGACCTTTGCGCCGTGATCGGCCATTTCCTCGGCAATCGCCTGACCAATGCCACGCGATGAACCTGTGATGATTGCGACCTTACCGGTCATATCGAATAGTGACATTGATCTCTCTCCTGTTCCTCCCGCCAGCGGGGAGGATATTATTCTTTACGCCCCGGCTTGTTCCGCAAATTTCCATGCGGATTGCGCGAGCGGGTACACACGCTCGGCCATCGCTTGTGCATGGGACGAACTTGCGGTGCCATCAATGACGCGTTTTTTGATGCCCTGAATAATCCCCGCCAAGCGGAAGAAGTTATAGGCAAAATACCAGTTCATATCGGGCACGCCGTCGCGGTTCGTTGCCGCGCAATAACGTTCGACCATCGCGTCCAATTCGGGGATACCGAGTGCGGCGCGGTCCAAATCCATGACGCCGGAGCGCCCTTCATTGTGCGTGACCCATGCCATCGCGACATAAGTGAAATCCGCCAGCGGATCGCCAAGCGTCGACAGTTCCCAGTCGAGCACGGCGACAACATGTGGATCCTTGGCATCGAAAATCATGTTGTCGATGCGGTAGTCACCATGAACGACGCTGGTGCGTGTTTGTTCGGGCAGCGTTTTGGGCAGCCATTCGATCAACCTCTCCATTTCGGGCATGACTTCGGTTTCTGCCAAGCGATATTGCTTTGTCCAGCGGTCGACCTGACGTCCGAAATAATTGCCGGGTTTGCCAAAATCGGACAGTCCCGCTGCATCGACATCAATATTGTGCAAAGCGGCCAACGTGTCGATCATCGCTTCATAGGTTGCGGTGCGCTCGGCCGGGTTCGACCCCGGCATCGCGCCGTCCCAGATCGTGCGGCCTTCGACCATGTCCATGATGTAGAACCAGCTGCCGATGACGCTATCGTCGGTGCACAGGCCATAAGGCTTGGCGACGGGAAAGCCGGTCGGATGAAGCCCGGCGATGACTTTATATTCGCGGTCCACGGCGTGCGCGCTGGGCAACAATATACCCAATGGCTTGCGGCGCAGCACATATGACCCGCTTTTCGCGTTGAGCCGGTAGGTCGGGTTGGATTGCCCGCCGGCAAACTTCAGCGCCTGCACCGGGCCTTCAAAACCCGCGACATTGGCGGTCATCCATTCGGCGAGCTTGGCTTCGTCCAATATGTCCGTGCCGGTTGGTGCAACCGTGCCGGTAAAGGCCGTCTGTGCATCAATGGGTGTCGGCGCTGCGGTCATTGGTCGAATACGATAACCGAACGGGCCGCATCACCGCGCTTCATTTGGTCAAAGCCTTCATTGATACGTTCCAGCGGAATGGTTTCCGAAACGATGCTGTCGAGATCCAGCATGCCGCGCATGTAGAAATCGACGAGGCGCGGAATATCAACAGGGAAGCGGTTGCCGCCCATGATCGCACCTTGCAATTTCTTGCCCGACAGCAAATCCATCGCCGACAGTCCGACCGCATGCTGCAGCGGCATCATGCCCAGGATCGTTGCAGTCCCGCCGCGCTTGAGCGATTTGACGGCAAGTTCCCCCGACGCGGGACGACCGACTGCTTCAATCGCATGATCAACGCCGCCCTTGGTCAAATCCTGAATTTGCTTGGCTGCATCAGCATCCATTGGGTCGATAACATCGGTCGCACCCAGCTTCATTGCCAGCGCACGCTTTTCGGGCATAGGGTCAGCCGCAATGATACGGCCCGCACCGGCAATTTTCGCCGCGTTAATCGTTGCAAGACCAACGCCGCCACAGCCGATAACCGCAATGGTTTCACCGGGCGTTACTTTGCATGCGTTGAAAATCGTGCCTGCACCTGTGGTGACGGCACAGCCGATGACCGATGCCTTATCAAGCGGCATTTCGGGGTTAATCGCAACGCACGCATGTTCATGCACCAGCATCATTTCGGCATAAGCCGACAGGTTCAGCATCTGGTTGACGATGCTGCCATCGGGGCGTGTCAGGCGCGGGGCTTCGCCGGGCTTGCGCCGGGTTTCGCCGCCAAGGCACAGGGACATCCGGCCAGAGACGCAATATTCGCAATGGCCGCAGAATGCGCTCAGGCAGGTGACAACGGCGTCGCCCACCTTAACCGTGCGTACTTCGCTGCCCACGGCCTCAACAATGCCCGCCGCCTCATGACCCGGAATCGCGGGCAGGGGGTGCGGATATGTGCCTTCGATGAAATGCAGATCGCTATGGCAAAGCCCGCAGGCCGCAGTGCGGATAAGCACCTCATGCGGCCCGGGGTTCGAAATATGGATCTGCTCAATCTGAAGCGGTTTGCCCGCTTCGATCAGGACGGCCGCTTTCACCGGGCTACCCCGATGTCACCGCTCGACATGCCTTCTTTGCCACGGCCGCCATGCTTGCCCAATTCCATACGGGCAATGGCACGTGCGTGCACTTCATCCGGACCATCGGCCAGACGCAAGGTGCGCTGATGCGCCCATGCATTTGCCAGACCGAAATCGTCGGACACGCCGCCGCCGCCATGCGCCTGAATGGCGTTGTCGATGATGCTGAGCGCCATATTCGGTGCCTGCACCTTGATCATCGCGATTTCCGCAGCCGCTGCCTTGTTGCCGACTTTGTCCATCATGTCCGCAGCCTTGAGGCAAAGCAGACGGGTCATTTCAATGTCGATACGCGCACGGGCGATGCGTTCTTCCCACACGCTATGTTCGGCAACGGTCTTGCCGAACGCAACGCGCGACTGAAGCCGCTTGCACATTTTCTCCAGCGCTTCTTCGGCGGTCCCGATGGTGCGCATGCAGTGGTGAATACGGCCAGGTCCAAGGCGCCCTTGCGCGATCTCGAAGCCGCGGCCTTCGCCCAGCAACATGTTGGATGCGGGAATGCGGACATCCTTCAATTCGATTTCCATATGGCCATGCGGCGCATCGTCATATCCGAACACAGGAAGGTGACGCAGGATTTTAACGCCCGGCGCGTCGAGCTCCATCAGGACCATCGATTGCTGCGCATGACGCTTGGCTTCGAAATCGGTCTTGCCCATGACAATCGCGATTTTGCAGCGCGGGTCGCCTGCACCTGATGACCACCACTTAACGCCGTTGAGGACATATTCGTCGCCTTCACGGCGAATCGATGTTTCGATGTTGGTTGCATCTGACGACGCAACGGCTGGCTCAGTCATCAAAAAGGCCGAACGGATTTCGCCGTTCATCAACGGGATCATCCACTTTTCTTTTTGCTCTGCGGTACCGTAACGCAGGAACACTTCCATATTGCCAGTGTCGGGCGCTGAACAGTTATACACTTCAGATGCAAAACCGATGCGGCCCATTTCTTCGGCGCACAGGGCATATTCCATGTTGGTCAGGCCTGGGCCGTCGAAATGGACGCTGTCATCGACATGCACGCGGCCCGACGTTGGCGGCATGAACAGGTTCCAAAGACCAGCGGCTTTCGCCCGTGCCTTTTCCTCTTCAACGACTTGGAGCACTTTCCAACGGTCGCCCACGGCCTGTTCGGCGTAATAATCGGCAACGCGTGGACGCAGGTAGCGTTCGTTATGGTCGCGAATGCGGTCCCGCCAGTAAGTTTGTTTGTCGGTGAGATCGAAATTCATGACTCAGTTCCTCTTCCATATTTAATTGAATAGTTAACTGGCAGACTCTGCCGATGTGTTCAAGGCGCGCAAGCGTTCATTATGACTTTCACGAGAAATTGGGAAATGCCGCAGGATAAGAACGCCGGTAATTCCAAGGACGGCCACTACGCCCATATAATATAAAGCAAGCCCATCCAGGACAGCGGGGCCAACATTGCCCGGCACGGCGTTTTGGGGAAAATCGGCAAAGCTCAATATCATGCCAGCGGCAAAGGTGCCGATACCAACGGCGCATTTCTGCATGAAGAAATAGCCTGCGAAAAACAGACCTTCGGAACGCCTGCCCGTTTCTTGCTGCGATGCCTCCACGACATCGGCCATCATCGACGATGTCAGCATCATCATGCCGATAGCGGTGCTGTTGGAAAATATAAGGAAGGAAAACATGAATGCGACCGACGGGTCCGATGGCCCACCGGGCACAAGGTCAAGCAGCCAACTGGCGTACAAAGCAGTGTTGAAGCTGAGCGATAGCAGGGCAAGCAGGATAGCGCCGTTTTTCTTGCCAAGGCGCGCAGAAATCGGCGGAACAATGAAAAATGCGACGATAACCGTGCCGAACAGGAGGACAGCGTAATACAGCATTTCCATCTGCTGTAGCTGCCACAGAAAGGCGAGTTGATAGTTGCTAAGCGCAAAGGTGAGGCCCTGATTGATAAGGGCGAACAACGCGGCCGATACCAGCCAAAGGAAGGCTTTGTTGGACAGGGTTGCCTTTACCTCGGCAAGCGCATGGCCAAGGCCTGCGCCGCGCGGGGCAGGGGGGGATTGTTTGGCCACATGGCGGTGCTGGCCTAATGCTGAAATCAGCACAGCGCCCGTCATCATCAACGCGCCCCATGATGATAGCGAGTCATAGCCATCGGGGTCGCTCACACCCTTTTCACCGGTAAAGAAAATGCCATAGGCGAAAATCAGCATCAGCAAGCCGCCGGCCCAGCCAAACAGGAAACGGTACCGCATCAATCGCGTGCGTTCGTCATAATCGCCGGTCAGTTCCGGCACCAAAGCAATCGACGGCACTTCGCACATCGCAACCAATGTGCGCGCCAATACTGCGGTGCAGAACAACCAGATAATCGTTCCGGTCTGCCCCATTTCGGGCGGGTGCCATAGCAGCATCCAGATAATGCCCAATGGGATCGCGGCGCTGTATAACCATGGAAGGCGGCGGCCCCACTTGCTTTGCGTGCGGTCGGACAACTCGCCAATGATCGGGTCGGCGAAGGCATCAAAAATCAGCGCAGCCATAATAACAGTGCCGACAAGCCCTGCATCAATGCCCAGCACCTGATTATAAAAAATCAGCAGAAAAACCGAAAAGCCATTGTCCTTCACGCCATAGGCTACCGAGCCTAGACCATGTATGACCTTCAACGATCGGGGAAGCGGGACTGCTTGGGCCATGGAAAGTTAAATGACGCTGCGCGAAAGGGTAGTGTTTCCGTCGAATCGCACGTTGTTTCTCTCCTGTTTCCTCCCTTCATGCTAGGCTCGCTTCTTGGCCTGTCAATCGCGATGCAAATGACGTTACGGCATGCTTCGCTCACCGATAAGCGCTTGCGTTTCTGCGCGTGACCGCCCAAAAATTCATCACGCAATTAAAACAGGAGAGCATGATGTCCGACCTTGAAACTTTCCGCGCCGAAGCGCGCGCCTGGCTGGAGGAAAACTGCCCAGCTGAAATGCGCACGCCTGCAAAGGGTGACGAAGATGTCTGCTGGGGCGGCCGCAATTTTGTGTTCCAATCAGACGCGCAAAAGCTGTGGCTCGAACGCTGCGTGGCCAAGGGTTACACCGTGCCTGATTGGCCCAAAGCTTATGGTGGTGCAGGCCTTAGCCCGCAGGAAACCAAAGTCCTGCGTCAGGAAATGGCAAAGCTCGGCTGCCGTTCGCCGCTGAACAGCTTTGGCATATGGATGCTTGGCCCCGCACTGCTAAAGTTCGGCACTGAAGAGCAAAAAGTGCATTATATGGGCCAGATCGCACGCGGCGAAATCCGCTGGTGCCAGGGCTATTCCGAACCCGGCTCGGGCAGTGACCTTGTATCGATGCAGACCTTTGGCGAAGACAAGGGCGATCATTGGGTCGTCAATGGCCAGAAAATCTGGACGTCCTATGCGGACAAGGCCGACTGGATTTTCTGCCTCGTGCGCACCGACAAGACCAACAAATATCAGGGCATCAGCTTCCTGTTGTTCGACATGGAAACCCCCGGCGTTACGACCAAGCCCATCAAGTTGATTTCGGGCAATTCGCCGTTCTGCGAAACATTCTTCGACAATGTCGTGGTGCCCAAGCATCAGATCGTCGGCGAATTGAACCGCGGATGGGATGTTGCGAAATATCTGCTCGGGCATGAGCGCGAGATGATTTCGGGCATGGGCGGCGATGGCGGCGTAACTTCCATCGGTGCGGCGATGAAGGCTGTATTGTCCGAAGAACCCGTGCTGCGCGCACAGATGGCATTGTTCGATGTCGAGAATCTGACGTTCCGTGCGCATGGCGAACGGTTCATGGACGAATGGAAAACCGGCAAGGCGCACCCTGCGTATTCCAACCTGATGAAATATGTCGGGACCGAGCTAAATAAAAAGCGCAACGAACTGGTGATGTCGATTGGCGGAACGCAGGCGCTTGAATGGGAAAGCGAACGTTCCAACGGCGGGTCAAAGGCACGCAACTGGTTGCGGACCAAAGCGAACTCGATTGAAGGCGGCACCAGCGAAGTCATGCTGAACGTCGTATCCAAACGCATCCTCGAAATGCCGGGAGCTTAAGAATATGGCTATGACATTGAACGACGACCAGAACATGCTGCGCGAAAGCGCGCGTGATTTCATGGCGAGCGAAGCCCCCGTCACCCATTTCCGCAAATTTCGCGACATGGGTTGCAAGGATGGTTTCAGCCACGGCCTGTGGAAGCAGTTTGCCGAAATGGGCTTCACAGGCATCCTCATTCCTGAGGCAGAAGGCGGCATGGGCATGGGCCAGATTGAAGCTGGAATCGTGCTGGAAGAAATTGGCCGCAACCTTTCGCCTTCGCCATTTCTGACAACATCGGTTGCCGCTGTTGAGGCGTTGAAGTTGGCCGACAAGGCGATGCGTGACCGCTGGTTCCCCGGCATTTTGGCGGGCGAAACGGTTATCGGCATTGCGATTGAAGAAGGCGTAAAGCACCGGCCCGAAAAAATTGCCTGCGTTGCCGAACGCAGTGGCAATGGTTTTAAGCTGACCGGACACAAGCAATTTGTCGTGCAAGGCACGTCGTCGGACATGCTGATCGTCGCGGCACGGACCGCAGGCGCGGTGGGAGAGACCGACGGCCTGACATTGTTCGCCGTCGACAAGGATGCGGCGGGCCTGTCGATGGAGGCTGCACGGCTTGTCGATTCCGCCATGGCCGCGCATGTGAAACTGGAGGGCGTTCAGGTGAATGCCGACGCTGTCATCGGTGACGTTGACGGCGGCTGGGCCGTGCTTTCCAAAATGCTGGACGCTGGCCGTGTTGGTGCAGCTGCCGAAATGGTCGGCGTGGGCACAGGCGCCATGGACATGACGTTCGATTATCTGAAAACCCGCAAGCAGTTCGACCGCGTCATCGGTGAGTTCCAAGCGCTTCAGCACCGCGCCGCGCATCTTTATGGTGAAATGGAAGGCGCGCGTTCGATTGTGCTGAAGGCGCAATCGTTAATGGATGAAGGCCATGCCAAGGCGGAACTTTATGTTGCGGCCGCCAAGGCGAAAGCAGGCCTCGCATGTAATCTTGCGGTACGCGAAGGCGTGCAAATGCATGGCGGCATTGGCATGACCGATGAATATGACATCGGCCTCTATATGAAGCGCGACCGCGGGCTGAACGAATTTTTCGGCGATGCATATTATCACGCAGACCGCGTGGCGACGATGAACGGTTATTGAGACGGATTGGAAAAAGAACCGTAGCCCTGAGCCGTCAAGGCGCAGCCTTGGCGAAAGTCGAAGGGCGTTGAGAGGTCTGCGCACCCGCTGGTTGGCACCCTTCGACGGACGCAGTCGCGTTGCGACAGCTGCTCAGGGCTACGGTAAATACTGCTTATTTTGTGCAAAGGATTAGACATGGACATTCAAACTTTATTCAACCTCAATGGCCGCGTTGCCCTGGTCACCGGCGGATCGCGCGGCATCGGCAAGATGATTGTCGAGGGCTATTTGAAAGCAGGCGCGGCACGCGTGTACATCAGCGCGCGCAAAGTCGACCAAATCGAAGAAACCGTTGCCGAGTTTGGCAATCAGGTCATTGGCCTGCCGTGCGATCTCTCGACCGTTGACGGTTGCCTTTCACTCGCGGCACAAATCGCCGAGCGTGAGGAAAAGGTCGACATTCTGGTGAACAATGCAGGTGCTGCATGGGGCGCCGATTTTGGTCAATTCCCCGAAGCCGGCTGGGACCGCGTGATGGACCTGAACGTCAAATCCTTGTTCTTCCTGACGCAAGCTTTGCATCCGCAGTTGAAAGCCGCAGCGACATTTGACCGGCCCGGCAAGGTCATCAACATCGCGTCGATTGACGGCCTGCGCATCAACCCATGGCAAACATATAGCTATCAGGCATCAAAGGCTGCGGTCATTCACCTGACCCGCCGTTTGGCTGCCGAGCTGGTCAAGGACAATATCCTTGTGTCGGGCATTGCGCCGGGCGCGTTCCAGTCGGACATGAACAAAGCGGCACGCGATCATGCCGATGCGGTCGGCAAAAATATCCCGTTCCCGCGTATCGGAACACCTGAGGACATGGCGGGACTCGCGATTTTCTTGGCGGCGCGTGCTGGCGATTATATCGTTGGCGAGACAATTGCGTGCGACGGCGGCATCGTTAACGCATCGCTTCCGGGTAATGGAATTGCGCCTTAACGGCTATTTTTACACCTGAATTCGAATGCATTTGACGCATTTCTAAGGAAATTAGGGTGAGTTGCAAAACGTGCAACTCACCCTATTCTTTTCGCAATTGCAGCATAAACGCGCCACCCCTATTTGCGCCCCAACGGCAAGCAATTGCCGACATACAGATTGACCGGGCGGCTCTCCTCCTCCTCCTCTCTCCCTCACCCCCGGACAATATTACGGCCTCCATGCACTGCGTGGAGGCCGTTTCTGTTTTGCCCAAAAAGTTGTTCTCCATATTGTCCACCGCGAAGTGGCCTGCCTGTGGATAACTCGCCTTTTACCGCTTTGTGCGACTCGAAAAGCATGAGACCTTTTAGTCATCAGGCAGACAGGCTGAGACGCACAGTGGAACCGGAAACGGGAAAGCAGAGCGGAACAGAGTGGATGCAGGATCACCAAATCAGCAGGCAATCGGTCGCAAGACTGGAAATGTGGCAGAGGCGGTGGGTACGAAGAAAACGAATATCATGTGCGGCTGATCGCAAGAAAAGCAACGCCAGATAGGATACCCAAAGTACCAAGGTGAACCGAAATGGCCTTCGGGTTAGATTGGGGAACCGGACGTCAGAACGCGGAAAGAATGGCCCTAGTGGCCAAGGACTTCCAAAATCAGACGCAGTGGGCGCTGGTAGCAATACCAGCGCCCATTTATTTTATGTGGCACAAAAATCGCCGCATCGCTAAGGCCGTTTCATGTCTGAAATCACGCCCCAAATCGTCGCCGACCATGGTCTCAATGAAGAAGAATATGCGCGCATTTTGCACGCCATGGGCCGTGCGCCCAACATGGTTGAACTCGGTATATTTTCGGTGATGTGGTCGGAACATTGTTCCTACAAATCCTCACGCATCCATTTGAAGAAACTGCCGACCGAGGCGCCTTGGGTCATTTGCGGCCCCGGCGAGAATGCCGGCGTTATCGACATTGGCGAAGGCCCGAACGGCAGTAAGCTTGCCGCGATCTTCAAAATGGAATCGCACAACCACCCGTCATATATCGAACCCTATCAGGGTGCGGCGACCGGCGTTGGCGGCATCTTGCGCGACGTTTTCACAATGGGCGCGCGCCCTGTGGCAAATATGAACGCCCTGCGCTTCGGACGCCCCGACCATCCCAAGATGAAGCATCTCGTGCAGGGCGTGGTTGCGGGCATTGGTGGCTATGGCAATTGCGTTGGCGTTCCCACCGTGGGCGGCGAAACCAATTTCCACCCGGCTTATGACGGCAACATCCTTGTCAACGCCATGACCGTTGGCGTCGCCGATCAGGACAAGATTTTCTATTCGGCCGCAACTGGCCTTGGCAACCCCATCGTCTATGTCGGTTCGAAAACAGGCCGCGACGGTATTCATGGCGCGACCATGGCATCGGCGGATTTCGGCGCAGACATTGAAGAAAAGCGCCCGACGGTTCAGGTCGGTGATCCCTTCACTGAAAAGCTGCTGATTGAGGCATGCCTTGAACTGATGGCGTCGGATGCGATTGTCGCGATTCAGGATATGGGCGCGGCTGGCCTGACCAGCTCAAGCGTCGAAATGGCGACCAATGGCAAGGCCGGCATCATCCTCGACATGGACAAGGTGCCGTGCCGCGAAGAGGGCATGACCCCCTATGAAATGATGCTGTCGGAAAGCCAGGAGCGCATGCTCATGGTGCTCAAGCCCGGCCGTGAGGAATTTGCGAAGGCCATTTTCGACAAATGGGAACTGGATTTCGCGGTCATCGGCGAAGTTACCGACACGGGCCATATGGTGCTGACGTGGAAGGGCGAAGTCGTCTGCGACATTCCGCTTGGACCATTGGCCGAAGACGCGCCTTTGTATGACCGCCCCGCGGCGTCGAAGGAAGAATATAAGGCATGGGCCAATGTCAAACCGCTTGGTGATGTTCCCGCCAGCAAAGACCTAGGCGCGGATTTGCTTAAGCTGATGGCAAGCCCGGACATCGCGTCACGCGCGTGGATTTGGCAGCAATATGATAGCCAGGTCGGCGGCGATACGGCGCAGCTTTCGGGCGGTGATGCAGCCGTCGTGCGCATTCACGGCACCAACCGCGCGCTGGCGATGAGCACCGATTGCACCCCGCGTTATTGCTATGCCGACCCATATGAAGGCGGCAAGCAAGCGGTTGCCGAAACCTATCGCAACATCAGCGCGGTCGGCGCAACGCCGCTTGCGATCACCAACTGCCTCAATTTCGCCAACCCGCAGCGCCCCGAAATCATGGCGCAGATCGTCGGCTGCCTCGAAGGGATGGGCGACGCGTGCCGCGCGCTCGATTACCCAATCGTGTCGGGCAATGTGTCGCTCTACAATGAAAGCAAGGCAACCGGCGGTGGCAGCGCAATTTTGCCGACGCCAGCCATCGGCGGCGTGGGTGTGCTTGAAGACGTCGGCAAGATGGCGACCATCGGGTTTAAAACCGACGGCGACGGCATCTTCGTCATTGGCCACAATAATGGACATCTTGGCCAGTCATTATGGCTGCGCGAACTGCATGGCCGTGAAGACGGCGCGGCGCCATCGGTCGATCTCGGCCAAGAACGCGCGCACGCAGAATTTGTCCGCCAGCTTATTCAGGATGGCAAGGTCAATGCGGTGCATGACGTTGCCGACGGTGGTTTGCTCGTGGCCTTGACCGAAATGGCGTTGGCCAGCGGCAAGGGATGTGCGCTCGAAGAAATTGGCGATGCCTTCACCGCATTTGGCGAAGATCAGGCGCGCTATATTGTGACCAGCGCCGCTGCCGACCAAATACAGGCCGCAGGCATTCCGATGACGCGGATTGGTACGGTTGGCGGAACGTCAGTCGCAGGGCCGGGCTTTGACGTGCCCATCGCAACATTGCGCAACGCACATGACAGCTTCTTCAAGGACTGGATGGAAAGCTAAGGCTTTCCGCCAGCCTTCCGCTTCAGCCGAAGCAGGCGTTAAACGGCAGGTGCCAGCAGATTATAGGGATCAATGCCGCCGGAACGCATCGCGGCATGCGCGGCTTTGTAGGTCACTGGCTCTGCGATCCCCAAACGCTTGCGTGCGTCGGCCAAAGGCTCGCGTAACAAGGCTGCGATATCTTCCTGAACGATGTTCTTCGCCGCTTTGCCGATGCGATAGCCTTCATGGACGGCTTTCATAATCGGCGCGGATTTTGCGACGCGATATTTCAGTTCCAGTCCGCCGGCATAAGCAATGAAGCCGACGCCGAGATTGTGGTTTTGCGCATAGGTAAAACCAAGCACGCATTGTTCACCCAGCGCGTCGCGGCCATAGCCGGTGAGGATGTGCAGCATGTCATGGGTATCGCGCAAACGGTCCCCATAACGTTCAACCACATCGCCGAAATCGGGATAGGATGTCCGGAATTGGGCATATTCGGCCTCAAGACCCGCCGCGCTCAAACCTTCGCGCTCCATGAACTCGACATAGGCACGGCCAACGGTGCCGGCTGGCAGCTTCTTGATGCTGTCATGGTCATCGAGCATGTCGATGAGGCGTTCATTGCTTTCAAGCAATGCCTTGCCCTTTGGTGTTTCCCAAAACTTCCGCGCCATTTCGCCGAACTTGCGGCCGCTGAGCGCCGCAATGATGTGAAACACCTGCTCGGTATCTTCCTTATTCGCAATCAGCTTACGAAAATGACGCCACGCTTTCAGCGGCTGAATCTTCGCAGGGGGGCGATCAGGATGGGAGAAATACAGTTCGGTCATGGCGAATCCAAAGCTAATTAGATCATCGGGATATGTACTACCTACATTCGTGTCAATAACAAAAGCTTAACGCGCTGGACGGGTTTCGCGGACTTCTGTATTAATCAAATAACACAGGGGGCGTTATGCAGACATCGGAAAGCAGATACATCACGCTGGACGCCATGCGCGGCTTTGCGGTGATGGGTATATTGGCGATGAATATCATCGGCTTTGCGATGCCCGAATGGGCCTATATCACCCCTGCGGCCTATGGCGGTGAAACCTTTGCCGACCGGATGGCGTGGCTGTTTTCCTTTGTGTTCGTCGATGGCAAAATGCGCGGGCTGTTCTCTTTATTGTTCGGCGCGAGCCTGATTTTGATAACGGAGCGTGCATCGTCCAACGGCGAAAGCGCGGCGCATGTGCACTATCGGCGCATGGCGTGGCTCGCGGTCTTCGGCCTCGTGCATTATTTCTTCATTTGGTTTGGCGACATATTGTTCCTGTACGCCATGGCCGGGATGGTCGCTTTTCTGTTCCGCGAATGGGCGCCCGTGCGTTTGGTCAAATGGGCGCTGATTATCTTCAGCCTGGGCGTTGTCTTTTGGGGGCTGCAATTTGGCGGGCTGCAAATCCTGCAATATCTCGCGACCCAGCCCGACGCGTCGGCGGATTTGGTGCGGCAATATAATGACGTGAAATCGAGCCCTGATTTCAGCTTTGATATCCCGGCGCAGGTCGATCTGCACCGTGGGGCATATCTACAGATTGTCGCGGACAAGCTGGCCGATTGGCCAGCCTTGTTTGGCATGACCTTCATGTCGATAGCCGAAACGCTGCCGCTGATGATGATTGGCATGGCCATGAACAAAAGCGGGTTCATTTTGGGCAGCTGGTCGCCTGCGGATTATCGCCGCTGGGCATGGCGGCTGGTACCGGCTGGTCTGATCGCGACCGGCCTGCTCGCGCTGTGGATGATCGTCAGCCAATATGACGCGGTTACGGCGCTCGCGATTATCTTCTTTTGGGGTGCGATACCGCGTCTCATGCTGACCGTCGGATATGCGGCGGTGCTGATTTTGCTCATCGCCCGTTTTGGCGGAAGTCCTTTATTGTCGCGTGTCGCCGCCGCCGGACGCGCGGCTTTTACCAATTATCTTGGCACCAGCATCATCATGACCACCATTTTCTACGGCTATGGCTTTGGCATGTTTGGCGAAGTCGGTCGTCTTGGTCTGTGGGCATATGTGCTGATGATGTGGGCGGTCATGCTTTCATGGTCGCAACCATGGCTGAAACAACATCGTTATGGCCCGTTGGAGTGGCTGTGGCGCAGCCTGGCCCGCGGGCAGATGCAGCCGATGCGTCGCTGAACGAAAGGGTTCAGCCCAAGCGCATTCCGCCAAGGGCGTTGCGTTGGGCGGCCGCCACCGGACGGCGCTCGACCAAGGGACTGGTTTCGGCTTCGAGCGCCAACACTGTCGCTTCGAACAGAGGACGCAGGTGAACGACCTTTTCAACAAGTTCCGACGGGTCGATCTGGATTTCGACATAATGCCGGGCGGCGACTTCAATCTCTTCGGCCAACAATGCCAAGCGATTCGCGCCAAATTGCCATGCCTCACCTTTTAACGTGTGCGCAGGCATCACCAGCTTTGTCGAATCTTTCAGGCGCATGGCTTCTTCGATTGCGGCCACCGATTTCGTGCCATCTTCAAGGAAATAGCCCAATATGCGCACAAAGCCTGCACCCAATAGGTTGCGGGTTTCGCCAAAAGCGTTCCAGTCAATCAGTCCATCCGGATCGTTCGTCAACTATTTGCTCCCGGGACACGGAAATACGGTCCAGCACGACAGTACACCGACAGAAGTAAACAGAGCGTTGACGTAGCTGCGCGGCAGGCCGCGCTGCGTGCAGAATTAATCTGCGAACGGGTTCTTTGACGAACGGAAATTGATGCGCACGGGTACGGCACCAAAATCCAAATCGCGGCGAATACCGTTCAGCAAATAGCGCGCATAGCTGGCGGGCAATTCGTCGGTCCGGTTGCCGAAAATGACAAACGTTGGCGGGCGGTTGCGCGCCTGAGTCATGTACCGCAATTTGATCCGCTTGCCGCCGGGGGCAGGTGGCGGGTTTGCCGAAATCGCAGCTTCGAACCAGCGGTTGAGTATGCCGGTGGGCACGCGCTTGTTCCACGCCTCACGCGCGTCAAACGCCGCCGATATCATCTGGTCCAGCCCCTTGCCGGTCAGCGCAGACACGGCGATCATCGGAACGCCCTTCAACTGCGACAGGCCTTCTTCCAGCGCGGCACGAATGCCTTTGAACAGGCCGCTACCGTCGACGGCCACATCCCATTTGTTAATCGCGATAATCAGCGCGCGGCCTTCTTGAATGACATGGTCGGCAATTTTCAGGTCTTGGACTTCCAAACCTTTGGTTGCGTCCAACAGCAATACGACGACTTCCGCAAAATCGATGGCGTGTCGCGCGTCGGCGACCGACAGCTTTTCAAGCTTGTCCTGCACCTTGGCGCGCTTGCGCATCCCCGCCGTATCGATCAGGCGCACGCGCCGTTCGGTCAGCATCGGGGGGATATTGCCTTCTTCATCGGGCTCGCGCTCTTTCGGGCTGGGGTCGTTCCAGATCCAGTCCACCGAAATACTGTCGCGGGTAATCCCTGCCTCAGGTCCGGTAATCAAACGGTTCTCGCCCAAAATCTTGTTAATGAGCGTCGATTTGCCTGCGTTCGGGCGGCCAACAATGGCCATCTTCAATATCGCGTCCGGTGCTTCGGGGTCGGGCACTTCAAATGCACCGCCGTCGATATGCGGCAACAGCGACTGGAACAGGTCGGCCATGCCTTCGCCATGTTCGCCGCTGATCGCAATCGGGTCGCCAAAGCCAAGTGCGTAGCTTTCCAATATGCCGTTATCGCCCTGCTTGCCTTCGGCCTTGTTCACGGCAAGAACGACGGGTGTCGCGCTGCTGCGCAGCCAACGGGCGATTTCTTCATCAAGCGGGGTGACGCCGACACGGCCATCGATCAGGAACAACGCAACCTGCGCGCCTGCAATCGCGGCTTCGGTTTGCATCCGCATCCGGCCGGGCAGGGTATCGGGATCTTCATCCTCATAGCCTGCGGTATCGACAATGGTGAATTCAAGATCGAACAAACGACCTTCGCCCTCACGCCGGTCGCGCGTGACGCCAGGCGTATCGTCGACAAGCGCCAGCTTCTTGCCAACCAAGCGGTTGAACAAAGTTGACTTGCCGACATTGGGCCGACCGATAATGGCTACCGTCGGCAACATGCCGGCATTACTCCTTTAAAGACTTAGCCCCGGAACGCGGAAATGCGGCCGGAGTCGTCCAAGATATACAATGTGTTGTTCGCCACGATCGGGGCGAGCGACACGTCATTTTTGACGTCGAATACTTCGGTGGCGGCGCCTTCGTCGGGGGAAATCGACCAGATCGCGCCATGCGAATTGGCAACGATCAAACGGCCACCGGCGAGGACTGGACCATACCAGCTGATCGGGCCCTTTTTCTTCTTTTCATTTTTGAAACGCTGAAGCTTCGAAATCCACCGGACCTTGCCGCTCGAACGTGCAACGCACAAAAGCTTTGCCTCGTCCGTCATCACAAATACCCATTCGCCCACGGCGACAGGTGTTGAAATGCCCGCAATGTTGATTTCCCAAATGCGCTGGCCGCTGACCAGTTCATAAGATGCCATACGGCCGCCCTTGCCGAGCGCAAAGACGCGGCCACGGTCAATGACGGGGTCGGCGTCAATGTCGGTCAATGTCGATACAGATGTCGACATGGCCGTGCGCGACAAAGTGTCGCTCCACAGGCTGCGGCCATTTTCATACCGATAGGCAGCAAGCTCTCCGCTGGAATAGCCAGCGATGACCGTGCCTTGTGCCGCGGCAGGTGCGCCAACGCCAAAGATGCCCGATGCGGCAACCGGGCCAGCTTCGTTCCATTGCGGTTCACCATCGCTTTGACGCAAAGCGTAAATCTGATTGTCCTGGGTCATGACGTATAGATTGCCATTGGACAATGTGGGCGCACCGCGCAGCGGCCCTGCTGGACGTTTTTTCCACACAAGCGCACCGGTATCGGCGGCAAGCGATGCAACATCGCCAACGCCGTTGGTCGCAAATACGTTGGTGGCGGTTGCGCTTACGCCGCCGCCATAGCGTGATGACTTGCCATCATCTTTGACTTCAAGCGCATTGCTCCAGATTTGCGCGCCGCTATTGGCGTCAAAGGCCGTGACCCGCGCCGTGGTGTCGACAACATATAACCGTCCGTCGCTCATCACCGGACTCGCGGCGAGGCGGGCGCGCGGGTTGGCGCCGGTTACGCTTGCGGTCCAGATACGCTTCAGACCTTGGCCCAGTTCAACATGGCCAGGTGATTTCGATGCGTTGCCGCCGGGCTGCGCCCATGCTTCGTTGAGGGTTGCAGGTGGCAAGGTCACCGCAACATTGGCCAGCGCGGCATCAATATCCGTATCGCGCTCGGTACCCAATATGGCGACGCGACTGCCGACGGTCGGGGTGTTGTTTTTCTTTCCGGCATCGCCGCGCACGCCGTCCAGAACGGCACAGCCGCCAAGGGTGGTGGATGCAGCGAGGACCAATAAAAGCTTCGTGACAGTCTTCAATTTCACTCTCCCTTGGAGGCGGTTTCATCCGCCTTCGATGCCGCATTGCGCTTTGCGTCAACCTGAACAGTATCTACGCCAAGCGCGCCAGCCATTTGTTGCGAACGGCTGCGCAGCGACTCCGGCAGGTCCTCCTGCTTTGCAATCTGGGCAAAAATCGGGCCAGCTAAATTGTCCTTACCCATTTTTATATAGGCCAATGCCGTTAGTTCACCCGCGCTGCCGAACCATGCATGGCCGGGGGTCGCAAGTGGCTTCAACCGGTCAATAACCTGTTGCGGCGGGGTCGAATCAAATTCGGCGCTGACCTGACGAATGAGGGCGAGGTCGCGGAATGTCTGCGGCAGGCTGCTGTCTGCGGCGACCTTTGCATAAATTGCGACCGCTTTCTTGGTCTCGCCATCTTCGCCAAGCAAATTGGCTTCGACCAGTTGCGCCATCGCGCGATATCCGGGCTGGTCCGCCTTGGCGAGTGTCGCGAGCTGCGCGCGCGCTTCTTTTTCCTGACCGGCGCGCAATTTGTCCATCGCATCCACGAACAGTTCGCTTTGCAAATCGGCCGCCGCCTGCTTTTGATTGTGATAGACAATCCAGCCACCAAAAGCGAGCAAACCCGACGCAATTGCGGCCAATAACCAGCGTCCGTAACGTGTCCAGAAATTGGTGAGATCGCTAGCGCGGACGGCATCATCCACTTCGCGCAAAAACGCTTCGTCACTTCCGCTCCGGTCTTTTTCAGGGCGCTGTTCTGTCGGTGTCAAAGCCAAGAGGGCCTCCGATTATAAATAGTCGTAATGTGTTGGAGCCGTCCTTAGCCCGACTTAGCTGGATAGGCCAGCCTGCTTTACGCAGGTTGATACAGCTGTTCGGGTCCGGGGAAGCTGCGGTCACGCACGCCAGCGGCATATTGGCGCACAGCATCTTCAACGCTGACGCCCATATTGCCGAATTTCTTGACGAACTTGGGCACGCGGTCGAACAGGCCCAGCATGTCTTCGGCGACCAAAACTTGCCCGTCACATTGCGCAGACGCACCAATGCCAATCGTGGGGCAGGCAACTTTCTGCGTAATTTCAATGGCGATATGTTCCAGCACGCCTTCGATCACCATGGCAAAGGCACCGGCATCGGACATGGCGATGGCGTCTTCGACAATCGATTTGGCTTCTTCAGGGCTCTTGCCGCGCACGCCATAGCCGCCAAGGATGTTCACGGCTTGCGGGGTCAGCCCGACATGCGCCATCACCGGAATGCCGCGTGACGTGAGGAATTCGACGGTCGGAGCCAAAACCTTGCCGCCTTCCAATTTGACCGCAGCAGCCCCGGTTTCCTTCAACAGCCGCGATGCGTTCACAAATGCCTGCTCGGCGGAGGCTTCGTAAGACCCAAAGGGCATGTCGACGATCACGGCGGCGTGATAGCTGCCACGCACAACCGCTGCGCCATGCGCGGCCATCATTTCCATCGTCACCGCGACCGTGTGCGGCAGGCCGTAAATCACCTGACCCAGCGAGTCGCCGACGAGCAGCATGTCGCAATGCGGGTCCATCAATTGTGCCATGCGCACGGTGTACGCGGTCAGCATGACGAGCGGTTCCTTGCCCTTTTGCTGACGGATGCGCGGCACGGTCAGCCGCTTCATCGGCGACGGCGTCGGGTTCGCACGGCTGGTGGATGTGTCGAACGTGAGGGTTTTTGAATTGGTAGACATGGGCAAGGACTTAGCCGCTAAACGCACCGCACGAAAGGAAGAACGGGCGGTATGTATGTTATATTTGACTCTATGTTAAAAATAACTAACATTAAGTGCGAATCACCTAACATGGAGTGGAAGCATGTCGTTTCGTGAAAAAATTCATTGGATTGCGTTGGTCGGGTTGCTGTCCGCTTTCGGCTGGTATTTCCTGAACTACCCGTGGGAAATCGCAAATTCGCCCAAGGGAATGTACATTGCGGTGTGGATGTTACTGCCGGTGACGATCATCTTTTTGGTGCCAATGGTCGCGGGGGCCGCCTTTTTTGCGATACGCTCACCGAAGGACGCTGATCTGAAAGAAGACGAGCGCGAAAAGGGCATCCATCTGAGGGGAACCCATCTGGCCTATTACCCCTTGGCCATAGGCGTTCAGCTGAATATCTTCGTACTCATCAATGGATTCAATTATGGGTACGCCGTGACCATCCTGATCGCGACATTGGTTATTGCCGAACTCATTCGTGTGGGGTCGCAGCTATATTATTATCGCCGTGGCTACTGACCCGATGGCGCAAACACCCTTCACCAACGACATCAGGACGCTGCGATTCCTCGCCGGGGAGATGACGCAGGGCGATTTGGGCGACAAGGTGGGCGTGACGCGCCAAACCATCGCCGCCATCGAACAGGGCAAATATTCGCCCTCGCTCGAGGTCGCGTTTCGCATCGCGCATGTCTTTGGAAAGCCGCTTGAAGAGGTTTTCCAGTGGCAGCGGGACTGACGTTATTGGCCTGATCGTTACTGGCCCCGGGCCGAAACGGCCTCTGCAACATTATCACTGAAAATGCCGTCAACACCCGTGGCCAAAAACGCCTTCATCTCGGTCTGAACATCGCCAATGCCGCGCGGGTCGACGCCTGATTTTTGCGCCAGCGGCAGGAAGTAATTTTCGCGGCGGAATGTCCATGGGTGGACGGCAAGGCCGACCTGATGCGCGTCGGCCACAAGCGTCGTGGGCGTGCCCAGATTGCCGATGATCGTGCGCGGGATGACCATGGCCTTGTTCGGGCCAACGCCATCGGCATAAGTCGCGACAATTTTCAGGCCCTCGGCCGTGGCCATTTGCGAGTACGTTAAATCGCTGCGGTCGGCGGGGCTGCCGGTGTCATCCATCAACTGGATCAGCCGCAATTTCGTCTTGGGCCGCAATGCTTTTAGATTTTCGACCTCAAACGACTGGATGAAAATCGGCGCGTCTTTGGTGACATGGCCAAAACGGGTCAGCATCGCCAGCAACGGCGCCTCATGCGGCAGGCCGATTGACGCGAAATAACTTGGGTGCTTGGTTTCGGGATAGACGCCGACATTGTGCGCCTTGGCGAGGGTCAGTATCTCTTCAAAGGTCGGGATTTCAAACTGCCGGTCAAACGCCATATTGTCCTTGCGCAATTGCGGCAGGCGTTCCTTGGCACGCAGGGTCTTGAGCTCGGCCAGCGTGAAATCTTCGGTGAACCAGCCGGTCATTTTCTCACCATCAATGGTCTTGCTTGTCTTGCGGTCGGCAAATTCGCGCTTCTCGGCAATATTGGTGGTTTCCGAAATCTCATTCTCATGCCGCGCGACCAGAATGCCGTCTTTCGTCAGGACAAGGTCCGGCTCAATATAATCCGCGCCCTGTTCAATCGCGAGCGTGTAGCTTGCGATGGTGTGTTCGGGCCGCTCACCCGATGCGCCGCGGTGGGCGATGATGATGGCTTGGCCGTTCAAGGGTTTTTCCATGGCGTGGTTCTCCGGTGTCGTGCAGGCGGGCAATAAGAATAAGGCGATCAAGAGGGCGCGCAGGTTTTCCATGCCGCCGTCATGGCCGCGCAGCATTTCATTTCGGCGACAAGACAGGTTCCCATTCGGATTCCTTAAACCCCACCAGCAAAGCCTTGCCGCCTTCGACAACGGGCCGTTTGATCATCGACGGGTTGGCGACCATCAAGGCGATGGCTTTGGCCTCATCAATGTCGGCCTTGTCGGCATCGGGCAATTTCTTGAACGTCGTGCCTGCCTTGTTCAGCAGCTTTTCCCAGCCAACTTCGCCCACCCAGCGCGCCAGATGCGCTTCGGTCACGCCCGCCTTTTTATAATCATGAAAGGCAAAGCCGACACCGCGCGCATCAAGATAATTCCGCGCCTTTTTGACGGTGTCGCAATTGGGAATGCCGTAGAGGGTGATGTGTGACATGGTTTTCTTTCTGGTGCGCCTTTGTTGGGTGGTGACGCGCCCTTTAGTTTTTCTGTGGGGCTTTCGCTTCAGGAAACAATGGCCACGCCAATTGTTGGCCCAAGGTCGCGTCTGGCAGATTTTCCACCCCATAGCTTTGTGGATAGGTGCGGGTGATTTTTGCGGTGCCGAACAGGATGTCCCAAAAGAACAGCAGATTTCCGAAATTGCCTTTATAGTTCACGGCAGGGTCGCTGTAATGACGCCCATGATGGGCATGGTGGGTAGCAGGCGTTGATATCGTGCGTTCAACCACCCACATGATGGGCGAAAGCCATTTGATTTTGAGCAGCTTCGCATCCCAAGCCACATCGCTATGCGCCCCGATGATCACAAGTTGTTTGACCACAACATAGCCAGCATACACCCAGCCCAAGCCCATGTAGACCAACACGGCCGAGAACCAGATGCTTGGCATCAGCGCGTAATAAAAAATGTTGTTCCGGTAGACCAACCGGATGCTCATATAGCGGGCGTTGTGGTGCGCACGGTGCATATTGTAGAGCCACGCGAAGCTATGCGATGCACGGTGCTGCCAATATTGCATCATGTCATCCAGGATCAGGAACAACCCGATCGCCAGGAATATATTGATACCCGACAACATCCCACGCCATTCGGGACGCAGCGCGCCGAGCGCATAGTCGACAAATATCAAAATGGCGGGCTGGGTGAAAACCAACAACAAAATGGTGCTGACAATTTCGACAATGCCGTCGTCGCGGGTTTGCTCATTCTTTGAAAAAAGGCGGGTGCGAAATAATTCAAGCAGACCAAAGACCAGATAAATGGCCAGAACGGCGTAGGTTGAAGTCGGCATCTTAGTCGTGCTTTCTTGGAATGATTACGGTCTAGGCCCAGTACCCATGCACGGACGCACAAGGCAATAACAACAGCGATGCTGATGACGAACAAAAAGGCATCATGCACGCTAACATAGGTTTTGGACCACCCACAAGCGCGCAGATTAATTTGGTCGCCGCAATAGAGCTATGTTCGACATGGATTTCTTTCGGGCGCGCCTTTGTGGGGTGGTGAGGTTTCGTTACATATTCTTTAGGCTTTTTCGATGAAAGCTTTTCGCGCGATCGTCAAAAAAGCGGACTGGCAGGTTGCGACCCAATGGCAGACCTTGCCTACGGGTAGCACTATCCTAAAACCTGCCGGTCCGTTACATAGTGAATTGATGCGGTTAGTGGGCAGGAGCGTAGGATGATGAGAACCTTCATTATGTTGATGTGTGCTGCGGCACTTGCGGTTCCGGTCGGCGCAGAGCCTCGATCAGCGGGCGTTCCGATTGAAGCGTCAGGGCCAAAGGGTCCGTTAGCCGGCACGTTGCTTCGCCCCCCGGGTACGCTGGGGCCGGTTGCCCTGATCATTCCGGGGTCTGGTCCGACCGACCGGGACGGGAATAATCCGTTTGGCGTACGCGCAGCCAGCTACCGCTTGCTCGCAGAAGGGCTCTTTGATCAAGGCATCACCACGGTGCGGATCGACAAACGTGGTATGTTCGGCAGCGCATCTGCGGTTTCCGACCCAAATGCGGTGACCATTGCCGATTATGTCGCTGATACCGAAGCTTGGGTGAGCGCAATACGCGCAACGACCGATGCGCCATGTGTCTGGTTGATTGGCCACAGCGAAGGGGGCTTGGTGGGGCTTGCCGCCGTACATGAGGTTAAGAACCTGTGCGGCCTAGTACTGGTCGCTACCGCTGGCAGACCGCTGGGCGATGTGATCAAATCACAGCTACGCGCCAACCCTTCGAATGCGCCACTGATCGAGGCAGCCGATGCTGCCATAGATCGACTTGCCTCGGGCCAGAAAGTCGATGTGTCAGCCTTGCCACCCCCTTTGCTGCCGCTGTTTAACCCGGCGGTCCAAGATTTTCTGATCAGCACATTTGCTCTTGATCCGGCAAAGTTGGTGGCTGGTGCACGCTTGCCGATCCTCATAGTTCAGGGCGGCAGTGACCTACAGGTATCGGTTGCAGATGCCGAAAAGCTCAAGGCTGGGAATCCCTCGGCGGTCCTCAAGATACTGCCAAATGTGAACCATGTGTTGAAAGACGTGGCGAGCGGTAGTCCCGCCGATAATCTCGCCGCCTATACAAACGCTGACCTTCCACTTGCGGCAGGGTTGGCCGCGACGATTGCAGCCTTCGTCAGTAATTGAAAGCCGACCTACCCCGATCCCCGGCCAGATAGGAAAGCAGCCACTGCAACGCCGCGCTTAACGGTCTGCCTTCAATGTTGCGCACCGCGCGCCGTTGGGGGCTTGGCCGCATCGAAGCGGCGGGCGAGAGGCCATACCACTGCGATGGCGGCTATACAGGTCAGCGCGCCCAGTGGGCCGATTGCGGCATAGCCGCCAAAACGCTGCGCAATTGCGCCTGCAGCCAGTGACCCCATCGACTGGGCGAGAAGCCAGGTTCCGGTGGTCATCACGGCCAAACGTCCGCTTTCGTCGCAATCATAAGCGAGACCCAGCAACATGGGATAGGTCAGGAACCAACTGACATAATAGCCCATGAAGGCCGCAGCGAAGGCGATTGGCGTGCCCACGGTGGTCAACAGGGCACAGGTCACCCCGCACGCGCCCAAAACCAAGGCCAGCGGCTTCGCGCGCGTCAGCCGCGTGCTGATCGCGGCAAGCCCCGCATTGCCAAGTGCGCTCGCCAGGGTGGCAAGCGACTGATAGCGACCAAATTCGGTCGCCGGAATGCCGATTGCGTGGGCGGTGCGTTCAATGAAGGGCCAGAGTGCAAGAGTCCCAAATGCGAACAATGCCATGGCCGTGAGAACGCGCAGGCCATCCGCGCCTATCGGTGATTTGGGGTCACGGGCATCACCGTTTGAGAGATCCTTCCCGCCAGGAAGCAGCAAAGACATTATCCCAAGGCCAGCAGAAAGCGCCGCGAGGGCCAGAAACATGCCCTCCACCCCGTAACGTGCGCCAACCTGCGGCAGGCCAAGCGCAATCGCTGCAAACAGAACCGTCTGGAACGCAATGCCGAGCGAAATCCAGCGCGCGGGATGGCTTGTTCGCCCCGCCGCAAGGTTGACCGCGGAATTGAGGATGCCAAAGCCGAGCCCCGTGCCGATCCGCCCGATAAGAAGCAGGCCGAAACTGCCGGTCAGCGCGGACCCTGCCTGAGAGAGGATCACCAGCAGACTTGCCACCAGCGCCAGCAGCCGCGGATCCAACCGCCGCGCGCGTGGCGCGATGATGAACATCGCCGCGGCATAGCTTAGCGTTTCGGCCATGTTCCAAGCCCCCATCGCAAAGGGCGAGAAGCTGAACCGATCGATGAGGCCGCCGACCAGATAGGTCGTGAAATTGTTTCCGAGATGGGCTGCGGTTGACGCCGCGCCTATGCCGATGAACGTGAAGGCAAAGGGGCGCTCCCCCAGCGCGCGCTTAGTCATCAGCCCCTGACCCGCGGGAATCGGGCCATGGCTTCGAGTTCCTCAAGGTCCATATGCGCGCGCACATATTCCTCACCAGCGTTGCGGGGCGGTTGGTAATCCCAAGCCGTGGCCTTGCCGACCGCATTGGCCGCACCCACCACACGGCGAGAGCGCTGGCTCTCGATGACGGCCTTGGTGATGGCATCGAAATCCCACCGCTGGGCAACCTCCGCCCGCAATTCGGCGATCATCTGCGCCAATTGCGGGTCGCCCGCACGGTTGGTCAATTCTTGCGGGTCTTCCGCCAGATTGAACAGCAAATCCGGGTCGACGCGCGAATGAATGAACTTCCAAGGTCCGCGGCGGATCATCACGAGCGGGGCGATTGTGCCCTCGCCCATATATTCACCAATCACCTCGTCATGCCCGCCCGTCCCGTTGAGGTGCGGCACCAAACTGCGCCCGTCGAAAGGCAATGCTGGATCGACATCCAGCCCAGCGATGTCGAGCAGGGTCGGTACCAAGTCGACCAGCGAGACACTGGCGTCGACTGCGGCGGCACGATAGCGCCCGGGCGCGTGAATGATCAGCGGGATGCGCGCCGCAGCTTCGAAATAGTGCATCTTGTACCAAAGGCCGCGTTCCCCCAGCATGTCGCCATGATCGCCGCAGACGATGACGACGGTGTTGTCCGCCATGCCCGTTTCGCGAAGCGTGTCGAGGATCGCTGCGAACTGGTCGTCGACAAAGCTAATCGATCCGAAATAGGCACGACGCGCCGTGCGGATCATTTCGTCGGTCACTTCAGACGCATCCAGGTCGCAAACGTGACGTAGGCGTTCCGAATGCGGATCCTGCGCAACGTCCGCGCGCCTGACGGTCGGCATCGGTATGTCCACACCTTCGTACCGGTTCCAATAGTCTTCATGGATCGCATAAGGATCATGTGGGTGGGTTAAAGATACCGTCATGAAGAAGGGCCGCTCGTCCTTGTCGCGGGCGATGTCGTAGAGCTTGCGACGGGCCGTAAAGACCACTTCCTCGTCGAAATCGATCTGATTGGTGCGGATCGTCGGTCCGGCCCCCAAAACGGAATCGAGCGAGTGGTACCAGGTCGGCCGTGTGGGAAAATCGGTCCAATCGGGTGTCCAGCCGAAGTCTGCCGGATAAATGTCGGTCGTCAGCCGTTCTTCATAGCCATGCATCTGGTCGGGCCCGGCGAAATGCATTTTGCCGGTTAAGATGGTGCGATAGCCGCCAAGCCGCAGGTAATGGGCCATGGTCGGGGTTGAGGCGGGAAATTCACTGGCATTGTCAAAGGCGCCGATCCGCGACGGCAGCACACCGGATTGCAGGGTAAAGCGTGCCGGCGCGCAAAGTGGGCTGTTGCTATAGGCGGAGCGGAACAGCACGCCTTCCTCGGCCAAGCGCGACAAGGTTGGGGCCTTGACCGGTGAAGGACCATAAAAAGGAAGGAAAGGCGCGGCCATCTGATCGGCCATAAGAATGAGGATGTTTGGCTGTTGGGTCATGGATTGAGGCTATCGAGCCGATTTCGCACTGTCCAAGCAATCCTTCAGAAAAAGCTGAACCAATAGCGATCATAAGTACTGCTAATTTTGTGCGCCCGTTTTGCAGCCAATTCGGGTAACAGCCATTAGCATGGCACATTTTTGGAAAAATACTTGTGGCCGGGAATGACCCATTTTGGGTGGGGAGCGGACTTCGCGGGCGTCACTTATAATGTTCGCGCCGGTCGCCGAAATCACGCACGCGTTTGCGCCATGCGCGGTAGCTGCCCGGTTTCAGCTGCGTGCGCATGATTGCCTTGATCTCGTCCGGGGTAACGCCATGCTGCGCTGAAATCTGTGTGAAACTGATATGGTCGGACAGCGCCATTTCGACGATTTCGCTGAGCGCGGCGGGGGATAATTTTGCTGCCATGCGTTCAGAGCCCGAAAAGATCCTGCCAGCGCGGGTCCGACTTTGCGACCTTTATCAGAAACGGACAGGTCGGCCGCGCTTTGACGCCCATGGCTTCGATCTGTTCAAACACACCCGTGGCCAGCCGCGCCCCCGCGCCCGTCCCGCGCAAGGCGGATGGCACTTCGGCATGCGGCAATATCATGACGTCGTTGTCCCAACGGATGGTGACATAAGCATCGCCCGCCTCCGTCGGCATGTTGAACCGGTTGCGTTCGGGTTCGTAGGCGATGGTCATGGCTGTGTAAGCCTTATTCCCACTCAATGGTTCCGGGCGGCTTTGATGTATAATCATAAACCACGCGGTTGATACCCTTCACTTCGTTGATGATGCGCGTCGACACACGGCTGAGGAAGGCGCTTTCGAATGGGTAGATGTCGGCGGTCATGCCGTCGGTCGACGTCACCGCGCGCAAGGCGCAGACATTGTCATAGGTGCGGCCATCGCCCATCACGCCGACGGTGCGGACGGGCAAGAGCACGGCGAAGGCTTGCCAAATCGCGTCATATAGGCCCGCATTGCGGATTTCCTCGAGGTAGACGGCGTCCGCCTTGCGCAACACGTCGCACCGTTCCTTGGTCACTTCGCCCGGAATGCGGATGGCAAGGCCGGGGCCGGGGAAGGGGTGGCGGCCGACAAATTGGTCATTCAGGCCCAGTTCGCGGCCCAAGGCGCGCACTTCATCCTTGAACAGTTCGCGCAAGGGTTCGACCAATTGCATGTTCATCCGTGCGGGCAGGCCGCCGACATTATGGTGGCTTTTGATCGTGACCGAAGGCCCACCGGTGAAGCTGACGCTTTCGATGACGTCGGGGTAGAGCGTGCCTTGCGCCAAGAAATCAGCGCCGCCGATTTTCTTGGCTTCTTCTTCAAACACGTTGATGAATTCGCCGCCGATGAATTTGCGTTTCTTTTCGGGGTCGGTGACGCCCGCGAGGCCAGCCATGAAGCGTTCTTCGGCGTCCACGACGACGAGCGGGATATTATAATGGTCGCGGAACAAGGTTTCGACCTGTTCACGTTCATTCATGCGCAGCAGGCCGTGGTCGACAAAGACGCAGGTGAGCTGCGCGCCGATTGCTTCGTGAATGAGGATCGCCGCAACCGAACTGTCGACGCCGCCCGAAAGCCCGCAAATGACGCGGCCTGACCCTACTTGCGCACGGATTTCGGCAATCTTCGTCGCGCGGAATTCCGCCATCGTCCAATCGCCGGCAAGACCGCAGATTTTATGTACGAAGTTGGAGATTAATTTCGCGCCATCGGGGGTGTGCACGACTTCGGGGTGGAATTGGATGCCATAATATTGCCGCGCTTCGTCCGCGATAAAGGCAAAAGGCGCGCCGTCGCTGGTGGCGACGACTTCAAAGCCGGGGGCAAGGCTGGTGACCTTGTCGCCATGGCTCATCCACACCTGATGCTTGTCGCCGGTCGCCCATAATCCGTCAAACAATGCGCAGGGTTTTTCGACCTCAATAAAGGCACGGCCAAATTCGCCGCCGTCGCCTTCGCTCACATGGCCGCCGAGCTGCATCATCATGGTTTGTTGGCCATAGCAGATGCCAAGGATAGGCAGGCCGCTATCAAAAACACATTGCGGCGCGCGCGGCGAATCGGCTTTGGTCGTCGATGCGGGGCCACCCGACAATATGATGCCCTTTGGCTTCATACGTGCAAATGCGGCTTCGGCGGAATTGAATGGCGCGATTTCCGAATAAACCCCGGCTTCGCGCACACGGCGCGCAATCAATTGAGTCACTTGTGACCCGAAATCGATGATCAGGATGGAATCGGAAGGGTGGGCGTGTGTTTTGGATTCAGGCATGGCCAGCCGATAGTGATTGCCGCCGCCGCTGTCCAGTTACCCCAGTGACTTTGGACTTTGGACTTTGGACTTTGCCCTTTGCCCTGACCTGTTTCGGTGCGCTATAGCGTCGCGGTGATAAAACCCGACACCAAACGCGCAGATATCATCCAGCGATTGACCGCTTATGTCCTTGCGCAAGGGCTTTCGGCGTCGAGCCTGCGGCCGTTGGCGAAGGCCGCGGGCACCAGCGACCGGATGCTGCTTTATTATTTCAAGGACAAATCCGAAATCATCACCGCGGTGTTGGAACAGATTTCGGCGCAGCTGGTGGAGATGATCAGCGCGCACACAGCTGCCGAACCATTGCCCGTGGACGCGCTGCGCCGCAAATTGGCGGGCATTGTTTTTGAAGACGCGTTGTGGCCCTATATGCGGATCTGGCTTGATGTCGCGGCACGCGCGGCGATGGGCGACCCGTTTTACCGCGCGGTGGGGGAACAGATTGGCCGCGGATTTCTCGAATGGGGCAAGGCGCAGCTGCATTCGGACAGCGAAGCGCAGCGCGACATTGATGCCGCGCGGCTTCTGGTCAGCATCGAAGGGATGCTGTTCCTGAAAAGCATTGGCCTTGACGATATAAACGCCAAGGCCGTTTAGCGCGCGCGTGCTGCCCGCGTTGGTCCGAGCAACATGACGGCAACGTCACCCTTCGTCCGATAGCTGTGCACGAGCAGATATGCGGCCAAAAATGGTGCGCCAAGGTTAAAGGCCGCAAATCCGAGAACGAGCCCGGCCACGGTAAATTCGTGACGCCATGCGACCCAGAATCCGGAAAACATTAGAAAGAATAAAAAGTCGAGATTGAACTGCCCGGGCCACGCCATCTCCGCAATGTCACCGAAAAATATCGGATACAGCCCCATGCCATGGTTGGCGATGGTGACGCTGGTATAGGCGCCGACGATGGCAATGACGGCAACGAGGAAAAGGCGAAACAAGGTCATGACACACTCCCCATAAATATTGGGAGCCTGATACCAAAACGTAGCGACTGCTACAATATCTATTTTCCCGTCTGGTAACGACGTTAAAAATATAACCCCGCGTCATCCTGAACTTGTTTCAGGATAACAAAATACGGTGGCGTGTTATCCTGAAACAAGTTCAGGATGACGACTTTTCGGCGTCAGGGATGCCGCTTCTTTCGCGCCGCGAATGCCTTAGTCGGTCAGTTCCACCCAAGTCGGCGCGTGGTCGCTGGCCTTTTCACGGCCGCGATATTCCTTATCCACGCCGCAGGATGCCAAGCGGTCGGCGACAACGGGGCTGAGCAAAAGATGGTCGATGCGAAAGCCGTGGTCGCGTTGCCATGCGCCGGCCTGAAAATCCCAGAATGTCCAAATGCCGCCCTGCGGATAATGCGTCGCCAGCGCGTCGGTCCAGCCTTGGCCCAAAAGCGCACGATAGGCCGCGATGCTTTCGGGTTGGCGCAAGGCATCGTCCAACATCGCGGCTGGCGCCCAGATATCATGCGCGTGCGGAATGACATTATAGTCGCCCGCCAGAACCGCAGGGATTTCCGCCGCCAACAATTCGGCGGCGCGGTCGTACAAGCGCTTCATCCACGCAAGCTTATAGTCGAATTTCGGCCCGGGCAGCGGATTGCCATTGGGCAGATAAATGCTCGCGACGCGTATGCCGAAAACATCCGCCTCCAGATAACGGGCATGTTCGTCTTCGGGGTCGCCGGGCAGGGTGCGCTGTGCTTCGACAGGCTGCGTGCCCTTGGCGAGGATCGCAACGCCGTTGAACGATTTTTGCCCGTGCCAGATCGCGCCATAGCCAGCGCGTTCAAATTCTTCGACGGGAAAGCCCTCGTCCTGCGACTTGACCTCTTGCAGGCAAGCAATGTCGGGTTGGGTTTCTTCCAACCATTCGAGCAGGCGGGGGAGGCGCGCTTTGACGCCGTTGATGTTGTAAGTCGCGATACGCATGGCGGCGACCCTAGCCGCGCATGGCTATTGCATCAAACCGAAAAGCTGGAGCCGCAGCCACAACCGGCCTGCGCTTGCGGATTGGTCACCTTGAAGCTTTTGCCGCCAAGCGATTCCACGAAATCCACCGCAGAGCCACGTACCAGATCAAGGCTGATGGGATCGACGACCAAAGATGCGCCTTCGCCTTGCGCGGTGATGTCATCCGCCTCAACGCTGTCGGCAAGGCCGAAACGATATTGAAAGCCCGAACAGCCGCCGCCTTCCACAGACAACCGCAGCACCGGATCTTTTCCAAGCTTGGTTGCAATCTCGGCCACGCGGCGCGCGGCATTGGCGGTCATGGAGATGACTTCGGTTTCGCTCATATCGGATATGTAGGCCATGCAGCAGTTAAAGAAAAGGGGCGGCGCAGTATCCCGAGCCAGCCCCCAAGATTACACCCTCTCCCAAAGGTGATGCGTTTGGCCTGTCTGCTTACTCGCCGTCAGCAGGGCCACCGATGGCAGTGCTATCAACAGTTTTTGCAGCAAGCAAGATTTTTGCGTTGCTTGGGTCAGATTTCATTGGCGACAGAAATGCGGTTGGGTTGATCGCTTCGCCGGCAATGCGGACTTCATAATGCAGGTGGCTTCCGGTCGAGCGGCCAGTTGAGCCCATATAGCCCAGAATGTCGCCCTTGCGGATGCGCTGACCTGGCGTAACATTCATCGCCGACAAATGGCCGTAACGTGTCTGCACCGCGTTGCCGTGGTTGATTTCGACCAATTTACCATAACCGCCAACCCATTCAGCGCGGCCGATGAAGCCATCTGCTGTTGCGTAAATCGGTGTGCCGATGGCGCCGGGAATATCGATGCCCTTGTGGTTGCGGCTGGCGCCACGCGTCGGTGCGTTGCGATATCCATAGCCGCTGGAGAATTTCATGATGTCTACGGGGTTGATCGATGGAACGGCAACTGCAACCTTGGTTGCGGTGCCGTTGATGCTGCCCCAGCTGTCGTTCAACGCGCGGAATTCAGGGTCCGACACGCCAAGCGCGCTTTGGTTCGCGCGCAAATCTTCTGGTGAAATACGGAAAGTGTCTGATGAGGCGGCGGCTGAGTTGGCGAACGATGGCGTTGCTGCGGTGAAAGCGGCGACCATTACCAAAGCAGATACAGCTTTAAGGATCAGTGATTGGCAATGTGCCAAAGCGCTGGATACCATGTTGCGTATTACCTTATCATGCGACCCGCGCTTTTACGCAGTTCAGAAGTTTGACCAAGACAGAGGATCTGCCCACTCATTACGAAAATGGTGGTGTCCGATGGCTCAAACGAATGCAACATACCTGTCATAATCGCGGGACAAACCGCCGCTCAAACGCGTTGAGTCGTTGAATGGAGCGTTCAACGGGGCACTAAAGTGGCGGTTTACCAACAATTTCCAAACTGGCTTGGGCAATATCTGGCGTCTTGAACAACGCGTCATACACCCGTTTGTTCCCGCCAAGACCCGCAAAATTTCGTTATTATTGGGGCGATGGACCGTCCCAGCGGTGACCGAATCGGTTGGTGTTCCAACTCCCGTCACCCTGAACTTGTTTCAGGGTCTTAATTCCGGACGGATTGAAAAAGTAAGATGCTGAAACAAGTTCAGCATGACGGATGTGAGAGAGCGTCGTGCGTTCATGACACGCAGCCCGGCCCAACAAACCGCAGCCCTGAGCAGCAGGCGCGCAGCGTCTGCGACCGTCGAAGGGCGGTAGGGGAGAGCGGCGTGCGAACGATAACCGCCCTTCGACAGGCTCAGGGCTTCGGTTTTCAAAGAGTGACCCGCGCGGTTCAGCCGAGCGCTTTCGCCGCGGCCAATACCTCGGCGGCATGGTCCTTGACCTTTACCTTGCGCCAGACCTGCGCAACCTTGCCGTCTTCGCCGACCAGATAGGTTGACCGGTCAATGCCCATATAGCTTTTGCCGTACATCGATTTTTCGACCCACGCGCCCATTTGCTCGGTGGCATCGCTGGCTTCGTCCGACAGCAACGTGACGTTAAGGTCATATTTCGCCACAAATTTCGCAAGCTTGGCGGGCTTGTCCTTGGACATGCCGTAGACGGGGCAATGGAGTGCGGCAAAATCCGCCGACAATGCGGTGAAATCCTTCGCTTCGTTCGTGCAACCGGGCGTATCCGCCTTGGGATAGAAATAGAGCACCAGCGGGCCTTTGAGCGCCGCCAGATTGACCGCATTGCCAGCGCTATCCGCCACATTGACGTCGGGCAGGGTGTCGTTGATATCGGTCATATTGGGTTCCTTTTCAAAAATCGCGTGGTCCAAATAGCCGCTGCCATTCGTGCATTACAACCCCGCGATAATCCCTAATCGCCGCCATCAGGCCATCCCAATCGGCAAAGCCAAGGCTGCCGGCAATTAACGCCTGCGCGGCCAATGGCGGGGTGGCGCAATCGGGCGCGACGAGGCGCACCATGACCAACAGGCGCGCGAACAATGCATAAGCGGTGGCAAAGTCTGCGGGCAGATGCCCCTTGGTCCCCAGCGCATCAATGGCGGGGCCAAGCTGCGGCACCAAACCATCATGTGTTTCGAGCTGAAGCCGGTGGATGATGAACTCCATATCGACCAAGCCGCCGGGTAACAGCTTCACATCCAGATCGCCCTTTGGCGGTTTATGCGCCGCCATGTCCTTGCGCATGCTGGCGATGTCCGTCCGCAGTTTTTCGGGGTCGCGCGGGCCATGCAAAACGTCCGCGACAATATTGCCCACCTGCGCACGGGCGGTGGCGGAGCCAAACAGTACGCGTGCCCGCGTCAGTGCCATATGCTCCCACGTCCACGCATTTTCGCGCTGATATTGGTCAAAGCTTTTCACCGACGCGCAGAGCAATCCGTCGGCGCCCGATGGCCGAAGCCGTGTGTCTACCTCATATAAAGCGCCCGATGCGGTGGGCACCGACATCGCGGCAATCACGCGCTGCGCCAGCCGGTTGAAATATTGCGTCGCGCCCAGTGGCCGCGGCCCATCGGATTCGGCCAGATGGTTGCCCGTGAACAGCAATATCAGATCAAGGTCCGACGCATGCGTCAGCGCCTCGCCGCCCAATCGGCCCAACGCCAAAATGACCAGCTCGCTGCTGTCAATGCGGCCATGGGCTTTTTCAAATTCGGCCACCGTCGCGGCGGTAAGCGTCTGCAACGCGGCCTCTGCCAAATGGGCGTAGCTGCGCGCGATGTCGCTTGCGTCGCTTCGGCCCTCAATCAACTGCACGCCCAGCGCAAAGCGTTTCTCGCCGACATAATCGCGGACAATGTCGAGCATGGATTGATAATCGGCATCGCCAATCCGGCGCGCCATCGCGTCGTGCAAAGCGGCCGTGTCGCCGGGCAAGTTCATCGCGCTCGTGTCAATCAACGCGTCCAGATAGCGGCTCTGCCGACCAAGATCGTCGGCCAGCGTCGGCGCGTAGCTCAATATGTTGGCGACCAATTGTAACAGCCCGGGCCGTGCCTCCAGCAAGCGGAAGACGTTGATGGCGCTGGGTATCGCCTCGATCATATTTTCGAACCGCGCGATGGCACGGTCGGAATCCGGGGCCAGCGCCAATGCTTTCATGATCGCGGGCAGGACGGCTTCGAACGCGTCACGCGCCGATGCGCTGCGGATTGCGCGAATCTTGCCGCTGCGCCACCGGGCCATGCGCTGCATGATGGCGGCGGGGTCGGTATAGCCCAAATCGGTCAATTGTTCTTCAAGCGGCAGGCCTTCGTCGGCCATGCGCGGCCCTTCGCTGCCGCCTGCGTCCACCATCCGGTCATAAATCGCCGCGACTTGTTCCGTGACTGGGCGGATCGCGTCAATCAACGCGTCGGCGTCCGACAGCCCATGCAAGCGCGCGACGGCATCGGCGGTTTCGCGGTTCTGCGGTATCTCGTGCGTTTGCCGGTCGCTGTGCATTTGCAGACGATGTTCAAATGTCCGCAACTGTTCATAGGCCGATGATAATGTCTCCGCCTCTTGCGGGCTGATCGGCCCAGCCGCCGCCAGCCGTTTGAGCGCCTCACGGGTGTCGGGCACACGCAGCACCGGATCGCGTCCGCCATGGATCAGCTGATGCGCCTGCGCGAAAAATTCACATTCGCGGATCCCGCCATGGCCACGCTTCAGGTCGAACCCAAGACCCATTTTCTGACCCTTGGCATAATGGTCACGGATTTGCGCGGTCATTGCGGTGATGTTCTTCAACTGCCCGAAATCGAGCGATTTGCGCCAGATGAAGGGCTGAATCGCGTTCAGGAAATATGCGCCGAGTGCGCGGTCGCCCGCGCAGACCCGCGAGCGGATAAACGCGGCCTGCTCCCACGCCAGCGCGCTTGATTCATAATAGCCGATGGCGGCTTCAACGGGCAAAGCGATGGGGCTGACCTCCGGCGATGGCCGCAGCCGCATGTCGACGCGAAAGACATATCCGTCGCCGTCCAATGCGGACAACAATTCGATGACACGGCGGCCATAGCGCACGGCAGCCTCCGCCACATCGTCGCGTTCGCGGTGCGGCAGGGTTTTGGGATCGAACAGGAAAATCGGGTCAATGTCCGACGAATAATTCAGCTCGCGTCCGCCATGTTTGCCCAGCGCAATGACAGCAAAACCTTGGTTGGGCGCACCGGGCACACGTTCTTCGATGGCGGCAGATATGGCTTGGTCGAGCGCATGGTCGGCAAAGTCGGAAAGAATGCCTGTGACGCGGCTGAGATCCCAAACGCCAGCGAGGTCCGCAATCGCGGTGACCAGCGCGACCCCCTGCCGCTGTTGGCGCAAGGCGGTGCCAACATTGTCCGCCGTTCGGGCAAGGGATTGCGCCAGCGCCGCGTCAAATTCGCCCGCCTCTGCCATCGCCATCAATTCGGGGTTGCGGTCCATCAGTCCGGCAAGAAACGGACTGTTGGCTTTTGCGCGTGCGATGATCTCTTTCATCACAACCTATCCTTTGTCATTCCCGCGAAAGCGGGAATCCATGGCCATATCGCTTGGCCGCACCGGACATGTTGGAGAAACCGCTGTCCCAGACCATGGATCCCCGCTTTCGCGAGGATGACAATGGCTGCCAGACATGCTCACCGCCGTAAATAATCCCGCCGGAAATCGGCTGCGAATGCCGCAAAGCGTCCTTGCGATATCGCCGCGCGCATTCCGGCCATCAGCATTTGGTAATAATGCAGATTATGCTGCGTCATCAGCATCGCGCCCAGTATCTCGCCCGACCGGATCAGGTGATGGACATAAGCGCGGGTCCATGTTGCGCACACCGGGCAGGTGCATTGGTCGTCAATCGGCCCTTGGTCTTCGGCAAATTTCGCATTGCGGATGTTGATGGGGCCGTGATGGGTAAAGGCTTGCCCATTGCGGCCAGAGCGGGTGGGCAGGACGCAATCGAACATATCGATGCCGCGCTCAACCGCGCCCACCAAGTCGTCGGGCTTGCCCACACCCATCAGATAACGTGGCCGGTCGGCGGGCAATTGGTCTGGTGCATAATCGAGGCAACCAAACATCGCCTCTTGCCCTTCACCCACCGCAAGGCCGCCCACGGCATAGCCATCAAAGCCAATGTCGATCAAAGCATCGGCAGAGCGCTTGCGCAATTCTTCGTCCAATGACCCTTGTTGAATGCCAAATAAGGCCGCGCGCGCGGCATGTTCGCCGCCGCTGTCGAACCCGTCGCGTGAACGCTTGGCCCAACGCATCGACAGTTCCATCGACTTGATCGCTTCGTCGCGGCTCACGCCATTGGCGGGGCATTCGTCAAACGCCATCACAATGTCGGACCCCAACAAGCGCTGGATTTCCATCGATCGTTCGGGCGACAGCATATGTTTCGACCCGTCGAGATGGCTTTGAAACGCCACGCCCTCTTCGGTGATTTTGCGCAAAGCGGACAGGCTCATCACCTGATACCCGCCGCTGTCGGTCAATATCGGGCGGTCCCAACCCGAAAACTGGTGCAGCCCACCCAGCCGCGCGACGCGTTCCGCGCCAGGCCGCAGCATCAGATGGTAGGTGTTGCCAAGGATGATGTCCGCGCCCGTTGCGCGCACTTCGGCAGGGCGCATCGCCTTTACCGTGGCGGCGGTGCCGACGGGCATGAAGGCAGGCGTGCGAATTTCGCCGCGCATCATCTGAATGCTGCCGGTGCGCGCCTTGCCATCCGTGGCGGAAATCGAAAACTGGAATCGCGTGGTCATCGTGCGGCTTTAGGGGGGTTATGCGCTGGAGAAAACCAACTTTTCTGAGCGGGACATCGTCTCTTCCTAAACCGAAGCCCTGAGCAGCAGGTGCGCAGCGCCTGCGACCGTCGAAGGGTGTCCAAAGTGCAGGCGCTGTGCCGATGGACGCCCTTCGACAGGCTCAGGGGTGCGGTGATGACGCAGGGCACTCCACCCTTCACTGCGGAATGAATATGCAAATTACCCTTTCAACCGCCGCCGCACCGTCCCATATACGCAAAATGACTTACACCGATCCCCGCGCATATCTTTACCAACCCGGCCTTCTCGACCCTGACGCAGCGCAGCGTATCACGCGTGATGCGTTGAAGGCGTGCGATGATGGCGAGCTCTATTTGCAATATAGCGCGACCGAGAGCTTTGGTTTTGATGATGGCCGGCTGAAAATGGCGGATTATTCGACGGGTTCGGGCTTTGGCCTGCGCGGTGTGTCGGGTGAGATGACCGGGTTCAGCCACGCCAATGACATGAGCGAGGCCGCGATTCGCCGTGCAGGGGAAACGTTAAAGCTGCTCGATCCTGCAAAGGAACAGCCCGCCCCGCCGCCGCGTCAGAACAACCGGCATTTATATACCGACGGCAATCCGCTTGAACTCGTGCCGTTCGCGCAAAAGGTCGCGCTTTGCCAACAAATCGACGCCGCCGCCCGCGCCCGTGACCCGCGCGTTGCGCAAGTGAGCGTCAGCCTTTCGGGCAGCTGGAGCGTCGTCGAAATCGTGCGTGCCGATGGCTTTGTCGCTACCGATGTGCGGCCCTTGGTGCGTCTGAATGTCTCCATCGTCGCGCAAGACGGCGACCGCCGCGAAACCGGCACTTATGGTTTTGGCGGGCGCTATCTGTACGACAAATTGTTTGAAGATCATGAATGGGAACATGCCATTGATGAAGCATTGGCGCAGGCGCTGACCAACTTGCGCTCGGTCGCCGCACCTGCTGGCGAAATGACCGTGTTGCTTGGCCCCGGCTGGCCGGGCGTATTGCTGCATGAAGCCGTCGGCCATGGTCTTGAAGGCGATTTCAACCGCAAGGGCAGCAGTGCCTTTTCCGGCAAAATTGGCCAGCGCGTTGCCGCGCCCGGCGTGACCGTTGTCGACGATGGCACCATGATGAACCGCCGCGGTTCGCTGTCGATTGATGATGAAGGCACGCCGACGCAGGAAAATGTCCTGATCGAAGACGGCATATTGCGCGCTTATATGCAGGACCGCATGAACGCCCGCCTGATGGGTGTTGCCCCCACGGGCAATGGTCGCCGCGAAAGCTATGCCCATGCACCCATGCCGCGCATGACCAACACATTCATGCGCAGCGGCAATGACGACCCGGCTGAACTGTTGAGCCGCGTCAAAAACGGCATCTTCGCCAAAAGCTTCGGCGGCGGGCAAGTCGACATCGTGTCGGGCAAATTCGTGTTCAGCTGTACCGAGGCGTATTTGGTCAAGGACGGCAAGCTTGGCGATCCGATCAAGGGTGCGACGCTGATCGGCGACGGCCCAACCGCGCTGAACAAGGTCATTGGCCTTGGCAACGACATGGCATTGGATGATGGCATCGGCGTGTGCGGCAAGGGCGGCCAAAGCGTTCCGGCGGGCGTCGGGCAACCCACAACTTTGGTCAGCGCGCTTACGGTAGGCGGCACGGCGGGTTGATGGGCGCATATTTCGGTCAGCATTGCGAAATGGCCGAATGAACCGCATGACCCCGATATGAGCCACGCACTCAAGGTTGCGACCTATAATATTCGCAAGGCGGTTGGCCTTGACCAACGGCGCAACCCCGAACGCATATTGGCGGTGCTCAAAGAAATCGACGCCGATATCATCGCGCTACAAGAAGTCGATCGAAGGTTCGGCGCGCGTGTCAGCGCATTGCCGCTGGCGATGCTGGAGGCGGAGACATCGTGGATGCCCGTGCCGCTGGCTTTCCGTCCTGCCGCCATTGGTTGGCACGGCAATGCGATTTTGGTGCGCAAGGGCATGGAAGTGCGCCTTTGCCAGCCGATTGATATGCCCACGCTGGAGCCACGCGGCGCGGTGATGGCGGAACTGTCGGTTGCTGGCCATGCATTGCGCGTCATTGGCGTGCATCTCGATTTATCGGGGCTGTGGCGGCGCAAGCAAATCCGCGCATTGCTGGCGGCGATTGATGCCAGCCCGCGGCATATGCCCACCATATTGATGGGTGATTTCAACCAATGGTCGGACAGCGGCGCATTAAACGAACTCGCATTCCACCATCACCGGCTGGTGCAAACGCCCAAAAGCTTTCACACATCGCGCCCAGTTGCGCGATTGGACCGCATAATCGTCAGCCATGATGTGAAAGTCACCGCGGCGGATAGCCATATTTCCCCGTTGTCCAAACAGGCGTCGGACCATCTGCCCTTGTGGGCATCGATCCGCATTGGCTGAATGCCTAATATTTAGGCAGCGATACTTTGCTGATTAAATTTTAGGCATATCGAAAGGTGGTGGCGCGGATATGTGCTGCCCCTATCGTCTATAATCATCGCATTTGCGTGCATTTCCCGTTTCTGGCACGGTGTTTGCTTATTGCACTGCACAACCAAAATTGGGGGCGTGCATGAAATATATTATTGCCATTATTAAGCCGCACAAGCTGGACCCGGTGCGCGAAGCGCTCACCGCGCTCGGCGTGTCCGGCATGACCGTGACTGAGGTCAAAGGCTTTGGCCGACAAAAAGGGCAGACCGAAATCTATCGCGGTGCCGAATATGCAACCAACATGGTGCCCAAGGTGAAAATCGAGATCGCATGCGCATCCGATCAAGCCCCTGCCGTGGTCGAGGCCATTCAGCAGGCCGCCGAAACAGGCGCCATTGGCGACGGCAAGATATTTGAATTCGAACTTGCCGGTGCCCTGCGCATCCGCACGGGCGACACCAACGAAACCGCGCTTTGACGCGACAATAGCAAGCTAGGGGAACCAGAAAATGTCCAAGACACTCAAGTTTCTAGGCGCGGCGGGGGCGACATTGTTCGCCGCTTTGCCCGCCTTCGCACAGGAGGCAGCCGAAAAAGCTGCTGATGGCGCGGCAGCGGTGGCGGTTGCCGTCGCCGACGGCCCGATTAAGGCACCGACCGTTGAACAAATGGCCGGCATGGTCGACAAGGGCGATACGACGTGGATGCTGATTAGCTCTGCATTGGTATTGCTGATGTCGATTCCGGCACTCGCGCTGTTCTATGGCGGCCTTGTCCGCACCAAAAATATGCTCAGCCTGCTGATGCAGGTGTTCATGATCGTGTCGGTCGCGGCGCTTGTCTGGGTCACCTATGGCTACAGCCTGGCCTTCACCAGCGGTAACGCCTTCATCGGCGGCTTTTCAAAGATATTCCTGCAGGGCGTTGATGCGACAACCTATGCGGCGACGTTCAGCAACAATGTCTACATTCCCGAATATGCCTTTGTGGTGTTCCAGATGACCTTTGCCTGCATCACGCCGGCGTTGATCGTCGGCGCATTTGCAGAGCGTATCAAGTTCACACCCTTGATGATCTTCACGGTATTGTGGCTGACATTCGCTTATTTCCCGATCGCACATATGGTGTGGTACTGGGCTGGACCAGATTTTCTGGTTGATGCACCGACCGACATGGGTCTGCTGTGGGGCTGGGGCGCACTTGATTTCGCTGGCGGCACTGTCGTCCACATCAATGCCGGTATTGCTGGTCTTGTCGGCTGCCTCATCATTGGTAAGCGCGTCGGCCATGGCAAAGAAGCAACCCCGCCACACTCGATGACCATGACCATGATTGGTGCGTCGCTTCTGTGGGTGGGCTGGTTCGGATTTAACGCTGGCTCGAACCTCGAAGCCAACGGCCTTGCTGCCCTTGCCTTCATCAACACCTTTGTCGCCACGGCTGCCGCTGCGGTTGCATGGTGCCTGATTGAACAGTTCCACCATGGTAAGCCTTCGTTGTTGGGTGCGGTTACCGGCGCGGTTGCGGGTCTGGTTGCGATTACGCCAGCGAGCGGATTTGCAGCGCCCATGACCTCAATCCTCCTCGGCTTTGCGGCATCGGGTCTGTGCTATGTCTTCGTCGCCTATGTGAAGAACAAGCTTGGCTATGACGATACGCTGGATGTCTTCGGCGTCCATGGCATCGGCGGTATTGTTGGCGCGATCGCCACCGGCGTGGTCGCTGACCCCGCATTGGGCGGTCAGGGCTGGATTGACTACACCGTCTTCCCCGCCATCCCCGGCGAATATGACATGGCTGGTCAGGTGATGACCCAGGTCTGGGCCGTGGGCACGACAGTCTTGTGGACGGCGGTTGTCTCGGCCGTGCTGTTCTACGGACTGAAATTCACCACAGGCCTGCGTCCCGCAGAAGATGCAGAACGCGAAGGCCTGGACATCACCGAACATGGTGAGCGTGCTTACAACTATTAATCGGGAGTGCGGCAGAAAAAGTGGGAACCGGTTTTTCGCTTCGTCCGCACGACCAACCTAAAATTTCAGCTTGGCGGCGGGGCGTTCTCTCCTTTCCTAATACGCTCCGCCTCCTCCCGATGTTCCTCCCGCGAACATCCAACTCATGGCCCGGACCCGCGATGGTTCGGGCCTTTTTTGTGCGCGGGCGAAAAACCGCTTTCCTACAAATAACCATATGGGTTATTCGAGTCGCGTCATGCAGGCGGCGGTCTAGAACGTGGGTCGGGATGATGGGAACGCTGGCGGGGAAACCCGTTGGCACGGTCGGCGCGATAGGGTGCGTGCTTCAGCCTGAAAAAGGGCCTGTTGCATCAAGCTCTGAACAGCGCAAACATGGTTGGATGTGGCGGGAAACCGTCCTGTCCGTGCGGACAGCCTTTGGGGGTTTACGAACCTTACCCCCGATGGACAGCATGCCAGCCAACAAAGGCGGCCCGGGGGCAATAGCCTGATGGAACAAGCGGGCCTTAATCAACCAACACCATCAGCCGGAAGCACGCACCAGCGCTTCCGCGCCGGCCGT
>NCJG01000020.1 GCA_002282385.1 Sphingomonadales bacterium 39-57-19 | reverse complement strand
CGTCCTCCGGTTCCGCTTCGCTCCACCTGCGACCAGCACTGGCCAAGGAGGCAATCATGCACTAACAATCAACACGGACCACTCAATGGGGGCCGGTCAAATCCGCTGACTAATCGCAAGCGTCGCCTCGGTACTGCGAAGTCCCGAGAAAGCGCCGGTTCCGGCAAAATTCTCGACCTCGACGCTGAGTTCGGGGTTAGGCGACACCCCCGCCTGCCTTGCGCGTGCTTCGGCAGCATCCGCCTGCGCCCTCGATTGAGCGATACGCGGCGAACTCTCAGCGCCTCGGGATAACGCGTCGGAGAGCGAGATTGGCTCGGCTTGAGCAGCTTGCCCGCAGGCAACTAGCGCGCCCGCGAGCAGTGTCGCTCGAAAAAGGGAAAACATGAAAAATCTCCTGATCCTTGAACACAAGCGAGGGCTTGCCCCCGCAAACGGTCAGGATCAGGCAGCAGGCGGTTCGGTAAGAGGTGCCAGCAAAAAGGATGACATGGAGGCGGTCGTTAGCGGCAACAGGCTCGCATTCCGCAAGGACAAAGCAACGGTCAGCGACGGAGCATCGACCGTAAGCGCAACGCTGCAATGATGATGGCTCACGACATGACAGGGTTCATCGCCGGTCTGCTGATCACTGCCCTCATGATCGGCATCGTCCGCATGTTCGGGCATCGCAAACATCTCGCTGCCATGCGAGGCAGCTATATCCTGCGCATAGGTCGTCGCCGGCATAACAATTGCGCAAAACAATATCGCCAGCATGACAAATAAAGAGGTAAACCGACCCTGCATCAACTTGCGGTTAGCAGTTGGCAACATGATCGACAAGAAATCTGTCATTTTGATAGTCTCTCGATCTGTGCCAACAAATCGTCGGCTATTGGCATTGGCTTGAAGGCACCGACATCGGACCGACCAGTATTGCCGATAGGTATGCGACCAGTAAGCGCGCCGAGCGGCGCGAGCACAAGCCGGACAATCTGCCCCACGACTTCACGCCAGTCGCGTTGATCAAACGCGAAACCGAGCATCGCCCAATGGCTGGCAAGGTGCGGTCCAAGATAGGGTTGTGAAACGATATGCGCACGTTCGAGATGGTGCCAAGCAACCTTGATTTCACCGAGGGCACGCGCCTCGCGATAGGCGGTCATTTCGCCTTCAAGAAGGGCTTTCACACTCACCCGTCGGCCTTTTCTTGGCGGAAAATGGAAATCGTGCCTGTCGGCGTATCAATGGCAAATACCGGCTTTACCGTCTTGCCGGAATGTTTCGATAGCTCGGTTTCCAAAAACCCATCCGCGTTCGGTTGCGTATCGGCCTTGCCGTCGATCAACTGGATGAACCGGAACGCCAACCGCATGAGTCGGCGGGATTGCTGCGCATAATCGGCAATACAGACAGTGCCTCCGGTTTTCGCCGCAGCGAACATGGCTTCGATCCCCGCGCGCTTCCCCGGAACAGGCACCTGATGAAAGACCAGGCTTGAAACGACCTTATCGAACGTGCCGGCATTGGCTGCATCGCTGGCAAATCCCTGACGCCATTCGATATCGAGGTCCGCAGCATCAGCTTTAGACTTGGCAATCGAGAGCGCAGCCGGATCGGGATCGAGACCGACAATCTCGACGCCGGGCCAGCGCTTTTTTAGCAGAATTGCCAGAGACCCCGTTCCACATCCGACGTCGAGCACGCGCTCTCCCGGCTCGATTGCGAGGATTTCAACGAGCTTCGGCCTCCAGACCGCCTCCCGCGTCAGTGCCGCAACGCCCAGATCATAAACACTGGATGGCGCAAAGCGCCCAGCAGCCGGAGTGAAAGTCCTATCCGTCATCTCGCTGCCAACTGACTAGCGCGCCTGCCATTATACCATATTCCTGCGGCAATGATGATCGCGGCAAGCAACTGCACTCCAAGGGATTCCCATGTCGGAAACAGGCCCAACAGCGGGATACGCGGGATGTTACCGAGCGGAGCAATGTCGATTAAACCGGCCTCCTGCAAGGCCGCCACACCTTTGCCAGCAAGCACGACCGCAAGGATGGCGATTAGCACGGAACTGTAAGCGAAGAACTTCCCAATCGGCAGGGATCGACTCAGTTTGAGCATGACCCAAGCGATCACAGCGAGAAGTACGATGGCTGTCAGCGCGCCTGCTGCGACAGCCTCTCCGTTGCCTTGCGAAACAAGCGCGGAGAAGAACAGGACGGTTTCAAAAACTTCGCGATAAACCACCAGGAAGGAGAGGCCGAAGAGGAACCATACCGATCCCCGCGACAGGGCTTTATCCATGACTTCGCGCACATAGCGCTGCCATGCAGCCGCGCTCGATTTTCCGTGCATCCAGATACCAACAGAAACGAGAATGGCCGCTGCTACGAGCGAGCCTATGCCCTCGGTCAGTTCGCGCCCCGCTCCGCTGATCGAGACCAGATAAGTGGCCGCTGCCCAGGTGGCAACACCGGCCACCAACGCCGCAACCCACCCGCCGTGAACATAACGAAGATATTGGGGACGATCGGCCTTTTTGAGGAACGCGATCATGGCGACCACGATCAGCAACGCTTCAACGCCTTCGCGCAACAGTATAGCAAGCGCACCTAGAAAGGCGGATGTGCCGCTCGACAGTTCGGGAGAAAGAGCAGCTTCCGCTTTGAAAAACAGCGCATCGATTGTCTTGGCCTTGGCTTCAACGTCCGGAACGGTAGCGCCGCTTGAAATAGCCGCCCGATATGCGATCATCGCTGCCTCAACCTTCGTCATCAAGGCGCTGTCACGCGCCGACAAGATCGGTTCGACTGGCTCGAATCCGTCGAGATAGGCCGAAAGCGCGAGACGCTGCGCCTCGGCTCGGTTGCCTCGCTGATATGCCGACAAGCTGGCGTCGAGCTTAGCGCGCGCGACACTCAGGCTCGCTGACCCTCCGGCCTTGAGCGCCTCGGGATACGCGCGCAGATAAGCGGTCAACGCGTCGGCTTTCGCATCGCCATGCGCTTTGCCCAGAGCGGCTGGCGTGACACTCGCGAGTGTCTCCAGATTGGGTATCTGTTGGCGAAGATTGTCTGCTGCCCAAATCTGTTTGCCCGTTTCTCGGTCCTTGAACGCAAGACCGCCGACGTAGAACGCCAAAGCCCAGCGGTCCTCGTCGGACAGCTGGGCAAAACTTGGCATTGCCGTCCCTTCAAGGCCTTGGCCGATCACCTGATAGAGCGCAAAAAGGCTTCGCTGGCGCGCTCGCTCGATGTCGGTAAAGGCGATTGGCGGCGGTGTCATGCCGCGCGCAAGCGGACCCTGACCGTTGCCGCTCGCCCCATGGCAGCTTGCACAGTTCTCCAAATAGAGCTTCGAGCCTTTGGCGAGGTCAGGAAGCGATCGGGGTGCCAATGGAACCGGGTAAGCCGACAAAAGGCGGCTCGCAAGCTGCCGCGACCGGGCGGCCACGATTGCAGGTTCGGCTTTGGCAGTGATTGCAGCCTCAATTTCGCTCGCAGCCATTTCAAGCGAAGCGCGGCGTGGCGTTTCGGGCAAGTCCCGTATGCCGCGTTTGACGGTTCCGGCGAACTCCGTCATCTCCGCATATTCAGCCGTGCTGGTGACTTTGCCATTGGACACTGCGCCTTCATAATCGACGGCAATGTAGTCGAGCAGACGCCAGACTATTTGGACATCATTGGCAGCGACTTGCGCAGCGGCGGGTGAGGTCAACACTCCGGCAAACGCCAGCATTGCAGCAATCAAGCAAAGAATTCGCTGGAATGTCCGGCGCACAGTAGATCGATTAGGCTGCATGGCGCAATTCTCTCAATTCTGTACGGGCGCTGCGCAGGATAGCGAAGGCTGAATGGAGGAATAAAGCCGCGATGATCGACGCGACGGCTAGATCGGGCCAAGCCTTGCCTGTCCAAGCCACCAGCCCGGCAGCGACAATGACGGCCACGTTGGCAAGCGCATCGTTGCGGCTGAATAGCCACACCGCCCGCACATTGGCATCGCCTTCCCGATATTGCGACAATATGAGCGCGGCCGTGACGTTTATTGCCAGAGCAGCAAGCCCAATTCCTCCCATTAGATCGGCCTCGGGAGCCGTTGCTGTCATTGCCCGCCATATTGCGACGCCGATAACTCCTATTCCCAAGATCAGGAGAAAAAGCCCTTGAGCAAACGCAACCTTAGCCCGCGCCGTAGCAGCCCACCCAAGAGCCAACAGACCGATCAGCGTAATCGTGCCATCGCCAATGAAATCCAGCGAGTCGGCCAGCAACGCCTGACTTTGTGCGATAAGTCCGCCGCCGACTTCCATTACGCCAAAACCGAGGTTGAGCGCCACTACCAGCCAGAGCGCACGCCGATAGCCGGGGTCATTCTCAGCGCGCTTAGTATCTCCTGTGCATTCGCAATTATCTGCCACGTCGAACTTCTCCTTGGGCCGTGCATACAATCTACAGTAACTGTAGAAGCAAGGACTTTTTTGCGAGTGAGTCGCAGCAGGAGATTTTCAGTGGATAGACATTCAAATTTGAGCATCGGTCAGCTCGGTCAGGCAACCGGGACCAAAGTCACAACCATCCGGTTTTACGAAGAACAAAGCTTGCTGCGAGAGCCCGTGAGGAGCCGATCGGGTCGCCGACAATATGGCGAAACCGACAGGCTGCGCCTCGCGTTTATCCGCCGCAGCCGCAGCCTTGGGTTTCCGATCGACGCTGTGCGCGAACTGCTCACGCTGTCCGACGACGCCGGCACGTCTTGCACTGCCGTCGATACCATCGCACGGGCACATCTTGCGGATATCGACCAAAAAATTGCGGACCTGATAGCGATGCGAACCGAGCTCGTCCGCGTGATCGGCTCCTGCCGCCACGGCACGGTTGCCGACTGCAAGATCATCGAAACCCTCGCGCCACGATCGGTATCGTAGCAGGACTTAGCAATAAATTGACGGACGCAATCCGATTGCCTACCAAACTCAGAGTCAAATCATTGCATTCGCTGCTATCGAAATCGTCCATCGCGCTGCAAAGCCTGCTCCTGCGTGATGTCGCGCACCTTTTGGACCTGCTGGTTCCTTATCTGATGACGGCGATCCTGTCGCCCTTGGCGATACGGATGGCAACCACCTGGCGTCTGGCCTCGACCTCCTTTGACGCCTTGCCCGGATCATCCGGGTATTTCGCGCGAGCAATTGAGATAGTTTGGGCGACCAGACTTTTCGCGCGGCGCAGTTCGGGATCACGGGCGTTCTCGGCCTGGGGCTAGTTCAGGAACCGCTGGGACAGAGCGTTGAGCTTGGTCATCTCATTACCGGTTTGGGGCTTCTTAGTGTCGGATTTCTTCTTATCCCGGCGCTCTTCCCGTTGTAAGAGCTGCGCGCTGAGACGTTCTGCCTCGGCTTCGACAACCTTTGACAGGGAATAGTTCTGGATCGATCCGATTGTTGCCATCGGTATCGGCTTGTGGGTGTTGCCGCGCACTCGGGTCTTGCTTGGCGATACAACCCACATCCTCTTGCAAGGCGCCCCTCGCGGGTTCGAACTGAAAGCGATCCGCGCGGCGATAAATGAAGTCTCAGGAGTCGCGGGCGTTCAGATTTTCATGTGTGGTCGGTTGCCGGTGATGACGCCAGCCTCACCGCCCATATTGCATTAGCCGACGGAGCCGATGCCGAAGCCACACGTCGCGCTATTGCAGAAATGCTCGAAAGCAGGTTCACCATCCACCATGCCACGATCCAGACCGAAATCGCTCCTTGTGGAGATGCGGGGTCAATCCATAGCTGATGCGTAAGGATATGTGGAAAAAGTTGCGAAGTCGATCTGCTATCGAATTTTACATGCGGATCAAAGCGACAAGAATTAGATGCGCAGTTGCCATTCCGGCCGGAGTTGAACGAATGCCTGTTTATTGGGCCATTGGTCCTGAAAACTGCCTGTCCCGATCGTCCAACAAATCAGCCATATCAACCTTGCCCATGCAATGTCCGCTTATGGGGGAGCCAACCGGCGCTTTTGTTGACTGCAGTTGGGCGCAAAGCTGCCAAGAGCCTCATCGTTTCAACGGCCGGTTTCAGGATATTGCAAATCGTCGCTGAGCGACCCAGATGGGTCGGACATGGACGGTCAATTGTGGCTATCTCCCAGATTTCTTGCTATTCAGAAAGCGCCAGCGAACCGCCACGGTAGAAAAAAATTGTTTTAAAACATATATATAACTGAGAGAGAGTTGGTTGGGGGTCGCTCTCCCACCGCCAACATCTCAATGCAAATCAATGAGATGGGCCTCAAGGGGCCGAAAAATACCCAGCTTCCGCGGGGTTTTGCCAGCGGCGACCGAACCCTAGAGACTGCTGAAAACGGCAAAATCGGCCTCTGACCGGCTTTAGCCTCTTTTCACCCGAACCTCCGCT
>NCJG01000014.1 GCA_002282385.1 Sphingomonadales bacterium 39-57-19 | reverse complement strand
CCCCCCAACCGGTCGGTCAGGGTGTGGTTCAAACATGGGTCAAATCTCAGTGAAAACTTATGCCCCTAACGGGTCACTTCTCAACGACAATCAACATATTGTCCGCTGCTAGCTTGGCGCGGGTCTTATTGAGCTGTTTTTCACGGGATGGGTCTTTGCCAACGGCAATCTGCTCACGTGCTTCGTCGCGGCTTTTGCGAGCATCCGCCAAGCTGACTTCTGGGTACCTGCCAATACCTAGTTTCTTCTCTCGCCCGTCTACTCGGTACTTCAGGCGCCACAGTTTGCCGCCAGTCGGCTGGACCAGGAGGTACATGCCGAGCGAGTCGCCGAGTTTGTAGGGCTTAACCCCCGGCTTTGCGTTTCTAATTGCAACGTCAGTAAGCGCCATTTTACTCACCATTCCTCACAAGTGGCCCCCATTTTTGGAGCGTCTTAAGAAGTTAATTCACTTTGGCCCCCAAAATAGCCCCCAAAGCAGCACGAGTGTCCGGGAACGAGGGTGAACGCTGCCAGCCATTTAATACCTTAATACTGTGGGTTTGGGGTGGCTGTCTAGCCCTACACGAACGTCTACGAACGGAAAGTTGGAGCGGGTAAGGGGAATCGAACCCCTCTAGCTAGCTTGGAAGGCTAGTGCATTACCACTATGCTATACCCGCGACTGGCCATGGGCCGTCTTCAGCGCCGCTATTGCCATTATACGGCCCAAGCGTCAACGCCCAGATTGCAAAAGAAAGGGCCGCAAAAGCGGCCCTTTCCAAAAACTATGCTGTTTTTTTATCAATGCTTCTTGTCTGCCCAGATTGTTTTGTAGGACATCCAAGCAAGCACTGTGAAGACCAATAGGAAGCCAAGGGCTGCCCAACCTGCGCTCTTGCGGTTTTCCATCTTTGGTTCCGCAGCCCAGGTCAGGAATGCAGAGACGTCTTCCGCCATCTGCGCCTTGGTGGCCTTCGTACCATCGTCATAGGTAACCTGGTCATCCGCAGCGATCGGTGCCGCCATAGCGATGTTCAGGTTCGCAAACCATGGGTTGAAGTGCAGGCCGGCAGGTGTCGCCGCTTCAGGGAATTCCTTCAGCAGTTCTTTGCCTTCTTCGTTCTTGTAACCCGCTTGGTCACGATAGCCGAGCAGCAATGAATACACATATGCGGGGCCACCTTCACGTGCCTTTGTGATCAGCGAAAGATCTGGCGGAAGCGCATTGTTGTTGGCCGCACGTGCTGCAACTTCGTTCGCAAATGGCGAAGGAATTTTGTCCGCAGGAATAGCCGGACGTGTCGCAGGCTCACCCGTTTCAGGGTTGATGCTTGGAACTTCGGTTTTCCATGCCTTTGCAAGCGCTTTGACCTGTTCTTCGCTATAGCCCAGTGCCGCGAAATCGCGGAACGAGACCAGCTTCAAGCTGTGGCAAGCGGCGCAGACTTCGGAATAAACCTTTAAGCCACGCTGCAACTGACCGCGGTCATATTTGCCCAACGGACCGTCATGGGCAAATGAGACCGGCAAAGTCTCTTCGTGGAACTCCGCCTCAACCGAAGGAACGGCAGGTTCCTTGATCGCAGTGATGACGGTGTCCCCAAGGCCGAGCAACAGCATGCCGCTGAAAAACAGGCCTACCAAAAAAGCAATTAAACGAACCATGATTATGCTTTCCCTGTTTTACGCAGCCGCTGGAAGCGGTTTGCCGGTGACAGCTTCGGTGATTGAATTTGGCAGCGGAAGCGGCCGTTCAATGCGCGAAACGATCGGCAAGATGATCAAGAAGTGGGCGAAATAATACGCTGCCGCAAGCTGGCTGAGTACAACCCACTGGGTATATGGAGGTTTGCCACCGCAATAGGTCAGGATGGCGAGACTTGGGATCAGACCATACCAGAAGAACTTGCGGAACAATGGACGATAATGTCCCGAACGCACGGGCGACGTGTCCAGCCAAGGCAGGAAGAACAACAGCAAGATCGAACCGAACATCGCAAGCACGCCCATCAACTTCGCAGGGATGATGATGATGCCGGTGAACGGAATGCCGAAGTCGACCGTGAAAGCCTTCAAAATCGCGTAGAAGGGCAAGAAATACCATTCAGGCACAATGTGCGCTGGCGTCGATAGCGGGTTCGCCGGAATGTAATTGTCCGGATGACCCAGCATATTTGGCGCAAAGAAAGTGACCGCAACGAAGAGGATCAAGAAGACCCCCAAGCCGAAGCCGTCTTTTGCGGTGTAATATGGGTGGAATGGAACCGTGTCCTGCTCACCCTTTACGCTCACGCCCGTTGGGTTTGAAGACCCTGGAATGTGCAATGCCCAAATGTGCAGGATGATGACACCAGCAATGACGAATGGCAGCAAATAGTGCAGCGAGAAGAAGCGGTTCAATGCGGCTTGGTCCGGCGCAAAACCGCCCAAGAGCAGCTGACGCAGCGGTTCACCCACCAATGGAATGGCGGAGAAGAAGCCCGTAATAACCTGCGCACCCCAGAAGCTCATTTGGCCCCATGGAAGCACATAGCCCATGAACGCAGTCGCCATCATCAACAAGAAGATGGTGACGCCCAGCAACCAGATCATTTCGCGTGGCGCTTTGTATGAGCCATAGAAAAGACCGCGGAAGATATGGATGTAGACCACGATGAAGAAGAAGCTTGCGCCGTTCATATGCGCATAGCGCACAAACCAGCCTGAGTTCACATCGCGCATGATATGTTCAACACTATTGAACGCGCCGTCGACACTTGCATAATAATGCATGGCCAACACGATGCCGGTCACAATCTGGATAACCAAAGCAACGCCCGCAAGGACACCGAAGTTCCAGAAGTAATTGAGGTTGCGTGGTACCGGATATCCGGCGCCAACCGCGTTATATACAAGGCGTGGCAAAGGAAGACGTTCGTCGACCCATTTGCTCACCGCACCCTGCGGTTTATATTCTTGTGCCCAAGGGAAGCTCATCGCGTTTTAGCTCCTCAACCGATTTTGACGACTGTGTCAGAAATGAATGCGAATTCCGGAACAGCTAGGTTCAGCGGAGCTGGACCTTTCCGGATACGTGCGGCGGTGTCATAATGCGAACCATGGCATGGGCAGAAATAGCCGCCATATTCACCCTTAACTTCACCAGATGCTGCACCAAGCGGCACGCAACCCAAATGGGTGCAAACGCCAAGGGTGATCAGCCAATTTTCTTTGCCGGGCTTGGTACGTTCAGCAAGGGTTTGTGGATCGCGCAGCGAACCCACATCAACCTTATTTGCTTCTTCGACTTCTGCAGGGGTCAGATTGCGGATGAACACCGGTTGTTTGCGCCAGCTGGTCTTAATCGACTGACCTGGCTGGATAGCGGCAACATCCACCTCGATGGAGGCGAGTGCCAGCACGTCCGCACTTGCGCTCATCTGCGATACCAATGGCATGGCAACCGCTGCGGCGCCTACGCCTGCGAAGCTGACCGCAGCGACGTGAATGAAGTCACGGCGACGAACGCCCGAACCTTCTGCGCCATCATGATTCTGCGCACCAGCTGCAGCTTTCGTTGCGACTGAAGCTGCCGGCGCAGCCGCCGGCTTTTTTACTGCCGGCTTTTTCGCCGTGCTTTTTGTCTTTTTGACTGTCGACATAATCTGCCCTTTTTGCGTTGCGGCGGTTAATCCGCAATAGCGTCGAAATCCCGTCTCTTCCCAAGCTGAAAAGCAATTCGCCTTACAATTGGGTCGATTCAGCGGGCCTGATAGACGCCTTTAGGCCTTTTTGCCAACAGGGAATTTGGCAGTGCGCATAGCAAAGCGCGCCATGCCGATTGCATTTTGCAAAACCGGCGTAAATTCGCGGCTAATGCTTGCTTCTCGCAACATATTAAGCCTAAAGGGCGCGTCTTTTGAATGAATATTGTTGGAGTAGATCGCATGGCGACACCTTGGACGCCGGATAGCTGGAGAAGCGCGACGGGCATTCACATGCCTGAATATAAGGATGCAGCAGCACTTGCCGCAACCGAAGAGACGCTGCGCAACTATCCGCCGCTGGTTTTTGCAGGCGAGGCGCGCAATCTGACCGCGGATCTCGCCAAAGTGGCCAACGGAAAGGCGTTTCTGTTGCAAGGCGGCGATTGCGCCGAAAGCTTTGCCGAATTTCATCCCAATAATATCCGCGATACATTCCGCGTCATTCTGCAAATGGCGGTGGTGCTGACCTTTGCGGGCAAATTGCCTGTTGTGAAATTGGGCCGGATGGCTGGCCAATTTGCCAAGCCACGCTCCACACCGACTGAAGCGATCAATGGCGTCGAACTGCCCAGCTATTTCGGCGACATTATCAACGACATTGAATTTGTTGCCGAAGGCCGCGAGCCTGACCCGGCACGGATGATCCGTGCCTATAGCCAGGCTGCATCAACGCTCAACCTGTTGCGCGCGTTCTCCAACGGTGGTTACGCCAATCTGCAGCAGGTCAATGCGTGGACGCATGATTATATGGGCCGCTCGCCATGGGCGCAGAAATATAAAGAAACCGCAGACCGTATCAGCGAGGCGCTGGCGTTCATGGAAGCCTGCGGCATCACGCCAGAAACTGTCCCGCAGATTAAGGGTACAAGCTTTTACACCAGCCACGAGGCATTGTTGTTGCCTTATGAGCAGGCAATGACCCGGCAGGACAGCCTGACCGGCGATTGGTACGATACGTCGGCGCACTTTTTGTGGATCGGCGACCGCACCCGCTTTGACGGTTCGGCGCATGTCGAATTTTTGCGCGGCATCGGTAACCCAATCGGTATCAAATGCGGACCAAGCCTTGAACCCGATGCGCTGCTGCGCATGTTGGATGGGTTGAACCCGTCACGCGAAGCAGGCCGGATTACGCTGATCTCGCGTTATGGTTATGACAAGGTTGAAAGCGGATTGCCCACTTTGGTGCGCGCGGTTCAGCGTGAGGGACATCCTGTTATCTGGTCGTGCGATCCGATGCACGGCAATGTCGTCAAATCCGCCAGCGGATATAAAACGCGTCCGTTTGAGCGTATTTTGGCCGAAGTCCGCGGATTCTTCGCCGTCCACCGTGCAGAAGGCAGCTTTGGCGGCGGCATCCATATCGAGATGACGGGCCAGAATGTTACCGAATGCACTGGTGGCGCAGTTGCTGTGACCGACGAAGGTTTGGCCGATCGGTACCATACGCATTGCGACCCACGGTTGAATGCCGCGCAATCGCTGGAACTCGCTTTCCTGTTGGCAGACATACTTAATCAGGAAATGACCGAGCGGGCGAAGAAAGCCGCATAAGCGTCCGTAAGCGACTGAGGGTTGCTATATCTGACCCTAGATGCTCGGCCGGAACTAACGCGTGTTGGCGATCGTTTCCAGGCGGTAGCCGTACCCGAAGACCGTTGAAATGCGAAAGCCGTTTTCAGGTTGCAGGTGCAGCTTTGAACGCACGCGCGAGATATGCATGTCCAACGTACGCGTGGCCAATGCCGCGGTCGTCCGCCAGATCGCCTCCATGAGATAATTGCGCGACAATGTGCGGTTGACATTGCGGAAGAAAAAGTCGGCCAATTCAAACTCTTTGGCCGTCAGTGCAATGATTTGCCCATTCACAAAGACCGTCTGTTCAATCCGATTCAAGCGATAGTTGCCATATGTCGCTTCGGTATCAAACGCGCCACCAATTGCGCCGCAGCGTAATGTCGCACTGATGCGCGCGGCGATAACCGCGCGGTCTTCTGGCTTACTGATATAATCAGCGGCCCCGGCATAAAGTGCCTCGGTAATGTCTTTTTTCGCAGACCGGTTGGTGATCATCATGACCGGCGGTTGCTTGGGCAGCGTCTCTTGCATCCATTTCAGGATCTCGAGACCATCTTTGCCGGGCATGTTCCAATCGAGCATCAGCAAATCAAATGGGTCGCTGACCAAGGTCCGCATAAGTGCGTTCCCATCGGTATATCCAACCGCAGCGTGGCCAAGTTCTTCGACGATTGCTTTCAGATGATGAACCACTTCGGGCTCATCGTCCGCAATTACTACCCGCATATTTTGGTCCGCCCCTCAGCAAGTTGCCGAATATCGGCGCCCGTGAGAAAAACATGCCGATAAATTTTGCGTTACCAGCCGTAGGCCCAAAACATTTACAATGTCTTACGTGTGCGGATGAGGTGCGAAATTGGCGCGGATTGAGGAAATGGCTGGGGCGGCAGGGATCGAACCTGCGAATGGCGGCATCAAAAGCCGCTGCCTTACCGCTTGGCGACGCCCCAGCAAGCCAGCAAACTGGCCTATTTGCGCGGCTTATATCGTGCGAATCTCGTAGCGCAACAGCTTAATCGATGCGTTGCACCCAACCATGGGTATCTGCTGCCGCTCCGCGTTGGATATCCACAAGTTTTGTGCGGATTTGCTGGGTCATTTGCCCCGCACCGCCGGCGCCAATGGTGAAGGCGCCTTGGGTGGATTTTACTGTGCCGACAGGGGTCACAACCGCTGCAGTGCCACAAGCAAAGACTTCAACGAGCCGTCCGGATTCGGCATCGGCGCGCCATTGGTCCATCGCGTAGCGCTCCTCACGGACGTTCAGGCCTTGCGCGCGGGCAAGGGTCAGAACCGAATCGCGGGTGATGCCTTCCAAAATCGTGCCGTCGGCTGGCGGTGTCAGCAATGAACCGTCGTCGAACAGGAAAAACAGGTTCATACCGCCAAGTTCTTCAACCCAGCGATGTTCGGCGGCGTCCAGAAAGACGACCTGGTCACAACCTTGGCGAATGGCTTCGGATTGCGCGACAAGGCTTGCGGCATAATTGCCGCCGCACTTTGCCGCGCCCGTTCCGCCGTGTGCGGCACGGGTATATTGTTCCGATACCCAAATCGAAATCGCCGGCGCGCCGCTTTTAAAATAATTCCCGGCCGATGACGCAATGACCATGAACAGATATTCCGCCGATGGCTTCACACCCAAAAACACTTCGCTGGCGATCATGAAGGGGCGTAAATAAATCGACCCGCCATCGACCGGGGGAAACCAGTCCTTGTCGACTTGAACCAGTTGGCGGCATGCCTGCAGAAACATTTCTTCAGGCAGTTCGGGCATGGCAAGGCGCTTGGCCGACCGCTGGAAACGGCGGGCATTTTGTTCGGGGCGAAACAGCGCCATCGTGCCGTCTGCAAGGCGATAGGCCTTTAGACCTTCAAATATTTCCTGCGCATAATGCAGCACAGCGGTCGCTGGATCGAGTGTGAGCGGTGCACGCGGGCCGACTTTCGCATCATGCCAGCCTTTGGCGTCCGAATAGCGGATGGTGACCATATGATCGGTGAACACACGGCCAAAGCCGGGATCGACAAGCCGCGCCGCGCGTTCCGCCGCGTCAACGGGGTTTGGATTTGCCTCAAATGGAAATGCGCCGGACGTCATAGTTACTCTCGTCAGTTAGGGTCTTGCTTCGTCCTATGGGCTGGGCTTAGATACGTCAATATGGCTGCCCCATCTTCTGTATCTGCTGCGCCGACGGCGTCACCCTTGTTTCTGCGCGAGCATGAGGTGCGGCGCGGCGTTGAGCTGTTGTTTTTCGGCTATACGCGGCTCACGCGCGCTATAGACGATGGATTGGCAGAGCATGGCCTTGGCCGTGCACATCATCGCGCGCTGTATTTTGTCGCCCGCCAACCCGACCTGACGATTAGCGAACTGCTCAAAATCCTTGCGATCACGAAACAATCGCTGGGCCGGGTGCTGACCGACTTGGCGGAGAGAAAGCTGGTCGAAACGCGCACGGGCGTGGTCGACCGGCGGCAGAAGCTGCTGCGTTTGACTGCAGAGGGTGTCCGTTTTGAAGCGCAGCTATTTGATGCGCTGCGCACGAGCCTTGCGTCTGCTTATGCCGCAGCAGGGCAGGAATCGGTCACAGGTTTTTGGCGCGTTTTGGAAGGGTTGATACCCGCAGAGGACAAGGCCATGGTTATCGCCTTGCAGAAGGACATTTGATGCGCGACACGCTTGCACGACTTGAACACACCATCGCCCAGCGGTCGAACGCTGCGCCCGATAGCAGCTATGTTGCGTCATTATTCGCCAAAGGGCGCGAGAAAATTGCGCAGAAAGTTGGCGAAGAAGCCACCGAGACGATCATCGCGGCGCTTTCGGGGGATGCCGACCACCTTACCGCTGAAGCGGCAGACCTGCTTTTCCACCTGATGATCTTGCTTGCCGAGGGCGGGGTGGCATTTGACGATGTTCTCGCCGAACTTGACCGCAGGGAAGGCGTATCCGGCCTGGTGGAAAAGGCCGCGCGCGACAATTCTGGAGTATAAGATGCCAATCGATCCGACATTGCCTTACGATGACCAGAATATCTTTGCCAAAATTCTGCGCGGGGAAATTCCCTGCAATACCGTTTTTGAAGATGACTGGGCACTCGCCTTTCACGACATCAATCCGCAGGCACCGACGCATGTCCTCGTTATTCCCAAAGGCGCTTATGTCAGCTGGGACGATTTTAGTGCGAAAGCCAGCGATGCGGAAATAGCCGGATTTGTGCGCGCTGTCGGCCAAGTATCGCGCGCATTGGGCCTGGTAGAACCCGGATATCGGTTGCTCGCCAATATCGGGATGGATTCGCATCAAGAGGTTCCGCACCTGCATGTCCATATTTTTGGTGGAAAACCGCTCGGACCGATGCTTATGCGATGAAATTCTGTTGCACGGAGACTTTTAGAGGTTAGGTTCCGCGCGATAAGAAATCCATCGGGGAGATTATGATGGCGATTGAGCAGCAATCCGTGATGCAGCGCATGTTCGCGCGCAAAACGATCGCACAAGTACAAAGAGAGTCGGCCAACAGCGAATTGAAGCGTTCGTTGGGCAAGTGGAACCTTCTGCTTTTGGGCGTTGGGTGCATCATCGGTGCGGGCATTTTCGTTCGCACGGGTAGTGCCGCTGCATTGCATGCCGGACCTGCTGTTATGCTGTCCTTTGTCGTTGCTGGCTTGGTCTGCGCTTTTGCAGGCCTGTGCTATGCCGAACTTTCGTCAACGCTGCCTGTTTCCGGGTCGGCTTACACCTACAGCTACACCACATTGGGCGAATTTGTCGCTTGGATCATGGGTGCGTTGCTGCTTCTCGAATACGGCCTTGCCGCATCGGTGGTGGCTGTTGGCTGGGGCGGATATGTCGTCAGCTTGCTGGCGGACTTTGGCTTGGTCATCCCGCCGCAATTTACGGGTCCAACCGGACATGCGGTCATGCGTGACGGTGTGCCTTTGCTGGTTGATGGCGCTGCGGTCACCGCAATCTTCAACTTGCCAGCATTCCTCATCTGTATGGCGCTTGCGCTGTTGCTGATGGTGGGTGTGTCGGAATCGGCTAAGGTCAACAACATCATCGTTGCGATCAAGGTCAGCGTTCTGGCGGCATTCATTCTGGTCGGCGGATATATCGTTCTGTCCAACCTGCCTGAACTGGTGTCGAAGAACTGGACGCCCTTTATCCCGGAAAATACCGGCGACGGCGAATTCGGTGTCGACGGCATCATGCGTGCCGCATCGATCGTCTTCTTTGCCTATATCGGTTTTGAAGCTGTCTCGACCGCTGGTCAGGAAGCCAAGGATCCCAAGCGCGACATGCCATTTGGTATCATCGGTTCGCTGGTCGTCTGCACCGTCATCTATATGCTGGTGGCTGCAATCATGACCTTGCTCGTGCCTTATGCCACATTGAACGTGCCAGATCCTGTCGCGGTCGTTGTTGACAGCTTTGGTGCACAATGGGCTTGGTTGGCCAAGACGATCAAGGTCGGCGCAATCATTGGTCTGACCTCGGTTGTTCTGGTGCTAATGTATGCCCAAACGCGCATCTTCTACACCATGGCCCGTGATGGTCTGTTGCCGAAGATCTTCTCAAAGGTGCATCCAAAGTTCCACACGCCATATATCAACACTTTGTTGGTTGGCACGATCACGGCGGTTGCAGCAGGCTTCTTTGACATCAACGTTTTGGGTGACATGACCTCGGTCGGCACATTGGCAGCCTTTGCCATCGTCTGCCTGTCGGTCATGTATCTGCGCCGTGCAGCGCCTGATCTGCCACGTGGCTTTTCGGTACCATTCTATCCGCTGACACCGATCCTGGGCATCTTGTCATGCCTGTATCTGATCACGACAGTACCTTACAATGTGCTGATGTTCTTCGTATACTTCCTGATCGGTGCCATCGTGCTGTACTTCGTTTATGGCATGCGCAATTCAAACCTGCAGCATGATCAGCTGGCGGACGATGCACCAGACATGGGTGAATTCCCTGGTCCAGTTGTGGACTAAGGTTACCGCGAAAACGCAAAAGGGCAGGGGCGCTTCGGCGCCCCTTTTCTTTGCCTAGGTCCTGACCCTAGCTGCGCGGGGTAGCGGGAATAGGTTGGGTCGTGCCGGGACGCGTAAAGAGCTTCCCCTTTTCGCACCATAGAACCAACGTCAGCGCGGCAAGCCCGCAACACAGAAAGCCAAGCGCGACAGGAAAGACGCTGCCGTCAAATTGCTGTCCGATGATCGCGCCGAGCGAGGCGGCCAAGGCCGTCCGCACGAACGTCTGAAACGATGAAGCAGCGCCCGCGACATGGCCAAAGGGCGTCATCGCAATCGACGAAAAGTTGGAGCCGATAAACCCAACCATCGCCATATTGCCCGTCAGCAGCACAAGGAACAACGGCATCGACTTGGGCGCGAACTGCGCAGCAAGCAATTGCAATGCGCCAAGGGTGATAAAGGTCAAAAGCGCGGTGTGCGAGACGCGGCGCGCGCCAAAGCGTTCCACAATCCGCGCATTGGTGAAGTTGGACACAGCGATGCCAATGGCAATGATCGCAAAGCCGATCGTGAAAAAGTCAGCGGCATGGAACACCTTGTCAAACATTTGTTGCGAGCTGTTGAGATAGCCGAACAAAGCGCCCTGAACGATGCCCGCGCCAATCATATATCCGGCAGCATTGCGGTGTAGGACGACGACTTTCCATGCCTTGGCCAGCGCGCGGGGTTCAATCGGGATGACATTTTCGGGCGCAAGTGTTTCCGGCAGGCGCAGATATACCCAAATGGCAGCCGCCACGGCCATGAACGCCATCAGGTCGAATATTGTCCGCCAGCCCGCAAACAGCAGAACCATTTGCCCGACGGTTGGCGCGATGATCGGCACGATCATGAAAATAAGGAATATGGTCGACATCCGCCGCGCCATTGCGTCGCCTTCAAACTGGTCACGGATAACGGAGATGACCAGCACGCCCATCGCAGCCGCGAGCAAACCATGCGCGAAACGCATCGCGAGCATCATTTCAAAGTCTGGCGTAATCGAACAGGCGAGCGAAAAAATGGCGGCGCCGATGATGGCAATCAGCAATATCGGCTTGCGGCCATAGCGGTCCGATAACGGACCATAGATCAATGCGCCAATGCCGGTGCCGGCCAGAAAGACCGAAATATTATATTGGATCTGGTTGGGATCGGAAACCTTCAGCCCCTGTGCCATGGCGGGAAAGGCTGGCAACATTGCATCAATGGCCAACGCGTTAAGCGCCATCAGCGATGCCATCATGATCGTCAATTCGCGCGGGCCGATGGATTTTTTTGCAGAAGCTGGGGAGGTCATGTTGCGGCTATGGGGTAGCAGCGGCAATAATTCCACCCGCTAAATCATCAAATCAGTCCGGCGCTCCGCATGCTGGAAAAGCCGTCTTTGCCGATGATGATGTGGTCATGCACGGTTATCCCGAACTTCTGCCCTGCATCGGCAATGTCGCGGGTCATGGCAATGTCTTGCCGGCTTGGGCTGCTATCGCCGCTTGGGTGGTTGTGGACAAGGATGATGGCCGCGGCGCCCAAGTCCATCGCGCGCCGGATAACTTCGCGCGTATAAATCGCCGCCTGATCGACCGAACCTTCGCTCGCGATCTCATCGCGGATCAGCATATTTTTGCTGTTGAGATATAAGGTCCGCACGCGCTCAATGGTCAGATGCGCCATGTCGGCCCGCAGATAGTCGAGCAACGCCTGCCATGATGACAAAATCGGCATCTCGCGGACGGGCGCGCTCAAAAGGCGTAAGGCCGCGACTTGGACGATTTTCAGGGCAGCAACACTGGTTTCGCCCATCCACTTTTCGCGCATGATGCTGTCGGCATCGGCCGTTAACAAGGCCGACAGGCTGCCGTACCGCGCGATCAGATCCTTGGCGATTTGCTTTGTGTCGCGGCGCGGAATGGCCAATGCGAGCAAATATTCCACAAGCTCATGGTCGTGCAGGCCTTCGCCTTGCTGTTCAAAAAGCTGCTTGCGCAGACGCGCGCGGTGGCCGGTGCCATGATGTTCGATTTTATCCGCGCCGTCCGCCATCAGCACTGTCCTTTTGCGATAATGACCTTTTTGGTGATTTTTGCGACGGGTGCAAGTCGATTGACGCGAATCCAGCGCATCTGAATGAGACCCGCTTTGTCCGTAACAACTGAAACATGTTCAGGACGACCAAGATATAAGGGTATCAGCCTAACCAAAATAGCGGACCGGGGCAGCGATGCGTCGGCCCATTCTATTGCGACGCAACATTCTTGGCGACGCGCTGTTGACTTGACGAAGGCGCTCTCCTAAAGCGCCGATGCCTAGGCGGGGTTGCCCCGATTGCGTGGCGGTTCCGTGTGTTTATTTGGATGGAATCACATGATGTCGGACAATTCCGGGCAGGATGGCAAAGGAAAAAGTGACGCCCGGCTCGTGTCGTTAGATATGCAGCTGAAAGCGGCGCGGAAAGCCGAAGCAGAACGCTCAGGTCAAGATCAGGTTCCAGCCAAAGGAATGCGGCAAGGGAACAGGGTTTTAACAGAGTTGATCGCGGGTCCTGCTGGTGGTGCTTTGGTTGGCTGGGTCTTGGACCGCTGGCTGGGTATCGCACCTGCGCTCCTGTTGACCTGCATGTTCTTGGGCATTGCAGTCGCCTTCAGGAATATAATAAAGATTTCAGCAGAGCGTCCGGACTAAACCGGGCGCTTGACGTGTATATAACAGGGTAGTGAACGTGGCAGGCGAAAGCGGCAAAATCGATCCGATGTACCAGTTCAAGATTGAGCCGCTCGCGCAGCTTAACCTTGCAGGTTACGACGTCTCCTTCACCAACTCATCGTTGTTCATGGTGCTTGTCCTTGGCGCGCTTTGGGTGTTCATGGCGGGCGGAATGAAGCGCGAGATGGTCCCCGGCCGTTGGCAGATGGCTGTCGAAGGCGTAACGGGCTTCATCAACAACATGCTGACCGCAAATGTCGGTCCCGAAGGCAAGAAATATGTGCCTTTGGTGTTCTCGTTGTTCATGTTCATCCTGATGGCGAACTTCATGGGCATGATGCCTTTTGGTATCGTCCCCGGCGTGCATCCTTTCACGATCACAAGTCACTTGACCGTCACCGCCGTGCTGGCGCTGTTCAGCTTTGGCACCGTATTGGTTGTCGGCTTCTGGCGGCATGGCCTGCATTTCTTCAGCCTGTTTGTTCCGCATGGCACGCCATGGTGGTTGCTCTGGCTGATCCCGGTCATTGAATTGTTCTCATTCATGATCCGCCCATTCAGCCTTGCGCTGCGTTTGTTCGTTGCGATGACCGCAGGTCACATCATGATGAAGGTGCTTGCCGGATTTGTGATTAACGGTTTGAATGCAGAAGCCGCTTGGGTGCCGATGATTGTCAGCTTCCCAGCCTTTGTTTTGATGATTGGTATTACCCTGCTTGAACTGCTCGTTTGTGCTATTCAGGCGTATGTTTTTGCACTTTTGACGTCGCTGTACATCAACGACGCCGTCAATTTGCACTAAGATTTCAACCACTAAGTTTTATTTTCTAACAGGAGTTATTATCATGGACGCAGAAGCAGCCCAAATGATCGGTGCCGGTCTGGCAGCAATTGGTGCCGGTATCGCCGCTGGCGGTGTTGGTAACGTTTTTAGCTCGTTCCTTCAGGGCGCGTTGCGTAACCCAGCAGCAGCTGACAGCCAGCAGGGCCGTCTGTTCATCGGCTTCGCCGCCGTCGAACTTCTTGGTCTGCTCGCGTTCGTTATCGCGATGATCCTGATCTTCGTTGCCTAATTGACGGTTTCGCCCCGGCAACCGCCGGGGCATTTCCTCAATAGGATGAGCGCGTAATATGCCACAAATTGCCCAGATTCTTGAAACTTATGCATCACAGTTTTTTTGGCTGATGATTGTCTTTGGCTTGGTCTATTTTACGATCGGTCATGGCATGTTGCCAAAAGTGGAAGCAACGATGGACGCACGTAATCGCAAGATTGCGGACGACCTTGCGGCTGCCGAGCTTGCGCGTGCCGAAGCGGATGATCTGGGGGATAGTGGCGAAGCAGGACTTGCTGCTGCGCGGGCTGCGGCCCAAGCCAAGGCAAGCGATGCGAAAGCAAAGGGCGCCAAAGACGCGGATGCCCGTTTGGCGAAAGCCGATGCGGAAGTGGGCGTAAAGCTCGCCGCTGCGGAAGCCGCGCTTTCGGCGGCAACCGCCAAGGCAATGGCCAGCATCGAAACCGTGGCTGCGGACGCCGCTGCGGATATCGTTGCCAAGGTTTCGGGCGCGAAAGTTACCCCGGCCCAGGCCGCAAAAGCAGTGAAGGCGGTAATGTCCAATGGCTAATCCAGCAGCATCCACCGACACGGCAGCGGCAACAATCGCCGTTGCTCCAGCAGCAGACGTCGCCGCACCCGCTGCGGCGCCTACCGCTGAAACCGCTGCGCACGCTTCGACCGAAGCGCATGGCGGTGCAGAAGAGCATGTCACGCCTTCGGCTCTTGGCTTTGACGCCTCGATGCTGGTGGCTTTGGCGATGCTTGCAGTCATCATCTTGGCAATCTGGAAAAAAGTGCCTGCGATGATCGCTGGCGCATTGGACGGACAGATTGCCGGCATTAAGCAGCAGCTGGACCAAGCAACCGCGCTGCGTGCCGAAGCTGAAAATATCAAGGTCGAGTATGAAGCAAAGGCAAAGCAGGCGGCGCGTGATGCCGATGCGATGAAGGCCTCTGCCGAAGCTGAAGCAAAGCAGATTGTTGCCCGCGCAAAGAGTGATGCGACCGCATTGATCGAACGCCGTGCGAAGGCTGCTGAAGAAAAGATTGCTGCTGCCGAGCGCGCCGCAATTGCCGATGTCCGCAACAAGGCCGCAAGTGCCGCCGCCGCTGCTGCAGCGCAATTGATCGCCGCGCATCATGATGCAAAGGCCGACGCAGCCCTGATCGATCAATCGATCGCCTCGCTGAACTAAGTTTGGTGGTTCCCGCGCAGGCGGGAGCACAACTTCCGACATATAATCATGCCGCGCATTTGCGGGAATGAGATTGTGTAGCGCACCGACGTTGCCTACATCACCCCGACATGTCCAAAGCCGACCGCCCCGATCAACCCAATGCTGCTTCTCGTTTTAACGAGGAGCAGGCGACCTATGCGGTGCGTGGTGCGGACACACCTGATCTCGAAACCGGCACAGCCGCCATCCGCAATGTCCTGAAGACCTTGCCGCTGAAACCGGGCGTGTACCGGATGCACGACGCGCGCGGCGAAATATTATATGTCGGCAAGGCGCGTGCGTTGAAGAACCGCGTTGGCAATTATGTGCAGATTGACCGCTTGCCCAATCGCCTGCGCAGAATGGTCGCGCTGACACGTTCGATGACGATTGTGACCACCAATAGCGAGGCGGAGGCCCTGTTGTTGGAAGCGCAGCTGATCAAGCGCTATCGCCCGGCTTACAATGTGCTGCTGCGCGACGACAAAAGCTTCCCCTTCATCCTGCTGCGCGCGGATCATAAATTCCCGCGTATCCAGAAACATCGCGGTGCACGGCGGAACAAGGGGCATTATTACGGCCCCTTTGCCAGCGCGGGGTCGGTCAACCAGACGCTGAATGCGCTGCAAAAGCTGTTTCTGTTGCGCAGCTGTTCGGACAGTTTTTTCAACAATCGCGACCGGCCATGCCTGTTGTATCAAATCAAGCGCTGCTCCGCGCCATGCGTGGGCCGGATTGATGACCAATCCTATGACGGTCTGGTCGCCGATGCCAAATCCTTCCTCGACGGCAAATCCTCTGATGTGCAGGCAAAGCTGGCGAAGGAAATGGAGGGCGCGGCCGAAGCGCTCGATTTCGAACGTGCGGCCATGCTGCGCGACCGGTTGAAGGCGCTGACCTTCATTCAAGGGTCGCAGGCGATTAACGCGCAGGGCGTTGGCGATGCCGATATTTTTGCCTTGGCGCACCGCAATGGTGTGATGGGTATTCAGGCGTTTTTCATTCGCGGCGGGCAAAATTGGGGGCATCGTTCGTTTTTCCCGTCACATGTGGCCGAAATGACCGAGGATGAGGTGTTCACCAGTTTCCTTGCGCAATTTTACGAAGATGTGGCGCCCGCCAAAAACATATTGCTCGACCGCGAATTGACCGAAGCGGATCTGTTGGCGGAGGCATTGTCCGAACGTGCCGAGCGCAAGATTGAAATCAGCGTGCCGCAGCGTGGTGACCGCGTGCGGTTGGTCAAACAGGCCACGCGCAACGCCGAAGAGGCGTTGGACCGGCGACTGGCGGAGAGCACGACGCAGGGCAAGTTGCTGCAAGAGGTGGCGGACCTGTTTGAACTGCCCGAACCGCCCCGCCGGATCGAGATTTACGACAATAGCCATATTCAGGGCAGCAATGCGCTTGGCGCGATGGTCGTTGCCGGACCCGAAGGCTTTATCAAGGGCCAGTATCGCAAGTTTAACATCAAACAGGCCGCGACCGACGACGATTTTGCGATGATGCGTGAGGTGTTCCAGCGCCGCTTTGCGCGCGCGCAGGAAGATGATCCCGACCGCGACAGTGGGCAGTGGCCTGACCTTGTGCTCATCGACGGCGGCAAGGGGCAGATGAGCAGCGTGAAGGCCGCGCTGGAGGAAATTGGTGTCGATGACGTGCCATTGATCGCCATTGCCAAAGGCCCGCATCATGGCCGCGACGGCCGCGAAGTTTTTCACTTCCCCGACGGACGTGAATTGACCTTGCCGGTGAACGCGCCAGTCCTGTTCTACCTGCAACGCCTGCGCGATGAGGTGCACCGTTATGCCATTGGTGCGCACCGTGCGAAGCGTAGCAAGGCCATAACGGTGAGCCCGCTAGATGAAGTGCCCGGCATCGGGCCCTCGCGCAAAAAGGCCCTATTGCTGCATTTCGGCACCGCGCGCGCGGTGCGTAATGCCAGCCTTGAAGACTTGCAGAAAGCACCGGGGGTGTCCGCCGCCGTGGCGCAGACCGTGTATGATTTCTACCACGCGGGCGGATGATGTGGCCTTGCAGTTGTTCAGCAGCTGATTAGAAAGGCGGGTAGGGGAGAAGTTTATGCCAAATATCCGCGCCAACAATATCGAGTTATATTATGAGGAAAACGGCCCAGCCGATGGTCCGGTCATCCTGCTCGTCATGGGCCTTGGTGCGCAGATGATTGCGTGGCCCGACGAGTTTATTCACGGCCTTGTAAGCAAGGGCTACCGCGTCATCCATTATGACAATCGCGACGTTGGCATGTCGCAGCGGATGGAGGGGGCAAAGACGCCCCATCTGGTCTGGACGATGTTCAAGGCCCGAATAGGGCTGCCGGTGCGCGTTCCTTACACGCTCGGTGACATGGCGGCAGACGGCATTGGGTTGCTGGATGCGCTGGGCATCGACAAGGCGCATGTGGTCGGCGCGTCGATGGGCGGGATGATCGTCCAATTGATGGCGGCCAACTACCCCGAACGGACGTTGAGCATGACATCGATCATGTCGTCGAGTGGCAAGGCTGGGCTTCCCGGTGCGCGCGCCGATATCCAACGCCAATTCATGGTCAAGCGCCCGCCAGACGCCAGCCGAGAGGAGGCTGTCGCGTTCGGAGCCGAGCTGGTCAGTGCGTTTTCCTTCCCCGATCCGGCGCGCCCAGAAAATGCCCACGCCGAAATGGCCGCCAAAGCGTTCGACCGGGGCTATTATCCGGTTGGCACCAGGCGGCAGTTGCTGGCGATCATCGCCGATGGCAGCCGCGTTGACCGGCTCAAGACGATTAAGGTGCCGACCCTTGTTGTGCATGGCGGTGCTGACCCGCTCGTGCCCAAAGAAGGCAGCGAGGATATCGCCCGCCACATCCCCGGCGCACGACTGGAGATCATCGACGAAATGGCACATGATCTGCCGCCGTCGCAGGTTGGCCGCATGGTCGATTTGATCGCCGGACATGCCAAGTAAGCGCATTGATGAAAATGCTGCACTGCACAATTTTCACTTGCGCGCGCTGGTTGGTCGGATAATCTAAGGCGATGACGACCAACCAATTGCTGCTTGAGGCTATTGCGCTCAAAAAATGTGTGACCGCCACGTACAATAATGTGGCGATGAAGCTTGCGCCACACGTGCTCTATTCCAAGAACAACGCGCTGTTTATCGACGCGATTGCGCTGGAAAAGCATGGCGAGCCGCCGCGTGAGAAAAAGCTGGGCGCGTTTCATTTGCTTGGCCTCAACGATTTGAAACTGACCGAGCAGCCGTTCGCAGTCGACCCTTTATTCGAAGCTGGCGCAGAAAAATATGCAGGCGTGACGTTGTTCATGATCAGCGGCGAACACAGCGACGCAGGATAGAGCTTCCCCTCATGCGGCAGTGTTGGCATGAGGGCGCATGGACATAACGGCATCCGCGATCATTTGTGCAGTCCGTAATCACGGCGAAACCGGTGCCATCGTGCGCGCGTTTTCCGAAGAATACGGCATGCTCGCGGGCTATGTGCAAGGCGCGCGGGGGCGGCAATTGCGGCCTGTGCTGATCCCCGGCAATGTCATCACCGGCGAATGGCGCACACGCATAACGGGGCAGTTGGCGCGCCTGACGCCGGAACCCCTGCACAGCCGCGCGCATTTGTTGGGCGAGCCGTTGGCGATTGCGGCGATTGACTGGGTCACCGCGCTGACGGCGGCAACGCTGGCCGAAGGCGTGCCTTATCCCCGCGTGTACAGCGCGTGCGACGGGTTGCTGTCGGCGATTGAGCTGGCGCCTGCCGCACGGGTTTGGGCGGGGGCCATTGCGCAATATGAAACCTTATTGCTGGCCGAACTTGGCTATGCCGAAGATTATGACGCCGACAGCGCGCCGGTGGCGATGATGGCGCAAAACCGAAAGCGTTTGGTCGCGCATGTTCTGGGCGACCGCCGCGCCGATGTCATGGCCGCGCGCGAACGGTTGGTGGAGCGCCTGAAAAGGGCAGTTGCATAACCGCGCTGCACTTGGCAGGGGAGGCATGATTACAACACCGTGGCCCTGAGCCTGTCGAAGGGCGCTTAAAGGCATCGCCATATCGACAGGCGTGCTTCGACAGGCTCAGCACTACGGTTTCTTTTGAGGAATGCCGCCTTGTTAGTTGCCTTATTACCCGGGGACGGAATTGGTCCCGAAGTCATCACCCAAGCACGGCGCGTATTGGACGCGTTGGCAATTGACGGATTGACCTTTGAAGAAGCACTGGTTGGCGGCGCGGCCTATAAAGCGACCGGTCATCCGCTGCCCCCCGAAACGCTGGACCTTGCAAAGCGCGCTGACGCGATTTTGTTTGGCGCGGTGGGCGACCCCGATTGCGATGCGTTGGAACGGCATTTGCGGCCCGAACAGGCGATATTGGGGCTGCGCAAGGAACTGTCCTTATTTGCCAATTTGCGGCCCGCGACCCTGTTCCCCGAACTGGCGGACGCCAGCGCGCTTCGTCCCGAAGTGGCCACACAGATCGACATGATCATCGTGCGCGAATTGAATGGCGATGTGTATTTCGGTGAAAAGGGCATGCGCAAAACCGCCGATGGCAAGCGCGAAGGCTATGACATCATGTCCTATAATGAGGATGAAGTGCGCCGCATTGCCCGCGTCGGCTTTGAAACCGCGATGGCGCGCGGCAAGAAATTATGCTCGGTGGACAAGGCCAATGTGCTCGAAACCTCGCAACTGTGGCGCGATGTGGTGATTGAAACCCATGCCGAATATCCGCAAGTCACGCTCAGCCATATGTATGTCGACAATTGTGCGATGCAGCTGGTGCGCAACCCAGGCCAGTTTGACGTGATCGTCACCGGCAATTTGTTTGGCGATATCCTGTCCGATCAGGCCAGCATGTGCGCCGGTTCGATTGGCATGCTGCCCAGCGCCTCGCTCGATAGCAATCAGAAGGGCCTGTATGAGCCCATCCACGGCAGTGCGCCGGATATTGCCGGGCAGGGCAAGGCGAACCCGCTGGCGACAATTTTGTCCGCCGCGATGATGCTGCGTTACTCGCTCAACTTGCCGGCAATGGCCGACCGCATTGACGCGGCGGTCGCCAAAGCACTTGCTGCGGGTGCCCGTTCGCCCGATCTTGGTGGGACGATGTCCACCAGCGAAATGGGCGACGCGGTGTTGGCTGCGCTATCATAATGACCGAAGCCCTGAGCCGACGGTGCGTAGCACCGGCGAAAAGTCGAAGGGCGGCTTTGCGTTGACACGCGCCCTTCGACGGACGCGCTCGCTGCGCAAGCGCTGCTCAGGGCTTCGGTGTAACATCCATCACATCTCCTTATTGACGCAACCCCTCTAGTCCCCGAAAAGCGAACTTATGAAGAAAACGACTGGCCAGAATCGCGAAATCACTCGGCATTGGCGTCCTGCCACACAGGCAGTGCGTGGTGGTACCTGGCGTAGCGAACATGGCGAGACGTCGGAGGCTTTGTTCCTCTCGTCTGGCTTTACCTATGATGATGCGGAAACCGTAGCCGCCCGTTTTGCGGGTGAGCAGGACGGCATGACCTATTCGCGGTTGCAAAACCCGACGGTGCAAATGCTGGAGGAACGCATTGCGCTGATGGAAGGGGCCGAGGCGTGCCGTGCGCAAGCCACGGGCATGGCGGCGATGACAACGGCGTTGCTGTGCCAATTGTCGCAAGGTGACCATGTGGTCGCTGCGCGCGCAGCTTTTGGTTCGTGCCGTTGGCTGACGGACACGTTGCTGCCCAAATGGGGCATCAGCACGACCACGATCGACAGCCGCGACAATGATGCGTGGAAAGCAGCGATTCAGCCGAACACCAAAGTGTTCTTCTTTGAAACGCCCGCCAACCCGACGATGGACATTGTCGACATGGCCTATGTCTGCGGCCTCGCCAAAGAACATGGCATCACCACGGTAGTCGACAACGCCTTTGCGACCAGCGTGCTGCAGCGGCCCATGGATTATGGCGCAGATGTTGTCGCCTATAGCGCAACGAAGCTGATGGACGGGCAGGGCCGCGTGCTTGCCGGCGCGGTCTGTGGTTCGCAACAGTGGATCGATGACGTGCTGTTGCCGTTCCAGCGCAACACTGGACCCAATCTGTCGCCATTCAACGCGTGGGTTGTGCACAAGGGTTTGGAAACGCTGGAGCTGCGCGCGATGCGGCAGTCGGAAAACGCGCTGCTTGTTGGCAAATTCCTGGAAGGCCGCGTGCCGCATATCATGCATCCCGGTCTTGCCAGCCACCCGCAGCATGAGCTCGCCATGAGCCAGATGAAAGCGTGCGGGCCGATTTTTGCATTTGAGGTCGATGGTGGCCGCAAGCAGGCGCACGCCTTGCTCAATGCGCTGCAGCTGATCGATATTTCGAACAATATCGGCGATGCGCGCAGCCTGATGTGCCACCCTGCGTCCTCCACCCACCACGGCATGGGCCCCGAAGGCCGCGAAGCCATGGGTGTTGGCGAAGGCATGATCCGCATCAATGTCGGCTTGGAAGATCCTGCGGATCTGATCGACGATCTGGATCAGGCGCTCAGGGCCGCGGGATTGTGACGAGCATCCTCGATTCCTTCTTTGCGGTCAGCGCAACGACCGAGGGCGTGACCGTCCGCGTGTCACCCAATTTTCTGCAAGAACAATCGGCTCCGGCGCAAGGCCGCTGGTTTTGGTCTTATCATATCCGCATCGAAAATGGCGGCGATGAACCCGTGCAATTGATGACGCGGCATTGGCGCATCACCGACGGTCGCGGCACAATCAACCATGTCGATGGCGATGGCGTGGTCGGCGAACAGCCCTTGCTAAAGCCCGGTGAAAGCCATGATTATGTGTCAGGCTGCCCACTGCCGACACCCAGCGGCATGATGGAAGGGCAATATCGTTTCATCCGCGAAAATGGCACGACTTTCCTCGCCGAAATTCCGCGCTTTACGCTGGTCGCCCCGGCCATAGCGCGTTGAGCATCGCATGAAGCGTACGCATCTGCCCTTGAACGGTCTGCGCGTGCTGGACGCTTCTGCGCGGCATTTAAGCTTTACCAAGGCGGCGGACGAACTTGCGGTGACGCCAGCCGCCGTCGGTCAACAGATCCGCGCGCTGGAAGATATGCTGGGCGTCGTTCTCTTCCGCCGGACGCCCAAGGGGCTTGAGCTCACGGACGAAGCGACAAACGGCCTTGATGCCCTGCGTGCTGGCTTCCTACAGTTCGAAGAGTCGGTCCGCGCGATGCAGGCGGGGCAATCATCCAATTCGCTGACCATCGCTGCGCCACGCGATTTTACCGCAAAATGGCTGGCCGCGCGGTTGGCGGCATTCAGCAAGGCGAACCCCGACACGCGCTTCACTTTGGTGGCGGCGGACGAGGATGTCGATTTTACCGAAGCCAATCTTGATCTTGCCATCCGGCTGGCCACCGGCCCCGGCGAGCATGAAGGTATCAAGCTGGCGGCTGGCGCGCATGTGACCGTCGCTGCCCCCGAAGGCGGGGCGGAAACACCGATTAGCTGGCCCAATTGCCCTGTGGCCGACGGCGTGGCTGCGCTTCGCCTCGCCGATGCGGGCCTTGCGATTGACGCGGCCGCCATTGGGCTGGGCAGGGCCACCGTGCCGTTGCTTTTGGCCGAAGCCGATTTGGCGAGCGGAAAAATACGTGCGGTCGACAATGCGAAAGAAAGCGATAAAGCCTATTGGCTGGTCGCACCCTTGCCGCAATGGCGGCAGAAAAAGGTTAAGGCCTTGGTTGAGGCTTTAACGGCCTGACGACCATAGCCCCCGTCATGCTGAACTTGTTTCAGCATCTTACTTCCTTTTGCCGTCGCTGCAAAAATTAAGACCCTGAACCAAGTTCAGGGTGACGGCTGGTGATAGAGGATATGCGACGCCTCAAGCGTCAATCGTGTCCTCGTCCAACTGCGCGGCATTTTCCTGAATGAAGTTGAACCGGTGCTCCGGATTTTTGCCCATCAGCCGGTCGACTAGGTCATTGACCACGGCACGCCGTTCGTATTCATGCGGCAAAGTAATGCGGATCAGCGAGCGGGTCGCCGGGTCCATCGTCGTTTCTTTCAACTGGTTCGGGTTCATTTCACCCAAGCCCTTGAACCGGCCAACATCGACTTTCTTGCCTTTGAACACGGTCGCTTCCAATTCGGCGCGGTGCGCGTCGTCGGCGGCGTATACGCTTTGGCTGCCATGCGTCAGGCGATACAAAGGCGGCCGCGCGAGGAAGAGATGCCCGGCCTTCACGATTTCGGACATTTCCTGAAAGAAGAATGTCATCAACAAGGTCGCAATATGCGCGCCATCGACATCGGCATCGGTCATGATGATGATGCGTTCATAGCGCAGATTGTCGGGGTTGCAGTCCTTGCGCGTGCCACAGCCCAGCGCGAGCTGAAGATCCGCGATTTCGTTGTTGGCGCGGATTTTGTCTGCGGTGGCCGAAGCCACGTTCAGGATTTTACCCCGGATCGGCAAAATCGCCTGCGTCTTGCGGTCACGGGCTTGCTTTGCGCTGCCGCCCGCGCTGTCGCCTTCGACGATGAACAATTCGGTGCCGGTTGGGTCATCCGATGCGCAATCGGTCAGCTTGCCGGGCAGACGCACCTTGCGGCCTGAGGTCGCGGTTTTGCGTTTGACCTCACGCTCTGCCTTGCGGCGCAGGCGGTCGTCGACCTTTTCCAGGATGAAGCCCATCAATGCCTTGCCGCGTTCCATATTGTCGGCAAGATAATGGTCGAAATGGTCCCGCACGGCGTTTTCCACCAAGCGCGTGGCTTCGGGTGAGGTCAGCCGGTCTTTGGTCTGGCTTTGAAATTGCGGGTTGCGGATGAACACCGACAACATCAATTCGGCTTCGTTGAAAATGTCTTCCGCCGATATCTGCGCCGCTTTTTTCTGGCCAATCAATTCGCCAAAGGCGCGCAAGCCCTTGGTCAGCGCAGCGCGCACGCCCGCTTCATGGGTGCCGCCATCGGGCGTCGGAATGGTGTTACAATACCAGCTGTACGAACCGTCGGAATAAAGCGGCCACGAAATCGCCCATTCGACGCGGCCTTGCGCATCGGGGAAATCTTGCGTGCCGGAGAAAAACTCCGTGGTCGCGCAGGCGCGGGTGCCAAGCTGTTCGCGCAAATGGTCGGATAGGCCACCGGGGAATTGGAAAACCGCTTCGGCAGGGACATCTGCGCTTGCCAGTTCCGCATCGCAGCGCCAGCGAATTTCAACGCCAGCGAACAAATAGGCTTTCGACCGTGCCAGCTTGAACAGGCGCGCGGGCTTGAACTTCGCATCGGCGCCGAAAATTTCAGGATCAGGCGTGAAGGCAATGGTGGTGCCGCGCCGGTTGGGGGTGGGGCCAAGCTCTTCCAGCTTACCGACCGGATGGCCTTGCGCGAAGCGTTGGCGATATAATTGCTTGTTGCGGGCAACTTCGACCACAGTATCGGTCGACAGGGCGTTGACGACAGACACACCGACGCCATGCAAGCCGCCGGATGTCGCATAGGCCTTGTCCGTGAACTTACCGCCGGAGTGCAAGGTCGTCAGAATGACCTCAAGCGCCGATTTGTCCGGAAATTTGGGATGCGGATCAACCGGAATGCCGCGGCCATTGTCGGTGATGGTCAGACGGTTGCCAACGCCCAAATGCACCTCAATACGGCTGGCATGGCCGGCGACGGCTTCGTCCATCGAGTTGTCGAGGACTTCGGACGCGAGATGGTGCAAGGCGCGTTCGTCGATGCCGCCAATATACATGCCCGGGCGACGGCGAACCGGCTCAAGCCCCTCCAGCACTTCAATTGCGGAAGCGGTATAATCATTGGATGCGGCAGTGGCGGCCGCGCTCCCGCCAAACAGGTCATCGGTCATAATAATGCTATAGGCGCGGGAGAGTTGGCGGCGCAACAGCCGAACGAAACTCGGCTGTGGAAATAAACCGGATCAGCGTCTTTCCGGGGGCGTGGACATAATGGCGAAATTGCCATTTGCCTGCGCAACCAACTTGTCATTCTGCGTGATGCGGGCGGTTAAATGGGCAATGGTTCGGCCCTTATTGTCCAAAACGGTTTCGCACAGCAACTGGCCTTGCGCGACTGGCCGGAAATAGCTGATCGAGATATCAATTGTCGCGCACGCATATCCAGCATCGAGTGTCGGATAAAGCGCCGCGCCCATGCCTGTATCCGCCATTGCGTAAAGGACAGCGCCATGCACAACACCGTGCGGATTTAAATGCCGATCATCGACCGACAGCGAAAATGTGCTGCTGCCGCTGCCTTGTTGATCTAATGTTAAACCGATGAGATCCGCAAATGGATGATCCATGCTCTATCTCAATATGGCCTTAACGAACCCTTGGTCCGCCGAACGGCATTGGCGGTGGAGGACGGCGCACACCGCGTGGCAGCTGCGCCTGATAGGCACGGCCACAATGTTCGACGCAGTACGGAAAACCGGGGTTTACCGGAACACCGCAGAAATGGAAATCGGCTTCACCGGGGTGACCCAAGGGCCAACGGCAAATACGTTCGTTCAAATCCAGCAATGACGTTTTGTCCGCCATTTCGGGGCTTGGCTTTGCCGGCACAAGGCGGCGTGGCGGTGCTGGCGGAATGGGGGCTTGCTGATCGCCGGGGCCCTGACGCATGAAACCGCCAGGTCCGATCGAAACAATACGTGGCATCGACGATGCGCGCGGTGCAGGTGCTTCGGCTGCGTCATCATCGGCGCGCACGGGCGCGACAGGCTCAGCAACCGGTGCAGCGGCGCGGGGGCGCACAGGTGCTGCGGGGGCAGGTGCCTTTGCAGGTGCAGCAGCAGCCGGCTTTTTCGGCGCGGCTTTTTTGTCTGTGTCATTGGCCTTCACCGGCGACGGGCGCGATTTTAGTCCCAAGCGATGGGCCTTGCCGATCACGGCATTGCGGCTGACACCGCCAAGCTCTTCGGCAATCTGGCTTGCGGTCAGGCCTTTTTCCCAAAGCGCTTTTAACTGATCAATCCGCTGGTCGGTCCAGGACATAGAAACTTTCCCAATATCTAATGTGTTATACCGCAGTCGCGGCGCATTTGCGCCTTGCGGTTAAGCCTGCAAGCCGATAGTCGATTGCGCGATGACTATCCACCATAAAAGCGATATTGGCCCAGATAGGGACGCGAACCCCGTTGTGCAACTGCCCGACGGCGAACGGCACATCCGCAACGTAAACTGGATTGGGCTTCAAACCCTTTATATGAAAGAAGTGCGCCGCTTCTTTAAGGTGCAGCTGCAAACGGTCTGGGCTCCGGCCATCACGACCTTATTGTACCTGATTATTTTCACCGTCGCTTTGGGACGGGTTAAGCCAACGGTTCTGGGCGTGTCCTTTGCAGATTTCATCGCACCGGGCCTCATCATCATGGGTATGATGCAAAATGCCTTTGCCAATTCCAGCTTCTCTTTGCTGGTCGGCAAAATTCAGGGCACGATTGTCGATTATCTGATGCCGCCCTTGTCGAATGCCGAGGTTTTGGCCGCGCTGACATTTGCTGCGGTCACGCGTGCGTTTCTGGTGGGCGGTACAATCTGGCTCGCGATGGCCTTATGGCCTGGCGTGAATGTCACCCCTGCGCATGTGTGGGCCGTATTGTGGTTTGGTCTGATGGGATCAATGATGCTTGCGCTCATTGGCGTTATGACATCGATCTGGGCGGAGAAATTCGACCATGCGGCGGCGGTCAGCAACTTTGTTGTTGCCCCTGCGGCGTTGCTGTCGGGTACGTTCTATTCGGTTGATAAGCTGGCCCCGACATTTCAGGCGATCAGCCACGCCAACCCATTCTTCTACGCAATCTCGGGCTTCCGTTATGGCTTCATCGGTGCCGCAGACAGTCCTGTGTTTTTTGGCGCGATTGTGCTGCTTGCGCTGAACATAGTGCTTGGCACTATCTGCTATTTGCTGCTGCGTTCGGGCTGGAAATTGCGCTCTTAATGAACGCGGCCGGTGCGTTACAGTTTAACGCGCCGGTGTCCATGTTTGTGCCTGACAAAAAGGTCCGATACAGCCTTTGACGACCAGATTGCCCGATTTGCCTTTATAGACAATCGACCGATAAGTTTTGCCCGATTTGGGATCGTAAATCTGGCCTTTCCATTCATCGCCAGCGGCTTTGAAACCGGTCAAAACATTCATGCCCAAGATTGTCCGGCTGCGCAGCCCCTTGTCCGGATTGTTGATGTCTTTCGCGCCGGGACCAGCGGGCGGGTTCACAAGAAATTTGGACAGCTTGCCGCATATATGCTCGCCGCAGGGATAGACTTCGACGACGCCGTCCTTGCTTTGCGTGACCCATCGACCCGTAATGGGCGAAGCGGCCTGTGCCGATAAGGGCAGCATCAATAATCCAGCGGCGGTCATCCATTTTTTCACGTCGGTCATCCTCAGTCCTTTTTAGCTGCGCCAGACATATGCAAGGGCGGGCCGTACTGCAATGCTTTTGCCTTTTACCACCGCCATGCTAATTGCTGGCCCATGAATGCGATAACCCTGTTCGACTATTGGCGTTCCTCGGCAAGTTACCGGGTGCGCATCGTCCTCAATCTCAAAAATGTGCCGTACACACGCGTGCCGACAAGCCTGTTGGAAAATGAACAAAAGGCAGCGGCCTATGTCGCGCGCAATCCGCAGGGCTTTGTCCCCATGCTGTCGATCGATGGCCATGATCTGACGCAAAGCCTTGCGATCATCGATTATCTTGATGCCAAATATCCAGAACCGGCGATGCTGTCGTCCAACGCTGCGGATCGGGCCAAAACATTGGCGCAGGCGTTGATTATCGCGGCGGACATTCACCCAATCGATAATCTGCGCGTGCTGCGTTATTTGAAGGATGAAATGGGGCAATCACAGGAAGCCGTTGATAAATGGTACCGGCATTGGATCATCGAAGGGTTCACGGCGCTTGAGAATATGGCGCCGGGCGACGGATTATTTGGTGGCGACGTACCGAACCTTGCCGACGTCTGCCTTGTCCCGCAAATGGCCAACGCGCGGCGGGTGGACACGCCATTGGTGCAGTTTCCCAAATTGTCGCGGATTGATGCCGCGCTGACGGCGTTGCCTGCGTTCATCGCCGCCCATCCGGATCAGGTGAAACCCGACTGACAAACACGCGGTGCAAGCCACAACAAAAGTGAATTTTATGCCACAAAAGACCCTAAAGCTCAGCGCTTTCCTGCCCTATCAATTGTCGATTACCTCCAACGCCGTGAGCGACCTGATCGCGCGCGCCTATCGTGGCAAATTTGCGCTTAAGGTACCCGAATGGCGGGTGATGGCGCTTTTGGGGGAGGCAGAGGTCGCAACGCAGCGCGAGCTGGTGGCGGCAACGGCGATGGACAAGGTGACGGTCAACCGTGCGTGCAAAACGCTCGAAGAACGCGCGCTCGTCAGCCGCGTGCCCAATAGCAGCGACGGGCGGTCGCACCATTTGGCCCTGACGGCCGCGGGCCGCAGCCTCTATGACCAAATCGTGCCTGAGGCTTTGCAGTTGGAGGCGGAGCTTGAAAAGATATTGGGCAGCGGTGAGGCGAAGCAGCTGGAGGCTATGCTGGCGCAGTTACGCGCACGCGTTATCGAGTTGGGTTAGCTTCGCTCGCACGTTCGTAATCTGTGGCGATTGCGGGCCGGCCAATTTTCGGCGTTTCGGACTTGGGCATTTTGCGTTCCAGCGCATCAAGCCAGATATGCGCATTGTCGCCGACAAAGACCTGTGGCCGTGACGGCAAAAGCTCCAACATATTTTCCCATCGGGAAATCAGCTGAACCGCCTCGGCAACGGCATCATCAAATTTCTGCGGCTTGCGTAAGCCATTGTTCACCAAAGCGTCGCCGAAAAAGGTCCAGTCATTGCCGGGCGCGCAGCCGAACGAAGTGCGTTGTGAAGATGCCGCGGTTACAATGACGGTCTGATCATTGGTCAGCAACGGAATGAATATCCCTGAATAGCAAGCGGAGAGCAGAACCATGCGGCGGTGGATGCCCACGCCATCGAGCAGCGCGGACAATCGCTGCGGCGCAATCATGCCGACGCCGTCGTTGCCGTCACGATAGGCAAGGCCCGACACGGGGTCGCCATGGCTGGTGGCGAATAAAATCAGCACGTCTTCCTTCAGATCCATTTTGCCTGCGACCGCGGCCAGCGCGACGGCAAGATTGGATGGCGAACCCTGCGGCGCGCCCGATGGCGCATCGTCGGCGCCAGCGGTGAGGAAAAGCGTTTTGCCCGTTGCGCCATAGCGGCGTGCGAGAACCTTTGCCGCTTCAGCCGATTCCCGTCCGAACACGGCATCGGAGTCGAGCCCGATCGAAACGACATAGGCATCGACCACACCGGGCTTTTGCGGCTGCAGATTTGCTATCGCGGTGGTAAGGCGCTGGTGTTGCGAAAGATACCAGCTGGCAGAACGGTTCTGCTCCATCGCCCAGCCATTTTTCCCGGCCTCTGCGGTGCTAAAGGTCTGTTGCTGGCTGAACGCTGATCCGGAGACGAACAGGGAAAGTGCCAAGGCACTTGCTTGAAACATTCGCATTTTGGCGAGCCCCAATTCCATATCAATATGTCTAAACGCACAGGCGCGGTTGCCGCAACAGCAATATCGTTGCATGATGTGCAAAAGCAGGAGAGCGATTATGAAACTTGCATCATTAAAGTCGGGGCGTGACGGTCATCTTATCGTCGTTTCCAATGATCTCGCTTGGTATGCCGACGCAGCGCATATCGCGCCGACCTTGCAAGCCGCGCTGGATGACTGGGACAATATCGCGCCGCGGCTTGAGGCATTGGCGACCGATCTGGAACATGCCGTCATTCCGCGCGAACGCTTCCATGAACATGACGCCGCCGCCCCGTTGCCCCGCGCATATCAGTGGGCTGATGGCTCGGCCTATGTCAATCATGTCGAACTGGTCCGCAAAGCGCGTGGCGCGGTCTTGCCCGAAAGCTTTTGGCATGATCCATTGATGTATCAGGGCGGGTCCGACGAATTTATGGGCGCGCGTGACGACATCATGCTGGCTGACGCAGCATGGGGTTGCGATTTGGAGGCGGAGATCGTTGTCGTCACCGGCGATGTGCCAAAGGGCACGCAGGCGGCAGACGCGCTGGCGTATATCAGGCTTGTGGGCCTTGTGAACGACGTATCGTTGCGCAATCTGATCCCTGCCGAACTGGAAAAAGGCTTTGGCTTTGTGCAGTCCAAACCCGCCAGCGCTTTGTCACCGGTGTTCGTAACGCCCGACAGCCTTGGGGCCTATTGGCAGGGCGGGATGCTGCACCGGACATTGCATGTTGACCTGAACGGCGCGCCATTTGGCCGGGCCGTGGCGTCGGATGACTGCACTTTTGATTTCGGCGTCTTGATTGCGCATCTGGCGAAGACGCGCAATTTGGGGGCAGGGTCGATGATTGGTTCAGGCACAGTGTCCAACCGCGATGCCGATGGCGGCCCCGGCCGTCCCGTTGCCGACGGCGGGCTTGGCTATAGCTGTCTTGCCGAAGTGCGGATGGTCGAAAAAATCGCGACGGGCGAAATGACCACGCCGTTCCTGCAAGATGGCGATGTCGTCCGCATCGAAGTGCGCGACGATGCTGGCCACAGCATTTTCGGTGCCATCGAACAGACCGTGCGTTTGGGCTGAAGGGGACGGCGCCATGCCGCCCCGTTCACTGTTTCGAAAACGCGTCGCCAATCGAGCAGGCGGCTGGCCCGATAATAACGATGAACAGTGTCGGCAGAATGAAAAGGATCAACGGCACCGTCATAATGGCGGGCAAACGTGCGGCCTTTTCTTCGGCGCGCATCATGCGCTCGTTCCGGAATTCGGCCGACAATACGCGCAAGGCTGATGCCAATGGCGTACCATATTTTTCGGTTTGAATCATGGTTGTGACAACGCCTCGGATCGAGTCCAGATTGACGCGGTACGCCAGATTTTCGAACGCAGCACGGCGTTCGGTTAAAAAACCCAGCTCAATTGCGGTGAGCGCAAATTCGTCGCCCAATTCGGGGTAGCCGCGGCCCAACTCCTTTGCCACGCGGTTAAATGCGGCATCGACGGTCAGGCCAGCCTCGGCGCAAATCACGAGCAAGTCGAGCGCGTCGGGAAGGCCTTTGCGGATGGCATCGGTGCGTTTCGTCACCAGGTTCGTCAGATAAATGTCAGCGCCCTTGTAACTCAAAATGGTCGCCGCTGCGAATGCACCAAATTTCTTCATCGCGCTCCAGTCGGGTACGCCGTCCAGAGCATAAATCCACAGGCCGGCTCCACCACCGAAAATGATCGGCATCACCATACGGCTAAAGATGACCGAGACCGCGAGCTCTTTGCGGCGAATGCCCGCCTGCGCCAGTCGTTGCTGCACATCCTTAACCTGATCGTCCTGCAAAACCTGAAGCTTTGACAGCAGCTGGCGCATTTTATCCGTTGTTTCGGTTTTGCGCACAAGCTTGGCGCGCTTTTTCGATGTTGTGCCGGTGATACCGGCTTTCAGCTGCTCACGGCGCTCGTTTAGCGCCTTCACGCGCTTGGCCATGGGATCGCGCACAGTGATGACTGAATATATGGCAACCACGACAGCGATACCCGCCACGACCCAAAGCAATGTCGCGAGCCACATGGCGTCCATGCCCAAAAGTTGAGGTCCACCCGGATTGGTCATTTTTGCTATCCTGTCCCCAACTTAGATTTCGAAATTGACCATTTTGGCCATTATGAACACGCCGATCGCCATCCATATTGCACCGGCGACACCGGCGATCATCAAACGTGGTTCATGGAAGAAGCCTTCGAGATATTCCTGGTTAATCGTCCAGATCATACCAAACACGAAAAATGGCAGCGACCCGACGATATAGGCCGATGCCTTCGATTCCGATGACATTGCGCGAATTTTTAGCTTCATTTGCGCGCGCTTGCGCAAAACATCCGCAAGGTTGGCGAGTGTTTCGGCCAAGTTACCGCCCGTTTCGCGCTGAATGGCCAAGGTGATGACGAAAAACTGGAATTCTGCGGTACCAAGCCGATCGGCCGTTTCCTGCAGCGCCTCTTCCATGCTTTTGCCGATTTTGATTTTCTCGACGACCAACTTGAACTCTTCCCCAACAGGGCCGGCAATTTCCTTTGCGATCACACTCAGCGTTTCGCTCACCGGCATGCCTGATTTCAAACCACGCACCAAAAGCTCGATGGCGTCAGGAAAGTTCGTGGTGAAATTTTTGATACGCCGCCCCACAAGGAAGTTGACGACCATGTGCGGCAAAGCAGCCCCGATCAGTAGCCCGAAAAAAAGCCCGATAAAAAAAGATGCGCCATTGAGTAAGAGAATAGCCATGATGACAAAAGCAAGTCCGCCCGATGCATACATATATTGTTGCAACGTCCATTTTTTACCGGTTTGCGCCAGGCGCAAGCGCAGCTTATCGACGTAGTTGATCTGCTGGCCGTCGGCGAAAATGATCGGGCGGCGCGCAGCAACCACCTTGCGCATTTGCTGTTCCACGCGTGCGTCGGCACTGTCCGAATGCCGCATTTTGATAGCGCTAAGACGGCGTGTCGTCGCCTTGCCGCTATTGGGCCCTGCAAAGGCGAGTGCCACCAGAACAAAGAACAAGATTGTTCCAGCCGCGATCATAAATGCCTGCATTGTCATCCGCTCTGCTACCTATGTCCTGGTTGGTCCCATGCGCGCTTCACTTCGTTTTCAGCATCGATTTGAAACTGGCAAAAACAGTCTTTTTCGGTGGGATCTTGGCATCCGCAGGCGCCGCGTCAGCCATGTCTGCAAAGCTGCTAACAACGATTTCGGCCAACGATATGATGCCAGTGGAAAGCTTGCTTCCACGAATGGCTTCAACAACTGGCTGGCCCATTTTCGCCGCTTGCGCCACCGACTTGGGGTCCGCTGGCAAAAGCAGGTCGATCTTGCGCTCGATCGTGTTTTCAAAATCCTTGCGGCTGATTTCGACGACCGCTGGTTGAACATTGTTGGCGACGACCAGCACTTTGCATTGCGGCGCATTTTGTTTCAGCCATGCCAAAACGCGGATGCTGTCGCGCGCTGAAGCCAGCGTCAGTTCGGTTGCGACAACCGCAATATTCACGTCGCTCATAAGATGCGGATACGCAATCAGCATGTTGCGTGGCATATCGATGACGGTGTTTTCGAACGCTGCGCGAAATTCTTCCTGCAGCTGGAAAAAGGCCGTTCCATCGGTCAATACCGGGCTGTTCATCGACGCTTCTGCGGACAAGATCGACAGACGTTCATTGGCTTTGATCATGGCGCGTTCGATAAACAATCCGTCGATGCGGCTTGGGTTATCAATGGCGTCGGTCAAGCCGCGGCCGGGTTCCAAATCCATCGCAAGCGCGGCAGTACCAAAGTGAACATCAAGGTCGAGTAAGCCTGTCTGGTGGCCCTGCACTTGCGATAATGCCCATGCCAGTGATGCCGCGATGGTGGACGCGCCCGCGCCACCGCGGGTTCCGATGACGGCGGTCGACACATGTGGCCGGTCCGCATGGCCCTCATCGGCTTTCGGTGCGGTCAACGCGGCTTGTGCATTGGCGAATGAATCGCGCAGCGCGTCAGGGCTCAATGGCTTCAACAGATAATCCTGCAGACCGGACATCAACAAATCGCGGTAGAGGCGAACATCGTTCACCTGACCAACCGCAATGACGATTGTTCCGGGCTCGCACACTTCGGCCAGGCTGTTGATGTCGCTGATCGGATCACCCGATTCCGACAAATCGACCAGCAATATTTGCGGGCTTGCCGAAACAGACAGTGATTGAATGGCGTTACGTAGGCCGCCTTTATAGACTTTGTCCTGGTTCCAGCCCATTTCCTCACACACAGCGCGAATGACATCCAGCGTGAGGTCGTCGCAGACATAAGCGTTAATCGGGTCGCGCGTTCCGGAGTTACCGGATTTCCATGGAGCGTTCATCATTTGCCTCCGGCCTTTTTCTTGTAAGCGTTTACCGCTGCGTTGCCGCTGTTGCTGTCGATCCGCTTGCTATCGCGTCCACGCACCAGATCTTCGGGGTCTGCCACCATGGCAGCAAGGTTGGAATTTATGGCGCAGCCGTAATTGCTGTTGTTACCTGCATTGAAGTTTTGGCCGTGCGTCGTGCGATTATCGGGGCAGGACGGAACGGATGCTTGGGACCTGGTGACAACAACGCGAATGTTGCCGGGCGCGATTATGCCGGGCGTTACCGGTGCCCCCTCAGTGACCATAATACCGCGTTCTGCCGCGGCTGCGCGCACGTCGCGGGCGGCATCTTCGTTGCCAAAGCCATCGCCGCTATCGATTGCAATGCGGTCCCCATAACGAAGATCCAGCACGTCAAACCATTCGTTCAATCGCTTCTGGTCGGCCACGGCTATACCATCGCCGTCGGAGGCAAGGTCGATGGCGTAATTGGTACGCTCGACGACAGGCTGGTGCACCGAATTCATGGATGTGTTGGTTGGCAATGTGCCGCAACCGGCCAAGCCAAGGCTTGCAGCGATCAGGATTGTTACCTTTTGCATATCTTGTCTCCTTGAACCGACGGTCAATTGTCGAAGCTAAAGCCGGGGCCGCTTGGGACGGTCGCGGATGTTTGCGATTTGACTTTCTTGGCCAATGGCGCGGGTGCGTCGGTCACGGATCCCAGTGCCGGGCCATTGGACACGGTTGGCGCAATCGTTGGCATTGGGCGGGTTTTTTCGCCCTTGTCGCTTGTCACCTTGCCCAGCAAAATGCGTTCAAGGTCATTTGGCGAGTGCAATCCGTCTGTCGGCAAAACAATCTCGCTATCGGATACGGGCTTCACCAAATAGGGCGTGACCACGATCATCAGTTCGGTTTCGTTACGCCGCCATCCGTTGGATTTGAACAGCGCGCCAAGTACGGGAAGGTCGCCCGCTCCAGGCATTTTGTCGACCGAGCTGCCCATGGTGTTGCTTAACAGTCCAGCGATCATCATGCTTTGACCGGAACCAAGCTCCACCGTCGTTTCGGCCATTCGTGTCGTCGTCGCTGGCACTTCAAAGCCGCCGAAGCGCACGGCACCCGTCGATGAAATGTCCGAGACTTCCGATCGCACCCGCAGCGAAATGCGGCCATCCGACAACACCGTTGGCGTGTAGGTCAGGTTGACGCCATAATTTTTATATTCGACGTTGGTGCCATTGTTCGACGATGTCACCACCGGGAACGCGCCGCCTGCCAGAAACTCCGCCGTTTCGCCGGATACCGTTGTCAGATTGGGGTTGGCCAAGGTTGAACTGAGGCCCGCCTTTTCCGATAGATCGAAGGCAGCGGCCACATCCATGCCAAATAACCGACCCGCCGCCGTCAGCACATTTGTGCCCGCAGGAACCTTAAATTTATACTGCGTATATGGGCTTGTTATAAATTGTCCGGTCGCTGGATTGAACGGCAGCGATATGGATTCTGCGGGCAGGCCAAATACCGACGAGGCATCTACAAGCGGAAGGTCATCTGCGTTTGTGACCGACGTGATGTCCGCGATGTCACGTCCTTGATACACGCCGCCAAGGATTCCGGTCCCGCCATGATCGCGGGTCTTAAGGTTGCCCGAAATTTCTTTCATCAGCGACCGGCTGACTTCAGCAATGCGGACCTGCAGGTTGATCTGCAGCGGCGTCGCGTTTTTCAGCCGGGTTACGACTTGCGTATTCCCGTCGGTGAACGCCTTTACCAAAGCTTCGGCTTCCGCCGCTTCTTCGGGTTGGTCGACCGTACCTGTCAGCAGGATGACGCCGTTCATCGTGGTAACAACAATCTTTGAATCGGGCATCGCCAGCGCCAGCATTTGCGAGACCGAGTCCATATTGTTGCCGACGCGGACCGTTGCCTGATACACCGTGCGGCCAGCGGCATCGGTGGCGTAAACCGTGGTTTCGCCGGGGCCCTTGCCCAGAATGTAGATCTGGCGTCCGGTTTTCACCTCGACATCGGCGATGGTTGGGTCCGCGACCACCACGTCGGTGATGTTTGAACCCAGATTGACCTGTTGCCCGCGTCCGATGGACAAGATGAGCAACTTGCCATCTTTTGCGGATTGCGCCGACGCTGCTGTTGGCATCCCGACCAACGTGCCTACCAAGGCGGTGGTGCCGATGGCTGCGGTCATAGCCGCGGCGGTAAGGCCCGATTTGAATGTGGTGAAACGTGCCATGTTGTTGTTATCTCCGGCTAATGTCGATTTCGGTCACATTGCCGCCACGCGACACACGGACCACTGGACCCTTCATAATTTTCTCGACTTGCTTTTGCGTGCGGGCCTGTGCGGCTGCGACCGCCAATGGCATTTGTTCGGGCATGCTGCTGCGTTGGAAGCGCGAGACGTCGCCGCCGGTTGCATAGCTGCTTTTGGTGGCGGATGGCCGCTGCGCGAGCTGGCGTAGGATCGCCCGTTCCTGATCCGCGGTTGCACCTTCGGGGATGTTGATATCGCCCGACGCCAGCGCTTGTTCCAGTTCGGCGGCGTTGTCGGCCAGCGAACGCAGGGAAAGGCTGATCGTGCCAATCGCTTGCGCGACCGTAATCTTCTCCGCAATGCGTGGGGTCGCTTCAATCGTCACCAATTTATATTCAGAGACGACGCTGTTGCCCTTGTCATCGATGGACGGGGTTGCGCGTTGGTCGGTCGCCAACACACGCAGGTTGCGGACGATGGTTTCGGAAACCTTCAATGGCGGGCCAGCGCTTGCTTCGACATTTTGCGTGAGCACCAGGTCAACACGGTCACCGGGGAAGACAAAGCCTGCAACACCGGTCAATGCCGACACCGGCACCGTCACGGCGCGCATGCCAGGTCCAAGCGCAGCGGCGAGGAAACCGCGATCACCGGGCTTAACGATGGAGCCTTGGGTCAGTGGCTGTCCAGCGGTCACGGCATTGCGGACGACCGTGCCGACAAGGCTGTCAATGGATGCGCCATCGTCCCCTTCTTTGAAATAGGCGGCTTCAATCAATTCTTTCGGCCATGGTTGATAGCGCACGCTGTCGGCGGTGATGATGGTGCCAACGGGCAATGCCTTGGTCGCGACGAGGACTTTGGGTCCGGCTGGCACGGGGGCCGGCGCGGCGGCCGCTGCAGATTGGGGAGCAGATGCACCGTTGAACATGCTGCGCGCCATAAGGGCGGTCACTGCCGCGATTAAAAGCGCAGCCACCAGCAATATGACTTTTTTCCTATCCATTACCTATTGTCCCCTGAAAGGTCCCCTGATCGAACCATGCTATTTCATGTAAAATGGTTAAAAATCCGTTCACCGATGATCCAAAGCCCGGACAGCGCGATCGCCACACCGTAGGGAATCCGCGCACGGCCCTCGCCGCGTTTCCATGTGTGGATCGCAAGAAAGATGAGGGTGACCGCCGCGCCGATGATCGATGCGTATAGGATGAGGCGGATGACCTCGACCCAGTGGAACCACAATGCCAAAGCGGCAAAAAGCTTCACATCGCCGCCACCCATCGCGCCGAAATGGAACGCGGTCGCAAAGACACTGAACGTAATCGCTGCGGTCAAAAGGTGCACGCTGATGTCGGTGAGATTAAACCCGCCGCTGGCCAGCCAGAATAATGGCGCGCCAAGTGCTATCGCGATGTTTATCTTGTTGAAAATAAGCCGGTATCTGATGTCGGTATAGATTGATATCAACAGCGCAATTGCCAAGCCGCCAAGGGTTGCGTAAGCGAGAGTTTCACTGGTCATCTGCACAGCATTAACCATGAAAGATTACCAAAAAGTAACCATGCACGCACAGAAAACACCGATGAACCGCCGCGCAATTCCGGCCAATGCCGCAGAGACGATGTGGCACGCCGCCGATGGTTGGCCGATCCGGCGGATTGATTGGCAGGCGTCGACCCCGCCGCGTGGTTCCTTGTTATTCTTGCCAGGGCGCGGCGATCATTACGAAAAATATCTGGAAACATTGGCTTATTATGCCGATGCCGGATGGCATGTTACCGCCATCGACTGGCGCGGGCAGGGTGCTTCGGGCCGGTTGTTGGATGACCCGCAAGTCGGCCATATCGACGATTTCGCGACGTGGATTGCGGATTTGCGCACATTTTGGGACGCATGGAAACGCGACACGCCAGCGCCGCATGTTGTGCTCGCGCACAGCATGGGCGGGCAACTGGCGATGCGCGCTTTGGTGGAAAAGGCGATGGATCCCGACGCGGTGGCGCTGAGCGCGCCGATGCTGGGCATTCAAACCGGCGGCTTGCCGCTTGCGCTGAACCATGCCGTTGCCAAATTGATTGTGGCATTGGGCAAGGGCAAACAAGCCGCATGGAAAGTCAGTGAAAAGCCATTATCGCCGATGAGCATGCGCGGCAAAATGCTGACGCATGACGACGACCGCTATGAAGACGAGATTGCTTGGTGGGCGCTGCGTCCCGAGGTGAAGCTTGGGCCGCCGAGCTGGCACTGGGTGGAACGCGCTATGGCGTCCATCCGCTTGCTGGAACGCCCCGGCGCGCTGGAGGCGGTGCAAACGCCAATTCTGTTGCTCGCGACGACGGCGGATCAATTGGTCAGCACAAAGCGGGTCATCGCAGACAGCAAAAGGCTGCCACATGCCGAAACGCTGATTTTCGGCGAAGAGGCCGCGCATGAACTGCTGCGCGAGGCAGATGGCGTGCGCGACCAGTGCCTGCAACGCATCGACACCTTTTTGGACCAGCACGCACGACGGCCATGAGCGATTTTAGCATTGCCATAATCGGTGCAGGCATCGCCGGGGCAAGTCTGGCCGCGCAGCTGTCTGCATATCAGTCGGTTGTCCTGATTGAAGCAGAGGCGCATCCCGGATATCATTCCACGGGCCGGTCCGCCGCGTTCTGGGTGGAATGCTATGGTGGTCCGGACGTTCAACCGCTGACAACGGCGTCGGGCCCGTTTCTGGCGAACCCACCCAAGGATTTTCACGACGGCCCATTAATGTCCGCGCGTGGCGGGTTACACATTGGCACGGCAGAGCAACAGCCTTTGGCGGACGCTATGCTGGCGGAATTCGCCTCAAGCGGTGTGCATATTGAACGCAGCGATCGTGAGGATTTGGAACGACATGTGCCCGGTCTGCGCAGCGGATGGACGACGGGGCTGTGGGAGGCGGCCTGTGCGGATATTGATGTCGCCGCGCTCCACGCCGCCTATCTGCGCGAAGCGCGCAAGCAGGGCGTTCAACCACATTGTAACAGCCGGCTGGAAAGCGCGGTGTGGCGCGATGGCATGTGGCATATCCAAGCGGGTGGCCTGAACTGCACCGCAGATATTATCGTCAATGCCGCAGGGGCATGGGCCGATAATGTGGCGCAGATGGCGGGCGTTGCGCCCTTGGGCATTCAACCCTATCGCCGCACCATTGCGCAATTGGCGGTCGCACCCGATGTGCCTGCGGCCCTGCCGCTCGTTATTGGCCTTGATGGCAGTTTCTATTTCAAGCCGGATGCAGGCGGACGTTTGTGGCTGAGCCCGCATGATGAGACCGCAACACCGGCGTGCGACGCCGCACCCGAAGAGCTGGATATCGCGCTGGCCATTGATCGGCTGCAGCAGGTTGTCGACTGGGACATCCGCCGGGTCGAACGCAAATGGGCCGGCTTGCGTAGCTTTGCGCCTGACCGGCTGCCGGTCATTGGCCGCGATGCGGCGCATGATGCGTTCTTTTGGTTTGCAGGACAGGGCGGCTTTGGCATTCAGACTGCACCTGCCGCGGCGCAGCTGGCGGGATCGTTGCTGAACGATGCCATAATAGCGCCCGACCGCGTACATGCGGCGCTCTATGCACCCGGGCGTTTTTAAACTAGCCTACCGCAACCTTGTTGCCGGCAGCATCGGCCGCATCGCTGGCGAGCCGGTCTGCGCGCTCATTTTCGGGGTGGCCATTATGCCCTTTGACCCAAATCCATTCCACCTGATGCCGCGCCATCGCTTCGACCATCTCACGCCATAGGTCGGCATTGCGCACCGGCTGTTTCGACGCGTTTTTCCAACCATTGCGTTGCCAGCCAAAGATCCATTTGGTGATGCCGTCGATGACATATTTGCTGTCGGTGTGCAGTTTGACACTGCACGGTTCGACAAGGGCGTTCAGCGCCTGAATGACCGCGCTCATTTCCATGCGGTTGTTGGTGGTGTCCGGATCGCCGCCCGCGATTTCTTTTTCATGCTTGCCATACCGGATGATCGCACCCCAGCCGCCCGGCCCGGGGTTGCCCTTGCACGCGCCGTCGGTGAAAATTTCAATCTGTTTCATGGCAATTGGGCCAATAAAGCTTCAACCTGATTGGGGACGCTGTAATATTCCAGCCGCCGCAGGAACGCCAAGGGATCTTTGCGTGTGACCAGCGCGTCGGCTGGCGTGTTAATCCAGTCGTAACACCGCGTTAATGTAAACCGCAAACACGCACCGCGCAGCAATATCGGCAATGCATCCCGCGTTGCGGCATCCATCGGCACGGCTGCGGTGTAGCCCGCCAACATGGCCGCACTCACCTGCGCGTCAAAGACTTTGCCGTCGCCCGAAAAGCACCATGCGCTATGCGTGACCGCAAGGTCATAAGCGCGGATTTCGGAGCAGGCGAAATAGAAATCAATCAGGCCAGTGACATTGTCGCCAAGCATCAGGACATTGTCTGGAAACAGGTCCGCATGGATCGCCGCCACGGGAAGATTGGTCGGCCAATGCGCCTCAAGATAATCGCATTCCGCAAATATCCGTGCCGATAGACCTTCGGAAATGGCGTCCAGCCCTTGCGCGGTGCAGCGCATGGCGAGCGGCCGGAATGCCGAAATGCCAAGGCTGTTGGGCCGCGACAGCGTGAAGTCCGCCAGCGCCTTGTGCATTTGCCCCAGCGCTGCGCCAGTGGAGTGCGCCTGTGCCGCCGATGGTTCGGTGACCGATACGCCATTGAGAAATTCGATGAGGCAGGCAGGCTTTCCAGCGATGGTTTGCAGCCAATTGCCGTTGCGGTCTGACATGAAGCGCGGAACCTTGCACCCCGCTTCGTGCAAATGCTTTAGCAGCGCATAGAAAAACGGCAGATCCTTTGGGTCTACGCGGTTTTCGTAAATGGTCAGGATAAACCTGCTTTGCGTTGTTTCGACGAAGAAATTGCTGTTCTCAACACCCTCGGCAATGCCCTTTAGCGAAACCAGTTCGCCGACATCGTAAAGCGCCAGAAAGGCACTGACCTGTTCAGGCCCCAATTGCGTATAAACGGCCAAATCAAGCCGCCGCGCCGGCCAGTTCGCGTGGCAATTTAAAGGTGATGCTTTCTTGCGCCGTTGTGACCTGCTGTTCATCAATGTCAAAATGCGCGGCAAGCGCATCGATGATTTCGCGGACCAATATTTCAGGGGCCGATGCGCCTGCGGTCAGGCCAAGCGTGTCCACACCGTCAAACCAGTTCATACTGATATCGTCTGCGCGCTGCACAAGATGCGCTTTCGCACCCGAACGCACGGCCACTTCGACCAAGCGTAGCGAGTTCGAACTGTTGGGTGCGCCGATGACGATGACGAGTTCGCATTTGCCCGCAATCGCCTTTACCGCCTCTTGCCGGTTCGATGTCGCGTAACAAATATCCTCACCCTTTGGACCGACAATGTTCGGGAAGCGTGATTCAAGAATGGAGACGATTTCCGACGTATCGTCGACGGACAAGGTTGTCTGCGTCAGAAATGCGAGATTGTCGGCATCGGCAGGCTGAATATTCCGTGCGTCCTCGGCGGTTTCTACCAATGTCATCGCGCCTGCGGGGACTTGGCCGAATGTGCCAATGACTTCGGGATGGCCTGCATGGCCCACAAAAATGATGTGCCGGCCTGCTTCGACCTGGCGTTCGGCCTGCTTATGCACCTTTGACACCAAAGGGCAGGTGGCATCGAAATAAGCAAGGCCACGTTGCTGCGCATTGGCCGGTACCGATTTAGGGACGCCATGCGCCGAAAATACCACATGCGCGCCATCGGGCACTTCATGCAGTTCCTCGACGAATATCGCGCCCTTGGCCTTCAAACTGTCGACGACAAAGCGGTTGTGCACAATTTCATGGCGCACATATACAGGCGCGCCATGTTGTTCGAGCGCGAGCTCGACAATCTTGATGGCGCGGTCCACGCCAGCGCAAAAACCGCGTGGTGCCGCCAGAAGCAGCGTGAGGGGTTTCTTGGAGATCGTTTGTTCAGTCATCGGCAATGTCCTTTAGTTAAACAGGCCGCATCCGCCAAGGCCTTTCCCCTGTTGCACGTCAGGCGATGGGCGGATAAGGACCAATGCCAGCGACGTACCCGCAACCCATGCACTGTTATGCCAAGGATAGCCTATATGAAATTTGCCGCCAAAGTCCTGACCTTCGGCATTGTCGCAGCAACCTTGGCCGGTTGTTCGCGCGAAGGCGACCTTGATATCGGTGCTGGTGTGGGCGTGAACGTCACACGTTCGGGCTGCCCTGCGGTTGCAGTTCCTGATGGTACGGGCGACATAACCTTGTTCAACCCGGCCGACAGCCAGGACGCGAGCGCAATTGACGTTGTTGCCTCGATCACGAATATCCGCCCGACGTGCAACGACAGTGGCGAGAAGATTTTTTCACAAGCCAGTTTTGATGTGCAGGCACGGCGCAGCGATACGCAAGGCAGCCGGACAGTGACTTTGCCCTATTTCACCACCGTGGTGCAGGGCAACAGCGCCGTTATCGCCAAGCGCGTGGGCCAAGTGACCGTGCAATTTGCCGATGGCCAGCAACGGGCATCCGCCAGCGCGCAAGCCGGAAGCTATATCGACAAGGCATCGGCCAGCCTGCCGGCCGAAATCGTTCAAAAAATTACCAAGAAGCGCAAGCCGGGTGATCCGGATGCCGCGCTCGACCCCATGGCGGACCCTGAAGTACGCGCGGCGGTCGTCCGATCAAGCTTTGAAATGCTTATCGGTTTCCAGCTGACCGAAGATCAGCTGCGGTATAATGTAACGCGTTGATACGCGCTTTTTTTTCAAGGCACGAAGATGACCCTTTTTGAACAATATGCAGCGCATGTCGATCATGCGCTGGACGCACTTGTTGCCAGCAAGACCCTGCCATCGGGCATTGATCGCGCTCATGTGACCGTCGAACCGCCGCGCGATCCATCGCATGGTGATATATCGACCAACGCGGCGATGGTGCTTGCAAAACCCGCAGGGCTTAATCCGCGCCAATTGGCGGAGGCCTTGTCGGCGGAGCTGGCAAAGGTTTCTGGCGTCACGGCTGTCGAAATCGCGGGGCCGGGCTTTTTGAACCTGCGGCTCGACGCATCGGCATGGCTTGATGAACTGCGCGCGATTGCGCAGGCTGGCGATGATTATGGGCGCTCACACCGTGGTGACGGCAAATCGGTGAATATCGAATATGTCTCCGCCAACCCGACGGGGCCAATGCATATGGGGCATTGCCGTGGTGCCGTGGTGGGCGATGCACTTGCCGCATTGATGGAGTTCGCCGGCTACCGTGTTGTGCGCGAATATTATATCAACGACGCCGGTGGGCAGGTCGATGTTTTGGCGCGGTCGGCGCATTTGCGGTATCGCGAGGCATTGGGCGAGACCATTGAAATCGCCGAAGGGCTTTACCCCGGCGACTATCTGATTCCCGTCGGCCAGCGGCTGGCCGAGCGTTTTGGCGACCAATATGTCGCCCAGCCAGAGGCAGAATGGCTTGCGCTGTTCCGCAAAGCTGCAGTTGCCGAGATGATGGACATGATCAAGGCCGACCTCGCCTTGCTTGGCATCCACCACGACCTATTTTCATCCGAAGCCGAGCTGCATGAAGCGGGCAAGGCGGATATTGCCGAGCGCGAATTGCGCGCGCGCGGCCTTGTCTATGACGGCGAGCTGGAAAAGCCAAAGGGCAAGGAAATCGAAGATTGGGAGCCGGTTACGCTTCCCTTGTTCCGGTCGACGCAATTTGGTGATGACCAAGACCGGCCGATCAAGAAATCCAACGGCAGCTGGACCTATTTCGGTGCTGATCTTGCCTATCATTTCCAGAAAAGTCAGGGCGTTGACGCCATGATCGACATTTGGGGCGCGGATCATGCGGGTACCGTCAAGCGTATCAAGGCGGCGGTCAACGCGCTGACCGATGGCAAGGTCGATTTCGATATCAAGCTTGTGCAAATGGTGCGCCTGCTGCGCGGCGGTGAGCCCGTGAAAATGTCCAAACGGTCGGGCAGCTTTGTCACGCTCGCCGATGTGATTGAAGAAGTCGGCAAAGATGTCGTCCGCTTCACAATGCTGACGCGCAAATCCGATGCGCAGATGGACTTTGACTTTGCCAAGGTCGTCGAAGCGTCGAAGGACAATCCGGTATTTTATGTGCAATATGCCCATGCGCGTATCGCCTCGACACTGCGCAAGGCAGAGGGCGAGGGCTTGGGCGTCGATGGGTCGGAACTGGCCTTGTTGGGCGACGCTGAAATCGGCCTTATTCGCGAAGCCGCAAACTTCCCGCGCATTGTCGAGGCGTCCGCCAAATCGGGTGAGCCGCACCGTATTGCCTTTTACCTCAATGACTTGGCGGCGGCATTCCATGCGTATTGGAACTTGGGTAATGACCAGCCGGACAAGCGCTTCATATTGGCACAGGACCCGGCGCTGACCGGCGCAAGGCTTTTCATGGCGACTAATATCGGGCAAGTTCTGCGCAATGGTTTGCGCCTGATGGGCGTCGAGGCCGCTTACAATATGTAGCAATTGGGGGACCGGCATGAACAACACCAACAATAATGGACTGAATCTCAACGATCCCGATCGTCTGCCCTGGTTGGAAACCGCTGACGGTTACGAATATGATGATCGTGCATCCCCGCTGCGGATGGCGGTGATGTTGCTTGCCGGGCTTGTCTTGCTCGCAGCGATTATTGGCGCGATCTATTGGCTGCAGCGTAACGAGATCGGCGGCGCGAATGGCAATGGCCAACTGATTGCCGCACCCGCAGGCGCCTATAAGGTCAAGCCTCAGGACGCCGGTGGCAAAAGATTTGAAGGTGAGGGCGATTCTGCCTTTGCCGCGAGCGAAGGCACCAAAACCGGCGCGACATTGGTTCCCGCCGCAAAAATCGCGGCCGCCGCACCTCCTGCCGCCATGGCATCTGCGCCAGTGGCGGCGCCAGCACCGTCTGCGGCACCATCTGCGGGCGCAGTCATGGTGCAACTTGGCGCGTTTGGCGATTCTGCCAAGGCTGACGCGGCTTGGGCTGCGCTGAACAAACGCTTTGGCTTTTTGGCCGGAATGAACCGCAAAATCGCGGAAACCAATGTCGAAGGTGGCCGCAAGGTCTTCCGGCTTCAGGCCGTGACCGCGAATTCATCCGAAGCGCAGCAATTATGCGCAAAGCTTAAGGTCGCGGGCGAAAACTGCCTGATCGTGCGCTAAATCAACATTTTTTACGCGGGCAAAGGGCGGTGGCAGCACATGCCGCCCGCACGCTTCAAGGAGAAGAACATGCCTGCATTATATGACGTCGCCATTCCCGCTTTCATCCGCGGCCTGAAAAACCTGTCGAACATGCTCGAAAAGGGCAGCGCTTTTGCGGCGGAGCAAGGCATGCCCCTGTCCGACTTGCTCGATGCGCGCCTGATTGAAGACATGGCACCGCTCACGCGTCAGGTTCAGATGGTGACCGATACAGCAAAGTTCGTCGCGGTCCGCGTCGGCCAAGTTGAAAATGCGCCATGGGCTGATGATGAAGCCAGCTACGCCGATGTGCAGGGCCGCGTGGCCAAGGCGATTGCGTTTCTGGAAGCCGCATCGCCCGATGGTTTTGAAGGCCGCGAAGACGCGAAAGTCGTGCTTACCACGCCAAGTGGTGACATACCCTTCACGGGCAACACTTATGTCCACGGCTTTGCCATTCCCAATTTCTTCTTCCACCTCAGCATGGCCTATGCGTTGCTGCGGATGAAGGGCGTGCCCGTGGGCAAGCTCGATTTCCTTGGGGCAATCCGTTAATTATACACAGCTTTGGGCCAAAGCGCCGTTGCTCCATGCTTGCCTTGGGGGCACGGCGGCCCTAGCTTGCGCGCTATGAAGCCCGTGATATTTGGCCTTTCGGGCCTGACCCTGACTGATGATGAAAAACGCCTGTTTCGCGATGTCGAACCGGCGGGCTACATCCTGTTCAAACGTAATATTGAGGATCGCGCTCAGGTGCGCGCGCTGACGGACAGCTTGCGGACATTGCATGGCCGCGATGATGTGCCTGTCCTGATTGATCAGGAAGGCGGCCGCGTCGCGCGTATGCGTCCGCCGGTTTGGCCTGACTTTCCGGCTGGCGGCGCTTTTGATGCGCTGTACGACTTGGCACCCATGACCGCGATTGAGGCGGCGCGTTGCAATGCCGAAGCCATCGCGCTGTCGCTCAACGAAGTCGGCATTAACGTCGATTGCTTGCCCGTGCTCGATGTCCGCGTGCCCGAAACGCATTCGGCCATCGGTGACCGCGCGCTGGGCAGCGAACCGATGCGCGTTGCCGCACTTGGCCGCGCGATATTGGATGGCCTTGCAAAAGGCGGCGTGATTGGCGTCGTCAAACATATGCCGGGGCAGGGCCGCGCCAGCGTCGATACCCATCACGACCTGCCGCACGTCACCGCCAGCGCGGCGGAGCTCGAACAAGACCTCGCGCCATTTCGCGCGCTGAACAAGGCAGCGATGGGCATGACCGGGCATGTGGTCTATGATGTGTGGGACGATCAGCACACGGCAACCATGTCGCCTTATGTCCTGAATGATATTATCCGTGCAAATATCGGCTTTGACGGCCTGTTGATGAGCGATGATCTCGATATGAACGCGCTTCAGGGCGACGTGGCGACACGCGCGCTGCGTTGTGTTGAGGCGGGATGCGACATCGCGCTCAACTGCTGGGGCCGGTTGGACGAAATGCGTGCGATTGCCGACATGTTGCCCGAAATCACGCAAGCAGCGCGGGCGCGGCTGGACCGCGCGATGGCGTTGCCTGTGCCCGCATTTGATGCCGACCGCCTGGCTTATTTGCTGGATAAGCGGGATCAGCTGCTTGCGCTTGCGGACACAAGTGCGAAGCTGACCGGTGGAGCAACGGGCGCGGCATGACCGGGCAATTGCTCTTTGATGAAGAGCAAGATGCGCTCCGCACCGAGAGCGTTCCCGAACCCAATGTCCTGACCATCGATATCGACGGATGGGAAGGTCCGCTTGACCTGTTGCTGGCACTGGCGCGCAATCAAAAGGTCGATTTGCGCCAACTGTCGATCCTCGCCTTGGTTGAACAATATCTGGTCTTCATTGATGAGGCCCGCGCGCTGAAGCTGGAGCTTGCGGCGGATTATCTGGTGATGGCGGCGTGGCTGGCCTATCTCAAATCCGCACTGCTGCTGCCCAAGGACCCGACGATTGACCCGTCGCCAGAGGAGCTTGCGCTGCGCCTGCAACTGCGGCTGGAGCGGTTGAATGCCATGCGCGAAAGCGGCGCGCGGTTAATGGCGCGGGACCGGGTGGGGCGCGATATCTTTCTGCGCGGCAATCCCGAAGGCTTACGCGTGGTCAAGGCGCGGGCGTGGGAATGCGATTATTTCGAACTTATCACCGCATATGGCCAGGTAAAGGCGCGCACACAGCCGGTGATGCATGTCGTGAAAAAACGGCAAGTCATGACGCTGGAAGAAGCGCTGGAGCGGGTGTCGGCGATGATTGGCCGCGCGGTCGATTGGACGTCTATTGAGGCGTTTCTGCCCGTCCATGCCGAGCCTGCGCTGCGCAAATCCGCACTGGCGTCCAGTTTTGTGGCGGCGCTTGAACTGGCCAAACGCGGCGCTGTTGATTTGCAGCAAGAGGCGACATTTGCGCCATTGTTGTTAAGGGTGAAAGCATGACGATAGAAAGCGATCCCCATGTTCGCGCGGTTGAAGCGACCTTGTTCGCCAGTGACCAGCCCATGACCGTTGAACAGATTCGCGGCTATGTCGGCGACGACGTCGATATCGCCGATGCGCTGGCGCAGTTGGAGGCGCATTATGCCGGGCGCGGGATCGAATTGGTCCGGCGCGGCAAATCGTGGCATTTTCAAACAGCCGCCGACCTTGCATATGTTTTGCGCCGCGAACGCGAAGAAAGCCGCAAGCTCAGCCGTGCGGCTGTCGAAACGCTGGCCATCATCGCCTATCACGAACCAGTTAGCCGCGCGGAGATTGAGGCCATTCGCGGCGTGCAGATTTCGAAAGGCACGTTGGATGTGTTGATGGAGGCAGGTTGGGTTCGGCCAGCGGGTCGGCGCGATGTGCCCGGCCGCCCATTGATTTACGCCACAACCGCCGGATTTCTGTTGCATTTCGGCCTCGCCAGTCGCAAGGATTTGCCGGGAATTGACGATTTGAAAGCCGCCGGACTGCTCGATCCGATCGATACCGCAATGGGCGATATGCATTTTGCGGGCGAAGAAAGTGACAGCGAACTGGAAATTGAGGAAAACAACGCCTAGATAGGGTGGGATATCTGCGCGATCACGGTCGCAATTTTCGGGGCAAACCCCGGTAGGAGTTTGAAATGGGCGGTTTTAGTATCTGGCATTGGTTGATTGTCGGCATTCTGGTTTTGCTCTTGTTCGGCAAGGGCCGTTTTTCCGACATGATGGGCGACGTTGCCAAGGGCATTAAAAGCTTCAAAAAAGGCATGAGCGAAGACGACGACGCGCCAAAGGCTCCCCCGCAAATCGGTTCCACGACCGTTGTCGACGCCGAAAAGCAGACCGATAAAACCCAATAATCTTGGGGCATTATCCACACTGACCATGACACGCCATCCGATAAGGTTGGCGTCGTTGCGGTCCGCCGGATTGGCCAATTGAATGTTTGACATCGCGTCTTCCGAACTGTTGCTTGTCGTCCTTGTGGCGTTGCTGGTCATTGGCCCAAAGGATTTGCCAAAGGCGTTGCGCGTTGTTGGCAAATGGGTGGGCAAGGCACGCGGTGTCGCGGCGCATTTCCGTTCCGGTTTTGACGAAATGGTGCGTCAGTCGGAAATCGAAGAATTAGAGAAAAAATGGAAAGCGGAAAACGAACGCATCATGCGTGAACACCCCGCCGATCCGCGCGCCGATGTCCTTGGCGATGATGCCGCGCCTGTTACCGCAACCGACGGTCAGCCCGAATTGCCGATGGATCCGCCCCCTGCAGAAACGGCACCCAAGGCATGAACGAAATTGATGACAGCAAAATGCCGTTGCTCGATCATTTGATTGAGCTGCGCAGCCGTCTGCTCTGGAGCTTTCTGGCGCTCGCCATCGCCTTTGGTGTCAGCCTGTATTTTGCGCGGCCCATTTTCGGATTTCTGGTGCAGCCATTGCTGGAGTCCGGTCAAAAGACGCTGATTTACACCGCGATCTTTGAGGCATTTTTTGTCGAGATAAAGGTCGCGTTTTTCGCCGCCAGCTTCTTCTCTTTCCCCGTATTTGCAACACAGCTGTGGCGGTTTGTCGCGCCGGGATTGTATAATAAGGAAAAGCGCGCGTTTCTGCCGTTTTTACTGGCAACGCCGGTGTTGTTTATCCTTGGCGCATCGATGGCCTATTATATGGCGATCCCCGTGGCGCTCGAATATCTGTTGGGCTTCGGCGGAAATGTTGGCGGCGTGCAACAACAGGCGCTGCCGGGCGTCGACAATTATCTCAGCTTTGTGATGAAGTTCATTTTTGGCTTTGGCATTTCGTTTCTGTTGCCCGTGCTGCTGATGCTGTTGGAACGCGCAGGGATTGTGACGCTGGAACAGCTTCGCGGTGCGCGTCGCTATGCGATTGTCGGCGCATTTGCCATCGCGGCGGTGCTGACGCCGCCCGATGTTGTCTCGCAACTGCTGCTCGCCATTCCTTTGTGCATATTGTTTGAAATGGCGCTCGTCGCCATCTGGTTCACCCGCCGCCACCGCGCCAAAGCCGAAGCGGCCGAAGAGGCGACACACTAAGTTGCAAAAACAACTTTCCTACAAATAACCATATCGGTTATTCGAGTCGCGTCATGTAGGCTGCGGTCTAGAACGTGGGTCGGGGTGACGGGAACGCTGGCGGGGAAACCCGTTGGCACGGTCGGCGCGATAGGGTGCGTGCTTCAGCCTGAAAAAAGGGCCTGTTGCATCAAGCTCTGAACAGCGCAAACATGGTTGGATGTGGCGGGGAACCGTCCTGTCTTTGCGGACAGCCTTTGGGGGTTTACGAACCTTACCCCCGATGGACAGCATGCCAGCCAGCAAAGGCGGCCCGGGGGCAATAGCCTGATGGAACAAGCGGGCCTTAATCAACCAACACCATCAGCCGGAAGCACGCACCAGCGCTTCCGCGCCGGCCGT
>NCJG01000013.1 GCA_002282385.1 Sphingomonadales bacterium 39-57-19 | reverse complement strand
ATAGGCATCTGTATGGCAAATGCCGGTCGCCATGATCTCAACCAAGACTTCACCAGCCTTGGGACCCTCAAGGTCAAGCTCGACAATCTCAAGTGGCTTTTTCGCTTCAAAGGCAACAGCTGCGCGCGTCTTCATGGTATTCGGGTCTCCCTATGACTGGAAACGGCTTTTCCATTAACCGCGCGGACACGCAAGCCTAGATTCCGGCATACCACTCATAGTCGCCCACATCTTCCCAATACCCACCTTTTCCACCATGGAATTTTGTCAGATCATCGGTCGCCTCGATACGCATGACATATTTGGCATGCTTATACCCCAGCTGCCGTTCGACACGCAGGCGCACAGGTGCACCATATTTCACCGGCAGCATTTCGCCATTCATCCCCCAAGCCAATATTGTTTGCGGATGAAATGCATCGATCAAATCGATGGATTCATAATAAGGCTGCGCGCCGTAACTGTCCGCACAATGAAACACGATATATTTGGCGCGCGCCGACAAACCGGCTTGCTGTAACAACAGCCGCAGCGGGGTGCCCTGCCATTTTGCAATCGCACTCCAGCCCTCAACACAGTCATGCCGCGTTATCTGGGTGCGCGACGGCATTGCCCGCAGCGTTTCCAGACTGACATCCATCGGGTTTGCCACCATGCCATCAATGCGCAGCGTCCAATCGGCAAACTTGGTGTCGAGATGCGCCAGATATTCCGCCGAGGTGCCTGTCAGTGAACCGTTGGTTTTGAAGACTGGCGAAATATCGGATGCAGGAAATTCCGGTGCAAGCGCCGCCCTGTCCATCAGGCCTCTGTGCACCGTCTGATTCAGCGTTTCTGCTGTGCGCAACACCGACCGAAACATATCGCTTTCATTCAACGCATCGCAACCGCTTAAGATCAGCGCGCTGCCACCCAAAGTTGCGCCGCGCAAAAGTGCACGCCGCCCGATAATATCGCGGTCATCCTTCATGACGTCACCCCCGTCACATTGACGTGGCGTGCCGGAGCAACTTTGCCCGTAATCATGGAACGGATTCCGTTGATTGGCCCTGACAGGAAAACCATGACCAGATGCACCAGCACAAAGATGGATAAAAGCGCCGCGCAAATGAAGTGGATCGAACGCGCCGATTGGCGACCAGCAAATATATCATGCAGCCATGGCAGGGTTGCATTCATGGCCGGTGACATGGCTAGGCCCGTGAAGATCATCAGCGGTAACAAAATGAAAATCACGCCGACATAACTGAATTTCTGCAGGATATTATATGTCCCCGCATTGTGCGCATCAAAACGCAATCGGGCGTGGTTTTTAACATCGCGCCATATATGCTTTGGGGCCCATTCTGCCCTGCGGATATGCAAATGCTGGCGGATATGCCCGTTCAACAACGATGCCGCCATGAAGCCAGTCAACCCAAGCGCAAACAGCCACGCAAAGGCAAAATGCCAACGCCGTGCTGCGCCAAGATTGTACCGCGTGGGAATCGTCGCCCATCCAGGGAAGGCAACGCGGCGGACTTTATCGTCGGCGCCCAACGACAATCCTAACACGCCCGTTGTCTCGAGCGTCGTTGAACCGATTTTCACAAATCCAGTTGTTCTTGTGTCGTCAATTTCCAACCATGCGTGGTCTTCGCGCGATCCATATTCGCCCCAATACAAACGCGGGTGCGCGTTGAAAATCATGAGGCCACTCATCAGCAAAACCGTAAGCGCAATGGCGTTCAGCCAATGCCAAATCCGTGTGGTGGCTTTGTGCCGCTGCGCCATATTGTTCGCCATCCACCGTCTGTCCCACGATTGAACTCACAGTCGGCCTCACTTATTGAGGCGCATCTATGTATCTGAAAAATATTAGAATTTTTCACCCGTCAGGCGCTGACACAGCATATCGAGTTGGTCCAGGCTGCCATATTCAAATGTCACCGCTCCTGCGCCTGTGGCATTCCTTTGAACGATCCGCACGGTCAAGCCCAACAGGTCGCCCAAATGGGATTCCACTGCACGAATATCCGCATTGTCGCTCGGGCCCGTGCTTTTGCCTTTTTTGGCGGTTGGCGCGCGTTCTTTTTGCACGAGCGCTTCCGTGGCGCGGACCGACAGGCCGTTCTTAATGACCAGCATGGCCAATGCCACCGCATTCTCGCTGCCCAACAAAGCGCGCGCATGCCCCATGGTCAATTTCTCTTCGATGACCAGATCGCGCAACGGCAAAGGCAAATCGAGCAGGCGCATCATATTCGCAACATGGCTGCGCGACTTATGCACCAGCTCCGCCAGCTCCGCCGCACTGTGCCCGAACAAATCGGTCAGCTTTTTATACGCCTCGGCTTCTTCTATCGGATTGAGATCCTGACGCTGGATATTTTCCAACAATGCAATTTCAAGCGTCTCAGCATCGTCAAAATTGCGCACGATCGCAGGCAAATCGTGCAGCTGAACCCGCTGCGCCGCGCGCCAACGGCGTTCGCCGGCAACGATTTGATAACCGTCATTGAACGGACGCACGACAATCGGTTGAATCACGCCATGCTTTGCAATGCTCGCGGCCAACTCGTTCAACTTATCGTCGGAAAAATGGCGGCGCGGCTGATCGGGATTTGGGCGTATCTCGGCAACCGCAATTGTCATGACGCCAACGCTGCGGGAATCGACATTTCCGGACGCGCGCGTAGAAGCGGGATCACCGCGCAATGCTTCACCAAGCAAGGCATCCAGGCCACGACCCAATCCCATTTTTTTCTTCAATGGGGATTTTTCAGATGGATTATCATTCGTCACGCTGCGAGCTCCCGGGCCGGTAGACGGCCAATCAATTCTCTTGCCAATTTCATATACGCCTCTGAACCCGAACAGCGATGGTCGTACACCAACGCGGGCAGTCCATGGCTTGGTGCCTCCGACAGACGTACGTTGCGCGGAATGACTGTTTGGAACACCAGATCGCCCAAGCAACTGCGCACGTCGTCCGCAACTTGTTCGGTCAGTTTGTTGCGTTTGTCGTACATGGTCAACGCAACACCCATGATCGTCAGCGCCGGGTTAAACCGGCCCTGAATACGTTCAACTGTCTGTAATAGCTGACTCAAACCTTCCAACGCAAAAAATTCGCACTGCAGCGGGACAAGCAATGAGTCTACCGCCACGAGCGCGTTGATCGTGATGAGCCCAAGCGACGGCGGGCAATCAATGATGCAGATATCCCAATTGGCATCCGATTTGTCGAAAGCCGCCTTTAACCGCCCGGTGCGGTCCTCATATTCGACCAGTTCAATTTCGGCGCCCGACAGATCAACCGTCGCAGGGACCATATCGAGATTGGGGATCAAGGTCGGAATGGCAGCATCCTTCAACGACGCGTCGCCCAGTAAAAGATCATAGCTGCTGTGGACACGCTGCGCTTGTTTCAGGCCCAGACCGGTGGATGCATTGCCCTGGGGATCCAGATCGACCAGCACGCACCGCCAACCACTTGCCGCCAATGCAGTAGCCAAGTTGATAGCCGTGGTGGTCTTGCCAACCCCGCCCTTCTGATTTGCCACTGCAATTCGGATCATGGTTTTTGTCCCTTTGCCCCGGCGCTGCCGCCACCTGTACGCTTACCGGCCAATGTACCGACCAGAATACCGGCATCCGCGTCGGTTATGCTTTGTTTAACGCTAAACGCGCCATCCCACACTGTTTTAACGTCATCCCACTCTGTTGCTGCGTTACGCCCCTTTGGCAGCAGCCACAAAGTGTTATTATGAGAGAAACGGGCCGCCAGTTCAAACAATTTGGGCAAGGGCGCAAATGCGCGCGCACTGATGACCGAAAACGGGGCGGTTTTCATACGCTCCAGCGGCATGCCCATGACCGTGACACGGCCGCCGATATCGAGCATTTCGACCGCGCGCTGCAAATATTCAATCCGCCGCGTGCGCGATTCCACCAGGGTCACGTCAAAATCCGTGAGCAACGCGATAATTAACCCCGGGAAGCCCGCACCTGACCCCAGGTCCAGCCATTTTGTTTCAGGCTGGCTCTGGTCCATGAAGGTCAGCAACTGCGCACTGTCGACGATATGGCGCGACCAAATATCTTCTATAGTCGATGCCGCAATAAGGTTCTGGCTGGCCGACTCGCGTTTCAGGAACGCAACGAACGCATCGAGCGATTCCATTGTTTCACGTGAAACACCCAAGGATGTCGTCAGCCACTCTTTCGCTTCAGCTTCGGTCATGCGGCTTCTGTCACGACGCTGCGGGCTCTTTTTTTGGCGTGGACCAATATGGCAGCCAAGGCCGCCGGCGTAATGCCACGAAGGCGGGACGCAGCGGCCAAATTTTCAGGCTTGGCGCTCTGCAATTTCTCTACCATCTCATTGGAAAGTCCCGCGATAGCCGCATAATCAACATGGCTGGCCAGCGTTATCTTCTCATTTGCGGCGATGTCTTGAATCTCCGCCTCCTGCCGCGCGAGATATGGTGCGTAGCGACCGTCCTGCTCAATCTCTAACAAAAGCTCGCGTGGCCATTCGTCCCCACCGGCGTCCAACAAGTCCATGATCGATACATGCGGGAAACGCAGCCATTCAAGCTTCGACATTTTGCCCGCATCGGGTTTGACCGGCACACCCTGCTTCATCAGCACATCAGCACTTATCGGCAACGACATCATATCGAGCGCTGTAGCCTTCATCTGCGCTCTGTGGTTGAATGCAGCCAGTCGGTCCTTGCCAACGGCACCCGCCTCAATCGCCATTGGCGTGAGCCGCGTATGGGCATTGTCAGACCGAAGCCTTAGGCGATACTCAGCGCGTGCCGTGAGCATCCTGTAAGGCTCGGTAACGCCCTGCAGCGTGAGATCATCAATCATCACCGCAATATAGCTGTTCGTGCGGTCCATGGCCGGCATGGGTCGGTCCAGAACTTTGCACGCCGCGCCCAGCCCGGCAACCAATCCCTGTGCCGCGGCCTCTTCATATCCGGTCGTGCCATTGATCTGACCCGCGCAATATAGTCCCTCAAACCCGCGGACGGCGAGGGTCGAATCCAGACAGCGCGGGTCGATATAATCATATTCGACGGCGTAACCCGGAACGATGATTTCACATTGCTCAAGCCCCGCCATCGACTTGACCATAAATTCCTGAATGTCCGTCGGCAGCGACGTCGATATGCCATTGGGGTACACCAAATGGCTATCAAGACCTTCGGGCTCCAAGAATATTTGGTGCCCATCACGATCACCGAACCGGAAGATCTTGTCTTCAATTGACGGGCAATATCGTGGACCCCTGCCCTCAATATCGCCGCCAAATAACGGTGAACGGTCCAAACCACTGCGGATGATGTCATGTGTCACCGCGTTGGTGCGTGTCATAGCGCAGAATATCTGGGGAACCGACCGCCGCTGATTTGAAAAGGACATCGTCCAATCATCATCATCGGATGGCTGTTCTTCCAGCATTGCCCAGTTGATGGTCCGGCCGTCAACGCGCGGCGGTGTGCCGGTTTTTAGCCGTGCTATTGGCAGTGCCGCGTCGCGCAGTTGCTTCGACAACAGCATTGCGGACGCCTCACCGACCCGTCCGCCCTCAAACCGCTCCTCGCCGCGAAACAGCTTTCCACCCAAAAACGTACCCGTCGCCAAAATGACCGCCGAAGATGTGATGATGGAGCCATCGCCAAGGACCAAGCCACCGACTGTGTTGGATGACCCGGGAATGAGGTGGAGCGCCGCGGCCTCCGCCTGCACTATCGTCAAATGCGCTATTTTTCCCAATTGACGCTGGATTGATGCCTTAAACAAAGACCGGTCTGCCTGAACCCGGGGTCCCTGCACAGCAGCGCCTTTTGACGCATTGAGCATGCGGTAGTGGATCGCAGCGTCATCTGCCGCACGGGCAGTAAGACCATCAAACGCGTCGACTTCGCGCACCAGATGCCCTTTTCCAAGGCCGCCGATGGCTGGATTGCATGACATGGCGCCGATCATGCTTTTGTCGAAACTCACAAGCGCGACACGAACACCCATACGCGCGGCGACGGCTGCGGCTTCAGTTCCCGCATGCCCTCCGCCAACTACAATGATGTCGAAATCGGTTGTCATAGGTCGCGCATAGACGAACAAGTCGCATCGGTCAAAACTCTGCGTGGGATTGTTTCACGTGAAACAGCGCATCATTTGCCGACGCAGAATTTACCAAATAAATTATCGAGCAGTTCTTCGGTGTGCGCGCGGCCCGTGAGTGTGTCCAACGCCAAGCGCGCTTGCCGCAAGGATTCTGCGACGATGAGCCAGTCGTCCGTCGCCTGACATGCACCGAGCGCATCTGCGCAATCTGCGAGCAGCGTCCGTTGACGCTGGTTCACTGAAAACTGGTCGGGCGGCGGCAACAGCTTTTTCGCGATCTCCGCGACGGCTGTTTTTAGGTCAGCTATGCCAAATCCTGAAACGGCCGACACCTGAATGGCCGCACTCGATTTTTTCAAGCCATCGGGACTATCCGACTTGGCCGCCACTTCAATGATGTGCGGGTGGTCGGGTCCAGTACCCTCGGGCCCAAGCCATAATATGATATCCGCGCCCTGCATCGCGGCTTGGCTTCGGTCGATCCCCATGCGCTCAATCACATCGTCTGTATGATCCCGTATCCCTGCCGTGTCGGTAAAGACGAACGCGATGCCATCAATCCCAATCGGGACTTCGATCATATCACGCGTGGTACCGGCAATGTCCGACACGATCGCCGCGTCGCGTTCAACCAAGGCATTCAACAATGTCGACTTGCCGCAATTTGGTGGACCGCCCAGTACGACGCGCAACCCATCCTTCAATTTTTCAGCAGCGGGATTGGATAATATGCGTTCGATTTCGCGTTGAATATTTGCGCAAGACTCTGATATTGAACGATTATTTTGCGAATCCACGTCAGATTCATCGGAAAAATCAAGTTCAGCTTCTGTGAGCGCGGACAGTTGGAGAACCTCTTGCCGCCATTTTTCGATTGCTGCGCTAAAACTACCGCCAAACATCAATGTTGCGGATTTGCGCTGCCACTCGGTCTCTGCCGATAACAAATCAGCAAGCCCCTCGGCTTCGTTCAGATCAAGCCGGCCATTGGCAAATGCCCTGCGCGTAAATTCGCCCGCCTCTGCCGCGCGCAAATCGGGAAACTGCGATATGGCTTTTTCGACAGCGCGAACGACGGCGCGTCCTCCATGAATATGAAGCTCCGCGAGATCCTCGCCCGTTGCACTATCAGGACCCGGAAAGAGCAAGACAAGCGCTTGGTCGAGTATCTCACCGCTGTCTGGCGCCCGTAATATAGCCAGCGACGCACGCCGCGGCTTTGGTGTCCGTCCTGCGAGTCCGTGCACCACTTTAAACGCCGCAGCGCCGCTGATACGGATAATCGCTATGGCAGCCGGCGGCGCACCGCTGGACAGTGCAAAAATAGTATCGGTGGCGGACATCAAAGCTCTATTTTTTGTCTTTGCTGCTCATGCCCGACATGGCGGCTTTTGCACCTGTTTCGATCAGTTGTTGAAACAGCTGCAACCCCATTTGCCCCATTGGCGCGATTTGCTTGCCAAGTTCCTGCAGCTGGTCGATGCCGCCGGCGCCGTTCATCAGGTTCGTGACCTTTTCAACATAGGCCTCATTCGCCTTGGTCACATCGGGCAAACCCAAAAGCGCACGGGCCTCTTCTGGCGAACAATCGATCTCTATGTTCATCTTCATGGCCGGGACTCTCCTCTTGATGGTATGACATACTATAAAGACAACATCGAATCACGCAATTGCGGAGAATGTCCGCGCAGGAGCAAGATATGGGCGACATGATAAAGATTGCGGCATTGAACGAAGATGCCTTGTTTCCGGCATATCTCGCCGCTCCGGTTGGCGCAGCGAAAGCCGCTATCATCGTCATACCCGAAATTTTCGGCGTAAATGCGGGCATTCGCCAAAAATGCGACCATTTGGCTAACGATGGATATCTGGCGATTGCACCCGACATTTTCTGGCGTTTCGCGCCCGGCGTTGAACTCAATCCCGATGTGGAAGCACAGCTTCAAGAAGCGTTCGGTTATTTTGGCCAATATGATGCCGATGACGGTGTCAAAGACATTGAGGCTGCTATTCACGCGATACGGGGCGGTATTTCAGGCCATGCCCCCGTGCAAAATGTCGGCTGTGTCGGCTACTGCCTTGGTGGACGGCTGGCCTATATAGCGGCGACACGCACCGACATCAGTGCATCGGTTGGCTATTATGGCGTCATGATTGATCAGATGCTTGGCGAGAGTCATGCGATTGCCCATCCACTCATGCTGCATATCCCCACTGCAGACCATTTTGTCGGTCCAAAGGCGCAGGCGGCGATCCATGCAGGACTTGGCAATCACCCGAAGGTGACTTTGCACGATTATGACGGCCTGGACCACGGCTTTGCTGCAGAAATGGGCAACCGCCGCAACGAAGCTGGCGCGACACTGGCCGATTCACGCACAGCAGCCTTTTTTGCAGAACATCTAAGTTGAGGGCTATCTGACGATCGTAAGATGCCCTCAAAAATTAGCGGCTGATCACCGCGATGACGTAACTGCCAACGCCCAAATCGGGGTCGGTCCAGCCTTCGTAAATCATCTTGAGCGCAACATAGACGATCACGGCCATGCCCAGCCATGCAATCCATTTATAGCGTTCAATATATTGGGCGATGATATTCGCTGCGATACCCATCAGGGCCACGGCAAAGATCAGACCAACAATCATGATGCCTGGATGATCCTTGGCAGCGCCAGCAACGGCCAGAACATTGTCGAGGCTCATCGAAACATCGGCAACCGCAACTGCCCATGCTGCTGCAGCAAAGCTTTTGGCCGCCGGAATACCGCTATTTTCGTCACCTAAAACTTCAGGAGAGCCGGGCGATTCAGTTGCTTCGCTGCGTTGAAGGTCGCGGTACATTTTCCACGCAACCCAGATTAGCAACAATCCGCCGACGAAGATGAGGCCAATGACACCCATCAACAAATTGACCATCAAAGCAAACACCACACGCAAAACCAGCGCCGCGATAACCCCGATGAAAATGACCTTTTTGCGCTGTTCCGAAGGCAGACCAGCGGCCAATGCGCCAACAACAATCGCATTGTCACCCGCAAGCACAAGGTCAAGCAAGATGACCGACCCCAAAGCGGTCCACGCACTGGTGGTGTTCAGATTGGAGAAGTCATTGACGATATGACCCCAAATTTCGGCAGGTCCGCCAAGTGACATCGCCGATGACGCGGTCGCAATCAAAAATTCAAACATCATGATGTCGCCTATCGCTTACTGATTCATGGAATCGAAGAAGTCTTCGTTGGTCTTCGAATCCTTCATCTTGTCGAGCAGGAATTCCATCGCATCGATGGTGCCCATTTGCATAAGGATACGGCGCAGGACCCACATTTTCTTGAGCTTGCCTTCCTCGACCAGCAATTCTTCCTTACGCGTGCCGGACTTGCCGACATCAAGTGCCGGGAAGATACGCTTATCCGCGACCTTGCGATCGAGCACGATTTCGGAGTTGCCGGTACCCTTGAACTCTTCGAAAATAACTTCATCCATGCGGCTGCCGGTATCGATCAGTGCGGTTGCGATGATGGACAACGAACCACCTTCTTCGATGTTTCGTGCCGCACCAAAGAAGCGTTTTGGACGTTGCAACGCGTTGGCATCCACGCCGCCGGTCAACACCTTGCCCGATGATGGAACCACGGTGTTGTAGGCACGGCCAAGACGCGTGATCGAGTCGAGCAAGATGACAACATCATGCTTATGCTCCACCAGACGCTTTGCCTTTTCTATAACCATTTCAGCGACTTGCACGTGACGGGTCGCGGGTTCGTCGAAGGTGGAGGAAACAACCTCACCCTTCACCGAACGCTGCATATCGGTGACTTCTTCTGGACGTTCGTCGATCAACAATACGATCAAGAACACTTCCGGATGGTTTTCGGTAATGGCGCGGGCAATATTTTGCAGCAACACGGTTTTACCCGTCCGCGGCGGCGCAACGATGAGCGCGCGTTGGCCCTTTCCTTGCGGGCTGACAATATCGATAACGCGCGCGGACTTGTCCTTCACTGTTGGATCAAGAGAGTCCAAAGTCAGTTTTGAATCTGGATAGAGCGGCGTCAGGTTATCGAAGTTAACGCGATGACGGACGGCGTCCGGATCATCAAAGTTGATCTTCATCACCTTGGTCAGGGCAAAATAACGCTCGCCATCTTTCGGCGCGCGGATTTCGCCTTCAACGGTGTCGCCGGTACGCAGACCAAATTGGCGGACCATATTTGGCGATACGTAAATATCGTCTGGACCCGCGAGATAGTTCGCTTCTGGCGAGCGCAAGAAACCAAAGCTGTCGGGCAGAACCTCAATCGTACCAAGACCCATGATCTGCTCGCCATCTTCGGCCAGCTCTTTCAGGATCGCAAACATGAGATCCTGTTTGCGCAAGGTCGACGCGCCCTCGACACCAAGCTCTTCAGCCATCGATACGAGGTCAGCGGGGTTTTTGCTTTTCAGCTCTTTCAAATGCATAGGTAATTCCGTTGAATGGACCATTGGCCCCGATTGCAGGTGGACATTGTGTCCGATTGAGAGCTGATTTTAGAAAGACAACCAGCCGAATGTTGAAAGTTGGTGGGGCGGTTGTTGTTGCGATCGCGCCTCACGCCCAGGACGGGCTTGGACGGACAAATAGGCTGCGAAGCATGCGCCGTCAACTGTTCTGCAAAAACGCGTGGCGTAATCGTTAGAACGGTTTGGCCACGACCAATATAACGATGATGGCAGCCGCAATGCCGGGCACTTCGTTCAACAGGCGTAATTGTTTGCCCGTTAGCCTGCGTTCACCGCAGGCGAGTTTCTTGGCATAACCAACAATCCAGCCATGATATCCGGACAGACCCAGCACGAAGAGCAATTTGGCATGGAACCAGCCTTCCGCCATCGCACCGATATTCCACGCGAGAAATAGTCCGACAGCCCACACAATGATGATCGATGGATTGAGGATGATTTTGATGAGTTTGGACTCACGGTCCACCCATTTGGCAGCCTCTTCAGACCCTTGAGCACTTTCCTGATGATAGACGAAAAAGCGCGGGAGCATAAACAGCCCCGCCATCCAGAAAATCACGAAAATGATATGGGCAGACTTTAACCAGATATAGAGCACAGATAGCGTTTCCGTCATGAAAACGGCCTTTATGGGTTAACCCTTGCGGACCAGTTTAAGAAGCATTTCGACATTTTCAATCGGCGTATCTGGCAAAATACCATGGCCGAGATTGAAGATATGGGGGCGGTCGGCAAACGCCGATAGAATATTGTCCGCGGCCTCTTTCAGGACCTGACCACCAGCAATCAGCGCGAGTGGATCAAGATTACCCTGCACCGGAAGACCCTTTGGCAGCTCTCGGTTGGCCCAATGCGGATCAACCGTTTCATCCAATCCCAATGCATCAACGCCCGTGCCCTCGGCATAAGCGGCAAGCTTACCGCCCGCGCCCTTTGGAAAACCAATGATGACAGCATTCGGGTTGCGCGCTTTTAAGCGACGCACGATTTCGGCATTTGGCGCGATGACCCATTTTTGGAACTGTGCTGGCGACAAAGACCCTGCCCAGCTGTCAAACAACTGAACTGCATCAACGCCGGCATCAATTTGATTGGCCAGATAATCAACCGTTGCCGAAATGATCGCTTCGATAAGATCAGCAAAACGCTCCGGCTCTGCGTGGGCCATTCTGCGAGCCTCTGCTTGGTCTTTGCTACCCTGACCATGCACCATGTACGTAGCGACCGTCCACGGGCTTCCAGCGAAGCCCAGGAAGGTTGTTTCCGCTGGCAGTGCCGCCGATACTTTACGCACCGTGTCGATGACAGGATTGAGCCGTTCAGGCGCTGGCACAAATTCTTCAAGTCGTGATTCCGCCAAGCGCGGCGCAAGCCTTGGGCCTTCGCCTGTTTCAAACCACAGATCCTGACCCATGGCGTGCGGAATGACCAGAATGTCGGAGAATAATATCGCGCCATCAAAACCAAAACGCTTGATGGGCTGCAGCGTTATTTCCGTCGCAGCATCGCTATCATAAGCAAGCGCCAGAAATCCGCCCTTTTCAGCGCGAAGGGCCCGATATTCTGGAAGATAACGGCCTGCCTGTCGCATGAGCCAAATAGGCGGTACTTCCTCTTGTTTGCCTTTAAGGACGTTAAGCAGTTTTTTCGAGGCTTGCGCTGACATAAGCGGCAGAGATCCAATCAAAATATATATTTATATAAAGGATGATGAAAGATGATGTGCTGTTGATATCGCAGGCCTTAAAAGCTTTTGCGGATATTGCCAACATCTTGACGTCCACGGGCAAACGCAATCCAACGGAGTCGCACATTCCATCCCCATTATTCACAGGCTGTGGATAGGCAATTGCCCCTGTGGACAGGCTGTGCCCGAATCGAGAGGTTATTCGGCGATAGTGGGGAAGATAGGGTGGGTGAAAACTTGTCCCTTGATTTATCCCCAGCCTACCAACAAGACTGTGAGTCATGAGCCAACGTTTTCATCTTCATCTGCTTTCGGACTCCACAGGCGAGACGCTTGAAAACATTGCGAAGGCCGCATTGGCGCAGTTTGATGGTGCCGAAAATGTCGTAAAGCATTTTTGGCCGATGGTCCGTTCGGAAAGCCATCTCGACCGCATTTTACGCGACGTCGCGACCAACCCCGGCCTTGTCCTATTCACATTGGTCAATCGTGATACGCGGCGCAAGCTGGAAACACGGTGCCGTGCGATGGGCTTGCCAGCGGTTGCCGCGCTTGATGCGGTGAGCGACGCCATGTCGAATATGCTTGGGCAAGAGGCAAAGGCGCGCCCGGGCCGACAGCACGCGATGGACGCGGCCTATTTTGCCCGCGTCGATGCTATCCAATTTACCATTGCCCATGACGACGGCATCAATGCGCAAAATTGGGAAGAGGCGGATATCGTCCTTGCTGGCGTATCGCGGACATCCAAAACGCCCACGAGCATTTATCTGGCCAACCGCGGATATAAGACCGCCAATATTCCCATCGTCCCCGAAGCGCCGCCGCCACCAATATTGTTTCAGTTGAAACACCCGATGGTAATTGGCCTTGTCACCAGCGCCGAACGGCTGGTTCAGGTGCGGCGCAATCGATTGCTATCGTTGAATCAGTCACCCGACACCGATTATGTAGATGAGGAAAAGGTGAAGGCTGAAGTTGCGCATGCGCGGCGTATGTTTGCCGATAATGGCTGGCCAGTGCTGGATGTAACGCGGCGTTCGATTGAGGAAAGCGCTGCTGCGATCATCAATCTATTTAATGAACGCGAACTGGCCGAGGCGGCAAAAACATGACTCTCATTCTCGCGTCACAAAGCGCCGGGCGGATCGCGATGTTGCGCGCCGCGGGTGTTGATGTTGAACCGTGCCCTGCGCTGGTTGATGAAGACAGCATCAAAACGGCGCTTATGCAATCGGGGGCAAAGCCGCGCGATATTGCGGACGCACTTGCCGAAGCCAAGGCGCTCAAAATATCGCGCAAACAACCGACGGCGATGGTACTTGGCTGTGACCAAATATTGCTGAGTGCCGACGGAAAAATCTTTGATAAGCCTGCAAACAAAGACGAGGCACGCGCACATCTCGCGGCATTGTCGGGCGCGTCGCACAGGCTGATAAGTGCAGCGGTCATGTGTGAACAAGGCAAGCCTGTCTGGCGGATTGTCGACAGCGCGCAGATGACGATGCGCACGCTCAGCGCTGCATTTATTGACCAATATGTCGATACATATTGGGATGAAATACGGCATTGTGTGGGCTGCTATCGTATTGAAGCAGAAGGCGCACAGCTATTTGCTAGCGTAAGCGGTAGCCAGTTCACGATAATTGGCATGCCCTTGCTTCCCATTCTTGACTATCTGCGGGTGAGAGGTCTTTTGCCGATATGACTATGTATGCCGAAGTTATCGGGCACCCGATTTCACACTCTAAATCACCGCTGATCCACGGTCACTGGCTGCGGCTTTTGGGCATATCGGGGGAATATCGGGCGCATGAGGTGTTGCCCGAAAATCTGGAGCAATATTTTGCCACCCGCGCCGCCGATGCACATTGGCGCGGATGCAACATCACCATACCCCACAAGATTGCGGCGCTGGATTTTGTGAATGACCCAGGGGACGTCCGTTCGTCTATTGGTGCCATCAACACTGTATTCCGCAATGAATCGGGCGCTTTGGTCGCGACCAACACCGATGGAGGGGGCTTTTATGGCCCAATCGCAGATGTGCCTATCGCGGGTGAAACCGCCATCGTCATCGGTGCTGGTGGTGCTGCGCGTGCGGTGCTTTTCGCTTTGGCGCAGGCAGACGTTGGTGAAGTGGTTCTCGTGGCGCGCAATGCGTTGAAGGCTGCGGGCTTGCTGGCCCATTTTGGCCTGAAGGGCAAAGTGATTGGATTTGACGCACGGCTGCCCGATGCTGCCTTGCTCGTGAACGCAAGCCCGCTGGGCATGGTGGGGCAAGAGGCGCTTGATATCGACTTGTCGCCTTTGCCCGAACATGCGTTGGTCTATGATCTGGTATATGCGCCCATTGAAACGCCTTTGCTAAAGGCCGCGCGCTCTCGTGATTTGGAAACGGTCGACGGGCTTGAAATGCTTGTGGGTCAGGCCGCCATCGCCTTTGAATTATTCTTTGGTGTTGCTCCACCAGAAGACGGCGAAGATGAACTGCGCACGTTGCTGTTGAAATGAAAAAGCCAATCATCATCGGTCTCACAGGATCCATCGGCATGGGCAAATCGGCCGTGGCGGCGATGTTCGCTGATGAGGGCGTTCCTGTTTTTGATGCCGATGCTGCTGTCCACGATATGCAAAGGGCGGGCGGCGAACTTGTTGCAGAGATTGAGGCTGCTTTTCCCGGAACAACCAGCGTGGATGGTGTGGATCGCAAGGCATTGGGCGCTGCAGTTTTTGGCAATCGTGACCAGCTCGCGAAACTTGAATCACTTATTCACCCTGCGGTGGCTGAACGCCGCAAAGCATTTCTCGCCGGCCATAAAGACGCCGATATGGTCGTGTTCGATATACCCTTATTGTTTGAAAAGGGCGGACAAGCCGGCGTCGATGTGACGGTGGTGGTATCTGCGCCCGCGTCCGATCAACGCGCGCGGGTGCTGGCGCGTCCCGGCATGGTCCCCGAAAAATTCGAACAGATATTAAAGTTGCAAATGACCGATGCCGACAAGCGCGCGCGCGCCGATTATGTCATTGATACGGGACAGGATATTGCAGCGACGCGCGAAGATGTGCGTGCACTTGTCAAAAAGCTGCGCGAGGGTCTTGCATAAGGCTGCAAAGAGGCTCACATCTCATCATAGAATGCGTGAAATTATATTCGATACCGAAACGACTGGATTTGACCCCGCAACCGGGGATCGCATGGTCGAAATCGGCTGCATTGAAATGATCGGCCGGGTCATGACCGGCAATCACTATCACGCATATTTCAATCCACTTCGCCCGATGCCCGCTGCCGCTGAGCAAGTGCACGGGCTTTCCGATCGCTTTTTGTCTGATAAGCCTGTTTTTGCGGAAAAAGCAGATGAGCTGCTCGCGTTTCTGGGTGACAGCCCATTGGTCGCGCATAATGCGAGTTTCGACTTCGGCTTTTTAAACCATGAACTGCAATATTGCGGCCGCACCCCCGTTTCGATGGATCGCATGGTGGATACTGTCGCGCTGGCACGCGTTAAAAACCCTGGCGCCAAGCTGTCGCTGGATGCGCTGTGTTCGCGTTACGGCATCGACCGCAGCCACCGTGTCAAACATGGCGCTTTGTTGGACGCGGAACTTCTTGCGCAATTATATATTGAACTCACCGGTGGCCGTCAGATTGGTCTTGGCCTCGCCGATAATGACATGTTGGATAAAGGCTTCGATCAAACCGACAATAGCAGCGTTCAGACAACGAAAATTTTCCGGCCCGCGCGTGCGCACAGTGCTTCGACAGAAGAATTGGCGCGACATGCGGATTTTGTGGCGAAGATTAAAGACGCGCTTTGGCTTCAGACGGGGTCATCGCTTTAACAAAGGAGACAGGCATTGGATATCAGGGTTTCAGGACATCAGGTCGACACCGGTGAAGCGCTCCAGACCCATGTGGAAACACGGCTTGGATCCATTGCTGAAAAATATTTCTCAAAAGCGTTATCTGCGCATGCGACATTTGGACGCGCGCCGCATGATGGCTTCACCAGCGACATTGTGATGCATGTGATGCAGGGCCTTGTCCTAAAGGGACGGGGTGAGGCGCAGGACGCGCATGTCGCCTTTGACCGCGCTGCCGAGCGCATTGAAAAGCAATTGCGCCGCTATATGCGCCGTCTGCAGGATCGCCATGTCCAGACGGCCTATGCTGTGGCGCAGGAAGAAGCGGCCTATACGGTCTTTGACGGCAGTGACGACGAACTGGAGACACCAGCGCCCGACGCACCAGTAATCGTCGCCGAAATGCGGACCGATATTCCTGAATCTACAGTGTCGGATGCTGTTATGTTGATGGATTTGCGCAATACGCCAGCGTTGTTATTCAAAAACACTGGAACTGGACGGCATAATATGGTTTACCGCTGCGAAGACGGCACGATCGGTTGGGTTGAACCAAAATCCGCGCCATAAATACCGGTCACATTCGTTTAGTTTTCTTTACCAATTCAAATATTTAGGGATTGTGCTGCTCGGTGAAGCAGGCGCATTTGAAAGAAATATGATAAGACTTTCTACAAGGCTCGTTGAAGGGGCCGTTGCTGCTAACATGGTATGTTCGGGCAAATCCGACCTGCTTGCGCGCCTATCGGTGATTGCAGCCGAAAATTATTTTCTCGATTCCCATGCCGTGCTGGAAGGCATGGTGGAGCGTGAGCGACTTGGCCCGACGGGTTTTGGTGGCGGTACCGCGATTCCCCATTGCAAAGTGTCGGGCATTGATATGCCTGTTGCCGTATTTGCGCGGCTTTCAAAGCCCGTGCCCTATGATGCGGTGGATGATGAACCCGTAGACCTTGTCTGCGGGCTGATATCACCTGCGCAAGACGGAGCGTCGCATTTGCGCGCCTTGGCGGAAGTGTCCCGCCTGTTTCGTGACGAGAAATTCCGTGCCCAGTTGCGTGGCGCAGCCGACTCTGCGGCCATGTTCGCCGTGCTGACCCTTTCCGAAGAGCGCGACGCTGCTTGATTGAACCGCGGCTTGCAACGGATGTGCAGATTTCTGCCATGCGGCGATTGGCAGAGGCTGACGGCGGTTTTGCGACCGTTTTAAAAAAGGGCGATGCTACGTCAGGCGCCATCCTGCTCATTGGGCAGATCCGCGGCGCAGAGCCGCGTTTGTACGATCGATATCCGTCATTGGACGGCAAAACCGCCTGGCAAAGCGTTGATTTGGCGGAAACAGGTGATACTGCCATTCAAAATTATTGGCAAAAACGCTGCGCCCGCGACCCAGATTTGTGGGTTTTTGAACTGGATGTCGCATCCGCTGCACGGTTGGACGGACTCTTGGCTGCGTTTAATTGACTTTGCTGCGGCGCATCATAAATGCGCGGTCATCGAGTAGCGAAGGTTGTCGACCGGGAACGCATTAGGGGTGACCAGACAAACACGCGAGTCGGACGCAACAAAAGACGAATAAAAACATATATATAGCATTTCGTCCGCTGTTGTTGCCGCTTTATTGTACGTTTAATGTTGAAATTTTTTCGGGCTGCTTCTGTTGCGGCCGTAACGTTTACCCTGGCTTCAGCGGTCATTGCCGCAGATGCCGGTTTCGCTTTTGAAAATACCCAAAGCACCGCTTTAAACGCGACCACCATATTAGTGGACGCTGCGCAAATTTCCGCTGATCAGGTCCAAGCAGACTTGGCAAAAAGCGGTAAGGTTACTGCGACCCTCGCCGACAATGGCGACATCATTTTCACTCCAGGCATCGGCGAACCTTCGAACAGCGATGATAATGAAGCCATCGCGGCTTCGTCGCTATCCGATCTGGTGCGCCAACAAGACACCAACGAATCGCTGAGCGCTGAACAACGCTGCCTCGCAAGCGCGGTGTATTTCGAATCAAAGGGTGAATCACTCACCGGACAGCTTGCTGTTGCGCGTGTCGTGACGGCGCGCGCCAAGTCCGGTCGCTTCCCCACCACATTGTGCGGTGTGGTTTTCCAGAAAAGCCAATTTTCCTTTGTGCGTGGCGGCGGCATGCCACCGATCGCCATTGGCAGTGCACATTGGCGCAACGCTGTCGCGATCAGCAAGATCGCGTTGGACGACCGCTGGGAAAGCCCCGTTGAAGGCGCTTTATACTTTCATGCGCGGCATGTCTCGCCGGGCTGGCGCTTAACGCGCCTTGGCAGCATCGATAATCATATCTTCTATCGTTAAACGCCGATGAAATCCGACAATAAGGGCCCCGAAATGGGGCCTTTATTTTGTTCTTCTTTCGTTCTATTCATGCACAATGAACGCGCACACTTCTCCATTGTCGATAGGGGCCCCATCGGTTGCCCGCGGAACATCCCGGCTGTTTCTGCGCAACCAGATTATGGTTCAATCGGAGGTAAGCCTTCGCAACGGCCGGCGCGCAGACCTTATGGGTCTGACGACAAAAGGCGAAATCATCATCGTCGAAATCAAATGTTCACGCGCTGATCTTTTGGGTGATCAGAAATGGCCCGAATATCTCGAATATTGCGACCGCTTTTTTTGGGCAGTGCCCGCAGGGTTTGATATCGGACCATTGCATGGCGATGCATTCATGCCCGAACGGGCAGGGCTGATCATCGCCGATGCTTATGACGCCGAAATAGCCCGCCCGGCGGCGCTCGTCCCATTGGCCACCGCGCGGCGCAAAACCGAAACACAACGGCTGGCACGGCTCGCCATGCGCCGCCTGATGGGCATTGCTGATCCTGACCCGATCCTTGCGGAAATCGAAGCCGAGTAAAGAAAGCTTAAATTAGCTCTTCTTCGGATTAAACCAGATCGGCGAAGAATATGCCCGCTCTTGCGCTTTCAACTCTGTACCGGGCCGCAGCTTTGCACCGTAGCGCAAGGCGTCGAACAGCACCCATCGTGGCGTCGGAATTTCAATGACGCGCACATAATAAAAGGCGCGGATCGAAGGGTTAAACTCGGGATCCGTCCATATCGTCCGCAGTTCCGGGTCACCAATGCTGTTGGTGTAACTGGCCTTCGCGATGTTGACGGTGTCGCCGACGGGCGTAAGCTTGCCATTGGCGCCTTTGGAGCGCTTGTCGGCGTCCGACCAGACAACATCGAACACTTTCTCTTGAAGTGCGCCTGATGCGTTTACCCAGCCTTTGACGACCTGTACCCGATCAAGGTTCGCGCCCATCGGATCTTTCAGCGCAGAAATCATGAATTTCGGCGCGCCGCGGCCGGGTTTCAAATCTGCGCCCATGGGCACACCGCGCGCATAGCCTGCTTTAACCCAGTCGCGTGTGAATTCGTTCTCGGTAAAGTCCCAACCGCCAAAGAAACGCAACTTAATGCGCGGTCCTGTCGTGGCATAAACCTCACGCCGCGTCATGGCATCGAAAATGGCTGCGCGCGTGTTCGCCGTGGCCCACACTGCGGCATATCCACCGGCGAGATAATGCCAGCCCATACGGCCTTCGCGGGTGCCCAGATTCTGGGGATCGCTGGCGCGTTTGCGGTTTGGTTCACCGCCAGAATGTTTGCCGAAGAAATTATTCTCATCGGCGGTAGCAAGGCCAGTATGGCTGTCGGTTGAACCGATTACGCCAAATTTATAAGGATTCACGCCCGTGCGTGCCTCAATCGCAAGCCCGCGTTTTAACGCTTCACGAATATATTCGCCGGCATAATCCTGGTTTTTCTTTTTTATCTGCATGGTCAGGTTGCCGACGTCCCAACCTGCCGTACCAAAGCCTGCAAATTCGTCATTTGGCGACAGGAACGGATGCGATTCGCTATCACCCTTAATCTGCGTGATTTCGGTCACCGGTTCGCGCGCTGCGCGCCGCCGGGCATATGCAGCGGTCATTGGTCCGCCATCTGGACCAACCAATTCAAACATCAGGCCATTGGAAAGGTTGCTGTTGTGCGGAATGGCCAACACCTTGCCGCCCGTGACCTTTTCATAATTGTCCATATAGTCCCACAGCTGGCTGACGGGTGTGTCGCCTTGCCCCGGATCATATGGGAGGACCTTGTCGGTCCGGCTTTTGCCATCGCGGAACATGACGACACGGTGCAAATTGTTGCCGCTGGGCATCAACGTATATTCAAAGCCCATGAAGGCGGTGAACTTGCCCGGTTCATTATACCGCTCGACGAGTGCGCTGTGGCCTGTCCAGATGCTTGTCGACGTTTTTTTCTGCCGTTCCGGGTTTGTCAGGGCGGCTGGCAAAGCATTGCGTCCAGCCAGATCGATCAGCTCGCCCGTAACGCGTTGCATGCCCTCTGGCCCCTTGTGCATTTCTTCATGCCAGCGTTTCAGGGTAGGGTCGCGGACAAGAAAGCCGGGTGCGTCATATAATGCTTTGGTCGCGCCCAAGCCGCCGGAGTGATCGGCGATCACCAGAAAGTCGAGTGGACGTTCCAGCTGTGCCTTCAGCCCGCCGGTCGAGGTGACTTCCTCACCGCGCGCAAAACGCAGCGCATCTTCTGGCCCCAGCTTTACGCCGAAACCAAAGGCGTCGATGGAATTTGCCGTATGCAAATGGGTGTCGCCCCATAAAAGCTTGTCCGCGGGACCAGAGGTCACTTCGCTATCGGATGATGCTTGTGCGGTACGCGCGTCATACATGATGCTTTTTTCGCGATATTGCTGCCAACCATAGGTCAGTCCGGCGCCGACCGCGACAACAGCCACGGTGCCCAAAATGATGTTGCGCAATTTTGCCATGATATAATCTCCCCCAAACCCGAAAATGCGTCGGAAAACAGTGCAGGTCAAGTGCCGCGAAGCAACCGCAATATAATGTTACGTCATCGGCTGCTTCATGCTCCAGACAAACGCAGATGGCCGTTGGTCGTCGAATTGGGATAGTCCGATTTTCTGATTTTCGGCGCCGACATGGGATTCTGCATAATATGTCCCGAACAATCGGTCCCATATCGACAAAGCAAAACCGAAGTTGCTTTTTTGTTCGGCAACAATCACGCTGTGGTGCACCAGATGCATGTCGGGCGTCACAAAAAATATGCGCAACATCCGGTCGAGCTTCTTGGGTAGGCGGATGTTGCTGTGATTGAACAGCGCATTTGCATTGAGCCACAATTCAAATGCCAGCGCGACGACAAGTGGCACGCCCAACAGGGCGACCATTGCGGATTTATAGAATGTCGACACAATCAATTCGAACGGATGAAAGCGCAGTGCGGTGGTGACATCAAGGTCGCGGTCGCTGTGGTGTACGGCATGCATCCGCCAGAAAAAAGGGAAGCGGTGCATCGCAAAATGCTGAAACCAGACAGCGAAATCGAGAACGACAAAGGCCATCCAGGCTTCGGCCCAGAAGGGCCAGTTTAAGAATTGCAGCATTCCGAACCGGTGGGCGTCTGCCCATGTCGCCGCGACGCCGATAACGACGAAAAACGAGAGGATCCTGCCGACAACTGCGTTGGTTGCGAAGAATAAAACATGCGTCCGCCATCGCGGATAGCGGCCCAAGACTAAGGCACGGCGCGGCCAGATATATTCTGCACTGGCCAACGCAAAAAGCAGCAAAGCGGGGACGGCTATTGCATATATGCCAATCCCCGCTTCGATCATGTGCGTTACGCGTCCGCCGCGTTCAGGAACGGATAGTCGGTATATCCTTCTGCCGCAGGTGCGTACCATGTTTTGAAATTATCAGGGGTCAGTTCAGCCCCGGACCGCAGCCGTTCAACCAGATCAGGGTTGCTGATATAGGGACGGCCAAAGCTGATGGCGTCAGCCAAACCGGATGCCAGATCTTCGTCCGCCAGCTCGCGCGTATATTCTTGGTTCAGCACCAATGGCCCTTTGAAGATCTTGCGGATTTCAGGGGAAATACGCGGCACATCGGTTTGCCCGAAATTGCCGTATGCTTTCACTTCACGCAGCTCCAAGAACGCGATGCCGATATCTTGCAATGCGGCAGCGGCAGCGGTGAACAACGGCACGGGATTGCTATCATTCGCACCCTGTGTTTCGCCATTGGGCGACAGGCGTACAGAGGTTCGTTCCGAACCAATGGCGTCGACGACGGCTTGCGTGACTTCGCGCAACAGGCGGATACGGTTTTCGATTGCACCGCCATATTCATCGGTGCGCAAATTGGTGTTGTCGCGCAGGAACTGGTCAATCAAATAGCCGTTGGCAGCGTGAATCTGAACACCGTCAAAGCCGGCGGCCATCGCGTTTTTCGCCGCGTTGACATAATCCGATATGATGCGCGGAATTTCCGAAGCCTCAAGCGCGCGCGCTTCAGTATATTCTTTTTTGCCCTCGGCGGTGTGCGCATAACCCGGCGCAGTCGTTGCAGATGCGGACACAGGCTGGGCACCGCCCAAGAAGTCCGGGTGAACAAGCCGTCCCATATGCCACAGCTGCAATATGATCCGGCCATCTGCCTTGTGCACGGCTTCGGTCACTGGCTTCCAAGCCGCGATCTGTGCATCTGACCAGATACCGGGCGCCGACGGCCATCCAAGGCCTTCTTGGCTAATGCCCGTCGCTTCGGCGATAATCAGGCCAGCCGTGCTGCGCTGGGTGTAATATTCGGCTTTCAAATCCGACATGGGAACATGCCCTTCGACACTGCGGCCGCGGGTCAGCGGTGCCATGAGGACTCGGTTGGGCGCGCTGATGGCGCCGAGTTGAATCGGATCAAACAAAGTTGCAGTCATGTGATATCCTGTCATTAAGCGTTTCTTTGCAGCCAAGATGCGGATGAAAGTTGCAAAATGCAACGGGGGTTTATGTCGCAGAAGATTTTACATCAGCAACCGCCCAGCTTGCTTGCCTTTGCGGCATTGCTCGCGGGAAATATTGCAATCGCTTTTGGACCATTGCTGGTGCGTTTTGCCGACAGCGGACCCATTGCGACCGGGTTCTGGCGACTGGCGTTGGCGACGCCATTTTTGTTTTTTGTCGGATATCGATTTGGTTTTCGTTTCTCGGCGTTAAGCAAATCAACAATCTGGCTTGCGACAATTGCGGGGCTGTTTTTCGGCGTTGATATCATCTTGTGGCATATTGGCATTTTCCAAACGAAAATGGCCAATGCGACATTATTTGCGAACTGTGCCAGCCTGATTCTGGTGGTTTACGGGATATTTGTCGCGCGCAAAATGCCCAGCAAATGGGAAAGCGCCGCGGTGCTTTTTGCATTTGTGGGCGCTGCACTTTTAATGGGGCAAAGCCTTGATCTGTCCCCGCTGCATTTCCAGGGGGATATTTTATCGCTTGGCGCGGGCCTTACATACACGGTGTATCTGGTGCTCATGATGCGCGTGCGACAGAATACGGAAAGCTGGGGCGCACTGGGCATGGCAAGCGCTGTTGCGGCGGTCATCTTGCTTATCGGGTCGATTGTCGCGGGGGAACAGGTTATCCCGACTGTGTGGTGGCCAGTTCTGTTGCTTGCGTTCACGTCACAGTTTTTCGGGCAAGGTTGCCTGACCTATGCCTTACCGCATTTTAGCCCGCTGGTGATTGGTTTGGCCTTGTTGTTTCAGCCTGCTTTATCGGCAGCGGCTGGGTGGCTTGCCTTTGGTGAGACGCTAACCGCAATGGATTTTACGGGCAGCGCGCTGGTGATGATCGCGCTTGTGCTGGTGCGTAAGCAATAGACCTTTTCTTGAGGGCGCCGAACGCCTACATGTTCTGCATGTCCATATCACCGCTTCCTGCTGACCCGACGCTCGACGAAATTCGTGCCGCCCTTGCCCCAATCATCGCGCGTAATGCGGGGTTTGATGGCTGGTCTGATGCCGCTGTTCATGCGGCCGCTGATGAAGCTGGCGTGGACCATGATGTTACAAAGCTTGCGTTCAAGGATAACGCTATCGACATGATTGATGCGTGGATCGACAGCATTGATTTGGAGCTTGTCCATCGTTTGCCGGCTGAAAAACTTGCGGCGATGAAAATCCGTGACCGGATTACGGCATTGCTGGCAACGCGGCTGGAAATCATGGCGCCGGACCGCGAATCCCTGCGGCGCGCTATGGCGATCATGGCCATGCCACAAAATCTGGTGCGCAGTGCAAAGATTGGCTGGCGATCTGCTGACCGGATGTGGCGTCTGGCCGGAGACACCGCGAGCGACTTCAACCATTATACGAAGCGCATGACATTATCGGCAGTGTATGCGAGCACGTTGAGTGTGTTCGTCAACGATGACAGCGACAATTTTGCTGATGCGCGGGCCTTCCTTGATCGGCGCATCGATAATGTGATGCAGTTTGAGAAGGTGAAATTTCAGGCGAAACAGCGTCAGGAATATGTGCCAAGCCTTTCGCGCTTCATTGGCCGCCTGCGCTATCCGGCGCGTTAACGCAGATCGCTATTGATGTTATTGCGAATCGGTTGCAAATAAGCGCCCGTGCAACTTGACCATCTTCCATTAAACCGCGCCGCGGTTATTCGGGCCATCGATTGGGATGTTTTGCCCGATCAGGAAGGGCATCGTCTGCGCTCACTTGGCTTTGAACCCGGGGTCACCATAGAAGCATTACACAAGGGGATTTTGATGTGGCGTGACCCGCTTGCCGTGCGGGTTGGCCGAATGACCGTGGCCTTGCGCACCAATGTTGCAGCGGCCATTGATTGCGAGCTTAAGCCATGACGCAAATGCCGCCGCTCGTTGCCCTTGTCGGAAATCCCAATGCCGGAAAAAGTGCGTTGTTCAATGCGCTGACCGGTGCGCGGCAGAAGATTGCGAATTATCCCGGCGTCACGGTTGAGCGCAAATCGGGGCGGGCGACGTTTGACGACGGTCGGCCCGTTGAAATGATCGACTTGCCCGGCGCGTATAGTCTTGATCCCGACAGCCTCGATGAAGCCGTCACCCGCGATGTCGTGTTGGGAAATCTGGAGGGCCATCGCCGCCCGGACGCGCTTGTGATCGTGCTGGATGCCGGCAATCTCGATAACCATCTGCGCTTTGCGCTCGAGCTGATTGCGCAGGGCCTACCGACCGTGGTCGCGTTGAACATGGTTGATCTTGCTGAACGCGACGGCTTGCAACTGGATGCAGAAAAGCTCGCCCGCGCATTGGGTGTGCCCGTTATTGAAACGGTGGCGGTACGCCGTCGTGGTCTCGCGCCGTTGATGGCGGAGCTTGAACAAGCACTCAAAACGCCGCGGCCTTCGGTCGAACCAGTTGCGGTATCGTTCGGCGCGAAGAATCAGCAGGCACGCGACATTGCACGTTCGGTGATTGTCAGCGAAACCGCTGGCCGCCAGTGGACGCGCAGGCTCGATTCCGTATTGCTGCACCCGGTCGGCGGCGTCGTCATTCTGCTCGCTTTGTTGTTCCTCATGTTTCAGGCGGTGTACGGCTGGTCTGAGGCACCGATTGGTTGGATCGAAAGCGGCTTCGCCCTGTTAAGCGAAGCGATTACGGGTGCGTTGCCGGATGGATTATTCCGGTCATTCTTGACCGATGGCGTCATTGCGGGCGTCGGGTCGGTGATCGTCTTCCTTCCGCAGATTTTGATCCTGTTCCTGTTCATTTTGCTGCTTGAGGCATCGGGTTATATGACGCGCGCTGCGTTCGTTATGGACCGGGTGATGGCGGCGGTTGGCCTTTCGGGGCACAGCTTCATTCCGCTTTTATCATCCTTTGCCTGCGCCATTCCGGGGATCATGGCGACGCGCACAATCATGGATCAGAAGGAACGGCTGGCGACCATATTGATTGCGCCGCTGATGACCTGCTCCGCGCGGCTGCCGGTATATACGGTCATCATTGGGGCGTTCATCCCTTCAAATACTGTTGGACCGGGCATCGGGCTGCAGGGCCTTGTTCTCTTTGGCCTGTATATCGCAGGCATATTGGGCGCGATGTTGGCCGCGGCGGTCATCCAGCGCTTTGTTACGCAAAGCCGGACGAGCAGCTTCCTCATCGAAATGCCCCGTTACCAATGGCCGCGCTTGCGTGATATTGCGCTGAACCTGTGGCAGCGGGCGTGGGTGTTTCTCCGCCGCGCAGGCACCATTATTTTTGCCGCGACCATCATATTATGGGCGCTTTTAAGCTTTCCCAAAGCGCCTGTGGGCAGCGGCATTTCGCAAGTGGAATATTCGGTCGCTGGCCGCATTGCAGATGGGATTGAACCGATTGTGAGGCCGATTGGCTTTAATCATGACATTGCGCTCGCGCTCATTCCCGCGATGGCTGCGCGCGAGGTGGCCGTCTCCGCATTGGCGACAGTTTATGCCATCGATGCCGCGGATGAAGATGTGGCGGCGTCTAGTTTGGGTCCCAAGCTGGCGGCGGACTGGTCACTTGCGACCGCCTTGGCGTTTCTTGCATGGTTCGTCTTTGCGCCACAGTGCATTTCCACCATTGCGGTGACGCGCCGTGAAACCAATGGATGGAAATGGCCGATCTTCATGGTCACCTATCTTTTTGCGCTGGCATATGCCGCCGCTGGCATAACATATTGGACAGCGCGTTCCTTCGGCTTATAGCAAGTTCACAAGATCATTTGATTAGAGGGCAGGAACATGGCGGGAAGCGTCAATAAAGTTATCATCGTGGGCAATTTGGGTGCGGATCCCGAAGTCAAATCCTTCCAGAATGGTGGGCGCATTTGCAACCTGCGGATCGCGACGTCGGAAGACTGGAAAGACCGCACGACGGGCGAGAAAAAAGAACGCACCGAATGGCATAGCGTCGTGTTGAACTCCGACGGCCTTGTTGGCGTGGCCGAACGTTTCCTGAAAAAAGGCAGCAAGGTTTACATCGAAGGTCAATTGCGCACCCGCAAATGGCAGGATGCTTCGGGTAACGACCGTTACACAACCGAAGTGTCGGTTGCAGGCTTTGATGGCAAGCTGGTCATGCTGGATGGTCCAAAGGGCGGATCAGGCGGCGGCGATGGCTGGAGCGGCGGCGCATCTGGCGGTGGCTCCTCGGGCGGATCGTCCGGTGGCAACAATTGGGGTGCCGGTAGCGGCAGCGGCGGAAGCTCTTCCGGCTTTGGCGGCGGTGATTTCGACAATGACCTCGACGACGACGTTCCGTTTTGATCGCTAGCGAGCGGCCAATTGCAATAACAGATTGAACAGGAGCCAAAATGAAAAAAGCAGTTTTGGCTCTTGTCCTGATTGGCGCGATTGCGGCCTATTTTGCTTTTGATTTGGGCCAATATTTAAGCCTCGAAAATTTCAAAGCCAGTCAGGCCGACATTGTCGCGGCAAAGGATGCAAATCCGGCTTTGTATATTGCCGGGTTTTTCCTCCTTTATGTCGCGGTGACGGGATTATCGATCCCGGGCGCTGCAATCATGAGCCTGGTCGCCGGTGCTTTGTTTGGCGTCGTTGTTGGCACGCTCATTGTATCCTTTGCATCAACTATGGGCGCAACATTGGCGTTTCTCAGCTCGCGTTATCTGCTGCGCGATTGGGTGCAGGGCAAATTCAGCGAACGCTTGCGCGCGGTTGATGACGGACTTGAAAAAGACGGCGCCTTCTATTTGTTCACGCTGCGTTTGATTCCGGTATTTCCATTCTTCGTCATCAATCTGCTGATGGGTCTGACGCGGATTAAAACCGGCACATTCTTTTGGGTCAGCCAGATCGGCATGTTGCCAGCGACAATCGTGTTCGTGAATGCAGGCACCCAGATCAGCCGCATAGAAAGCACCGCCGGTTTGTTGTCGCCCACACTCATTGCCTCATTCGTGGCGCTCGCTTTCTTCCCCTGGGCGGCAAAGGGCATTGTAGCGGTGGTAAAGCGCAGCCGTGGCTAAACAGTGGCAAAAGCCGAAGCGGTTTGACCGCAACCTCATAGTCATTGGTGCCGGATCGGCGGGCTTGGTCTCGGCCTACATCGCGTCAATGGTCAAAGCGAAAGTGACCTTGGTCGAAGCGCATGACATGGGGGGCGATTGCCTGAACACCGGATGCGTCCCGTCCAAGGCGCTGATCAAAAGCGCAAAGGTTGCGCATCAGGTTGCGGACTCTGCCCGCTTTGGCATTCAGAGCGGCGCACCCGTCATCGACTTCCCTGCGGTCATGCGCCGCGTCCGCGACGTCATTACCGCGATTGAACCACATGATAGCGTTGAACGCTTTACGGGTCTCGGTGTCGATTGTGTGAAGGGCTATGCGCGCTTCGTTGATCCGTGGACCATCGAAATTGATGGCGCACGTCAGTTAACCGCAAAATCCTTCATCATCGCCACGGGCGCAGCGCCATTCATCCCGCCGCTGCCGGGCGTTGAGGATAGCGGCTATCTGACCAGCGAGACTTTGTGGGATGTCATGGCGGACCGGCCAAATGCACCCAACCGTCTGGTGATTTTGGGTGGCGGTCCCATTGGCTGCGAACTTGCACAGGCATTCCAGCGTTTGGGGTCAAAAGTGACGATCGTCGAAATGGCGGATCGGTTGCTGCTGAAAGAGGATGCCGATGCCGCTGCATTGGTGACTGCGCGATTGCAGGCGGAGGGCGTGCGCGTTCACACGGCCCACCGCGCACTGCGGTTCGCGTCTGGAAAATCCCTGGTCGTTGAAGGACCCCCAGGTGAAAAATCGATAGCTTATGATGACATCATCATTGCCGTCGGTCGCAAGCCGCGGGTGTCCGGCTTTGGCCTCGAAGAATTGGGGTTGGTTGTGGGTGGCCAGCTTGCGAATGATGATTTTCTTCGCACGAATATGCCGCATATATATTGTGCGGGCGACGTTGCCGGACGCCAGCAGTTAACGCATGGCGGCAGTCATGAGGCATGGTATGCGAGCGTGAATGCACTGGCGCGGCCGTTCAAAAAATACCGCACCGATTACCGCGTCCTGCCGCGTGTCACCTATACGGAACCCGAATTGGCGACGGTCGGCCTGACCGAAGCGGAGGCGCGCGCGCAAGGCCTGTCGTTTGATGTCACACGGTACGATCTTGATGATCTCGACCGCGCGATTGCCGAAAGCGAAGCGCATGGCTTTGTCAAAATTCTGACCGCCAAAGGCAGTGATCGCATTTTGGGCGCAACGATCATTGGGCAGAATGCGGGCGAAATTCTCGCCGAAGTCACCTTCGCGATGAAGCATAAAATGGGGCTGCGCAAAATCCTGCAGACCATTCACCCCTACCCAACATGGGCTGAGGCGAACAAATATGCTGCGGGTCAGTTCGGGTTGGCGCGCAAGCCCGAAGCATTGCTGAAATGGGCCGAACGTTGGTTCCGCTGGCAGCGTGGTTAGCTGAAGTTTTTTGCCGCGAGCGCAATGCGCTGGGCAACGGTGAGTATACACAAAGCGGCAAATATCAGCGCCAATGTCGGGAAAAATGCCGGGAACAGGCAGAACAGCAGAAAGAACGCGATGGTTTCCCCGCCCTCCATCAGCCCGGTGGAATAGATAAATGCTTTGGGGCCATGCGCACCGTCATCATCATTGCGCCGCGCCGCGATTGCTGCATATCCCAGAAAGCTGACTGCTGTCAGGGTGAAGCTTGCGACCAGCGCGAGCGCAGGCATGTGATTGTCAGCGCTTATTATCCCGAACGCGACCGGGATCGAAACGTAAAACAGAAAATCGCATAGCGAATCCAAATATCCGCCAAAGTCCGTCGGCCCTTTGATTCGGGCAATCGCGCCGTCGAGGCCGTCAAAAAGGCGGTTCAGGACGATGCACAATAATGCAGCCGAATAATGCGCCTGCGTGATGAAAAACGCGGCGCCCAGCCCGATGGCAGCACCGGTGATCGTCAGGGCATTTGCCGAAAACCGCGCACCTGCCAGCACGCGCGCCATGCGGAACAGCGCCGGGTCGACCAGTCGGCGAAGCGCCACATCAAACATGGCGCTGCCCCATCATTTTTTCGCCAACAAGTCCTTCAGCCCAGCGAGCGCACCCACTGGAACGACGTCCTCTTCGCTTTTGACACCTGCAGCCTTCAAGATTTTCTCTGCCTCAGGGCTGCGCGGATAGGGATTGAGCGCGAGACCCATTGACTGGGCAACAGCCTCACCCAAATCAATGGTCTGGCCATCGTGGAACATCGTGTCACAATCTTCGGGTGCGAGTTCGAGTTCCACTTCGCCATTGGATGTGGGTTCGGCAATAAATTGGATATGGATGACCTCGTCCAATTTTGCAGGAACGGGATCATGCGTTGCGATGCAAAATTGCGCGAGGCTGGCCGTGAACCGCCCGGTTGCAATCACGGCGTCCGCTTCATGCTTCAACGAAATTTCAGCATCAAGATTGTCCAGCGCCGCCAGATCAAACCGCGCCATCAGGGCGTGGCGCGCTGCCTCATCCGCCGAAAGCCGAAGGTTGCGGCTGTGGTTTCCCACTTCGGAGATTTTGACAACATGGATAAACTCGTTGGCGGTCACCACTTTGCGTCACCTTCAACGATCATATCGGGCAATTGCGCCCCCAATGCACGTTCGACATACAACAAAGCTTGGCGGGTATGCGCAAGCGCGCCAGCTTCGGGAGCAACGCCTCTGTAAATGTTGCGCACAATGGCTTCATCAAGCTCCGCCGTATCTGACAAAGCCGAGCGCAGCGCGCCGAGGCGGCCGCCGACGGCGCTCATAATCTGGCCGATATGTTTACCAACGATCATATCGCCGATGCCAACCTCACGCAGCTGCCCATCCATATCGTCGACAAACACTTCGGTAAGGCGCGCCATGTCGAGTGCATAATCACCGCCGTCCTCAAGGCGCAGCAGCACCAGCGACAATATAGAGGCAACCATATCGAAGCGCCCGTCAATGCTGTCCGGCACCTGACCGTCGATATACCAATGCGGCTCACGCGCTTTCGCCACGATCTGATTGTACAATGGAATCAGCTTAAGCTTGGGGTCGGGTTCCCCTTTCCCGAAAAGTCTTTTCAATAATGTCATTTTGACGCGTTTTCATCCTTACTCATCGGGCATTCATCTGGGATTGCATATTGATATTGCGCCTTAAGGATGCAATGGCAAAGGCCCAACTTTAGTGGATTAGCGGAGAAGTTTATGCGCGCGACGCAAATTGCAGGTTTTGCAGCATTATTGGCCGCTATGACATTGGCGTCTGGCTGTACCCGCCTTCGTTCGCATCAGGGCTATATTGGCGACCAAACGTTGCTGAACTCTATCCAACCCGGCGTAGACAACAGGGAATCGGTTCAGGCATCGCTTGGCCGCCCGACATTTGTGGGTCAGTTCGATCAAAACGACTGGTATTATTATTCACGCGACGCAAAGCAGCTGGCGTTCTCGCAGCCAAAGGCAGACACCCAATATGTGCTGAAGGTCCGGTTTGACGCGGCCGGAAATGTCGCATCGGTTGCGCAAACGGGCAAAGAACTTATTTCGAAAATCAGCCCTGAAGGCGACAAAACGCCGACACTTGGCCGCAACAAGAGCTTCTTTGAAGAAATCTTCGGCAATATCGGTTCTGTCGGCGCAGGCAGTGGTCAAGGCTCAACGCCGAACAGCCCGAACTGATTCTGACGTAACATCACGATATCGAAAAGGCGGGGACAATCGCCCCCGCTTTCCTGCTGCTTATTCGGTGACACCTGCCGCAGCAAGTACGGCCAAGGTCACCAGGTCGCCGGCGCTTGACGCCATGGTGGCCACCTGCACCTGACGCTCGATACCCAGCAGCATGGGTCCAATGACTTGGTCCCCGCCCAATTCGCGCAACAGCTTTGCCGACAGATTTGCCGATTGCAGACCGGGCATGACCAGCACATTGGCGGGTCCGGACAAACGACAGAACGGATAGTTTTTCATCAACGCTGGGTTGAGCGCAACATCCGGCGGCATGTCGCCTTCATATTCGAAGTCGGGGCGGCGGGCATCCAATATGGCAACGGCATCGCGGATGTTATTGAGCCAGTTTCCAGCCGGATTGCCGAAGGTTGAGAATGACAGGAACGCAACGCGTGGGACATGGCCCATGCGGCGGGCAACGCCAGCGGTTTTCTCGGCAATATGGGCAAGTTCTTCAGCTGTTGGGCGTTCGTTGACCGTGGTGTCGGCGATAAACACTGTATGTGTTTTTCCGACCATGACGTGAATGCCAAATGGTGTCGCATCCTTCTTGGCATCGAGCACCCGGCGCAATTCGCGCAGGGTTTGTCCAAAGGTACGCGTGACGCCCGTGATCATCGCGTCGGCTTGATCCATCTGAAGCAGCAGTGCGCCAAAGATGTTGCGGTCGCGGTTGACCATCCGCTGAATATCGCGGCGCAGATAACCACGACGCTGCAGGCGGCTGTACAGCCGGTCGACCATTTTCTCGACCAGCGGACTTTGGGCGCTGTTATGGATTTCATATTCGTCCGGATTGGCGCCGAGCCCGATCAGTTTCTCGGTAACGCGCGCATCGCGTCCGACCAGCACGGGTACGCCATAGCCATCTTGTTTGAACTGAACGGCGGCGCGCAACACGACGTCTTCTTCGGCTTCGGCAAAAATGACGCGCTTTGGCTTTGCCCTGGCGGCTGCATAAACTTGGGTCAGAACGGATGTCGTCGGGTTTTGACGCGCGCGCAGGCTCGCGCGATAGGCGTTCATATCGGCAATCGGTTTTTGCGCGACACCCGAATCCATTGCTGCCTTTGCCACGGCCGAGGCGACGATTTCCATGAGGCGCGGGTCGAATGGCGACGGGATGATATAATCCCGTCCGAATTTGTGCATCATGCCGCCATAGGCAGCCGCCACTTCTTCGGGCACGGTTTCACGCGCCAATTGTGCCAAGGCATGCGATGCCGCAATCTTCATGGGTTCGTTGATCGTCGTAGCGCGTACGTCGAGCGCCCCGCGGAACAGGAAGGGGAAGCACAGGACATTGTTGACCTGATTTGGAAAATCAGACCGTCCCGTCGCAATGATCGCATCGGGCCGCGCCGCGCGCGCCACAGGCGGCGAGATTTCGGGATCGGGGTTCGCCATGGCAAAAATGATTGGCTCAGGCGCCATCGACTTCACCATATCGGCGCTCAACGCATTGGCGGCGGAAAGGCCAAGGAACACATCTGCGCCGACAATGGCCTCTGCCAGATTGCGCGCGGTTGTTTTTGCCGCATGCGCCGATTTCCACTGATCCATGCCTTCGGTGCGGCCTTGGTAAATCACGCCCGAACGGTCGCACATAATGACATTGTCGTGCGGTACGCCCATGGCTTTGATCAGCTCGGTGCAGGCAATCGCCGCTGCGCCTGCGCCATTGCAGACAATCTTTATGTCTTTCAGCGAACGGCCCGTAAGCTCGCACGCATTGATCAATCCTGCTGCCGCGATGATCGCGGTGCCGTGCTGGTCATCATGAAAAACCGGAATGTTCATCCGTTCTTTCAACGTCTGTTCAATAATGAAGCAATCAGGCGCGGCGATATCTTCCAGATTGATGCCGCCAAAGGTCGGTTCAAGTAGTTCGACCGCGTCAATGAAACGCTGCGCATCTTCGGTCTTCACCTCAATATCGATCGAGTCGACATCGGCGAAGCGTTTGAAGAGCACTGCCTTGCCTTCCATCACGGGCTTGGATGCCAATGCACCCAAATTGCCCATGCCAAGAATCGCTGTACCATTTGAGATAACGGCGACGAGATTACCCTTTGCGGTATAATCATAGGCGGTTGCCGGGTCGTCATAAATAGCCTGCACCGGCACGGCGACACCTGGTGAATATGCGAGCGACAAATCACGTTGTGTGGCCATTGGCTTGGTCGCCACGATTTCGATTTTTCCCGGTCGGCCTTGGGAATGGAAATCCAAAGCTTCCTGAGCTGTAATCTGGACGTCGCTATCGTTCATTTTTGGCTTTGACCCTATTTTATAATTTAAACTGCCCTAACGCGGTGGTGCCGCTAGGGCAAGCATTGCCCCGCAGGAACGGCTCCGCTATCGCGTTGCCCATGACGGGGACAATGAAAGCGACATCGGGACCGACGCCAATGATGGTGCAGTATCTCGGGCTGAAGGCGAAGGCCGAGGATTGCCTGTTGTTCTACCGCATGGGCGACTTTTTTGAGCTATTCTTTGATGATGCGCGCGCTGCCGCTGCAACGTTGGATATCGCGCTGACATCGCGCGGCGAACATGATGGCAGGCCCATTCCGATGTGCGGCGTGCCGGTGCATGCAGCCGAAGGCTATCTGGCGCGGCTCATCAAGGCAGGGCATCGCGTTGCGATTGCGGAGCAAACCGAAAACCCCGAGGATGCCAAGGCCCGCGGCGGTTCAAAGACTTTGGTATCGCGCGATATCGTCCGGTTCGTGACGGCAGGAACGTTGACGGAGGACAGCTTGCTGGACAGCTGGACTTCGAACATGCTCGTCGCCGTCGCGCCGGTGGGTGACGAATATGGTCTGGCGGCGGCAGATATTTCGACCGGCTATTTCGAACTCGTCACCGTTGCGGCGAGCGCACTTGAAGCCGAGCTTGCACGGCTGTCCGCAAGCGAACTTGTCGTTCCGGATGGTTTGGCCCAGCAGTTTCTAGGCGCAATCATTCGTCCGCGCGCTGACTTTGACAGCATTGTTGGCGGCGATTTGCTGAAACAGCATTTCGCCCTTTCGACCTTGGATACCATCGGTGCGGTCACGCGCGCTGAACAGGCTGCGGCCGGCGGGCTCATCGCCTATCTGGCGCATGTCGGGCAGGGCAACATGCCCTTCCTCAAACTGCCGGTCCGGCGTGAAGTACATGCCCATTTGCTGATTGACCAAGCAACGCGCGATAGCCTTGAAATCAGCGCAGCGAACAAAGGCGTGCGTGCCGGGTCATTACTGGCCGAGGTTGACCGCACGATAACGGGTGCCGGCGCGCGCCAGCTTGCGTCGGACCTCTCTGCGCCGCTGATGGACCAAAATATCATCGAAGCGCGACTGTCGCTGGTGCAGTGGTTCCATGACGCGCCGTTGACCCGCGATGCCGTCCGGTCCGCTTTGCGGCAATTGCCGGATATTGCCCGCGCATTGGGCCGTGTTGTTGCCGGACGCGGCAGCCCGCGCGACTTGGGGCAAATCCGCGATGGGCTGGATGCGGCGCGCCATCTGCGTGAGCGATTGGGCGCCATGGCCGACCGCCCCCAATTGCTCGATCAATTGCTGCCGATGTTGGATGGCCACGGCCATATGGTCGACATCCTCAGCCGTGCGCTTGTTACCTCCCCGCCCACCGACACCGCGCAGGGCGGCTATATCGCCGAAGGCTATGATGCGGCGTTGGACGTGCTACGTTCGGCTGGCCGCGACGGGCGGCAGGCGATTGCCCAACTGGAGGCGCGCTATCGCGATTCGACCGGCGTGGCTGCGCTCAAGATCCGGCACAATGCCGTTCTGGGATATTTTGTCGAAGTGCCTGCCAAGCATGGCGATGCGCTCATGGCTGTCGGGTCAGGCTTTGCGCACCGGCAAACGATGGCCGGCGCCGTCCGTTTCAATTCGCCTGAGCTTCATGAAGAGGCCATGCGCATCACACAGGCCAGTGGACATGCCTTGGCTGCTGAAGCCGCGCATTTAGAGGAACTGACCGCGATTGTGCTCACGCGGCGTGATGCAATCGCCTCCAGCGCCGACGCCTTGGCGCGGATCGATGTGTCGGCGGCGCTGGCGGAACGGGCTGCAGAGGGCAATTGGTGCCGCCCCTCCTTTGTCAGCCACCCACGCCTTGAAATCGAAGGCGGCCGACATCCGGTGGTCGAAAGCGCGCTGGCGAAATCGGGCGACCGGTTCATTGCCAATGATTGCAAGCTTTCGCCCGATAAGCGGCTGTGGTTGGTCAGCGGCCCAAATATGGGCGGCAAATCCACCTTCCTGCGGCAGAATGCGTTGATCGTTTTGCTGGCACAGGCGGGAAGCTATGTCCCTGCGACATCGGCAAAGCTTGGCCTTGTTGACCGCCTTTTCAGCCGCGTGGGCGCATCGGATAATCTGGCACGCGGGCGGTCGACCTTCATGGTCGAAATGGTCGAAACGGCGGCCATTCTTGCGCAGGCAACCGAACGCAGCTTTGTGATTTTGGACGAGGTTGGGCGCGGTACATCGACCTATGACGGCCTTGCCATTGCATGGGCGGTTGTCGAGGGCATTCACGAAACCAATCGCTGCCGCTGCCTCTTCGCAACGCATTATCACGAACTGACCCGGTTGTCGGACAGCCTTGACGCGCTGTCGCTGCACCATGTCCGCGCCAAGGAGTATAAGGGCGACCTCGTCTTGCTCCACGAGCTTGGCGATGGCCCCGCCGACCGCAGTTACGGGATCGCGGTGGCAAAGCTTGCCGGTCTTCCGCCGCAAGTCGTGTCGCGGGCAAAGACTGTGCTGGAGAAGCTCGAAAAAGGGCGCGCCGAAACAGGCGGTCTGGCCGCGGGATTGGGTGACCTACCATTGTTCAGCGCCGCGCTCGACGCCGCCGAAGCAAAGGTTGATGCCTTGCGTGAAAAGCTAACAGGCCTTGATATCGACGCACTTAGCCCGCGGGCGGCGCTTGATCTGCTTTATGAATTAAAGCGGGCGGCTGGCGAAAATTAATTTACCCCAAAGACAGGAATAAACCAGCTAGCGCCGCGCTCATCAGGTTCGATAGCGATCCGGCGGCGAGTGCTTTCAAGCCCAGCTTGGCAATCATGGGCCGCTGGTTTGGCGCAAGGCTTCCCGTCACGGCCATTTGAATGGCAATCGAGCTGAAATTGGCAAATCCGCACAAGGCGAATGTGACGATGCCGACCGTTGGTGCGGAAAGTTCTTTCAGTGCGCCCAAATCAATAAAGGCGACGAATTCGTTCAGCACGATTTTGGTGCCGAACAAGCCGCCCGCCTGAATCGCTTCATGCCATGGCACGCCCAAAAGGAACATTATGGGTGCAAAGGCATAGCCGACAATTTGCTGGAAACTCAGGTCCGGCTGACCAAACCAGCCGCCGATGCCGCCCAATATGCCGTTGGCCAGCGCGACCAAGGCAACGAAAGCCAGGACCATCGCACCGACCGCTACCGCCAGCTTAACGCCGGTTTGTGCACCCTGCGCCGCGGCCATGATGATGTTGGCGGGTTTTTCTTCGCCATCATCATGGACCATGACTGGTTCATCATCCGGGTGCGGGTTGGCCAGCGCAGGATCGCCCTCGGCACGCACCGCCGCAGGGACGTCGGGCATCATCAGCTTGGCCATCAAAATGCCGCCCGGCGCGGACATGAATGCTGCTGCCAGCAGATAATCAATGCGGATGCCCATGGATGCGTAAGCGGCCAATATGGTTCCCGCAACGCCCGCCATGCCAACGGTCATGACGCAGAAAAGCTGTTCCGGTTTCAAATTGGCAAGATAGGGGCGGATGACCAATGGTGATTCCGACTGGCCCACGAAAATATTTGCGGCAGCGCAAAGGCTTTCCACTTTTGAGATGCCGGTAATCTTTTGCAAACCGCCACCGATCCAGCGGATGACATATTGCATGATGCCCAGATAATAGAGGATCGAGATCAGCGACGCGAAGAAGATGATGACGGGAAGCGCAGCAATCGCAAAGCTGTTGCCACCGATTTCAGGAGAGGCGAGCGGGCCAAAAATGAACTGCGTGCCCTTTGCTGAATAGCCGAGCAGGTTCGAAACGCCGGTAGATGCGGCATTGAGCGCGACTTTACCCCATGAGGTGTAGAGGACGAGGGCAGCGACGCTGGCCTGCAAGGCAAAGGCTGCACCAACCACGCGGAACTTGATGGCGCGCCGGTTTGACGAGAGGAAAATGGCGATCGCGAGAATGACGATCATCCCTGCAAGGCTCAATAAAATATGCATAAAGTCCCCAACCCCGATTTATTGCTGCGATACCTAGCGCCATCGTTGGCCTTGCGCCAATAAAATTAGACGCTAGTCAGATTCGCATGACTGACCAGACCACATCCGGCGTATCATTAAGCGCCATTCCGCGCTCCTTGTTTGTTTTTGCCATCTTCTATGGGGGCATGGTCCCCTTGGGCGGATTTTTAGGTGCCAAGCAGGTTGCGATTGGGCCGCTGGCTGTTGAAGCGGGGATTTTTCCGTTTCTGACGCTGATCGCGGTCTCCAGCGCCATTGCCGAAATGCATGGGCGCGCCATCGCTGACCGTCTGGTGCGTTATGGTTTTGTGCCCTTATTCATTGCGATTGGGCTGTCCTATTTTGTCCTGCAACTCCCGACTGATCCCGGCATGTATGAACCAGCCAAAGAAGCCTTTCCGGTCATCGTCGGCCAAAGCGGGCGGATGATGGCAGCCGGCATCCTCGCTTATGGCGTATCGGTTTCCTTGAATGTCTGGTTATTTGCGCGGCTGAAAGGCACGTCGGGCAAGTTTCTTGCGGTTCGCGGCTTTGTCGCCGCTGCCTTGTCGCAGATTGTCGACACGCTGATCTTCATCACCGTGTCCTTCTATGGCGTGCGCCCTATTGCTGATCTGATGGTCGGGCAGATGGTTGCCAAGATTGTACTGTCGGCGGTCATGGTGCCGCTGGTCATTGCCCTCGTCGTCCGCATCGGTCGCAAACTTGACGCAGAAGGTGCAGCATGACGATTAATCCCGCCAACCTAGCCAAAGCCGAAACGCTTACCGAGGCTCTACCTTATTTGCAGCGTTATGCGGGCAAGACATTTGTCGTAAAATATGGCGGCCATGCGATGGGCGATGCTGGTCTGGCGCGCGATTTTGCGGACGATGTTGTGCTTTTGAAAGCTGTCGGTATCAACCCCGTCGTCGTCCATGGCGGCGGCCCGCAAATCGGCGCCATGCTCAAAAAATTGGGCGTGGAAAGCCAATTTGTCGATGGTTTGCGCGTCACCGATGCTGAAACGGCCAAGATCGCTGAAATGGTGCTTTCGGGCGCGATCAACAAAGAACTCGTCGGCTGGATCAACGCTGCTGGTGGCAAGGCGCTTGGCATTTCGGGCAAAGACGGCGGCTTTGTTACGGCAACGAAGGTTCAGCGGACGCAGAAAGATCCAGACAGCCATATCGAACGCAATATCGATTTGGGCTTTGTCGGCGAACCAACAACGGTCGACCGCAGCGTCATCGATACGATCAGCGCCGCGGGCATGATTCCGGTTATCGCGCCCATTGGCGTTGGCGCAGACGGGCATACGTACAACATTAACGCCGACACCATGGCGGGCGCAGTGGCGAGTGCGCTTGGCGCATCGCGGCTGTTCCTTTTGACCGATGTTGCAGGCGTGCTCGACAAATCGGGCCAGCTGCTGACCGATCTGGACCCTGCGGCGATTGCCAAGCTGCAAAGCGATGGTACGATTAGTGGCGGCATGATTCCCAAAATCCAGACTTGCGTTGATGCAGTGGAATCGGGCGTGGACGCAGCGGTCATCCTCGACGGGCGCACGAGCCATGCGATGTTGATCGAAATGTTCACTGTGAAGGGTGCAGGCACGCTTATTCATAAGTGATATAGGCTATTGCTGTTTTGGGGTGTTGATACAGCGCCTTGGCTCGGCTAATCGCTCAGGCCAGACTTATCCGGAGAATTTCATGCTTCTCGCGCTCATTTCCATTATTGGCTATCTGATGTCGATCCTGTCGACGGTGGTCATCGTTCAGTTTATCTTGAGCCTGCTCATCGCGTTTAACGTCGTCAGCCTTTCGAACAATATCGTCTCGTCCATCTGGCAAGCGTTGAATGTCATTCTCGACCCGTTTTTGAGGCCGATCCGCAAAATCCTGCCCGACACCGGCATGATTGATTTTTCTCCAATGGTGTTGCTGATCGGGCTGCGCATTCTGCAGATGCTTTTGATGGGCCTTGCCAGTGATATCTCAATGGCGGGCATGTGAGCACGGCTATGATCATTGATGGCAAAGCCTTTGCCGCTAATTTGCGCCAACGGATCGCAGCGTTAGTTCCTGCTTTTGTTTCCAAAACAGGCAGAAGCCCCGGTCTCGCGGTTGTGTTGGTGGGCGAAGACCCCGCAAGCCAAGTCTATGTAGGGTCCAAGAAAAAGGCGACTGTCGAAGCGGGCATGAACAGCTTTGAACATAAGCTGTCCGCTTCGGTTTCGCAGGATGAACTGATCGCATTGGTCGAAACACTCAATGCCGATCCCGCTGTTGATGGTATCCTGGTTCAGCTGCCTTTGCCAGCGCATATGGACGACAAGGCGGTCATTGCCGCGATTGATCCCGCCAAGGATGTCGACGGGTTCCATGTGGTCAATGCAGGGCGACTTGCGGTGGGTGAGGATGCTTTTGTACCCTGCACGCCTTTGGGCTGCCTCATGCTCTTAAAAGACCATATGGGCGATTTGTCGGGCAAAAATGCCGTCGTGATTGGACGGTCCAACATTGTTGGCAAACCAATGGCGCAATTGTTGCTCGCTGAAAATTGCACCGTCACCATCGCGCATAGCCGCACGCAGAATTTGCCCGATGTGGTGCGGCGCGCGGATATTGTTGTCGCAGCGGTTGGCCGCGCTGAAATGGTGACCGGCGACTGGTTGAAACCGGGCGCAGTGGTTATCGATGTCGGCATCAACCGCCTTGCGCCCGCGGATGGGCAAAGCAAGGGCCGGCTGGTCGGCGACGTTGCCTTTGACGATGCCCTCCGTCATGCTGGCGCCATCACCCCCGTGCCGGGCGGCGTTGGCCCCATGACTATTGCGTGCTTGTTGCGCAACACTCTGGTCGCCGGGCATCGTCGTGCAGGGATCACAGTGCCGGAAGGTATATGACGCCATGAAAGCCCTTTCAGCCCTAGCACTTGTTGCGGTGGTGACGGGCTGTGCGTCTGGACCGAGCCCTGAGTTCCGTACCTTCCAACCCAAGATTGCCAACCCAAGTGCGATTATCGCGGCGGAAATCGGGTTTAACCAGCTGGCCCAACACAAGGGCCAATGGACGGCTTTTCGTGAAACGGCTGCGAAGGATGCGGTGATGTTTGTGCCGCAACCTGTGGCCGCGTCTGAATGGTTAAAGGGCAAGGCTGATCCGGCAGCGTCGGTGAAGTGGCAACCGCATAAGGCATTTATGTCGTGCGACGGTAAAACTGGCGTCACGACGGGTGCATGGCAACGGCCCGATGGCTCGGTTGGCTATTTCACCACTGTGTGGGAATTTGTCGAAACAAACAATCGCGGCGATGGCGAATGGAAATGGGTGCTGGACCATGGCGACGCTCTGACCGCGCCGCGCATGCCGAAGGAAATGATTGAGACCAAGGTCGCGAGTTGCAAGGGCCGTGCGCCCGCAATGCTGGTGGCATCACCCGAGGGCGCGAAAATGAAGATCGGTTATGCGCGGGATCAGTCATTGAGCTATAGTTGGGTCGTGCACCCAAATGGCGCGCGGACCATTGAAATCAAATTGTGGAACGGTGAAGCGACGGAGACCGTGATTACCGATCAGGTGGCCGCTTCATTATGATGGAGCTGTTCCTCTCCGCCTTCATCACATTTTTCGTGGTGATCGATCCTCCGGGATGCGCGCCAATTTATGCGAGCCTGACCAAAGGCGCAAATGCCGCGCAGCGCCGCAATATGGCGTTTCGCGCCGTCATCGTCGCGTCGGGCATATTGCTGGTGTTTGCGTTGTTTGGCGAACAGTTGCTGTCGGCACTGCACATTGAATTGAACAGCTTCCGAATTGCAGGCGGCATCATGCTGTTCCTCATCGCCATCGACATGGTTTTTGAAAAGCGCACCGAACGCCGGGAAGAACGCGCGCAGAAAATCCTCGACACCCCCGAAATCGAAGACGTCTCGGTCTTTCCTATGGCCATGCCGATGATTGCTGGACCGGGCTCGATTGCATCGGTCATGTTGTTGATGTCGCAAAATAGCGGCATGGATCGCGCAGGCGTGGTCCTTGGCGCGCTGGCCACCGTGTTGGTGCTCACCTTGCTCGCGCTTCTGGCTGCTGGCCCGATCATGCGGGTGCTGGGCGCAAATGCAGAGGCTGTTATCACGCGCCTCCTTGGCGTTCTCCTCGGCGCGCTTGCGGCGCAGTTTGTTATTGATGGATTGCGCGCAAGCTTCGCTGGCTGATTATTGCAGCGTTACCCGGTCGTCCGATCCGTCGTGGCGTCCAAAAAACTGCATCAGTTGCACGATCGTATCTGCGCGGTCTGACAAGCCCCGTGCCTCCAGCAATGCCTGTTTTGCGGCATAATCAAATGGCGCGATTTGGGCGATGGCATTGACCAGCGAATAATCATCCAGTTGCGACACCGCGCTCCAGTCGACACTATAACCCTGCGCTTCGGCAAAGCGGCGCGATTCGATTTCGAGTGAGGCACGTTCCGCCAGCGATAGGGCATCGCCGATTTCGTCTTCTTCCCAAAGCTCGGCTTCGACCTGCCGAAAGCTTGTGGTGACATTCAGCTCATTCACGATCGAAAAGCGCTGCACGCCTTCCAGAATGATATTGTACCTGCCATCATCGAGCGCCTCCACATCGTGGATGCGTGCAAGGCAACCGACGGTGAACAGCGGCGGGTTCGTGCCCTGTCCCTTTGGTTGGATCATGCCGATTTTGCGGTCACGCGCCAGCGAATCGCCGACAAGGTCACGGTAGCGTGGTTCAAAAATATGCAGGGGCAATTGCATGCCCGGAAAAATAATGGCCCCAGTAAGTGGGAAAATCGAGATACGGCGCGTGGTCATCCGAACAAGATCGCAGACAATTTACGGCGTGTTGCAGATACCCATGGGTCTTCAAGACCGATGACGGCAAAAATTTCCAAAAGCCGCGCCTTTGCCGCGCCTTCATTCCATTCGCGGTCGGCGGCAATGATATGCAGCAACGCTTCGGCTGCGCCATCGCGGTCACCGGCGGCCATTAACGCGTTCGCGAGATCAAGCCGTGCTTGATGGTCTTCGGGTGCGGCATCAACGGCTGCCTTCAAACCGGCCAATTCTTCCGGCGGGACGGCGGCGGCGGCGATGCTCAATATCGATCCCGCCTTTTCAAGTGCAGGATCGGCGCGCAGTTCTTCGCTCAGGCTGTTATAAACCGCCTGTGCCTCTTCCAGCCGGTTAATAGCGGCCAGAGTTCGGATGATGCCCGACAATGCGGCTGGATGTTCGGGCGATATCGTCAGCGCCTCTGCAAACAGCCCATAAGCCTGCTCCGCGCTATCATGCGCCAAAAGATCTTCGGCGGCCTCAATCAGCGGCAAGAGGGCAGCTGTGGGGTCATCCGCAACCGGGCCTGCCGATATCGGCAATTTCTCAAGCAGCTGGTCCAGCATTTGCTTCAACTGCGGCTCTGTGCGTGCTGGTGACAGGTCCGCAACAGGCTGTCCCTGAAAAATGGCATAGACGGTTGGAATCGAGCGCACCTGAAACTGCGACGCGATGAACTTATTTTCGTCTACATTGACCTTGGCCAAAACGACGCCGCGATCTGCATATTCTGCGGCAACCTTTTCCAATATTGGCGTCAACTGCTTGCACGGGCCGCACCATTCGGCCCAGAAATCCAGAATCACCAATTTGTCCATCGACGGCGTAACTACGTCGTTCCGGAATTGCTCAACGGCTTTTTGCTCGTCGGTGGTAAGGCCCATCGTCGCCACTGCATTCTCCATTCCACAGGATTCGTTTCGTCCCTATGTGGGCAAAGAGATGGGTTTCACAATAGAGGCATTACCCCAGTTTTCGTAAAAAGCCGATATTTGGGGCTTGCGGGGGAATATACCCCATGCTAACGGCGCGCCTCACCCGTCAGGATTTAAAGAACCTGACCGCCAGAGCGGGCGTAGCTCAGGGGTAGAGCACAACCTTGCCAAGGTTGGGGTCGAGGGTTCGAATCCCTTCGCCCGCTCCAATGATTTCAATGACTTAGGCGATACCGCCTTTGCTGCCCAAAGCGGGGTTGCAGCCTGCGTCTTAATCAGCGTTCTGATTAGAACGCCCGCGTAAAAATGTTGGAAATTCAGTGTTTAAGTCGGCCTCGGATGGGGCATGGTCGGTTTACGCGATTGGCACTGCGCTCATCTTTGTGTTCGGCTCGCTCCTAAAAACGGATGAGCGACGATCATCCGTAATGCTTTGGGACTGGTCCGCCAATCCCAAACGCCACAAAAGTCCCATTTGCCCGGTAAGAGTCGTTGGTGTCGAACACCGGTCGCCAGCGTTCCAATTGGAACAGTCTGTTTTGACGGAAAGCTTAATCGCTCTCGTCCTTGATCAGGTGCCATGGCAGATTTTGGGCCGAGAGCGGACGGTCCGCTATTGTTTGTGCTGATGAAGAAAGAGGACATTTTCTAGATCGGGCATGCTGAAGGCAGCAGGATCGTCGTCCTAATAAAATTAAACAGAGCAACACTCAGCTGCAGTGTTTGTGACACAAAACATTTTTATTCATCATAAATTTGACGCAGTTCTGACATCGTACTTTGGCAAATGAAACCTACGAACCTCTGAGCTGTCTGGGGTGGTTTGTGCGTTGGTCGATTGTCATACCTGTCTATAATGAAGCGGATTTTCTGCCGCGGACTTTAGCATCGATTATTGCGCAAACCACCCCGTTCGATTTGATCATTGTCGACAATGGCTCGACCGACGGCTGCATTGATAAAGCACGCATGCAGCTGGCCGATTGTTCCGGTAAAGTAACCTTTTTACATGAGCCTCGGCCTGGGCAGGTCTATGCGTTGCAAACGGGCATCGCTGCGGTTGCCTCCGAATTCACGGCGATTTGTGACGCGGATACATATTACCCGCCGCAATATCTCTCGACTGCGACGCATTTGTTTGATGCAAAGGGTGCTAACTATGTGGCGGCATGCGCCTGTTTGCGCCGTGAACCGTTTTTCAGGGGGCTGGGCAGCATGGCACATCGTCTACTCGCCGCGTTCATCTTGCCGCATCAGAACCATACCAGCGGCGCTGCGCAAATGTTTCGTACAGACGCATTGCGTGCAGCAGGCAGCTATGATCCGTTGCTTTGGCCTTATGTTTTAAAAGACCATGAACTGATGCATCGCGTGTTGAAGTTAGGGCGGCAAATCTACCATCACACATTATGGTGTATGACATCTGACCGACGCGCTGATCGCGGTAAAGTGCGTTGGACCTTATCGGAGCGGGTCGTCTACCATTTGACACCTCGGTCACGGCAGCATGATTTCTTTTACCAGTTTTTGGCGCGCCGGTTTGATGCCCGGGGGCAGCGCGACACCGTACTTCGCGAACGCGATTGGTCGGTAGCTTGACCATCACTGCTACCCCATTTGCGCATTTGGAGCTGCCGACTTTAAAGCCCGACAAAAACCTGTGGTCGACATGGCTGTCACGCGGCCTTTCTGCGGCTCTGTTGATCGCCATTGTGCTGCAACTTGGGCAGATCAAACCCGCGCAACTGCATGATACATTACCTGAAAACTTGTGGTTCTTACCTGTATTGCTGGCGCTTTATTTCGCGTTGCCTGTTGCCGATTGGATTATCTTTCGGCGTCTATGGATGTTGCCTGTTTCGGGATTCTTTGTCCTTCTTGCCAAACGAATCGGCAATGAGGTTCTGATATCCTATTCCGGCGAAGTTTATTTTTATCTGTGGGCACGAAAGCGCACAGAGCTAAGCTCGGCGCCTTTTGGAGCGATCAAGGACGTCAATATATTATCAGCTTTGGCGGCCAACCTTATCGCGCTACTTCTGCTGTGCGTGACCTACCCTTTTGTCTCGCAACTACATCTTGGTGCATACACGGATGCCTCCGTTCTTTCCGCAGCCATTTTTTTAGTCCTGTCGTTCGTTGTTCTGTTTTTTTCGCGCCGGGTGTTTACACTGGAACGCGCCGAACTTTGGTGGATTTTTGGGGTACATATTATCCGATTGTCAGCGGGCACGCTGTTATGTGCCTTATTGTGGTATATAATTCTGCCCGGCCCACATTTCGGTTTCTGGCTGGTTTTATCCATGATCCGGCTTTTGGTCGGACGGCTGCCATTTCTGCCAAATAAAGAAGCCCTTTTTGCCGTCATCGCAGTGTTACTGGTTGGACATGATAGCGCAGTATCCACGCTGATAACCCTAACCGCGACCGCAATGTTGGCGCTGCATTTCATAGTCGCGGCGATGTTGGGCGTCGGCGCACTTTTCTCCCGATACCAAGGCGCGCTTCCCGAAAAGGTAAGGGCATGATGAGGTACCTCTTGGCACTCGCGGCAATCGGGCTGTCTGTGCCTACAAACGCGGTTGTTCCCCCTAAATCTGAGCGCGGGCGAAACGAGGCTGACTGCCGGACGTCGGAATCTGGTCCTGCGGTGCGGGTCGATGTTTTGGGCTTAAAGGACCGCCGAGGTAAACTCATCCTCGAATTATACCCTGAAAATGATTCAGATTTTCTGCAAAGTGACAAGATTTTGATCGCGGCAGGCAAACCCTTTCGGCGCGTGCCGATGACCACGCCAAATATGGGATCTGTGACGATGTGTATTCGCGCGCCTGGCCCTGGAAACTATGCCTTGGTTCTGCTGCACGATCGAGATGAAAACGGTAAATTCGGTTTATCAGGCGATGGTGTAGGTTTTGCCAATAATCCTAAACTCGGCTTTCGCAAGCCCCGGGCAAAAGTAGCGGGACTTACCGTCGGATCTGGTGTGCGATCAATTTCGATAGTCATGAATTATCGGCAAGGATTTGGCGTTGGCCCAATCAAAGGCTCGGCCGCGGAGGGAAAACCGTGAAGATCGTCGATGTGTGCGAGTTTTATGCCCCTGAAGGTGGCGGAGTGCGCACCTATATTCACGCTAAGCTCGCAATCGGCGCCCGGCTTGGACACCAGATAATTGTGATTGCGCCTGGCAACAGGGACGAAGTTGTCGAATATGAAAACGGGTGCCGGATCATTTATGTTAAAGCCCCCTCGCTGCCATTTGATAAGAAATATGGCATGTTCTGGGACGCAGCTCCGGTCCACGCCATATTGGACGCCGAGCAACCCGATGTATTGGAGGCATCCTCCCCGTGGCGTGGTGCGTGGGTTGCAAAAAGCTGGCAAGGCCAAGCACTTCGGTCGATGTTCATGCACCATGACCCGCTCTCGGCATGGGCATATCGCTGGTTTGACGGCGTTGCACCGCGCGATGTCATCGATCGGCAATTTGAATGGTTCTGGCGCTATCTCAGGCGCATGTGCAACAGCTTTGATTTCACCATATGCGCGTCGCCAAGTCTTCAAAAGAGGTTAACGGGTGGCGGCATACGGGGTGCGGTCAACATCCCGATGGGCGTCGATGCGGGCGTTTTCTCTCCAGCGCGAAGGCACATGTCTGTTCGGCGAGACCTGTTAGCGCGCTGTGATTTACCGGATACGGCGACTTTGTTGTTGGGGATCGGCAGGCATACTCCGGAAAAGCGCTGGCCTTGTGTTATAGACGCTGTCGTCCGTGTAGCTGCGAAACGGCCTGTAGGGTTGGTTCTCATCGGCAATGGTCACCAGCAGGCTTCGGTGATTGAACATGTGAGCGGCAACCCGCATATCCAGTTGCTGGAACCTGTTCGTAATCGGACGGCGCTGGCCACTATAATGGCAAGCTGCGATGCACTCGTCCATGGTTCATCCGCAGAAACATTCGGGCTCGTTGCGTCAGAGGCCTTAGCATCTGGCCTGCCATTGATAGTTCCTAATGGAGGTGCGGTCGCAGATATCGCGCATCCCGATTTTAGCGAAACCTATACGCCCGGAAATGCGCAGGCCGCCGCGGATGCAATTATGCGTCTTCTCGATCGCGACGGGGATCAGCTTCAGTCTGCCGCACACCGGGCGGCCGCAACTGCGCGAACGCTTGGTGATCATTTCGCAGCACTGTTCGCGACTTACGCACAAGCAATTTCAGAAAAGAAGGAGGCAGCGTGATGACTGCAATTATAAGTGTTTACCGTCAGGTCGCCATCGTCCCGACACGGAAAATCAGACAACGGTTTAAGCGGAATATGCGTTACCCCAAGCCACTTTGGTGCCAGCTCCTTCGCTTTGCATTTCGCAACAGTTAAAAAGCACCAAGAAAACTTACAAAAGACAGCTTTTGATATTTTTGTCGGTAGCCTTTGATTTCCCAAAATGGCTAACGGCAATTGGGCCGAGGGCGGACTGCCTGCTTTCGGATCGACGGGCACGCAAAGTGGTCTGTCTGGATACGACCCAATTGCAGTCGTAAGATACTTCCTGAGATGCCTCCGATACCCGCTGGTTGCTTATAACCGCTGCACCTTAACGCAGCTTCGGTTTGGATCGTTTTGACTTCTTTCGAATTGAAGTTGACTAGCGCTAATGAAGCTGTCATTTCGACTTAGATGGAAGCAAGGAATTGAACATGCAAGCTGTTGCTGCAATCGAAGCGCTGAGCGCCTTGGCTCAGGAACATCGCCTAGCGGTGTTCCGCTTGCTGGTGCAGGCTGGCGAACAAGGAATGGCAGCTGGGGCCATCGCCGATGCACTTGGCGTCCCCAATTCCTCGCTTTCTTTCCATTTGGCCCAACTGAATCGCGTGGGACTTATCAGTCAGGAACGGAGGCATCGTTCGCTCATTTACAGAGCCAACTACGCGGAAATGAATGCACTTGTGGGCTATCTGATGGAAAATTGCTGCGCTGGTGCTGATTGCGGCAATGACGTTGGCTGTGAAGCTCCAACAATTGAGAGGAAATCTGCATGAAGCGGTTACATGTCCATGTTGGCGTCACCGACCTTCACCAATCCATAGGTTTTTACTCGACACTGTTTGCCGCCAAGCCAACCGTCGTAAAGGACGACTATGCCAAATGGATGCTTGACGATCCCCGCGTCAATTTTGCGATTTCATCAGGCGATCACGCCAGCAAGGGGATCGAGCATCTGGGCATTCAAGTGGAGAACGGCGACGAGCTTGCCGAAGTGTATAGCCGTCTTAAAGCGGCGGATGGTCCGGTGCTTGAAGAAGGGCAGACGACCTGCTGCTATGCGAAATCAGAGAAGAGCTGGATTGCCGATCCCGACGGCGTCGTCTGGGAAGCCTTTTTCACCAATGGCGAGGCGACAGTTTACGGCGATAGCCCCGAATTGTCGAAGCTTGAATCCAACAACGCCGCTGAGGGGCAATGCTGCGCGCCATCGCTTGCGCCTACTACTGCACCAAAAGCTGCCTGTTGTTGACAGGTTTTTGGGGACATGAAGACCATATTGGTGCTGTGCACCGGAAATTCGGCACGTAGTGTATTGGCCGAGGCGATCCTCAACCAGCTCGGCGCTGGTCGCATCATTGCTTATAGCGCGGGTAGCGAGCCAAAGGGTGTACCGCATCCGGGTGCGCTTCGGCGGCTGGCGGTCAAGGGCATAGACCCATCGGCTTTCCGGTCTAAGAGCTGGGACGAATTTGCAGCCCCAAGTGCGCCTGCCATCGACATTGCTATCACAGTCTGCGGTAACGCGGCGGGGGAAGCCTGCCCACTATTTATCGGCGCGCCTATTCGCGGACATTGGGGCTTGCCCGACCCCGCAGACGTCACCGGAAGTGATGCAGAAATAGACGGAGCCTTTGACGAAACATGGCGTCTACTGGAACTGCGTGTGCGGGCTTTACTGGCGTTACCATTCGACACGATGGAACCTGCTGAACTGCGGGCCGCTTTGGCCGCGATAGGCAGAATGGAGGGTGCGGCATGAATATGCGCGCTGTGGTGGCTGAAGGCATCGGCTCTTTCTTCCTATTTGCCTGTGTGATCGGCTCGGGCATCATGGCAACGAACCTTTCGCAAGGGAACAACGCCATCGCACTGTTGGGCAATACCCTAGCCACGGGAGCAATATTGTATGTGCTGATTGCAATGCTGGGGCCGATCTCGGGCGCGCATTTCAACCCCGCCGTAAGTTTGGTTTCTGCATCGCGGGGGGACCTAACATGGCGTGTCGCCACAGTTTATATTGTGGCGCAAGTCGTCTTCGGCATCCTCGGCGCATTGGCTGCCCACCTAATGTTCGACCTTCCAATACTCCAAATGTCGGCCAAAGCACGAACGGGACTTGGGCAGTGGGTAGGCGAAGCAATTGCCACATTTGGATTGATTTTGACTATCCTCGGCACCGTCCGGCACCGACCAAATTGGGTGCCTGCAACTGTCGCGCTCTACATCACCGCTGCCTACTGGTTCACCTCATCTACTAGCTTTGCGAATCCTGCCATTACGATTGCACGCAGCCTGTCCGACACCTTCGCTGGGATTGCCCCACAAGATGTCCCCCCGTTTGTCCTCGCTCAGCTTTTAGGAGCAGCTATGGCTGCGGCACTTAGCAGGTTCTTGTTTGACGATTGAAGAAAATTGCTCATGCGATTGATCGGTGTCCTCTATACAAAGCCTAGAATACATTACCGGACAGACAGCATTCCGCCCAATTGAGGTCGTTCCGAGAGCGTTGGCGGACGCCTGAAGGCTGCCCAAGCGGAGGTCAGCTTTGTGTCGGCATGATTACCAAAAATGGGCCAGGAACGGACGGTCAGGTTTTGGTTATTAGACTTCACAAATCCGAAAGACGGAAAGCAACTCTATTTCGTGGGCGCTAAACCTTTCAAAATTCCGCTAAGCTGTTTTGTATTTCGGTCATCCCCGGCATAGCCTGCCTGCATTGGCGATACAGCAATACAAGTCAGGTGTAGAAAGGACTCATCTTGTAATTGGTCGGCTGAAGGCTTGCTTGGATTTTGACCAAGTAACAAGCCAGGCAGTGCTGGAATATCCATTTTATATGCCTTGGCCATTTCCTTCATTTCTGGCGATGCGCTTGCTGCCATATTTTCGGAAAAGCTGAGGGCATAGGCGTTATAGGTGCCTATTTTCGACGCGCAGAATTTCGTTCCCTTCGCTTCATTGGGGAAATTAATGTTCAGCGCTAAGCCAGCTGGAAGCATCCGACCGCCCTGTGATGCGACATCCAAGGCGCGGACCAGTTCGACACTTTTTGCGGCGATGGCGGGGGATTGCGCGTTCTCCAAATCGGGGCCAGCACTGTTCTGTCCCGCGCTTAAGGCAATTGCTGGCAGCCCGCGCAACGCGGCAAATTGCGCTGCGCTGATCGTGCCGCTGCTGATCGCAATAGCGCCGACATTTTGCCCTTCATTGGGA
>NCJG01000012.1 GCA_002282385.1 Sphingomonadales bacterium 39-57-19 | reverse complement strand
CGGAACGCCCGGACCACCCGTTTTTCGTGATGAACGGCGACGTTCTGACCAAGCTTAACTTCGGCAACCTGATGGCGTTTCACCGCGACTGCAAGCCGCCGGTGACGATGTGCGTCCGCGAGCATTCGCTGACGGTGCCTTATGGCGTCGCCGAGATCGAAGGCGATCATCTCAAGACGCTGATCGAGAAGCCGACCTACCGCCATCTCGTCAATGCCGGCATCTATGTCTGCAATCCCGAGATCGTCGATATCGTGCCGCGCGGACGACCCAGCACCATGGTCGATCTCGTTCACATGCTGATGAAATTGGCTCCGATCGGTGCATTCGGGGCCATTGCGTTTACCATTGGTGAATTTGGCATAAAGTCGTTAGCCAACCTCGCCGCATTAGTGGCCACCTTCTATCTCACGTCGCTGTTCTTCGTGATCGTCGTGCTTGGCGCTGTGGCCTATTTTGCAGGCTTCTCCATCTTCAAGATGATCCGTTACCTGCGCGAGGAACTGCTGCTGGTACTTGGTACGTCGTCGTCGGAAGCAGCGCTCCCCAGTTTAATGGAGAAACTGGAAATCGCCGGTGCGCGGAAATCAGTGGTCGGCCTTGTAGTTCCAACGGGCTATTCATTTAATCTCGACGGCACCAATATCTATATGACCTTGGCGGCGCTGTTCATTGCGCAGGCCGTGGGCATTGATTTGTCGCTGTCCGAGCAATTTGCGTTGGTACTGGTTGCCATGATCAGCTCAAAAGGGGCGGCGGGTGTTACGGGTGCAGGGTTTGTAATTCTTGCGACAACGTTATCGGTCGTACCGTCTGTACCGGTCGCAGGCATGGCGCTGATACTGGGTATTGATCGGTTCATGAGTGAATGCCGCGCGCTGACTAACTTCATCGGCAACGCTGTCGCAACGATTGTAGTCGCACGCTGGGAAGGCGCACTGGATACCGAGCGTTTGGCGGCGGCGATGGCGGGGGCACCCACGCCGTTGCCCGAAGAAGATATCGAACGACATGAACGCAGCGGGCCGCACAGCGAAGCATTGTCAGAGGCATTGGGCGAGCAATCATGATCGCGCGCCGCACCTTGCTGCAAAACCTTGCCGCGCTGTCGGCGGTTGGCGCGGTACAATTGGGCAGCGCCATGCCTGCCTTTGCTGAAGAGCGCGAAGAAATTCTATTATGGCCCGGCAAGCCGCCTGGCCAGGGTGGGGTGACCGGTCCGGAAAAAGTCGGCGAAGCAGGCGCAGGATTGGGCGCACTGTCAAATATCTCGGTGCCCCGTATGCGCGTCTATCGACCGGAAAAGGCAAACGGTGCGGCCGTTGTCGTGTGTGGCGGTGGAGGCTATTTCCGTATTCAGTTGAAGAAAGAAAGCACACCAATTGCCCATTGGCTGCAAGCGCGCGGCTTTACAGTGTTCGAATTGCTTTACCGTCTGCCAAACGACGGCTGGGATGCATCCGTACCGTTCATGGACGCGCAGCGGGCAATGCGGATCGTGCGGACCAGAGCAGCCGAGTTCGGTATCGATCCAAAGCAAATCGGTATTATGGGTTTCTCCGCAGGCGGGCACCTCGCCGGGTTTACTGCATTACAGTCGCAACGGCAGCTTTATGCCGGGTCGGACACATATGAGAAAGTCAGCGCCAGACCGGATTTCTCGGTACTGCTGTTCCCGGTCGTTTCCCTCCGGAAGCCCTATGATACAACGCGCACACGGCGTGAAATCATTGGCGAAACGCCCAACGCTCAGGCTGAGAATGCCTGGTCGCTCGACACATATGCTAGCGCGGACGCACCGCCGATGATCATTTTTGCATCAGCGGACGATAAAACCGCTCCGCCGGGGCATGGCATCATGCTGTTTGAAAAGCTTAACGCTGCCGGTGCGTCAGCAGAGTTGCATATGTTTCGCGACGGCGGCCACGGCTGGGGCCTTGGCCGTCCCGAACAAGTCTTGAGCCAATGGCCGGAAATGTTCATAAAGTGGTTCGATTCAGGAAAAATAGTACAAAAAAGCAGGGAGAATGAAGATGACAACCAGATTTTTTAGAAAGTTGGCGCTGCTCAGCACGACAGGACTGATGACGGCGACTATGGCGCACGCACAAGATGTTGGCGCGCCGGCGGCACAGCCTACCGAGGAAACAGAGGCGACAATCGTCGTTACCGGTTCGCAAATTCAAGGCGCGCAGATTAATGATGTACTGCCGGTAACTGTGCTAGATGAACAGCAGATTGAGAATACAGGGGCGTCGTCAGGTGACGAATTGTTCCGCTCCATTCCGCAGGCCGGAACCGTTGCCTTCAACGAGCAAAATGCAACTACACAAAACAATGTGCGTGGCGACGTCGGTTCGGTAAACCTGCGTGACTTGGGAACAGGCAATACCTTATTGCTGATGAACGGCCGCCGGATGAACTTGCATCCCGGTTTCCAGACCGAATTGCTGGTGCCCGTAGTCAGCCCCGACACCAACGAGATTGCGCCTGGTAGCGTACGCCGGATTGAAGTTTTGCGCGACGGCGCTTCCGCAATTTACGGGGCCGACGCAGTTGCAGGCGTCATAAACACCGTGCTCAAGGGTAATATGAAGGGCGGTTTTTTGGAGACCGACTGGCGTGCTTCTGACGGCACCAGCCTTTACAGCTATTCCATCAACGGCGGATTAGGCTTGGATTTCGGAAGCGGACGGGGCAATCTGACAGTCTACGGCGGGCATTTCCACGAGAACGGCCTTGATGCGTTAAAGCGCGATTATTCGCGCGACGACGACAAGCTGCCGTTGCTGGTAGGGACCGATTTCGAAGGGGACGCTTCGTTCAATAACCGCAATACGTTCGGCCCGTTCGGCCAGTTTGATATCCAGGCGCCTTCTACGCGCACACCGATACGCGATGATGATTTTTATCTCCAGCCAAGTACTTTTTCGGGTTGTGATATGGATTTCGGAAACGGTATTTGCGCGAATGCTGGTACAACGCCAACCACCGCTGTGCGTTACAACACTATATTCGGCAACACACTTATCAGCCGCAAGAACCGCTACAATGCGATGGCATTGCTCAATTATGAACTCACAGACAGTCTGGAAGCTTATTTCGAAGGTAGTTATTATCGCTCGGAAAATCAGCGTATCAACGATGCATCAGCTATACTTAGCGCAGTACCTGTAGGAATTGCGCGCACGGCCTATTGGAACCCGTTTGGTCCGACCACATCGGTCAGCGGCGGAGCCAATCCCAACCGCTTACCTGGGACAACGATCCCCAGTACTGGCGCTGACGTAATTATGGAACGGTATCGCTTTGTAGATGCTGGCAACCGCGGTGTGTTTGTTGACAAGGACGCATATCGGCTTGTTGGCGGTCTCCGCGGCAATTTCGGAGCATGGGAGTTCGACACCGGCTTTGTCTATTCTAAGTCAAAGGTCACCGACCTCGAAACCAACCGCGTTTCTCTTACCGCAATGCAGCAATCAATTAATCGGACCACGTCTGATGCCTATAATCCTTTCAACGGTGGCTGCATCGAAGATCCAGGCCAAGGCGATTGTACCCCGAACCCAGCATCGGTTATCGATACGTTCCGCATTAATGTATCTCGCGTGGGCGGCACCAGCTTAGCGCTCGCCGATTTTAAGATCAGCCGCGACGACCTGATCGTGTTGCCCGCTGGAAACCTTGGCGTCGCTACGGGTGTCGAATGGCGACGCGAAACCTTTTATGATGATCGCGATGCACGGCTGGACGGCACAATAACGTTCACCGATAGCGTAACAGGTGTATTCAACGGTAGTGACGTCGCGGGAACCAGCCCATCGCCAGACACGGATGGAACGCGCACCGTCTACTCGGCTTTTGCGGAAATATTCGTTCCCGTGGTCAGCAGCGACATGAATATTCCGCTGGTTGAGGACTTCAACGTCCAAATGGCTGGAAGGATTGAGCGTTTTGAAGACATTGACGCAACAGCCGTGGTTCCGCGCGTTGCCGCGTCATGGACCACTATCCCCGGCGTAACTTTCCGCGGCGCTTGGTCGCAAGGCTTCCGCGCGCCTAATCTGGTACAAGTCAACGACGACGGCACGACCCGGTCCAATACCCGCGACGATTTCGTGGTTTGCCAGGCACAGGTCCGCAAAGGTCTCCTATCCAGTCTCGACGCCTGCCCAGGGGCCGGTGTAATCAGCTTCCGTTCGGGCGCGCGTAGCCTCAAGCCGGAAGATAGCGATAGCATCAACCTTGGTATTGTATTGGAACCAAAGTTTATGCCCGGGCTGACGCTGACAGCAGACTATTGGCAGGTCAAGCAGGCTGCATTGGTAGGCACATTTGGTGACGACAACGCGATTGCGCTTGACCTACTGCGTCGTCTTGGCGGCAGCACCAATCCTAATGTTATCCGCGCCGCCCCGACCGCTGATGACATTGAGTTATTCACTGGCACTGGCCTCACCCCAGCAGGTAAGATTGTGCAGGTGCTTGACCCTTATCTGAACCTCGACAGCCGCGTGTCAAAGGGTTGGGACATTGGCATGAATTACAAAGTTCCAGATTTTGGGATCGGACAGTTCCGTCTCCGCCTGAACGCCGCAAGGTTGAAAAGCTTTGTTCAGTCTGCTGGCGTTGACGGCGAAGAACTGCTCGCCGGAATTGCTGCTGGTAAACTGCCGGCCGACGTTACTGTTGGCGGATTGGGCGAATTGCTCGAGATTGAAGGCCGTCCGAAATGGCGGGTGAGTGGATCCGTCAATTGGGAGAGCGGTCCTGTAGAAATTGGCCTGTTCGGTCAATATACGGGCAAGGTATGGGACACTAGCGTCGTACGCGACATTTTGTTGGTATCCGACAATCCAAATGCCAATTACTACAGAGTGAAAGATCAATTCCTTACGAACCTGTCGGTTTCCTACACGATCAACAACGACACGGCCCTTAACGGAACCCGGCTGCGCTTTGCGATCAACAACCTGTTTGATAAGGATCCGCCACTGGCTGATGAAACCTATGGTTTTTACAGCGAGTTGTACACGGCGCGCGGACGTGTATTCCACGTCGAACTCCGTAAGAAGTTTTGATGTGATGCGGCGGGCGGGAACTTTGTTATCGCTCGCTGCGTGGATCGGGATCGGGTCGGTTGCATACACGCAGCCACCCGCTTCCCCAGCATCATCTGATACCAAACCTACGCTGTCAGGTTGCAGTACAGCGAAAGCTAGCGTTAAATTCGATTTTGAGGGCGCGTCCCGTTCGGTTTGTTACGTGGAGGGAGAACGGACGCTCTCAATTTTAGTGACACCCGAGCACCTACCACCAATTAACCCCAGCCCATGGTATGCCTTTCGCTACAGCGCGGCTGAAGGCGGGAACCTGACGGTTCATGTGCGTTACCTTGGCGCACGTCACCGTTATGCACCCAAATGGCGCGGACGCGGCGACCCTTCGGCGATTTCCGTCGTGGTTGCCAACGACGCCAGTTCGGTGTCCATTACACTCCCGCCGGGCGAAGGTGTCATCAGTGGCCAGCCGCTTTTGACGAGTGCCCATTACGACAATGTGCTTAGTCAGCTTAAGCAAAGCGGCGGCGGCAGCCGGATTGTAATGGGCCAATCACACGATAGCCGCCCCGTCGAAGCCGTTCGTTTGGGCGCTGCTGATGCGCCGCGCCTTGTGGTGCTGCTCGGCAGGCAGCATCCACCTGAAGTGTCGGGTGCATTCGCGATGGACGCGTTTTCACTTAAGATTGCAGAGCTGGTCCGTAACGGGTCCATAAACGGGAAAGAATTTCAGTTTCTGGTTGTGCCGTTACTCAATCCCGACGGCGTGGCCCGTGGGCACTGGCGGGGTAATCTAGGGGGGACAGACCTCAACCGCGACTGGGGAACGTTCAAGCAGCCGGAAACGCGCGCTGTCCATGATTGGTTGGCTTCTTTGCCGCCACACGTTCGTCCGGTTTTGATGCTCGATTTCCACTCCACCAACCGCAACCTTTTTTACGTGCAGGGTGATGAGGCAAATGCGCAAGGCAAGGCATTCCTTGCTGCGTGGCTCGGGGGCAAGGAGAACGCCTTTGCAGGATATCCGTTCAAGATTGAGCCACGCGATGCCAATCCCGGCTCGGGCACGACAAAGAATTGGTTCAGCGCGAAATATGGCATTCCGGCCTATACCTACGAGGTCGGAGACAACTCCGACCCGGCAGCGGTGCGCGCTGCAGCAGAGGCGTTAGCTCAAAATTTGATACCATCTCTGGTTATGCCGCTTAAAGAGTGATGCACCCGCATATGTGCAGGGGCGCTGCTCAGTTCGATCCGGAGAGTTTTAATGAGCCTTACCATCACCTATCGCGCCGCAGCGGTCTTTGCTCTCCTTGGGGCATCGTTTGTGGCCGCGCCAGTTATGGCAAAAGACTGCGCACCGCTTTCAGCCGGATCGTCGCAGATAGTTTTTTCCGGCTGGTCAGGGCCTAAACTGCCTGTCTTCGTGCACAAGCCGCAAACGGCTGGGGCCGATAGCCGTATCGTTTTCGTCATGCACGGCGTGCAACGTGACGGCGACCGTTATCGCGATGAATGGCGCGATCTCGCCGAAAAACACAATTTTATTGTGGTCGTTCCGACGTTTGGCAGAAAGGATTTTCCCACCACCGGCTCTTACAATCTTGGTAACATAGTCGATGAGAAGGGCCGAAAAACGCCTAAGGCGAAATGGTCCTTCTCGGCGATCGAGCCTTTATTCGACGACATCGTTTGCCGCGTGTCTGGTGATCAACGGGGCTATGCGCTTTATGGTCATTCTGCCGGTGGGCAGTTCGTTCATCGCTATGTCGCCTTTGCCGATGCGCCCCGTATGGAAGCTGCAGTTGCTGCGAATTCGGGATGGTACACGATGCCCGACAATGGCGCTTTCCCATATGGCTGGGGCGGCGATGTGGCAGGATTGGTCGCGCCTGCAAAGGCGTTTCAGCGACCGCTCACCATCCTACTGGGCACCGAAGATATTGATCGCAACGATCCCAACCTGCGCATCAACGAGGAAGCAGACAAACAGGGCCAAACGCGTTTCGACAGGGGGCATGGTTTCCTGACTGCTGCAAGGCAGCAGGCAGGTCACGCAACGCCGCTCAACTGGAAAATCGCTTACGCACCGGAGGTCGGGCATGACAATGGTCGGATGGCTCCGTTTGCAATCCCACACCTTTTAGGTGCAGCTGCCAGCGCACCATTGCTGCAAGTCGCCGTTAACGCCGAAGCTGCTCTTGAAGAATTACGGTCGCGCAAGGCCGTCAAAGCGGCAATGGCAACGATAGTTGAGCTTGAAAGCGATTGGGCCATCCAGCGGCTCGTTGAACTCACCGAAATACCGGCCCCGCCGTTCGAAGAGGAAAAGCGCGGGCTGGCTTTTGCCCGCATGTTGGGTGAAATCCGTGGTCTCGACGTTCGAATTGACGCAGTTGGGAATGTAATCGCACGGCGCAAAGGCACTGCCGCCGGACCCGCCCTCATGCTGGCCGCCCATCTCGATACCGTTTTTGCCAAAGACGTGGATGTGACGGTAAAACGCGACGGTGACCGTTTCACTGCCCCGGGCATTGGCGACAATTCACGCGGTCTGGTATCGCTTTTGTTGGTTGCGCGTGCTCTGGAACGGCATGGCATTACCACCGAACGGGACATCCTGCTGGTCGGGACAGTCGGCGAGGAAGGCACGGGCGACTTACGCGGCATGCGCCATATCTTTGCGCAGCCCGGTCACGGGATTGGCAGCGTGATTGCGATTGATGGCGGAGAGATGGGACGGCTGATCGACACAGCAGCTGGCTCAAACCGCTATCGGGTAAAATTTACCGGTCCCGGCGGCCACAGCTATGGTGCATTTGGGACCGTCAATCCGCACCACGCCACGGCGCGGGCAATAGCCCGTTTTCTCGACCGTGCCGAACCCGTTACAGCCTCCGGTACAAAGGCAACCTACTCGGTTGCATTGTTGGAAGGTGGCCTTGGCATCAACGTCATACCAACTGACAGCGCGTTCGAAATCGATCTGCGATCGTCGGACGCCAACCGTCTGGCTGCTCTAGATGCGATCCTACGATCGGCAATTGGTGCAACGCTTGCCAGCGAGAATGCTGGTAAGAAACAAGGCGGGCTGTTGGCCGTCGAGATCAAGGATCTCGGAAAGCGCCCGGCAGGCACAAATGCCGCCGCCGCCCCGTTGGTCTCCAATGCTGAAGCGGCTCTTTCTTCTTTGGGCGTCGAACCTAGCCGGAACGCCTCATCCACCGATGCAAATCTGCCCATGTCGCTGGGCATTCCCAGCATAACCATTAGCCGTGGCGGCATCAGCGAGCGATCGCATTCTAATGAAGAATACTGGATTGCAAAGGACCCGCATCTTGGGCCGCAAGCAGCATTACTCATTAGTCTCCTTGAGGCTGGGGTCAGCAATGATATTGGCGATGCAAGATAGGTTATAAACGCCTAAAAAAAACCGCCAAGGCGCCCAAGCCATGCCAGTGCCGACTACGGCGGCTCGGTCCGGCACCCGGTCAGCGGGACCGGCAAATAGAGAGCCAAAGGCATTTGTCTTTTATTGGGCACTTCTTATTTGGCCGTGAATGTTGACAAGTGGGCGCAAAGCTGGCCTGGCCGTGTTCGTTTTTTTATCAGCGTTCTGATTGGAACACCCACCCAAAAATCATGGAAATTCAGTATTTAAGTCGGCCCTGGATGGGGCATGGCCGGTTTATGCGATTGGCACTGCATCCATGTGCAGTTGAAACATCCAATAACTAACGTTCATTCTACCACCCGCCAAAACGCTCCCATTCATTTGTGACGATATCAGACTTGCCGTGAACAACGTGGTAGCTGCGATGCTGTGCTCCTGTTGCACAGGCGTGATTGGGCAAGATGCGAACGCGGTCGCCAATGGCAAGGTCCGGAAGCACACTCCTTGACCCCGGACGAAGCGTTACAATGCCGTGTTCTTGATTAGCGTCGGCCAGAATAAGATCATGAAAAGGCTCGCCCGAGCTGTCGCAGACAACGCCATAGCCTTGGTTGATATCCTGCTTTGATGTGCCACGATCCTGAGACATGGCCATCCAGCCGGCATCAATCAAAATCCAGCCCTTTTCACGTTGATGCCCAATCACCGTCGCAAGAACAGAAATCGCGATGTCATCGATCTCACAAATACCAATGCCGGCCATGACAAGATCGAAAAAAACGAAGACGCCTGCGCGGACCTCAGTAACGCCCGAAAGATCAGCGGCGTGATGGGCAGTAGGCGTAGACCCAACGCTAACGACAGGACATGGCAACCCAACTTTCCGAAGGGCCTCTGCAGCGCTGACAACACTCAGGCGCTCTGCCTCAGCCGCCTGCTGCAAGGCCGTAGTTCCGTGGGCTGCATAACTTCCGCCTGCATGGGTTAGAACACCCCGTAGCTCACCACCCTGTACAACCGCCCGGCCAATGGACAGGAGGCGTTCTATATCCTGCGGGGGAACACCCGAACGATGGCTATCGCAATCTATCTCAATCAATGCCGGGATAGCGTTACCACTGGTGCGCGACGCTAACGCCACCGCTTCTGCTTGTTCAACGGTATCGAGAATAACCGCAAGGTCGACACCACTTCGGCGCAGCTCAATCACTTTTGTAAGTTTACACGGGGTGATGCCAACCGCATAAATTATGTCGCGAACCCCAGCGGTGGCAAAAAATTCGGCCTCCTTAAGCGTTGATACTGTCGCCGGGCCTTGCGGCGAAGGCATCGCTCGAACCGCAACTTCAATCGACTTTGCTGTCTTGAGATGTGGACGCAGCGGTACGCCCATGGGCGCGAGCCTATCTTGCAGGCGCGCAATGTTGCGGTCCATACGTTCAGCATCAATTATCAGGCACGGTGTCTCCAGCGTTCCAATGCGTGACTGGGCGATATCGGGTTGCGCCGTTTCGGGGGATAGTGCTTCACTCATGCGCTGTGTTTCGTCCTGCAGGTGCGTTTCGATCCTGATGTCTCATTCTTCGAGGCGCAGTTAACGGGTGAGCGAATGCTTTGCCACTCGAATTACCGTTGCCGGGTAGATTTAATCACTTTTGAACTTTGCCAGCGCACCGTCGATCAAAGGCAGCCCGAAGCGGCCTAATACGATCACACTGGTCAGTATCGTCGGTATTGGGCTGGGAGCGGACTGATCGCTTTGATAATTGCATGCCAAAATCGAAAGATTCACACTGCCCAACATTACACCCAAATCGCCAGGATCAAACTACGGCGGCTTCGGACACAGCATTGCACAAAAACCGCTCTAAGCAAATTGCGCTGCAAATGTTCGGATCGTGTTCGGATTTTTTAGGAACTTTATAAATATCTGATTTAAAAACAAAATTTCATCGAGCCGAATCTTGCCAAGGTTGGGGTCGAGGGTTCGAATCCCTTCGCCCGCTCCAATAATTTCAATGACTTAGGCGATAGAGCCTTTGCTGCCCAAGGCGTGGTTGCAGCGTGCGTTTTTATCAGCGTTCCAATTGGAACGCCGGCTCAAAAATCCTGGAAATTCAATGTTTAGACAGGCCTGGGATGCGGCATTGCCGGTTTACGCGATTGGCACTGCGCTCATTTTTGTGTTCGGCTCGCTCCTAAAAACGGATGAGCGACGATCATCCGTAACGCTCTGGGACCGGTTCGCGCAATCCCAAACCCCACAAAAGTCCTATTTGCCCGGGAAGAGTCGTTGGCGTCCCATACCGTTCGCCAGCGTTCCAATTGGAACAGTCTATTTTGACGGAAAACCTAATCGGCCGTCATCCTTGATCAGGTGCCATGGCAGCTTCTGGGCCGGGATCAGGCTGTCTGCTTCTGTGCGTGGATCGATGAATAGCTGCCGTTTAGGCCGGTCAGTACGCTTGACCGTTATCGCTCCGTCATGAGGATAGTTGGTGGGATAGCAGACAAGTAGACCTAAATGGCGGGGCTGAAATGCTTTCCGCCTGGACCCCGATGCCTGTCCAGTGACGACGCGATGGCGCGCGAATAGGGTAAGCCATCCGGCTCGATTATGATGGAATCGGATTCAATGCGCGCAAGACCCCGTTTGATAAATGCAGTCAATCCTGATCGCGTTGAGTCCAGAATATGTTCCGGAATAGCTCCAGAAGTACCTGCGCACAGCAAGTTTTCGATCAATGCCCCGCGCAACTTGTCATCCGCCGATCGCCTAATGCCCCTCGACACTGTAAAATTATACGCAAGCGCAAGCGTTCGGTACGTTCCGGGATGCTTCTCGTTCTGAATGATGAGATCGGGGAAGTTGCTAATCGCACTCGCCCCGAGGCCAATCATGGTCGGGCAGTTATCATCGGTATAACCTTGAAAATTGCGGTGCAAAGTGCCCTGCGCTGCGGCCCTTGAGAGGCTATCATTGGGTAAGGCAAAATGGTCAAAGCCGATGGGCATATAGCCAGCCGCGGTAAGTTGCCGATGCCCCAAGTCCGCCATCGCAAAACGTTCGGCCGCACCAGGCAAGTTGCTATCATCGATACGCTTCTGACGCGGGAAAAGTTGCGGCATATGGGCATAGCCGAACAACGCGATCCGGCTGGGTTGCAGTTCGACGGCCGTAACGAGCGCTTCGCTTAAATCGTCGTTACTTTGGCTGGGAAGCCCATACATCAGGTCGAAGTTGACGGCGTCGATGCCGACGTCGCGAAGCTGTTTCAAACAGTTGCTAATCATTTCCAGAGGCTGGATCCGGCCAATCGCGCGCTGGATTTCCTCGGAAAAACTCTGAACACCGAGGCTGACACGCGAAACGCGGCAATGTGCAAGCGTCGCTGCCCACTCTTCGGTGAAAATACGCGGGTCGAGTTCGACTGAGATATTCGGGTTGTCGCAAGAAAAGGTAGTGAAAATCCGATCAATAAGCCGGACGAATTCCACAGGCGCTATCGCGTTCGGGCTACCACCTCCAAAGGCGATGTTCCGCACCTTACCGCGCCCCCCCAGGCTGGACGCGATGAAGGCGATCTCCGTCTCCAAGGCTTCCAGATAAGACGTCAGCCGCTGGGTCTTGCTGGCTGCTCCCGTGTTGCAGCCGCAATACCAGCAGATTTGCTGACAATAAGGAATGTGAACATAAAGCGAGATCGGATCGTCAGCACCGATTTCATCCAACGCCTTCAAAAGCTCAGGCTCGCCCACGTCATCGTGAAATTCGACAGCGGTCGGATAGCTGGTGTAGCGCGGCACGTTGCCGACGAGCAATTCGGGATAATAAGGCCACATCGGCGTTTAATGAATTAAATCCAACGACTGGTCTTTGATCCTGATCAAGCCGTTTCTTGAGCGAGATCAATGTCATGCCCGCGTGTGACGTGTAACTCACTCCATAGTTTAACTGCACAGGAGTGACATATATGGGCACCGCAAATGTCGGACGTTTTGATCGCATGGTCCGGATCAGCCTAGGCATCATCCTGATAGCGATGGTGTTTGTCGGTCCGAAGTCGGCATGGGGCTGGGTTGGCCTTGTCCCACTCTTCACCGGCCTCTTTCGTTGGTGCCCTGCCTATCTGCCTTTTGGCTTCAGTACCTGCAAAAAATAATCCACCACTTCCCAAAGGATAAAGTCATGAAATTGTTGAAATACAGCCTGCTGTCCGGCGCCATTGCCGCGAGCGCCATTTCCACCCCAGCCTTTGCCGAAGCCGGCGACACCTTCGTTCGCGTGCGCGCCATCGTGGTTGCGCCGACCGAAACCTCGGGCGGGATATTGCCGACCTTCCCGACCGAAGAGGTCAAGGTCAACAGCAGCATCATGCCCGAAGTTGATATCACGCATATGGTGACCAACAATATCGGTCTCGAGCTCATCGCCGCAACCACCAAGCATGATGCGTCGGGCAAGACCGGTACGACCGGCGGTATCGGAAAGCTCGCATCGACCTGGGTATTGCCGCCGACTTTGACCGTACAATATCATTTCGCCCCGGAAGCGAAGGTTCGTCCTTATGTCGGAGCAGGCGTGAATTATACAATATTCTATTCGGAAAAGCCCTCCGCCGGTCTTGAGGTGGCCGTCGGGCAAACCGATGTCAACATGAAGGACAGCTTCGGTTGGGCGGCACAGGCCGGGATCGACATTGATCTGAACGAGAAGATGTTCCTCAACTTCGACGTTAAATATATCGACATCGATACGACCGCGCAGCTGGCGACCACGGCGATTGGCACGCAGCGCGTTAAAATCAGTCTCGATCCGATCGTATTCGGGGTTGGCCTGGGTTTCCGCTTCTAGACAGAGCCAACGAAGACGTCACGCCATGGGCGGCGCTTCTTGAGGAAGAGGCGCCGCTGTTTTTGTATCAGCAGCAACCGTCGTCGGTGGTGCCGTTGGCTTTTTTCCTGCGCTCATTGGCGGCATGGCACCCCTTTTTGCAGCAGCCATGATCGTCACCTTCGCCGGGCAGCGGTGCCTTGACCGGAATCGAAATGCGCACATCGCCCGCGCCGCAGACGCCGATCATGATGGATTTTGCCGTCGCAGGCGCTGGGGGCATGACCAGTATCATGATCGCGAGCATTGTAGCGGGCTGCTTCACAGCTCGTCCTCTTCGTCGATCAGGATGCGCAAGGCAGCACCATCGGCATCGTCGAATTGGCCATTCTTGATCGACCAGAAAAAGCCTGCAAGGCCCAACAGCCCGAGACCCAATGCGACCGGGATGAGCAGAGCCAGCCCCGTCATTTCGCTGCATTCTTAAGACGGAGCGCGTTTGCGACCACCACCAGCGACGAACCTGACATCGCGGCAGCGGCAATCAACGGGGTGACATAGCCTGCTATAGCGAGCGGCACGGCAAGCGCATTATAGCCGATTGCAAGAATGAAATTCTGCCGGACGATGTGCTGGGTCCGGCGGGCTGCACGGATTGCGGTTGCGACAGGGGTTAGCGCGTCACCCATGAATACGACATCGGCGGCGTTCTGGCCTGCATCGCTTGCCGACGCAGGCGCAATCGATGCATATCCGGCGGCGAGTGCGGGTCCATCGTTAAGACCGTCGCCGACCATCAGAACTTTATGCCCTGCCGCCTTTTGCCGCGCGATGGCATTGAGTTTCTCTTGCGGCAGCATCGACGTTTGCGCGGTGATACCCAAGGCGCGGGCAACTGGCGCGACCGATTCAGCGCGGTCGCCTGATATAATCAACGAGGCCAATCCGAGCGACTGAAGTTCGCTTAACGTCGCCGCTGCGTGCGGACGCATCTCGTCGGAGAAATGCACGACGAACGAAGGCTTACCCTGAATCTGAAGTTCGGATGCAAGGCCTTCATGCGATATTTCCGTATCCGGACGGCCAAGCGATACGGCGTGGCCATTGGCCGTCGCAAAAACCCCTGCTCCAGCCACTTCGCGGACTTGGTCGATTTTGCCGGCGGCAACACCTTCAATTTCCAGCGCCCGCCTGATGCCTTCGGACAGAGGATGACGGCTCGCCCGCGCCAAAGCCAAAAGAACGGCTTTCTGTTCGCCATTTGCGTCCGCCAAATTGATTGGCGTTGGCCGTCCCATGGTGAGCGTGCCGGTCTTGTCGAACATCGCCAGATCGACTTCGGCGAGACGTTCGAGCGCGCTGCCGTCTTTCACCAATATGCCCGCGCGCATCAACGCGCCCGCCACGACGATCTGCGCGGCGGGAACCGCGAGGCCGAGCGCACAGGGGCAAGTGATGATCAACACGGCGACAGCGATCAGCAGGCTTTCATGCCATCCGGCACCAGCCACCATCCAGCCGAGAAAGCTGAGTGCGGCGAGTGTATGGACGGCGGGCGCGTAAAGTCGCGCAGCTCGATCAGCCACCCGGACATACAGCGATTTGCCCTGCGACGCCTGCTCCATCAACCGCGCAATGTCCGCGATGGCGGTATCTGCGCCTGCTGCGGTGACCCGGACATGCACCGGGGCGTCTAGGTTCAATGTACCTGCATGCACGATGCTGCCAACCACGACCGATTGCGCGGTGGTTTCTCCGGTCAGCAGCGACAGATCAAAACTGCTGACGCCTTCCGTCACCATACCGTCGGCAGCTAGGCGTTCTCCAGCGGCGACCAGCATCACCATGTTGGGCTTCAATGCCTTCGCGTCGATCCACGCTGTTTTGCTACCAGGTTGCAACACCATCGCGCCTGCCGAAGTCTGTTTGAGCAACGCGCTCACCCCATCGCGTGCCCGGTCGCGCATGACCGCGTCGAGCCAGCGACCTGTCAGCAGGAAGAACAACAACATCACCACGCCGTCGAAATAGGCATGCGGGCCATGGGTGAAGGTTTCATAAAGGCTGAGTGCGGTGGTGATGGTCACGCCGATGGATATCGGCACATCCATATTGGTCCGGCCTTTGCGCAGCGCGCTCCATGCCGAACTGAAGAACGGCTGCCCCGAATAGACCACGGTCGGTAGCGCAATCAACGCCGACAGCCAATGGAACAAGTCGCGGGTCACACCGCTGGCTCCCGACCAAACCGACACTGACAGCAGCATGATGTTCATCATCGCGAAACCGGCCACCGCCATCGCTTTAAGCAGGCGCTTGGCTTCGTGATTGTCGTTATCACCGCTACTTTCCGAAATCGCGACCGCCTCAAAGCCAATGCCGGTTATGGCTTCAAGCAGCTGCGGCATCGTCATTTCGGGTAGGTGGGTGACGCTGACCCGTTTGGCGGTAAAATTAACCCGTGCATTGACGATGCCGGGTCGCAAGACCAGCCCGCTCTCCAGTTTCGAGATGCAACCGGCACAGCGCATGCCCGGTATCGCGAAATCCGACACCGGCAATTCGACAGGGGCGCGGTTGGAAGTTGCGGCTGTCACTGGAGCTGCTCTACGAATTTATAGATGTCGGCACTTTGGCGCACGGATATCTGCACATTCCAGCGTCCAACGGGCAGCGCGGTCGTTGATACCAGTTTGCCATCGGGTGTGGCTTCAAACGCCAGCGGCTGATCGACGGCGCGGCCCAAGGGATGCACAGCATCACCAATCGCAGTCGCACCTCGTAAGGGCCGACCGTCTTTTTGAACATCAATCACCACGAAACGATCGGCAGTCAGCACCGCGTTGACAGCCCAGCCGAGCCCGTCCTGCTTGTCGCCTTCGGCCAGCCAGCGGTTGTAATTCTGACTGGCGACATAGCTGTTATCGACGACCGTTCCGCCAAAGGTGCCAAGCGCCATGCGCGCCATGTAAAAGTTCACGGCCATGACAATGGCAAAGAAGCTGACCAGGATTGCGGTCATGTGCCAGCCGGTGAACTTGCCGTTTGCCAAAATTTTCATTGTTCGCCTTCTTTTTCGCGTTCCGGCCTTTCGAACACAACCGTGTCGCTATCACCGCTTTCGTCGCCCGTGCGTGCGATGGTGCTGATCGTGAACGCGCTATGCTCAGGGCCTTCAGCGGGAGCAGCTACGAACAATTGCACTTTGTGCACGGCATCCGGCGCCACAGCAAACTGGATATGCTGCGTCGCGAATTCGCGCTTGCCTGCAGGTGTCCAGACGACTGCGCCGGGCAGCCCCTCGACATATACATCGACAATACGCGGCCGCGTTTCCATGTTTCGGATTTTCAGCGTGTAGTTGTTGCGGATCGATCCATCGGACAGGCGGACATAGACCGGGTTGCGGTCCGGTTGCACCGCCAAGTCCAGCCGTGTGCGCTGGCCCAAAGTGAACAGCATCGCGAGGCCAATGCTCACCCAGATGCCGAAATAAATGAGCGTCCGGGAACGGAAAAGCGTTTTCAGCACGGGATGGCTCGTGCCCCCCGCCTTTTCGACCTCTGCATCGTCCAATGTGCAATAATTGATTAGTCCGCGCGGCTTGCCGATTTGCGCCATGACATTGTCGCAGGCGTCGATACACAATGCGCAGGTGATGCAGCCGATCTGCGGCCCTTCGCGAATATCGATACCTGTCGGGCAAACAGCGACACATTGGTTGCAGTCGATACAGTCGCCGAATGCAGCCGGATCGGCTTGCGCCGCCTTCAAACTGCCGCGCTTCTCCCCACGCCATTCCTTGTAGGTCACGAGCAACGACTTTTCGTCCATCATCGCAGTCTGGATTCGCGGCCACGGGCACATATAGATGCACACCTGCTCGCGCATGAAGCCGCCGAAAATAAAGGTTGTTGCGGTCAATATGCCGATCGTCGCATACGCAACGGGCGCCGCCTCGCCAGACCAGAAATCGCGCACCAATGTCGGTGCGTCGGCGAAATACATGATCCATGCGCCTCCGGTCCAAAAGGCGATAAACAGCCATACCGACCATTTTCCGAGACGCTTGGCGATTTTCTGCGGGCCCCACGGTGCCTTTTCCAGCCGGGTCTGCGCGTTGCGGTCGCCATCAATATAGCGCTCGACATGCAGGAACAGATCGGTCCAAACGGTCTGCGGACAGGCATAGCCGCACCAAGCGCGGCCAACCGCGCTGGTCACCAAGAATAGCCCGATGCCCGCCATGACCAACAGGCCGACGACATAATAAAATTCGTGTGGCCAGATTTCGATCTGGAACATGTAAAAACGCCGGTTGGCCAGATCGATGAGGACCGCTTGATCAGGCGCATAAGGTCCGCGATCCCAGCGCAGCCACGGCGTGATATAATAGACCGCCAGCGTGACCGCCATAATGCCCCATTTCAGCCGACGGAAGAATCCGTCGACTGCCTTGGGATAGACGCCCTTGCGTGCTTCATAGAGCGGCTGGTTCGGGCCCGTGAGGTCCTTAGGGTTGGACATGGGATGCGACCTTTGCCGCTTTGGGTACAGGTGTTGCCGCTGGCGCGGGATTGGCTTCCCCACCACCGAGCGAATGCACATAGGCTGCCAGCATCTTGATCGTCACCGGATCGAGGCGATTGTCCCAGCGTGGCATCACGCCATAGCGCGCATTGTTGACGGTTGTCGTCAGGCTCGCTTTGTCCCCGCCATATAGCCAGATACCATCGGTCAGGTTCGGCGCGCCGAATGCGCGTAAGCCCTTACCGTCAACGCCGTGACATGACGCGCAGTTGGTGGAAAACAATGCAGCGCCGATGGCCGACTTTGGGCTTGCCTTTTCAAGACCCGACAACGAACGGACATAGGATGTCACTGCGTCGATTTCGCCATTGCTCAACACGCCCGCAAAAGCCGGCATCTGCGAAAAACGCGTTTCGTCATGGTCTGGCTGCCTTATGCCATTCGTCAGCGTATAATGAATTGCAGGCATGTCACCGCCCCACAGCCAGTCGTCATCGTTGAGATTGGGATAGCCAGCCGAACCCGCTGCACCCGAACCATGACACTGGACGCAGTGCACTTTGAACGCCGCGCGTCCGCCTTCGACGGCCGCCTGATAGAGCCGTTCATCGCCCGCCAATTGTTCGACAGATATTGCCGCAAGCGCGCTTGTGATCGGCGCGCGACGAACTGCTTCGGCCTGCAATTCCTTTTCGAACTGCCCACGGCTCGACCAGTTCCAAAGACCTTGGGTTGCGCTGCTAACCATCGGGATCGCGGGAAAGAGGACGATATAGCCCAACGCCCACACAATCGTTCCCCAAAAGGTGAACACCCACCAGCGGGGCATCGGCGTGTCGAGTTCTTCTATGCCATCCCATTCATGACCGACTGTTTGCGTGCCGGTTGGAGCATCAATCCGTTTGTTTTTGGTCATCGTCATCGTCCCTGAATATGATATGCGCCGCGTCGTGATTTCGCCCGGATGCCCCTTTGCGAAAGGGCCATGCGACGAGGACAAGAAAAATCATGCCCATCGCAACCAGCCCCCAGCTGTCGGCAAAGTGCCGCAGATCGTTATAGTTCATCGCGGCTGCTCGTGTGCCTGGGCCTTTTGACGATCGACCAGCGTTCCGAGCATTTGAAGATAGGCGACAACGGCGTCCATTTCGGTAACCTTGGCGGGGTTCCCATCGAAATCACGGACCTGCGCCTTGGGGTAGCGTTGTTTTAGCGCGGCGCCATCAGCATTGGGGTCGGCCTGGGCCATCAGATCGGCATCGGCCGCTTTGATAGCCGCATCGGTGTATGGCACGCCAACGCGCGACAACGCCGCAAGATGCGCAGACATGTCGCCCGCCTTGACCGACCTTTCGGCTAGAAAGGCATAAGGCGGCATGATGGATTCCGGCACCACGCTGCGCGGGTCTTTGAGATGGGCACGATGCCATTCGTCCGAATAGCGTCCGCCAACACGCGCCAGATCGGGTCCGGTGCGTTTCGACCCCCATTGAAACGGATGGTCGAACATGCTCTCGGCCGCCAGGCTATATGCACCATAACGTTCGACCTCGTCGCGGAACGGGCGGATCATCTGGCTGTGGCAGACATAACAGCCTTCGCGCATGTAGATATTGCGGCCCGTCAGCTCTAGCGGGGTGTATGGCCGCATTCCCTCGACCTTCTCGACGGTTGAGTCGATCCAGAACAATGGCGCGATTTCGACGATACCGCCGATCGCCACGGCACCCAGCGCACACAGCCCCAGCAGCGTGACATTGCGCTCCAGTTTCTTGTGGCTGAACATTCCGGTTTTGGTGTCGCTTGTCATGATGATGGCTCCTTATTCGGCCGGAACGGCGACGTAGGGGCGGTCGGCGTCGGGATTATGTGGCGTTTCGGTCATCGCCTTTTCATCGCGGAGCCTGCCCGCAACGGTCATCCAGACATTGTAGACCATGATCAGAGCACCGCAGAGATAGAGCAGCCCGCCAAAGGCCCGGATGACATACATCGGGAACATTGCCGCCACCGTCTCGGCAAAAGAGTAAACGAGATAGCCGTCGGCTCCATATTCACGCCACATCAGGCCTTGCATGATTCCAGCAACCCACATCGCCGAGGCATAGAAAACAATACCGATCGTCGAGAGCCAGAAGTGCCAGTTGATCATCCGCAACGAATACATGCGGCTGCGTCCCCAAAGGCGCGGAAACAAATAATAGAGGCAGGCAAAGGTAATCATGCCGTTCCAGCCGAGCGCTCCGCTATGCACATGGCCGATGGTCCAGTCGGTGTAATGCGACAGGCTGTTGACTGCCTTGATCGACAGCATCGGCCCTTCAAAAGTGCTCATGCCGTAGAATGCGAGCGCCATGACCATCATACGGATGATCGGGTCGGTTCGGATCTTGTCCCATGCGCCGTTCAGCGTCATCAGGCCGTTGATCATCCCTCCCCAGCTTGGCATCCACAGGACGATCGAGAAGACCATCCCCAGCGTCTGCGCCCAGTCGGGCAAAGCGGTGTAATGCAAATGGTGCGGCCCGGCCCAGATGTAGAGGAAGATCAATGACCAGAAGTGGACGATGGAAAGCCGGTAGGAATAGACCGGACGCTCAGCCTGCTTGGGCACAAAATAATACATCATGGCAAGGAAGCCGGCGGTCAGGAAAAATCCGACTGCATTATGGCCGTACCACCACTGGGTCAGCGCATCCTGCACACCAGCAAAGGCGCTATAGCTTTTTGAGCCGAAGAGGCTGACTGGCATCGACAGGTTGTTGACCAGATGCAACATCGCAACGGTGATGATGAAGGCAAGGTAGAACCAGTTCGCGACGTAAATATGGGGCTCTTTGCGCTTTACCAAAGTGCCGACAAACACCGCCAGATAACTGACCCAGACAATGGTCAGCCAGATATCGACATACCATTCTGGCTCGGCATATTCCTTGGCCTCGGTAACGCCCATAAGATAGCCGGTGGCGGCAAGCACGATAAACAGCTGATAGCCCCAGAAGACGAAACGGGCGAGACCGGGGAAGGCGAGTCTCGCCCGGCAGGTGCGCTGGACGACGTAGAAACTCGTCGCGATCAGCGCATTGCCTCCAAATGCGAAGATAACTGCTGACGTGTGCAGCGGCCGCAAGCGGCCGAATGTCGTATATTCCAGATTGAGGTTTAGCAGCGGGAAGGCCAGCTGAAGCGCGATGATCAGCCCCACAAGGAACCCCGCGATGCCCCAGAACATCGTAGCAATAACCCCCCAGCGGATTGGATCATCATCATAGCGTGATGCTACAGAGGGGCCGCTGAGCACGGGGAAGCGCTGGGTTAGAAAATCGAACTTATTCATCGACACTGCCATCGCGATCAGTGCGGCGACACAGGCAATCCCCATATGAACAGAAAAGGCCTGATCGACGCCCAATACCATTGCAACAAAGGCCAGAAGCGCAACGACGAACAACACGCCGACGCGTGTCACAAGCTTATCCATAGTCTTTCCCCGAGCCGCAAAATGACGGCTTCTGCCGCTGTCATGCGTCGGCGCAGCATGATCTTCCTTGATTCAGATCAAATAGAAGAAAAACAGCGCCTCAAGCGGCGCATATTGCGTTCGTTCGAACGACGCACTGGGAATAGTCCAGCATTCTGCGGCTACCGTCAAAACATTAAGTACAAAGCATTCTAGGCGCACTGCTTTTAAAAATGTTCGGATCGTGTTCGGATTTTTCAGAAGCTTTATAAATATATGATTTATTGTGGAAAGTTCGTCGAACCGAATGTTGCCAAGGTCGGGGTCGAGGGTTCGAATCCCTTCGTCCGCTCCAATGATTTCCATACTTTAGGCATAGATCCTTTGCTGCCCAAAGCGGCGTTTCAGACAAAAATTATCTCTAAGCAATCGCCGACACGAGCCAAGCCTTACCCTGCATCATCACGCCTTGCCCGGCTACATAATGCTTTTGGAATAGTTCGACCAAATCCGTTTCAGCTGCCGCGCGAACATCTGCACCTTGTTCCTCTAGCGCGCGTCCAGCCGCCATTGAAGTCAGCACAAAAGATACCGCTTCATGCGGTGCGGCATTCATGCCGCCAATCGGTTGAAGCCCATTATAGGTGACGACGCTGGCTTCCGAAAAACCGCCGCTCGCAAGAATTTCGTTCAGATAGTCGAGATCTTCAAAGGCGAATGGGCCGGGCGCGCGGGGAACCGCCGGGGGGATATCGACATAGCGGCGGACGACGCCCATCATTTCCATCATCCACAAATTGTCGCGTGGTGGACCCCAGACCGCCAGATCAATCCGCGCACCGGGACGCAGCAGACTGTGCAAATTTGCAAAGGCCTTATGCGGTTCGGGAAAAAACATACTACCAAAGCGCGAAAAGAGCCTGTCAAACGGGGCATCTTCTAACTGGACCGTGGCTCCATCAGCGCAGATGAACCCAATGTTGGTTATTCCAGCGTCTTTGGCACGCCGCAGAGACGCGGTCGTCAAGTCGGGTGAAATGTCGATACCAACAACTTCGCCGGAAGGCGCAACGGCCTTGGCTATGGCAATTGTCGTCCCGCCACCACCGCAGCCGATATCAAGCACGCGTTCGCCGGGTTTGAAATCGGCTTGCCGAAGAAGCGCTTCGCCAATCGGGGCAATCATGCCCTCAAAACATGCGAGATTGGCAAGCCATTTCGCACCCATCTCGCCCGCCCAATCTTCGCCCTTCAACGCTTCGGGGCCTTTGTTTATCTCGGTCATTTTTGCGCCACTCCCCATTCAACCCTTTAGAGCAATACCCATCGGATAGCGCTCCCGACGATCGCCAGCGCCGCGACGCTCAGCAGCCAAATGCCGAAGAACCAGCCCAATTGTTTGGCGCGCGGCATCAATGATATCCGTCGTGGCCGACTTTGCCACGGAACACCCAATAGGACCATGCGGTGTAGGCAACGATGATCGGGACCATGATAGACGCGCCGATCAACATGAAGACTTGGCTGCGATGCGGCGCCGCTGCTTCCCAGATGGTGACCCGCGCCGGAATGACGTTTGGCCAGATCGAAATGCCAAGGCCAATCAGGCATAAGCCGAACAATGCGAGTGCCCAGAAGAATGGCTGCGCGTCTTTGGTCTGGCGCAGGCTGCGATAGAAAAGGAATGTCACGGCGATGGTGGCAATCGGCACTATGGCCGTTGCCAGCACACCCGGATAGCTCAACCAGCGCAGATAATATTGCGCCTCAAGCGTCAACGTGGCGAGGCTGATGAGGCCGATCATCAAAAGCAAGCTTATGCCCAGACGCCCGGCATACGTGACCGCCTGACGCTGCAATGCGCCTTCAGTTTTCCAGTTTAGCCAGCACGCGCCCAAAAGCGCATAGCCGACCACCAGCCCAAAGCCGGTCAAAATGCTAAATGGCGACAGCCATTCCCACCATCCGCCGGCATAGGAGCGGCCTTCAACGGTAATGCCTTGGAGCAGCGCGCCAAGCGCTATCCCTTGCGCGAAGGTGGCAATGAACGACCCCAGCGTGAACGCGCGGTCCCATAGTTCGCGATGTGCGGGGTCACGCCAGCGAAATTCGAACGCAACGCCGCGGAACACAAGGCCGAGCAGCATCGCAATCATCGGTGCATAGAGCGCAGGTAAAATGATGGCGTACGCCAGCGGGAAGGCGGCGAGCAAACCGCCGACCCCCATCACCAGCCATGTTTCGTTCCCATCCCAGACAGGCGCGATACTGTTCATCGCGGTATCGCGGTCCTTGCCCACTTTGAAAAAGGGAAACAATATGCCGATGCCAAGGTCAAAGCCGTCCATGACGACATAAGCAATGATGGCAAAGCCAATGATGCTGGCCCAAATGACTGTCAGATCGATCATGCCGATGCTCCTTCCAATACCGCGGGTGCAGGGGTGATGCCTGCGCTTCGGATAGGGGCACCATCGAGCGCGCTTTCATGCGCCTCCGGTGCTTTCTTCATCAAGCGCAGCAAATACCAAATGCCCATGCCGAACACCGCGAAATACACGACGACAAAGGCGAGAAGCGAGAAAGCAACCGCCGGTGCATCCAATGGCGACGCGCTATCAACGGTGCGCAACACGCCATAAATTGTGAAGGGTTGCCGCCCAACTTCGGTCACCACCCAGCCGGCAAGCACCGCAATGAAGCCAGACGGGCCCATCAATAATGCGGCCTTATGGAGCCACGACCATTCATATAGCTGCTTTCTTGCCCGCGCGAGCAGGCTCCACATGCCGATGGTCACCATCGCCATGCCGAGACCGACCATGATCCGGAATGCCCAAAAGACAATACCAACCGGCGGCTCGTCTGCGTCGGGGATGGTATCAAGCCCCGCGAGCGGTGCATTCAGGTCATGCTTCAGGATCAACGACGATGCTTTGGGAATTTCAATGGCGTAATCGACCGCGCGCTCTTTGCTGTTGGGAATGCCAAACAATATCAATGGCGCGCCGTTGGGATGGCTTTCATAGTGCCCCTCCATTGCCATGACCTTCGCCGGTTGATGCTCCAACGTATTGATGCCGTGAAAGTCACCCGCGACAACCTGAAGCGGCGCGACGATTGCCGCCATCCACATCGCCATAGAGAACATTTTGCGCGCCCCCGGATTGCTTTTGTCTTTCAACAAATGCCACGCACCAACCGCGCCCACGGCAAAGGCGGTTGTCAGATAGGCCGCCAGTAAAGTGTGGACGAGGCGGTAGGGGAAGCTCGGGTTGAAAATGATGGTCCACCAGCTATCACCGGGCATGAACTGACCATTGGCCGCGATCTCATATCCCACCGGCGTTTGCATCCAGCTGTTCACTGACAGTATCCAGAATGCCGAAATGAAGGTGCCGATGGCGACGGCCAGCGTCGCAACAAAGTGGAGCTTACGCCCAACCTTGTTGATCCCAAAAAGCATGACGCCCAGAAAACCGGCCTCCAAAAAGAATGCCGTTAGCACTTCATAGGCCATCAAAGGCCCAATGACGGGTCCGGCCTTGTCCGAAAATACCGACCAGTTGGTGCCGAATTGGTAGGACATGACAATGCCCGAAACGACGCCCATAGCAAAAACGACGGCGAATATCTTGAGCCAGTAACGATAGAGATTGGCGTACACGCCCTTACCGGTTTTCAGCCACAGCCCCTCAAGAACCGCGAGAAAGCTCGCCAGCCCAATCGAAAACGCCGGGAACAGAAAATGGAAGCTTACGGTAAAAGCAAATTGTGCGCGGGCCAGAATTATTGCCCATTCCTGCTCGATCATCATATCAGTCCCCTTGCCATCCACAAATCGGCTGGCGCTTGCGTTTCTTCTTCGCGATTGGCGATTTCCAGCACGGCTTCAAAAGCTTCATTTTGTGAAAGCCACACCCGTCCGGTAAGTTCGTGCAGAAAATGCGCACGTTCGAGCGCATCCATCACCGGGCCTTTGACTTCGGAGAGGTGCAGGCACACCCCAGCATCGGCCATGCGGTGGTTGATGGCCTCAATGCTCTCAAGAGCAGAAGCATCAATCGCGTTGACCGCCGAGGCCATCAGGATGAGATGCTTAAGCTTGGGATGTGCGGCAATCTCCTCCAGCACGAATTCTTCCAGCCAGCGGGCGTTGAGATAGGTCAGGCTTTCGTCGATGCGAATGGTCAGGATGCGCGGGTCGGTGAACACCTTGTGGCGTTTCACATTTCGGAAATGCTCCGTCTCGGGAACCCGTCCAACAATCGCGGCATGTGGCCGTGAGGCGCGCCAGAGGAACAATGCGAGGCTTAGGCCGACGCCGGCCATCACACCGGGTTCAACGCCAATCAGGAGCGTCACAGCTATCGTCGCCGCCATCGCGGCAAAATCGGCTTTGGAATAATGCCAGATCGCGCGCGGCGTTTTAAAATCGACGAGGCTCAAGACCGCAACGATGATTGTACCTGCCAATGTCGCGATGGGAAGCGACGCGAGTAATGGCGTCAGGAACAAGGCCGCGAGCAATATGCCAATCGCGGTAAACGCACCTGCCGCAGGGGTCTCTGCGCCCGCATCAAAGTTGACGACCGAGCGGGCAAATCCGCCCGTCACGGGATAGCCGCCCGAAAAAGCGGCGGCGACATTGGCTGCGCCCAGGCCGATGAGTTCCTGATCCGGAACAATGCGCTGCCGCTTTTTCGCGGCGAGCGTTTGCGCGACCGAGACCGATTCCACAAATCCAATGATGCTGAGCAATAAAGCAGGAACGGCCAGTCGCTGCCATAGTTCCGCATCGAACAAGGGAACGGTAAAGGGCGGCAAGCTCTGCGGGATGTCGCCCACCACCTTCACGCCTTTGGCTTCAAGATCGAAGGCAATGACCGCCAAAATCGACAGCGCGACCGCCACGATGGGGCCGGCCTTAGCAACAAGATCAGCGGGCCGCGCCGCCAGCCCGAAACCGACGAGCATGGGTTTCAAACCTTTGCGCACCCAGAATAGAAATCCGGTCGCAATCACGCCAATCGCAAGCGTGTAAGGATTTGTGTCCTTGGCATTTTCGATCAACGTCGTGACCAGCTCGGGCATTGCCTCACCCGACGCCTTAATGCCCAGCAGCGACTTGAGTTGGCTGGTGGCAATAATGATACCGCTTGCGGTAATAAACCCCGACACAACAGGATGCGATAACAGGTTCGCAAGAAAACCCAGACGCAACACGCCCATGACAATCAGGATCAGCCCGGACAGCAACGCGAGGACAAGCGTGGCGGCGATAAATTCGGCGCTGCCCGGTGCGGCAACGGCGCTCGCCGCTGTCAAAGTCATCAGCGAAATCACCGCTACGGGGCCGACGGCGAGTGCGCGGCTCGTCCCGAACAGGGCATAGGCAATGATGGGAAGAATAGACGCGTATAGCCCGATTTCCGGTGGCAGGCCCGCCAACATGGCATATGCCAGGCTTTGCGGGATGAGCATGATTGTGACGATTGCGGCGGCAACCAAGTCATTGGTCAACGTCACGCCGCCATAGCCGCGTCCCCATTCCAATATCGGCAAATAGCGCGCCAATTTCATAGCCGTTATGCCGCCCCGATCTTGTGGGGTTTAACCATCCACTCATGCCCTTTGAGCATACCGTGCCAGTAAATTGGCGGAAGGATGGTGTCCTTTAACAGCCATGACAGGCGCGATGGGCGCGTGCCGTCAATCAACCAATTCGGGAAGCTCGGCAGCAATTTTCCGCCATAACCAAATTCGGCGAGCACAATCTTGCCGCGTTCGACCGTCAACGGGCAACTGCCATAGCCGTCATAATCGGCGACAGGTGGTTTGCCCTCAAGAGCAGCCAATACGTTCACCGCGACCACCGGCGCTTGCTTGCGGGCCGCCGCCATGGTCTTGGCGTTTGACGCTGAGCAGGCATCGCCCAAGGCGAAGACATTCGCATAACGCACATGCTGCAATGTCGCTTCATTGACCTCAATGAAACCACTTGCGGCAGCCAGCGGACTGTTGCGCACGAAATCTGGCGCGACTTGGGGCGGGACAACATGGATCATGTCGAACTTTTCGTCGACCCGCGTGACGGCGTCCCCGCGTTTCTGTTCAAATGTTGCAATTTTGGCAGGGCCATCAATGGCAACCAGCTTCGATTCAAAATTTAAGTGCGCGTCATAGCGTTCAATATATTCCATCAATGCGGGCACATAGGCCGCAACCCCAAACAGCACTGCGCCGCTGTTATGGAATTGCACATCAATGTCTTTTAACACCCCGGCACGTTCCCACGCACTGCACGACAGATACATTGATTTTTGCGGTGCGCCTGCACATTTGATCGGCATGGGCGGCTGCGTGAACAGCGCGCGGCCTTGCTTGAAATCCTTCACAAGGCGGTTGGTATAAGGGGCAAGGTCGTAACGATAGTTGGACGTTACACCATTTTTACCCAGCGTTTCGGTCAAGCCGTCAATGGCATCCCAATCCAGCTTAATGCCGGGGCATGCCACCAGCACGCGATAGGCAACCGAATTGCCATCGGCGAGCAGCACCTTGTTGTCCTCAGGCACAAATCCAGAGGCTGCTTTCTTGATCCAGTCAACCGCTTTGGGCATGACTGATTTTTCGGTGCGCTTGGTGAATTCAGCCGAGAAAACGCCAGCCCCAACCATAGTCCAGCCGGGCTGATAATAATGGTCTTCTGACGGTTCGATAACGGCAACCGATAGCTTCTGATTGCGTTTGAGGAGGCTGGAGGCTGTTGCGATTCCGGCACTGCCGCCGCCCACGATAACCACATCATAGATTTTAGCGGAGGATGGCGCTGCATCCTGATCTTTTGTCGCCATTTCCCAAAGCTTGGATGAGCGCGCGCCGGAGCGGCAATAAGCAAGAATGGGGGATGGCATTCGGGCCAGAGCCGCTTTCATCTTCGCCGCATCATCGTCCGTAACTGCGCCTGAGACGGCTGGAATATAAGTGAATGACAGGCCAAGCGCTTCTGCTTCTTTCTGGATAGCGGCGGCGGATGGTTGACCCGCCTCTTCGCCATCTGGCCGGTTGCATATAACCGATTTGAAGCCTTGCGCGGCAGCCTGATGTAGATCTTCTGTCGTCAATTGCCCTGAGACAGAAAAGCCTGGCGTGATGGATTTGAACGTCATTTAGGCCCCGCTTGTTTTGGTTTTTGGGATGTAAAAGGTATGAAGCGTTGCGCGGCCATGCCGACAAACATCGCAACGACAAATGGCGCGACATCGCCCGGCGCAATCGCCAAGTCAGCAAGCGCAGGCCCGGGGCAAAGGCCGGCAATGCCCCAACCCATTCCAAACAATATGGCCCCAAACGCGAGCGGGCGATCTAGCGTGGTCGTGCCTGGTAAATCGAACGTTGGTGCCGCAAGCGGCGCAGACAGTCGCGATCTAATGACCCAAGCCACGGCCATCGGCAGCATGGCGCCACCCATGACGAAAGCGAGCGTTGGATCCCATTGGCCAAGCAGATCCAGAAACGCCTGAACGCGGGCAGGATCTGACATGCCCGAATAGGCAAGGCCGGCCCCGAACAGCGTTCCAGAGAGCAATGCGATAAGCGCGCGGGTCATAGCCAACCTCCCGCGCGCAGTATCCCTACAGTCACAAACCCGCTTGCCATGAACATGCCGGTTGCCACCATCGACCGCGGCGAAAGACGCGACAGCCCGCATACGCCGTGGCCACTGGTGCAGCCCGAGCCGAGCCGTGTGCCATAACCAACAAGTAAGCCACCGATGATCAGCGGCCAGATGGACGCTGGAAAGTTGACGTTCACCGCACCAACGGTCTGCGCGATCAAAAGCGCACCAAGCGGAAGGCCGACGACAAATGCGATTGCGACATTTCGCGGCGCTCCGCTATCCGCGATGCCCGTTGCCCGTGCCGCCATTCCGCTGACGCCGGCGATCCTGCCAAGGCCGAGCAGCATGATTGCGGCCGCAAGTCCAATCAGCAAGCCGCCTATAAAACCTTCAACAGGCATGGCGTTGGGAAAGGCCGGTATCATACGGCGTTGACCGGGATTTTGAGGTACGTGATACCATTGTCTTCCGCCGCGGGCATATGGCCTGCACGCATATTCACCTGCACCGACGGCAAAATCAGGCGCGGCATATCCAGCGTCGCATCGCGCGCCTCACGCATCGCGACAAACTCATCCTCGGTTATGCCGTCATGCGCATGGATATTGCCTTTACGCTCTGCCTCCACAGTGGTTTCCCATGCATATTCCGTGCGGCCAGCAGGCAGATAGTCGTGGCACATAAAGAGCCGCGTCGTGGCAGGCAGCGACAAAATCCGGCGCAACGACTGGAACAATTGCCGTGCGTTCCCGCCGGGAAAATCCGCGCGCGCCGTGCCGTAATCGGGCATAAACATTGTGTCGCCCGTGAAAACAGCATCGCCAATGACATAGGCAATGTCCGCAGGCGTATGACCGGGGACATGTAGAACGGTTACGTCCAGCTTCCCAATTTGGAAGTGGTCGCCATCGGCAAACAGCCGGTCAAAGTCGGACCCATCACGCTGAAAATCAGTGCCTGCGTTAAAAAGCTTTCCGAACACATTCTGGACGGTGACAATATGTTCACCGATGGCGATTTTGCCGCCAAGCTTTTGCTGCAAATAAGGTGCCGCCGAAAGGTGATCGGCATGCGCATGGGTTTCGAGCAGCCAATCAACGGCCAAGCCCTGCTGTGCAACATATGCGATAATGGCATCCGCCGACGCGAACGAGGTCCGGCCAGAAGCAGGATCAAAATCAAGCACACTATCAATGATCGCAGCCTGTTTGGTCTCGGGATCGTGGACCACATAGCTGACGGTGAAAGTCGGTTTGTCGAAAAAGGCACGAATTATCGGAACACCCTTTTGGGCATCGCTCACCTGCGCAATGGCATTTTCTAACGCTGAGTCGGGCATGGAAAACTCCTATAAATTCATATTTACATAAATTGTGTAATCGATTATCCGTGTTGCGTCAATACAAGTCTCGTGGCAGCGCCGACCGATGAACAGGATGAAGAAATGAACGACACGAAAGCAGTTGCAGCACAGCCCATTAGGATCGGCGAAACAGCGCCGGACTTTCGCGCGCGAACCACGCTCGGGGAGCGGAGCCTATCGGAATATCGGGGCCAATGGCTCATTTTGTTTTCGCACCCTGCAGACTTTACGCCCGTGTGCACGACGGAATTTGTTGCGCTTGCCAAGTCGGCCGCTGCGTTCGAAGCAACTGGTTGTGCATTGCTCGGGCTTTCCGTGGACAGTATCCATTCGCACATTGCGTGGGTGACTGCGATTAAACATAAATTTGGGGTGAATGTTCCTTTCCCGATCATTGAAGATCCCTCCATGGCCATTGGCCGCGCATATGGCATGATTGATGATGCTGCGGCGGATAGCGCCGCAGTGCGCTCAACCTATTTCATCGACCCCGACGGCATCATTCGTGCCATCACGACGTATCCGTATAATGTGGGCCGATCGGTTAGTGAAATGCTGCGCCTTCTTTACGCATTGCAAGCTACGCAGGGCGGCGCTGGCCTTGCTCCAGAGGGATGGCAGCCCGGTGACAAATTGCTTGCAATGCCAATTATAAACAGCGCCGAAATCAGTGGTGACGATGATTGGTTTTGCCATTTGGCCGACACGAAATGACGTCGCTTTTTGAAAGTCGCGACCGCGCCATAAAAGCGGCGGACAAGCTAAAAGTCTATGCGCAGCCGCAGCGGCTGATGATCCTATCTTGCCTTTTGCGCGGCGAACGCACGGTGAGCGAAATAGATGCCGCAACGGGCATAGGCCAACCTGCGCTTAGCCAGCAACTTGCGGAACTGCGCCGCAGCGACCTGGTAAAAACGCGGCGCGCCTCCAAGCAAATCTGGTATGATTTAGCGGATGATAAAGTCTGCTTATGCGTACGCAGCATGGAGGCCATCCTTGGGGACGAAGGCGATGTGGGGCAAATGTTGAATACCGCCCTGCAATTGAACAGGCCTGAGGCAATTTCACCCCCGGCACCTGGCACGGCAGGATTCGCGCGCATCATTTAACGGGCCGATGTTTTTACCATCAAAGCATGGCCATTCTATCAGAACGAATGGCTAATCACTGAGTTGATGGGTTTTAAAACGGACTCTCCAGAGCGCCGCAAAGTCCCCCAAAGCTATTCTTTGGTTGCAATCTCCGCTGATCAGGGAGTGCGCCGATGCTTTAGGCTATAGAGCCCTCGCTTCCCGAACCTGTTTATGGCGCCTCGTTCGCGCCTAGAAGAGCGCACGCCTCGTGTTCCGAAACAACCTCTGCATATTTGGCCTGTAAGTCGAACAAATTGGCTTCATGTGGTGCCGGATGTCGGTCGCCACAGGCTTCACGCACGACGAAAGGCGCAAAGCCGGACTGCAGCGCGTCCAGCGCCGTGGCGCGCACGCATCCTGAGGTCGACAGTCCTGTTATAAGCAATGTGTCGATGCCTTCTTCGGAAAGCGTCTCTGCAAGTGATGTCCCAAAAAACGCCGACGCGAACTGTTTTGAAATGACGCGCTCGCCGTCCGCCGGTTGAAGCGATGGAGGAAATGCCCCCAATGGCGACCCTTCCAGAAACACCCGAAGCGACGGAATTTTCTTGTAGAACAAACCGCCGTCTGCGCCATCTGCCTGATACACGACATTCGTAAAGATAACCGGGATTCCGGCAGCCCGCGCAGCCGCCAAAAGGCGCTCATTGCTGGCCAACGCATCCTCAACCCCCGCGTATAAAGGCGATGCCGGGTCCAGATAGGCCATAACAAAATCGACGATCAGAAGCGCCGGGCGTTTGCCAAAAGAAAGACGGCCGTCGAACGCGCCGACATAATTCGCGGTCAGATCGTCATTCTTTTGCGTCATCAGATTGCACCAGCCGCCTTCAGCCTGTCCAACTCCGCAATATCCATTCCCAGCAAGCCGCCATATATTTCGGCATTATGTTGGCCGACAATCGACGGCGCTGGTGAACGAACGCTGCTGGGTGTTGCTGACATCTTCGGAAACGCGCCTTGCATTTTCAGCTTGCCATAACGCTCGGTTTCAACCTCGATAATCGCTTCACGTGCTTGAAAATGTGGATCCTCCAGCATCTCTGGCGCGCGATATACGCGTCCGGCTGGAATGGAATATGCAATCATCAACGCGTCGACTTCATCAACGGTCAGCGTGGCCGCCCAGGCATTGATAATGTCATCCAGCTCAAACTGGTTGTGACCGCGTGCAAGATGCGTTGCGAACCGCGGGTCCGTCCCAAGGTCTGGCATGCCCATAGCTTCTGCCAATCTTTGCCACAGCGAGTCTTTGTTCGCGCCAATCATATATTCGCCGTCCTTGCAAATATAGACGTTGGATGGCGCGATGCCGGGAAGGATTGAGCCGGAGCGTTCGCGAATAAAGCCGCTATGGTCATATTCGGGGACCAGCCCCTCCATGACTTGCAACACGCTTTCATACAACGCGGCATCGATAACTTGGCCATGGCCAGTCACGCTGCGATGATGCAATGCTGCAAGAACGCCCATGCAACCATATGTAGCCGTCAAGGTGTCGCCGATGGAAATGCCCATCCGGCTTGGTGAACGGTCAGGTTCACCCACAATATAGCGCCAGCCGCCCATTGCTTCGCCAATACCGCCAAAACCTGCGCGGTCTGAATAGGGGCCCGTCTGGCCGTAGCCCGACATGCGTGCGATGATGAGGCCGGGATGTTCAGCCAAAAGTGCTTCTGGAGAAAAGCCCCATTTTTCCATCGTGCCGGGTTTGAAATTCTCGATCAAAATATCGGCTTTGCCAATCAATTGACGGACCAGCGCCTGCCCTTCTGGAATTCGCAAATTGGCCGAAACAGATTTCTTGTTTCGTGCAATGACCTCCCATTGCACCTTTTCTTCGCCTTGGCCCCACACGCGCATGGGGTCGCCCGCGCCCGGGGGCTCGACCTTGATAACTTCTGCCCCCATATCACCGAGCAATTGTCCGCAAAACGGACCAGCCAGTAACTGCCCGAGTTCAACTACACGTAACCCCTTAAGTGCACTCACTCGGCTGCCTCCAGCGTTGCCCAGACGGGCTGAACCGGGGCCTTCAGGCCTGTTTCGGCCTCGCAATTGGCCCGCAGGGCTTCAATGCCAGGTCCGTAATTGAACAAGGGAAGCTCACCACGCTCTTGCCGCAAACGGCTGCGCAATGTTTCGGTAGCATCGGCATCGACGTCGCCATTTGCGTTAGCAATGACGCCATAAGCTTTTGCGCCTTCGACAGTGACAAGCCCTTGGACGATTTCTTTGCCAACCAAAGCGGGGTCGCGATCAAGCGCATCGCCCCAGCCGCCGCCGCCCCAGGTGATGAAGTGCAATTGATCACCCTCTTCGACGTGGACGTCCTCAACCTTGTTGCCGATAATCTGCGAAGTGCCGTCGGCTTTTTCGAGAATCTTGCGTGCGCGCTTGCCCGGTTCACCGCCATTGACGCCCCATGGTGGAACGAACCAGCGGTCATCATGGATCGATATCGTGCCTGCTGCCAGAAAACGGTAGGTCATGTGGATACCATTGCCGCCGCGATGCAGACCAGCGCCACCGCTGTCGGGTTCGGTTTCATAACGTTCGATCAGCAGCGGGAAATACCGCTCCAGAAATTCGTTGGGCACATTGGTAAAGCCCGGCCACAGCGAGTGGCCGTCTGGCCCGTCGCCCATCGGACGTCCGGGAATTCCGCCAAAGCCGATCTGGAACAGTTGGAACCAGTCACCCTTTTTATCATTGCCTGAATAAAAGACATGGGGGCTTGAGGAAAAACCCGCCGCATTCAGGAATTCCGGTGTTTTTTGTCCCAAAAGGCCACCTAAAATGTCGAAAATGCGACCCAGCGCATGGGTGCGACCCGAGAGCGCTGCTGGAAATTTCGGCTTGAGAAGTGAACCGTCCGGAATGCGGACATCGATCAAATCATAAAAGCCATCGTTGAACAAAATCTGCGGATCGAAGACCATGATCATGTAAATGCCAAAGAACATTTTGAACATGTTTTCGTTCAGGAGAAAGTTGATGGAAGCCTGACTTTGCGGGTCCGTACCGGCAAAATCGAGTACAACCTTTTCGCCTTCGCGCCACATGGTGCACTTAATTTTATACGGGCCAGCGCCCATGCCGTCGTCGCAGATATAATCTTCGAAGCTGACGGGGTCTTCGCCAATGGCCATAGCGATGAGCGATTTCATGGCGCGGTGGTTGCGGGCCAGCAGCTCTTGCGTTGCCGAGATATAGACATCATCACCAAAGCGGGCGGCCATTTCGATAACGCGGCGTGCGGCGACCCGGCATGAAGCGATAAGTGCGTTCAAATCCGCCTGACACCAATCGGGCTTGCGGGTTTGGTGCATGACGAGCTTCATCAGATCGTCATTATATTCGCCCTTTTTCCAGATTTTGACGGGCGGAATGCGGACGCCTTCTTCAAAAATCGAACGGGCGTTGATGGGCATCGAACCGACGACTTTGCCGCCGATGTCGGACTGGTGGCCAAACATCGACGTAAAGGCGATTAAGCGCCCATCTTTAAACACGGGCAAGAGTACGAGCCAGTCGTTGGAATGGCTCACCGCGCCTGCGCAGGAATATGGGTCAGACAGGAAAATCATGTCGCCGTCTTCGAGTGTTCCTTCGAAGTTATCGAGGAAACCGCCGATGAAGCTGCCAAATTGGCCAACAATCATCTTGCCAGTGTGGTCCGCGATCAAGGGGAATGCATCGCCTTGTTCGCGAATGCCGGGGGACATCGCTGTGCGCACCAGCGTTGCATCCATTTCGATGCGGGCATTACGCAGCGCGTTTTCGATGATGTCGAGCGTTACCGGATCGATAGCGATCTTGTTGAAGGGGGTGTTGTTCGTTTGAATGATTTGGGCGGGCATGTCGTTCGCCTCCTCAAGCCAGATTGATCAGGATATTGCCGACCTTGTCGACGATTGCGACGCAGCCAGTTTCGATAAGTGTGGTCGAATCCATTTCGACGACAATGGCCGGGCCAGGAATGACATCCCCCTGCCGCAGCTTTGATCGGTCGTAGATGACCGCAGCCTGTTCTTTGCCGTCCATCCACAAAACATGGTCGCGCATTTTGGCCGCTGCGGGGTTTCCATCCCCCTTGGGCAATTCTGCCGCTGGCAAGTCGAGCGGCTGCCCCAAGGCAACGGCACGCAAGTTCACGATTTCGTGCGGCGTATCCATGTTGAAGGTGAACAACCGCAGATGTTCCTCGTCGAAGCGTGCCAGAATGCCGGCAACGCCATCACGCTCCAGAACGTCGGGCGTAATCGTCAACGGCACTTCAAATGCTTGCCCGGCATAGCGGACGTCAATTTCGAACTCGCTGGTGATGTCCGCATCGTTGATGCCATCTGACTGCAACTGCGCGCGCGTCTGCTCTGCCATTTCTTTCAAAATAGCGATGAGCTCGGACGCGTCGGTTGTTGTCGCCAGCCTTGAAAAGCTGCGCGCGGTTTCGGTGCGCATCCGCGTCGTTGCATCACCCAATGCGCACAAGACGCCTGGCGAAACGGGTGATACGGCAGGCCAGCTGCCCATCAACCGCGCAACCGCGTTCACGTGCAAGGGTCCCGCCCCGCCAAAGCCCATCAGGGCGAAATGCCGTGGGTCATAACCCTGCTGAACCGAAATCATGCGCAGCGCGCCGAACATATTTTCGTTCACAATATCAATGATGCCGCGCGCAGCCGCCATCAGGTCAATGCCGAGCGCGTCAGCGATGGTCTGCACCGCTTTTTTCGCGCCCTCGCGGTCAAGCTGGAACGTTCCGCCCAACAGATTTTCGGGAAGATAGCCCAATACCACATTGGCGTCGGTCACGGTTGGCGCTTCCCCGCCCTTGCCATAAGCAACTGGCCCTGGAACAGCGCCCGCCGACTGCGGACCAACGCGCAAGGCCTTAGTCAATTCAGGCACATAAGCGATCGAGCCGCCACCTGCACCAACGGTTTTGACATCAAGCGATGACGCCCGCACCGCCAAATGGCCGACCTCGGTCGTACGTACGCGGCGTGGTTCCAAATTTTCGATGAGCGCGACATCGGTCGACGTACCGCCGACATCAAGCGTCAGGATATTCTTGATACCTGCGTTTTTACCGACCCAAAGCGCGCCGGTCACGCCACCCGCTGGACCTGACATCAAAATGTCGACGGGATGCTCCTGCGCTTTTTGCGCGGACATCAATCCACCATCGGACCGCAACAAAGACAGTTTGCCGCTAAAGCCAGCGTCAGCCAACTTGCTCCGCAGATTGGAGATATATTTGCCGACCACCGGACGGACCGCGGCGTTCGCAACGGTTGTCAGTGTCCGCTCATATTCCTGCATTTCCGGAAGAACTTCATGGCTGAGCGATACCGGAACATTCGGCATCATTTCACGCGCGAGATCGCCAACCTGCTTTTCATGCGCGCCATTGGTGTAAGCGTTCATAAAGCTAACAGTAATCGCTTCGACGCCCTGCTCTTTCAGATAATTCAGAGCCGTTTTTGCCGAGGCTATATCCAAGGGGCGAACTTCTTCGCCTTGTGCGTTCATGCGGCCGCCGACAGTGACCGTATCTTCCAAAGCGGCCAATGGCGTTGGCTTGGGCCAGATAATCCATGCGGCAAGACCGCCGGGCACATAAGACCGGGCGATCTGCATGATATCGCGATATCCTTCCGTGACGATCAGGCCGACGCGCGCGCCTTTACCTTCAAGCACGGCATTGGTCGCCACCGTGGTTCCATGGAGAAAATATTCGATGCCTGCCGCATCTACGCCAGCGTTCGCGCAAATCGCGTTGACGCCGTTCAAAATGCCCTCGCTGCTGTCATGCGGCGTCGACGGCGTTTTGTGCCTCCAAAACGCGCCAGTCTCTGCATTGAACAGCAACAGGTCGGTAAAAGTCCCGCCGACATCCACGCCCAAACGATACCCCATTAAACTCTCCTCACGCTGCTTTTGGAAATGATGGCGATTGCGCCACCATGCCGGGCAATTTCCTGCCCATAATTTCTGAAAGCCAGTTGCTGGCCTCAATCAAACTTTGCAAATTCATTCCTGTGCGGACGCCTGCGCGCTCAAGCATGTAGACGACGTCTTCGCTGGGCACGTTTCCGGCTGCGCCCGGCGCGAATGGACATCCGCCAAGTCCGCCTAGCGAGGCATCTACGACGCTCGCGCCAGCGCCAACGGCGGCCCATAGGTTCGCGAGGCCTGTATTCCGTGTGTTGTGGAAATGCACCCGAACAGGAAGCGGGTTAACCTCTTTGCGAATGTGTTCCACAAGCCGCGCAACATGCGCCGGGTTTCCAACGCCAATAGTATCCGCCAACGCGATTTCGACGGGGCCAGCCTCTGCGATCGCAACGGCCATTTCAATAACGCGCTTGTCGGCCACTTCACCTTCGAAAGGACAACCAAAGGACGCCGCAATCGTGCATTGCGCCGTGCGTCCTTCGGCATGGGCAAGCGCGATAATAGCCTTCGCCGCTTCGACCGATTCGTTGCTGCTTTGACCTTGATTGGCCATCGCAAAGGTATCGGTCGCAACCGCAACCGCACCCAGCTGGTCAATTTTTCCTGAAGCAATGGCGCGCTCTGCGCCGCGCAGGTTCATGACCAGTCCAATAAACGTAACGTCGTCGCGATCAGGAAGCCCCGCGCACACATCTTCCGCGTCCGCCATTTGCGGAACGCGCTTTGGGTTCACAAAACTTGTTACCTCAATACGACGCGCGCCGGCATCGATGGCCCTGTTTATCAGCGCCAGCTTATTCTCCGTCGAAACCAAGACAGCCTCATTTTGAAGGCCATCGCGGGGTCCGACTTCGACAAACTCAATATGGTCAGAAATGCTCATCACATCTTAAATGGCATAATTGTATACAAAATCAAATAGGATTATGCGGCCAAATTCGACTTTCGAATTTCTGTATCGGTCGAATGCGCTTGTGCATAGGCATGGAAGGCGCGCCGGATATGGCCCGTCATTACAGCAGCAGCCCATTCACCATCACGCTTGTCAAATGCGATCAGCAATTCGTCATGATCATGGTGCGAACGGCGCAGATTTTCCAAGTCATATTGGCGCGCCGTACGCAGAACCACCGGTTGCTCGGTAACCTGCCCAAGCATGCTGGCAAGCCGCTCGGATGCGGCAGCCGCAACGATAATCGCATGGAACTGCCGGTTGTGATCCAGAAATTTTGGTACATCGGGATTCGGAATATCTATTGCCTGCTTAAGCTGGGCATTGTGAAAACGAAGCTGCCCCAATTGCTCACGGGTAATCCGGCGCGCTGCACGCTTTGCCGCATGCGCCTCCAGCATAGCGCGCAACTGGAACGCATCTTCCAGATCATCGAGCGACCAGTCCGCCACGAAACTCCGCTGCGAGTCGTTTCGCCGAATGAACATTTCTGCCTCAAGCCGGCGGAGCGAATCGCGTACAGGGGTGCGTGACACGCCGCACAACTCCGCAAGCGCCTCTTCACGAATTTGCGAACCGGGCTGCAATTCACCAGACAAAATCATGCTGCGGATATTGTTATATGCTCGTTCCGATGCCCGGGACATTAGTGCAACGCTCCTCTTGACGAATGCCATTTGTATACAATAAGCTGCATTGAAAGCAATAATTGGTACAACAGGGGATTAGGTTACATGCGTATTGGAAAAAGTGCACTCCTCTCATCGATTGCAGTCAGTGTCTTGGTGCCCGCATCGGCATTCGCACAGACGGCCGAAGAGGGCGTTGAAGCTGAAGAAATCATCGTAACCGCGCGTCGCCAGAATGAACGGCTCTTAGACGTCCCGGCTTCTGTATCCGTCATTGACGCCGAATCGCTTGCGAAAACCGGCGCAGACAATGCGCAAGGCTTTGCCCAGCTGACACCCGGCGTAACAATCGTAACGGGAACCGCCGAAGCCGGTGATACCCAGATCAACATCCGCGGCATTAACGGCGCACGTGACGCTGAAAGCTCGGTCGCTTTGGTCGTTGACGGCATTTTGAAGACCAACACCGCGCAACTCAACCAAACGCAAGGCACGCTGCGCCAGATCGAAATATTGAAGGGCCCACAAGGCGCCATTTATGGTCGCAACGCTGCCGCTGGCGCCATCGTCGTATCGACAGTGAAGCCGGGCGATGTCCTCGAAGGCGCAGTGAAGCTTAGCTACGCTAATGAAAAGACGATTGAAGGTTCGGCCTACATCTCATCGCCATTGGGCGATAATGCAGGCTTCGTTCTGTCGGGCAACTACCGCAGCACGGACGGTTTTTACCGCAACCTGTATCTCGATCAAAAGGTGGTCGATGATCAGGAGGTCTACTCCATCGACGGCCGCTTTATGACGCAACTGGGTGATGCGACGGAACTTGACGTAAAGGCGCGCTATTCGAAGTTCTCCGGCGCGTCGATTAACTTCAACTCGGTATTTCATATCGAAGCTTTTGGCGGTGCATTCTTCGAAGACGTCGATGCGCATGAACTGCGTTACTACAGCAACATCCGTCCAACGAACGACCAGCGGTCGATCGACCTTTCGGCGAAAATCGATCATGACTTCGGTTCAACACGTCTCACCGCGTGGGCTTTGTATGCTGATGTCGACCAAAGCCTGACGGCGGACGGTACCTCGGCTGATTTCGCACGTTATATCGCACCAGCGCTGGGCGCGTCTTCGAACGCAACAAACGTGGCTGTGCAAAACCAATGTTTTACAACGACGGCATCTTTGACTGGCTTCCCGGTCAACGCACCGGGCGCTGTTGGACAAATTCCAGTGCCATTTATCTTTGCACCAACGACCGGCTCAACCTTCGGTGCGTACAGCCCGACAACCTGCGACGGTACGCAGCTGCAAATTCGCAACCAAAAGGACATCAGCGGTGAAATCCGTTTGGCGTCGAACACGGATAGCGCGCTGAACTGGCAATTGGGTGTCTATGGACTGCACATCGACCGCACAGTGGGCGTCAGCCTCGGCGCTGACTTGGGCCAAGGTGTCAGCCGTACGCTGTACAATGCACCGGGCAGCAGCAACCCGACTTCGCAGTTGTTCAACGACACGTTCAAGACCGATGTTTATGCTGCATTTGGTTCGCTCGACTATAAAATGTCCGATCAATTCAAAGCGGGCGTTGCATTGCGCTATGACGTTGAAGATCGCACAACGTCCAACCTCGTGCCAAATGTGTTCGACCCGATTACCGGTGCGAAGATCAATCCAGGCCTTCCTGCAACAGGCGGTATTGCTGATAAATCGGCCAGCTTTAAGCAAGTGCAGCCAAAGGTCACACTTAGCTACACGCCGAATAGCTCGACAAACATCTACGCCAACTGGGGCATCGGATTTAAATCGGGCGGCTTCAACAACACCGGTTCGTCTGCTCTGGTGAACGCAAACTTCAACATTCCTGCAATCGGTGCAGGCGTGACGATCAATGACCTGTTTCGCAAAGAACGGTCGAGCTCATTTGAAGCGGGCATCAAGGGATCGTTGTTCGACAACCGCGTGACGTTTGATCTTGCTGGTTATTACACCCGCATCACAGACATGCAGTTCTTCGAATTCTTCGTGGGCTCCTTTGGTCTACTCCGCGTTGTTTCCAACATCGATCAGGTCGATGTTAAGGGCGTCGAGCTGAACACAACTGCCAAAATTGTGGATGGTTGGAAGGTCTTCGGTTCGGTCAACCTGACGGACAGCGAAATTAAGGAAAATGCGTCACGGCCTTACACCGTGGGCAACAAATCGCCTTATACTGCGGACTACACAATCAACCTGGGTAGCCAGATTGATACGCCGCTGAATGACAGCATGGATCTGGTGCTGCGTGCCGATTACCGGATTACCGGTGCGACCTGGTTCCACACCGTTCAGGATCAAACACGGTCAACGATTTTCAGCCAGCTGCTGCCAATTTCGGCGCTCGCGCTCCCCGGGGCCGTTGGAAACGCCAATTACAGCGTAGCCAAGCGTGATCCGTTCGGCGTCTTGAACCTGCGCTTTGGTCTCGAAGGTGATAACTGGAATGTCACTGCATTCGCTGACAATTTGCTCGATCGCAAATATATCAACGAAGCCATTCCAGCGATTGAATTTGGCGGTTCATTCATCTCGCCAGGCGCACGTCGCCTGATGGGTGTCGAAGTGGGCTACAAATTTTAATCAGACCGTTCATACGCTCTAACAGAAGTTGGTAGTTGAATTCCGTTCTCGCACTTTGGCTAAGTGCGTGGGACAAAGCTAACGGTAGGATGGCATCGCGAGTAATACTCGTGGTGCCATCTCGCTATATGTCATGGCATTTTGCCTAGCCGAAACACCGCAAAATAAATAAGCTGATGTCTTATTGCTCTCGGGGCAATGTCACCCTCAACGCAAGCATTCAGACGGTGACGATGCTGCAGTCATAGATAATCCACGCATGTGCCTCTCGTCAGATTTTGGTGAGGGCAGCAAAGTAAAAAATGTCTTCAATATCGCTCAGGCACACGAAACAGCCAGCCATCCGGGCCAATCGCGCCGGCTTGTGGTCATCGAAGAGGGCTGCTTATGAGCCGCGCACCAATGTGCTGCGCGCAAGACGGTATACTAACCCGGCCAGCCCATCATAATTGGCACGGTGGTAAGCGGAATCGGGTGCCAATTGTGCGGTCAGGCGTTTGTGCGCTGTCCCAAGTGCATGATACGGCACGCTGGGCAGCAAGTGATGCAACGCATGGTAACGCAGGCCCACAGGCGCCCAGATCTCTGCCAGCAGGCCGGGGGGCGGGACGTTGACGCTGTCGAGGAACTGCGCGGTCACACTCAATGGCTCTCCATCATTTTCCCATAAATGCGCGACAAGCGTGCGGACTTGGTTGAGCACGGCGACGCTTGCGACGATGGCAAGGAAGATGAGGAAGGATGGGAGCGGGATGAAGCCTGTAAATACGCCGGTCAGCAGCGCAATCGACCAGATGCTGGCGGCGGATTCCTGCACGATCCAGTTGCGATGTGCGTCGCCCTCGGCGGGTCTGCGCCGAAATGCGGGGTTGATCGCCAGACCTGAGTAACGTTCGACCACGATCTTGCGCAACGCAGGAATGAACAGCGAAAGCGGGGCAAGCACGGCGTTGCGGAACAGCAAGGCGATGGGCGCCAGTAAAGAAACGATAATAAACACCGGCAGCGTCCATGGCTTCATCAGCGCCAAGGGCAGATATTCGGGATCTTGGTCCGTGCCATAACGCGTGCGCGCGTGGTGCAGGTTGTGGATGCCTTCATACATATAAGATGGCACGAGCAGCGGCACGCCAATCACGGCGTTAAAGCCAAAGCGGAAACCGGGAAGCGCGGAATGCTTCACATGCGTCACTTCATGAATGAAGCCGCCGGCGCGATATAGGCCAAGGATCGAGACCAAAGCCGCAACGCACTGAACCCACAGGGTTTCGGACATGATGGCCACCGCAAGCCCAGCATAGCCAACCAGCGCCGACAAAAGGAAATCCGACCAGAAAATGCGCGGGTTCGGCGCGGCAAGATCACGCGTGAGTTCGGCAACCGCACGCAACATCGCTTTGTCATCAGGAACCTGTTTGAGACGCGCTGCACGGCCGACGAGATCGCCGCCGGAAATGGCGCCGTCTGTGTGCGTGTGCGGGGTCAATAACATTTCACTCATGCGCGTATCAATCTGTCTGCCGGAACCTGTTTGACCCTACATAGGCATTAGTCGTGGCGATAAAATGGCAAAATATATGAATTATGGCCGTTTTCTTTCGGTGCGCGAAGCCTAGCACGCGCACAGGCTTGCCAGCCGTGGCTTGGGCGCTAAACAAACGGGCATGTTAGGTGTCTGTTATTATCCCGAGCACTGGTCCGAGGATCATTGGCCACGCGACGCGCAAAGAATGTATGATCTTGGGCTGCGCTTTGTCCGGATTGGCGAATTTGCGTGGGGTCGCATCGAAAAGGCGGAAGGCATATTCGATTGGGCGTGGATGGACCGCGCGATCGACGTGCTCGGCGCGGCCGGACTGAAAGTCGTGCTTGGAACCCCAACCGCAACGCCGCCCAAATGGCTGTGCGAAAAATATCCCGACATTTTGCCTGTCGATATCAACACCGGCCAAGTCCGTGGTTTCGGATCGCGCCGCCATTATGACTTTTCGAGCGAAACATATCTGGTGCAGGCGGAACGCATCACTGCCGCCATGGCGCAGCGTTATGGCAGTCATCCGCATGTGGCCGGTTGGCAAACCGACAATGAATTGTGCTGCCACGATACAACCATGAGCGCATCGCCAGCAGCGCTGGAAAAATTCCGGGCCTATTGTGCGCAACGTTATGGCACGATTGCGGCGCTGAATGCGGCGTGGGGCAATGTGTTTTGGTCAATGGAATATGACCATTTTGACCAGATCGACCTGCCGTTTTTCACGGTGTGCGAAACGAACCCCGCGCATCGCTTGGCCTATCGGCGCTTTGCGTCGGAACAGGTCGTGCGCTTTCATGACGTCATGATTTCCGCCATTTGCCGCCACGCCGCGCCGCACCAGTGGGTGACGCATAATATCATTCCGCCAGCAACAACGGGCGTCGATAATGCCGCGCTGACCCGCGACCTCGATTTTGTCAGCTATGACAATTATCCGCTCGGCTTTTCCGATCAGCTCATGGCCAAAGCATCGGCTGATGAATGGAGGCCATTCATGCGCACGGGGCATCCGGATTTGGCCGCGCTCAATTTTGATTCGGTGCGCGGGCTATCCAAAGGTGCGTGGTGGGTGATGGAGCAGCAGCCCGGGCCCGTAAACTGGGCGCCGCATAATCCGCGTCCTGCCCCGGGCATGGTCCGACATTGGACGCTTCAGGCTTTTGCCCATGGCGCAGCCTGCGTGGCCTATTTCCGGTATCGTCAAGTGCCCTTTGCGCAAGAACAAATGCATGCCGGGCTCAGACGGCCCGATGACATGCCCGCCGCGGCATGGGCGGAGGTGGAACAGGCCGCATCGGACATGCAAAGGCTTGGCGACCTGTCCATTGTGGCTGCCAAGTCCCCTGTCGCCATCGTCATTGATCCGGTGTCCGGCTGGGTCGACGACATTGAACGACAGGGTGCGGGATATCGCTACGACGCGGTCGTCTTCCAATATTATCGTGCGTTGCGTGGCCTCGGCGTGGATGTCGACTTTGTGTCCGCAGGCGACGCGCAGCTGGCTGGATATCGACTGGTCGTTGTGCCGACCATGGCGGTGGTTGACGATGCCGCGTTCGATGCGTTGCATGCGAGCGATGGAATATTGCTCTTCGGGCCACGCGCGGGTGCGAAGACCGATGAATTTTCGATGAGCGAAGGCCTGCCGCCCGGACGGCTGCGTGACTTTGTGCCGGTAAAAGTCACTTCGGTTGAAACGCTCCGTGTGGATTGCGGTGGCAGCATTGTGTATAAAGGCGCGGAATATGAAAGCGGCCGTTGGCGCGAGACGATTGAAGTTGGCGACGCGGACATCATCGCAACTTATGAAGACGGCGCACCGGCAGCGGTGCGGGCTGGCCGAAGCATCTATCTCGCAACGCTGACGGACGATGCCTTTCTCACGAACTTGCTCGTCGATTTATGTGCGGAGGCAGACGTGCAGATTACACCACTGCCACCCACGCTGCGCTTGCGCCGACGGGGTGAACTTACCTTTGGGTTCAATCTGGATAGCGTCAGCGCGCGCGCGCCTGCGCCCGCAGGCGCAGAATTTGTTATCGGCGGTTCGGACATCGAACCTTATGGCGTTGCTGTCTGGCGTTAGCGTTCTTTGGTCGCGCTGAATTTCAGGTCCGGGTGCTTTTCCTGCTGATAACCAACATCCCATGACGAACGCGCCATAAACACGGGATGACCATCGCGGTCCTTCGCCATGTTTCCGCCATTGAACGAGATGAATTGCGCAAGCGCCGTGTCGGACCCGATGAGCCAGCGCGCGGTGTCATATGGTGCGGGCTCCAGAAACGCATCGACTTTATATTCCGCCTCAAGCCGCGAAATCAGAACGTCGAGCTGAAGTTGCCCGACAACGCCAATCACCCAGTTTGAACCGATCTCCGGATAGAAGACTTGAATGACGCCCTCTTCGCTTAGGTCATCAAGTGCCTTGCGCAGCTGCTTGGTCTTCGTGGGGTCGCGTAAAACGACGCGGCGCAAAATTTCCGGTGCGAAGTTGGGCAGGCCGGTAAAGCGCACGTCATTGCGTTCGGACAAAGTATCGCCGACGCGTAAGGTGCCATGGTTTGGAATGCCGATGATATCGCCGGGTTCTGCGCTGTCGGCAATCTCGCGATCTTGCGCGAAAAACAGGATCGGCGAATGAATCGCAACCGGCTTGCCAAGTCCCGATGGCGTCAGCTTCATGCCGCGTTTGAATGTGCCGGAGCACAATCGCATGAACGCGATGCGGTCACGGTGCTGCGGGTCCATATTGGCCTGCACCTTGAAAATGAAGCCAGTGACTTCTTTTTCGGACGGATCAATGTCGCCCTTTGAACTGGGTTGCGGGCGGGGTGGCGGCGCATATTTGGCGATGGCGTTGATAAGCTCGATCACGCCGAATTCTTTCAGCGCGGAGCCGAAATAAACAGGCGTTAGGTCACCATTTTGGAAAGCGGTCAGATCGAACTCGGAATATCCAGCCTGCGCAAGCTCCGCCTCTTCGCGCAGCCGCGCGACGCCCGCGGGCGTGAGCACATCTTCAAGGCTTGTCGCATTCAGGCCGGCATGGTCGCTGACTTTGCCTTCAAACGCCTTGCTGTCGCCTGATGGCTGGCTGAGGCGACCGCTGTTGAAGTCGTAAAGGCCTTCAAACTCGCCACCCATGCCCACGGGCCAGTTCATTGGGCACACATCGAGCGCCAGCGCATCGGCGACTTCATCGATGGTCTCAAATGCGGGGCGACCTTCGCGATCCACCTTGTTGACGAAGGTGATGATCGGAACGCTGCGCAGGCGGCAGACTTCGAAAAGCTTGCGGGTCTGCGGCTCAATACCCTTTGCCGCGTCGATGACCATGATGGCAGAATCGACCGCAGTCAGCGTCCGGTACGTATCTTCGGAGAAATCTTCATGCCCCGGCGTGTCGAGCAGGTTGAAGACAATGTCGTCTTTTTGAAACGTCATCACCGATGACGTAACCGAAATTCCGCGCTGCTGTTCAATCTTCATCCAGTCCGAACGCGCACGGCGTGCTTGACCGCGCGCCTTTACTTCGCCGGCCAAGTGAATGGCGCCACCTTGAAGCAAAAGCTTTTCCGTCAGCGTTGTTTTACCCGCATCGGGGTGGGAGATAATGGCAAAGGTTCGGCGGTTGAGCGTCATACCGCGCGGCTTAGGGATGATTGATTATCGCTTCAACCCGTTTGTCAGAAGGTCAGCGGCGATAGTGGCAACTTCAGCCGCATCGCGATCTTCACCAAGGACACCAAAACGCAGCCCCAAAAACACGTTCATGCCGACAATGGCCCAAGCATGGACCTCCTCGACATCGTCCCGCACTTGCCCTTTGGTCGCTGCATCTTTCAAGCTGGCGAGATATCCGTTGACGGTATCTTCATAATGCGCGCGGTAACTTGGCGGATCGACAAATTCAGCTTCGTCAATAATCCGGTACAATTCCTTATGCTCGCGCACAAAATTCAAAAATTTGTTCAGGCCCTTACGCTCGCCTTCAAGACGGTCTGGCTCCGCAGCGATCACGGGCCCTACCGTCTGCCGAACTTGCGCGGACATGTCGCGGACCAGCGCTCGGAAGAGCGAATCTTTGGAATCGAAATAGGTGTAGAAGCTGCCCAAGGCCACGCCGGCGCGCTGCGTAATCGACACGACGGAACTTTCGTGAAATCCCTTTTCGCCAAATTCGGCGGCAGCCGCGTCCAACAACAGACGCAACGTTTTGCGGCCCCTTTCGGTGCGGGGTGTTTTTTCAGCCGGTGTCATTGTTGCTGATATGCCACGTTCGGCCGACATTCGCTATACTTCCCAAAGCCATTAAGTTGAAACATGGTTCAACTTTCAGTATACGCATATTTGGAAATGGGTAAAGGCCCGCATTTCAATCAGGAGAGTGACAATGAAATCCACCAAAATTTCGATGATCCGCGCAGCATTATTGGCCAGCATTGCCGTTTCCGGCGTGGCAGTGACCGCGCCTGTTATGGCGCAAGACGAAGCTGCGAGCGCGGAAAGTGGTGATGAAATTATCGTCACTGCCCGCCGCCGCGAAGAAAATCTGCTCGATGTGCCCATCGCCGTCAGCGCATTTTCGGGCGAAGCGCTTGAATTGCGTGGCGCACTTGACCTGACCGACATTGGCAACATTACGCCGAACACCACGCTTGAAACATCGCGCGGCAGCAACTCGACACTGTCGGCATTTATTCGCGGTATCGGGCAACAGGATCCAGTGTCGGGTTTTGAACCCGGTGTCGGCATCTATCTCGACGATGTGTATTTGAACCGTCCGCAAGCTGCGGTCCTCGATATTTATGAGGTAGAACGCATCGAAGTTCTGCGCGGGCCGCAAGGCACGTTGTACGGCCGCAACACCATCGGCGGCGCTGTGAAATATGTTACAAAGCGTTTGCCGCAAGAGTTCGCCTTGAGCGCACGGGCAACGGTCGGAACTTATGATCAGGCCGACGGCGTATTGACCGTCTCCGCACCAATTGGCGACATCGTGCGCGTCGGCGGCAGTGTCGCGCGGCTTTCACGCGGCGGCTTTGGCGATAACCTGACCACCGGCCTTGAAAATTATAACAAGGACGTATGGGCTGCGCGCGGCACGTTGGAGCTTGGCGGATATGGCGCGCCGGTTTCGGTGCGTATCAGCGGCGATTATAGCCGCGACAAGAGCGACCCACGCGGCGGTCATCGCATCATTCCCGGATTGTTGTCGGGCGCACCCGTGCTGGACAATGTTTTTGACACACGCGGCGGGCTTGTTGATCCGAAACAGGATATCGAAGCTTATGGCCTCGCCATGAATATTTCGGTGGACCTGTCCGACACCCTGACGCTGCGTTCCATCAGTGCATGGCGCAAAGATGACACGCTGACCCCCATCGACTTTGACGCGCTGCCTGCGGCAGATGTCGACGTCCCCGGTGGCTATTTCAACGAACAGGTCAGTCAGGAAGTGCAACTGCTCGTGGACGCTGGTCCGTTCAGCGGCATGGTCGGTGCTTATTATCTAGATGCCACGGCAGATACGTTGTTCGATGTGCGCCTGTTCACGACGCTCAGTGGATTGACGGCATTTACCAATGCTGCCGTCGATACGGAAACCTATGCCGTCTTCGGTGATTTTACGTACGACCTTTCCGATCAGCTCAGCCTGTCCGTTGGTGGTCGTTACACATGGGATAAACGCACCGCGAATATCCTGCGCCAAAACTATCTTGGCGGCGGCTCACCATTCTTTGGCGGGGCAGGCGTCGCCTTTGGCGCAGCCAGCACAAACTTCAGCGGACAGCGTGATTTCAAAAAGTTCACGCCCCGCGTATCGCTGAGCTTCAAGCCAACCCCAGACGACAATATCTACGCGAGCTTCAGCCAAGGCTTCAAGGGCGGCGGCTTTGACCCGCGCGGCGTCGGTGCCAATGCGCCAGACCTCAACGGCAATGGTATCCGTGGCGAAAATGACGAAGTGGCTGCGTTTTTGAGCTTCCGTCCAGAAAGCGTCGACAGCTACGAAGTTGGTTATAAGGGCAATGCGTTCGACGGTGGCCTGACCTTCGCGCTCGCTGGCTTCTACGCCGATTATACGGACGTCCAAATTCCCGGTTCGGTCGCATGTATCGTCAGCGGCCTGCCATCCTTCTGCGGCGTAACGTCCAACGCAGGTAAGGCGACCTTCAAAGGCGTCGAGCTTGAGTTTAACGCACGGCTTGGCGAGAGCGTTGCCAATGATGGTGACCGTTTGAACCTGCTGGGTGCAGTGGGTTATATTGATGCGAAGTTCGACCAATATATCTCGAACATCGCGAGTGTCCCGACTGATGTTGCCGCCTTCCGCGATGTGCAGAACACACCTTCATGGACAGCCAGCGCAACGCTTGCCTACATGACGCCAGTTGGTGCTGGGCGGTTGAATGTGGGCACAACAGTTTCGTATCGCAGCAGCACGACGCAGTTCGAAATTCCGAACCCCTATATCGATCAGTCCGGCTATGCCCTCGTCGACGCAAGCCTGGTGTATACCGCGCCTGACGATCGTTGGAGCATTGGGCTTTATGGTAAGAACCTGTTCGACAAGGAATATAAGACTTCGGGCTACAGCTTCATTGCTGGCAATGCGACGACTGGCGCGCCGATCCTTGGCGGAAACGGTTTGCCCGTTGCGTCTTTGGGCCGTGAAGGCACGCTGACCGCATTTTACGGCAACCCGCGTCAGGTGTTTCTGACCGCTGGCGTGAAGTTCTAAAAAGCTGCGCGAAAGCGCGTTGAAAAAAGAAGGCCGGGTCATCATGCCCGGCCTTTCTTTTTATCCGCGAAGCACCGCGCCCAATTTGGCCGCGGCCGCAATGACCTTATCTGAAATCAGTTTCAGATCATCATCGCCATAGCTTTTGTCGGTGGGTTGAAGCGTAATTTCAACCGCCAGGCTGACTTGGCCCTCGGGTACGCCCTGCCCGGCAAAGCGGTCAAACAAGCGCGCTGCGACGATGTTGTCTTTGTCGCATCCCTTAATGGCCCGAACCAGATCATTGGCCGGCGTATCTTGCGAAACCAGAAACGCAAAGTCGCGGGTAACGGCTTGCAATGCAGGCGGTGTGAAGGCCGGGCGCATAAAGCCAGTGGCTTTTTTGAGCGGTATTGCATCCAAAAAGATTTCCGCGGCGACAACGCTGCCATCCAAGTCAAAGGCCTTTGCTGTTACCGGATGCAGTGTGCCAAATGCTGCGAGAATATTCTTTGGCCCCATGCGCAATGTCGCCGATTGTCCGGGATGATAATGCGCGCCGGCATCGTCCATCACGAGCAAGCCGTCGGTTGCGACACCCGCTGCTTTAAGCAACGCTATCGCTTCTGCCTTGGCATCAAAAGCATCAAATTTTGCTGATTTTCCAGTCGCCCAGTTACGTACAGACTTGTCACCCGCCAGCACGATTCCCGCCGTCAGACGCTCGTCGCTTGTGCCATCCGCCGCGGCAAAATAACGCCGTCCGATTTCAAACAGACGCACCGATGATGCACCGCGGTCCATGTTCCGCTGCGCGGCGGACAGCAATCCCGGCAACAATGAAGGGCGCATGACCTTCATGTCTTCGGAGATCGGGTTGGCGAGGCTCCATGTGCCGCCACCAAATGCGTCCGCTGCCTTTTGCGGCAGGAACGACCAGTTGATCGCTTCGTTCAAGCCACGTGCCGCCGCTGCACGGCGCACTTTGCGTTCCAGCGACTGGACAGGCGTTGCGGTCGGTTTGGCGACGCCGTCTGCACGGGGCAGTGGCACGGACACGACATTGTCGAGGCCGACAATACGCACGACTTCTTCGACGATGTCTGCAGAGCCATCGACGTCACGACGCCATGTCGGCACGGTAACGCGCCAGTCGTCGCTTACGGCAAAGCCCAGTCTTTCCAATATACTGCGCTGTTCGTCCGGCGCAACATCAACGCCACCAAGTTGCTGGCAATATTGGGTGTCATAAGAAATGTTGCGCGGCGCAACTGGTGCAGCGCCCGACCTAGTGATGGCACTTGGCGTCCCGCCGCAATGATCAAGCACGAGCTTGGTCGCGATCGCCAATCCGTCTTCCAGAAACGCAGGGTCCACGCCGCGCTCAAAACGTTGCCGCGCATCGCTGGTCAAAGCGAGCTTTTGCCCTGTGCGCGCAATATGTTCAGGATCGAAATAGGCGCACTCGATAAGGACATCCGTGGTCGTTTCCGAAACGCCGCTATGCTCGCCACCCATGATACCGCCAATGTCATGCACCATGCTGTCGTCAGCGATGACGGTCATGCTGGAATCCAGCGTGTAAGTCTTGCCGTTGAGGGCGACCATAGCTTCCCCGTCGACCGCTTTGCGTGCCACCAGCGCGCCATTCAGCTTTGCGCGGTCATAGACATGCAAGGGCCGGCCAAGATCGATGGATATGAAGTTGGTGATGTCGACGAGCACTGAAATTGGCTTTTGGCCAATGGCTTTCAGCTTGCTGCGCATCCATTCGGGGGCGTCGCCATTGCGGACACCCGATACAGCCTGTGCGTAGAACGCAGGGCAGCCTGCGGCGTCGTCAGTGCGCACGATAGGCCCGGGTTCGCTGCCTTCATGTGGCGTGTCCAAGTTGATGCGGTAGACTTCGTTCAGCGGGCGCAATGTCCCAAGGCCAGCGGCGGCGAGATCGCGCGCGATGCCGCGAACGCCCATGCAATCCTGACGGTTGGGGGTGATGCTGACGTCAATGACGGGGTCGTCCAATCCTGCCCAATCGGCATAGACTTTCCCCACCGGCGCGTCGGCGGCGAGTTCGATGATGCCATCATGATCGTCGCCCAGTTCCAGCTCCGCAATCGAGCACATCATGCCGTTGGATTCGACGCCCCTGATCGCGGCAACCTTTAGCACCATGCCGTTTGCGGGAACGACGGCCCCGGCTGGACCAAATACGCCAAGCATGCCTGCGCGTGCATTGGGTGCGCCGCAGACCACTTGAAGCGGGTCGCCGCCCGCATCAACGGACAACACTTGCAATTTGTCGGCCTGCGGATGCGGCGCCGCACTCAGCACCTTTGCAATGCGGAACGCGGACAATTTTTCTGCCGGGTTTTCGATGCCTTCAACCTCAAGCCCGATACGGTTCAGGCAATCGGCAACGGCCTGCATATCGGCGTCGGTATCAAGATGCTCTTTCAGCCATGACAGTGAGAATTTCATGCGCCTACTCCTCCGCTCAGCGTCGGAACATCGAGCGCGTCAAATCCGTAATGCTGCAGCCAGCGATTATCGCCGTCGAAGAAGGCGCGCAAATCGTCCATCCCATATTTCAGCATGGCAAGCCGGTCGACGCCGGTGCCAAAGGCAAAGCCCTGCCATATATCGGGATCAAGCCCGCAGGCCTCGATAACCTTGCGATGGACCATGCCGGAGCCAAGAACCTCCATCCAGCCTTCCGATCCGCCGATGACGCGCTTGCCGTTGACCATCGAATAGCCGACGTCGACTTCGACCGATGGTTCGGTGAATGGGAAATAGCTTGGACGCAGACGCAAGACGACATCCTCGCGTTCGAAATAGGCCTTTAGAAATGTCTCGAGCGTCCATTTCAGATGACCAAGGTGAATGCCCTTGTCGATGACAAGGCCTTCGATCTGGTGGAACATCGGCGTGTGCGTCGCATCGCTGTCGCTGCGGTAGACGCGGCCCGGTGCGATAATGCGGATCGGCGGTTCCTGTGACGTCATGGTGCGGATTTGCACTGGTGATGTGTGCGTCCGCAGCAGCATTTTGCTGCCCGCGCGCGCCATTTCATCGGGGAAATAGAATGTATCATGCATCGCGCGCGCCGGATGTGTTTCGGGAATGTTGAGCGCGGTGAAATTGTGCCAATCGTCTTCGATCTCACGCCCTTCGGCCACGGCAAAGCCCATGTCGGCGAAGATTTCGGCAAGCTCGTCCATGACTTGGCTGACCGGATGCACTGTGCCGCGCGGTGTTTCGGGCGCAGGCAATGTCATGTCGACATATTCGCTTGCGAGACGCCGGTTCAACTCGGCTGTTTCCAAGGCCGCTTTTTTCGCGGCCAGCGCCGCGGTAACGCTTTCGCGCAGACCGTTGATGATCGGGCCTTGCGTCTGACGTTCATCGGGCGACATCGCGCCCATCGTCTTGAGCAACGCCGAAACGCTGCCTTGCTTGCCGAGGGCGGATATCCGAACAGCCTCCAGCGCATCCAGCGTATCCGCGGAATCAATCGCTGCCATCAGTTCGGTTTGGAGTGTCGCAATATCTGTCATCATGGTTCGCCTGAATAAGCAAAAGGGCGCGAACGGCAAGTGCCGCCCACGCCCTTTTGCGCAATATCGAAGTTTTAGGAGCTTATGCTGCTTTCGCGAGCGCTGCCTTCGACTGCGCAATGATCGTGCTAAACATCGCGGCTTCGTGCATCGCGAGGTCGGCAAGAACCTTGCGGTCCAGTTCGACGTTAGCAAGCTTCAGGCCATGCATGAACACGCCATAGGTCATACCTTCGGCGCGGACTGCGGCGTTGATACGCTGGATCCACAATGCGCGGAAGTTCCGCTTGTTTACCTTACGGTCGCGATATGCGTACTGACCGGCCTTTTCGAGTATTTTTGCGACGGCCATAATAGCCCTTCGCCTGCTCTAAAATTCTTTTATGTTTGGCTTTGGTGGTCACACCACGTTTGACGCGTGCCATAATCTATATCCTTTTCGTTAAAACGTACGCGCAGTCTTAAAGACCGTATGGCGCCCATTTCTTGATTGTCTTGGCATCGGGATCAGAGATCACGCTGGTGCCGCGGTTTTGGCGGATATACTTGGCATTATGGCTGCTCAAACGGTGCCGTTTTCCAACGACGCCATGCTTGATCTTGCCTGTTGCGGTGATTTTGAAGCGTTTCTTCACACCGCTCTTGGTCTTGAGCTTGGGCATTTTGGTCTCCTTTGTTGAGTCCGTATCAAGCCGACATGGCAGCCCTATTGGCCAGCCTGCTTATTCGGAAGGGGCGCGCCTAACCGGATTCGCGCCCGATTGCAAGCATATTGCCGGTAATGTGGCCCGAACGCTGAAGAGTTTGCAGCAAATGACGATGATCGCGCGCTGGGAAGCGGCGCTGCGGATCACATGAAACGGACGGGACTGCTGCGTTTTAGTGTTGGCACGCCAATGCTTCGAGCACGTCATCAAGCCGGGCTGGGTCACCCACCGCAATGATATGGCCGTCGGAAGCGCCGTGTAGTGGCTCCCCGGACCAATCGCTCATCATCCCCCCCGCGCCCGTTACGATGGGGATTAAGGCAGCAAAATCATGCAGCTTCAATCCGGCTTCGACGACGATGTCGATATGCCCGCTGGCGAGCAGGGCGTAGTTATAACAATCGCCACCGAACAGCATTTTTTTATGTGCCGTTTGCGCCGCGAGTTCCATAAAATGATCGCCATCATGCTGCGAAAAATATTGTGGCCCCGTCGTTGCCAGCGTCGCCTGATTTAACGCGGTGCATGCTCGTGTCGTGACAGGATTTCCGTTCAGCGTCGTCGGATAGCCCGCAGCGCCGACCCAGCGCTCGCCACTAACGCATTGGTCGATGACGCCAAGGACAGGCCAGCCGTCTTCGAGCAGCGCAACCAATGTTCCGAATATCGGCCGCCCGGCCATGAAACTTACGGTTCCGTCGATCGGATCGATAATCCAGCTGCGGCCCGAACTGCCGATTTTTTCGCCATATTCCTCCCCGATGATCGTATCGCGGGGGCATTCGGCATCAAGAATACGGCGGATGGCGCTTTCGGCGGCGCGGTCGGCTTCTGTTACCGGGGAGGCATCGGCCTTTGCCTCATGGCTATAGGCTGATCGGAAAAAGGGCCGGATGGCTTGGCCCGCTGCCTCGGCCAAACGGTTGGCCAGAAGGATATCCGCCGGTGTCATCAATCGAACAAAGAACTGACAGAACTTTCATCCGCAATGCGCTTAATCGCTTCACCCAACAATGGCGCGATGGGCAGCTGGCGTATTTTGGGGCTGGCATTGGCAATGTCGGACGCCAGGATGGAGTCGGTGATGACCAGTTTGCGCAGTGAGGACGCGTTGACCCGGTTAACAGCCTCGCCGGACAATACGCCATGCGTAATATAAGCGACGACGTCGGACGCGCCGGCGGCTTTTAACGCGTCGGCCGCGTTACACAGAGTGCCAGCGCTGTCCGCGATGTCATCAATCAATATGCAGAAACGGTCTTTAACATCGCCGATGATGTTCATGACTTCGGAAACGCCCGCTTTTTCACGGCGTTTATCAACGATCGCCAGTGGCGCATCATCAAGACGCTTTGCCAGCGCGCGCGCACGGACAACGCCGCCAACATCCGGCGATACGACGGTGATATTCTTGTCGCCATGGCGCTCCAAAATATCCGCGCTCATGACAGGTGCGCCATAAAGATTGTCGGTTGGAATATCGAAAAAGCCCTGAATCTGGCCGGCATGCAAATCCACGGTCAAAACGCGGTCAGCGCCAGCCTGGGTAATCAGATTCGCGACAAGCTTCGCCGAAATGGGCGTGCGTGGCCCCGGCTTCCGATCCTGCCGCGCATAGCCGAAATACGGAAGAACTGCGGTAATGCGTTTTGCCGATGCACGGCGCAACGCATCAATCATGATCAGCAATTCCATCAAATTGTCATTGGCAGGGTGGCTGGTCGATTGGATAACAAACATATCCTCACCGCGCACATTTTCATGGATTTCGACGAAAATCTCATTGTCGGCGAAACGGCGCACGCTGGCGTCGGTCAGCGGCAAGTTCATATAATCTGCAATGCCCTTCGCCAAAGGAAGGTTGCTGTTACCTGTCATCAATTTCATGTGCGTGTCCCCGGACCCCTGAGCTTTGAATCGCGCGCCAAAGTTTCGCCAAACGCCTTAGCGACGCGCGACTGGCCTGACAATCGGCTTGCCCCGCTACATTGTGGACAATAGGGTGGTGAAATGACAAATCGGCTCAATATTGCAATGGCGCAGCTTAACCAGCGCGTGGGTGACCTGGCAGGTAACGCCGGCAAGATGCTGGAATGGCGCGCAAAGGCGACAGATGCCGACCTGATCGTGTTTCCCGAACAGCAGTTGATTGGGTATCCGGCCGAGGATCTGGTGTTGAAGCCAGCCTTTGCCGCGCGCGCTGCGGTGGAGCTTGCGAAGCTTGCGGAGGCGACGGCCGATGGCGGGCCCGCGATGCTCGTGGGTTCGATATTCCTCGACGATGGCGCGCTGTACAACGGAATCGCGCTGCTCGATGGCGGTCAGATTGCTGCCGTGCGTTACAAGCATGAGCTGCCCAATTACGGAACCTTTGATGAAAAGCGGATTTTTGCATCTGGCCCCATGCCGGAACCCATGCTGTTTAAAGGCGTGCGCATTGGCGTTCCGATTTGCGAAGATGGATGGCTCGCCCCGGTCAGCCTCCATTTGAAGGAACGCGGCGCTGAGTTGCTTATTTCGACCAACGGCAGCCCGTATGAAATCGACAAGGATGACCGGCGTTTGGAAGAGGTTTTCGCGGCACGTGTGCGCGAAACCGGATTGCCGCTGATGTTTCTAAACCGCGTCGGTGGCCAGGACGAGCTGGTGTTCGACGGCAGTTCCTTTGTCCTGAACGCGAATGGTGCGGCGGCGCACCGTTTGCCCGACTGGGAAGAGCATCTGCGCATGACGCATTGGACGCGCGGCGACAATGGCTGGCAATGTGCAGATGGGCCAAAGGCGCTTTGGGAAGAGCATCCGGCGGATATCTACAGCGCGATGGTCACTGGCCTGCGCGATTATGTGAACAGCAACGGCTTTCCCGGCGTTGTGTTGGGCATGTCTGGCGGGATCGATAGTGCGATATGCGCCGCCATTGCCGCTGATGCGCTTGGGCCCGATCGCGTTTGGTGTGTGATGTTGCCCAGCCGTTATACCAGCCAATCCAGTCTGGACGATGCTGCGCAATGCGCGGAAATGATTGGCTGCCGGATTGATACGATCCCGATTTCGCCGGCTGTCGGCGCTTTCGACGATATGCTCTCGGGCAGCTTTGCCGACCGCGATGTCGACATTACCGAAGAAAATATTCAGTCACGTATCCGCGGCGTCACGTTGATGGCCCTGTCCAACAAATTTGGACATATGCTTTTGACGACGGGAAACAAAAGCGAAATGAGCGTCGGCTATGCGACGATTTATGGCGATATGGCCGGTGGCTATAACCCGATAAAAGACGCCTATAAAATGACGGTGTTTGCCATTTCCGAATGGCGCAATGCGCATAAGCCGCGCATTGGTCTCGGCCGGGATGGCCCAGTGATACCCGACAATATCATTACCAAGCCCCCCAGCGCGGAATTGCGGCCAGACCAGAAGGATAGCGATTCGCTTCCGGATTATCCGGTCCTTGATAAAATGTTGCATGCGTTGGTGGAGGAAGAGCGCTCGGTTGATGAGGTCGTTGCCCAAGGCTTTGATCGCGACACGGTCGTGCGGATTGAACGGCTGCTTTATCTCGCGGAGTATAAACGGCGGCAGGCCCCTCCGGGGGTAAAGCTTGGCACACGAAACTTCGGGCGGGATCGCCGCTATCCCATAACAAATGCGTTCCGAAGTGGCCGATAAGCCCCGCCTCTTTACATCGCGCACTGGAAATCCCGCGATATCGGCCTTATTGGATAGTCATGTCGTTTTTTAAAGATGTCTCGCTGCGCAATGCGGGCACAGATCTGATCAGCTTTTTCCGCACAACGGGCACGCATAGCCCGTGGCTGTTTCTGGCTGCCTGTGTGCCGACAGCGATTATCATCTACACATTTTATATCGATACGCTTGAAAAGGCGAAGCCACCGCCACCCACCGTAACCTATTTCGAAAGCTGGCCCGCGACACGCACAATCGAGGAATCGAAAGCGGCGATTGCCGAATATCAAAAGCGAAAAGACGAAATGCGCGCCCGCGAGAAAGAGGCCTATAAAGCATTCGGTCGCGCTGTCGGGATGGACGTGGAAAAAATTGAGCGCGAGGCGCAGCTTGAACGTGCGCAAAAAGAGGCACAAGCCAAAGACGTTGCCGCGGGAGCAAAACAATAGCCACCGCTGATCACCGCTTCATGGCCGCAGCTTTGGCGCTGGCGGAACGTGGCGTTGGCCAGACGGGGCTGAACCCGTCGGTCGGCTGTATCATCGTCAAAGAAGGCATCGTCGTTGGACGCGGCTGGACCCAAAAGGGTGGGCGTCCCCACGCAGAAGCCATGGCGCTGGCGCAGGCTGGTTCTGCAGCGCAAGGCAGCGTTATTTACGTCACGCTTGAGCCATGCGCACATCAATCCGATCGTGGGCCGGCGTGCGCCGAATTGCTGATGGACGCCCGGCCAGCACGCGTGGTGGTTGCGCTGGAGGACCCCGATCCTCGGACTGCGGGTGCAGGCATCAAGGCGCTCATGGCCGCGGGCATCGCTGTCGAAACTGGCGTCATGGCGTCCGAGGCGCGCAGTAGCCTCTCCGGATTTCTGAGCCGCATGCAGCGGCGGCGGCCATTTGTAACGTTGAAAATCGCGACATCGCTGGATGGTCAAATTGCCATGGCGGATAGCAGCAGCCGTTGGATTACGGGGGATGTCGCGCGTGCGCATAGCCATATTGAACGCGTGCGGGCGGATGCCATTTTGGTCGGATCGGGCACCGTAAAAGCAGACGCACCGCAATTGAATGTGCGGCTGACAGGACTCGAACACCGGTCGCCACGCAAGGTTATGCTGGGCAGCGGTGATGCCCCCGACGGGTGGGAAGTTATTTCTGCGCCAGCGGACATCGCAAAGCTGGATTGCAATAATGTGATGGTTGAAGGCGGCGCCGCGACAGCCACGGCTTTTTTAAAAGCTGGGTTGGTTGACCGGCTGTTATTGTACCGCGCACCCATTTTCATCGGTGCGGGCAAAGCGTGCCTTGGCGACATTGGATTGGGGCAACTGGCCGACGCGCATGGACTTTGGCAGCTGTGCGATTCCCGCAGCCTTGGCAAAGACCGTCTCGAAGTCTACGAACGCGCCAATTAAAGAGGCAATATATATATGTTCACAGGTATCATCACGGACGTTGGCAATATTCGTTCATCCGAACAGCGGGGCGATCTGCGCCTCGTCATTGACTGCGCATATGACATGGACACGGTCGCCATCGGCGCGTCTATCGCCTGTTCAGGCGTTTGCCTGACCGTTGTTGATAAGGGCGAAGGATGGTTTGCCATTGATGCGTCTGCCGAAACCGTTTCACGGACCCCAGCGGGTATGTGGGAAGCCGGAACCCAACTGAACCTGGAACGCGCGTTGAAGGTGGGCGATGAATTGGGCGGACATATTGTCACGGGTCATGTCGACGGGGTCGGCCATATTGTTGGCAGCGAAACCGTGGGTGACAGCTGGAAAGTCACCGTCTCTGCACCGGGCAGCCTTGCGCCTTATATCGCGGCCAAAGGATCGATAACCGTTGATGGCGTGTCGCTGACCGTCAATGACATTGCCGATCAGGCCGATGGTTCGGCGCATTTCATGCTGAACATCATTCCGCACACTGCGCAGATGACGACATTAGGGACGCTGAGCGCCGGACGGCAGGTCAATCTAGAGATTGATGTGCTCGCCCGGTACTTGAAACGTATGGAAGATATGCGCGCCCGTTAAAAGGGCAGCCAACGCTGCTTTTTGGAAAAGCGCATATATCCGACATTGGCGCCCAACCGCAGTCCGGCGCCTACCCTGATGGGAATGAGCACGACATCGCCGCGGCGCAGATAGCTCGCATTAAAACCACCGCCGAGATATGCGACGCCTTCACCGGCGGGATAGCGTTTGTAGATGTCTTCGGTGTCGTACAGATTATATACAAGCACAAATGTGCTACCCGCATTTGCGCCAGCATCGGGGCCAATTGACGGGCCAGTCCAATAGACGGGCTTTTGGCCCTCAACTTTGTGGTTCAGCGTGCCGGAACCGTAACGAAGGCCAACGACAAACGCGCCGCCACCCTCGCGGCCAACGATATAGCCATTTGGCCGACCCTGCTTTTTCAGAATGTCCTCAATCAATTTGCCAAGACCTTGGGCACCCTTACCAAAAACGCCTTCGGCAGCGCCGATCAAATCATCTTCCTGATAGGTGGCTTCGGTCGGGATGGCGGGAGACGCGGACGACGTTTCCGGTAATGCTGCAGGGGCCTCTGTCGGAACACCATCTTGAACAGTTGGGGCGACATTCTCTGCCGGGGCTGCGGTCGCGGCCTGCGGCGGTGTCCCAAGGTCTGAATCGATGACATCATTGGGATCGACGGTGTTAATCTGCGCCATCGCTGGCGAAGCGACAAGTGCTCCGGCCGCGAGCAGCATTAGCAAATGTTGTATTGACCGTTTCAGGCCCCGATTGACTGCTAACATGCGTATCCCACCCTTTTAAAATCAAGCAACACTCTATGTATCCTCTAGATTAGCACATGATGAACGACCGGCAATGCGAGTTCAGTGCGCGCCAGAGCGATCCTATTTCGTTAATTTTCTTCTTATAGCATGCCCGTGTCAATAACCATTGCAGCCAAATGCATGCAACGCTATAGGCCGCGCATGCCAAACGCGCTGGAGACGTGGGTGAGTGGCTGAAACCAACGGTTTGCTAAACCGTCGTACTGGTAAATCCGGTACCGAGGGTTCGAATCCCTCCGTCTCCGCCACGCATTCAATTATATCAAAGACTTGCGTGGATAATGTGGGATTACCCACCTTTCTACCCACCTTTGAGCGCGGGCTAGTCACCGTCTACCTCGCACCAAATAAGTACCCCCCCTGTTGATTGTCGTTGAGAAGTGACCCGTTAGGGGCATAAGTTTTCACTGAGATTTGACCCATGTTTGAACCACACCCTGACCGACCGGTTGGGGGGAT
>NCJG01000011.1 GCA_002282385.1 Sphingomonadales bacterium 39-57-19 | reverse complement strand
ACCAACCTCTTGACCCAAAACCCGCAACGCGGGATATGACAACCACCCGGGTCACTTCTCAGTGAAAATAACGGGTCACTTCTCAACGACAATCAACAGTCCATGCCTTGGGCCTTGCCAGCCACACTCCATGCAGAACGCAGAATTTAGAAGGCCATGCATGTGGACAAGGCTCTTTGACCCGGTACGCTCGTGCAGATCATCAACATTCTGCGTGACCAGTAGGAATTCACCTTTGCCCGTTTCCTGCCAATGCCGCTCAAGCTTCGCTAACGCTATGTGTGCGGGGTTGGGTTCCGCTGACGCCGCTTCCGATTTTCGTTCGTCGTAGAAAGCGCAGACTGCGTCTGGATTGCACTCAAGAGCATCCGGTGTGCACACATCTTCAATACGGTAGCCATTCCAAAGGCCGTCAGTCCCTGTGAATGTTGCAAGCCGGCTTTCCGCCGAAATGCCTGCCCCTGTGAGAATGACTATGTTCATTACATGGGGCTACCAATTCAATATTGAGCAAGCAAGCGGCGCGATAGACATCGAAGTGCGGCTGTCGTACGGTTGCTGTTGATTGATGCGATAGCTCAATATGCCTACTATCCACGTCATTGGGACCACAAGCTTATGGACGGTATTCCTGTTTGGGTTATTATGGCTGCTCTCGGCTTCGGGTTAGGCTGCCTTGGGGGAATTTACACCTATGTGAAAAAGATGGCTACTGTTCTTCAACAAATCCGCGATATCCTGAAGGATAACTATGACCCCGACGACCGCTATGGCTAAAATTTAACTTGTCGGGGATCAGCAATGAGTAATTAACTTGGCCCAAAAGGCCATGGAGTTCTACAGCGAATACCACCAGATACGCCTTGCTCGGACAAAGCTGGCTTGGGTTAGCGCCGAGTAAAAGTTTTCAGGACAGTTAAGCCATTAGCCGCTCTTTAATTCGTAAAGGCTTTTCCTAAGAGGATCGAAGCCAGTTTGTTACGCAATCAAGCAGTCCGTACTTATCGAAGGGATCCAAAAACACCCACTGCCCATTGGCGTTGAATTCAAGAAATACTAATTCATCTGTATCGCCAACCGTCATGAAATCGTAACGCCCAAACTCGACGCCCAGTTTATTGGACAAGTTGAGGATTTTGTTAGCGAAAGTGCTGCCCAGAGCCATTGGCTCCCATTCTTCAACAAGCATTTCCACATTTTGATCTGCTCTCCAGTCAAGCCCAGTAAGCCCCACGCGACTTCTACGAAAGGGAAACGAATGCCCGTTGCAAAAAAATACGGTCACGTCCCACGCGCTGTCTATCTTGGATTGCAAGTACCATGGAAATGAAGGATCAATCTCTGCAACGTTCACCTGCGTGGTCATCAAGGCGCCCTTGCTGTCCGATAGCTCGGATGCCAAGCTTTTCGCTACGACTTGAGAACCTTCTAATCTTGACGCATTAAATTTTCGAAATGTTACTAATGTGTCCGGGACAGAAAAATATTCCCTTGCAAGCCCTAGGATTGTCATTTTCCCCAGCTTGTTATGGAAATCTATTGAGTTGCCCTTCGCAACACCCCGAATTTGGCACCAACCATATATATCGCGCAAAGTGTACTTTACTTCCGCTCGAACATATTTGTCGTCCTGCGTGAAAAACGCGAAAGCTTTCCACCAATAGGCTGCCGTGACAGACTCGGATGTGATCTCGCGTTCTTCGGGATTTCTTATTGTCCAGCCACGTTCAGTAAAGGACAGGTCGTAATCCTGCCACAGGTCGTAGTTGAAACGAAAAACGTCATCGCCGTACGATAGGACAATCCTATCAACTGTCCCGTCGTACGAGCCTGAAAACAAAAGTAGCATTAAGTTTTAGCAATCGCCCTGTTGATCACTATCGTTATCGCTATCCGTTGGTTTGCCTTGATAGTTGAATGTCTGCGTACCGCTAAATGTGGATGTGGTGAGGCAGAAAGGCGTGCTGCTTGCCAATGTCGCACCTAATGCAGTTTGGCTTGCGTGGCTGTAAACAGGCGCTTGGATGGTATATGCAGGCGCAGCAGTCGCTAGCATGAGAGGCGTAATCAAAAGAACAGTAGACATTAGGTATATCCTCCAGATGGTGCAAGGAGGTCGTCCGATATCCTAATATGGGATATCCCGCAAGGGGTTATACATCGATGACCGATGATAAAATCGGTCCACAGTGAACCCTACTCTGTATTCGTCGCCTTATTAGTGAGCGTGCGCAAAAAGGCGGGTATACGTCAGGTCGAACTAGCCCAAAAATTAAATAAGCCGCAGTCGTTCGTCTCAAAATTTGAATGTGGGGAACGGCGGCTGGATGTAATTGAGTTTTTAACAATCATGGATGCATTAGGCGAGGATCCCGTCACGATATTAACCGAGGCGTCAAAGGCTTTGCATATAAGCCAAGAATGATGAGCGTTCACATTGGCAGGAGGGCATCGAATGTCTGCCTGCCTTGCTAATAAGCCAGAATAAAACACAGCTAACCGGGCGCGCAAAATAATATGTAAGAAGGAACTGTGGGTCCCATATCTCAGAATAGGGGGGTGGCACCCCGGTGGGGTCTCGTCGGCTAGGTTTTTAAAGGGGGTGGGGGGTACTTTTTGGTGCGAGGCAGTCGGCGGCTAGCTCCAGACTGTTCATTCCTGTTCGCTCGCAGGCAGAGCAATTGGGGGGCCATATTGGGGGCCAATTTCAAAAACAATTTACCAATATAAAGCATCCGCTAGGCTTTTGACCTGTTTTTGGGTTCCCCTTACCGCTCCAACTTTCCGGCACTTCGATACTGCAAACGTAGGGGTTCGATTGTCCTCCGCTGCGCTCCGTTCGCCTGCGGCACCCCCTTACCCGCTCCAACTTTCCGCAGCCTCAAAACCTCTTGGAACATGCCGTAGCTGATACAGTTTGCGACAAAGCATATTTTGCCTCAGCAAGCTGTTGCGAAATATTCAGACTTTATGCGTTATATCTGCCGACCCGCGGACGATCATAAGGAGCGATTAGGATGAAGAAACTTTCAATTTATGCTGGCCTGATGGCCTTTTCGGCAATGTCAGCTTCAGCAATATATGCTGCGCCCGATGGAAGGGCAGACCAAGACGGCAACCGCGTTGTCACCAAAGCCGAAGCCATGGCTGCCGCCGATGCGGTTTTTACTAAGATGGACGCCAACGGTGATGGCACGCTGAATGACAGCGACAAGGACGCGATACTGGCCAAGCGCTTTGCCGCAATCGACACCGACAAAAACGGCGCGATCAGCCAAGCTGAATTCATGGCCGCACATGAAATGCGCGGGGAGCGCCGCGCGGACCGACGCGAAAAACGCATGGAGCATAGCAAGATGGGCAAACGTCATGAGCACGAAGGTGGCCGTGACGGACGCATGGATATAATGGCGCGTGCGGACAGCAATGGTGACAAGGCGATATCGCAGCCAGAATTCCGTGCTGCCGCTGAAGCCCGCTTCGCCAAAGCCGATACCAATAAAGATGGCCGCATCACCCCCGACGAGCGCAAGGCCGGACGCAAGGGGCGCTGGAACGGACCAATGGCCCCTGCCCAGCCCAACGGCGGCTAACAGACTTTACCGGCGCGGTCTTCTCCCCCCCTTTCGGACCGCGCCTTTCTTGGCCGGAGCTGCTTTGCCGTCTCCGGCCTTTTTTGTTGCTAATGCCTGTCCAACGACCGAGCATCGCCCGCGGGCACGGTTGCCATGAAGGCCACATACAGTCTAATCGTCACGCATTGGTTTCCATCGGAGAGTTTTCATGCGCATCGCGCTCTATCAGCCGGATATGGCCGGCAATGTCGGGGCGGTATTACGCACAACCGCGTGCTTTTGCGTCCAATGCGACATCATTGAACCTTGCGGTTTTCCCTTTTCAGAACGTGCCTTGAGGCGTGCCGGTATGGATTATGTCGCGCATGCAAAGATACAGCGCCACACCGACTGGTCAGCGTTTCTTGAGACATTGAACGGTGCGCGGTTGGTGCTGATGTCGAGCAAGGCGTCAACCGCCCTGCCCGCATTCGCCTTTCGGCCCGATGATGTCATCCTGATGGGATCCGAAAGTACCGGCGCCCCGCCTGAAGTGCATGCCCGCGCCGACGCCCGCGTATATATTCCTATGGGTGCAGGATTTCGGTCCTTGAACATTTCGGTGTCGGCTGGCATCGCGCTGGCAGAAGGTCTTCGGCAGACCCAACAATTTCCGGAAGGTACAGTATGACCCTGGTCCTCGACAATCGGCAGCAAGCGGCGCGCACTTGGTTCGAATCGCTGCGCGACAGCATTTGCGCGGCGTTTGAAGCCATCGAACGTGAAGCCGGATCAGACGCATCATTCGAATATATCCCTTGGGATCGCCACGACCATGACGGTTCGCCCGGCGGTGGCGGCGTGCGCGGTGTGATGAAGGGCAAAATCTTTGAAAAGGTCGGCGTAAACGTCTCGACCGTAGGCGGCAGCTTCAACCCCGAATTTGCCAAGACCATTCATGGCGCGGCCGAAGACCCGAATTTCTTCGCGACCGGCATCAGCCTCGTCGCGCATATGGCCAATCCACATGTGGCAGCGGTGCACATGAACACGCGCTATCTCGTGACGACGAAAAGCTGGTTTGGCGGCGGTGCGGATCTCAACCCGCCCATCCCCTATGAAGAAGACACGGCCGACTTCCACGCCCGCCTGCGTGCGGCCTGCGCGCCTTACGGCCCTGACGTGTACGAACGCTATCGCAAATGGGCGGAGGATTATTTCTGGATCCCCCACCGCAACGTGCATCGCGGCGTTGGTGGTATTTTCTACGATCATCTGGAAAACAGCAGCGACGCCATTTTCGACCAGAATTTTGCACTGACCCGCGATGTCGGTGAAGCTTTCCTCGATATCTTCCCCAAGCTGGTGCGCCGCCGGATGAATCAGCCATTCACCGCCGAAGAAAAGCAGGCGCAGCGGCGCTGGCGCGGGCTCTATGCCGAATTCAACCTTGTATATGACCGCGGCACCACCTTTGGCCTGAAAACCGGCGGAAATGTCGACGCGATTTTGATGAGCCTTCCGCCCGACGTCGCGTGGGATTAACCCCAAATGCCGTATAGCCCGATTGCCGATGGCGAGCTTGGTGCCATTGTAACCTCGCTGGAAATGACCAGCCGCCCGCCATTGCGCGCGCTGCCAGCTTCGGATTTGCGACTTGAGCCATGGCACGCCCCGCATGCCGAAAAATACCGCACACTCTATCGCCGCATTGGTGAGCCTTGGCTGTGGTTCTCACGCCTTGAGATGGACGACGACACGCTGATTGCGACCATTCACGACCCCAAGGTCCGGATTTGGGCGGTGGTCGACAGGCACGGGATTGAAGTTGGCATATTGGAACTCGACTTCAGAACCGCTGGCGCATGTGAAATTGCCTTTTTTGGTTTAATCCCTGAACTCGGTGGCAAGGGTCATGGCAAATGGTTGATGGCCATGGCGCTTCAGCTCGGCTGGGCAGAAAAGGGCGTGCAACGCATGTGGGTGCATACATGCACTTTGGACGGTCCAACCGCGCTCGCCTTCTATCAAAAGGCTGGATTCACTGCCTATCAACGGCAATTGGAGACATTTGCGGACCCGCGGATCAGCGGCCTTATCCCGCGAGACGCCGCCCCGCATATTCCCATTATTGGTTAGCCGTCTGCGCCCCAAGCTGACGGTTAACTGCCGTCGCCGCGATAACGTAAATAACCGCCTCAACCGCCGCGAAAAACGCACTGACCGCAGCTTGGACGACGGGAACCCCGCCCTCGCCCGCAATTGCTTTGCATATCCCGGCGACAGCATCACCAACGATCCCTGAAACCAGTCGCATAGCGACCGCAATAAACAGCGCCAGTATCACTATGGCCCAACCGCATTTGCGGGTTGTCGCCCAAGTCTGCTTCACCACGTCTATGATGCCAAGCGCGGGTTCTTGTGCGATGACCGCGGGCAACACGGCAAAGCGGCCCGTGAGATAAAGTCCGGGAATGATGAACAGCAAAAACCCTGCAAATGTCGCCCAGCCGGTCAATATGGTCGCGGTTAAATACGTCGGGAACAATGCGGCCGCGATAACAAGCGCGTCGCCGACCTGCGCCAATTTGCGTCCCGAAATCAGGACATAAAGCGCAAGGCTGCCATACATTGTGACAAGCATCGCCGGTAATAAGACCGGCCAATTCGCCTCGAAATAGCCGCTGAACGCCGCGATGACTTTGGTTGTGTCGTCAAAGTTTTCAAGGATGAGCGGAGGTGCCAAATAGCCAGCGATCCAGTTCGACATGAAAATGAAAAAGCCCGCAATGGCGATAATGGCTTCACGGTGCGCCACGAATGAAGCGCGCGCATCTTTTGCCACCGCACGATAATCAAGCTTCTTTTGCATATACACTCCCTGACATATCGCGGGGTAGAGGCTGACATATCCGGTGGCAAGCGGCTTGCACCATGCTAAGCAGCGCGCATGAAGATCGATTGCAATATTGATTGGGACGTTTCCGAAGGGCTAACCCCCTATCCCGAAGCCGTTGCCCGTATGGAAACATTGCAGGCGGCCATACGTGACGAAAACGCACGGGAGCTTATCTGGCTGCTGGAACACCCGCCATTATACACGGGCGGGACGAGCGCGGACCCGGCAGAATTGCTGAGCACCGCATTTCCCGTGTACGACACCGGACGCGGCGGGCGGTACACTTATCATGGGCCGGGGCAGCGGGTGGGCTATGTCATGCTTGACCTTGCCAAGCATTGCAAAGATGTCCGCTGTTATGTGCATGCGCTTGAGGGCTGGGTGATCGCCGCACTTGGCCATTTCGGGGTGGAGGCACGCCGCGCCGAGGGCCGTGTTGGCATATGGTGCGACACCAAAAATGGTCAGGAAGCAAAAATCGGCGCAATCGGCGTGCGCATCCGCAGATGGGTGACGATGCATGGCTTTGCGGTGAATATTGCGCCTGATTTGAATCATTTCGGCGGCATCGTCCCGTGCGGGATATCCGAATATCCGGTCACAAGCCTCGCCGACCTGGGCATTGAAGCATCAATGCAGGACTTCGACGCGGCCTTGCGCGCCAGCTTCCCCGATTTTCTCATTAACCTTGCCAAAGCGGGCGGAAATTGTACGGTCGCGCCGGAATAGAGAACTGAGGACGATATGCGTTTCAATATCATAGCACCTGCCTTTGCAGCCTTACTGGCATTGTCGGCCTGTGGCGGCGGCAAAGAAGATAATCAGGTCACCGAAACGCGGATGGATAATCTCGAAAGCCTTAAAGGCACGATCAGTGACGACATGATTAACACCGACGAATCCACCGATGAGGCACCTGTTGAAGCGATGCCCGTACGTGCCGATACCGATGCTGAAAAAGCAACGGCGGAAAAAAGCGACGAACCCAAAACCGATGGTTCAGACGAACCAAAAATTGAAGAGCCAAGCGAGCCAAAGTGATCTTAAGTAGCGCCATACAACTGCCCTGTGGGGCCGTACTCAACAACCGAATAGCAAAAGCCGCGATGACAGAGGGGTTGGCGGACACGCAAGGTGTGCCGACGCCCGAATTGCAGCGCCTGTACGGTATCTGGTCTGATGGAGGCGCGGGTCTCCAGATTTCCGGCAACATCCATATTGACGCCGACCATTTGGAACGGGCTGGAAACGTCTTTTTCAGCGGACAGCCGGACGAAGCGATGATGGACGCGCTCAAATCATGGACCAAGGCCGCGACCCGCAATGGCAACCATTTTTGGGCGCAGATCAGCCATGCGGGCCGCCAGACCATGCGGGGCATCAATCCACGCCCAAAGGCGCCGTCAGCGGTCAAGCTGGGCCTGCCCGGCGGACAATTTGGAATGCCGGTTGCATTGACCGAGGATGAAATTCTAAATCTGATTGGCCGTTTCGGCCAAGCGGCACTGCATTGCCAGAATGCCGGCTTCACGGGCGTTCAAATCCATGCAGCGCACGGCTACTTGATTTCCCAATTCCTCAGTCCAAAATCAAACCAGCGCACCGATCGCTGGGGTGGCAGCCTCGTCAACCGCGCCCGCTTCCTGATGTTCACCGTCAACACCGTCCGGACTTTGGTGGGCCCTAATTTCCCGATTTCGGTCAAGCTGAACAGCGCGGATTTCCAGCGCGGCGGTTTTGCTTTTGAAGACAGCCTTCAGGTGGCCCGCTGGCTTCAGGATGCTGGCGTTGATTTGATCGAGATATCGGGCGGCACCTATGAGCAGCCCAAGCTATTGGGCATCGAGGGGATGGAAGCCGAAGAGACGCAAGCCGTCGCGGAAACAACGCTCGCACGCGAAGCCTATTTCGTTGATTTTGCAAAAGCGATGAAGAGCGAGTTGACCATTCCATTGATGGTCACGGGCGGTTTCCGCAGCGCATCTGCCATGGAACAGGCGCTTCGCAACAAGGCGGCGGACGTTATCGGATTGGCACGGCCATTATGCGTAATGCCCGAAGCGCCAAAGCGGCTGCTCGGCGGCTTGGCCATGCTGCCCAAGGTTGAAAACCAGCTTAAGTTGTTGCCTGAGTGGTTATCCAGCCTACGCAAAATAAAGGCCGTACGCGGGATTGAAGGCTTTGCGACCCAATATTGGTTTTACAGCCAGATATACGCGCTGGGGCGTACCGGCCGGACGAAGCCGACCGTCACGGTCTTCGAGGCTCTACGTGAAGTAGAATCCTATCAGAGAAGCTGGCTTAAAGAGCGGCGTGCCGCGAAGGCTTAATCGCCTTCGCCGGGCTCAGCGCTGAAATATTTGTCGAACTTGCCTTCTTCGCCCTTATGCTCGTCTGCGTCTGCAGGCGGTTCGCGGCTTGATGTGATGTTCGGCCATTCTGCGCTATAGGTTGCGTTCAGCTCAAGCCATTGTTCCAAACCGCTTTCGGTGTCTGGCAAAATCGCTTCTGCAGGGCATTCGGGTTCGCACACGCCGCAATCGATGCACTCATTTGGGTTGATGACGAGCATATTGTCGCCTTCATAGAAGCAATCCACCGGACATACTTCAACGCAGTCCATATATTTGCAGCGGATGCAGGCATCGGTAACGACATAAGTCATTGGCGGAACTCTCCCATACACGACGGCGGATTAGCCGTTTCGATACGTCTGCCTATTGCGAGGTGCAGGGGGAAGTCAACGCCGGATTGCACCGAGTCGCCAATTTATTAGTCGATACGCTGATAGAAAAGCTGCGCCTCTGATGCAGGACCACGCCGAACAGGGATAGAGAGCAGCTTTAAAGTCAAAACAGCCTCACCCAATGGCATGGTGATGATATCGCCAATGCGAACCGCGGCGCTGCCCTTTTCGATCCGGCGGCCATTTAACCTTATATGGCCAGCCTCCGCCCAACTCAACGCGAGCGAACGGCTTTTGGCCAATCGCAGAAAGAACAGCAGCTTGTCGATCCGCAAGGTTTGCCCGACCTTTTAGAGCTTGAGGCCTTTGAGCGCAGCCAATTGCAAGGCCAAGGCCGACGGCGGCGCACTTGGCTTTGGTGCTGGCGGTGCGCGATCGGGCTTAGCCTTCGGCTTTGCCGACGCATGCGGCTTTCGTTCTGCAGCAGCATGCGGCCTGCGCTGTTCGGGCGGACGGGGTTTGGGCAAGCCCACCCAACGCCAATGCGTCAGCACGACTGGCGCGGTTTGCTCTGGTGCGGCGGCGTCGGCGACTATTGCTTCAACTGCGGCCTCAGTTTCGGGCGCTGGTGTTGCTTCGGCTGGCGTGTTTTCTTCAACCACGGACGTTTCGTCAGCCGAAACGGCATCAGCGACGGCCTCAGGTACAACCACCGCTTCGGCGGGGCGGAAACCGGCGTCACGCATCAGCGCTTTTAAGCCGGCCTCGCTAATACCCAGCGAGGTCGCAAAGGCCATGTCCATGCCAAAAACATTGTTCTGCCCACGCGCTTCATGCGCTTTTTTGATAACGCGTTCGGCCAAATCGATACGCACATATTCATCACCAATCCGGCGATAGCCCGCATTTCTGGCCTCGGACGGGTTCGCGAAATTCCATGTCTTCAGGTGCACCGCGCTTTCGGGTGGAAGCACGGGCATGGCGCGGCTGTCGCGTGCGGCAAACAAGGCAGCGCGCCATTTGGCGGCAGCGGGTTTTAACGCGGCGTGGTGATAAATATCGAGCGCGCCGAAAACGATTCCGCCCTTGCGTGCAGCGCCGCGGGCTTCCTTGGGCAGCGCGGCGATGGCGTCGGCAAGATAATGCCGACCCGCAATCCCGCCTTCATCCGCAAGCCGAACAGCGAGCGCACGAACGTTGCCGTCGACATCGGCTTGCTGTGCCAAGTCGAGCAATCCGACAATCCCGCCCATCGCCTTTGCCAGCTGGCTTTCAATCCAGCTTTCAGCGCGCGTAACAATCTCGCGCAGGGCATCGCCTTCCAATCCGGCGACGGCCTTTACGGGCGTAAATGCAGGTTGAAGCAGCGTACGCCCCTTGGTCAATGTGCCCAGAAGGTCATCCTTCCAGAAGATCGAAGGTTTACCCTCCCCATCGGCTGCGAGCGAGAATTCGCTATCCTCTGCCATAGATACGTCCTTTGCCTTTTGTCTCAAATGCGCTGCCAAATGTCGTTCTGCGGCAGCCAATAATAATTTACGGTCACCCGCTTTTGCCGCCGGGTCAACCCGAAAGGCAAATCCTTGTAAAGTCCCAATGTCCTCGCCATCGACAAGAACGCGATTATCCTGCTGGATTTCAACGGGTAACAGCCCGACATCGCCAGCACCTTTGCGCAGCAACATCGATGTGCGTTTGTCGACAAACCGCTGACGCAGCGCATCGTGCAACGCGTCCGATAATTTTTCTTCCAGCGCCCGCGCGCGTTCGGCCATCGCCTGGGGGTTGGCCAGCCAATCATTCCGGTGCGCGATATAGGTCCAAGTCCGCACCGCTGCGATTCGGGCGGACAGCGTGTCGATATCGCCCTGAATATTATCCAGCCGCGCCAGCTCATTTGCGTAGATGCCGTGCGGAATGACGCGCTCACCCTGCCCCAGATATTGCCACAAGGACGCGATAAAGCGGCTATGATGTTCCTCACCCATTTGCCGGAAATCGGGCAAGCAGGCCACTTCCCACAACCGCGCCACATCAACCGGGTGCCGGATGAGCGATTTCACGTCGGGCATTTCGGCCAAGCGCTTGAGCACCAAAAGGTCGATGACCTTAGGCGCGGGCAACAAGCCCGGACGGCCCGGTTTTTTCTCAAGATCGGCGATCAGCGTCGCAATGTCGTTAAATCTTGGCTTTGCCTCGCGCCAAAATAGCCAGTCCAACCGTGGGAAGCTGTGTCCTTCAATCGCCAGCACTTCTTCGGGGGTAAACTCGCTGCCTTCGCCCGCGAGCGTGCCAAAGCTTCCGTCACGTTGGTGTCGCCCGGCCCGGCCCGCGATTTGCGCCATTTCGGCGACGGTCAACCTGCGCCTGCGCGAACCGTCGAATTTCGACAGGCTGACAAAGGCGACATGCGCGACATCAAGGTTCAGCCCCATACCAATCGCATCGGTGGCCACGAGATAATCGACCTCGCCCGACTGGAACATCGCCACCTGCGCATTGCGGGTGCGCGGCGACAAGGCGCCCATGACAACCGCTGCGCCGCCGCGCATCCGGCGCAATGTTTCGGCGACCGCATACACCTGCTCGATTGAAAACGCGACGATGGCAGAGCGTTTGGGCAGCCGGGAGAGCTTCTTTGCGCCGGCATAGCTTAACGTGGAAAAGCGCGGGCGCGAGATGATCTCCGCATCGGGCAACAGTGACCGGATGATCGGGCGCAGGCTTTCCGAACCCAAGATCATCGTCTCCTCACGCCCGCGGGCATGCAAGATGCGGTCAGTGAAAATATGCCCGCGTTCGGGGTCTGCCCCCAATTGCGCTTCGTCAATTGCGACGAAGGCAAATTCCCGGTGGATGGGCATGCTTTCAACCGTGCAGCAATACCAGCGCGCCTGTGGTGGCTCGATACGCTCTTCGCCCGTAATCAGCGCGACATTTTGCGCGCCCTTAATCGCCACCAGCCGGTCATAGATTTCCCGCGCCAGCAACCGCAAAGGAAAACCGATCATCCCGCTGGAATGGGCACACATCCGCTCCACAGCGAGATGGGTCTTGCCGGTGTTGGTTGGACCTAAAATGGCCGTTAGGGCTGAACGGACTGGAGGCAAAAGTTTAGGTGGCTGTCAATTCTGCGGCGAGTTCTTTCAAGGGAACTTCGGTGTTTGCCAATTGTTCAGCGGAAGGTGACAAGCCCTCTGTCACAAAGGCGCGACCTTGCACATAATCTTTGGTGGCGTTCACACAATCGAGGGCGATGACGCGGCCCGATTTCAAATAAATGAGCGAAAAGCTGCGTGCGTCCAAATCGCCGCGCAACACAGTCGTGTCATAACCGGCGCTGATGCCAACGGTTTGCAGCTTTAAGTCATATTGGTTTGACCAGAACCACGGCACCGCATGATATTCGGTCAGCGCGCCCATTACGCTTTTCGCCACCGCATTGGCCATGTCATTGGCATTCTGCACCGATTCCACGCGCATGATATTGCCGCCAGCAAAGCTGTTGGCATGGGCCGCACAGTCACCAATGGCAAAGATATCTGGCAAGGATGTCCGGCAATAAGCGTCAACATCAACACCAGCGCCGCCCGCGGCACCCGCCGTCAACAAAGGCGCGACCGACGGGATGATGCCAATGCCAACGATGACCATTTGCGCAGGGATAACTTCGTCATCGGCCAAACGCACGCCGGTGGCGACGTCGTCGCCTTCAATCGCCGCGATGCCGACGTTCAGACGCAGATCAACGCCATGGCTGCGATGCTCAGATTCATAAAAGCGTGACAGCGGTTCGCCAGCAACCCGCGCAAGCACGCGATCCATCGCCTCCAGCACAGTCACCTTCTTACCCATTTTGCGCAGCACCGCTGCGGCCTCAAGCCCGATATAGCCGCCGCCGACAATCACAACGTCCGCGACATCATCAAGGCCTTCGACCATGTGATCCACATCGGCCCGGGTCCTGACAACATGCACGCCGCGCAGATTTCCACCCGTCACCGGCAATTGCCGCGGGTCGCCGCCTGTGGCCCAGATCATATGGCCGTAAGAGATCACTGTGCCGTCAGAAGTCGTGACGGAATGCGCGGCGGCATCCACCGTCTCCACGCGCTGGCCGAGCAGCATATCCACCGAACGCTCCGCCCAAAACGCAGCAGGCCGGATCATGATGCGTTCAAACGCCTTGTCGCCCGCGAAATAGTCCTTGGACAATGGTGGGCGCTCATAAGGATATTCAGGCTCGGCATTGACGATAGCGATGCTGCCTTCGAATTTTGCCTGCCGCAATGCGATGGCCGCTTGCGCACCGCCATGGCCGCCACCGACGATGAGAATGTCATAATGCATCGTTAAAGATTCGCTCGTTAGGAAAATATCAAGAGTGCGGTAAGCAAAAGGTCAGCAACTGGCTAGTCCCATGCTTGCGGCACTATCAAATAAATGGCAGAGGATGACGATGACTTTAGACTTTGCCCTCGGCGAAAATGCCGACATGATCCGCGATACCACCAAGCGCTTTGCGACGGATAAAATCGCGCCCTTGGCCACCAAAATCGATGCCGATGACTGGTTTCCGCGTGAAGAATTATGGCCAGCCATGGGTGCGCTTGGGCTTCACGGCCTGACGGTTGCGCAAGAAGATGGCGGCCTTGGCCTTGGCTATTTGGAACATGTTGTCGCGGTTGAGGAAGTCAGCAGGGCGTCGGCATCCATCGGACTGTCTTATGGCGCGCACTCCAATCTGTGCGTCAACCAGATCGCGCGTTGGGCCTCGCCCGAGCAAAAAGCGAAATATCTGCCCAAGCTGATTTCGGGCGAACATGTCGGCAGTTTGGCGATGTCCGAAACCGGCGCAGGTTCGGACGTTGTGTCGATGAAGCTGAAGGCCGAAGCGGTTCAGGGCGGTTACATATTGAACGGTACGAAATTCTGGATCACCAACGCGCCTTATGCAGATACGTTGGTTGTCTATGCAAAGACCGCGCCTGAGGCTGCATCGCGCGGCATCACCGCCTTTCTAATCGAGAAAGGCATGGAGGGTTTTTCGATCGGCCAGAAAATCGACAAGGTCGGGATGCGCGGATCGCCCACGGCAGAACTGGTGTTCAACGACTGTTTCGTATCCGAAGAACAGATGATGGGCCCGTTGCATGGCGGCGTGGGCGTGTTGATGTCGGGCCTTGATTATGAACGTGTCGTCCTCGCCGGGCTTCAGCTTGGCGTGATGCAGGCCTGCCTCGACGTCGTCTTGCCCTATGTCCGCGAACGCAAGCAGTTCGGCAAACCCATCGGCAGTTTCCAGCTAATGCAGGCGAAGATTGCCGACATGTATGTCGCGCTCAATTCTGCCCGCAGCTATGTCTACAATGTCGCGCGCGCATGTGACGCGGGACAGACCACCCGCTTTGACGCAGCAGGCGCAATATTGTTAGCGAGCGAAAACGCCGTGAAGGTTGCGGGCGAGGCCATTCAGGCACTGGGCGGCGCTGGCTATACCAAGGATTGGCCCGTCGAGCGTTATTGGCGCGATGCCAAATTGCTCGACATTGGTGCGGGAACAAATGAAATTCGCCGGATGTTGATTGGCCGGGAGCTGATCGGCGCGGCGTGAGCAAAAGATAGCGCAGGAGTAAGCAGAATGAGCCGTCCGGTATTGGGTGTCATCGCGTGTAACCGCATGGTCGGCAGCGAAGTCGCCCAAGCGGTGATGAACCGCTATATCCGCGCGGCCATGACTTATGCCGATGTGGCGGCGTTAATCATTCCCTCACTGCCCGACCTGATGACCGCCGCTGAAGTCGCACCGCGCATAGACGGCATATTGTTGACCGGCAGCCCGTCAAATGTCGCAACGCGGCTTTATGGCGACGAAGGCGGCGACGGTCCTTTCGATGACGGCCGCGACGAGATTGCGATGTCCATGGTCGACCGCATGATTGACGCGCGCAAGCCGGTCTTTGGCATTTGTCGCGGTTTTCAGGAAATCAACGTCGCCTTAGGCGGCACCTTGCGCCGCGATACGAGCGCGAGCGATACACTCATCCGCCACCATGCACCCGATGATGTTGATTTCGACGCCATGTTCGACCACCGCCATCCGGTTGAACTTGCCGACGGTGGTATGCTGTCCAATGCCTATGCCAAAGGCGCATTGGACGTAAACTCGGTGCATTTTCAAGGCATCGGCACGCTCGCGGATGGCCTGATGGTGGAGGCACGCGCACCCGATGGACTGATCGAGGCCTATAGCGCCCGACCAAATGGCGCCCCCTTGCTTGCGGTCCAATGGCACCCCGAATGGGGCACAGAAAATGACGCAGATTCGCAAACCTATTTCCACCTTTTGGGAAAGGCGTTAAGAGGTAACCTGTGAACAGAACCGTGACCCGTTATAACCGCTATCAAGCACGGATAGGCTTTTCTCCCTGAATTAAATTCGGGCGCTGCCCTATCGCTCCCCTCCCGCAAGCGGGAGGGGCTGGGGGTGGGCCTGCAACGGCTTGATCGGATAGGTCGCCTGCGGCTCCCACCCTCCCCTAACCCCTCCCGCTTGCGGGAGGGGAATATTAAGGAGACCTTTTCATGCCTCGCAATTACGACATCGCCGAACTTCGCCGTTTAGACATCGCCCACCATTTGCCCGCGCAAGCCGACTGGCAGGAAATCGAAGACCTGGGCGGCAGCCGCATCATCACCCACGCTGAAGGCTGCTATATCCATGATGGCGACGGCAATCGCATTTTGGACGGGATGGCTGGCCTGTGGTGCGTGAACGCGGGCTATGGCCGCGATGAGCTTGCTGAGGTTGCGCGCGAACAAATGCTTGAGCTGCCTTATTATAACAGCTTCTTCAAAACCGCGAACGCACCTGCCATCTTGCTTGCCGAAAAGATTGCGGGCCTGACTGGCGGCCGCTTGCCGCATGTATTTTTCAACAGCTCCGGTTCCGAAGCCAATGACACCATTTTGCGGATGGTGCGCCATTATTGGCAGGTGAAGGGCGAACATAGCCGCACCATCGTTATCAGCCGCCACAATGCCTATCATGGCTCCACCGTGGCGGGCGTCAGCATGGGCGGAATGAAGGTCATGCACGGCCAAGGCTTCCCTGCCCCCGGCATCTTGCCGATGGCGGGTATCGAACATGTCCGCCAGCCTTATTGGTACAATGAAGGCCGCGACATGACGCCCGAAGATTTCGGCACCGCATGCGCGCAAGCCATTGAGGACAAGATATTAGAAGTAGGCCCGGAAAATGTCGCCGCCTTCATTGGTGAGCCTTTCCAGGGCGCAGGCGGCGTTATCATTCCGCCAGCCAATTACTGGCCGCAGGTGGAAGCAATCTGCCGCAAATATGGCATATTGTTGGTCTGCGATGAGGTCATCTGCGGCTTTGGCCGGACGGGCAATATTTGGGGCCATGAAACCGTTGGCGTAAAGCCCGATATCATCGCCATGGCCAAGGGGCTGTCGTCGGGTTACCTGCCGATTTCCGCTGTCGCCGTAAGCGCGGAGATCGTCAAGGTCATCAAAACCGGTGGCGATTTCGTCCATGGCTATACCTATTCGGGCCACCCCGTCGCTTCCGCCGTCGCCTTGCGCAATATCGAGATTATGGAGCGCGAGGGACTGTTTGAGAAAGTCCGGAACGAAACTGGCCCGTACCTTGCCCAAAAGCTGGCGACATTGAGCGACCACCCTCTGGTCGGCGAAGCCCGCTCGGTTGGCTTGCTGGGCGCGGTGGAGGTTGTTGCCGACAAGGCCATAGGCGCGCGTTTCGGCGGCGCTGAAGGCACGGCAGGACCATTGGTGCGCGATATCTGCATCCGCAACGGCCTGATGGTGCGCGGCATCCGCGACAGCATTGTAATGTGCCCGCCATTGATTATCACGCCGTCGCAGATCGACGATCTGATTGGCATCATTCGCACGTCACTGGATGAAGCCGAGCCGAAGCTGCGCGCGATCGGGTAGATTATTTAGTCCTTCTATTTCCGTCATGCTGAACTTGTTTCAGCATCTTACTTTCGGCGGCCGATAAGTAAGACCCTGAAACAAGTTCAGGGTGACGGGTTTGGATGATCAGCGCGGCAGCCTCTTCAAGCTAGACAAACCACATCCAATGATTACCTAGGACCCCATGACATCCAAAATGCTCAAGCGCGCCCTCACGGCTGCCGTCACCCCCGCCCTGCTTCTTCAATTTGCGCCTGCACATGCCACCGCCCCTGTTGCGGCAAAGCCCAAGCCACCGGTCCTCACATGCTCGACCACGACACCAGAAGGCCTGTCCTATACCGTGATCAAGGCCGGCAAAGGCGAACGCCCGAACGCTGAATCGCGCGTGATCGTGAATTATAAGGGCATGCTGACCGCTGACGGCACCGAGTTTGATTCCGGGCAAGGCGCACAGTTTCCCGTTGGCGGCGTTATTCCCGGTTTTGCGCAGGGTCTGCAATTGATGCAGGCTGGCGGCAGCTACCGTCTCTGCATCCCGTCAAAGCTTGGCTATGGCGATGCAGGCACGGGCCCCATCCCGGCCAATGCGGATCTGGTGTTCGAAGTTGATTTGCTGTCCTTCAAAAACCCAGCGCCAAAGCCGGTCATTCCAGTGGCCGATCGCAGTTGTTCCAAAACCACGGCAAGCGGTCTGGGCTTCGACCTTATCAAGACTGGCGCAGGCAAAGCCGCGACCGACAACGACATGGCGCTTGTCGACTTCACCGTTTTTGACGCCAGCACCGGCGTCGTGCAGCAGCAGCGCGAATGGGAAAAAATTCCGTTGAGCCAAGCATCGCCCGTGTTCGGCGAGGGGCTGAAAATGATGCAGACAGGGTCAACCTATCGTTTCTGCATGCCAAAAGGCGCCGATTCAGGGCCGGAGAGCAACATCATCGTGACCTTGTTGGATGTCCGGCCTGCGCCAACCGCTGACAATTAATGCGGTTCGCGGCGGAGCGCTCTACGCCTAGCTTAATAGAACCACGGGGCTGTCGGCACGCCAGTGCATGCTGACCTTGTCGTCCCATGTGAAATCCTCTTGATCATGGCGTGACAGGTTTGGGCGGCTGACGCGGATCATCTGCCCGCCCTCAAGCTGGATTTCATACAGCGTGATATCGCCGAGATAGCTCATGCCCTTAATCGTCCCGCGCGCGAGGTTGTGGCCATCGGGCGCGTCTTGGGCGGCGGCGCGAACGGCTTTCCCTTCGCCGGGCACATGCAGGTAAATCTTTTCCGGACGCAGCGCGACCCAGACGTCGGCGCCATGCGGTCCAGTGACACCATGATTGAGGTAAATTTTGCCAAGGCCGGGGCAATCAACGGCGGCCTTGTCCGGTTCGTCCAGCGTCAACTTGCCTTCAAAAATGTTCACGGAGCCCACGAAATCGGCCACAAAGCGGTTGGCGGGATATTCATAGAGATCAGCAGGCGGCGCGAGCTGTGCGACTTCGCCTTTGTTGATGACGGCAACCCGGCTTGCCATCGACAATGCCTCATCCTGATCATGCGTGACCGTGACAAAGGTAATGCCGACCTTGTCCTGCAGGTCCGATAATTCAAACTGCATTTGCGCGCGCAATTTGGCGTCGAGCGCCGACAAAGGTTCATCGAGCAACAGCACCTTTGGCCGCATCACCAGACTGCGCGCGAGTGCAACGCGCTGGCGCTGCCCGCCCGACATCTGGTCCGGCATCCGGTCTTCAAATCCACCCAGTTTCACCAGCTCAAGCGCCTCGGCAACGCGGTCACGAATTTCGCCTTTTGATACGCCAGCTATGCGCAGGCCATAGCCGACATTGTCGGTGACGTTCATGTGCGGAAAAACGGCGTAGCTTTGGAACACCATGTTCACGGGCCGCTTGTTCGGCGGCACAAGGCTCATATCCTGCCCGTCGATAATGATCTGCCCCTCGGTCGGCATTTCAAAGCCGGCGATCATCCGCAACAAAGTGGTTTTGCCGCAGCCGGACGGGCCCAACAGAACGAAGAATTCGCCTGCGAGAATATCCAGACTGATATTGTCGACAGCGGTCACCTTGCCAAAGCGTTTGGACACATTGCGGATTTGAATGATGGGCTGTTTGGCTTGGGTCATAAGCATGATCTCTAATGGGTTTCCGCAATGCCCTTCACGCCCTGCAATTTCAGCGCGATGAAGGTCAGAATGACAGTAAGGAGGATGAGGATTGTCGACGCGGCATTCACCTCTGGCGTGACCGAGAAACGGACCATCGAATATACCTTCACCGGAAAGGTAATCGTGTCCGGACCACTGGTGAAAAAGGTGATGACGAAATCATCAAGACTAAGCGTGAACGCCAAAAGCGCACCCGCCACCAACGCCGGCCGTATGTGCGGCAGCAGGACATCGCGAAACGCCTGCCATTCGGTCGCGCCAAGGTCCTTTGCGGCCTCTTCCTCTTCCTTGTTAAAACTCGCCAAGCGCGCACGCACAACCATGGCGACGAATGGGAAGCAGAATGTGATATGCGCAATCGTGATCGCGGAAAGATTGAGCGGCCATGGCAAATCGGTGGGCCAGTCGACTTTCGCAAAAAAGATCAGAAATGCGACGCCCAAACAAATCTCGGGAACGATAATCGGCAGGGACATGGTCCCTTCGACCAGCCCCTTGAATGGAAACCGGAACCGCCAAAGCGCAACCGCCGCGAGTGCCCCAATCACAAGGCTGACGATCGTCGCAAGCGCCGCAATGGTGAGCGAGTTGACCAACGCCTCCACCAGGCTGTCGTTGTTGAGCGCTTTCTCATAATATTTGAGGGTAAAGCCCTTCCACACGACATTGCGCTTGCTGTCGTTAAAACTGAAGATCATCAATAGGATGAGCGGCGCGTATAGAAACAGCATGGTCAATCCGACCCAACTGCGCATCCACAGTTTTCTGGTATATTCCAACGGCGCGATAGGGGTGCGATTGAACATCCTCACACCTCCTTCACTTTGTTCGCACGCATCGATTGGAACGCAATCAGAATGAACATCGCATAGATCAGCAGGAACGACAGCGCAGCGCCAAATGGCCAGTCATTCGCGCGCTTGAATTGCCGTTCGATAACATTGGCGATCATCTGGCTGTCCGTACCGCCCATAAGATCAGGGGTCAGATAGGCGCCAAGTGCAGGGATCAATGTAATCATCACACCCGCGACAATGCCCGGCGCGGCAAGCGGAACCACAATCTGCATGAAGGTTTTGAAATGCCCTGCGCCCAAATCGAGGCTGGCCTCAATCAGGCTTTTGTCCAGCCGGTCGAGCGCGGAATAGAGCGGCAAGACCATGAAAGGCAGATGGACATAGACCAGCCCAAGCACGACCGCGAAATTATTGTACAGCAACTGCACAGGCGTCCATGCTTCCAGCGGCTGCATGCCGACAAGCGTACGTAGCCAACTTGCGCCTTCCCACAATCCGGCCAAGCCCTTGTTCATATATCCGTTGGTGCCCATCAGCGCCATCAACGCATAAGTGCGGATTAACAGGTTGGTCCAAAAGGGCAGCATGATGCCAAGCAACAGCCATGGCCGCCATTTCGGCGCGGCGAAGGTAATCGCCATGGCCACCGGAAAGCCGATGATGAGGCACAAGAGCGTGGTGAGCGCCGCGACCGCAAAGCTTTTCAGGAAAATCGATACATACAGCCACTCGGTCGCGCGCTTGTAATTGTCGAGCGTGCCGGAAATTTCAATGTCGACAGGCCCGGCATTCTGCCCAAAGCTGTACAGCCAAACAATGGCCATGGGCGCCACAAAGAACAGGGCAAGCCAGAACACCGGTGCCGTCACAACGGCGGCAAATGGTTTCTTCTGGCTTTTCCAGTCTTGCAGCGCCCCCGACATATCTTAGGCGGCCCGCACGCGGGTGAACGCCTCCTCATATTTTGGCTGAAGCTCTGGATTGAACTTTGCATATTCGCATTTCGCCAAAACATCTGCTGGCGGGAAAATGACCGGATTGTTCTTGTACGCATCGGGCATCAGCGCCTTTGCGGCGTCATTTGGCGTTGGGTACAAAATGGTTTCGGTGATCTTCTTGCCGGCTTCAGCATCCAGCAAATAATTGATGAATGCGTGGGCATTTTTCGGATGCGGCGCACCCTTGGGAATGCACAGATTGTCGGAGTTCAGCTGGCTGCCCTCTTTGGGGATGACAAAACCAATGTCGGAATCTTCGACCATCGCCTGCGCAATGTCGCCATTATATTCGAGCACCACATCGACTTCGCCCTTAAGCAACAAGTCCTGACCATTGTCTTCGTGGAAGGCTTTGATGTTCGGCTTTTGCTTGATCATCATGGCTTCGATGGTCTTCAAATCGGCATCGGTAAGGGCATTCACCGACTTGCCCATATATTTCCCGTAAAGCCGGAACATGTCGCCCGCCTCGGACAGGACCGCGATGCGGCCTTTATATTCATCACTGTCGAACAGCACTTTCCAGCTGTCCGGCACCGCCTTCACCTTGGACTTGCGATAGCCAATGCCAAGCGCCAGCCAGGTGTATGGCATCGAATATTTGCGTGCCGGATCATAGGGAACATCCTGATAATCTTTGGCAACATTTTTGAAATTCGGAATTTGCGCCTGATCAAGCGGCATCAGCATATCGGCCGCGGCCATACGCTCCACAAAATCGTTGGACGGGACGATGACGTCATAGCCCGGGTTTCCGGCGCGCAGCTTAGCGAACAGTTCGTCATTGCTGGCGAACAGCGTCATGTCGACGTCTACGCCAACGCTGTCCTTGTAATCTTCCAGCGTGGTTTCACCGATATAGGTATCCCAATTGTAGAAGTTCAGCTTTGCCTCTTCGCCATTGGCCAGCTTCTTGGCTTCCTTCTCACCGCAGCCAGCAAGCGCGCCGGTCAGCGAGAAACCAACAGCGGCAACGCCCATCCCTTTTAACATGGCCCGGCGGTTGCTGCCCGCGTGTAAAAACGTCTTAAAGTCCATGATTATTCTCCAGCAGAAGCATATCGTAACATGCACATGCTGGACTATTAATGGGACTTAGAAAAGACACTTTTTTCCGCATGTTGCGGCGCAACTTTATTGCGATTTAACGCAATTATTGTGCACCGCAACATATTACTTCATTCAGCGCTTTTTTGCGTCGGCATCGACCGCAGCTTGGACCGCCTTGTAGAACGCTTCGCGTCCTGCACCCACGGTGTCGGGGTCGGTCGCCTTTGGCCAATTGCTGTTGGACGCGATGATCAGCTTCCGTTTGGGATCAATGAAGATGCCCTGTCCGAAAATGCCTTGGGCGGCATAGCTGCCGTCATCATAGGTCCACCATTGATAGCCATAGCCCCTGCCAGCCATACCGATGTCGGCTTTTTTGACTGTTGCAGATGCCAACCAGTTATCCGGCCATATGCTCTGCCCGTTTATCTTTCCACCGCCCATAACGAATACACCAAAACGGGCATAGTCACGGGTCGATGCCTGAATGCAGCAGCCGCTGATTTCATGCCCGGTTGAACCCAAAAGCCAGCTTGCGTCTTGTTCCATGCCATAAGGTGCCCAGACTTTTTCCGACAGATAATCAGACAGCTTTTTCTTGGTGGCAGAACTGACCAATACGCCGATCAAGTTGGTTTCGCCGGTCTTATACACCCACTTCGTTCCGGCGGGCGCTTCACGCGGCAAATTGCGCATATAGCTGACGGTTACATCCATGCCCTTTTCGGGCTTGTGCAGGTTGAACAATGCGACGTCGGATTTGGGATCAGCATAATCCTCGTTCCACCGCACGCCCGACGTCATCGTTAGCAGCTGGGCAATCGTCACGTCGTCATAGGCAGAACCCTTAAGGTCGGGAATATAGGTCGAGACCATGTCGTCGACGCTTTTGATATATCCGTCCTTGATGGCCGCGCCGACCAATGTCGAGGTGAAGGACTTGGCGACAGAGAAGCTTGTCCACTTGCCCTGCGCATCAAAATCGAGACCGTATTTTTCAACACGGATCTTGCCATCTTGGACAATGACGAGGCCAGCGGTGCGCTGCGCCTTCATATAAGCATCAACATCCATATCAATGGTCAGCGGTTCGCCCTTGGGCATGGGATAGACCCTATCACCCGCTTTGATGATGTTCGATTTCGCCAATATGGGAATGCGGTCCAATGCACGGAAACCGGCATCGCGTTGCTCTACGCTCCAGAACAGCACGTTAGCGTCCGTTGGCAGGTTGGCGATGAGCGCTTTCATATCCTTGTCCGCGCTGGCCCAGAAACCGCCAGCCGCAGCCGCGATCACAATAATTATACCGAGTATCCATTTTTTCATCTTGCTCCCCCAGTGGTTATTTTTTGAGCAACGTTATTTCCGCCGCTCCTGAATCTACCTTCGCAATACATCAGATAATAGCGCGAAAGCGAAATGAATTTATCGTCACATCCATTGGGCAGCGCATCTCTTCACAATGCCCGACAGCAAAACATGACATATTGCCGATAGCAGACATTGCGAAAGCCATAGCTGCGCCTTATGTATGTAACACACGCCGGTTAAACGGCTGAAATCTGGGCGATAGCCCGTTGGAGGAGCTCTTTCGATGCGTAACCAAGTTGTAAAATCTTTGCTTTTAACCGCTGCGGCCCTCTCCCTTGCAAGCTGCGGTATCAACAGCGTTCCGACCGCTGAGGAAAATGCCAAGGCAAAATGGGCCGACGTCCAGGCCGCGTTTCAAGAGCGCGCCAACCTTGTTCCCAATCTGGCAAATATCGTCAAAGGTGCAGCTGCGCAGGAAAACAAAACCTTGACCGAAGTCATCGAGGCCCGTGCGCGCGCGACATCGCCAAATATTCAGGTCAATCCTGATGATCTGGCCAACCCGGCCAAGATGGCCGCTTTCCAGTCCGCACAAAACCAATTGTCGGGCAGCCTCTCGCGCCTGCTCGTATCGGTTGAGCAATATCCGCAGTTGAAGAGCCAAGAGGGCTATCTGAAATTGCAGGATCAGCTTGAAGGTCAGGAAAACCGCGTGCGCATCACCTTGCGCGATTATAACGAGGCTGTGCGCGGGTATAACACCACCATCCGCACTTTCCCCGATATCATCGGCGCGAAGATCATTCACGGTGCCCAACCGATGGTCCCATATCAAGCCACCACGCAAGGCGCTGAAACCGCACCGACGCTTGATATGGCGCCCGCAAACTAACCCCTTTTGGGATTACACACATGAAAAAGGCCCTTGGCCTGCTGACAGCGCTGCTTTTGGCCTTAACCGGTCAGGCAGCGCTTGCGCAAAACTTCCCCAAGCTTTCGGGCCGCGTTGTCGATCAGGCAAATCTGCTCGATCCGCAGCAAGAGGCAGCGTTAACCGCCAAGTTGCAGGGGCTTGAGACGCGCACCAAGCGGCAATTGGTGGTGGCCACATTGAGCAGCCTCGAAGGCTATGAAATATCCGATTATGGATATCGGCTTGGCCGCCAATGGGCGCTTGGACAGGACGGTAAAGGCGAGACCGAAAAAGACAATGGCGCCATCCTGATCATCGCGCCCAATGAACGCAAAATGCGTATTGAGGTTGGCTATGGTCTTGAACCCGTCCTGACCGACGGCCTGTCATCGACCATCATTCGCAATGACATCACCCCACTTTTCAAGGCGGGCGATTTTGCCGGCGGTATTAACGCAGGCGTCGACCGCATCGTCACGCAGCTTGAGTTGCCGGCCGACGAAGCCGCCAAAATTGCGCAAGCGGCGCAGCAACGTCAGGGCAAGGACGAAGGCATACCGTTCGGCGCGATCATCTTCATCCTGTTCATGATCTTCTTTGTATTTCTGCCCATGATCCGATCGACGAACGGTGGCGGGCGCAAGCACCGGCGCGGCGGCATCGCTCCGGTCATCATCTGGGGCGGTGGCGGTGGCTTCGGCGGTGGTGGTGGCGGCTTCGGCGGCGGTGGTTTTGGCGGCGGCGGTTTTGGCGGAGGTGGCGGCAGCTTCGGCGGCGGCGGTGCTTCGGGTGGTTGGTAGAAAGTATCGTTATGGCCTTAACTAAAATTAGCCGGATGACCGAAGCCGACCACGCGTTGGTAACGGCGGCAGTTGCGGATGCCGAGCATCACACAAGCGGCGAAATCGTGACCATCGTCACCGATCTGTCCGACCATTATGAAGACATCGGCATTGCATGGGCAAGCGGCGTCGCCTTTGTGGCGCTCGCGGCCTATGCGACCTTCCCTGACGTCTACATGGGCCTCATCAACCGCCTGACCGGTGGTTGGGGCCATGAATATACCACCAACGAATATGTCGCATTGTTGTTGACGGCGGTGGCCCTGAAATGGGTTGGAACATGGTTGATCCTGAAATGGATGCCGTTGCGTCTTTGGCTAACACCCAAAGCGACCAAATTGGCCCGGGTGCGTAACCATGCGATCAGCCTGTTTAAGGTTGGCACCGAATCCAAGACCGTCGGTCGCACCGGCGTTTTGTTATATTTGTCGATGCTGGAACATCGCGCCGAAATCGTCGCGGACGAAGCCATTGCATCAAAGGTCGCGCCAGAGGTTTGGGGCGATGCGATGGTCGCGCTGCTTGACTATGTGAAGGCCGGCAACCCCGGACAGGGTGTTGCCGCCGCCGTCGCGCAAATGGGCGTTGTTTTGGCGGAGCATTTCCCCAAAGGCAGCGAAAACCCCAACGAACTACCGGACAGGCTTATCCAGCTATGAATGCAGACGAAGACGTCGAAAACGTGATGTGGCAAGGCCGCTTCATCACGGCGAAGACACGCGGAACATGGGAATATGTCAGTCGCGCGCGCGGTATTAAGGCCGGCGTCATCCTCGCGGTCGAAGATGACCATGTCCTGCTTGTCGAACAATATCGCGTGCCACTTGGCGCAAATTGCATCGAGCTTCCCGCTGGTCTGATTGGCGACCATGAGGAAGGCGAGGACACGCTTACGTCGGCTGCACGCGAGCTTGAGGAAGAAACCGGCTATCGGGCAGACAGGCTTGAAATCGTCGGCGAGTTTTTCTCATCCCCCGGCATGGTCAGCGAAAGCTTTTCGCTCGTGCGCGCACATGGCCTGACAAAAATAAGCGATGGCGGCGGTGTTGATGGCGAGAATATCATTGTGCATCGCGTCGCCCTGCCCGATTTGCACCGCTTCGTTCAATCAAAGCGCGACGAGGGCTGCGCCGTCGACGTCAAGCTGCTGATGCTGCCCGGGATGCTGTTTTAACGGAAATTATCCGCATAAGCCTGAAGCTTCAGGGTCTTGGGCGGTGTGGGAATGTAGGTCGCAGCGATGCCTTTTTTGTCAGCATAAGCGCGCGCGGCATCAAGCGTTGGAAAGGTCAACTGGACCTGCGATTGCGTATCGCCTGAACCCGCCCAGCCCATCAACGGGTCGGCCTTGCGCGGTTCATTCGACTGAAATTCAAGCACCCATTCGTTCGTGCGGCCACGGCCCGATTGCATGGCATTTTTAGGACGCTGAAAAATACGGGCAGACATGGATGTTTCCTGAAAATTACGTTCGCGGTTGCCTTGCCCGAACGGCACTGGATTCGTCAAGCGTTGCGGGGCACATCACGCGATTGGGCTTTTTTCGTCTTTAGGCTGGCAACACTCTCCCACGGCGCATCGGGCCAGTTATGCCGCGGATATCTCCCCCGCATTTCCTTAGCCACGTCACGCCAGCTACCGCGCCAAAACTCTGGCAGATTGCGGGTTGTCTGGATGGGACGGCCAGCAGGCGACGTCAGGCTCAACACCAACGCAATGCGCTCCGCGCCGACCGTGGGGTGGCTATCAAGGCCAAACAAGCCCTGTACGCGCAGCTCAACCGTTGGCCCGGCCTCTGCTGCATAATCGATGGCATGGGTCGTTCCGGCGGGACTGACAAAGGATGCTGGCGCGATTTGGTCAATGCGCGTGCGCTGATCCCAGCCCAGCATATTGTCGAGCGCTGTCGACAATGCCGCAGGTGACACATCGCGCAGCCGGTTCACGCCCATCAGCAGCGGCAAAAGCCATTGCTCCGCCGCCGCACCCAATGCCTCGTCACTGACCGCCGCTATGCCCGCAAATTGTGCCCGCTCACGCAGCGCAAGCGCCGCTTTTGACCAAGGCAGTGCACCCACACCCATCTCGCGCACTGCGGCCATGAGGACGCGCGCCACGGCCGTCTGGTCGGGTTTTTCCACGCGACCTTCGCTTAAGACTATCGCACCAATCCGCCGCTGCGCGCGCGCATCCACACGGTCGATATTCTTATCGTAAGACAGGGCCTCTTCCTGCGTTATCCGCTCCGCGAAATGGTTGAGTATCTCCGCTTCCGTCAGTGGCGCGGCAGACAATATGCGCGCGCCCGATGCAGCGCCTTGAACATCGGCAACCGCGAGCCATTCTTCACGCGCCAGAAGCGACGCTGTGTCCAACTGCAACCCGCGTCCCATCGCGCTAATCCATTTTTCGCCTTTGTTATCGCGGCGCTTGGCAATGCGATCGGGATAGGCAGTGGCAATCAGGCCGCCAATGCTGAGCGGCTCTTGTCCGCCAGCACCGCTACGGCACATCCGCGTTATGCGCTGTGCGAGCTTGCGTGCGGCATCCGCCTTAGGGGTGCGTTCGCCGACAAAACGTTCAAACCGCGTTTCGATATTCTCGCCTTGCCCGCCAAGCCCGCGTTCCTGCAACAGCAGGGCCAGCATCGCCGCATCCTCGCTTTGTCCGCTCTTGGACGCTTCAACGACCATATGTGCGAGCGGCGGGGGTAATGGGAGGTCCGCAAGCTGAACGCCATGCGGCGTAATATGCCCCGACGCGTCGAGCGCGTTGATGGACAGCAAAAGCTTGCGCGCTTGCTGAAGCGCTGGCGCCGGGGGGCCATCAAGCCAGCGCAACTTGGTCGGGTCATTCTCTCCCCACCGTGCACAGTCGAGCAACAACGGCGCGAGGTCGCTTTCCAATATTTCGGGCGGGTCAAATGGCGGAAGCCCGCCATTGCCTGCTTCCTGCCACAGCCGATAGGCAACGCCCGCCTGCTGCCGCGCGGCACGCCCTGCCCGCTGGGTTACCGCAGACAGGCTCGCGCGCTCGGTCACCAGCCGCGTAACGCCAGCCGCTTGGTCGAACCGCGCGCGCCGTGCCAAGCCGCTGTCGATCACAATGCGAACGCCATCAATGGTCAGGCTGGTCTCGGCAATGTTCGTGGCGAAAATGATTTTCCGGCGTTGCTGCGCGTCACGGCGGACCGCTAGCCTTTGCGCCGCCGGGTCGATTTGACCATGCAATTTATGCACGACGATGTCTTCGCTGATAGTCCCGAGACTGTCCACCGCGCGGTCAATTTCGCGCACGCCCGGTAAGAAAACAAGGATATCGCCGTCTTCTTCGGACAGCGCCTGCCGGACCGCGCGCACGATATCGGTTTCGATGGCTTGTTCGGCGCGCCGGCCAACATATTGGAAATCCAGCGGCCATCTTTTGCCATCGCTCTCGACGACTGGCGCATCGCCCATCAACTGGGAGAATCTGGAACCATCCAAGGTTGCCGACATCGCAAGCAAACGCAGATCGGGCCGGAATGCGGCTTGTGCCTCAAGCGCAAGCGCAAGGCCAAAATCGCTGTCGATGCTGCGTTCATGGACTTCGTCAAACAAGACCGCAGAAACGCCGGCAAGCTCCGGGTCGCTGATGATGCGGTTTCGAAAAATGCCCTCGGTCATGACCAATATACGGTTATTGGGGCCTTGTTTGCTATCCAGCCGTGTCGTGTAGCCAACCCGTCCTCCGACGGCTTCGCCCAGCCCCTCCGCAATGCGTTCCGCCGCCATACGCGCGGCGAGGCGGCGTGGGGACAGCAGCAAAATCTGGCCATCGCAATAGGGCTCATCCAACAAGGCAGGCGCAACCATAGTGGTCTTACCCGCACCTGGCGGGGCAATGAGGACGGCATTGGGTGATGCACGCAACGATGCCAGCAGGTCTGGCATAACGGCCATGACGGGCAGCATTTGGTCCGATGTTTTTTCAGCCATGATGGTTTGCGGCTGTCATCATGAATTGCGCCTGTGCCCGTGCTTCATCGGCACTGACCGTGCGATCAATATGCGCGTGCTATGGCGAATTCGACCGCCTCAGTCAGCGCAGATTTGGCCTCACCATTGGGGAAATGCGCAATCGCATCAATTGCGCGCTGGCCATAATGCCGCGCGCGATCCAGCGTGTCGGCAATCGCGTTATGCGCCTGCAGCAACATGCGCGCATGCTGCAGATCTGCGTCCGAAATCCGGTTGCCAAGCATCGCGTCGCGCCAGAATTTCTGTTCATCGGCATTGCCACGGATATGGGCCAGAATGACGGGCAAGGTTACCTTGCCATCGCGGAAATCGTCACCGCTGTCCTTGCCCATGGTTGCGCCATCGGACACATAATCAATGGCGTCGTCAACCAATTGAAATGCGATCCCCAGATTGCGGCCATACGCGTCCAGCGACATTTCTTGCGCGTCGCCGCTCTCCGCCACGACCGCCGCAATCCGGCAGGCCGCTGCGAACAAGGCCGCAGTCTTCGATCCAATGATTTCGAGATATTTCTCTTCGGTCGTCGAAATTTGCCGCTGGGCGGTCAATTGATTGACCTCACCCTCTGCAATGACAGCAGACGCGTTCGACAAGATTTTGAGAACCTTAAGCGATCCGTCTTCCACCATCAGCTCAAATGAGCGGCTGAACAAGAAGTCACCGACCAACACTGCGGCAGGGTTACCGAAAATGAGGTTGGCGGCGGTTTTGCCACGGCGCATGTCGCTGCCGTCGACGACATCATCGTGCAGCAAGGTTGCGGTGTGAATAAACTCGACGGCCGCCGCAAGTTTGTGATGACGGTCGCCGGGATAATCGAGAAGCTGCGCGCACGCCAATGTCAACATGGGGCGCATCCGCTTTCCACCGCCAGCGATGAGATGCCCGGCCAGTTCAGGGATCAGCGGGATTTCGGACTGCATACGGTCCAAAATGACCGCGTTCACCTTGTTCATTCCGGGTGCGACCAGCTTGAACATGGGTTCCAAAGATGGCGCACGATTTCCGCCGATTTTATGTATGGTTGCAGTCATAATCGTTTCGCTCTGACGACAGCCGCGTCGCAAGGCAAGTGCAAATGGCGTATTTCCTCTTGTCCGTTGCAGTCAATATCGGCACAGTATGCAGTCATGGACGATCAAGAAACCCTCACCCGTTTTCGTGAAAGCATCGACAATATCGATGCCGCGCTCGTATTCATGCTGGCTGAGCGGTTTAAAATAACGCAGGCGGTGGGCGAGTTTAAGGCGAAATCGGCGCTACCGCCAGCCGACCCTGCCCGCGAAGAACGGCAGATTGAACGGCTTCGCCAACTGGCCCGCGATGCGAAGCTTGATCCTGATTTTACCGAAAAATTCCTGCGCTTCATCATCGACGAAGTCATCCGCCATCATCAGCAGATCCGCGACGCCAGCTGATTAACTTGTCGCTTTGGGCAACCTAAGGCGCACGAGCAACCCGCCCAAATCTTCGCTTTCTTCAAGCCCGACGGTCCCGCCGTAAATTTCCACAACATCGCGAACAATCGCCAAGCCAAGGCCAGTGCCCGGCTTACCGGTATCTAGGCGCGCACCGCGATCGAACAAGCGCTCCCGCTCGGCTTCGGGTATGCCTTTCCCATCGTCCTCAATAAGCATTTCGACAAAATCGCCTGCGTCTTCGACCGTCACAAACACGCTGCCGCCGCCATATTTGGCTGCATTTTCGATCAAGTTGCCGAGCATTTCATCGAGATCCTGCCGTTCAACACGCGCGGAAATTTCCTTGTCGCCCGCCATGTCGAGCCGGACATGCGCATATAGGCGGCTGACGGCGCGTTCGACGGACTCAAGGCTGTCCCATATTTGCGCGCGGCTATGGCTATGCCCGCGCCGTCCCACGGCACGCGCACGCGCCAAATGGTGGTCGACCTGACGCCGCATCGTCGTGGCTTCGCGAATGATGGTGTCGGCGAGGTCTGGTGATTGCGCGGTGGCACTGTTCATGATGACCGTGAGCGGCGTTTTGAGCGCATGGGCCAAATTCCCGGCATGACGCCGCGATTCTTCGGCTTGCTTCTCATTATGGTCCAGCAAGGCATTCAGTTCATTGACCATCGGCATGACTTCGTCGGGCAAAGCGTCGGTAACCCGGCTTTCACGGCCACTACGCATCTGCGCGATCGCTTTGCGCACCGCACGCAGGGGCCATAGGCCATAAAATGTCTGGAGCGCCGCCAAGATAATGAGGCCAAGACCGAGCAAAAGAAAACTCGTTACCAGAACGGACCGTAGCTCGATAATTTGCCGATCAAGGCTGTCACGGCTTTGCGCAACCATGAAGGTCCATGCGATGTCGGAATCGGGCAGCTTGATCGCGCGTTCGGCAATGCGCAGCGGTTCGTCGTTAAATTCGTTGCTGTTCCGGAAATGAACGGCTTGGTCGTTATGATTGGCCGGCGCACTCAATGCGCGGTCCCATAATGACCGCGACGGAAACGGCATCGCGCCCTTCCCGGTGATTTGCCAATATAGGCCGCTGTTGGGCTCAAGAAAGCGCTGATCGCCCAACGGGCGGTTCATCCGGATTTCACCATCGGGACCGATTTCCGCCGAAGCAATCATCGCGGTCAGGACATATTCGAGCTGATTGTCGAAATTCTGCTCGACCGAATTGACCAACACGCGGTCAAGCGCGGCGCCGCCACCGATCAACAATATCGTAATCCACGCCGCAGCGGTCAGAATCATTCGGCGGGTCAGCGAACCCGTGCTCTGAAACTGGCTTCGCCACGTCGGTGCTTGATTGGCCGTTTTCATGGCGACCGGCGGGTTCAGCTGACCGGTTCCTCAAGGCTATAGCCAAGGCCGCGGATCGTCGAGATAACCTCTTGGCCAAGCTTTTTGCGGATGCGCGTTACGAACACCTCAATCGTGTTGGAATCGCGGTCAAAATCCTGATCATAAATATGCTCAATCAACTCGGTCCGCGAAACAACCTTGCCCTTGTGGTGCATCAGGTAGGACAGCAATTTATATTCCTGCGCGGTCAGCTTCACGGGTTGCCCAGCCAGCGTGACGCGGCCTGAGCGTGTATCAAGACGAACCTCGCCAACGGTCAGCTCGGACGAAGCATTGCCCGATGCGCGGCGGATGAGCGCACGAAGGCGCGCGATCAGCTCTTCGGTCTGGAATGGCTTGGCCAGATAGTCATCGGCACCCGCATCAAGGCCAGCCACCTTGTCGGACCAGCTATCACGCGCCGTCAGAACCAGAACGGGGAATTTACGGCCTTCCTTGCGCCAGCGATCGAGAACGGTGAGGCCGTCAATTTCGGGCAAGCCAAGGTCAAGAACGACCGCATCGTAATTTTCGGTCGAGCCCATATAATGGCCGTCTTCGCCGTCGGTGGACAAATCAACCGCGTAACCAGCACCTTCAAGGGTGGACTTCAGTTGCTTGCCCAATGTGGGTTCGTCTTCGACGATCAAGATGCGCATGCTGTCCCCTTATATTGTTAAATATTCTGCCAAAATCGGGCTAGCAGATTCGCCGTCTGTCGCAAAATCCATTCAGCGTTGGCGTAGAACGTTGCCGGTCTTTCCATCGACATCGACGAAGATGACCCGGTCCTTGTTGATGAACTTCAACCGGTAAACCTGCGCGCTTGGATCATATTCAGGACCCAGATATTGCATACCGCGCATACGCGGCACGACGCTTGCCTCGATCTCGCGCAGCGATTTCACCTTTCCAGCCGCCATATCCTGACGCGCATCGTCCTGCTCACCGCGACGCGCATCGGCGGGAAAGGCCGTCAGCAACGCAATGGCCGAAAGCCCTACTAAAATTGAAGTTCGGTTCAACATTCCTGCGCACTACCCCCATGGCATTGAACGTAAAATGAATGGGGGCCGATCATCACAACCGGCCCAATAAGATTATTTCACCATTTCAAAGGTGAATGAAAGCGTTGCACCTACGCTTAATTCACCCGGCGCAATGGGTGTAGACTTTTCAGACGCATCCATCGCGCGCATGACCATGGGCCGTGGATAGCCACCGCCTTGACTATCGGTTTCTTCAACGCGCAAGACGCGGACATCATTATATCCGGCCTTTCGTGCAAGATTTTGTGCGCGGTTCATTGCCGTTGCCCAAACCTTGTCACGGGCAGCGCCGCGAAACGCACTGTCATCATCAATGCTGAACGTCGGACCATTGAAGCTTGTCGCGCCATCGACAGCGAGCGCATCCAGAAACGCGCCCAGTTTCTTCAGGTCGCGCAGTTTCGACGTCACCATGTTCGAAGCCTGATAGCCTTTGAAAATTTGCTGCCCATCGCGATAGTCAAATTGCTGGTTGAGGCTGATCTGCGTGGTTTGGATATCGCGTTCGGCAATGCCCAATGTCTTCAGCCGCGCAACGACCGACGCCATTTGCACATTGTTCGCCCGAACCGCCTCGGTCGCCGTTGGTGCCATGGTTTGGACGCCCGTGGAGAAGGTGGCGATATCTGGCTTGGTGTCGACAGATTCGGTGATCGTCAGATCAATGACGGGGTTGGCGGCGGTTATATTGACCTGCGTGGCCATCGCTTCGCCCGACGCCAAAGCTGCGGTTGCCAGCAACGCGGCAAAAATAATTTTACGCATGAAATGCTCCTGTGTGATGCCAGCCACTTATATCGCGGTTTGGCGTGCCCAATCGATATAGGCTTGGCGAAGCTGAACGGTTGCCGAACCGGGCGTTCCATCGCCGATGGCTTTCCCGTTTATTTCCACCACGGGCATCACAAAGCCTGATGCCGACGAAACAAAAGCCTCAGCGGCTTGTTCCGCCTCTGCGACCAAAAACGCCCGCTCTTCGATCCTATGCGCGACCAATGGCAAAACAGCGGCACGGGTAATGCCATGCAGGATTTCGCGGTTCAGGGGATGGGTCACCAGCACGCCATCATGCGTGATGATATGCGCGTTTTGCGCGGTCCCCTCTGTCACGACGCCGCCACGTTCCATCCACGCATCATCGACCCCGCGGGCAATGGCTTCGTTTTTCATCAGCGACGCGTAGAGCAATTGCGTCGTTTTGATATCGGCCCTGCCCCAGCGCAGATCGGGCAAGGTCACCACACGAATCCCGCGCTTTGCCAATGGCGTGTCTGCCAATGACCGGCTTTGGCTAAAGGCCAGAACGGTCGGGGTTGTGCCTTCGGGTGGGAAAACAAAATCGCGATCCGTCGGCGCGCCGCGCGTGACTTGCCAATAGATCATGCCTTCCTCGACCGCGTTGCGCGCGACAAGTTCGCGGCAAATCGCGAGCCATGCTGCGGCATCAGGCGCGCCTTTAATGCCCAGTTCGCCCAGCGAGCGGGCCAGTCGCTGCGCATGGCCGTCAAAATCCACAAGCTTGCCGCCCAGCACCGAGACAACTTCATAGACAGAGTCAGAAAACAAAAAGCCCCGGTCAAATACCGATACTTTGCCGTCGATTTCGGGAACATATGCCCCGTTGAGATAAATAGTGCGCATATGACGTCTGTGCTGGATGCGCCGTTAATCGTCAACATCGACATTGTCATTCCCGTTGCGACCCCCTATCCGCCAGCGCATATGTCTCAACCCCCAATCTTCGCATTCGAAAATCTCGCGCTACAGCAAGGTGGCGGCTGGCTGTTTCAGGATATCGACCTGTTTATTGGCGCACGCGACCGGCTCGCGCTGATTGGCCGCAATGGCGCGGGCAAAACAACGTTGATGAAATTGGTCGCTGGCTCGGTCGAGGCGGACAAAGGGAACCGCGTTGTCGTTCCCGGCACCAACATCGTCATGCTGGAACAAGACCCCGACGTGACATCGTTCGACCGGCTCGTTGACTTTGCCATTCATGGCGAAAAAGGCCCGCCCGAATATGCGGTGCGCGCCATTGCGGACCAATTGGGCATTAATCTGGACCGCGAAGCCAAGACCGCAAGCGGTGGTGAGAAACGGCGCGCTGCGATTTGCCGCGCATTGGCCAGCGAACCCGATTTGCTGTTGCTGGACGAGCCGACCAACCATTTGGACCTCGCCGCGATTGAATGGCTTGAGGATTGGCTGACGCGCTATCGCGGCGCCTTCATGGTTATCAGCCATGACCGGACGTTTTTAACGCGGCTGACGCGGCAGACATTCTGGTTGGACCGTGGCCTGTTGCGCCGCAATGAGATTGGCTTTGGCGGTTATGATGCGTGGACCGAGCGGGTCTATGCCGAAGATGCGCGCAATGCGGACCGGCTTGATGCCAAGCTGAAGATCGAGGCACATTGGCTTGAGCGCGGCGTCACTGCGCGGCGTAAGCGCAATCAGGGACGGCTCGCAAAGCTGTGGGAAATGCGGGCCGCACGCGCCGCAATGATCGGCCCGCAAGGCACCGCCAAGCTTGCCGCCTCAAGCGACGATAGCAAAACCAAGACCGTCATCAGCGCAGAAGGCATCGGCAAAAGCTTTGGCGACCGCACGATTATCAAAGATTTCACGCTGCGTATCCAGCGCGGCGACCGCATCGGCATCGTCGGCGCGAACGGCACCGGCAAAACGACCTTAATCCGTATCCTGACCGGTGAAACACAGCCCGACAGCGGCAGTATCACGCTGTCGCCAACACTGACCGGAATCGTCATCGACCAGCAACGCAAATTGCTGACCCCCGAAAAGCGCGTACGCGATGTACTCGCCGATGGCAGCGACTGGATTGATGTACGCGGCGTGCGCAAACATGTTCAGGGTTATTTGAAAGAGTTTTTGTTCGACCCCGCATTGATTGAGGCGCGGATTGGCTCGCTATCGGGTGGAGAGCAATCGCGCATTTTGTTGGCGCGCGAATTCGCGCGTGAGGCCAATTTGCTGGTGCTGGATGAACCCACAAACGACCTTGACCTTGAAACGTTGGATCTGCTGCAGGAAGTCATTGCCGATTATGACGGCACAGTTCTGATCGTCAGCCATGACCGTGATTTCCTTGACCGAACGGTGACGCTCACTCTGGGCCTCGATGGATCAGGGCATGTCGATATCATTGCGGGCGGTTATGCCGATTGGGAAGCCAAGCGGGACAAGCGCGACAAACCCGCAGCGAAAAAGGCCGAGAAAGCTGCCGCGCGGCCAGAGCCAAGCAGCGACACCGCGCCGGCCAAGCGGGTTAAGCTGACCTACAAAGACCAGCGCGACTATGATCTGCTACCCAGCCGCATTGCCGAAATCGATGCCGAGGTTGCGGCCGCCGAACAGGAAATGGGCGAGCCGACGCTCTACACGAAGAACCCGGCGCGATTTGCTGAACTGACGGCCAAGACCGAAAAACTGCGCGCCGAAAAGGATGCGGCGGAGGAGCGTTGGTTAGAGTTGGCCATGATGGTTGAAGAAGCGGCGACCTAACCCGCTATCCGGTAAAAGGTTACAAGCCGGTCGAGCGCAATTTTCAGCACGAGCTTTCCGGACCGCACTGGCCAGGACATCTCACGTTCTGCCGCAGGCATGCTCTCGCCCACGCAAATCACGCGCCACGCAATGTCCGACAGGTCAGGGCCAAGCGCGGACAACGCATCGTCGAACCGCGCCTTTGCGCTCATCATCCGCTCTGTCCGGTTCAAGCCCGTCGGCGCAGCGCGCTTTTGCCGGCCGATCGGAATATTTTCCCACGACATGGTGACATGCGGGCCGAGCGCCGCAGATTCATAATCGCGGCGCAACGTTTCCCCGGCCAACATCTGCCGGTCCGACAAGTGGCCACGCGCATGCAACCATGAAAGCGGCGATTCCGCGAGATTGACGGTCACCGTGCGGCGGGCTTTCGCATCACGCGGCACTGGCCCGCTTTCGCGCAACCCGCGCTCGGCCAATAGCCGTGGATCAGGCACGTTACGATCTGAATGGGACTTTGAGGGCATATCTATTCTCCGCTTAATCAGCGAATCACCCTTGCCATGTGGTAAATATTGTAGGAAAGAAAAAACCTATCTGGTGATGGAGTATTTTATGCAAAGCCGAATTCGTGATGTGCGCAGGGCCAAGGGGATGACGCTTGCCGATGTGGCGGAACGGTGCAAACCCGCAACGACGGCGCAGACCATTGGACGGTTGGAGACCGGTACGCGGGTGCTGTCACTGATTTGGATTAACCGCATTGCAGACGCCTTGGGCGTCGAATCGAGCGATTTGGTGGCCCTGCCCGATCAGCAGTTTTTGCCTGTGGCCGCCATCTTAAGCGAGGACGGCACACATGCGCCGACCAAGGAAGAGCGCATCATGGTACCTAACGTGGGCGGAACGATGGTCGGCCTGCGTATTGCCGCGGCAACGGGCGAATATCGCCGCGGTGACGAATTATGGCTTGAGCAGATTCAGCCTGACGCTTTTGGATCGGCGCTCAATCTCGACGTTTTAGTTCCACGCCCCGGTGGCCGTTTCCTCTTTGGCCGACTGTTGGGCCGCGAGGCAGGCAAGCTGCATCTGCTGCCGCTGGAAGCTGGAGCACGGCAACAGGTGGTTGCGGACCCTGCGTGGATTGCGAAAGCCGTACGGCTGGTTCGCAAGCTGTAGCGCGCGTGGTGCGGATATCACCGCGAACGTGCAGGCATTCTCCTGAAAAGAGAATGCCCGCCAGTTAGCCGACTTTTCCGGACGGTGTCCGGACGTCCGGATTAAGATTCAAAACCTTCGCTGATGCGCTCGGCCTTTGAACCGGCTTCTTCGGTTGGCACAAAGCTGTGCGAACCAACCTTAAGCCAGATGAGGATTGGCGCAGCCTGATAAATCGACGAATATGTTCCGACGACAATACCGAACGCCATCGCGGCGCTGAACCCGAAAATAACATCTGGCCCAAACAGCACCAAGACGATCAACGGCAGCGAGATCGACACGCTGGTCATGACCGTACGCGACAATGTTTCGTTCACCGAAAGGTTCAAGAGCGACGCCATTTCCATCTTGCGGAATTTCATCAGATTCTCGCGAATACGGTCATAGACAACCACGGTATCGTTCAACGAATAACCGATGATCGTCAGCAGGGCCGCGATGATGTTCAGGTCGAATTCCCAACCCGTCAGCGCGAACAGGCCGAAGGTAAGCGTTACGTCGTGAACAAGCGACCAGATGGCACCCACGCCGAACTGCCATTCGAAGCGGAACCAAATATAAATCGATACACCGGCCATAGCCGCGAGCAGCGCAAGGATACCCTTGCTGAACAATTCCTCCGACACCTTACCAGACACCGAATCCACGCCGTCAATGCGGACGTCGGGGTGACCAGCTTTCAATGTGTCGGTGATCTTTGTTGCCATGGCATTGGCAAGCTCAGGATTTTTGTCTGCGCCTTCCGGCAATTTCATGCGGATCGAGACCTGATTTTCCGCGCCAAAACGCTGAATGGTCGGATCGCCATAGCCGAGCTTACCGACGGTTTCGCGCAGTTCGGTAACCGGTGCGGATGCGCTTTGCGTAAATGTCGCGCGGATCATTTGGCCGCCGATAAAATCGACACCAAAGTTCAGGCCCTTTGCGGCCACCAAGCCAACCGACGCGACCATGAGCAACAGGCTGATGCCAAAGGCCCATGTCCGCCATTTCAGGAAATCGATATTGGTATCGTCAGGAACGACTTTGAGCAGTTTCATGTCTATATCCTCAAATCGTCAGTTCATGGGGACGCGTGCGTTTCACCCAGCGTGAGACCCACATGCGCGTGATGGTAACAGCGGTGAAAACCGATGTGACGATCCCGATCATCAATACCACTGCGAAACCGCGAATGGGTCCGGAGCCAAAGATGAACAGCAATACCGCCGCAATGACGTTGGTGCTGTTCGCGTCAAAAATGGCGCGGCTGGCTTCTTTGTAGCCAAATTCAATCGCCTGCACGACACGGCGACCACGTTTCAATTCTTCGCGAATACGTTCGTTGATCAGCACGTTTGCGTCAACCGCCGCACCAATGGTCAGAACGAAGCCGGCAATGCCCGGCAGGGTCAGCGTTGCGTTGGCAAATGCCATCACGCCAAGGATCATGGCGACGTTGATGACCAACGCGACGTTGGCATACATGCCGAAGCGGCCATAAACCAAGAACATCAGCACCAGAATTGCAGTAGTACCGATGACCGCAGCAAGGACGCCGCGGCGAATGGAGTCGGCGCCCAAATCCGGGCCAACCGAGCGTTCCTCCACAATCTTCAGGTCAACCGGCAATGCGCCCGACCGCAGCGAGATGGACAGCGCGTTGGCGCTTTCGGTCGTGAAGCTTCCGGAAATCTGCGAGACACCGCCAAAAATGGGCTCGCGAATTTGCGGCGCGGAAATAACCTGTCCGTCCAACACGATGGCGAACAGCTTGTTGACATTCTGCTGCGTCATACGGGCAAATTTCTGCCCACCTTCGCTATCGAACTGGATGGTGACCGCAGGCTCATTTGTCTGCGAGTCGAATGTCGGGTCGGCCTTCACCAGCTTGTCGCCGGAAATGCCGCCCAACCGGCGCACGGCAATGTACGGCAGACCGGAGGGGTTATCGGGATAGGGAAGAACTTGGCTGCCAACGCGGGCCTTGCCCTGCGCAGTCTGATCGGGATCAGCTTGTTCGTCGACAAGTTTGAATTCAAGCTTGGCCGTCTTACCAATCAATGCCTTCAGCGCCTCTGGATCATCCAATCCGGGGACCTGAACGACGATGCGGTTTTCACCCTGACGAATGATCGTAGGCTCAAGCGTGCCCAAGGCGTTAATGCGGCGATCGATAACATCCTTGGCGGTGTCCATCGCTTGGTCGAGCGCTGTTTCATCGCCTGTGCCCGCTGGAGTCAGGATCATGCGGTTGCCGTCGTTCACGCCGATGTTCCAGTCGCGGCTGCCGGTCGCATTGCTAGTCAGCGGCAACAACGCTTCGCGGGCTGCGTCGACTTGAGCGGGGCTGTCGACAGTGAAGCTCAATTGCCCGTTGGCACGCGACACATCCGAAATCGCAATCCGCGGATCGGCGCGGCGCATTGCCGTTCTGACGCTATCTTCCAAAGCTTCCAACCGTGTTTCGGCAAGCTGCGAGGTATCCGCCTCAAGCAAAATGTGGCTACCGCCCGCAAGGTCGAGACCAAGGTTGATGGTCGGCGTCGGCACAAATTGCGCAAGCTGCGCCCTAATGTGGGTAGGCAACACGCTTGGTATGGCAAAAAGCACACCCAGAATAATCAGGGTGTTGAGCATCCATACGCGCCAACGGGGGAAATCAAGCATAGGCTGGGTCCGAACGAACTGGGAAAACGGAATTTGGGGTCGACAGAACGTCTGTTCAACCCCAGCGATTAATCGTTAGCGGCTTTGGCGCCGCGCGGCTGAACATTGGCGATGGTGGATTTAACCGCCTTCACCCGCACATTTGGCGCGATTTCGACTTCGACATAGTCATCAGCAACTTTCGTTACCTTGCCCATCAGGCCGCCTGCCGTAACGACTTCGTCATTCTTCTGCACCGCGTTGATTTTCGCCTCATGCTCCTTGGCGCGCTTTTGCTGCGGGCGAATGAGAAACATGTAGAAAACGACGAAGATCAAAAGCAGTGGGAACAGCTGCACAAAAAATGCCGAACCACCCGCGCCACCAGCTGCAGCGCTCAAGATAACAAACTCCATCGGAAACCTCACATTTTAAAAAAGGCGCCCAATGCAGGCGCGGTCCTGAACAATCGGGCGCGATTATCACCTGCACCCAGCTGACGCAACGTCAAAGCGTCCAAACCGCGCTTGCTTTTAGGAAACCAGCGCCATATAGGCGCGCTTCCACTGACCTCGGCGAGGTCTTTGGCGGTCGGGACGTAGCGCAGCCTGGTAGCGCATCACACTGGGGGTGTGGGGGTCGCAGGTTCGAATCCTGTCGTCCCGACCAATTATTCCAAGGCTTTCCGCACATTTCCTTAGAATGTCATTGTCGATAAGCCCGCCGTGACATCACCATGACGTCACGCGAAGCAATTTCTTGCGCGGTTCGGTCCCACGTGGACATGAGGCGCCTTCTTATACAAGGGCATCTAAATGGCGCTCAATTCAATCGTTAGAACATCGCTATACATTCCAGCTCTTTCCGCTGAAACTGCACCGATTGTCAGGTCTAGCGGCAGGGATGTTCCGGCAAGCGACCGGGGTGGTTCGAATATCCATTCCCAGTATTTGGTAAGATCGACCGGCGCTTCGGAAAGTTCCGCACTGTAAGCAATACCACCCTCGTCATTGGCGCCACCTTCTCGCATGAGCCGGCCGCTGTTGGCAGAGACAACCGAAAGGCGGGCGGTTGTATTCGCGCGCACCTGAAGAAACACGCGCCTGGTTGCATTGGAGGCGATTTCTCCGAAATCCACCTGCGCCACGCTGGGGCCTTTGCCAAACGTTCCGGCAGCGCCGACGATATTCATTTGCGCGCGCGGTTGGGCGAACAGGATCACTTTAAGCGGCAGGGTGGAGACCGGGACTGACGCATTGCCATCACCGCGTATGCCGACCGTCAGGTCCGCTTCGTGCCGGCCTGCTGATGGGACTGCATCCTTTATGACCAGACCGCTTATAACAACGCTGGCGGACCGACCTTGTGCAAGGTTAAGCCGCCAGACGCCCGGAATGGCGCTTGGATGCAGTAAAGCGTCTCCGTTGCGCGCGGAAAATGCGACGAGAATTCCTGAATTTGCGACCTCCAATTCCGTGGTCGATAGCTGCGCGGCATCCATTAGGACGATTTCCACCGCGCAATCTTGTTCACTCTTGTTGTTTACGGTGAACGCCAGCTGCCCCTCGCTGCGCGCAAACGCGAAAGGGTCATAATCAATGTACATTGCCGAGCTGTCAGGTGTTATCTCTGTCTCGCAAGCATGAGCGGCGCCGGGTAATGCGGCGGCAAGCGCGCATCCCAATATAAAAAACACCATATTGCTTTTAACGCGCCAAATGAATCGTGCCAACATCGCTCACTCCTTTCGTGTCTTTACCGATTTCAAATTCTGCGCTTCCACGTCCTGGCAAAGTTAAGCGGTAACGTCCCGGTGCCAGCCGGTCTGCGACGAACCGTCCCGCCCGGTTGGTGAAGAATGATCGTTCAACCCAGCCATCCAGTTGTTTGGCGTCTAACGGGGTGATGAAACCAGAAGACAGCGCCACCGGCCCATCATCTCCATACAGAAATCCAACGGCGATATGTGACGCGTCGCTGCCGATCATGATCCGATATCCCGATCCGTAGCCGGGAAAGAGATTGATGTTGCCTGCACCAAGATCATATCCAAGCGGCAGCGGGTCGACTTTAACATCGTAACGGCTGACCCCGTAAGCTCGGCCAATGGGCACAAGCGCAGGACCGAAAAGGCCCGAACGGGCAATGACCCTATCCCCCGAACCGATCATCGCCTGCGATCCTTTGAGCGACCGGTGGACCGGCACCACTACAAATCCTTCGTCAATGGCCCGCCCCACAGCAAAGGTGCCGCCGGCATATCCAATCGCTGTGCGCATTTTCCAGTCGGAGGCATTACGTGTCTTTCCGCCCGGCCCCGCGCTTTCAAGGCGGTTGTGGTTAACGACCAAGTCGAAACGGTTATTCACATACGCTATTCTGGCCGAAGCATCGGAGGCATCGCGTTCCTTGGTATAGCGCAGATAACCACTGACTTCTTCCAGCCTGCCTTCCGGCGCACGGCTGGCTTCCAACTCTGTGCGATGCGTGCCGCTATCGTAACGGGCGTTAACATTATCGCGCCGACCAAGGCGCACAGACAATCCAATAGCGACACGGCTTTCATTTCCTTTGCCATTGGAAAATACGGTTCGTGATCCGGTAATCGTGGCACCAATCCGCCCAAAACTTCGGCCAAGGGTAAGGTCATAGCGGTACGAATTGGGCAACCCGTCGCGTGACAGACCATAGCTCACGCCCGCGCCTGTGCTGATACCAAAAGGTGCCAGCCACTGAACTTGCAACGCGGCGTCGAGCACGCGGCCATTGCGCGTGCCGCGAGAGAAAGCGTCCGAAAAATCTGCGCTGCGATAAACAGCCGAGCCCACCACACGCAGGTCAGCCTCTGAACGGAGCGAGAATTCTCCACGATAGTCTGCGGATAGCGCAAGATCGACGCCGCCTTTGCCAAATCGGGTGCTGGTGGCGCCTTCAAGCTGGAACAGCCCTATCTGTGTGCCGACGGTGGCAACGCCCCCAAATTGGGCCCGATTTGCGCTAGCTTGGCCATTTATACCCAGCGTCAATGTATCGGATATGCCGCGATACCAATAGCCGGTGGCGGCTGGTAAAAAGCCATAGGACAAGGTCCCTTTTTGCCTGATGCCTACAGCACCGCCGAATTCCGAAACACCGGCGGTTAGCAGGCTCGTCGTGTTGAACACGTCGAAGTTCACGATTTCTTGTCGCCCGCCAATATCTTCAACGACAAGTTTAATCTGATTAGGTCCGGCAGCGAACGGAAAATCGCTAATATTATAGCGCCCTGCCTGCAACTGGATGGTCTGGACGCGTACTTGGTTCACGAAAACATCAACACTGGAATCGCGTTGTAGCGTGAATTCCTGACGCCCTGTGGGCCGTGTGTTCTGGAATGGCCGGATAGTAGAATAGGCCCGCTCGACGCCCACACCCAATATACCGCCAGAGCCTTGAAAAGAGGTCGAACTGGGCGTGAATTCGCCAGCCGTGGCGCGAATGCCTTGATCAAACAGATCGTGCGTCAGCCGCGTTTCCTGCCTTTGCCATCGCTGTCCGTCATAAATCGCGCCACTGGTCAACGTGACCCCTTCAAAACCGCCTATATTTGCAATCAAATCCAAATTGGCACGCAGCCGTTCGAAACCGCCCTCTTCAAACGCGTAACGCTGTCCCAAACCAATATTTAATCCGGCGGCAAAGGCGCTCGGCTGATCGAACGATGACGGGATCGGTGTTGCTTGCTCGGCGGACAACCGCAGGTCGCTGGGCAGCGAAGCATCGGCGGCCAGAGTGGCTTTCACCACCAGCGCCAGACTGTCAAAAGCAATGGAAAATGCCCCGGTATCGAGATCCGAAAAATCGACTTTGGTTTTACCAGCGATGCGCGCATTTATGTCTGAAAGGAGCGGCGCATCAACAATCGGGCGAAGCAAATCGATCAACCTGACTGCGTCGATCTCGCCGTCGCCTTTCGCATCGACCGCGACACTGATGGTGCCCAGAAATTTACCGTTGACGACAAGCGATACTTCAAGTGGAACCCGCACTGCGATCTTACCAGTCACGGCAGGTCCGCTGTCCTGCTGGCCTGACCCAGAAACATCAGCTGTATCAGAACCGGCGGCAACGGCCCCGTCGCCCGCAGAATATGCGAATGCCGAGTAAGGGGCAATCATGGCAAGAATAGCCGTGCCACCGGTCGCGGCCCAGCGGATGGTAGGTCGCCGAACCATCTTGGGATGCACGAGTTATTGAACCGTCAGCTTCGGCGTGATCATGCCGACCAGCCCTGCAAGTTTTTTTGCGCTGACCGTAGCCCGTCTAGTTTGATTGGGCATGAACGCTGAAAAGTCACCGAAGTGCAAATCATCGGCGGCAAGCGTCATGGTTTTCCCGGTGGAATCCGTCAGCGTAAATTCGGACGCATTCAGCACCGCAATACCATTGCCGGAATTCGTAATGCGCAGAACCAAATCACCATTGGGCTCCCGCGCCGTTTCTTGGATAGTTATTGCGGCCTTTGCGGCAACGGGAGAAACGATGATGTGGCTAAGAAAGTTGAAGCTAACTTTCACATCAGACGCTGTACTTCCTGCATTTGCGGCGGCCGTATATCCCGGCGCACTGACCGGCAATTGCGAAATCCGCACACCGTACATCCGCGCTTCGGTTAAGGCTGGCTCGCCAATATACCGGATCTGGACGGCTTGCTCCTTTCCGGGCTCTATCGCTGACTGTGCAGGATAAACCAAGAAGTCAGCTTCTTCATCAATCCGCTTAGGTGTTCCGTTATCGTCAACTGTGGCGCGAAACGGAATGAGCTCAAGCGTTATGGTAACCGCTCCGGTGTTCTTAATCGACATGGTCAGATGCGAATCCGAACCGCTTGGCGTGATGGTCGCCAACATAGGTTGGACCTGATAACCTTGAGCCTGGGCAGCGCCCGGTACAATCGAGAAAAACAAACACGGGGCTATAGCCAATGAGCCTATTTTCATAACGGGTCCCTCCGCAAATCAAAATTGGGAAAAACAAGGGGTTGCGTTGCCAGCAACCCCTTGTGTTGACGTACCTGTCAGACGGCACTGGCCGTAAAGGAGAATACCTCTGTATAGGTACCGGCAGGCGCTGCATTCGCCGGGAAGTTCTGCGAAGTAGGTGTATTGTTCGCATCTACCGCGACGTTCAGATTCATCGAAAGGACCAAGGGGATCCCGTTTGCTATCGGCTGTGTATAGCCAGCGTTCGACCGCGTAAACTTGTTCTGACCCTCGACGCCGCTTCCGGGGTAGGTATCGGTTGCTGCGATGCCAAAAGCACCGTCGCTCGGCGAATCAAGGATCATGTCATAGTTGATGCGGTTAGTAACCGGTCCGACCTGATTCGTCAGATCGCCATTCTGCGACGTAACGACAAGCTTGGTGCCAGTCGCCGAATTACAGGACAATAGAAGATTTGCTACAGTCTGCGTTCGAGCCATTGCAACAGACGCGGTGCCACTGGAAACATTGGAGAGGTTTACGTTGCAATAGGGAACAACAGTACCTTGAACAGTCAAGGTTTCAGCAAAAGCCGGTGCAGCACCTGCTAATGCAGCAGAAGCAACGAAACCGAGGGCAAATAGTTTTGAAATTGACATTGCACTTTCCTTTTCATTTATCGTCGAAATTGACGATGAATATAAGTATCAATGCAATTAATTTTTAATACATTCATTTGGATAGTTATGTTTATTAACTAATATTGACTAATTAATTTACAAACATGAAATTACTGAGATAAAGGAGTGTATTGATTTTTGAGCCTCAGCTGCATTCTTAACTTTAAGCTTCGCATATATTGATCGGATATGCGATCTAATGGTAAAGACAGAAAGCCCAAGGGAACGAGAAATTTCTTTGGGACAGAGAGCTTTGGCGAGGCCGTATAAAACAGGTGCCTCGGACCGGCTGATGCCGAAATGGTCAATAATCAATTGCATATCGCCATCCATTGTTGGGCGAATTTCACGTACATTTATCAGAAAACGATCCGGGCAAGCTTCATTTATCATTGTTGCAGAAATGCCTATCCATTGATCCGGCGCGCTTTCACACAAGCATCGTTGGACCTCAGTGGTTTGGATCGCCCGCGACAGCAAATCGCGAACCGGCTTGCAACGCCTTGACCATGCTAGACATCCCTCTCTGTCGATCCATAGTTGGCCATCATCGAGCAGCGTCCTGGCCGCTGCATTTGCATGAATGACCTTGCCGTTATTATTGGTGATAAAGTGCGCGCTATTGTCCGCCTCGAACCATCCGGCTGAACTACTGTCGTTCGTAAATTCTGTACGTAAAGATATAGCATTTTGTAATTGCGGCGAAGTAAATCCGTGCATTGAACGATCTCCAAAAAAGGCTTTGCGGCTCCGGAGGAATTTAGCGATATTCTGGTCGTAACAACCGGTCGCCAGTTTATGTTCCCTGTCAGCACCAATGCACAGAGTTGACCGCCCAAGGTCAAATGCAGCGTCGTTAGAGTGATTTAGCGCTAGCCAGCCCGGAAATATTGGGTCCTCGAGCAGGCAGACGGCCAATAGCTTGGGTGCGACAACAGCCGGCACCTCAGCCACGGTGACTTCATCTGGCGCCTTAGTCCCGTCAAAGTATCGAAGCATTTGGATCAGAAGCGTAGTTCCACATCAAAGCGACTTGGTCTTGGAACAAACGCTCCGCTTACGCGTTTACCGTGCAGCGCGTTCGTCGTGGAGATACCCATCACCCGGCTGCGAAAAGTGATATGGTCACTTTTGAGGGGGGTTATGGTGGATAATGTTGTGGAATATGATGGCGCCAGCCGCAGAATGCGCTGGACCGAGCGCTTCCCCTTATTTGGGCATAACCCCATTTTTGGATTGGCTTGCACCTTAGCCATTGTGCAACGGCGTGGCAGCTTCGAATTGCGACGGATGCATCGCTTCCTTCGGGCTATCCTTACATCGCATTTTTCCCGGCAGTCATCATAACAGCGTTTCTATTTGGGGTCAGACTTGGCAGCCTGTCCGCTGTACTGTGCGGACTAATTGCATGGTATTATTTCGTCGGCCCCGGCGAAACATTTAGTACCGATGGCGTGGAGGTTGCGCTCGCTTTCTATGTGTTCGTCGTGGGGACGGATCTGTTGCTCGTTCACGGGATGCAATCAGCCAACAAACAGTTGGTAAAAGAACGTGAAATTTCTTTGGATTTGGCAAAGGCCAAAGCGCGGATACTCGATGAGCTGAAGCTGGGCATGGCAGAAAAGAAGCAGGCTATTGCTGACCTTGAAGACAGCGAAACAACAATGCATTTGGCGACGGAAACCGCAGGGATTGGACTTTGGCGATGGCATGTCCAATCCGGTAGAATCCATTGGGATCACGCGATGTTCGAAATCTATGGAATGTAGCCAACGGTAGACGGTTTCTTGAAATATAGTGACTACAGTGGCCGCGTTCACCCCGATGATGCTGCTGAACAGGACGCGGTCCTTAAGGACACGGTTACCCGATGTGGAACGAGCACCCGCGAATTTCGCATCCGGCGAACAGGCGGCAACAAAATTCGGCACATTCGCGCGGTGGAAATAGCGCGCGCCGATCTTGATGGACAAACCCAATGGGTCGTCGGCACCAATCTTGACGTCACGGAGCAGAAGGATCGTGACAGTCATGTCCAATTTCTGATGGGCGAGATAAACCATCGCGCAAAGAACCTGCTCGCCGTGGTTATGTCGGTAGCTCACCAGACCGGTGGCGGCGCCAATGCAGAGTTCGTTCGAAAATTTTCCGCGCGTATCCAGTCTTTATCGGCTAGTCAGGACATACTTGTTGCGAACAAATGGACGAGCGTTGCGCTGGAAAATCTGGTTCGTGCACAACTTGACCATTTTAAGGACCTGATTGGAAACCGGATCACGCTTGGAGGTGACACGGTGTACTTGTCACCGGCCGCGGTTCAAACAATCGGGATGGCGCTTCACGAATTGACAACAAACGCTAGCAAATATGGCGCTTTATCTAACGACTCTGGTCGTGTTGCGATTACTTGGCAGCACGAACCCGGTGAAGCGTCCGGTCGGTTCGTGATGAATTGGAATGAATTTGATGGGCCATCGGTCGTTGCCCCGCAAAGAAAGGGCTTTGGATCAACGGTGACGGGTGAAGTTGTCAGGATGAGCCTTGGTGCCCGCATCACAACCGATTTTTCTTCCACCGGATTTTCGTGGCAGCTTGATTGCCCCATCGAAAACGTCATCGACCGCGGCGAATGAATCGGCGATCAATGCAACCCGAACACCGCATCAACGACGTTCGGCACTTTTTTCGTAAACAGCATGATCGGAGAAAATGGACTCGCTGGAATGTCCGTTCCTATCTGGCAGTGATGGACGCAGCTTTATGCGGCAGGTTTGCCATCGAAACACTTGTCGTCGAACACTTCGAGTTGGTGCGGCTTCGGCAAAGTGTCGTCCCCATTCAGGCGTGCGAGGAGGTAGGCCACCGCAAGTAACATCTCCTCGGGAACATAAGGCTTAGGCATCGATCCGATCGCCACGGTCTTGGCGGAACTCGCCCGACTGACCTGTCCGCTGATGAGCAAAACCGGTATCCCCAAAACCTTTAAATGCTTCGAAAGTTCGATGCCATCGTCACCTTTGGCCAGCCGGATGTTGACCAACGCCAGATCCGGCTTTTCAGCTTTGGCGACTTCCAGCGCCGCGTCGAGCCTGTCCGTCAGGTCGAGTACCTTATATCCCGCCTTCTGCAACTCGTCCCGGAGAAGTATCGAAACGAGCACCTCGTCCTCGACAATCATCAGGGTTTGAACCGTCTTGTTATCTTTTGTCGCCGTCATAATCGTTCCTCTACTCGTCAGGGTCTTATCGCGTGAGATGCGGGGCACGTGCCCGCGGGTGGATAGATCGCCGGTTCAGGTTCGTCTTCACTGGTGCGATCCCGGTATGCGTAATGGAAACCTAAGTGCCCCGGTGACCGCGATCGTCAAAAGAGGAAGGTAGGCAACCTTCGGGGCCACCATCTGGATCAATAATGCGCGGCAAGGGGTAAAGTTCCAGCCGTGAGAAATGCCGCACACACGCGCCAGCGCTGCGGCTTTGCGTTTTTCACTTTCCTACAAATAACCATATTGGTTATTATTGTTGCGAAAGTGAGGACTCGACGACATGGAACATATTGACGAGCTGATCGATGACCTGATTGTCCGCGAAGGCGACTATGTAAATCATCCGGCGGACAGAGGCGGCCCGACCCGCTGGGGCATTACCGAGGCGGTGGCGCGTCGGCACGGCTATCATGACAAGATGAGCCAGCTGCCGCGGACCGAAGCCGCTGCCATTTACAAACGCATATATTGGCATGCCCCCGGCTTTGCGGATGTCGCAGCAATTGCGTCAAATTTGGCGGCAGAATTGTTCGATACTGGCGTCAATATGGGCACCGGAACGGCAACGGGCTTTCTGCAACGCGCGTTGAACGCATTGAACCGGAACGGGCGCGACTATGCGGATATTGCGGTGGATCGCAAAATGGGTGCGGCAACTTTGTCCGCGCTGTCTGCCTTTTTCGACACACGTGGACGCGCTGCAGAAAATGTCCTGCTGAAGGCAATGGATGCGCTGCAGGGTGCGCATTATGTCCGGCTGGCCGAGGCACGGCCATCACAAGAGGCCTTTCTGCATGGCTAGCCATCGAACCGTATTGGATAAATCAAAAGGATATCATTATGGCATTTGTTGACGGATTAATTGGGCCAATTGCCAGCATCATCGACAAAATCATTCCCGATCCGAAGGCACGAGATACCGCCAAGCTTGAACTGCTTAAATTACAGGGCAGTCAGGAGCTTGAGAATGTGAAGACGCAGCTGTCGGGCATCTTGGCCGAAGCGCAATCGGCGGACCCATGGACAAGCAGAGCGCGGCCAAGCTTTTTATATGTCATGTATGTCATGCTGCTCTGGGCCATTCCGATGGGGCTAATTTCCGCCGTCCAACCTGAAACCGCAGCGAACATTGCGGCGGGCATGAATGCCTATCTCAACGGCCTGCCAGAACCATTATATGCGCTATTTGGTACAGGCTATCTTGGTTACACCGTTGCGCGCCAATGGGGCATATCGCGGGGGACGGAAAAATAGTTGCCTATGAACGCATTCATCCGTTACGCCTTACTACCCAATAGGAATTCATGGGACTCAGGAGAACCAATATGAAGAAAGTTGTCGCAACTGTTGCCGCTCTCGCATTCACAATTTCGCTCGCTGCATGCGGCGAAGCTGGCGAAAAGGCAGCCGAAGAAACCGTAGAAGCAGCCGAAGCAACGGGCGAAGCTGCTGAAGCTGGCGCAGAAAATGCCATGACTGCTGCTGAAGGTGCCGCTGACGCCACTGCAGAAGCAGCAGGCGAAGCTGCCGACGCAACCGCTGATGCCGCTGACAATGCAATGAAGGAAGAAGAAGACAAGTAAGAGTCTTTTTTCCCGAATACACATGAAGCCCGCCCTGCCCCGTGCAGCGGCGGGCTTTTTTGTGTTAATTTACCTTATGCGAAGTCGGGAAATAAGGACGCCCGCGTCCTTGCGGGATCTAAACCATAATGCTGCGCCAGCGCGTCGCTGGCGAATTGTTCAAACCGCATCGTCGGTTTGAGATCACGACCTTCATATAGTTGCGATGCCTTGAGCCCCGGCCAATCCGCGACAATATTGCCGCCATGCGCGAGCGCGCCACCAAATAACATAGCCGCGGACGCAGTTCCGTGATCCGTGCCGCCAGTCCCGTTGAACGCCACGGTCCGGCCAAATTCCGTAGCGACCATTACCAAAGTATTCTGCCACTCACTGCCAAGGGAATCGCGGAGGGATCCAATGAGCGCATCAACTTGTTTAAGCGCGCCATTCAGCCGCCCCTTTTGCTGAAAATGGGTATCCCAGCCGTTGGTTTCCAACATCACCACGCGGGCACCATTGGGCCCCTGCATTAGTCCAGCGGTCATTTGACCGAGCGCAGCGCCGCCCTTCAGCGCCTGATCCGCAGGTGCACCAGCCATGGCCTCAGTCGCTTGAGCGCCACTCCACAAAGCCGAAAGCTGGGCATCCTCCGCATATAAATTGGTCAAGCGCGTCATAAGGTCTGAATTGGCGTCGGGCATGCGCGAAGGGGCGTAGCTGTTCGCGGCTATCGGTCCACGCAAGGCGAGCGGCACCGACGGCGCAACCGCCAGTCCTTTGGCATCATCACGCGGCAACAGTGTCAGCAGGCGCCCAAGCCAACCGTCATCGCGGCCATAAGGGCGGCCTGCGCCTGACTCCAATATATTTTGCGCATCAAAATGTGACCGCTCACGATAAGACGACGCCATGGCGTGAACAAAGCTGGCCTGTTTCAGCGCAAACAGTTTCGCACTTTCCGTCATCGCCGGATGCAGCGTGAACATATCGTCAAGCTTGGTTCCCGTTGCGGCATCCGCCGCCAAATCCCCCCGCGCGCGCAGGAAATCGGGATCACCCGTCGGGGCCAAAGTAGCCAATCCATCAGCCGCCCCGCGCTGGATGATGAACACGAATTTCTTGTTGGTGCCAGGCGCTGCCCAGCCAGCCCCCGGAAATGCCGCAACACCCAGACCCAAAACACCGGAGGTGACAAAATAGCGTCGGTTCAGCATGGCACTATCTCCGCAAAAATTCAGGGGACAACAACAACAGCGCAAGCCCTTGAGACGGGCTCTCGGCGCGCGCGATGCTTTCGGTTGTCATCGCGCCGAGCTGCCCCGACAGGATGCGCGGCGCAAGGATGCGGGCATCCACACGGTTGGCGCTGCGTTCGGCCAGTCGGCCAGCAATCTCCACCCGCCGCATCAGCGCCGCACCGCCCGCCCAGTTTTCTGTCGTATCGCTAAATCCGGCAGGTGACCCCGGTTTCCAGATCGGTTGCCCCAGTTGCGCGAGCATATTTACGCCTTGCCTGCTGTTGGGCAGTTTCCGCACATTCAATGCGCGCAGCGACGAGATGAGCCAATCCCATGGCGATTTGAACTTGGCTTGCTGGGCCAGCCACATTTCAGGCGATTCAATCAAGGTGTGGTAGAGCTGCGGCAAGTCGCCACCGCTTTCCAAAAAGCTTTTTTCCAGCCGCGCAACCAATGCTGGCGGCGGCACGTCCGCCGCAAAATGTTGCGCCAGCTTTGTCGCGATATGTTTCGCGGTGGCTGGATGCGTGGCAATGTCGGCCAATATCGCGCGCGCTTGTGCTGCGCCCTGCTGGCGGTAGCGTCGGCCAATGACGGCTCGATCGCCGGGCTCATGAATGGCGGCGAAAAACTGGCTATCGCCGTCCTTGCCATTCTGCGCCATGAAACGCTGGATTGGCCCCTTCGCCATGCCACCAACGGTATATCCCGTCAGCGCGCGGGCAAATTCGGTGACATCTTTTTGGTCGTAAACCGTCCGCACCCCAAGCGTGTGCAGCTCCAAAATCTCACGCGCCAGATTTTCATTCAGCCCCAGCGTCTTATTCCGTCTGGCCGCCACCCGCGTCGCAAGTGGGCTATTGGGGCCTATCGATTGCGCCTGATCCAGATAGAGCAGCATCGCCGGATGCGTGACCGCAGCGTAAAGCAAATCCGCGAATGTGCCCATAATATGCGGCCGGATCGCCGTGAATTCATAATCGCCCGCGAGGGCCAGCACCGGAAGCTTATCGATCGAAACTGCAAAATGATTGGACCAGAAATGCACCAGTCGCTCGGCAAAATCGGTATCGCTGCTGATCGCGGCATCCAGTCGGGCATCGGCGGCAGCGACATATTGAAGGCGCAGCGTGTTAACGACTTTCTCGATTTTGGCAGGGTCAATCTGCGGCATGTCGTCAGCAGCCATGACGGCCGCGGCGTCCTTTCGCGCGGCGCGGACATCCTTGCGGTCGAGCTGATATTCGCGAAAGCCAGCCGCGATGTCCGCACGGCTTGGCTGGCTTGCCATAGCTGGAAAGGACGGTTCATACGACCTGATCTGGGCTTTTAACCAGTCCGCAGGGTTCATGGGTGCGTTTCCGGATGGTCGCGCGCCAAGGCCAAAGCGGTTCATCGCTATCGCGGCATTTATCATTCGGTTCTCTCCAGAACAGCGCCTGTTGTATCACAAAGATAGGCTGAGCGGCATTATGCGCAATGGGCAAATTGTATAATATTGTCGCAATGCCCGAATGCATAGCAGATGCCATCATTCTCAGCGGCGCGCACCACCCCTTATTGCGAACAGTTGCATCGCAAACATCGCCGACATACAGTCTGGAAAAGCAAATTGGGGCGGGGAGTATTGCGGATGTCAGTCACAGATGAAGACATGGGCCACGCCATACACACAAAACCGCGTTGGTGGTTGATCCTGATTGGATTGGCTATCGTTCTGGCGGGAGCGTTTCTCGCCCAAAGCGTTCGAACGGTGGATGGTACAATCGTTCGCGACATACGCTTTAAAGGCACCAATGGGACAGTCATGAGCGCTTTGCTCTACGTCCCCAAAAACGCCACACCAGAGACACCAGCGCCGGGCATTCTTGCCGTACATGGCTACATTAACTCGCGCGAGACACAGGACGGTTTTGCGATTGAATTTGCGCGCAGAGGCTATGTGGTTTTGTCGCTTGATCAGACCGGCCATGGCTACAGTCAGGGGCCCGCATTCTCAAATGGCTTTGGCGGCCCTAATGGTTTGAAATATTTGCGGTCCTTGCCGATGGTCGATGTTCGCCAAATCGGTCTAGAAGGACACAGCATGGGCGGCTGGACGGTGCTTGCTGCGGCCGCAGCCATGCCCAACGCTTATGCGTCGATGGTTCTGGAGGGGTCATCAACGGGTGCGCCTTTCGCTCAGGAAGGATCGCCCAATTGGCCACGCAATGCTGCGGTGGTTTTCAGCCGCTACGACGAATTTTCAAATTTGATGTGGGGCGTTCCCCGTGCGCAGGATGTTGCGACAAGCAGCAAGCTTCAGACATTGTTTGGCACGCAGGCACCTGTTGTCGAAAACCGTTTATATGGAGCCATTGCAGACGGGACCGCGCGCAAACTCTATCAGCCGGCAACAACACATCCGGGCGACCATGCATCAACCACAGCTATTGGAAACGCGATTGATTGGTTTGGCGCCACGCTGACCGGAGGCACACCCAAACCGGCAAGCGATCAAATTTGGTACTGGAAAGAATTTGGCACGGGCATTGGCCTTGTCGGTTTTGTGATGATTATGCTCGGCGTGTTTGATGCGCTTGTCCGATTGCCCCTATTCGCGTCGGTGAAGGGCGCACCGGTCCCTGCGTCGGCAGAACGCGATGGCGCGTGGTGGAAAGGCTTCGCGTTCAGCACAGTGCTTCCCGCTCTGTTATTCTTTCCGACGTTCATTGCCGCCTATCTTCTTCTTCCCGCATCGCAATGGCTCCCGCAGGCGGTCACGACGCAAATTACGCTTTGGGCTGTGACCAGTGCTGGCGTGAGCCTGTTGATTGGTCGCTTGTCTGGACGCCGCATTGCCACACATCAATCCAACTGGTTTAAATCGATATTGTTGGCTCTGGCGACCGTCGCGGCTGGCTATGCGGCACTCTGGCTGGTCGATACATTGTTCCTCACCGATTTTCGCCTTTGGGTCGTCGCGGTTAAGCTTCCAAGCGCCAGCCAGTGGGGGATTGCCGCGACCTATGTCGTGCCGCTTACCCTCGCCTTTCTGGTTACAACCCGATCACTGGCCACTGCCACCGTCCGCAGCGACAGCGCCGTGCATCGTTATCTGGCGGCAATATTGACACTGATAACGGGCTTCATGGTGATGTTGAGCATCATTTACGGCCTGCTCTTCATGACCGGTTCGCTGATTACCGCATTTGATCCGCTCAGCACCGTCATCGCGATCCAGTTCGTGCCCGTGCTGATTGCCTTAGCCATCATCGCGACGTTCACATGGCAACGCACGGGCAGCTATCGTTCAGGCGGTCTGATAGCCGGAATTTTGGTGACGCTTTACACCGTGGCGGGAACAGCGACGCAAATCTGATCTGGTTCGCACCGACTGATAACAAAATGGCGCAGAGTGTCAGACTCGCTCTGTCGCCACGTCGTGGATGTTTAGGGTATCTTGAGACTGGCACGGAGGCGAAATTTTCGATGAAAGTCGACGCAAACATCGAAGCATTATCAAATATGATAGCGAAGCCCTCGACAGCGTGAATAAACATACCGACTAACGAGGGCTGTGGTCCATTCGTGATAGTCTCAATGTCATCAAGTACACCGCTTTCAAACACGCGCATGCAAACGCAACAAGTGTTTGCATCATGCTGGAGCCTTGGTAAACGCGGCCGGCATGTTGTTTTCAAAGCTGGAAGACAACGAACAGAGCTGGAGAATTGCAAAAATGTCAGAGCGTCATCTTGAACCCAAACCTACGAAAATCTACGACGAGATTATTGAGGCGAACCAGTCATACGCAGCCTCATTTGGTGCAAAAGCTGACCTTGCTTTGCCGCCAGCACGTGGGTTCGCTATTCTAACCTGCATGGACGCCCGGTTGGATCCGGCAAAATATGCAGGGCTCGCTGAAGGTGACGCGCACGTTATTCGCAATGCTGGTGGCCGTGCCAGTGATGATGCGATCCGTTCGCTTGTGATCAGCCATAAGCTCCTTGGAACCAAGGAATGGTTCGTCATTCATCATACAGATTGTGGAATGGAACTGTTCGACGGCCCCACAATTTCGAGCCTTCTCGAAACAAGCCGTGCAACCGCAAGCTTTGACGGCACTGCTTGGGCAAACTCTAAATCCGAAGGCGGATCTTCGGAAGGCTGGCATGTCGCCTGGCTCAATTTCAAAGACCTCGCACAAAGCGTTCGTGACGATGTCGCCCGCATCCGCAATCACCCACTTACGCCAAAAGATGTACCTGTCTGGGGTTTCATTTACGATGTGAAGTCGGGACAGTTGCTGCCAGTAGCATGATAAGTTGACGCGGGCGTCTTCAACCATCGAGATATTGGCATGCAACCTCTGCGCAGTCACGTGACGTAACTGTGCAAATTGAAGTCAGAGAAGCGGTTGGGGTTCATGGGTTGAGGGCACTCAACCCGCGCCCGTACCATTTCTGAGCCTCTCATCGCTAAGGTAGTGATACAGTGCAGTGGGTTGGATCAATCCATGTCCGACGTGGGGACGGATAGTGGCTATGCTTAAGATATTCACTAAATCATTGAAATATATGGTGCACCCAACTGGATTCGAACCAGTGGCCCCCAGATTAGGAATTAGCAGCTCATACCACGATACCACCCCACATTACTGCAGAAAAACGTATGAATTTCCTGTATAAAGTCCATTCAAGTTCCTTGTAACCCACCGTGATTATCGCTATCGTGCTTGCTGAGAAGAGGTCTAGCAATCACCATGGCGCGAATAACTAAAAGCTTCGTCGACGCAGCTCTACCCGGAGCGAAAGACATCCTGTTTTGGGACGACCGCCTTTCTGGCTTCGGCTGCAAGGTCACGCCCAAGGGCGCGAAGGTCTTCATTTATCAGTACCGTATGGGCGGCAGGGGTTCGCCAGCGCGGCGATACACTATAGGCCGTCACGGGCAGCTGACTGCGGAGCAAGCGCGACGCGAGGCTGAAGTGTGTTGATTGTCGTTGAGAAGTGACCCGTTATTTTCACTGAGAAGTGACCCGGGTGGTTGTCATATCCCGCGTTGCGGGTTTTGGGTCAAGAGGTTGGT
>NCJG01000010.1 GCA_002282385.1 Sphingomonadales bacterium 39-57-19 | reverse complement strand
TTCGATCTCAAAGCAAAATGCCCTTGCAGGCAGAATAACTGCCTGCGGCGGACATTTTACTTCGATATCTTTGCCATTTTGACGCCGCGATGGTGCATTTAACAGGTCCTGACCCTGAGGCCAAATAGACCCTGAAACAAGTTCAGGGTGACGACGTTGTGGGTGGGCAAAAGAAACTTTCGGAGCGAACCGACCCCCTAAACCGTCGCAACCTCCACCTGATTGACCGGAACGGGTTTTGCCCGCGCCGCAATCAGGCTTCCGCCCACGATCAAGGCCGTGCCCAAAAGCACAGGCAAAGTGACGGGTTCCGCGAAAAACAGCCAACCGAAAAACGCGGCCCAGACAAAGGCGGTATATTCGACCGGAATCAAAATCTGCGCCTCCGCACGTGCATACGCCCAGCTTAATAAGAGCAGCGAGATAACGGCCAGCGCCGCGGAGCTGCCGACCATTGGGGCATCAGACATGCCGATGGGCTGCAAAAACCATGGCGCAGCAAGGCCAAGCGTTAACGCCACAAACAGATTCTGGAAAAAGGCGATCTCGATTGGGCCAGCGACCTGCGCCTGCTGCCGCGCGAGGATGAGGTTATAGGCAAACACCACCGCCGAAAATAAAACCGCAGCAGCACCCCAGACATGGTCCATCGTATAATGTCCGCTCAACCGGCCCGCCATGATGATCGCAACGCCGCCCAAGCCCGCCAGCGATGCCCAGATCGCCTCTTTCCCAATGGTTTCTTTCAACATCACGGCGGCAAGATATAGCGCGATGACGGGCGCGATGAAGCTCAGACCAATGGCTTCGGCCAAGGGCAATTTCGTGAGCGACCAGAAAAAGCTGACCGCCATCACCGCGACGACGATGCTGCGCCACAAATGGATTTTCAGCAGATGTAGCGGCGGCCATTTCTGCCGCGTGCCGACGAACAAAACGCCCATCAACAACGCACCGACGGTGTTGCGCCACATCACCGCATTATACGCGCCGATGGAGAGCGCCAGATCCTTCATCGCCGCGTCCATCAGCGAAAATGTGCCGACACCAGCAGCCGCCACCATGAATGGTATAAAGGGGCGCGGGTGCAATTCAGCCATGGCTAAATGCTATGCGCCGCAAGGCCAGTCAGGGTATCGCCATCGACCCTGTACACTGTCCATTCGTCCATCGGACGTGCGCCAAGCGCCTTGTAAAAATCAATCGCGGGCGTGTTCCAATCGAGCACTGACCATTCGAGCCGTGCGCAATCGCGCTCCACCGCCAGCGCCGCAAGCTTACCCAGCAAGGCCTTGCCAAGCCCCGACCCACGCGCATCGGGCCGGACGAACAGATCCTCCAGATAAATCCCCGGACGCCCTTCAAAGGTCGAAAAATTGTGGAAGAACAAGGCAAAACCCTGCGGCGTCCCGTCAATCTCACCGATCAACACCTCGGCAAAGGGGCGCGGCCCAAACAGCTTTTGCGCCATCACCGCTTCATCAAAACGCACTTCATGGGCAAGCTTTTCATATTCCGCGAGGTCGCGGATGAACTGGCCAATGAGCGAAATGTCGGCTGGCGTCGCCGAACGAATGGAGAGGGTCAAGCCGCTTTCCCGTGCAACGTATCCATGCTGACGCTGGTGCCGGCGTCGATTTCGGCTGCTTTGGCTTCGACCAGTTTGACGATGTGGCTGACCATGTCGTCATTTTCGACATGGTGATCGGTCACGCCCGACAGATAGACCATGTGCTTGCCATTGCCGCCGCCGGTGATACCGATGTCTGTTTCACGCGCTTCGCCGGGGCCGTTGACGACGCAGCCAAGCACGGAGAGTGACATGGGCGTCTTGATATGGCTCAGCGCGTCTTCCAGCTTTTGTACCGTGCGGATGACGTCGAAACCTTGGCGCGCGCAGCTGGGGCAGCTGACGACGCGCACGCCGCGCGTACGCAGGCCCAATGCCTTGAGGATTTCATAGCCGACGCGAACTTCCTCTTCGGGTTCGGCAGACAGGCTGACGCGGATGGTGTCACCAATTCCGGCCCAGAGCATATTGCCCATGCCGATGGATGATTTGACTGTGCCGCCAATCAATCCGCCCGCTTCGGTAATCCCAAGGTGCAGCGGGCAATCAACCGCCTCGGCCAGCCCCATATAGGCCGCAACCGCAAGGAATACGTCGGACGCTTTGACCGCGACCTTATATTCGTGGAAATCATGGTCCTGCAGCAACTTGATATGATCAAGCGCGCTTTCGATCAGCGCTTCCGGACAAGGTTCGCCATATTTTTCCAGCAAGTCCTTTTCCAAGGATCCGGCATTTACACCAATACGGATGGCGCAGCCATTGGCCTTGGCCGCGTTGACGACCTCTTTCACGCGCTCGGACGAACCGATATTTCCCGGGTTAATGCGCAGGCACGCGGCACCAGCGTCCGCCGCCTCAAGCGCGCGTTTATAATGGAAATGAATGTCGGCGACGATGGGCACATTGGCGGCACGCACAATCTGTTTCAGCGCAGCGGTGCTTTCGACATCAGGACAGGACACGCGAATGATATCGACCCCGGCATCTTCACAGCGGCGGATTTGGGCGATGGTCGCAGCCGCATCGCTGGTCAGCGTATTGGTCATCGTTTGCACCGCAATCGGGGCATTTCCACCAACAGGGACATTACCCACCATGATCTGGCGGGACTGACGACGCGCGATATCGCGCCAAGGGCGAATGGAAGACATTGTGGTGATATAGGCGGCTTGGAATATTCCCGCAATCATCATCCTATACGTACCACGCGCGATTGTTGCTTTGATTTACACGCCGTTACAAATTATGGCGCGCACATGAAACGCTTGCTCATCGCTCTTCTCGTCCTTGTCGCGCCACTTGCCCCTGTTCAGGCCTATTGGGAATATGGACATGAGACCGTGGCGCACATTGCGCAGGCCAATATGTCGCCCAAGGCGCGCGCAAATATGCAACGTCTGTTGCGTGCAGCGCCGATGCTCGGCACGCCCAAATGCGCGATGCGCAACATTGCTGACGTCAGCGTCTGGGCAGATTGCATCAAGGGCGATCGTGCGCGCTGGGGCTATACCAACAGCTGGCATTACCAGAATGTCGATATCTGCAAGCCGTTTGACCTAAAAAGCGCGTGCGCCGACGGAAACTGCGTGTCGGCGCAGATCGACCGTAACTTTGCGTTGCTGTCGAACAAGGCGCTGCCCGCGCATCTCCGTTTGCAGGCACTGGCCTTTCTCGTGCATTTTGTGGGTGACATTCACCAGCCATTGCACGCCGGTGACCGTGCGGACCGCGGAGGCAATGACCTAAAGGTCATATATGGCAATATGCGGGGATTTAATTTGCATATGGTGTGGGACGGCTTGCTGGCCGACCGCGCGCTGTCTGCCGCACCGGCGATTGTGCGCACGTTTTCGTCCGCGGAGAAAGCCGCTGTCAAACAAGGCAATGCGCGGCTGTGGAGCGAAGAAAATTGGGCGATATCGAAAGAGATTGCTTACCCCCGCGCGGTCGATGGCGACCCATGTGGCACAAAGCCAACCGCACCCGTCGTCATTGATGAAGCCGACATCGCTGCGTCACGCGCCGCATTACGGCAACAGGTCGAACGCGGCGGGATCAGGCTCGCGCGGTTGTTGGACCAAGCCCTGCGTTAAGCGTTAAAGCCCACGCCATTTCCAGCCGCCTTCGGTGTGGTTGCGGACGATGATGGTGAAAATGCCGGTAATGATCAGCATGAGCGCGACCGTGACAAATGTGGGTATCGCTTGATCATTATCCGCGAGCAGCCCCAAGCCAGTCATCGCCAAAATATAAAAGCCGAGCACGGCCCATCCCTGCCACTTGAACGGCAGGCCAGCGCCATAGCCGAAACGTTTTGCCCGAAACCAAGGTTCTTTGCCGAAGAATAAACCGAGCATTTCACATCTCCTTTGGCGGACGGCGGCGTTTTGCCAAGGCCGCACGCAATAATAGCTCAATTTTGGCATTCGCGCGCTGGAAATCAACAAAAAAGGGCTGCGCAGTTTTTCCCCCGCGCAGCCCCCTTTTCAATCTGAAAAAAGCGTTATTCGCCGGTTGGGAAACCGCGCTTTTTCATGATATATTTCACATCAGGATCACGACCACGGAATGCGCGATAGGCTTCGATCCGGTCGGTTTCATTGCCCGTTGCCAGCAACATGGACCGGAAACGCTCGGCTGTTTCCTTGTCCCACACATCGCCCTTTTCCGTGAAGGCCGCCCATGTGTCGGCATCCATCGTTTCGGACCAGAGGTAGCTGTAATAACCCGCCGAATAGCCATCATCAGCAAACAGGTGGTTAAACTGCGGCAGGCGATGGCGCATTGCCATTTCCTTGGGCATGCCAATTTCGGCGAGCGTATCACGTTCAAATGCGCGCGGATCAGTCACGGGTTCGCTGCGGTTATGCAGCTTCATATCCAAAATGGCGCTCGACAGATATTCTACGGTCGAAAAGCCCTGATTGAACGTATCACTCGCGCGGATCTTTTCGACCAAGGCTGCCGGGATTGGCTCACCTGTTTTATAATGCTTGGCATAGGTGTTGAGCACATAAGGCGTCAGCAGCCAGTTTTCGTTTACCTGGCTTGGATATTCCACAAAGTCGCGCGGCGTGCCGCCAAGGCCGGGCCATGTGATGTCATAGTTCAGATAATGAATGGCGTGACCGAATTCGTGGAACAATGTCGACGCGTCATCAATGCTGATCAGCGTTGGCACGCCATCGGCGCCGGGCACGAAGTTGTTATTGTTCGACGCCAGAACGATGTCATTCTTGCCGCCCAATTTATGCTGGCTGCGATAGGTGGTCATCCACGCGCCCGAACGCTTGCCGGCGCGCGCGAAATTGTCGAGGTAGAACAGCCCAACGACCTTGCCATCGCGCTTAACCTCAAATGTCCGCACCTTGGGTTCGAACACAGGCACGGTGCCCGTGTTTTCCGTGAAGCTCATGCCATATAGCTTGCCCGCGGCGTCGAACATGGCGGCGACCATATTATCCAACTGGAAATAGGGTTTAACGGCTTCCTGATCGAGGTCATATTTCGCCTTGCGCACCTTTTCGGCGTAGAAACGATAATCCCATGGCGCGATTGTGATGTTGTCCGCATTGGCGATGGCCTGCATGTCGGCCACTTCTTCTTTGACGCGGGCGGCAGCGGCAGGCCAGACCTTCATCATCAGGTCCATCGCCTTGTTCGGGTCCTTCGCCATCGTGTCAGCCATGCGGTAATGGGCATGGGTCGGGAAGCCCAGGATTTCGGCGCGCTGCTGACGCAGTTTCAATATTTCGGCGATGGTATCGTTGGTATCGTTCGCATTTTGGTTATCGCCGCGCATCGTGAACGCACGCCAGACCTTTTCACGCAAATCGCGCCGCGTTGAATTTTCAAGGAACGGTTGAACGGCAGAACGGGTGTTCACGACGGCCCAACCGGCCTGGCCCTTTGCCTTGGCCGCAGCCTGAATCGCCGCGACATAGCTTTCGGGCAATCCTGCAAGGTCCGCCGCGTCGGTTATGAGAATGAAGGTTTCTTCATCCGCCAGAACCTTTTCAGAAAAAGCAGAGAATTTCTTGGCAAGGTCGGTCTCTATGCTGATGACTTGTGCTTTCTTGCCCGCATCGAGCATCGCGCCATTGCGGACCAGACCGTCATAGGTCCGTTCCAACAGACGCATCTGTTTGGCATCCAGGCCAAGATTGTCGCGTTGATCGTAGAGATATTTGACGCGCTGGAAATAACGGGCATCCAGCGAAAGTTCGGAGAAAAACGCGCTAACCTTTGGTTCCCATTCCGCCTGAATTTTACGGACTTCAGGGTTCGACAGGTTGGATGAATGCACACCCCAGATCGAAAACAGCCGGCCGATTTTTTCGCCGGACAGTTCGCTGGCGGTGATGGTGTTGTCGAACGTGATGGCTTCGGGCTTTGCGAGCATCGCTTCAAATTCAGCCTTTGATGCCTGCATCGCGGCCTGAAACGCGGCCGGGAATTGCGCGACTTTAACCTTGTCCCATGGCGGCACGCCTTCATAGGGACCCGTCCATTCCTGAAGCAATGCAGGTTCGCTGGCCATGTGGCCGGACTTCATTTCTTTCGCTTGTGCAACCGCCGTCATCGCAACTCCTGACAATAAAAGCGCCGCTGCGCTCAACATGATTTTTCCCGTTTTCACCTAAATATGCTCCTCTGCATTTTGCGGCCCGTGTGCGCAGGCTCAATGAACAGGGGGATTAGCGCATCAGGGGCGCCTTGCAAACAACCAGTCGGCCAAAACTGTTACTTCCAAAATGGATATAAATTGTACATGGCGCACGGCGCAAACATCGTGCCTTCGCGACGTGAGGCCCCTATTCGCATTTCTGGGAGAATATATATGGCAAAACCCCCGTCCACCGTCGGTTCCAGCATCAATGGCCGCACGGCCATGATCGTCGGCGGCACGGCGCAACGCATCGCTGAACTCAAGCGATTATTGTCCTTCATGGGCTGCACCGCGCTGGTGATGGACGATACACAGCGGACGGATTTCATTTTGGTCCATTTTACGTCCAAAATGGACATACCAGAAGATTTCCTGGCGCGCATATCGCGGTATCTCCAAATGCATCGGAGCACTGCGTTGGTGTGGACCAATATGGATGGGCTCGAGGACGCTTATGCAGCGCTTCCGCAAGGCCAGTGCCATTTTTTCGTCGACGCTGACTACATTGAGGCGATGCCGATTTTGGCGGGGGCGTTTGGACGGGGCAAAATGGACCGACTGCATGACACGAACCGTGATGTCCCATTCGGATCGCTGCACCGAATCAGCGACGAGCTTGCAGAATTTGCCCGCACTCTTGCCCGCATGGCCGATTCGGAACCCAAAACATCGGTATCCGACAAAGCTCTTTCCTTTCGGCCAGCGCCATTGGGTGGGTTTCAGGGATTTCCATCCGCCAGTGCTATGCACTCGGACGCGACGGACCCCCAAATGCTGCGCGAGATCATCAAGCTGCGCCGTATGCGGGAGCGTTATTTCCCACCTGATCTGTTCGCGGACCCGGCCTGGGATATTTTGCTGGACCTAAAGGCTGCGGGGCAAGAAGGGCAGCATGTGTCGGTTTCCAGCCTGTGTATTGCCGCTGCGGTTCCACCGACGACTGCATTGCGGTGGATCACAGCAATGACCGAAAGCGGTATGCTCGTCCGGCGTCAGGATCCAGCCGATGCACGGCGGGTTTTCATTGAACTGTCGGACGAAACATCTGCCAAGCTGGATGATTATTTTGCCGCAATCGGCATCCGTTCCGCTCCGATCATCTGATTAGGCTTGCAAAAGCCAAAACGCTTTGGCAAAGGCGCGCTTCCCGTAGTGGGGCGCTTAGCTCAGTTGGTAGAGCATCTCGTTTACACCGAGAGGGTCAGCGGTTCGAGCCCGTTAGCGCCCACCATTTTTGGATTATGGCCGATAGAGGCACCAGAAATGCAGGACACCGCTTCATCATTCATCGTTTATAAAGCTTTCTGCTGGCATTTTGCGCGCATGCGGGGACTTTTTTTAACGTTGGGCACTGGCATCGTCATATTGTCGGCAGGGTTTTTGCCCGGCACAGCCTTTGCCCGGGAAACCGAGCAAGCGGAAATCACCAATTGCAATGATCCCCGGCACAGACATGTGGTCGTGCGGTCACTGACCGAATCACTGCCTGTGCGAAAAGCCGAAAAGCAGCGCGTCCGCTGCATATTGATGTAGGGTCAGGACCTATTAGTCCGCTGCGCGCAGCAGCTTTGCCATTTCGGCATCATCCCATTCTACACCGCCGGCCACGCGCCATACTTCTTTGCCATCACTGTCATATAATATGGTGGTTGGCAGCGCGATCGCGTTGTTGAACGCCGTCAGCAGTGCATTATCAGCATCGGTATAGGGCACCAAATTGTTGACCCCTGTTTCCTTGAAAAAGGCGACAACAGGTGCGCGTCCTTCAAGGTCTTGCGACACCGCGATCACGTGCATCCGGCCTTTTTCCGACGCCGCCAGCGCATCCAGCGTCGGCATCTCGGCTTTGCATGGCGCACACCATGTTGCCCAGATGTTGAGCAACAAAGGCTTGCCTTCAAAATCGGCAAGGCTGACATCCTGACCCTGTGCATCGGCAAAAGGTGCCGATGGCGCTTTTTGACCCGCAAATTGATAGCTCAGCGTGGCGCGCATGCCATTGGCGCTTTCAAGAGTGATATCGGCCTTGTCAGATGCGCCTGCCTTGGCCGTGGATGCGGGTTGCGCTTGCCCCTTGGGTTGGCTTTCTTTATCGCACCCAGCCAGCACTAAAAGGATTAAGGCAATTACAAAGCGCATCTCTGATTCCAATAGCATGTGGGGCGGCCGGTTTGGCGAAGGCCCTGGCGTTATCATGCGCGAGATAAATGCCTCCATCCCATTCGACAAGCGTCTTTGGCAGGAAGACATAGCCGGCAGCAAAGCGCATGCCGATATGCTGGCCGCAAACGGGATTATAACGGTGGCAGACAATGCCGCGATCCAAAGCGGGCTCGATAGCATTTACGCCGAATATGCAGCCAATGGCGTGCCCGAAGACCTCACGCTTGAAGATATTCATATGGTCACCGAAACGCGGTTACGTGCGTTGGTGGGGGAGCCTGCGGCACGTTTGCACACCGCGCGGTCGCGCAATGACCAAGTCGCCACCGACTTCCGCCTTTGGGTGCGCAATGCGACCCATGAAATCGATGCTGGTCTGCGCGCATTCCAGTCGGCGCTGGTGACACGTGCCGAAGAACATGCCGACAGCATCATGCCCGGCTTCACGCATTTGCAGGTCGCGCAGCCTGTTACGCTTGGCCATCATCTGATGGCCTACTACGAAATGACCAAGCGCGACCGCAGCCGCTTTGCCGATTGCCGCAGCCGGTTAAACCAGTCCCCATTGGGCGCAGCTGCACTTGCGGGAACATCCTTCCCGATTGATCGCGCCGCAACGGCACTGGCGCTTGGCTTTGACGGCCCCATGGCGAACAGTCTGGACTCGGTTTCCGACCGCGACTTCGCGCTTGAGTTCCTTACGGCCGCCGCACAAACGGCGCTGCATCTGTCGCGCTTGGCCGAAGAAATGATCATATGGGCGTCGCAGCCTTATGGTTTCATCAGCCTGCCCGACGCATGGTCGACGGGCAGTTCCATCATGCCGCAAAAGCGCAATCCCGACGCGGCTGAACTGGTGCGCGGCCATGCCGGACGTATCATTGGCTGCATGAACAGCCTGATGATCACGATGAAGGGTCTTCCGCTCGCATATTCCAAGGACATGCAGGACGATAAACCTCCGGTGTTTGAGGCATATGACCTGCTGGCTTTGTCCATCGCCGCGATGACGGGCATGGTTGCCAATGTGACATTTAATACGCCGCGCATGCGCGATGTTGCGGGCAGCGGGTTTTCCACCGCTACCGATCTGGCCGACTGGTTGGTCCGCGAATTTGGCATGCCCTTCCGCGAGGCGCATCATGTTACCGGCAGCGTCGTCAAATCCTGCGAGGCACGTGGCATAAATCTGTCCGACATCACCGTAGACGATCTTTCTGCCATCAATCCTGCGCTGGCTGGCTGCAATTTGCCCGATCTGTCGATCGAAGGATCGGTAAACAGCCGGACGAGCGCTGGCGGCACGGCACCGATGCGCGTAAAAGAAGCCATCAGCACTGCCAAAAAGGAACTTGAGGCATGAAACCGGCGCGCACCACCTTCATCATTGGCGTCGCCATGTGCGTTGCGGGCTGCGGCAAGGTGGGCGATCTGGAACCGCGCACGGGCAATAGCATGCCACCGCAAGCTTATGGCCAGACCACCGACCAAACGGCGAAGATTCTCACGACCCCATCGGTTCAGGCACGGCCAGGGCGCACCGACGAGCTGCTGAAACGGTCCGACCGGCGCGAAGATGATCCGTTCGACATTCCGCCGGGGCAAGAGCCCAAACCGTTTGACCCCGAACAGACCGATCCGTCCGAAAAAACGCCTTCCCAATAAGTATCCAATCCTATGAACTATTTTGACGTTAAAAATGGCGTGTTGCACGCCGAAGATGTCGCGCTGCCCGATATTGCGGCGGCGGTTGGCACACCTGTCTATATCTACTCGCGCGCAACGCTGGAGCGGCACGCGCAAGTGTTCCGCGCTGGCTTGTCGGCCCTTGATAACCCGCATTTGGCCTTTGCCGTGAAATCCAATCCGAATTTGGCCGTGCTCAAGGTGCTCGCGCGTCAGGGCTATGGCGCTGATGTTGTGTCGGGCGGCGAAATGGACCGTGCACTGGCCGCCGGCATGGCGCCAGAAGACATTGTATTTTCAGGCGTTGGTAAGACAGCCGAAGAAATCGTCCGCGCGTTGAAGGCAGGTATTGGGCAATTCAATATCGAGTCCGAAGAAGAAGGCCGCGAGCTTGCGACGCTTGCGGACGCATTGAACTATCAAGCGAACGCCGTGCTGCGTATCAATCCCGATGTCGACGCTGGAACACATGGCAAGATTTCAACGGGGAAAGCCGACAATAAATTTGGCGTGGGCATTCACCGCGCGACGGAAATTTATGGCCGCTTAAATGCGTTGCCTGGACTGAATATGCGCGGCGTTGCGGTGCATATCGGCAGCCAGTTGACCAGCCTTGAGCCGTTGGAGACAGCGTTCACAAAAGTCGGTGCGCTGGTGCAGGATTTGCGCGACCAAGGCCATAAAGTCACCCATGTTGACTTGGGCGGCGGCCTTGGCGTGCGCTATCGCGACGGTGACAATCCGCCTGAACCTGCCGAATATGGCGCGATGGTTGCGCGCGTGACCAAGGACTGGGGCGTGCGTTTGATGTTCGAACCCGGCCGTGTCATCGCCGGAAATGCGGGCGTCCTGTTGACGCGCGTAATTCGCGTGAAGCCCGGATCGGGCAATGCACCCTTTGCCATTGTCGATGCCGCAATGAATGACTTGGCGCGCCCCGCGCTATACGACGCGTGGCATGATTTTGATGCGGTTGAACCAAATGGCCGCAAAATGACCGCGAACATTGTGGGCCCCGTCTGTGAAACTGGCGATACCTTTGCCATGGGCCGCGAAATCGATGTTGTTGAGGCCAATGACCTCGCGATATTCCGTACAGCTGGCGCGTATGGCGCGACGATGGCGAGCACCTATAACAGCCGCGGTCTCGTTCCCGAAGTGCTCGTCGACGGCGATAAATTCGCGGTCGTTGCGGAACGTATTTCGCCCGAGACGATTTTGGCTGCCGAGCACGTGCCCGACTGGCTGAAATAAGGATAGAGATTTGGATCAGCTCCCCATTTTCGTAAATCTGAAGGGCCGAAATGTCATTTTGGTCGGTGAGGGCGAGATGGCGGATGCGAAACGGCGGCTGATTGAACGCGCGGGCGGCATTTGCGTTGACGCCGCCGATCGCGCGGCACGGATTGCCTTTGTCGCAATTGCCGAAGAAGAAGACGCCCGCACCGCTGCGGACGAATTGAAAGCCCGTGGCTTGCTCGTCAACGTCGTCGACCGCCCCGAAATTTGCGATTTTACGACACCGGCGATTGTCGACCGGACCCCTGTGTTAATTGCAGTCGGCACCGGCGGCGCGTCGGCGGGTATGGCCAAGGCCATTCGCCAGCGTATCGAAACATTGCTGCCTGAAACATTGGGCCCGCTGGCCGAAGCTATTTCCGGAGCCCGCAGCAAAATCCGCGCGCGTTGGTCCGAAGGGGCGGAGCGCCGACGTGCATTGGATCAGGGTTTCGCCGCCGGTGGCATGCTTGACCCGTTCGGCACGCATGACGACGCCACGGTCGACAATTGGATCATGCAGGCCGAAAATCCCAAGGGTGACCGGTTGATCGAAATTGCATTGCTCTCCGCCAATCCCGACGACCTTACGTTGCTCACCGCGCGGCTTCTTGGCGAAGCGGACAATGTGTTTCATGATCCCGGCGTGCCAGCGGCTATCCTCAATCGTGCACGTGCCGATGCCGTTCGGCACGCAAGTGCACCACCGGTGGTACCGCCTGAGGGATTGTCCTTGTTCCTGCGGTTGCCGTTGGCGCAAGGATAGGGCATGACGACAGCGTAAATAGTCGCAAGGTCTTCATTGTGTCCGCTTTCCCATCTAAAATTTGCTTTTACGGCTGTGGTAATATGGGGGGCGCCATGCTGCGCGGTTGGCTTGCCGCCGATTTTGCACCCGCCACCTTCCACATCATCGATCCGGTTGCCGGAAACCTGCCAGGGGGCGTCCATCTCCATCGGTCGTCTGCGGCATTGGACACGGGCTATGATGTCGTCATATTGGGGATAAAGCCGCAGCGTTTGGCTGAACTGGCGCCCGAAATAGCACGAATCCTAGCCCCCGGAGCGACATTGATATCCATACTCGCCGGGACAACGACTGATACGCTGTCCGCGTATTTTCCCGATGCGCGCGTCATACGGCTGATGCCCAATTTGGCCGCCGCGATTGGCAAGTCACCACTGGGTGTTTTTGCGCCGCATGACGATGCGCAGCAACGGGCAGAGATGGCATCCTTACTGGCTCCGCTCGGTGCAGTCATCTGGATCGACGACGAAGCGCATATGGACGCCGTCACGGCGCTTGCCGGTTCCGGGCCAGCGTTCGTCTATCGCTTTATTGATGCACTGACCCAAGGTGGCGAAGCCGCCGGATTGCCGCGGGATGTTGCTGCACAACTGGCGCTGGCAATGACCGAGGGCGCTGCGATCTTGGCCGCGACCTCATCGGAAACGCCAACTGATCTGGCGCGGCGGGTCACCAGTCCGGGCGGCACCACCGCCGCAGGGCTCGCGGTGCTGGATTCGGATGCGGCGTTGAACAAACTGATAACCGATACATTGCGCGCCGCGCGTGACCGGGGTGCCGAACTGGCCAAGGGAGATGCGACGTGAAGATTAAAATTGCACTTATCTTAAGCTGCGTCGCTTTTGCGTCGTCGGTATCCGCAATGGCGCCAACGCCGCCATCGACCGAACGGGCCACCGCCAATCTTGCCAAGGCTGGTCCCATCGAAAGCTTGGACCTGTCGCAATTGGCCGATGGCATTGATGATGGCGCGCTGAACAGCGAAGCGATTACGGCGGCCTATCTGGCGCGGATTGCAGCGGTCGATGACAGCGGCCCCATGCTCAATGCGGTCATCGCCACCTTCCCCGATGCGATTGAACAGGCCCGCGCCATGGATGCGGAACTGCGTGCGGGCACATATCGCGGGCCAATGCATGGTATTCCGGTATTGGTGAAGGACAATGTCGAAGTGGCCGGACCCATCGCGACGACCGTAGGGTCATTGGCCTTGGCCGGCAATATCACCAATCGTGATGCACCGTTGATTGCGCGGTTGCGCGCGGCGGGCGCGGTCATTCTTGGTAAAACCAATTTGAGCGAATGGGCCAATATCCGGTCGGGTAACTCCACCAGCGGGTGGAGCGCAGTGGGCGGCCTGACCAAAAATCCACACGCGCTTGACCGCAACAGCTGCGGCTCGTCCAGCGGCAGCGGTTCTGCAACCGCTGCGGGCCTTGCGGCAGGCAGCATTGGGACCGAAACCGATGGGTCGATCACCTGCCCCGCTGGCGTCAACGGCGTGGTCGGGTTCAAACCCACCGTTGGTCTTGTCTCGCGCCGCTATATCGTGCCGATCAGCCACAGCCAGGACACTGCAGGGCCCATGACGCGTTCGGTCCGTGATGCCGCCATCATGCTCACGGCAATGGCCGGCACCGATCCGCAGGACGCCGCAACCGCCGATGCGGACACATGGCGCGGCGATTACAGCAAGGGCCTTTCCGTCGATGCGCTAAAAGGCATGCGCATTGGCGTCCTGCGCGCACCCAATGTTGACGCCGCATTATTTGATGCCGCACTTGCCACATTGAAGGCTGGCGGCGCTGAAGTCGTCATGCTGGATGGCAGCAAGATCGATCGCCAGAAAATCGGACAAGGCGAATTCAAGGTTCTGCTGACAGAATTGAAGGCGAACCTCGCGACCTATTTGCAAGCCCTACCCGAAGGCATCGTCCCGCATAAAACGCTGGCCGATGTCATTGCGTTCAACAAGGCGAATGCCAGCTCGGAATTGCAGCATTTTGGACAGGACATATTTGAAACCGCCGATAAAGAAGCCGGGCTAGACGATCCGGCCTATTTGCAGGCGTTGGCAACCTCGCGCGGTCTTGCCTCGGGCGCGCTCAATCAGTTTTTTGCCCGTAACAAAGTTGATGTCATCGTCGCCCAGACCAATGGTCCGGCGTGGCTTTCCACACTTGGCAAAGGTGATGCCTTTTCGGGACCAAGCGCAAGCCAATTGCCAGCGGTTGCAGGCTTTCCGCATTTGACCGTGCCCATGGGTCTGTCCGCTGGCCTGCCGGTCGGGTTAAGCTTCATCGGTCCAAAATGGCATGACCATGCTGTATTAAAGGCGGGATATGCTTATGAGCAGCTTTCAAAAGCACGTGTGACGCCGCAATTGCGGCCAACCTTAGAAAGTAAGTAAATGGCGTTCGGCAAACCCGACTTGGGCAGCATCGTGCCAAAAGGCACTGAATTTGACCCAGCCCTTGTGAACAAGATGATGGGCAAATTTGGCCATGGCGGGTTTCTCGACATGGAGTATGTTGGCCATGGCGCTGACTGGGTGGAACTCGCCATCGACTGGCGTGAAGACCTGGTTGCCGACCCCGATACCGGTATCCTCGCCTCGGCCGTGATCATCAGCCTGATGGACAATGCCACCAGCATGTCGATTTGGACGAAGCTGGGTGAGTTCAGGCCGCAAGTGACGATGGACCTGCGGATCGACTATCTGCGCCCCTCACCTTCGGGTGAGCGCGTATATGGCCGGGGCATCTGCTATCATTTGACCAACAGCATCGGCTTTGTTCGGGGCTTTGCCCATAATGGCAATCCGGACGAGCCGTTGGCCCATGCAAGCGGCACATTCATCCGGATCGGAGACCGCATATCATGACCGATAGCCCAATTGCTCTGCCGCCTTATGCCCAAGCCTTGGACATGACGATCGTCGACGAAATCGACGGCGCGCCGGTTATCGGCATGCCCTTTGCCGACCGTGTGCAAGGTCGCCCTGGGTATCTGCATGGTGGCGCCATATCTGGATTGCTGGAAATCGCGGCCATCGCCGCCGTCCACCGGGCGTTACAGGCGAAGGGGAGCGATTCCGCCATCAAACAAGTCAATGTTACCGTCGACTTCATGCGCGGCGGGCTAAGCCAGATGACCTATGCCGTGGGTGAAGTAACACGCCTTGGTCGCACGATGGCCAATGTCGAAGCCCGCGCGTGGCAGGATGATCGGGATAAGCCCATCGCCATGGGCCATATGCACTATCTGATTAAGGCCAAACGCGAAGACGCGACCTGACGTTACGCTTCGCCGTGCGTTTCGATGAGCGCGCTGGCGATGGCTTCTTCGGGTGATTTGTCGCCCCAGATGATGAACTGGAACACCGGATAGAAACGTTCGCATTCGTCAATCGCGACGTCGATGATGGTTTGTGCCTGATCCACACCCAACAACCCATTGGGCGCCATCAAACTGCCATGGCGGAACAACAATATGCCGTTCGCGGACCACATGTCGAAATGGCCAAGCCACAATTGTTCATTGATAAGGCCGAGCGCCGTGTACACGCTCGCGCGCTTGTCCACGGGTACGGTTATATCAGGCAGGATGATAAGCTGCAGCGCATTGTCATCTTCACGCCAGATCGCGCGGATCTGGTAGCTGGCCCAGCTGCCCTTATACTCGGCGGTAATCTCGTCCTCGCCCTCAAGCTCGAACGACCAGCCACGCGCTTCGAACAATGCGGCGAGCATGTCTACGGGCGCGGATTCGTCCCGTTCAAATTGCTCATATTGTTCGTCTGCGTCGTGCATAAAATTGCGCCTGTTATGATGTCAGCGAGTCTGCCTCTTGACTGACTCGCGCGCAAGCGACTTGCGACGCTGCGCAACACAAGCTTGTGGGCCGACTGTGGAAAAGTTCAAATCGGACGTATTAGGGGCTTATTTGGAAGGCTTGGCCTTTGCGGGCGCAGCGCCGCCTTTTGCCTTCAGCGCGGCTTCCAACGCAGCCACCCTTTTGCCAAGCGCATCGGCTTCGGCGCGGGCATTGGCCGCGAGTGTTTTCACCGCATCAAATTCTTCACGCGACACGAGGTCCAGACCGGCGGCCCATTCGCGGGCGCGGTCACGCATGCTCGCTTCGGCTTCGCGGCCCATGCCAGCGACTGTTCCGGCAACGCCATTCAGTACCTTGGCCAAATCATCAAAAATGCGCTTTTCGCTTTGCATGTCATTCACTCCATTGCGGTCGGGAGATTAACCGCCATTGTCTATCTGGGAACTCTTAGCGGGCACGTAAAGGCTTTCGGCATCAGGATTCAACTGATCGATCTGAAAATTCAGTATCGCTGCAAAGCTAATCCACACCAAATAGGGCACCATCAACCATGCGGCAGCCTTGCAAACGCGCGCAAATGCGAAGGTTGTGGCGATAGCGACACCCAGCATCACAAGGATGATAAAAAACGCAGCCGTCACTTCATGCTGGCCAAAAAATAGGGGCGACCAGCTGAGGTTGATCACAAATTGCAACAGGAACAGGCCAATCGCCACAGTGCGGACCCGCGCACCGCGCGCGGCGAGCACCATCGCAAAGGCAAGGCCCATCAGAAGATATAATGTCGGCCAAACCACACCGAACACCCAGCCCGGTGGCTGAATGGCGGGTTTAATCAAGGCTTGATACCACGCGTTGTCGGCGGTTGACCCTGACATGGTACCAGAGAGAAACCCAAGAAACATGGTGAGCGGAATGACAATCAACGCCCAGCGCAATAACGACATACGAGGCTGCGATGCGGATGCGATCTGGTTCATGCCAAGGCTCCTGCCTGTTCAGCGAGTCGGGAGAAACGCCGTCGGTCGACACAGTAGCACTCAGCCACAATAGAACAAGGCCGCCCACCCCAAGGGGCAGGCGGCCATGTGTCTCAATTCAGGGCGCGGAGACCGGCCCCGATTGTAATTTACTTACGTGTGCCCGAAAGGCCCATCGAACCAAAGGCACCAGCCTTTACTTCACCGGTGATAGCATCGCCCGAAACGGTTGCGGTAGCATCAAGATGCATTGGCATTGGAACAGTGATGTCCATGCCCCAGCTCAACGTGTCGCCATCGACGGTGCCATTGGCAATGTCCATTGCACCAAGGCCACCCGACATGTTGCCCGAAAAGCTGCCGCCGTCGCTGTTGACGGTCAAAACGGCCTTTTGGTCACCCATTGGGCTTTTGATTGTTACGTCCCATTGGCCATCAACTGCTGCCATATTCTTGCTCCTTACTTGGTTGTTTTACTTGCAGTGGTGTTAGCAGCTTCGGTTACCATTTCAATTGGCAATCCAAGTGCATCAAGCTGTGGCTTCACCTTGGTGGCATCGCCCACGACGACCCAGGTAAACTTGTCAGGATTGACCAGCGCACGCACTGAAGCGTCGAGCTTTTCCTGAGTCATGCCGCGATATTCGCTGGCCACGGTCGCGTAATAGTCGTCCGCGCGTTTGAACAAGGCATTGCGTTGCATCGCACCAAGCACGTCACCCGACGTTTCGAAGCTGCCGGGAAGCTCGCGGATATTGCCGCCGATAATCCGGTCACGTTCCTCGGTGGTGATGCCCTTGTCGCTTAGAAACGCCTTATAGTTGCTCATCAACGCAGCGATCGATTCACCGGTCTTGTCGGCCTGAACGGGGGCGGAGATGATGTAGGGAACATCACCTTCGACACGGTTGATGCTGCCGCGTACGCCATAAGACCAGCCCTTGGTTTCCCGCAGATCCATATTGATGCGCGACAGGAAGCCTGCACCCAATGCTTCATTGGCGGTAATCGCGGTCTCAAGATCAGCAGTGCCCTTGGTCGCCAGCACTTGTCCGCCCAGAATGAGCGATTGCGGCGAACCGGGACGGTTGATCAAGATGATACGCGGATTGGCAGCAGCAGGCGCGGCGGACATGTCCTTAACACCGGCGGGGCCAGTTGCGGCCCAGCTACCGAAGCTGCCTTCCAGCGCGCCTTTGATTTCCGCGAGTGGCTTGTCACTGACGACAAAGAAAGTCGCCTTTTCCGGACGGAACCATTTGTGGTGGAAATCGACAATCTCGTCGCGCGATACTTTGCTGACGGTGGCAACATCGCCGGTGCCGGTGAAGGAAATGCCATATGGATGATCCTTGCCGAACAAGATTGGCGGCAACGTACGGAAGGCGATGCCTTGCGGGTTGTTGAGTTCGGACTGGATGCGCGCCAGTTGCTGGCCGCGCAGCCGCTCGACTTCAGCCGGTGCGAAATCAGGCCGCAGTACAATGTCGGAAAATAGCTTCAATGACGGCGCCAGATTGGCGGACAGCGATGTGACACTGACATTGGTCCGGTCCATGCTCGCGCCGGTGCCGATGCTTGCGCCAAGCCGCTCTTGCGCTTCGGCGATTTGCGTGGAGTTCATCCCCGCCGCACCTTCATCGAGCAATGCGAGCATCAGCGATTGGGTCCCCGATTTGTCGCGCGGATCGGCAGTGTTGCCCGCATTGAAGCTCAGCGCAACCTGCGTCAACGGCACGGCATTGCGCTGTGCGTAGACAATCTCGATACCGTTCGACAGCTTGGTCCGTTCCACCTTTGGAAAGGCGAGATCGGATATCGTGCCGAGTTCTGGAGCCGGCGAACGCTTTACCGTTGCAATCGGTGCAGCAACTTTCGGCGCCGCTGGTGCTTTGGCTTCCTCATAAGCTGCGCGCTCGCCAGGTTCGACCGTTAGCGCATAGACAGGACGGTTCAACCAACGGCCCATGGCCGATGTCACGCGCGCGGGTGTGACCTTCGCGAGTTCATCAAGCTGCGTCTTATAGAAATTGCTGTCACCCCGGTACAGCGCGCCTTCGGCCAAAGCGACTGCCTTGCCACCGAAACCGCCGACCTGTTCCAAACCGGCAAGACGGCTCGAAACCGTGCGCATCTGGACGCGCTGCACTTCGTCGGCCGTCGGGCCGGTTTTGACAAAGTCCGCAATGATTTCATCGAGCCGCTTGGCAACGGTTGCGGGATCAACGCCCGGCTTCACGTCCGCGGTGATTTCGATGCCGCCCAGCTGGGCAAAGCCCTGATATTCAGCGGACACATTGACCGCGAGCTTTTCTTGGCGAACAAGAATATTATCCAACCGCGAACTGGCAAGACCGCCCAAAACGGCGGCGCCAACCTCAAGCGGCACAGAGTCGGCACTATCGATACCGGGCACAGTCCAGTTACGATAAATGCGCGTGGTCGCGACCTTGTCCTTCATCACTTCAAATTTGGCTGCCGCCAGCGTTGGCACTTCAATCTTCAGCGGCTTTTGCTTGGGGCCCGCCTTGATTGCGCCAAAATTTTTCTCAACCAGCTGCTTTGCTGTCGGAACGTCGATATCGCCTGCCAGCACCAGAACCGCATTGTTCGGGCCATAATGCTGACGGAACCAGGCACGGACGTCTTCCATGCTCGCGCTATCGAGATCGGCCATCGATCCGATTGTCGAGTGGCCATAGGGATGATCTTCAGGAACCATGCCCTTGATCTGTGCATATTCGACCAGACCATATGGCTGCGTATCGCCCTGCCGCTTTTCGTTCTGAACCACGCCGATCTGGTTGGTCAAATTTTCTTGCGTCACCGCGCCGAGCAAATAGCCCATCCGGTCCGCCTCAAGGTACAACATACGGTCAAGCGCGCTTGTCGGCACCGTCTGGAAATAATTGGTGCGGTCGAACCATGTGGTGCCGTTATAATCGGTCGCGCCCATATTCTGCAGTGGCTGGAAGAAATCGCCAGGTGCATTTTCCGACCCGTTGAACATCAAATGCTCAAACAGATGGGCAAAGCCTGTTTTGCCTTTGGGTTCATGCTTTGAGCCGATGTCATACCAGATCGACACGGCAACGACCGGGGCCTTACGGTCGGTATGGACGATAACACGCAAACCGTTTTTCAGCGTAAATTGCTGATGCGGAATGTTGATTTCCTTGACCAGTGCCGATGCCGGAACTGGCGCGGGGTCAGCTGCAAGCGCTGGCGAGACAAGCATCGTTGCGCCGAGCAGCGCGAGGGTCAATTTACGCATCATGATATGCTCCCAAAGATATTTTTACTGCCGCCAGAGATAGTGCCGAAACGGACAAACACAATCTGGCGGCTGCACATTTTCGACAAACGCCGTTCAGGGCCGATAACGGCGCTTTGCATGCTTCACGGCGTCGGCCCATTCGAAGTGAACGGGCTTATATTTGCCCGCGACAAACAGCTTCATCTGGTCGGTATAATGCGGCGAGTCGGGTCGTGTGGTTGCCGCACCATATGGCTGGATCGATTCCGATATAACGCCGCCATTTTTGTCCCAACGGATCAGCATGATGTAGCTATCACCATGCCGGACGCGGACCTTGCCATCGGCTTGGTCAGCATCCCACATCGTCGTCGCGCGCAGGGCATCACTTCCGCCGAACATCGGCAAGTCAACATTGCCGCGCCGCAGCCGCTGGATATCGCCAAGCTGCGGGTCAATTCTGCCAAAGCGCTTCTTGAATTCGTCGACCGCTTCCTGAAGCGTACTGCGGGGGTCGGGCATTGGCTCACCGCGCCAGTTCAGACGTGCACCAAAACGAATGATCCTTTCAGCCAATGCGTCTGCATCGCCCTTGCCATCGCTGGACCAGTCCCAGCTGGCCAACAGTTTTTGCGCCTTGGCGAGTTCCGGCGCATCTTTCAGGTCCAACGCGGCAAAGGACGCCATCCATGGCCCGACCCAGCTTTGCTTGCTGTAGGTCATGTCCATCTTGATCGCGAGCAGCTCTTCCGGCGTTATCGACCTATCCGCCGCCAACAGCTCGGTGGCGCGCAGGCCCCGGTTGGTCATGCCGCGTTCGATACCCAGATATGGCGAATAGTCCGCCGGGTTCATTTCCGAACCCGGTCCGGCCGCCAGAAACGGCGTGTTATTCGCGTTCTGGACAAAGCCCGATGCTGGATCGACGATCTTGGGATAGCGGTCAAAGCCGACAGGGCCGGACCACATAGCAGCAGACGTATCGCCCGGAAGCTGCTTGGTGTAATCATAGCCGGGTTTGCGATCTGGGAAGAGCGCATTGTAAATATAGGCAACGCGGCCGGTTTTGTCGGCATAGATGAAGTTGGTGGCCGGAATCCCGCCAATCGACATCGACTTGGTCCACTCATCCCAATTCGTCGCCTTGGTATTCCGGTAATATTGCTCGACGACCTTTACGCTGTCGATGCCCGCATAACGGATGGCGAAATAGCCCTTATCATTCTTGATAACCGGACCATGTACTGATCGATACACTGTCTGTGGCACCGGCAGGTTGAACGGCCCGAACTTGACGGGCAACCAGACACGCTTTGAATTTAGCGGCAGCCATTTGTCATCATAGCGATATTTGTCGCCGGCCTCATTCATCACCAATTTATAGACATCAATCAGGTCCGGGCGATTGACCGTGTTGGTCCAGCCAAGGTGGCGGTTATGCCCCAGCAGTACGAAGGGCGACCCCGGGAACAATGCGCCTGCCATATGAAGGCCTTCGCCCGAATGCGTCACCGCCTCATACCATGCAACTTGCCCTTCATAAGGCTGGTGCGAATTGGAAATCAGCCAGGTCTTGCCATCGGCCATACGCTTTGGCGCGAGGGCAAAGGCATTGGACCCGTTCATTTCGGGATCGCGCCCGATTGGCGTCATTGGCGCAGCGCTCTCTTTGGGCTGCGGCTTGCCTTCGGTCAGCGCACCGATTGCGCCATCAAGGCCATAGAAAAATGGCGCGCGCAGAACAAAGCCAGTGACGATGTCCTGTCCAGTGACCGGAAACAGTTTCGACAGGCGCGCTTCGCCCGGATGTTTCGACACATAATAATTAAGGCCAGCGGCATAAGCTTCGGCCACTGCGCGTACCTCTGGCGACAATTCCATATAGCGCTTTTCGGCGGTTTCCCGCGCGCCCAACAAGTGCATGACATAATCGACCTTGGCCCCGTCAGAGCCAGCCAATGCCCCATAACGGCCGCGGGTCATTGCCACGACATCTTCAATGGTCGCAAAATCATCTTCGGCATGCGCGTAGGCAAGGCCATAAGCCGTGTCCGCATCGGTCGCGCCATTGATATGCGGCACACCATATTCGTCGCGCACAATCTCGGCATCATAGGTCCGCTTGGCGGTTTCATATTCCGTCGCGGCCAATGGCTCCCACAAGGCACCTGCGCCTGCAACCACACCAACAAGCGCCAAAGACGCCCACAAAAATTTACGCATCATATTCTCCCCCACGACGAGACCGTGTTATTCCGGTCCGCTCTCTCAGAAGACGGGCATAACCAAGTCTTTGCGAAAGGAAAGTCCTTCCATGCGCAGCAAGGAACATGGCAGCCCGACCATCAGCGCGTCTTGTGTGGCGAAAATGCTGCACTACATTCTTCATATGAGTTGCGTTTGCCTCGCACCGGGGCAGCAACGCCAATCTAGGAAATAGCGCATGAACCTCGAGAAATTCACCGACCGGGCCAAGGGTTTTCTGCAAAGCGCGCAGACCGTGGCCATTCGTATGAGCCATCAGCGGATCGGGCCCGAGCATCTCCTCAAAGCTTTGCTTGAAGACGAACAAGGCATGGCGTCGGGCCTTATCAAGGCGGCTGGTGGCGACGCCGCGACCGCCTTGCGCGAAACCGATGCAGCGTTGGCGAAGGTGCCTGCGGTGTCCGGTGGCGGCGCGCAGCAGACGCCGGGACTTGATAATGACGCCGTGCGGGTTCTCGATTCTGCTGAACAGGTCGCGCAAAAGGCTGGCGACAGCTATGTGACCGTCGAGCGTTTGCTGCTCGCGCTTGCGCTGGCCTCAACCACGACCGCAGGGAAGGCTTTGGCCAATGCTGCCGTCACAGCCGAGGGGCTAAACGCCGCGATTAACGCGCTGCGTGGTGGCCGTTCCGCCGACACCGCTGGCGCGGAGGACCGTTATGATGCGCTGAAGAAATTCGCGCGTGACCTGACGGAAGTGGCCCGGGCGGGTAAGCTTGACCCTGTCATCGGCCGTGATGAAGAAATCCGCCGCACCATTCAAATTCTTGCGCGACGCACAAAGAACAACCCTGTGCTCATCGGCGAACCCGGCGTCGGCAAAACGGCCATTGCCGAAGGACTGGCACTGCGCATTGCCAATGGTGACGTTCCAGACAGCCTGAAAGGCCGCAAGCTCTTGTCACTCGACATGGGCGCCTTGATTGCCGGCGCAAAATATCGCGGCGAGTTTGAAGAGCGGCTGAAGGGTGTGCTGGATGAGGTTAAGCAGGCCGAAGGTGACATCATCCTGTTCATCGACGAAATGCACACGCTCGTCGGCGCAGGCAAAGGCGAAGGCGCGATGGACGCGGCGAACCTGATTAAACCTGCTTTGTCACGCGGCGAACTGCATTGCATCGGCGCAACGACGCTCGATGAATATCAAAAGCATGTCGAAAAAGACCCCGCCCTGCAACGCCGGTTCCAACCCGTGTTCGTCGGTGAGCCAACGGTCGAAGATACCATTTCGATCCTGCGCGGGTTGAAAGAGAAATATGAACTGCACCATGGCGTGCGGATTACCGATGGCGCGTTGGTGAGCGCGGCGACATTATCGCACCGCTACATTGCCGACCGTTTCCTGCCCGATAAAGCCATCGACCTGATGGACGAAGCTGCGTCGCGGCTCCGCATGGAAGTGGAATCCAAGCCCGAAGAAATCGAGACGCTCGACCGGCGTATTATTCAGCTGAAAATCGAGCGTGAGGCGCTTGGTAAGGAAAGCGATGCCGCGTCGAAAGACCGGCTCGCCACGCTGGAGAATGAACTTGCCAATTTGGAGCAGCAATCATCCGAACTGACCCAGCGCTGGCAGGCGGAAAAAGACAAGATTTCGGCAGAGGCGAAGATCAAGGAGCAGCTCGACACCGCGCGTATCGAGCTTGAGCAGGCGCAACGTTCGGGCGATCTCGCCAAGGCGGGCGAGCTGCAATATGGCACAATCCCCGGCCTTGAACGACAATTGTCCGAAGCAGAATCAGCGGCAGGCAACGCCATGCTGCGTGAAGAAGTAACCGCGCAGGATATCGCCAGCGTTGTCAGCCGCTGGACAGGCATTCCTGTCGACAAGATGCTTGAGGGCGAGCGTGACAAGTTGCTCAATATGGAGCAACTGATTGGCGCGCGGGTGATCGGGCAGCAAGATGCCGTGGCCGCTGTATCCAAAGCCGTGCGCCGCAGCCGCGCAGGGCTTCAGGACCCGAACAGGCCGCTTGGATCCTTCCTGTTCCTCGGCCCCACGGGCGTCGGTAAAACCGAACTGACCAAGGCGCTCGCATCATTTCTGTTCGATGACGACAATGCGATGGTCCGCATCGACATGTCCGAATTCATGGAAAAGCACAGCGTATCGCGGCTGGTCGGTGCGCCTCCGGGATATGTCGGATATGAAGAAGGCGGTGTCCTGACCGAGGCTGTCCGGCGTCGGCCCTATCAAGTCGTGTTGTTCGACGAAGTCGAAAAAGCGCACTCCGACGTCTTCAACATCCTGCTTCAGGTACTCGACGATGGCCGCCTGACCGATGGTCAGGGCCGCACGGTGGACTTTTCAAACACGCTCATCATCCTCACCTCCAATCTGGGCAGCCAGCATCTCGCCGCGTTGGAGGATGGTCAGGATGTGAAAGAGGTCGAGCCGCAAGTGATGGAAATCGTGCGGGGCCATTTTCGGCCCGAATTCCTCAACCGCCTCGACGAGGTCATCCTGTTCCACCGGCTTGGCGCCAATCACATGGCACCGATTGTCGAGATTCAAGTGCAACGCGTGCAAAAGCTGCTGAAGGATCGCAAGATCACGCTCGCTTTATCCGAAGAGGCAAAGGCGTGGCTTGGCCGCGTGGGTTACGACCCTGTGTACGGCGCACGCCCGCTCAAACGCGCGATTCAGCGATATTTGCAGGATCCGCTGGCGGATTTGCTGCTGCGCGGCGAAGTGCCCGATGGCTCCACGGTTAAGGTCGAGGAAGGGGATGGGGCGTTGGAACTGGTAATTGCATGAAAAAGGCTAAGGGCATCGATCAAGGATGTTTGACAATTTTTACAATTCCGATACTATAAATAACGAAATTATTGAGAGGTCTGGGATGAAACTTCGTTTAATTGCAACTGGTATCTCCGTTGCTGCCGTAACTGCCGTAACTGCCGCACCAGCGTTTGGGCAGGCAGAAAAGAACGAAACTGCGGCCAAAGCCGAAAAGAAGATTTGTAAATCTTTTCTTAATACTGGCTCTCGTTTAAGCAAAACGAAGATCTGTAAAACTGAGGCAGAGTGGGCCGAGGATCTAGAAGAAAATGCAAAGTTACTTCGCGAGAAGCGCGGTAGTCAAGGTGGTCCGCAAATAGGGAATGATGGCTAGCATTAATGCCTCGATGAGAATTACACGAAGTTGTTAAGCTCTATTTCGCCGAATGACCGGTTTAACATGGCGAGGGATGCGCTCGACTCTGGGCGCGGCGAGGTAGCGCTTGAGCAATTGTCGTTACTCGAAGCGGCCATTGGACAACATGTAGCCGTCATACATTTGCAAGCACTCGCGCTGCGCAGCTTGCAACGAGAGGCAGAGGCGGATGCGAAATTTCTGCTCGCACGGCGCTTAGAAAAACCTCCATTTGATCCCTATGTATGCGCAAATCATGCTGCGCTTCAAGAAAAATTGGGCTGTATAGAGGATGCGGAAAAGAGCTTTGACGAAGCATGGCGCAGGGCACCCGAACGCACCGACATCTGCATGGCCCGTCTTGGGTTTATCCATCGGCAATTTGGTGAGAAAACGGCAATCGCGGCTTTTGATGTTATGCTGGCCATGTTCCCTGACAGTGCGGCGCTGCGTCATCGGTACGCATTATTCCTCCAGAAAATTGATCACACCGCTGCGGCACTGGGCGAGGCAGAGCGTGTATTAACGCTTGAACCCGAACTGAGTGGAGCTTTGCATTTAAAGGCGCGGCTGGAACTTGATGGAGGGTGCGGCGATCCTGTGGCCTCGTATATATTGGCCAGAAAGCATGAGCCTGCCAATTTTTCGATAACCCAAGGGTTAGCAGCGGCGATATGGAATAGAGACGGAACTGCGGCCGCGCTCCATTTTCTTGACGCGCAGCTTGATCAACACCCCGAATGGCGGGCCGGCTGGATTTTAAGAGCGCGAATTGCCTGGCAGTCCGGGCAGGCCGAGGAGGCGCTTGCTGGGTATGAGCGGGCGTGTTCACGCCTACCGATGGACGATATGCTTTGGATATCCTGTCTAGAGGATGTCGCTAAAATGGAGGGTGCCACGAGATCAATCGAAATGGCATCCAAGCGTGGGGCGCTATTGGACCTTCCGCCATTGCTTCGTGGGACCTTGGGCGAAATAACGTCGACGGCCGGTGACTTGAAAAATGCAGATATGCTATTCGAGAGTCTTAACGAGACGCAATTGCCGCATGTCAGCTATGTTCGACATCTGATACGCAAGCACCAATATGAGAAGGCGCTTGAGATTGCCGAACGCCATGCGATGTACTTTAACGACATGGATAGCTGGGTTTACGTTTGGACACTGTGGCGGGTTTTGGAAGATCCGCGATTGGATTGGCTGAACGCGCAGGGGCGCTTGGTATCCTATGTCGACATACCTGACTTCCATCTTCTGCAGGGCCAGCTGGCGCAAAAATTGAACCAGTTGCACGGTAATATGGCACAACATCCCTTTGACCAGAGCCCGCGTGGCGGGACACAGACGGATGGACATCTTTTCGCCCGGACAGATCCCGAAATTGTCCAGCTCCGATCACTGGTACATGGCGCAGTGAAGCAAGTTGTGACGGATTTACCGCCCGTGGACCCGGCTCATCCTTTCCTATCCGGCCCTAGGCACAGCGTACGTTATACAGGTAGCTGGTCTATCAGGCTTCAGAATTCAGGGTTTCATGAGGCGCATTATCACAGCCAGGGATGGATGAGCTCCGCGCTGTATGTGGCGCTTCCCAATACAATCGGTACGTCGGCAGATTCTGCAGAAGGCTGGCTGGAGCTCGGCAAGCCACCTAATGATCTTGGCCTAGATTTAGAACCGTTGGCTTTGATCGAACCAAAAGTCGGGCGTTTAGCGCTTTTCCCCTCCATTCTGTGGCATGGAACGCGCCCGTTTCCTGCGGGCGAACGTCTTACTGTAGCCTTTGACATAAAGTCTGTGGAGTGAGGCTTTCTGGAATTTGCCAGCCGACACCCAATATCGGGCCCAAACAGGTACATTTAACGAAAAAAGGCGGCACCTTTCGATGCCGCCTTTTCGTCACTATATTGAACTTTAGATCAATATTTCAATGAAATACCCGCGAAAACATAACGACCCAGCGTGTCGTAGAAACCTGCATAGGTATTGCCATTGGAAGCATATTGACCGCCGACCAATGGTGGATTCTTATCCAAAATGTTATTCGCACCGATGCTAAGTCCGAAATTGTCGTTGACATCTGCGTTCAACGTAAGATCGAAATAGCTTTGGGCCTTAATTTTGGTAGCACCATTGGCAGCGCGGCCATCAGCAGCGCTAATGAAACGCCATTTGCCGGTAACTGAGAACAAGTCGGCTGCGTTATACGAAAGACGCGCTGTACTGCGCCAATCGGGAGAAACGTAGCAAACCGTACTAAAGGTTCCGGCGCAATCATATGGCGTACCTGTTGGATAGTCCTGATACTCCTTCTTCAACAGGTAGCTACCTGTCAAACCGAAGTTCAACGAACCGGAGCCCAGCGGCATGCGCGCGCTTGCCGCTACGTCTACACCCTGGAAATCACGATCGCCAAGGTTATCGTTTGTCAAGGCGACATAACCGGTCTGCCCCAACCACAGGTTTCCTGCAGGAGAACGATTGATCCTAGCGCATGCTGCTGGGTTCGCTCCCGTAGCACAATCTCGGATCTGCTGCTCAGCAGGATAGAGCCCAATAACATCAGACATAGCGATCTTGTAATAATCGACCGACAAACTCAAGCTGTTGTTCGGAGTGAGAACGAAGCCTGCTGTCCATGTGTCTGCTTTTTCAGGCTTAAGGTCGAGGTTGCCGCCAAACAAGCCGTTGTATTGCGATGCTGGGCTAGCCGATACCGAACCATATTGCCCTGCCGAGACGCCGGTGAGGGCGCACTGAGCTTGGCTATATTCTGGACTTGCGCCAGCGCAAGGATCTGCACCACCCCAAAGGCCAATGTTCTGCGGATTGAACAACTCTGGTGCATTGGGGGCGCGAGCAGCACGGTTATAACCACCGCGGATGCGGACCATGTCGTTCACTTCCCAATTCAGCTGCACCTTATAGGTGTGCGTCTTTGGAGAAGCCCCGCCGTCCACATTATACATGGAATAACGATAGCCAAGTTCCAGACGAACATCACGCGCAAAGCTGCTGTCCTGAAGCAACGGCACTGCCAGTTCGCTGAAAAGCTCGGATACGTTATATTTGCCTGAGACGGATGGCGTTGGACCGCCCTGACCGGCCAATAAGCCTTCTTCATACACATAGTCTGAAACGGCGCTGTACACTTCATTGCGATATTCGGCGCCAAAGACCACGGCAATCGGATCATTTGCAATCGCAAATCCAAGATCGCCGGTTACATAAGCGTTTGCAATGAATTCTTTAGTAACACCAGTACGCGTTGCAGTTGCGCCCAGGGTCTGAGCAAACTCAGGGGATACCTTGCCATTCTGCCACACAAGATAAGTACCTGCATTCACTGCATCGGCGACGGAAGGCAAAAGGAAGTCATTCTTATATGTATTGGACAGTGAAGACTGACCAAACTGCAACGAGGCATCATAGGACCAACCGCCACCAAGGTCGCCCTTGGCACCTGACAGTATCCGGAAGCTATCGTGCTGAATGATAGACTGGCGCCCGCCACCCTCAACATTGCGCTTACCAATATACGCTTCAAACCCATCAATCGGGTTCGGCGCACCATAGGTTGCTGGGTCACACAGAATTGCGAGCTGCGAGGCGTTAATCGCAGGATTTCCTGAAGCGCATGAGAAATTATATGGCTCAGCAAAGAATGTGCCTGACTCAGCAATCTGTGCGACCGAACGGTCATGCATGAACATCAATTCCATATATGGATGGAAGCTTGCGCTCACCTCATAATCCAAAAACGCGCCCATTGTGTAACGTTCATCAGGCCGTTGGAAAAAGTTTGTCGGCGCATAGTTATAGAGATTGCTGCTCGCAGGCCCGAAGCCAGTGCCGGCAGCATTTGGTGTTAGGAATGCGTTGTAGTCGTACTGAGTTTCTCCACCGAATACAGGATAGAGATCGAAGTTTGCGTTTGGCGCAGTAGCAGAACCACCGCAAGCCGTGCCGGTACCGTTCAATGCGCAAACTGAATGATCGCGATCGCCTTGCATGACTTCGCTAATTTTTCGGTACGTCGCGTAGGCTACAACGTTTCCACGGCCTTCGCCGAAGTCAGAACCCATGGCGAAGTCTACGTTGAACGCACGACCATCAAAAGCCAAATCGGTAGGTACAGAAAAATTTCGTGCCTTAGAACGGTCAGTGACAAAAGTATCACCATTCTGATGCATGTAGTAAGACACCCCGGCATCAAGCTGGATGCCTTGGAAATCCTTTTTCATGATGAAGTTGACAACGCCGGCAACCGCGTCTGCACCATAAACAGATGATGCACCACCAGTCGTAACATCTACTCGCTGAACCAATGCACCAGGAATTTGGTTGATGTCAGCAGCAACAGCGTCCGTAGAGCCAGGCTGCAAACGACGGCCATTAACCAAAACCAAAGTGCGTGTTGAACCCAAACCGCGAAGGTCGAGCGTAGCTGTGCCGGTAGCGCCATTGGATACAAAAGCGTTTTGCGAAGCTTCTATTTGCGGGAGCGTGTTTAGAACGTCTTCTAGTCGAGTAAGACCGGTTTCGGCAATTTGCTCGGCGGTAGTAACCGCCAATGGAGACGTAGATGTTAGGTTGGGCTGCGCGATGCGCGAACCAGTTACGACGATATCTTCGGCTTCCTTGTCCTGCGCGAATGACGGCGTTGAGATCAACGCCAGACCCAGTGCGAGCGGTGCCGCTGCATATTTCAAATTGCTGATACGTGTGTTTTTCACGATATAGCCCCTATAATAGCGCCCCATTCCAACGGCTTACCGCGTCCTGGTGGCTGTTAAACTCCCCAGCTTTTTCACTCAAATTGCCCATGCAATGCACGCACGAAATGAAGTGAAGTTCCTCCGGGTTGTCGGCGCTTTGGCGGATTTCCTAGGCTTACGCAACAAATTGGGCGGATATGACAATAATATTTCGAGGCTGTCACTTTTATGCAACAGTGACTTATCCACAGACTTCGCCTCTGCCAGGGTAACCCGGCGCAGACCAAAAATCGTTCATGACAGCGACAGCGTCGTTCGTTATGAGAGCGGCACTTATATTATAAAGGCGTCCTTTCTTGATGTTATCACGCATATTTTTGTCGAAGCTGACTGCGCTCATTTTAGGCGGGCTGTTCCTTGCGGGTGCTCCCGCACTCGCGCAAACGCCAGCGACTGCGCCTGCGCCAGTTGCGCCTGACCTTGAAAATATGCTGGTGCTCGATTTGTCGACGGGCGGCCGCGTTACCATTCAGATGTTCCCCGCCGTTGCACCCGCGCATGTGGAGCGGATCAAGACGCTGACGCGTCAGGGCTTTTACAATGGCGTTATCTTCCACCGCGTGATTGAAGGCTTCATGGCCCAAACCGGGGACCCCAAAGGCACGGGCCAAGGTGGGTCGGAGCTTCCCGATCTGAAGGCCGAATTTAACAAACTGCCGCATTTGCGCGGAACAGTGTCGATGGCACGCACGAATGAGCCCGACACGGCCAACAGCCAGTTCTTCATCTGCTTTCAACCGCGCTTCAGCCTCGACAACAAATATACCGTCTTTGGCCGCGTGACATCGGGCATGCAGTTTGTTGACGCCATTGAACGCGGCGAACCACCCGCGAGCCCAAGCAAAGTGCTTCAGGCATCGATTGCGGCAGACAATGTCGCCCCGCCCGCATTTCCCGCGCAGCCCGTTGCCGTAGGCCAACCAAGCGGTAGCTAACCGCTGCGGCAATAGCATGCGCGTAGACCTGTTTGATTTCGAGCTTCCGCCCGAGCGGATAGCGCTGCGGCCTGTTAGCCCGCGGGATTCGGCGCGCATGCTATGCGTCGGTGGCGGGGGCAACATGGTCGATGCTTCCGTCAGCGACCTGCCGCAAAAGCTGCGCAAGGGCGATTGCCTGATCTTCAACGACACGCGGGTTATTCCTGCGCAGCTTACCGGCCGCAGGGGCGACGCAACGATTGGTGCGACATTGCATAAACGCATCGATCTGCGCCGGTGGCAGGCCTTCATCCGCAATGCCAAGCGCCTGCATATGGGTGACTGCATTGATTTTGGCCAAGGCGTCTTGGCCAAGGCCGAAGAACGCCATGACGACGGCAGCTTTACATTGTTCTTTGAAGGCGATGAACCGGTCGAAGTCTTGCTGCAGCGCGCGGGCACTATGCCATTGCCGCCTTATATCGCCGGCAAGCGGCCAACCGACGCCCGCGATGCCAAAGATTATCAGACGATGTTCGCGCAAAAGGACGGCGCCGTAGCCGCCCCCACTGCGTCACTGCATTTCACCCCCGAATTGATGCAGGCGGTGCACGATGCTGGCATAGAAACCGCGACGTTGACCCTGCACGTGGGTGCGGGCACGTTTTTGCCGGTAAAGGTCGACGACACGACAAGCCACCGCATGCACAGCGAGTGGGGCAGCATTGATGCAGAGACAGCAGGCAGGCTCAACCGCATTCGTGAAAATGGCGGGCGGCTAATCGCGGTCGGCACCACCTCGCTGCGCCTTGTCGAGAGCGCCGCCGACCAAAATGGTATCGTGCACCCGTTTGAAGGCGACACCGATATCTTCATAACGCCGGGCTATCGGTTTAAGGCCATCAACGGCCTCATGACCAACTTTCACTTGCCAAAATCGACGCTGTTCATGCTGGTAAGCGCATTGATGGGCCGCGAAACAATGCAGGCGGCCTATGCCCACGCAATCGCCGAAGAATACCGGTTTTACAGCTATGGCGACAGCAGTCTTTTACTGCCCTAATCGCGCAACCGGCCGTTAATGGCCCTTCAGCTCGTCGCCGGTCAGCCGGACGATGTGCAGCACATTTGTTGAACCCGGTGTGCCAAATGGCACGCCAGCCATGATGACAATGCGTCCACCCGCCTGCCCCAAATGATAGCGCAGCGCCATGCGCTTGCCCTTGGCGACCATTTCTTCGAACGATCCAATATCCTTGGTCCGCACAGCAAATGCGCCCCAAAGGAGCCCAAGGCGGCGCGCGGTCGATTGGCTGGCGGTCAGCACCAAGAGCGGTACGGATGGTCGTTCGCGCGAGATCCGCCGCGCGGTCGAGCCCGATGATGTGAAGCAGACAATGGCGCTGGTTTCTATGGTGTCGACAATCCGTCCGCTCGCTTCGGCCAGCGCATCGGCCGTGGTGGAATCGGCTGGGGTCTCGGTAAAGTGGATACGCTTGTAGAAATCGGGATCACTTTCGACCTGTTGCGCAATGCGGTCCATGATCGACACCGCTTCAATCGGCCAAGCACCCGCCGCCGTTTCGGCAGACAGCATGACCGCGTCGGCACCATCATAAATCGCAGTCGCAACGTCCGACACCTCGGCGCGGGTGGGCGACGGCGATACGATCATCGATTCCAGCATTTGCGTCGCAACGACAACGGGCTTGCCCATGCGCCGCGCGGTCGACACAATCTTCTTCTGCAACGGCGGTACTTGTTCGGGCAGCATCTCAACGCCCAAATCACCGCGCGCGACCATCACGCCGTCAGCGAGCTCCAGAATTTCTTCCAACCGTCCGATCGCCGCTGGCTTTTCAATCTTCGCCAGCAACGCAGCCTTATTACCGATAAGCTTCTTGCCCTCGGCGACATCCTCTGGCCGCTGGACAAAGGACATCGCGATCCAATCCACGCCCTGCTCCAGCGCAAAGGCAAGGTCCGAACGGTCCTTTTCGGTCAGCGCGGCAATGGGAATGACGACGTCAGGGACGTTCAGCCCTTTGCGGTTCGACAATGCGCCGCCCACTTCCACCATTGTATTGATATATTCCAGCCCGATTTCGGTAACTCGCAACACAAGCTTACCATCGTCGAGCAACAGCCGTGCGCCGACTTCCAATGCGGCAAAGATTTCGGGGTGCGGCAAATAGACGCGATGCGCGTCCCCCGGCGTGTGGTCGGTATCCAGCCGGAAACTATCGCCCGTGTGCAATTCCACCTTGCCCTCGGCAAAGGTGCCGACGCGCAGCTTGGGCCCTTGCAAATCCACCAAGATTGTCGTGGGCCGGTTATAGGCTTTTTCAAGCGCGCGGATATTGGCGATCAACTGCGCCTTGTCGGCTTGCTCGCCATGGCTCATGTTCACGCGGAAGGCATCGGCACCAGCGCGGAACAGCTTTTCGATCATTTCGGGCGTGTCGCTGGCGGGGCCCAATGTCGCCAATATGCGGACCTTGCGCATACGTGGCTTGTGATATTGCATATAAATGGCTCCGCGATATGGATTTTGACGTTCGCACTCCCCATAACGCGGCATATCACCAACGGAAAGGGCGCATAGCTATGCAACAGGACATCCAAATATCAGACGCGGCGGCCGCGGCCGCATTTCGCCGCCTCGTGATCCATTTGCAGCACCGGCACGATGCGCAGAATATCGACCTGATGGGCCTTGCCGGTTTTTGCCGCAATTGCCTCGCCGATTGGGTGATGGAGGCGGATGGCGCGCTGACCAAAGATGAAGCACGCACGCTGATCCACGGCATGCCTGCTGCCGAATGGAAAGCGAAGCATCAGACCGAAGCCACGCCCGAACAATTGCAACGCATGCAGGAAAGCGTGGCGAAAAACGCCCCTTCGCATTAAGGCGCTGTCATCTTGATTCGGGTGCGCAGGCACCGACCAACACCACAGGGAGAATATCATGGCCGAAGGCAATATCGCCGCCGATCAACTGCGTCTTTTCATTGAACGCATTGAGCGTCTGGAAGAAGAGAAAAAGGGCATCGCCGACGACATTCGTGACGTTTACAGCGAAGCCAAGAGCCAAGGCTATGACGCGAAAATCATGCGTCAGATCGTTCGCTTGCGCAAAATGAGCCAAGACGATCGCCAAGAAATGGAAGCCATTTTGGATACGTACAAATCGGCGCTTGGTCTCGCATAATTTCCGCTTGGCTTAATTGCCAAACAGACCCGTCATCCTGAACATGTTTCAGGATGACATTGTGTCAGGGACAGCGGTTCAGTTGAGCTGAAGCAGATGTCTTGCCCAATGGCGCGTGCCTGATGTAAGGGCGCGGCTTCATATCCTTTAGCCAGAGAAGAGCAGAGCCATGGCAGGCCATAGCAAATTCAAGAATATCCAACATCGTAAGGGCGCGCAGGACAAGAAGCGTTCGGCGCAATTTTCGAAGCTGTCGCGCGAAATTACTGTGGCGGCGAAAATGGGCATGCCCGATCCCGACATGAACCCGCGCCTTCGCCTTGCGGTGAACGCGGCCAAGGCACAATCGATGCCTAAGGATAATATCCAACGCGCAATCGACAAGGCCGCGGGCGGCGACGCGGAAAGCTACGATGAAATGCGCTATGAAGGCTATGGCCCCGGCGGCGTTGCGATCATCGTTGAGGCATTGACCGACAACCGCAACCGCACCGCAACCAATGTGCGCACGGCATTCAGCAAAAATGGCGGCAATCTTGGCGCATCCGGCGCGGTGAGCCACGGGTTCGACCGTATGGGCCTGATCACTTACCCCATCAGCGCAGGCGACGCCGACAGCGTCTTTGAAGCGGCATTGGAAGCTGGCGCAGAAGATGTGGAGTCGAGCGAAGACGAACACAGCATCTGGACCGCGATGGACAGCCTGCATGAAGTCGCCAAGGCGCTCGAGGCGACACTTGGTGAAGCAGAAAGCGCCAAGCTCGCATGGAAGCCACAGGTTTTGGTCGAAGTCGACGAAGCCAATGCCGCGACGTTGCTCAAGATGATCGATGCCTTGGAAGATGATGACGACGTACAGACCGTCTGGGGCAATTATGACGTTTCCGACGAGGTGATGGCGAAACTGGGATGATCATTCTCGGTCTCGACCCCGGCTTGGGCACGACCGGCTGGGGCGTCATCCGCAAGGAAGGCAACCGCCTTTCGCATATCGACAATGGCGAAATCACAACCGATGCCAAGCTGCCCTTGGCGAACCGTCTCGTCTTGCTTGATGAAAAATTGCACGCCGTGCTAGACCATTTCCGGCCCGATCACGCCGCCGTGGAAGAGGTCTTCGTCAATAAAAACCCGCAGTCGACGCTGAAGCTTGGGCAAGCGCGCGGCGTTGTCCTTTTGGGTGCTGCGCGCAACCGCACGCCTGTCACCGAATATGCCGCACGGCTGGTGAAAAAAGCGGTCGTTGGCACGGGCAAGGCGGAAAAAGAACAGGTGCAGGCGATGCTGCGTATTCTTTTGCCGGGGCTAAAGCTGGCGGGGCCAGATGCCGCTGACGCACTCGCGGTGGCGATCACCCATGCGCATCATTTTAGGGGTTGAAGGGTTCACGCCTCTGCGTGAAACAAACTTTCTGTTCCCACGATGTTCTCTTTTGCTTGCCGATTTTGTAACGAACAGCTAACCCGCGATAATGATTGCAAAGCTATATGGCCGCATTGATGAAACGGGGGTCGACCATCTGGTGATCGACGTCAACGGCGTCGGCTATCTGGTGCAGGCAAGCGCGCGGACGCTTGCCGCCTTGGGCAAGACGGATGATTTTGCCACCGTATTCACCGAAATGCAGGTGTCGGAAAATGACATGCGCCTCATCGGCTTTGCCACGCGCGAAGAACGCGACTGGTTCCGGTTGCTGACGGGCGTACAAGGCGTTGGCGGCAAGGTTGGCTTGGCCATCCTCTCTGCCATCGAACCCGCCGACCTCGCGCTTGCCATCGGCAGCGGCGACGCGGCTATGGTGGCGCGGGCAAACGGCGTCGGACCAAAGTTGGCTAGCCGCATCGTCAATGAATTGAAGGACAAGGTCGGCGCGCTCGCCGGCATCGGCGGCGGAGCGAAACTGATGGCCACGGGTGCAGCCGCCGGCAACCATGCACAAGACGCGATGTCCGCACTTGCCAATCTGGGCTTCAAGCCCGGCGAGGCCGGAAATGCCGTGGCGCAGGCGGTCGAAGAACTCGGCCCCGACGCAACGCTCGATGCACTGGTCCGGCTCGCATTGAAGCGGGCTTCGCGGTGAGGCTCGTCCCTATCGCCCCCTTTTTCCGTCACCCTGAACTTGTTTCAGGGTCCATCGGGCAACTATTCCTGCGCTATCGGCGGCAGACCCAACCCAACCGCCAGATCCACCCAATGCGGATTCGCGTCATTAATCAGGTTAATCTTCCAAGCGCGGTGCCAATTCTTCAATTGTTTTTCGCGCGCAATCGCGGCCTCCATCGTGCCAAAAACTTCAAAATGCACCAGCCGGTAAATGGCATATTTGGACGCATGTCCCGGCGTCATACCGCCGCGATGTTGCGACAGCCGCTTCAGCAGGTCGGACGTGACGCCAATGTACAGCGATCCATAATGCTTGCTCGCGAGTATATATACGCAGGGCGTTTTTTCATCTCTCACGCGCTGAAAAGTGCTACAAAATGGACTCTGAAACAAGTTCAGGGTGACGTAAATTTTGGTAAAATGTTTCACATGAATTCAAACCCCCGCGCCGTCACCTTTCGCTGCGGTCCGCTTTCCGCCATTCCCACCAGCGCGTTTGCAGACACGGACTTCGCAGCCGCATTATTAGGTATGGGAAGGGCGCAAGCACCCTTGGGTGACCATCAAGGGCGACGGTATCGAACATTATGACTGACGACGACCGCCTCACCACGCCGGACAAGCGGCCGGAAGATATTGACGCCGCGCTGCGGCCCAAAACGCTTGCCAAGTTCATCGGGCAAGCGGCCGCGCGGGACAATTTGCGCGTGTTTATTGAGGCGGCAAAGGGCCGCGGGCAGCCGTTGGACCATGTATTGTTCTTTGGCCCGCCAGGGCTTGGCAAGACGACATTGGCGCAGATTGTGGCCAAGGAAATGGGCGTTGGTTTCCGCGCCACATCGGGTCCGGTCATCGCCAAATCGGGCGATCTGGCGGCGTTGCTTACCAATTTGGAGGATGGCGACGTCCTGTTCATTGACGAAATCCACCGGCTCAGCCCCGTGGTTGAGGAAATCCTCTACCCCGCGATGGAGGACCGTGCGCTGGATATCATGATTGGCGAAGGGCCATCGGCGCGGTCCGTGCGGATTGATTTGCCGGCGTTTACGCTGGTCGGTGCAACCACGCGGCAGGGTTTGCTGACCACGCCCTTGCGTGACCGCTTTGGCATTCCGGTGCGGCTCAATTTCTACACGCATAGCGAGCTTGAGCTGGTGGTAACCCGCGCCGCCCGCTTGCTTGACCTTGGCATCGCCCCCGATGGCGCGAACGAGATTGCAAAGCGCGCACGTGGTACGCCGCGGATTGCCGGTCGCTTGCTGCGCCGCGTCCGTGACTTCGCCAATGTCGCAGGCGAGCCCGTCGTCACCGCAAAAATCGCCGATAGCGCGCTCAACAGGTTGGAGGTTGATGCCCTCGGCCTTGACGCAATGGACCGGCGCTATCTGCATATGATCGCCGACATTTATCGCGGCGGGCCCGTAGGCGTCGAAGCGCTGGCCGCTGGCTTGTCTGAGCCGCGCGACACGATTGAGGATGTGGTTGAGCCTTATCTGCTGCAACTCGGCCTTATCGCGCGCACAGCGCGTGGCCGTTGCCTCAACGCGCCGGGTTGGAAACATCTTGGCCTCAACCCGCCCGCTGGATCGCAGGACGGATTATTTGATACATAGCGATATGCCGAGTCCTTAAGGCAACAAATTGCGGATACGTGCTTTAAAAAGCCTTCCCGCCGGACTCCAAAGTGGTTAACAAAATTCTCGATGCCCATGCCCACCCCCTATCAAGGCCATTTCGACGGCACACAGCACCTGTTTGCCGTGCGGGTCTATTTTGAGGACACCGATTTTTCGGGTGTGGTCTATCATGCGCGCTATCTGCATTTCATGGAGCGCGCACGTTCGGACATGCTGGCCTGTGTCGGCATTGACCAGCGAAGCGTGCATGCGGACGGTCAAGGCGCCTATGCGGTCACCGGAATGAACATCAAATATCGACGCCCCGCCCATTTTGACGATGCCCTGGTTGTTATCAGCACCGTTGAGGCTGTGCGCGCGGCCAGTTGTGATATTCATCAAACAGTCATGCGCGGCGACGAAATACTCACCGAGGCGCGGGTGACCGCTGCCTTTGTTTCACCCGACGGCAAGCCCCGCCGACAACCCGCGCATTGGGTTGCGGCATTTCAGCCCATCATACACCGACACGCAGAATAGGAAGATAATGGACCTGCTCATCGCGACCCAAAATGTGGGTTTTTCACCGATTAAATTGTTTCTCGACGCTGATCTTGTGGTCAAGGCCGTCATCATCGGCCTTGCGCTGGCCAGCATTTGGGCGTGGACAATCATCGTCAGCTTCACGATCAAAATGTCGGGCATCAACCGCCAGAGCGAGACGTTTGAACGCGAATTTTGGGAAAGCAATGATATCGCTGCTTTCGCCAAGACACATGGCCAAAGCACGTTGCCCGTCGCCAAGGTATTTGCCGCAGGCATGACGGAATGGCGGCGTTCGACCAACGGCAAAACAATTGACCGTGCCGGAACGCGCGAGCGGCTGTCGACCGCGATGGACGCAATGATTGCGGCAGAGACTGACCGTTTGGCCAACCGTTTGAACTTTCTGGCGACCACAGGATCGGTCGCACCCTTCGTCGGCCTGTTCGGAACCGTCTGGGGCATTATGCGCAGCTTTGCCGCGATTGCCGCTGAACAGAATTCAAGCCTGGCTGTCGTCGCGCCGGGCATTGCAGAGGCGCTTTTCGCGACCGCCATTGGCCTGTTTGCGGCCATTCCGGCGGTTATCGCCTATAACCGCTTTTCGCACCGGTTGAACCAATATGAAGCCCGCATGGGACGCTTTGCCGATGGTTTCCACGGCACGCTGTCGCGTGAGTTGGAGCATGAGGTTTAACGATGGCCATGAATACGTCTTCGGGTCGAAGTGGTGGCCGCGGCAGGCGTCGCGGCGGACAACGCGCGCCCATGGCCGACATCAACGTCACGCCCTTTGTCGATGTCATGCTCGTTCTGTTGATCATCTTCATGGTCACTGCGCCCTTGCTCGTCACCGGCGTTCCGGTTGAGCTTCCCGAAAGCCGCGCCAACACGCTTGAGCAGCCGCAGGAGCCCATCGAAATTGCCATCGATCAATCCGGCACAACCTTTATCGATGGCACGCAAGTGGCACCCAGTGAACTGCCCGCCCGGCTTGAAGAAATTGCCGGCGCGCAAGACGCAGCAAAGCCACGCCAGATCATGCTGCGCGGCGATACGTCGATCAGCTACGGGCAAATGATGCGCGTGATGGGCGAGTTGAACCGTGCTGGACTGAATAGCGTGAGCTTGGTCACCACTGGTTCATCTGGCGAAAACTAACGATATGGCGATGGATCGGGTCGAGAAAGTCGGACTTGGCGCTGCGATTGGCGGCCATGTCATATTGCTGGGCGCATTTGGCCTAGGTCTTTTGGCATCCGCGGACACCATCAAAAAGCAGGAATCAATTTCGGTTTCGCTGGTGGGCGAAATTGCCGATGTCTCGAAAGCGCCAGACGCCATTCAGGAAGAATCCGCGCCACCGGCCGCTGGCGACACCGCGCCGAGCGAACCGCCGCCTGCCCCGACCCCGGTGATGCAAATCGAAAAACCGGTGGCCAAGCCAGTGCAGAAGCCCGCAAAGCCGGACACTGCGCCACCCCTTGCGAAGGTTGCGGCCAAGAAAGAGCCGGTGAAGACCGCTGCCACGCCGCCGAAAGCGGTAAAAGCCGCCGCCACCAGCGGCAAAGGGGCAACGCCAGCCAAGCCCGGCGGGCTTAGCCGCAATTTCGAAGACAGCATCAACAATATCGGCAAGGCCCCTGGCGCCGGCAAAGCCGTTGGCACGCCTGCTGCAAAGACCGCGACCGAAGTGCGCCGGTCAGTCGGCATCAGCATCGCTGGCCAAATCCGCAGCCGCGTTCGGGCATGTGCGCCATCGGGTATCGACATCAACAAAATCGAGACATTCGTAACGCTCAGCCTCGAACCATCGGGCAAGCTTACGTCCGTGCGCTTTGACAAGCAGGTCGGCGTGACCGATAGCAACCAACCACAGGCCGGGCCGTTAAAGGACTGCATCTTGCAAGCCGTGCGCGCGGCATCCCCCTATGACGGGCTTGACCCCGAATATCATGACGTCTGGAAAACCCACGCACTTCGTTTGCGCGCCACGGGATAAAGGAATGAACCATATGACCTCCTTCTCATTTTACCGGAAGCTCGCTTCTTTCCTACTCCTGATTGTCGGCAGTCAAAGCGTCATGGCGCAAACCCCACCGCCTGCACCTGCCACAGATGAGCCCGAGCTGGTCGAGTTCGACACGTCCAAGACTCGCTCCATAGCCGTGCCCGCGCTGGTGGCACCCGCCCCTGTCGATACAGCCGCCGGGAACAGCGCCGCACTTGGCCGTCAAATCGCTGAAGTCATTTCATCCGACTTGCGCGCATCGGGGGTGTTTGAAACGCAAGGCCCCAATGGCCTGCGTGCGATCGCGTTGCCCGAGGTGACGGCACCGCAATTTGATTATTGGAAAGGCCGCACGGTCGAACAATTGGTTCAGGGTTTCGTCCGCGTTGGCGGCGACGGCAATCTGACGGTTGGTTGCTATCTGTATGACGTCGGCTTTGGCAATGAAACCACGCGCCTTGGCTTCAACGTGCCGCCACGCGAATGGCGCAGGGCCGCGCACAAATGTGCTGATGCAATCTATGCGAAGCTGACTGGCGAACTGCCATTCTTTGACAGCCGCATTGCCTATATTGCCGAAACCGGGCCGAAGGGTAAGCGCGTCAAACGCCTGGCGATCATGGATTCAGATGGCGCAAACCACCGCTTCATTACCAATGGCCAGGCCACTGCGCTCACGCCGCGTTTCTCGCCCAACTATAAATCAATCCTGTATCTGTCCTATGTCGACGGCAATCCACGCATCTATGTTTATGACATTGATGCCGGTCGGCAGCGGTTGATTACGCAATCGCGCAACCCGACCTTTGCCCCGCGCTGGTCGCCAGATGGGCAGACCATATTATATTCCATGGCGGTTGCAGGGAACACCGACATCTACAAGATTTCAGCAAGCGGCAGCGGCACGCCCGTCAAGCTGACAACATCGCCCAGCATCGACGTCGGCGGAAGCTTCTCCCCCGATGGTCGCCAGATTGTATTTGAAAGCGACCGGTCGGGCAGCCAGCAAATCTATGTCATGAACGCAGACGGGTCCAACCAACGGCGGATCAGCTTTGGTTCGGGGCGGTACGCAACCCCCGAATGGAGCCCGCGGGCGGACCTGATTGCTTATACCCGCATTGCGGGCGATTTCCGCGTCGGCACCATGCGCCCCGATGGTTCGGGCGAGCGGCTTTTGACCGACAGCTGGCAGGACGAGGCCCCCACATGGGCGCCAAATGGCCGCGTCATCCAGTTTTTCCGCACCGCCAAGGGCAGCGGCAAAACCAGTATCTGGCAAGTTGACCTCACAGGATCGAACGAGCGCCAATTACCGACGCCGGTTGACGGATCGGACCCCGCATGGGGACCGGTATTGCCGTGAGTGCGTTTCGATATTATTTCTGATATACATTCCGCGACACACATGCGGGCAAGCCGAAGGAGAAGACTATGAAGACGAACACAATTAAGATGGCCGCCATATTGTTGGCATCGACCGCACTGGTTGCAGGCTGCGGCAAGAAAAAGGTTGAAGCACTGCCGCCGGTGGCCGAGGGCACCGAATATGCCCAGCCCGAACCGGCCCCGCCTGCCCCTGTTAACCAGATCGTTCCGGGCAGCCAGGAAGATTTCCTGCAACAAGTTGGCCAATTTGGCGACCGCATATTGTTTGAAACCGATCGCTTCAATGTGGATGCCGAAGATCAGGCGACGTTGCAGCGTCAGGCGCAATGGCTGGCCCTTCATCCCAACGCCCGCATCACCGTAGAAGGTCATGCCGACGAACGCGGAACACGCGACTACAACCTCGCGCTCGGCGAACGCCGCGCCAATTCTGCCAAAAATTACCTGACCTCAATCGGTGTCGACGCAAGCCGCATCGAAACCGTCAGCTATGGCAAAGAACGCCCATCGGCTTTGGGTTCGGACGAACAAGCCTGGGCACAAAACCGCCGTGCGGTGACGGTTACCGTTCAGTAAAATGTAGAGCGTACATGCCAGTCAGCTGTCGTCATGCTGAACTTGTTTCAGCATCTTACTTCAGGTCTCTGAAAGTAAGACCCTGAAACGAGTTCAGGGTGACGGCTGACTGACGGGTCGCTTTCATCGAAACGCATAGCCTTTTTACATGGCTTTTCTTGACAAGGCTTTTCAATTTCGCACATCTTGTGTGAAATATTGGGGGCCGCAATTTCATGAACGACGACCTATCTCAACGGCATAGCGCATTTCGATTCCATGGCAGTTGGCTGGAATTTGCCCGCATCGCCTTTCCCAACCTGTTGCTGAGCATTGTCACGCTGGGCATATATCGGTTTTGGGCAACCACCCGCGAACGCGAATATCTGTGGAGCAAGACGGACTTCATTGATGAGCGTCTGGAATGGACGGGCAAGGGCATGGAGCTTTTTGTCGGCTTCATCATGGCGTTCCTGCTGATCGGCCTGCCCCTCATCGTCATTCAATTGATATCGCAGGGTCTGATTTTCCGCGGCGAGGCAATCCTTGCGGCGGCCATGACCCTGATGATGTTCCTGCTGCTGTTTTACCTGACGGGCGTCGCATATTTCCGCGCGCTCCGGTACCGGCTAAGCCGGACCTATTGGCGCGGTATCAGAGGGGGCAGCGACGACCCCGGTTTCCAATATGGCCTGGCCTATATGTGGAAAAGCGTCGTGGGTTGGCTGCCCATTTTCTTGGGCGTGCCATGGTCGATGATTTCCCTTTGGAACGCCATGAGCTTCGGCCCGCATCGCTTTTCAGCATCGGCCAAGTGGAAACCGCTGATGAAGCGTTATCTGTTATTCTATCTCGTACCGTTTTTGGTGTTCATAGGTGCTGTGGTGTTCGGCATCAGCATGGCTGCTTCGGGTGGGACTCCCGACACACTGGGAAGCACGGGAATGGCAGCTGGCGCGATATTCGCGATCGTCGCCGTGCTGTCATTTTACCTCTTCCTCCCGCTCGCGGCGCTTGCCTATTACAGCAAATATTTCCGCCTCGCGGTGGGTGGCTTGCGTTTACACAATCTGGAATTTGACTTCCGCGCACGGGCACCGGACTGGATCCTGTTCTTCCTCGCCAACATGGCGATTGTCATCTGCACCTTGGGCATTGGCTATATCTTCATGCCGTACCGCAACTGGAAATTCTTCGTCGACCATATGGAAGCCTATGGCGAGATCAATATCGACGATCTGACCCAGTCCGAAACCGTGGTTGCAAAGCATGGCGAAGGCTTGCTCGACGCATTTGATGTGGGGGCGATTTAGCCGATGTCTGCCTTTTTCGACGCGTGGCATTATGACGGCAAAAGCGCCGTCCGCCGCAAGGTCGAGGTGCAGATCATTGGTGCGCAATTCTTCTTGTTGGAAACCGAACGGCGACATGGCCCGTTCGCATTTTCCGATATCGAATATGTGACGCACAAGGACGATGCCGACGTCTATGGATTAAAGGCGGCGGACGGATGGCGGTTAATGCTGTCCGGCCCAGTGCCGACGGACCTCAACGCTATGCTGCCCGCACGGCGCAATTATGGTGGCTGGGTTGACAAGCTTGGCTTTGGGAAAGCGGCAGTCGCCTTCACCTTGGCCAGCGCGGCGGCGATCGCCGTCGTTCTTTTGAGCCCGCAATGGCTGGCACCACTGATCCCCTCCAGCGTCGACGAGAAACTTGGCGATGCGCTTGTGGGTGATTTTGGCGGCCGGTTTTGCAGCACGCCTGCCGGAGACGCAGCGTTGAAAAAGCTGGTCGCGTCGCTCGATGCCAATCCGGACGACTTGCAAGTGGAGGTCGCCAAAATTGACATGGTAAATGCGGTGGCACTGCCCGGTGGCAATGTCATTTTGTTCGATGGCCTCGTCAAACAGGCGCGCTCGCCCGATGAGGTTGCTGGCGTATTGGCGCATGAAATCGGCCATGTCCGTGAAAAGCATGTCATGCAGGCTTTGCTTCGGCAAATGGGCCTTGCGGTCGTTCTGGGTGGCATTGATGGCAATAGCGGCGCGCTGGTCAATAACATGCTGTCCATGAGCTACAGCCGCGAGTCCGAAGCGGAAGCCGATGCCCATTCGATGAAAGCGCTTGGCGGTGCCAATATCTCGCCCATCGGCACCGCGTCATTTTTTGACCGGCTTTCCGAAATGGATGGCAGCGCAAATTCCAGCACATCGGACAATGGCATAGCCGGATATATGTCGAGCCACCCGCTGTCGCGGTCCCGCAAAGACGCGTTTGAGAAGAGCATCGTTAAAGGCAAAAACTACAAGCCCGCCCTAACCCCTGCCGAGTGGACCGAGCTGAAAACCATGTGCACGCAGGATCGCAACGCGAAATCGGGCTTCGGCTTTGATTTTAACTGAGCGATTGGTTAAGCTGCGGTAGTTTTTGAAGGAAAGGTTCCCATGTTCAACCGCCTCTTTGTCGAACATCCCAAAAGTGTCGATGAAAATTATGCCAAACATTTTGGCGTCGCCAGCCGATTTGGTTTTGCGATGATCTGGGGTGGGATGAAGGCGCTGGTGCATGCGTTCGTTCCCGGTCTCTGCATCACGTCCGGCAGCGATACCGTGAAGCGGTTGAACCATATCATGGTCGAGCAGCGCCGCGCAAAGGGGCAGGATGTGGCCCAAATGCTGACCGTCGATTGGGTGATTTGACCCAGGCCCCGTTTTGACAAAAACAGCTCCACATTTTGCCACGCGTCATGATGGCGTCAAGCTCGCCTATCGTCTGAGCAAAGGCCGCGGGCCAACGCTTGTTTTCCTGCCGGGCTATATGTCCGATATGCAGGGTGGCAAGGCAACGGCGCTGTGCGCTTGGGCAGAGGCGCAAGGCATCGGCATGTTGCGGCTCGATTATTCGGGTTGCGGCGAGAGCGAAGGTGCATTTGAAGACGGCACGCTGGATATCTGGCGTGATGACGTTCTCGCGGTCATTGCCCATGCGCAAATTGGGCCCTTAATCTTGGTTGGCTCGTCCATGGGTGGATGGCTCATGCTGCTGGTGGCCGAAGCGCTTGGCGCGCAGGTCATGGCGATGGTGGGCATCGCCGCAGCCCCCGATTTCACCGATTGGGATTTCAACGATACCGACCGCGCGACGATGGCCGCCGACGGACGCATCGAGCGCCCAAGCGATTATGGCTATGACCCCATGGTCATCACCCGCGCCTTTTGGCAATCCGGACAGGATAATCTGCGGCTGAATGGCGAAATCGGTATCGACTGCCCGGTGCGCCTGATCCACGGGCAGTGCGACCCTGACGTGCCTTGGCAAACGTCATTAAGCCTAGCTGCCAAGCTTCGTTCATCCGACGTGCAGACCATCTTGGTAAAGGACGGCGACCACCGGCTTTCGCGCGATGCGGATATTGCCTTGTTGATCGACAGCGTGGCGAAGCTGGTCTGACCTTATTGAAGGAGCGCCCGTGCTAAAGCTTGTATCGAGTTTGCTGTTCATCGCGGCCCCCGCGTCCGCGCAACCATTGTCCACGCTGAACGAAGTCCAGTTTGACGAATGCATCAAGCTCGCCGGTACTGACCCTGCATCTGCGGTCACCGAGGCAAGCCTATGGACGCAGCAAGGCGGCGGCTATCTTGCGCGCGCGTGCCATGGTTATGCGCTTGCGACCGATTTTAAATTCGACCTTGCGATACCCATGCTGACCGAGGCGGCTAAATTGGCCGAGGAAAAGGGGGATACCCGCGCCGCGCGTTTCTGGGCGCAGGCGGGCAATGCTGCGCTTGCCGCCGATACGCCCGACGCGGCATTGGCGGCATTAGACAAAGCGCTTGCCGCCCAAACACTGGAAAGCACCGAACGTGCGGATAGCGAGGTTGATCGCGCGCGCGCTTTGGTTGCGTTGCGCAGACCGGCCGATGCCGAAGCTGCGCTGACAACCGCACGAAAGCTGTCGCCCGAAAATGGCACGGCATGGTTGTTATCGGCGACTTTGGCGCGGCGGATGAACAAGCTGCCCGATGCATTAAGCTATATCCAGACGACAGCATCGCTTCTGCCGCGTGATGCCGCCGTCGCATTGGAGGCGGGCAATATTGCCATTGCCGCGGGTGATGAAGCTGCGGCGCGCAAGCAATGGGAACAATGCATCGCAATCGCACCCAACAGCCGCCAAGCGGCGACAGCAAAGGCGCAGCTGGCCGCATTGGCCGCCAGCGCACCGCCGTCTGCCGAACCGGAATCGCGATAATATTCCGCCTGCACGCCCCTTGCGCCTGTAGCTGTCACGGTCCATTATCTGCGCGATTATAGACAGCGCCATGAACGGAGCGAATATGCCGACGAAATATCTCCACACGATGATCCGCGTGACGGACCCTGACGCGACGGTCGCGTTCTTCAAATTGATTGGGCTGGAAGAAGTCCGCCGTTTCGACAGCGAAGCTGGCCGCTTCACGCTCATTTTCCTCGCGGCGCCCGGACAAGATGGTTTGGCGGAAGTGGAATTGACGCACAATTGGCCACCCGCCGATGGCAGCGCAGCCGAGGCTTATGATGGCGGCCGCAACTTTGGCCATTTGGCGTACCGGGTCGATGATATTTACGCGACCTGCCAAACACTGATGGACGCAGGCGTCACGATCAACCGGCCACCGCGCGACGGTCATATGGCGTTTGTGCGTACCCCCGACGGCATTTCGATTGAACTGTTGCAAGAGGGCAATCTGCCGCCGGCAGAACCGTGGGTCAGCATGCCCAATATAGGCGTCTGGTAATGGCGATTGAAATTGTCCGCGTTCCGGTCCTGTCCGACAATTATGTCTGGCTGGTACATGAAGCAACAAGCGGCGAGACCCTCGTGATCGACCCGGCCGTGGCAGAACCGGTGCTCGCGGCAGCCGAGGCGCGCGGATGGAAGATTTCGCAAATCTGGAATACCCATTGGCACCCCGACCATGTCGGCGGCAATGCAGAGATTAAGGCGGCGACGGGCTGCGTCATCACAGGACCAGCGGCAGAGGCGGAGCGGATATCGACGCTGGATGTGCAGGTCCGCGGCGGAGACGTCGTGCAACTGGGTGGCGTGCGGGCGATGGTTCTGGACGTTCCCGCGCATACGGCGGGGCACATCGCTTATCATTTCGAAAGCGAGCAGGTCGCTTTTGTCGGCGACACCTTGTTCGCGATGGGCTGTGGCCGCTTGTTCGAAGGGACCGCTGCGCAGATGTTCGACAATATGCGCACGCTTGAAGCGTTGGGCGATGCTACGGCCATCTATTGCGCGCACGAATATACGTTAAGCAACGCGCGCTTTGCGGTGACCGTGGAGCCTGACAATGCCGCGCTTCAGCAGCGCGTGTCTGATGTTGTCGCCGCGCGCGAACGCGGCGAGGCAACAGTGCCAACGACAATTGCACTGGAACGCGCAACCAACCCGTTCATGCGCGCAAGCTCCGTGGAGGAATTGGCGGCCCGCCGGGCGGCGAAGGACGCCGCCTAACAATCAGTGAAAGTCGCGGGACTTGGGCAAGATCCGCACATCACGCGGGTGGCTGCCGCGTGGGGCATGTGGCCGTGCAAATTCGTCGATTTTGGGTTTCCCGACATTGGCCTGATGCGTTTCGGACAATCGCGCCAGATCGTCGGTGCGGTCGATAATATTCGTCGCCATCAGGTGCACCACGCCTTCTTTGCTGCGTTGAATTTCGCCCTCGGCAATGATCAGCCGTGACGCCATGACGGCGCGGCGTTGCCGGTCGAACAACCGCGCCCATAATAAGATGTTGGTCACGCCACTTTCGTCCTCAATCGTGATGAAAATCGCATTGCCTTTGCCAGGACGCTGTCGGACCAGCACGACGCCGGCCACGCGCACGCGCCTGCCGTTCTTGACGACATTGGCCTCAGCGCAGCTCAGCACGCCCTCGCGTGCGAACATCCCGCGCAGGAACTGCATCGGATGCCCCTTTAGCGAAAGCCGGGTCATCTGATAATCTGCCGCGACATGTTCGCTGGCCGGCATCGCTGGCAACATCGCATCGGCCTCCGCGCCAAGCTCGCGCGCGTTGGCCGCAGCGAACAACGGCAGTTCGTCTGACGGCGTTCGCCGCGCTTCCCACGCGCCCTCTCGCCGGTCAAAACCCAATGATCGCACGGCATCGGCATCGGCAAGCAAGTGCATAGCAGCCGGTGGCAGCGCGGCACGGCGCGCCAAATCCTCGATGGACCCAAATGGCCGATGCCGGGCAATGGCGTGCGCCCATACCTCCCGAAATCCGTCTATCTGTCGCATCCCCAATCGCAGCGCGCCTTGCTCGATTGCATTATCCCAATGGCTCGCATTGACGTCTATCGGCCTGACCTCCACCCCATTTTCCTGCGCATCGCGGACAATCTGCGCCGGGGCGTAAAAGCCCATGGGTTGGGAATTGAGTAAGGCGGCGGCGAAAATGGCCGGATGATAATGTTTGATCCACGACGACACATAGACCAGCCGCGCAAAAGACAGCGCATGGCTTTCGGGGAAGCCATATGATCCGAAGCCCTGAATTTGGCCAAAGCAGCGCTGGGCAAAGTCGCGTTCATAGCCGCGCCGCACCATGCCTTCGACCATCATCGTTTCGAAATGCTCCATCCCGCCGACATTGCGAAACGTTGCCATCGCCTTGCGCAAACGGTTGGCATCAGCCTCGCTGAATTCGGCAGCGGTGATCGCAAGGTTCATCGCCTGCTCCTGAAACAATGGCACACCCAATGTTTTGCCAAGCACATGTTTCAGCTCGTCTGGCGGATATGGCGGGGCGGGCGAGGGATATTCGGCCTTTTCCTCCCCATTACGTCGCCGCAAATAAGGATGCACCATATCGCCTTGGATGGGGCCGGGACGGACAATCGCGACTTGAATAGTGAGATCATATAAGCTGCGCGGTTTCATGCGCGGCAGCATGTTCATTTGCGCCCGGCTTTCGACCTGAAACACGCCCAGGCTCTCACCTCTGCACAGCATGTCATAGACATTGGGATCATCGGAATCGATGTCGACCTTCAGATCATAATCGCCAATTCCCTGCTCACGCATCATGTCATAAGCCTTGCGTATGCACGTCAGCATACCCAGCGCGAGCACATCGACCTTCATCAACCCCAATGCGTCGATATCGTCTTTGTCCCACTCAATGAAATTGCGGTCCTTCATCGCGCCATTGTGAATGGGCACAGTTTCATCGAGCCTGTTTTCGGTCAGGATGAAACCGCCGACATGCTGCGACAAATGGCGCGGGAATTTTATCAACTGTTCTGACAGCGCCTTCAGCCGGGCAATTTCGGGATTGTCGGGATCAAACCCCGCCTCGACCAGCCGCCGTTCATCAGGACCGCTACCGAAACTGCCCCAGACCGTGCTGACCATGCGCGTTGTGATATCCTCGGTCAGGCCCAAAGCCTTTCCCACTTCGCGCACCGCACTGCGCGAGCGGTAATGGATGATCGTTCCGGCAATCGCGGCCCTGTGGCGGCCATAGCGCCGATAGATATATTGAATGACTTCCTCACGCCGCTCATGTTCGAAATCAACGTCGATATCGGGCGGCTCTTTTCGGTCGGACGAAATGAAGCGCGAAAATAACAGCGTGTTTACAAGCGGATCAACAGACGTCACGCCAAGCAGGAAACACACCGTAGAGTTCGCCGCCGAACCACGCCCTTGGCATAAAATCGGCGGCTTTTGATCACGCGCAAATTTGACCAGATCGTGGACCGTGAGGAAATAATACGCGAATTTCTCGGTGCGGATAAACGCAAGCTCGGTTTCAATCGACTTGCGGATTTTCTTCGGAAGCTTCGCCCCATAGCGTTCATGCGCCGCCGTCCACACCAGATGCGCCAGCCAGTCGTCGGGGGTCCAGCCGCCCGGCACCGGCTCGTGCGGATATTCATATTTCAACTGTTCAAGGTCGAACTGAATATGTGCGGCAAAGCATTCGGTTTCGGCCACAGCTTCGGGACAGGCATGGAATAACTGCGCCATATCGTCCGCGGACTTGATGTACCGCTCGGCATTTGCCTCCAGTGCAAAGCCTGCTTTCTGGATGGTCGTCCCCATGCGGATACACGTGACAATATCGTGAAGCGGACGCTGATCGCGGGTCGCGTAAAGCGGATCGTTCGTCGCGAGCAGGGGCACGTCAAAGGCGTTTGCGACCTTTCGATAACGTGCCAGCTGCCGTTTATCCTTTCCCCTGTGATGCGTTGATACGCCAAGCCAAAGCTTGCCCGCATGCACAGGCGCAAGGCGGCGCAGCACGCTTTCCCAATCCTGCGGCGCGGTCGACACCAGCTTGAGATGCGATGGCGCGGCTATGGGCTTCGCGCTTTCTTTGAACGCATATAAAGGGGGGGTCTTATGTGCCTCCTCCGCGTCAGCGGTCGCATATGGCATGACGATGAGCAGCAAATCACCCAGATGGTCGGACAAATCATCGAACTTCAGGATGCAGCTGCCTTTTGTGGCGCGCATATTTCCGACGGTCAGCAACCGTGTGAGATTACCCCACCCCTGCCGCGTGGCGGGATAGGCAATGATGTCCGGCGTGCCGTCGGAAAACACCAGCCGTGATCCCGCCAAAAAGCGGATATTCGGTTCACAGGCGGCCTCTTCGGCTTTGGTCAGTTGTTCGGGTTCGCCCGCGTCCCGCTTGGCCGCCAGCAATGCACTACGCGCTTCATCGGGCGTATCGCCCAACGCCTTCCAAGCGCGCACAACGCCAGAGACGGTATTGCGATCAGCAATGCCGATGGCGGTCAGCCCGCGCCGGATACCCTCCGCCACATAATCCGATGGCGGCGATGCGCCGCGTAAGAAAGAATAGCTGCTGGTGCAGGCAAGCTCGGCATAGCTCATGCAAAGATGCCGTGGAGATACCAAAGTGGCCGTTCAATTTCATCATAGAGCCCGCGCCGGAACAGCCAAAAACGGCGCCCCTCATTGTCCTCAACACGGTAATAATCGCGCGTCAGGCTGCCATTGCCCGGCGCGTAGCCGCGCGCATGTCGCCACCATTCCGGGCTGATGCGTTCAGGGCCCTCCACCCGCGTGACGCGGTGCACGTGCCGCCGCCAGCGAAAGCTGCGCGGTTCGCCTTCTGGAAATCCGGCGGTGACCTCAATCGGCTGCGGCGTTTCGAACAGGCGAAAAGGACGCATCGCCGGTTCGCCCGGCACAGGCTTTGGCCAGTCCGCTTTTGGCCAGTCCGCTTTTGCAACGTCAGATTGCGCGACACGCTCAAGCGCTGCGCGTTCGGGGATGTGGCTTTGCCGCGCGTGGAATTGCCGCACACGTTCTGCCCCCAACCGAACGCTGAGCCGGTCGATGAGCGCGGCCGCGGCAGCGCCTGTGTCGATCTTTGTCTCCAGCCCAACCTGAACATTGGCCAGCACCTCAGCAAGCGGGACTTCCAACCGGATGAGGTCATAGCCAAAGCCGGGATCAAGCGGGTCGGACAGCGCGTCGATACGCTCCCGTATCAAGCGCATGAGCAGGGCAGCGTCGCGCGTTGGTGTGCCGGTATCCACCGCCAACCGCGCGACATGGCCATCGCTGCGGAATAGACGTATCTCGAACCGCCGCCCGCCCTGCCCACGTTCTTGCAACTGGAGTGCCGCGCCGCCTGCCAGCATTTCGATGGTCGCCAACACATCATTGGTGCGCGAAATCGGTTCGGCAAAATTCTGCGTAACATGGATGGTTGGCAGGCTACGGCGCGGGGTGATGCGCGGGTCTTCCTCTTCCAAAAGGCGCGCCAGCCGCACCACAACCGCCTGGCCGAAACGCGCCGCCAGCGGCTTACGCGGGCGGACAGCCAGATCACCAATGCTTCTCAGGCCAGCCCGGCGAAGTGCCTTGTGCACCTTGTCACCGCCATCAAGCGCCTCCACAGGCACGTCGGAAATGGCGCGCGCCGCATATCTCGCCTTGGCCTGCGCGCTGTCGGGGGTGCCGCCCAAGGCAATTCGGCAACTGAGGCCATGACGGCTGAACCGCGCCTGCACATCCTTTGCCAGCCGCGCCGCATCACCAAACACATGTTCGCAACCCGTAATGTCGAGCAATAGCCCTTGCGGCGGGTCTAACATGCAAGCCGGCGTATAACGCTCACACCCATCGGCGAACCAGCCGAGCAAGTTGAGGTCCGCCACAGGATCATGGTCGAAGACCGCCAGATCGGGCACGCGGGCGCGGGCATCGGCCAGCGCCATTCCTGGGGTCAGGCCAAGTGCATGCGCCGCCGGATCACATGCCGCCAGCCGCATGGCCCCGCGTTGCTTTTCGACCATGGCAAAAGGCGCATCAGGCGCGCTGCCGCGATTCCGGACCAGTCTTTGTGTCGGTAACAATGGCAGAAAGACCGCCAGATAGCGGCGCGTCAAAAAAGCTTCGTGTTGCATGATCCCAAGTCACTCTTGCCGCAAAAGGAGCCGCACCACCGCGATGGCGCAGAAGGCTGATGTCAAAAGTCGGAAGGCCCGGGGCATTTCCCGGCAATGGCGCAGAGGGCGCAGAACATATCCGCCAGCGTGTCCGCGCCGCGCTTGGCATCGGCACCGCATCCCCGCGCACCAGCAGGGCCAGCACCCCAGTCTCCGCTGCGGCCAAGGCAAGCCGACGGGTCGAGGTCAAATCCACCAACCGGGCATTGCCGTGCGTTTCCAATATGACCGCGCTGGCGGCTTTCGACCGGATGGCATCCGCTGCAGCGCGCAAGGCGTCGCGCAAATCGGCTGTCTGGACCAGCAACATGCGCGCGGGGTCGCCGCCCATTGCCGATAGCCCATAAGGGTAGAGACGACCCGATGTCTGGCGTTCCTTGTCCCCCGATATCCAGAAGATACCGGCATCGCTTTCCGGCAGCCGCCATGCCAGCAAAAGCGCAAAGGCGGCGGCGGCATGTGAGTCGGCTTTTGCGCCACCAAAAAATTCATGCAGCCCAGCCTGCGTTATGCCACCGCGCAGCCGCTCGTCGACATAAGGCGCCCCTGTGGGCAGTAATGATTGCGCGGCATCCGACTGGTATTGCTTCCACATTCCTTGCACAGATGGAAACGCACCAGCCGATAGAGTCGGCTGTATGTGATTCGGCTTTTTGTTCATGCTTTGTTCCATACTCCATTTTTCATGGATGTGGAGTCAGCTTTTTTATCCTGAAGTGGTTTGGGATAATATAGGCCGGCAGCCGGAGGGCCTATGCGCGCAGATGATCCCGAAAGCGCGGACGAGATGTTTGAACCATTTTCCAGCCCGGGCCTATTTGCCCGGGCCAGAAAATTGCGTTTACCGCGCTGAACTCATTCCCAATAATAAGGCATGCGTTTGCGTGTGCCGGTTACTTCTTCATTCAGCGTGGCCGCATCATATAAACGGCCACCGATCATAACCTTGGCGACCTTGTCCGAATTGCGGATATCCGCGCTTGGATCGGCGTCGAGAACGACGAGGTCGGCAAGCTTGCCCGCGGCGATGGAGCCGACATCCTTGTCATAACCCAGCGAACGGGCGGACTCGATTGTGCCTGCGGCCAATGCCTCGATTGGCGACATGCCACCGCGCACGAAGGACCAGAGTTCCCAATGCGCGGCGATGCCCGCTTCTTGGCCATGCGCACCGATCGCAACCGGTACGCCAAGCTTGGCAAGCTTATGCGCCTCACGCGCGCTGTTGTCGTCGACATAGTCTTCCTCTGGCGCGATTTCGCGGCGTGCATTGTTCGCTGCAAGCTCGGTCGGCGGATAATGCTTGGCCATCAACGGATGACGGAACACATCGGTATGTGCGCGCCAATACGGATCACCGGCTGGACCGCCATAGGTCACGACAAGGGTCGGGGTGTACCCAACCTTCGATTTCGAGAAGAACTGAAGTACATCGCCGTAGAAAATGTCGAGCGGGACATTGTGTTCAACGGTGGTGTTGCCATCGGCAATCAGGTTCATGTCCATGCCGAACAGCGAACCGCCTTCCGCCACCGAACGCATATTTTCCTGAAGCGCGGCGGCAACAACTTGCTGACGCTGTTCACGGCGCGGCTGGTTGTAGTTTTTGACGCTGTGCGCACCTTGCGCCTTCAACCGCCGGACATGCGCGAGGGCATCATCAAGGCCATTGATTTCGGCATATACATCGGCGGCCTTTGCGCCGTAGACAATCTCACCCGTAGAGAAAGAACGCGGCCCGACAATAAGGCCCGCGCGCTGCATTTCCACCGCCGGGAAAACCGTCGCGGCGCTGCTCGATGGATCATGCCGCGTGGTGATACCCATTGCGAGGTTGAGCATATTCACCCAGTTTTGCTGCGGCGTCATTTCATCGACACCATGCGGGCCGTGGGCGTGGGCATCAACAAGACCCGGAATGATGGTCTTGCCGGTGACATCCACGGTCTTAGCAGCCGCAGGGATCGGGAAGTCTCCCGCCTTGCCGACAGCTTTGATCCGGTCATTTTCCACCAAGATGAGGGCATTGTCGATGATCCCGCCATCCTTGTCCGCCATGGTCACGACCCGCGCGCCGGTGAAGGCGACGAGGCCCGTTGGACGATCCGACTTCACCGTCATTGAAAGCGAGATGCCGTCTTTTGGTGACACAAACTTTACGGGCTTGGCGTCTTTCGCAAGCGGGCCATTGGGGTAGAATGTGCTGGATTGTGCGGTGTAGAGCGTAGGCCCAAGTGCCCAATGCAATGCATCGCCATTGCGGCTCCAATGCATATAATCGGCGCCGCCCTTGCTGACCTTCACCACAGGAAGCGCGCTGCCCGACGACGACGCAGTGACTTCCTGCGTGCCGGGCATCAGCGGCATCACAAATGCTTCGTAGTTTTGACGGAAGGCAAAATTGTTCCCGTCTGGCGATACTTCATAAATGGTCGTCAGCTCGCCGCTGGCATGGCTGCGCTTGGCTTCACCATTCAGGTCGACACTGACGAGCAAGCGTTTGTTGGCACCGGATTCGGTATAGAAAATCCGGTCATTGCTGGCGGCGAAATGCGGCGTCGTTCCACTTTCGGTAACGCGGACAGCATTGCCGCCTGTCGTGGCTATCCGGTAAATGCCCGGCTGATCCGAACGCAAGGGCGAGGTCAAGCCGCCTCCTTCCTGCTTTTCAAATACGATCGTCTTGCCGTCGGGTGAGAAGCGCGGACGCGCATAATGGCCGGATTGCGCCGTCACATTTTTCGCCCTGCCACCCGTTGCGCCCACGACCTGAATGTGGCCAAGGCCCTTATCGGTCCAGTTCACAAAGGCGATGGTCTTCCCGTCGCGCGACCATGTGGGATATGCCTCCATCGCGGTGTCGGATGCGGTCAAGCGCTTTGCTGTCCCGCCTGCCGCAGGCTTGACCCACAACTTACCCATGGTTTCAAACAACACGGTCCGGCCATCGGGCGAGGTAACGACGCCGCGTGGCATGTGTGTCTGGAACTCGGCTGGCGCCACTTCAATCGGCGGGCGCGGCGGGTCGATGACATCGCGTGTGTCGGAAATGCGGAACGGGATTTCGCTCGATGCACCGCTCGGCCAATCGACCTTGCGCATCTTGCCACCCGCCCAGAAATAAATGGTCTTGCTGTCGGGTGACCAATCCATATTCGGATAGACGCCGGTGACGGCCCATGTTTCCTGCACATCTTGGTCGAGCGCATCGTAAATCTTGCGCTCTTCGCCGGTGTCCAAATCTTTCACATAGAGTTTGGACTGGGTCCGTTCGCGACGGACGAAGGCGATTTTTGTGCCATCGGGTGAGGGCGTTGGGCGCACCGAACCACCGACACCGGACACGGCGGTTTCGGTTTTGCCGGTTTCAATCTCATAGCTTTCAATGTCGAAAAGCTGACCGTTGGAATCCTGCGCATATTGGAAGATTGGTCCGGGCGTTATGTTGCGCGTGTAATAGATATGCTTGCCATCGGGCGCGAAGATGGGTTCGCCCAATTCCTTCTGATGCTGCTCATTGGGCTTCTTCACCAGCTGAACCCCTGCGCCGCCCGACACATGGTAAAGCCAGACTTCGCCAGTGCCCAGCGAACGGCCCGTGGTGAAATGCTTCTTCGCGGCGATGAAACGGCCATCGGGGCTCCAGCTTGGTTGATTGAGCAAGCGGAAATCCTCTTTGCTCATCTGCCGTTTGTCGGAACCATCGCGGTTCATGATCCAGATATTGTCGCCGCCGCCCCGGTCAGAGGTAAAGGCAATGCGCGTTCCATCGGGGGAAAAGCGCGGCTGGGTTTCGAAGGGCAAGCCTTCGGCAATGCGGGTCGGCGTGCCGCCGGTGACGGGCATGGTGTAGATGTCCCCCAGCAGATCGAACGCGATGGTCCGGCCATCGGGGCTGACGTCCAGGTTCATCCACGAACCCTCGTCGGTGTCGATCGCGATCTGGCGGAGGGTCAAGCCGGGTGGCGCCGCGACATCCCATTTCGGCGCCTTGTCTTCAGCGGCAGCAGGCGCAGCGGCCGGAGCAGCAGCTTGCGCAAATGCCGATGCGGGAATGGTCGCTGCACCCAGCAGCAAGATGGTCTTCAGATAGTGTGTCATGTGTGGGGCTCCCCTGCCGTCTTTTTTCCTTGCTGTCATGCCTAGCGGGCAAGGGCAAGTGGGAAGCCGCAGCTTCGATGGGGAACGGGTTATTTTCTACGAACGACGGGGCGTTTTCCGCTGCGGTAGGCCGCAGAGGGGGCCATCGTTACAATTGTTCACTTTACCGAATGGGGGATTGAGGCGACTGTTAAACATCGTTTTTATGACGCATGTGCGCGGTCAAGCTGGCCGAACAATGCGGATATGAGAGTGCGCCGCGACGTCTTCGCCTTCAGGAATATGGGCGCTGTCGACGGCCAAAGGAGGAGAATGAAGATGAAAGCTTTGTACACGATCCCAGCCCTGTTGCTTCTCGTTTCCGGCTGTTCCGGCGGTGAAACGCCCGCGGCGCCCGTAGATATCAAGGCCATCGAGGCGGCAGCGCACGACGGCTATGTTGCGGCGATTAACAGCAACAATGTCGACACGCTGATGGAGGGCCTGACCGACGATGTCGTTCTTCAGGCACCTGGCGCGCCAGAAATCATCGGCAAGGCCGCGGTGCGCGAATGGGTCGGCGGATATTTCGGCGCTTATGAGACGAAGTGGGAAAAGACCTCGCTCGGCTTCACCGTCACCGGCGATTTGGCCGTTGAGCGTTACACCTACAAAGCGACCGACACCGACAAGAAAACCGGCGCGGTCACAACCGACATCGGCAAAGGGATCAACGTTTTCCGGCGCGGTACCGACGGCAAATGGCGCGTAGCCATTGACGGATGGAGCTCTGACAAACCCGCATCATAACGGGCACGCAGAGGCGCAGAGGCCGCAGAGGGACGCCCTTATTGTGGCGTAACGAGCGGCTTTTCCATCATCGCGCGTTGGAATATCTGATCACCGATCTGGACGATCTGATGTTCGACCACTGAAAAGCCGACCGCGGCAACGCGGCGCTAAGCGACTTTGGCGCTGTGCTTATGCGTTGTGTGCGGGAGTAGGATTTATGCGCTTCGCGCATGGTCTCCGCAATGGCTATGCCATTGCTCCGGCTGAACGAGGTGAAAATCCACAATCCACCACAGCCAACAAAAAAGGCCCCACGAGGGGGCCTTGTTTGCTGGTTGCGGGAGTAGGATTTGAACCTACGACCTTCAGGTTATGAGCTGCATTTTCAATGACTTAGCCGAATCTCGATACAGCCGACATAAGTGCGACAT
>NCJG01000019.1 GCA_002282385.1 Sphingomonadales bacterium 39-57-19 | reverse complement strand
GTCGTGACGCGCGATGCTTTGGAAACCGGCTTCGCGGCTGACTTCCACGCGGCATTCGCGATGGCCGTTGCTTGAGCGGCACCGACCGGCGGTATGAGCTCGCCTGTTTGGGCATCGAAAAGTTTGATGCCGTTGGCGGTCGTCACTTCGGCTACCGCGCGACTTCCCATCATGTGCCAGTTGATAGCTTCAACGGGCGCTCCGGCTTTTGCCCGGATTTGCGCTGGATCGGCAAAGCTGCTGCCCGTCGGAATCATCATCACTGTTTCACGGTCAACCAGATGCTCACCGCGCACCTTGTCGATAGGCAGGAAACTCATGATCACGCCGCTGGCAAACCAGATCAGCAATTGCGCACCGATAATTAAGGCCAGCCATTTGTGAATACGGCTGGCAGTTAGGTGAATGCGGGTGCGTCTGCTGCTCAGAACCAGATCCTTATCCCGGCAACAACGCTGATTGTTTCAGGATCTTCGCCGGCGAGCCGCGAGTAACGCGCGGTTGCGCCTGTCTGTTTGCGCCATTCGACACCAATATAAGGCGCAATTTCTTGCTCGATCTCATAACGCAGGCGTAATCCAGCTTCAAAGTCTGTCAATCCAGACCCTACACCGATAGCGCGAATATCCTGGAAAGCGATATTTGCTTCGATGCGAGGCTGCAAGATTAACGACTGCGTAATTCGCTGGTCGTAAGACGCCTCCACTCGCGCGCGGAACTCGCCTTTGTTCGAGACGAAGCCAGCGGCGTTCACCTTGAACCAATAGGGCGCGATACCCTCGACACCGGCAACGAGATAGGTGCGCGACGGGTCTGGCTTTATGTCGTACCGAACACCGGCTTGCAGGTTCCAGTATGGCGCGATTGCCCGGGAGTAGAGCGCCTGCAATTCAAGATCATCAATGCGCTCACCAAACGCGCCCTCGCCTTCGAATTTCACACCGAAGCGGTTGATGTTGCCTCCGGTGAATGCCTCACCTTCAAAGCGATAGCTTTCGCGGCCCTTTTGGAAGCCGACTTCGAGCAGGTCGATGGTCACCAGCGAATAGCCCATGCCACCTACTTCATACGCCAATTCCTTGCGCGACTTTGCCATGATGTCAGCGCCAAATATTGCATCAGCCGCATGATCCGCTGGCGGGGCTGGCGCTGGCGTATTACCGACGTCGTCCGTCGCGGCCGTTTCATCCTGCATTGAACTCATGTCATGACCGGCATGGGGATCAACGGCTTCTGCAGCCCGTTCCTCAGCCACCGGCTGCGCCTTTGTTCCACCCATGTCGTGTCCGGCATGTGGATCGGTGGCAGGGGGCGGTGGGCTTGGTTCGGCTTTCTCGGCATGCATGTCATGCCCTTGATGCCCCGATTGTGCGAATGTGGGGGTTGCGAGCAATAGTGCGGCAGGAAGGAGCAACGAAGTGTTCATTGCCCTTCCTCCTCATGCCGGACAGTGACAACGCGGAACATGCCAGCATGCATGTGCATCAGCATATGACAATGAAATGCCCAGTCACCCATTGCATCGGCAGTGAAGTCAAAAGTGACCTTGGCTCCCGGCAACACGTTGACGACATTCTTGCGTGGATATTGCCCCTTCTGTCCGTTCACCACCTCGAAAAAATGGCCGTGCAAATGAATTGGGTGCGGCATCATCGTGTGGTTGATCAGGTTCACGCGCACGCGTTCATTGTGGCGGAATGGTAGCGGCTCGGTCTTCTCACTGTATTTCTCGCCGTCCATCGACCACATATAACGCTCCATATTGGCGGTCAGATGGACATCGATTTCGCGCGTGGGGGTGCGCTGGTCAGGATTAGGCTCAAGCGCTCGAAGCTGGCTAAGCGTCAGCACCCGGTGCGGGACTTTCTCCAAACCGGTTGGCCGCTCTTTATTGCGATCCATCGGCATCGGTGCAAGGCTGGCCACACCCGGTCCCATCTTCACCTGCGGCGCCACCGACGGGTCACGCATGTTCATGGAGCCGTGATCCATTTTGCCCATCGCGCCATCCATTGCGGCCATTTCTTCAGGGGTCATATTGCTATGGTCCATGCCTGCCATGTCGGCGCCACCGCTGCCATGATCCATGCCCATGTCTTTCATGGTGAGCAAAGGACGCTCGCGAAGCTCGGGTATCGGTGCGGTCATGCCCATTTGCGGAGCAAAAGTTGCGCGGCACTGGCCTGAACGGTCAATCGATTCAGCGATAAAGGCGTAAGGAATCGCTTCTTTAGGCTCAATGATCACGTCCCACGTTTCGGCAACGGCAATCTGGAACTCGTCGGTTTCTACAGGCGTGAGCGGCAATCCATCCGACGCGACAATCGTCATCGGCAGACCGGGAACGCGAATGTTGAAATTGCTCATCGCGGCCGCATTGATAATGCGCAGCCGCACGCGCTCACCAGGTTTGAAAATGCCGGTCCAGTTGCCCATGCTATCGTGACCATTGATCAGATAATGATAATAGGCACCGGTCACATCTGCGATGTCAGTGGGGTCCATCAACATCTGGCCCCACATCATACGTTCGGACAGTGGCTGATCTTCGCCCTTGGCAAGGCCGGCAAAGGTCTGTTTGCGCTTGTTGAAATAGCCTGCCTTTTGCTTCTGCTTGGTAAAGTTCACATGCGCGTGTGCAAAACTCCAGTCCGACAAAACCAAGACATGCTCACGGTCATAAGCAATCGGGTCTTTGCCTGCAGGATCGACGATCAACGCGCCATACATGCCCATTGCTTCCTGCATGTGGCTATGGCTGTGATACCAATAGGTACCGTGCTGCTTCATTGGAAATTCATAGGTGAAGCTCTCGCCCGGGCCGATGCCGGGATAGCTTACGCCGGGAACGCCATCCATATGGAAAGGAAGCAACATTCCATGCCAGTGAACTGACGTATCTTCTTCGAGCGTGTTGCGCACTACCAGCTTTACGTTCTGACCTTCACGAAGGCGAATGAGCGGCCCCGGTAGCGTCCCGTTAATCGTGTAAGCATGGCCGGTTTTTTTGCCGAGGCGGAACGCCGATTGCCCGACGCTGACTTCAATATTATCACCCGACAACACGCCGGGTTGACCGGCAAGACTGTGCAGCCCGTGCGATCCGCTTTTAGCCCAGGCGGGAAATAAAGGAGCAAGCGCCATGCCGCCGCTCGCGAGAGCCGCGCCGCGCAACAGGTTTCGGCGATCAATAGGAGAAGTCAAAGTCATCGGGAGTCCATATTTAGGTTCTAACCCTGATACGCAAGTCGCACGCTAAACCCTCAATAATTCGGACAGTTGTCCGCGTGCCCGGTAAAGCCGGGTTTCAACGGCCTTTTCGCTGATACCCAAAACCTGAGCCGCCTCAGCCTGCGTCATCCCTTCGATTGTCCGCAAGACCAATGGCTCGCGGATGGCCTGAGGCAAAGTTGCAATCGCCGTCTGAACGCGTGCAAGCTCTGCACGGTCAGAAATCTGCTGGTCGGCGGTGATCGTGTCTGCTGCTACATTAGCAGCTGCCTCGATTGGCAACGCGAAAGAAAAGAACCGCCGCACTGAACGTCGCCGCGCCCAATCGCGGCATTTGTTAATCGCAATGCGAGAAATCCAAGTTTTAAAGGACCGCTCGCTGTCATAGCTTTTGAGCGCAGCAAAAGCAGAAACAAATGTCTCTTGGGTAACATCAACAGCTGCATCGCTATCGCCTATCGTTGCCCGCACCACGCGAAAAATCGGCTCACGATAACGAGCCAGCAAAGCGGTGTAGGCAGATTGCCGCCCACTGAGTGCTAGCGCCGCCAACTCGCCATCTGAACAGTCTTCTAAGGCAAGGCTCATTTTTGGTCGGCAGTCAGTGCCTTAACAACGGCTGCATCAAATTTAGCCACTTGATCGGGCCTGAGCAGCGCGCGCATTGCAAAGATATGCTCCAGCGTCTCTTTTTGCAGTTGTCCCATCGCCATATGCGACTGGTCAATAGCTGCTGCAACCTCGGTGCCATAACCGTGTTCGTTCTCGATTGCCGCTGCCAGCTTGGCGTTATCGGCGCGCATTTCAAGTTCGAGAGCCTGTTTGCGAATAGCAAATTGCTTTTCCAACGCCTCCAGCTTCGCATGTTGGTTGGCATCAAGATCGAGACCGTTATGAAGCAACGCATGAAGTTCATTCTCAGGGGGCACTGGCGGATTAACAATCAGCCGCCCTGCCATTACGCCCCCGATTGCTGACAGAAAAACTATGATCGCGATTATAATTGTCCGCCGCATATTGCTCATTCGCCGCTATCCAGGAGTGTCGATGGTGCAAGGGCCGCTGGTCCGCCAAATGGCGACAGACTGGGTGCAGCTTCGGCTGATGTGCTTGGAACCAGTGCGCTCACTAGACCCATTCCCGTTGCGGCGATGATCGCGAACCCTATCATACCGCCAGAGAGCAGGGCAGCATTAGCCCGGCGCTCGGAAAGCTGCGATAGCACCGCGTCATCTATCGTCATAAGCCGGATCGGCAGCGGTGCCGCACGCAGTCCATCAAGCATATCGTCAATGTGGCTCATATCCGTATCTCCAAACTTCATGCCACATATACGCGCGATCGCCGCAAAGCCCTCAACAGATTTCACATGAGGGTATATGCATCGGTGTGCGTATTAGAGGTAGAACACGTTGTTTGGAGAATCCTCATGTCAAAGTTTCGTCTATTGTTCGCCGCCCCGGTCCTTGCAGCGCTCGCCTTTTCTGGCGCGGCCTTCGCCCACGCCAAGCTCGTTAAGTCAACGCCAGCCGCAAATGCAGTGGTCGCTAAACCAACGAAGATCGTCCTGACCTTCAACGAAAAGCTGATTGCTAAATTTGCGACCACGACACTGACGATGACGGGAATGCCGGGCATGAAAGATCATGCGCCGATGAAAATCAGTGGGTTCACCTCAGCGATGAGCAAGGATGGCAAGACCATGACGCTTATGATGAAGCGCGCTTTGGTTGCAGGGACCTATGAGCTCAAATGGGCTGCTGCCGGTCCAGACGCTCATCGGATGGAAGGCAGCTTCAATTTTACCGTGAAATAAAGATGTGATCGAACAACTCAACATCGGCATCAGGTTTGCGCTTTACGCGAATCTGATGCTGCTGTTTGGACTGCCCCTGTTCGCATTGTACGCATTGAGGGGTGCTGAGCGCGCCCAAGTAAACATCCTGCCGCTTCGCGCCTTAACATTCTGGCTTTCAGCGACGGGGATTCCACTGTCGTTGCTCAGCATCACGGCAATGACGGCTTCGATGTCAGGCGTTCAATTGCTTGATGTTGATAATGCCTCGATCAGCGTGATGATTTTTGAAACGCCGATGGGCAATGCTTGGCTAGTGCGGGTAATCGCCTTGTTCTCTACATTTGCCGTTGCGTATCGAATGATCGATAGCAAATCCCTGCCAAAATTAACATTCGTGACGCTCGGGTCAGGAGTAGCTCTTGCCTCTGTCGCGTGGACAGGTCACGGAGCCGCGAGCGAAGGTTCTGCTGGAGCGGCACATCTTATCGCCGACATCATCCATCTGCTCGGGGCTGGAGCGTGGCTTGGTGCGCTTGCCGCTTTTTCTGTCATGCTATTTCGCAGCGCAGCAAACCTTAGCGAAGACTATTTACGGCTGACCCACAGATTGCTTGAAAGTTTTTCGGTGGCGGGAACAGTTACCGTCACGCTGGTTTTCGGCTCGGGCTTGGTAAATAGCTGGATGCTGGTTGGTCCGCAAAACGTTCTGACGCTCCACACAACACTGTACGGCCAATTGCTGATCGTCAAACTCCTGTTGTTTGCCGTCATGTTGGCGCTGGCCGCCGCAAACCGGTTTAGACTGACCCCGGAATTCAACCGCGCACTGAACAGCAACGGAACATCGCGCGCATTAGCAATGTTACGCAAGAGCCTTGCTCTTGAATTGAGCATCGCCCTTATCATTCTTGGCCTCGTCGCATGGCTCGGAAAGCTCGAACCGCCCGTTTCAACGTGACGTGGTGCGACCCGACCTGACTTGGAGACTGACCCGTGACGACAACGCATGAAACCGCACATCCCGTAAAATTCGGTGGATGTTGCAGCACGGCGGGCCCGGACAGTCTGACAACAGTTCTTGATCCCGTTTGCGGGATGAAGGTCGATCCTGCGACCACGGCACATCATGCCACGCATGATGGCGTTCATTTTCATTTTTGCAGTGCCGGATGTCTGGCAAAATTCACAGCCGACCCAACCAAATATCTCTTCAATAGCTCGCGCTCCGAACCTGTTGCCGCACCCGGTGTGATGTGGACATGCCCGATGCACCCTGAAATCCGTCAGCAAGGTCCGGGAACTTGCCCGATTTGCGGGATGGCATTGGAACCTGAAGAGCCTTCGCTCGATGACGCACCTAATCCTGAGCTGGTTGATTTTACGCGTCGGTGGTGGGTGTCGGCAGCTCTAGCAGTGCCTTTGCTAATCCTGACGATGGGAACAGAATTTCTCGGCATTCATTTGGTTGATCCCGCATATTCTCCGTGGATTCAATTGGCGCTGACCGCACCAATCGTTTTGTGGGCCGGCTGGCCGTTTTTCACGCGCGGGTGGAGGTCGATTGTCACGGGCAAGCTCAATATGTTTACGCTCATCGCCATCGGTGTCGGCGCGGCATTCCTCTACAGCGTGGTTGCGACGTTCGCGCCGGGTCTATTTCCAGATACCTTTAGAATGCACGGCGGCATGGTGCCTGTTTATTATGAAGCGGCTGGTGTCGTCGTGGCGCTGGTGTTGCTTGGACAAGTGTTGGAGTTGCGCGCAAGGGCCGCAACCGGCAAGGCAATCCGTGCACTGCTCAATCTCGCGCCAAAGACGGCGCGGCGCATCAATGGCGATGGCACCGAAACCGAGGTTCCTTTAGCCGACGTTCAAACAGGCGATCATCTTCGTGTCCGTCCGGGCGAAGCGGTACCGGTTGACGGGGTTGTGATCGAAGGCCGGTCATCGGTCGATGAATCGATGCTAACTGGAGAACCCTTGCCGGTAGCAAAGGAAGCGACCAGCGCGCTGACCGGCGGAACTGTCAACGGCACGGGCAGCCTTGTCATGGAAGCGCAAGTAGTCGGAAGCGACACCATGCTTGCGCGCATTGTCCGCATGGTGGCCGAAGCCCAACGCAGCCGCGCTCCGATTCAGGCTGTGGCAGACCGGATTTCAGGATGGTTCGTTCCCTTGGTAATTGCCATCGCGATTGCATCTTTTGCGGTTTGGAGCCTTGTCGGCCCTGAACCGCGTATCGGCCATGCGCTGCTCAATGCCATTGCCGTTCTCATCATCGCTTGTCCGTGTGCATTGGGTTTAGCGACACCTATGTCGATCATGGTCGCAACGGGACGCGGTGCACACGCAGGTGTGTTGGTCAAACATGCTGAAGCACTGCAAGCGTTCGAGAAGGTCGATACGCTTGTTATCGACAAGACTGGAACGCTGACCGAAGGGAAGCCCAAGCTCATTGCCATCGAGACAATTGGCGGGATGGATGAGAATGAGTTGCTGGCCTTAACGGCAGCTGTCGAGGAGCGCTCGGAGCATCCACTGGCCCATTCCATTGTGAGCGCCGCAAACGAACGCACGCTGAAGCTTGGCGAGCCAGAAAATTTTGAGGTTCAAGTTGGCGCGGGGATTAGCGCCCAAGTCGACGGCCGCGCCGTCGTAATCGGCAACGCTGCGCAGATGCAGCGCATCGGCGTCGATCCAGCACCACTCAACGACGTTGCTGAAAGCAGACGCCGCGCGGGCGCTGGAGTGATGCTCGTCGCCGTCGATGGCAAACTTGCCGGACTTGTCGCTGTAGCTGATCCCATTCGTGCGAACGCGCGCGAGGCAATCGAAGCGCTGCGCAAACAGGGCCTGCGCGTCATCATGCTAACGGGCGACAATCCGACGACAGCACAAGTTGTTGCCGACGCCGTGGGCGGCCTAGACGGTGTACATGCAGAACTTAAACCAGATGACAAAGCACGCATTGTGGGCGAACTCAAAGCATCTGGGGCAATGGTGGCAATGGCAGGCGACGGAATAAACGACGCTCCGGCACTCGCCGCTGCCGATGTCGGCCTGGCAATGGGCACCGGCACAGATGTTGCGATTGAAAGCGCGGGCATCACGCTCACCAAAGGCGATCTCGCCGCCGTCGTCCGCGCACGCGCGCTCGCAAAAGCGACCATGCGCAACATCCGCCAAAATCTTTTCTTCTCGTTCTTGTTCAACGGTATTGGCGTCCCGGTCGCGGCAGGCGCACTTTACCCAGTTTCCGGCATCCTGATGTCGCCGATGTTTGCAGGCGCGGCGATGGCGCTATCTTCGTTTACCGTGGTAATGAACGCGTTACGGCTAAATAAGGTAAAATTGTAGCGATTACCTGATTGTCCGACTTGTTGGCGATAACTTCGTTCAATTTTCTCCGGCTGAGCGTGTGCATTGCCCGGTTTCCGCTCATAAAGCGGACAGTCCGCTCCCGGCCCAGTTGCGGTCGCAATTGGTGCCCAGCGCGTAGACAGTTATATGCCGGGTTTTGGCGATGAACCTGCCGCTGAACGTGACCCATGCTCTCCGGTGCCACCGGCCACCTCCAAAAAGAGCCCGGAAGAGGGTCGCACCGAGCGCAGCACATCAGCGTAGTACTTGGTGTCGATGATGATCTGGCGGCTGGGCAGCCAACTACGCAACAACTAGCCCCCTCTTGCTTCCACAGTGCTTACAGCGGGCCACAAACGCAAAAAGCTCCCCGAAGGGAGCTCTCTGTAAGTCTTTGATAGTTTTGCAAATGTTTGGTTGCGGGAGTAGGATTTGAACCTACGACCTTCAGGTTATGAGCTGCATTTTCAATGACTTAGCCGAATCTCGATACAGCCGACATAAGTGCGACAT
>NCJG01000001.1 GCA_002282385.1 Sphingomonadales bacterium 39-57-19 | reverse complement strand
TCCCCCCAACCGGTCGGTCAGGGTGTGGTTCAAACATGGGTCAAATCTCAGTGAAAACTTATGCCCCTAACGGGTCACTTCTCAACGACAATCAACAGTACGCTCGCCTGTGCGCGCCACATCGCCGGGCGCAATGCCTGCGCGAACTTGCGGGGTGCGTCCCGGATCGCTGGCAGGTGATGCGGCGGTGGCTGCTGCATCGATGGTACCTGTCGGCGCGCATCCACCTTTGGGCGCACGGCAGCTGAAGTCACCGGCCACATTAGTTCCAAGCGTTGCGCAGGCCGAAAGGCTGGCGAGCATCAGTGGAAGTGCGAGAAAGTGATGTTTGATGCTCATGGCTCAGGCTCCGCTGCTTTTGGGGTTCACGTTCAGAAATGCTTTGAGGTCGGACGCGCTGCGGTACCCTTCGATGACCGCGCCGTCCGACGGACGCACGATCACAGGCGTGCCGCCAAACCCGTGTTTCCTGGCGAAAGCTTCATTGGCATCAAGCCCGCTGGTGTCGCAGGGCTTGGCTCTGGCGAGCGCCAGCCCGCCATAGGCTGCATGCAAGGCAGCAGCGGGGTTAGCCGAACAATAGACCTGTTCGGATAATTTGCGGCTTGCTGCGCCGAAGATCGAAATCGGCCGCTCTTCGACACGTACGCCGAGCGATTTGAGTTCATCTGATAATTTGCGGCAATAGCTGCACTGGAAATCGGAAAAGACGATAAGCCTTGGGCCACTGGCTGGCCCCCAATGAATGGCGCCTTTGGTAGGAAGTCCGCTGAGTGAAACTTTTGCGGGGCTAGCGGGTCGGGGTGGTGCTTGTGCAGTATCGCGCGCGTTGCTGCGCGCTGCACCTGCGGTCAACAGGTCAGGATTGAGCGCCAGCAACCGCGCTGCGGTCAGATCCTGACGCGCTTCCATGTCATAGATACGGCCGATAACCAGATATTTGGCTTTGGTGTCGACATAGAAGAGCGTAGTTTTAGACACCACTTCGCACAGGCCACCATGCCCTGCGCAATCGAGCGCATCGATGGGTGTTTTGGGCAGACGCAAGTTGAGCGCTGTGCGCAATTGGTCGATATTCTGGTTTTTGATCTGGGTTGAGGCAAAGGTCGCCGCACCCCAACCGGTCGCTGCCGACAGGCAGACAAGCGCGCAGAGGCCGGTGCCGATTTTGAGCCAGCGGCGTGGGCGCGCGGGCGTGGTTTCAAGTTGCTCGATCATTTAAGAGTTCCTCACAAAAACGCCGTCTAGAAAGACGATTTCCACGTCGATGCCGGTGGGCATCTCGACCACGGGTTGATATTGTTCGGCACGTTCGATGAGATATTTGCTCACCGTATCGGCGGCGTCGCCCGCACCCTGGCCAAGCCCGCCGCCCAATATGTCGCTGCCCGAGAGCTTCGAGCGTTCGCCAGATGCATTTGTGGTGACACCGGAAAAGACGCTATTGGCATTTGCCGAAAATCCGCGTCCAAATCCGCCGATGATGCCAGCAAGCAGCGCTTGCGAAATCAGGCTGCCTTCGCGGCTCACCACGCGGCCGCGCACGCCCGATTTGCCAGCAAAGCTGATAAAGCCTTTAACCTCGGAGACCGCAACGCGCCCGCCGGGCTGGTCGCAGGTCATTTTGGCGAGCTTCACATAGACTTTCTCCGAAGAGAGATCGCCGCGCGCAGCGCCGTTGACGACACATCCGGTAATCCGGGTGGTGAGTATCTTGCCATTCTTCATCACCGAACGGGCAGGTCCGGTAATCCGCAACACCACGGGCAGGGGATCGGTCTGGCTTGAGACTCCCGCCGATGCATCGACACCTACGATCACGCGCGCTGGCGCATAGGAATTGGGCGGCAAATAATCGGGCGAATCTTCAACAACCAGTGGCGAGAGTTCGGGTCGCTGCGCGCGATTGCCGGCTCCACCCTTTTCGCTCACGCCAAAGTTCAGGAGTTTTACTTCACCCGGCGACAGTCCGTCGCTTGGCGCTCCGCCCGTATTGGGTATTGGAGCACCCAGGGAGCGTCCGCGTGCATCATAACCGCCTGCTTGTGGCCCGTAAGCCGGAAGCGCTGCCGGAGGCGGAGCTGCTGCCTGAACCGCAATTTGGCTTTTGAGTGCGGCATTTTCAGCAGAGACCGCATCGATGGCTGCTTGCCCGTCAACCCGCATCGCCTGGTTCTCGGCCTTGAGTGCTGCCAATTGGGCTTCGACACCTTCGAGCGGGGCTTGCGCTTCCTTTAGCGCTTTCTGTTCGCGGGTAACCGCATCGAGCCGGTTGCCGTAGACTGCGACAAATTCGCGCTGCGACAGGTCACGGTTGACCAGACCCGCTGTCTCGATGGTTTGCGCCGCCTTGGGGTCGGCGCCGTCGGCGCTATCTTCCGATCCGAAGATGAACCAGCTGGCACCGCCCAAAAGCACGGCGCCGACGCCTGCGAGCAGTAATTGCTGGCGTTTGGCGGTTCGCGCGTTGAGTGAGGCAAGGCCGGATTGCTGTGTTTCGCGCGGCTCTGTGGCGGCGGCTTTGGTATCTGGCTCAGTCATTTGAAGTCTCCGCATTGGCGCCGACCAGATAGGCCGTGGTGCTGGCGCCGGATTTGAGTGTGGAGGTGGAAAGGCTCACCGCGACGCTGTCGCGCGGCGCAATGTCGCTTTCGGTGATCTTCAGCGTTTCGGCGCTTTTGTTGGTGAGCCGAATGACTTTGCCGAGCAGGCCGCTGCCGCGATATTCCGCAATAAGCTGGACTTCGAGATCGCCGATGCGCGACGGCGAGGCGGCTGCTTGCCGGATAATATATCCCGGAACTATCTGGTTATTAGCCATCGCCTGGATAAGACGGACTGCGGCTTCACTGCGCGGCGTTTCGGCTTCCCAGTCCGCTGCATCGGATTTTGCCAGCGCAGGATTGGTGATGAATATCTGCTGGGCATCGACTGGTTCTGCGCGGCAGCCGAATTTGTAGACGAAGCCCTTCTTCGTTGTCGCAAAGAAGCTGATGGTTGCAGCCGCATAGGTGTCGGGCACCGAGAGATAGATATCGCCGCGCACCGGCTCGTTGGTCACCGCAAAATCATTATACGGATAGCCGGTCGAGATTTTCGAGACGCTGGCAAACTGGTCACCAATGAGGCTGACCCGTGTCAGCTCGCGCTTCGATACGATGCAGTCGATCGCCCCGCCGTCGGCGGTCTGCTTATATTGGTCGGCGTAAAGCGGACTTGCAGCCGCGAGCAATAATAGCGCCGCGCCAATGTGTTTTATCATGGGCATCATGAGGGTTCCTTCGATGGGTCTTCGACTTCGATTTGTGCGAAGCCGGAAAGGCCAAGCCGCAGACCTTGATAGGTCCAGCTAAAACGAAAGCTTCGGTCGTCGCTGGCAATCACTTGCGCGCCGACAAAGGTTTTGAGGGTGCCGCGCACCTCGGAAGAGAGGCCATTCGGATCGACCGTCATGCTCTTGATCACAAAGGCTTGCGTCACATCCGAACCGCGTTGCTCGTCGACAATCCGGACGAGCTCCGATTTGAGCGAACCATGCGATTTGGGATCGGCCAGTTCGAGGATCTGCGCCATCCAGTAATCGAGATTTTCCGGGCTGCGGTTGAGCAGCATCAGCGCAGCGTCGCGGGTCACCAGCTCGAGATAATCAGCAGTGACCTCGCCACTCGAGATGGTGAGCGCTTTGGACGCTGTCGGTACCAAAACGACTTCCCGGTCGCGGGTGACGGCAAGCCCGGTCGCGACGATCAGCGCAATGCCAAGGGCAGTGCTGGTGAGCGCCAACATATTGCGCTGCCGCAGCAGGCTCTGCGAGCGTTCGTGTGAAATATCGAAGTGCATGTGCGTTCTCCCTCAACCCGCCAACAGGCGGCAATAAGAGGGCGGCGTGCACTTCAGACCGGTCAGCCCGTGCGGCAGATACCAATAGGCGGCGTGCCGGACCCATGAACTTGCCCGCCCTGCCTTTGCCTTTCGCAAGGTGAACCAGGCTCCAAAAGCCAATGCGATGCCTATAAAAATATGCTGCGTCAGAATGCCCCAGGTGAATGGGACAATCAGCCCGGCAAACTCGTCGAGTGTCCAGAACCCAATGAGTTCAGGATCGTCGAGCCTGCGCGGAACAATATACCGGTCTGTCATGATGCCGCCCTCCGTCAGTTCGTCGTCAGATGATTGCCGTGACGACGGACGTGACAATTGGCACACCCGTGCCAACACCGATGCCGACGCCCACAGGCACAGCGATCTGGGACAATGTGAAGCGCCCGGATGCGAGACCGATGAGGCCGCCGGCCAGGCTCAATACGGTGATGATCTTGCCGCCCGAGCCTTCGAGAAAGTCGGTGAATTTTGTGAGGGCAGGGGCAAAGGTTGTATCTGCACCGGCAAAAGCGGCAGATGCAGCAAGCGCCGCGATGGCAACCGGCAACAATATTGCACCGACACCAACGCGGCGGGGTTTAAGCGATAAAGTAGTCATGGGGTTCAATCTCCAATCAGGGAAGGGCAGCGATCACGTTCGCTGTTCGTTCTTACTGGGACTAGGACATTGAAATAGGAAAGCGGCAACAGCGATAGAGAGGTATTTCATATAAAAATAACACCGAAGCGGCGTCTCCTGACCGGCAATGACGCAGGAAATGCCGCATTTGTGTTCGTGAATGGCCAACGAATCGGCCAGAGGCGGCCGAGAAATACGCCAATCCGCCGAATCGTCTCATTATAGGAAATCTTATATGTTCTAGCTTTGTTCTTTTTGCTTTCCTACAGTTGCGGAGTCGGAATATCACTTCGAGTCGAACGCTGGACGCCAAGGAACACCCGGTTATGAACAATCAGATTGCCGAACCACCCGCCATAGAAGATGTGCTTGCGCGCACGCTGGCAAGAGCCATCGAGAATTCAGGAAGGCCCAAGCGCGATATCGCCAGCGAGACGGGTTTTCACAAGGATGCGTTGTTACGCGTCATTCGCGGAACTCGCTCCGTTACCGTCGACGAAGCGCTGCGCTTGTTTGCAGCTGCTGGTGTCCCGGCGCGCGGAACATTGTTTCTGGCACTTGCTGGCAAGGAAGAGCTGGCAGCGAACTGGATGCATCATGAGATGGGAGAATTCTGGGATGAACTTGTGGCCTCCATGCCGGGCACTTTGAATGATGCGCTGCAGGACAAATTAAATGAGGTGCGACCGCGCTGGGCCGTCGGTACGTCGAAACTCGTCGCACGTTTAGTTTCAGAGCATATCGATGACATTGCGAGCCGCGATCTGTCGCTGGCGTTGGGGCGTTGAGCGCACGCTATGATTCAGCGCCTTCTCCATGATCAATCCGCCAACGGTGAGCATTCTCCTGTTAGGCCGATCCGTTTAATAAGATTGCCAGCAGTTATTGCACGTGTCGGAATTAAAAGGTCGATGATCTATCGCCTAATGAGTGAGGGGAGATTTCCCCGGTCGCGGTCATTAGGACCCAAATGCGCAGTTTGGGTTGAGAGCGAAATCGACGAATGGATCAATGCGGTCGTCGACGCGGCAACCTGACTTATGACAATTTACTGGCGCTAATTACGATGGCTTGTCTGCCATCCCAACAGCTACGCTGGCTATTCACTCGCCGAAAAAAAGCCAATTGGCTCGGCGGTTGATTCCGACCCACAAAAAGGCTGTCTTGACAAAAAACAGGTGCTCGGAACCAACATTCAAGGCCGAAATTCCAAAATCAAAATGTGGGAAGGAATGTGGGAACGACCACATCAAAACCCAAATCTAATGACATATTTCAATACTTTAAGAGAAATAAATGGTTCCCCGGTAAGGATTCGAACCTCAATAGACGGAGTCAGAGTCCGTAGTCTTACCGTTAGACGACCGGGGAACAGAAGGCGGGCCTATATGCTGGTGCCCGTGCACGGTCAAGCCGCTGAATTTGGCCGGTTGCGACGATATTCAAAAATGTTGAATTTTTAACGTGCAGCGCGTATCAAGGCGTCAGGTACCGGCAGTACATCTGCCCGGATAGAAAATAAGAAGTGAGTTTACGGCTATGGGCGAGAATGTCGCGCCATCGCCGCAACAGGGACGCGGGCGTAAACGTAAAAAGCCGCCCCGTCGCAAGAATGCGGCACCCAAGGCTGCAAAACTGCAGCAAGCTTCGGCTGAGGGCGCAGCGCGTGCACACACATCCAACACGCCTCCGAAACCCGCCAATGGCTTTGGTCCTGCCGATAACGCGGCTGTGCGCCGTAACTGGCTTGATCGGACAGCTTATGCTGCGCTTGATCTTGGGACGAACAACTGCCGGTTGTTAATCGCGCGGGCTGGCGGCGATGATTTTACCGTCGTCGATGCATTTTCGCGGGTCGTCCGGCTGGGCGAGGGGCTTACTGCGACAGGCCGGATGAGCGATGAGGCCATGGACCGCGCGGTTGAGGCACTTTCGGTATGCGCCGAGAAGTTGAAAAAACGTAACGTGGTTCTGGCGAGATCGGTCGCGACTGAGGCATGCCGTCAGGCCGTCAATGGCGCGCAGTTTATCGAGCGCGTCAAGCGCGAGACAGGTATTCATCTCGACATCATCAGCCCACAGGAAGAGGCGCGCCTTGCCGTCATGGGATGCCATGCCTTGCTTGAGCAGGGGACAGGACCTGCGCTGATATTCGACATTGGCGGCGGATCGACCGAGCTTGTGCTCGTGTCAACAAGTGGCCTTGTCCCGGAAATATTGGACTGGGTGAGCGTTCCATGGGGCGTGGTTTCGTTGACCGAAAGTGAACGGGCCGAGGCGGAGACGCCCGAGCAGCTAAACGCCATTTACGCAGCGATGCGTGCAAAGGTGATGGCAAGTTTTGCCGAGTTCGCCGCACGTTTGCCGGAAGATGGCGGGGACCGCAGGCTTTTGGGGACTTCGGGAACAGTCACGACGCTTGCCAGCGTCTATCTGAAACTGAACAGCTATGACCGCCGCGCTGTTGACGGGCTGTATTTGCCGACCGCCGCCATGCGCGAGATTAGCCGCGAGCTTGCGCGGCGCGATATAGACGGCCGAGCTGAATTCCCGACCATTGGGCATGAGCGCGCAGATTTGGTCGTTGCCGGTTGCGCCATCCTTGAGGCTATTTTTGATATATGGCCCGGTGAGCGGCTGGGCGTTGCGGATCGTGGAATTCGCGAGGGCATTTTGCGTGCGCTGATGGCGAGCGACGCCAAGCGCAGAAATCGACGGAACTGAAAATGGCAGACAATTTATTTGGTGGTAAAGATTCCGGCCGGACGCTGGCGGGTAAACAGAAGGTCAAGACGGCCAAGCGGCGCACTGCTGGATCAACCCGCTGGCTTGAGCGGCAGTTGAACGACCCATATGTGAAGCGCGCGCATGGCGAGGGCTATCGCAGCCGTGCGGCATATAAGCTGGTCGAGTTGGACGAGAAGTTTCACATATTGCGCGGCAAGAAAGCCGTGGTCGATTTAGGTGTCGCGCCGGGCGGCTGGGCACAAGTGGTGCGCAGGCAACAGCCAAAGGCAGCGATTGTGGGTATCGACCTTTTGCCGGTCGACCCGCTTGAAGGTGTTGTGTTGCTCCAAATGGATTTCATGCACGACAGCGCGCCGGATAGGCTGATTGCCGAACTCGGCAGCGCGCCGGACCTGATCTTGTCAGATATGGCGGCGAACACCGTCGGTCACAAACAGACCGACCATTTACGCACAATGGGCCTGGTCGAAGCGGCCGTTGATTTTGCTATTCAGGTCCTGCAACCCGGCGGCGATTTTGTTGCGAAAGTATTTGCGGGGGGAACCGATCCGGTGATGCTGAGCATTCTTAAAAACAACTTCACCACGGTCAAACACGCCAAGCCGCCGGCAAGCCGCAAAGGATCGGTGGAATGGTATGTGATCGCACAGGGAAAGAAAGCTTAACCCGCTTTACGCGCTTTCGCGACTGCGGCTTTTAGGGCATCAAGGCCAACGGCTCCTTCCAATATCTGGTCACCGATAATGAAGGTCGGGGTGCCGCCAAAGCCAACTTGCTGCATGATTGCAATGTTGCTTTCGACCTCGGCAATCGCTTCGCGCGAGTTTGCGAATTTTTCAGCGGCGGCAAGGTTCATCCCTGCTTTTGAAGCGGCGGCACGGATGCTTTGGGCATCAGGGCGTCCACCGCTGAACATGGCATCATGATATGCCTTATGCTTGCGTTGCTTGGCCGCTGCGAGTGCCCATAAGGCTGAATCGCGGCTGGTCGCGCTCAGGATCGGGACCTCGCGGATGACAACGCGGATATTGCTGTCGCTATCGATAAGCTTTTGCACATCTGCAACGCTGGAGCGGCAGTATCCGCAGTTATAATCGGTAAACTCGACGAGCGTGACATCGCCATTGGGATTTCCGAACTCCGCGCCGGGGAAGGGTACTGTCAGCTTAGCGCCCGCGGCGGTGAGGCGCTTCGTTGCCTCACGCTTTTGCAACACGCCAATGGCTTCTGTAATAATCTCCGGATTTTCCAAGATATATGCGCGTACGATTGCCTCGGTCGCTTTGCGGTCGTCGGCGCTCATACCTGCGGCGGCGGCAGCCTTGGCGGCGTCCTGTGATGCAGCGCCTGCTGGTTCTTGCACGGACACGGCGTCTTTTGGCCAAAACAGATAAGCGCCGATCGCGGCCAGCAAAAGTGTGGCGGCAAGAATAAGGATAAGCGGCATACGCGTCGTCATTTGGTTGTTCATAGCGGCCCGATTAGCCCCCGTCGCTCCCCGTTGCCAGCCAATTCAGCGCCTCCGCTTCTTGAGCTGCGCAAGCTTTGCTTCGGCCACCATGTTGATATCCTGAGCGCGTATCCAATCGGGTGAATATTCGGGAAGCCCGGCCATTGCGGTTTGTGCGTTTGGCAACGCCAATTGCGGCGCGCCTTCCATCAAGTAACGCTCCGCACTGGCGAGGGCCGCGCGCGCGCTATCGCCCTTTTGTTCGTAAACGACGCCCAATTGGTACCAGGCAAAAGGATTTTGATTATCTTTGGTGACGGCGGCTTTCAGCACCTGAGCCGCCTCATCAAGTTTTGTCTTATCCTCGGTTGCAATCAACGCATGCCCGAATATGGCGGCGATCAGCGGCTGATTTCCCGTGAGGCTCACCGCTTTGCGTAACGGTATAATCGCGTCTGCTGGGCGGCCGGATTCGAGCAATATTTGCCCATGCAATTCAAGGAAATAGGGATCTTCGGGGGCGGACGCGACGAGTGCCGATGATTCATCCAGCGCCTTTTGCGGATAGGCAGACTTATGCCACGCATAGGCACGGGCATAGCGGGCAGGCACACTTTTGTCGCTTTCGGGATAATCGCGCATCGTTGCCGTCGGGTCCGACAGATAGCCCGTCAGCTTTGCCTTGATCCGTTTGAAATCACTCTCCCACTTCGGATTTAGCGGTGCATCCCACGCCGGATCGGCGGAATATTTGTCCTGCAGCACCGAAATACGTTCGCCCGACAAGGGGTGGGTGCGGCCATAGCTGTCCTCTTGCGGGATGCCGAGGCGGAATTCGAAATTCTGTAGCTTTTTGAAAAAGCTGATGGAGCCACGGCCCGAAATGCCTGCGGTAGAGAGATATTGCGCGCCAGACGCATCGGCTGTGCCTTCTTGTCCACGGCTATAGGCAAGGAACTTGCCCATCGCGGCTTGCTGGCCCGCGGATAATATGCCCATGCCAGCTTCGCCCGCGCCAGCCGCCATGGCCGCAGCGGCAAGTATCAAGCTGGCAATGCTGATGCCGCTCGCGACCGAAGCGCCTTCGTCGAAGCGCACGGCATGGCCGCCGACGACATGCCCAAGCTCGTGCGCAATCACGCCTTGCACTTCGTTTGCGGTGGTCGCGGCGTCAATCAATCCACTGTGCAGATAGACTGCTTGCCCGCCCGCAACGAATGCATTGATGGATTTGTCATTGATCAGGATGATGTCGACATTGTTCGGGTCAAGCCCGGCCGCGGTAATCAATGGCGCGGAAATTTCTTTGAAAAAAGCTTCGGTTTCAGCATCGCGCAAAATGGACTGCGCCATAACCGGGCGCACGGATATCCATATGGCAAGAAATAGCACCAATGCTGTTCGCAGGGCACGAAATACAGAATTGTTCATATGCAGTGAATGGCGCGAACTGGATGAACGCGCAATGAAGAAGTTGGGCAAAACAAAACCCCGCCAGTCCATGACCGGCGGGGCTATGTGGAAACAGTAAATCGGGTTTAACCGAACGTGCGTTGCCACCAACCTGAACGTGGCGGGCCATCGTCGGCCCCGCCAGCTTCGGTCGTTGATGTTACATCCTGTGCAACATCTTTGGCAGCGGCTTTCTTGCGCGGCGCCTTGGCTTTGGCCTTTGGAGCCTCCGCCGTTTCGTCAGCTACCGCTTCAGCTTCAGCTACCGGTGCTTTTGCACGGCTGCGTGGCTTTGCGGGTGCCTTTGCTTTGGCAGCGGGTGCTTCTTCGGCCGCGCTTGGCGCTTCAGTGGCTTTCGCTTCCGGTGCATCGGCTTCAACAACAACCTTTTCAGCCTTTGGCTTCGCCCGGCTTGCACGCTTTGGCTTTGCGGGTGCTTCGACAGGCGCTTCCGCAACTTCAGTTGCGGCTACGGCTGGCACTTCTGTTGATGCTTCAACTGCACCCGTTTCACGGTCGCGATCACGGCCTCTGCCGCCACGGCGACCACGACGGGCCCTTGGCTTGGCTTCGCCTTCGACATCGCCGTCAGCCTGGACTGTTTCAGCGTTGCTTTCGCCTTCTGGACGATCTGCAGTGGTGTTCTCACCGGCAACAGCATCTTCGCCTTCCGGACGGCCATCGCGATCACGGCCCTTGCCACCACGACGTCCACGACGACGTTTACGCTTGCGGCCTTCACCACCTTCGCCTTCTTCGCGTGGACGCTCTTCACGCGCACGGCGTGGTTCGCGTTCAGCTTCTTCGGCTTCGACTTCGTCGTCGAAATCGTCGATTTCGTCGTCGATATCATCTTCTTCGATGTCGATAATTGGCGGCAATGCGGCTGGCCGCTCTGGGCGTGGACCGGAGCTCGATACGGCAAGCTTTGCGCCTTCGGTTTCGCCATTGGGTACAATCAGCACGCGGACGTGGTAGCGCTCTTCAATCGCGGCCAGTTCGGCACGCTTGTTGTTGAGGCAGTAGATTGTGGCTTCTTGGCTCGCCTGCAGAACGATCTGGCTGCCATGGCCCTTTGCCGCTTCATCTTCGATGAGACGTAGGGCGGACAGAGCAGCAGACGATGCTGTGCGGACAAGGCCAGTGCCTTCACAATGCGGACATTCGCGGGTGGATGCTTCGAGCACGCCGGTGCGCAAACGCTGGCGGCTCATTTCCATCAAACCAAAGCTCGAAATACGGCCGACCTGAATACGGGCACGGTCGTGTTTCAACGCTTCCTTCATCGCGCGCTCGACTTTACGGGCGTTCGAATGATGCTCCATGTCGATGAAGTCGATGACGACCAGGCCAGCCATGTCGCGCAGGCGCAATTGACGGGCAATCTCGCGTGCAGCTTCCAAATTGGTAGAAAGCGCGGTTTGCTCAATGCCATGTTCTTTGGTTGAACGGCCTGAGTTGATGTCGATCGATACCAAAGCTTCGGTCGGATTGATGACGATATAGCCACCCGACTTCAACTGGACGATGGGCTGATACATGGCGTTCAGCTGATCTTCGACGTGGTAACGCTGGAACAGCGGAACCGGGTCTGCATAATGCTGCACGCGTTTTGCGTGGCTTGGCATCAGCAGCTTCATGAAATCCTTCGCGGCTTTATATCCGTCAGGCCCCTCGACGAATACCTCGTCAATGTCCTTATTATAGATATCACGGATGGCACGCTTGATGAGGTCGCTGTCGGTGTGGATCAGCATCGGTGCTGCACCACGAAGTGTACGCTCACGAATTTCGTCCCAAAGGCGCGCGAGATAATCAAAGTCGCGCTTGATTTCAGGCTTCGTGCGCGCGAGGCCGGCGGTGCGGATGATGCAACCCATGGTGGATGGCAACGTCAGGTCCGAAATAATCGATTTCAGGCGCTTACGGTCCGCCGCGCTGTGGATTTTACGGCTGATACCGCCGCCATGCGACGTATTTGGCATCAGAACGCAATAACGACCGGCAAGGCTGAGATATGTCGTCAGAGCAGCGCCCTTATTGCCGCGCTCTTCCTTTACAACCTGTACCAGCAAAACTTGACGGCGATGAATGACGTCCTGAATTTTGTAGCGGCGACGCAAGTTCATGCGCTTTGCACGGACTTCGTCGCTGGCCTTTGGTGCGCGGGCTTCGCCATTGCGACCACCACGGCCACGACGACGGCGGTTGTTGCGGCCATTTTCGCCGCGCTCGCCTTCGCCTTCGTCTGACGCATCGTCGCCATTGCTGCCAAGGTCGGGTTCTTCGCCCTCGGTCATGTCGATGGTGTCGACACTGTCGTCGCTATCGACTTCAATCAGGTCAGTAGAGTCGTCTTCGCGCTCTGCAGAACCCTGCATGATGTCCGAAGGCTCGTCGCTTTCTTCCTCTTCCTGCTCACGCAGCGCAGCTTCTTCAGCGGCGGCTTCGGCTTCTTCAGCCAACAAACGCTCGCGGTCTTCGCGTGGGATCTGGTAATAATCGGGGTGGATTTCGGCAAACGCCAAAAAGCCGTGGCGATTGCCACCATAGTCTACGAACGCCGCTTGAAGCGAAGGTTCAACTCTTGTTACTTTTGCGAGGTAGATATTGCCTTTGAGCTGCTTGTGCTCGGCCGATTCAAAATCAAATTCCTCAATCTGGTTTCCTGTGACGACTGCGACCCGGGTTTCCTCCCGGTGCCGCGCATCGATTAGCATACGCGTTGTCATTGATATTACTCCAGCGAGCATGGCGCCCGGTTGTCAGCCAAAGGCCGCTCGCTTTATTGTTGATGCAATGCCAGACGGGACGCGAAGCGCTCCTGTCGGCAAGGCGATATGGTGGGAATGAAAGAATTGCGTCTGCTGCTTGTGCATGGCGGGCGTGTATCGCGCGCGCTTGATTTCCAGCCCATGCGCCAGTCCCTATGCGGGCGGCGTTGGTAGAAATATCATGCCTCATGCAGCGTCAACCTGTTAATGTGCCGAGCGGAAAAGAACCGAAGGCGGATTGGCGGGAAGGTCAGATGAAATTCCCTGTAGCTATTCGCTAGCACTCCTGCAGGTTGTCGGCAAGGGCATCGCGCGAAATAGCTTGCTATTATGGACGGAAAAACCGGTTTTTAGCCTTAATGCGCCATTAACCTCGTCTGGACACCAGCCTTTCCCGCCCAAGCCTTAATATCCATTCATCAGGTAGGCGGAGCCGGGGCGTGGGCGAAAAAATTTTCTGGACGAGGGCAAGGGCTAGAACCCCTAAGTACTATATAGGCGCTGCTGCGCTTTTTGCCACCTTGCCGGTTTTCGCGTCCCCCGCGATTGGCAGCGCCATTCAGCACGTTTCGGTGCAGGGAATATTAGGACCGCGGCCCACCCAAATCGCGCCATCAGTGCAATTTCGCGCGGAGCCGCTGCAGCGGCGTTACCAAGTGACCGCACCCATTCGCTCGAACGTTGGCAAAGGCTTGCCGAAAATAAGCGGCCCTGCGGATGTAAGCCTACCCCTTGTAGTCATTGACGCGGGGCATGGCGGTCATGACCCGGGCGCGATCAGTCCACATGGCGGGCAGCGCGAAAAAGACGTCACATTGGCAATTGCTAAAGCGGTGCGTGATGAAATGCTCAAAAGCGGCCGTGTCCGTGTCGCGTTAACGCGGGACAGCGATAAATTTATCGTGTTGCAGGACAGATACCAGATCGCACGCAAGCTGAATGCCGACCTGTTCATCTCTATTCACGCGGACAGCGCCGAAAACCCGCAAGCCAGCGGCGGCACCGTCTATACGCTGTCCGAAATTGCGTCCGATCGCGAGGCGCAACGGCTTGCTGCCCGCGAAAACAAGGCGAACATCCTCAACGGCGTTAATCTGGGCGGTGCTGATGCCAATGTGTCGTCAATCCTCATTGACCTGACGCAGCGCGAAACCATGAATGTGTCTGCCGATTTCGCAAAGCTGTTGCTGCGTGAGGCAACACCGAACATGCGTATCCGAGGAAATTCGCACCGCTTTGCGTCGTTTATTGTGCTCAATGCGCCCGACACGCCGTCCGTTTTGTTCGAAACGGGTTATCTGAGCAATGCATCCGATGTCAGCTTTCTGGCATCATCGACCGGACGTCAAAAAGTCGCACGGGCAGTGGCAAATGCCATTCAGATCCACTTTGCACGCAGGATCGTGACCCGATAACCAGCCGGTGCGATAAAAATCGCGCCAAGTTACAGAACAAGATTCTGGACCTGTCCGGCAAATCGGCTAGAGAGGGCCGGTAATGAATAACTCGTCTCCGACCACCGAAGAGCCAACTGCGATCAGCTACAGGCTGAAACGCGAAGCCGAAGGATTTATCGGCAAGTGGCAGGGCTGGTGGCAAAGTAAACGTTTTCGGCGCGCGACCTACGCGGTTGGCGCATTTGTCCTGTTTCTCATGCTCTTTTGGGTGCTTTTTGCGCGCAATCTTCCAGATGCAGAGGCATTGATCGAATATGAATCGCCGCTGCCAACGGTGGTGCGCGACGTTAACGGAGAACCATTTCACAGCTACGCCCGCGAACGGCGCGTTCAGCTGGAATATGCCGACTTCCCCAAATTACTGGTCCGGGCCTATCTCGCTGCAGAAGATAAAACATTCTTCAGCCATGGCGGTATCGATTATCCCGGTATCGTTTCGGCGATTTTTGACAATATTTTCAGCAGCAAACGCTCGCGCGGTGCGTCGACGATAACGCAGCAGGTCGCCAAAAACCTGTTGCTGACGAACGAGTATAGTTACACCCGCAAGGTCAAAGAAGCGATTTTGGCCAAGCGTATTGAAAGCGCGCTGACCAAGCCGCAGATCCTGTCGCTATACCTCAACGAAATTGCGCTCGGTCGGCAGGCGTTCGGCGTGGAAGCCGCAGCGCAGGCCTATTTCGCGAAAAGCGTGGACCAACTTCAACTGCATGAAATGGCATTCCTTGCCATCTTGCCCAAGGCGCCGGAACGTTATGGTCGCACAAAGAACGCACAGCTTGCCATTGCCCGTCGCAACTGGGTGCTGGGCGAAATGCGTAAGAATGAATGGATCACCGACGCGCAACTCGTGTCTGCCCGTGCCCAGCCGCTTGGCCTTGTTGCGCAGCGCGGTACCGGATATAAAAATGTCGGCGGATATTTCGCCGAAGAGGTTCGCCGCCAACTGATTGAGCGCTTTGGTGAAACCGATGCCGACGGACCCTATAGCGTCTATTCAGGCGGTCTGTGGGTACGTTCATCGATGAACGCCGATTATCAGATACTTGCGACCCAAGCACTGCGCGACGGTTTGCTACGTTATAACGCCGGCAAAGCGTGGAAAGCCAATATGGGCACGATCGACGTGTCGGACGACAAATGGGCGTCACGATTTGCAGCGACCAATATTGCCATTGATTACGCCCAATGGCGCGCTGGCGTTGCTTTGGGCAAAGGCAAAGTGGGCTTTGCCGATGGCAGCATTGCGCAGTTAGACGGCGCTCCATCGGCGATGAAAGCGGGCGATGTTATCGCTGTCGCGCCAAATGGTACGAATAGCTACGCCGTGCGCAGCGTTCCAGAAGTCGGCGGCGGCATGGTGGTGCAAAACCCACTGAATGGCCGCGTTTTGGCGATCCAAGGCGGTTTTGATAACCGAATTTCCAGCTTTAACCGCGCAACACAGGCGCAACGTCAGCCAGGTTCTACGATCAAGCCATTCGTCTATGCGACAGCGCTTGATAACGGCATGACGCCGACATCTATCATTGTCGATGGACCATATTGCGTGTGGCAAGGGGCATCGCTCGGCCAAAAATGCTTCCGAAACTTCACTGGTAATGGCGCAGGACCGCAAACGATGCGTTGGGGGTTGGAGCAATCGCGCAACCTGATGACGGTGCGTGCTGCGGCGGAATCGGGCATGGACAATGTGACCGACACCTTCCGCGATTTCGGCATCGGCGATTATCCAGAATATCTCTCTTATGCCTTGGGTGCGGGTGACACCACCGTGCTGAAGATGGTCAATGCTTATTCGATGCTGGTCAATCACGGCCGCGAATTGAAGCCGACGCTCATCGATTTTGCGCAGAACCGCAAAGGTAAAGTCATTTTTCCGGCCAAATGGACCCCTTGCAAGGGCTGCCGCGTAAAGGATTGGGACGGCAAGCCAATGCCGCGCTTTGCCGCCGCGGGTAAGCAGGTCATAGACCCAATTACCGCTTATCAAGTCGTGCACATGCTTGAAGGCGTCATTGAACGCGGCACAGCGGTCACATTGCGCGAGTTGGATCGCCCGTTATTTGGCAAGACCGGCACGACAACTGGCCCCACCAACGTATGGTTTATTGGTGGGTCGCCGCATCTGGTCGCAGGGCTCTATTTGGGCTTTGATCAGCCGCGAAATATGGGTGGCTATGCGCAGGGTAGTTCACTTGCGGCACCGATCTTCAAACAATTTGCGCGGTCCGCAATGGCCGGCATGCCAAAGACACCGTTTATCGCGCCCGCGGGAACCCGGCTGGTGCGCATCGACCGAAAGAGCGGCAAGCGCGTCTATGGCGCTTGGCCGGGCAGAGACCCCATGAGCGCGGTGATTTGGGAAGCATTCAAGGCCGAGACCGAACCGAAGCGCTCCATTCGCCAAGAGGAGCTAGCGGCCCGCGAAGACAAGCCCAAGGAAGCATCCGAGGCGCAGTCCAATAGCGCAACGCGATCGTCGACATCGGCGAGCACCAGCGTCGGGACAAAGCGCGATCAGGAGTTTATCCAGCAAGAGGGCGGAATATATTAATCATCCGCCTGATTTAGGGCGTTTCGTCCTAAATTGGGGCGCCAAATGGGTAAGCCGACGAACGTTGGCGCAATTAGCTGGCTTTGACTTCGCGGGCGTTTCGGTTAAAGGCCGCGCCTGACGTTTTTCATTCCCTTGGAGTTTTCCCATGCGCGCCGACGCAGAAGGCTATGTTGCCCGCATTGATGCTGCCCTTAACCTGGTCAAGATGTCGCTTGATTGGGACCGCGCATTGCGCCGCCTTGATGAGTTGAACGCAAAGGTCGAAGACCCGACCTTGTGGGACAATCCCAAGGCCGCTGAAGAGGTTATGCGCGAGCGCCGCCGCCTTGATGCCGCCATCAGCACCGTGCGCGAAATTGACGCCGATAAAAGCGGAACGGTTGAACTGATCGAGCTTGCCGAAATGGAGGGCGATGCAGAGCTGGGCGACGAAGGTGCGGCATCGCTTAAGGCGTTGGCGGATCGTGCCGACAAGGACAAGGTCATGGCGCTGCTGTCGGGCGAGGCCGATGGCAATGACACCTTCATCGAAATTCACGCTGGCGCAGGCGGCACGGAAAGCCAGGATTGGGCCGAAATGCTCCAGCGCATGTATTATCGCTGGGCCGAACAGCGCGGTTATAAAGTCGAAATGGTGGATTATCAGGCCGGTGATCAGGCCGGCATCAAGTCGGCGACGTTGCTGGTCAAAGGCGAAAATGCTTATGGCTATGCCAAGACCGAAAGCGGCGTCCATCGCCTTGTCCGTATTTCACCTTATGACAGCGCAGCGAAGCGCCACACCAGCTTCTCCAGCGTTTGGGTCTATCCTGTCATTGATGACAATATCGACATTGAAATCAACGAAGGCGATTTGAAGATCGACACCTACCGCGCATCAGGCGCAGGTGGGCAGCACGTGAACACGACCGACTCCGCCGTGCGTATCACCCACAAACCGTCCGGCATCGTCGTCGCTAGCCAAAATGACCGCAGCCAGCACAAGAACCGCGCAACCGCGATGGGCATGCTGAAGGCGCGCTTGTACGAAGCCGAGCTTCGCAAGCGTGAAGAAGTCGCATCGGGCGAATATGCGGCGAAAACCGAAATCGGTTGGGGCCACCAAATCCGTTCTTATGTGCTTCAGCCCTATCAGATGGTGAAAGACCTGCGCACCGGCGTGACGTCGCCAACACCCAGCGATGTGCTTGACGGCGACCTCGACAATTTCATCGCCGCAGCATTGGCCCAGCGCGTCACGGGCGAGGCTGTTTCGGTTGACGATGTTGATTGACGCTTAGTCGCCCGGAGACGCTGAAGACCCTGCCAATAGGCCGCCGTCCAGATGCACTTCGCTTCCGGTCATATAGCTTGCGTCATCCGATGCCAGCATCAGGGCAATTGCCGCGACTTCTTCGACCGTGCCGAAGCGCTTGAGCGGTGTGTCTGCGGCCATTGCGGCCATGCGGGCCTCACGATCTGGTCCATCGCCAATTAACGCTTCCCACATCGGTGTCATGATCGCGGCGGGATGGATGGAATTGCAGCGAATGTTCAACCCTTGCCCCGCGCAATATAGCGCCACGGATTTGGTGTGGTTCCGGATCGCGGCTTTGGATGAAGCATAAGCGGCAGCACCCGGAATACCAACCAAGCCAGAGCGTGAGGACATGTTGATGATGGAGCCGGCTTTCTTAGCGCGCATAGCCTTGATCGCATAACGGCAGCCAAGGAACGTTCCGTCCAGATTGATCGCGTGGACGCGGTGCCATTCGGCCAGCGTGGCGTTTTCAGGGTCATGCGGGCCGGGGCTGTCTTCGAACCCAGTTATACCGGCATTATTCACGACGATGTCGATGCTTGGCTGCTGTTTGGCCAAATTGTTCCAATCCTCTTCGGACGAGACATCAAGCGCAACGAAAGTGCCGCCGATTTCTGATGCGACGCGCATGCCGTTTTCGGCATCAACATCGCCGATGATGACCATCGCACCTTCTTTTGCGAAGCAGCGGGCAATCGCCTCGCCAATCCCGCGGGCTCCCCCGGTCACGAGCGCTGATTTATTTTGTAATTTCGGCATGTGCGTTTCCTGTATTCAAAGGATATTTGACCACCGCATCGCTGTGCGGCGGCTATCTGGGCTGTGTGAAGGGCGTTTGCACTCTTTAGCCTTGAATCACTGGACCTACTCCACTTAAGCAGGCCACAAGGATTAACAGTGTTACGGGAGAGAGCAAGTGAGTGAGCATCAGGACTGGTTTCCAATTCCCGAGACGGCGGCCCGTAACACGCAATGCAGCGCTGCGGATTATGACCTTATGTATGCGCAAAGCATCAGCGCGCCCGATGCATTTTGGGCGGAGCAAGCCAAGCGGATCGATTGGTTCACGCCGCCAACGAAAATTGGCAACTGGTCGTTCGACCCCGTGTCGATCAAATGGTATGAAGACGGTGTTTTAAACCTCTGCCACAACGCCGTTGACCGCCATGTTGCCGCGGGGAAGGGTGACGCGATCGCCTTTATCTTTGAGCCTGATGATCCGGCCAAAGATGCGCGAACGGTTTCCTATTCGGAGTTGCTGACGGAGGTTAAGCGCATGGCTGGCGCGCTCAAGACCCTTGGCGTTGGCAAAGGGGACCGCGTTACAATCTATATGCCCATGTGCGTTGAGGGCGCGGTTGCGATGCTCGCCTGCGCACGTATCGGCGCGGTGCACAGCGTTGTTTTTGGCGGCTTTTCGCCGGAGGCCATTGCTGGACGTATTCAAGATTGCGGTAGCCGGTTTGTGGTCTGCGCAGACACGGCGTTGCGCGGTGGTAAGTCGGTACCGTTAAAGGCAAATATCGATGCAGCGCTGACGAAAGTGGACGGCGTCGATGCTGTTTTGGTTGTGCAGCACACAAGCGAACCCGTTGCGATGCAGGCTGGCCGCGACCATTGGTATCACGACTTTGGCGCGTCGGACGATTGCCCCTGCGAACCCATGAACGCCGAGGACCCTTTGTTCATTTTATACACATCAGGATCAACGGGCAGCCCAAAGGGTGTGTTGCACACCGTCGGTGGCTATTCGGTATGGACTGCGAGCACATTTCATTATGTCTTTGACTATCGCCCCGGCGAGGTTTTCTTTTGCTCGGCCGATATTGGTTGGGTCACGGGGCACAGCTATGTCGTTTATGGACCGTTACAAAATGGCGGAACTAGCCTGATATTCGAAGGCATCCCAAGCTACCCCGATAGTGGGCGTTTCTGGGACATTATTGACCGGCATCAGGTGAACATATTTTACACGGCGCCAACGGCATTGCGCGCGCTGATGCGCGATGGCGATGCGCCGGTTCTCGCGCGCTCGCGCAAGTCGCTGCGCTTGTTGGGCACTGTGGGTGAGCCCATCAATCCCGAAGCTTGGCGCTGGTATCACGCAACGGTGGGCGAGGGGAAATTGCCCATTGTCGACACATGGTGGCAGACAGAAACCGGCGGCGTGATGATCACAACCTTGCCCGGCGCGCATGGCATGAAACCGGGCAGCGCAGGGCGGCCGTTCTTTGGCATTCAGCCGCAGCTCGTGGATAATGAAGGCGTCGTGCTTGCCGATGAACATATTGGCGGCGCAACATCGGGCAATCTGTGCATTACGCACAGCTGGCCGGGGCAGGCACGCACAGTTTATGGTGATCATGACCGTTTCGTGCAGACCTATTTTTCGACCTATGCAGGCAAATATTTTACAGGCGACGGCTGCCGCAGGGATGAAGACGGCTATTACTGGATTACGGGCCGTGTCGACGACGTTATCAACGTATCGGGCCACCGCATGGGCACTGCCGAGGTGGAAAGCGCGCTCGTGCTGCATGACAAGGTCGCAGAGGCAGCGGTGGTTGGGTTTCCGCACGATATAAAGGGGCAGGGCATATATTGCTATGTGACCCTAAATGTCGGCGAAGAGCCGTCGGACGAACTCCACGCGGAACTTCGGCAGCAGGTGCGCGTTGAAATCGGACCAATTGCGTCGCCCGATCATATCCATTTCACGACTGCACTGCCCAAAACGCGATCGGGCAAAATCATGCGGCGCATCTTGCGGAAGATTGCCGAAAATGACTTTGGTGCACTGGGGGATACGTCAACGCTTGCTGACCCAAATGTTGTCGATGCGCTTATTGCGGGACGTCAGAACCAGTGACGTCAGCACAGCGTTAGAATTCCCGCGCTCGCCTTTACTTGACGCTTGCGTCAAGTGCCACGACACCTTAACAGTTGCGCCTTAATCGCGCGGTTAAATGCGCCATATTGGGAAAAGCTTCATGACCGATTCTCCAGCAAAAACGGGTCCCTTAAAAGGCATTAAGGTCGTTGAACTCGCTGGAATTGGACCGGGGCCATATGCTGGCCAGCTGCTGTCCGACATGGGCGCTGATGTCATTGTGATTGACCGTCCCGGCGGCTCGATTGTTCCCAAGGCGATTGATGCGCGCGGCAAAAGGTCGATGGTTCTTGACCTGAAAAAATCGGAAGCTGTCGCGGCGCTGTTAAAGATTGTCGCAACTGCCGACGTCCTTATCGAAGGGCTGCGGCCCGGCGTGACCGAGCGTATGGGTGTTGGCCCTGATGTCTGTCACGCCATTAACCCGCGCTTGATCTATGGCCGTATGACTGGCTGGGGACAGACCGGCCCGTGGAGCCAGATGGCGGGTCATGACATCAACTATATCGGCATGACCGGCGTATTGAACGCAATTGGCAAAGACGGTCAGCCGCCCGTTCCGCCGCTCAACATGATCGGTGATTTCGGCGGCGGTTCCATGTTCCTCGTTAACGGCATCCTCGCCGCAATAATTGAGCGTGCGCAGACGGGGCGTGGCAATATCGTCGATGCCGCAATTGTCGATGGCACGCATAGCCTGATGAGCTTTGTTCATGGCATGGCCGGCGTTGGCCAGTGGCGGACGAAGCGTGAAGCAAATTTGCTCGACGGCGCTGCGCCATTTTATCGTTGTTACATGACGGCCGATGGCAAGTTCATGGCAGTTGGCTGCATTGAGCCGCAATTTTTTGCGGCGATGATGGAGCGCTTGCCCATTGATCGTGAAGCTTATGGCGCACAGCATGACCACGCCGCATTCGCGAAACAGCATGAAATGCTGGAGGATGTGTTCGCCACCAAAACGCGTGACGATTGGGAAGCGATTTTTGCCGGTACCGACGCATGCGTAACACCCGTGCTCGACTATGTTGAGGCGGCGTCACACCCTGTAAATGCGGAACGCCACGCCGTTGTCACCGACGGTCGTTGGCTGCACCCTCAAGTCGCGCCGCGTCTTGCAACGCAGCCTTTGCCAACCCATTTTGATATCGCAACAAAAGGTGCAGATTACGCGGCCATATTGGCCGAAGCGGGACTCAGCGCCGATGACATCTCCCAACTGATCGCGGCAGGCGCCGTGGTCGCAAATAAGGACTGAATATGACCGAAGCCTATATTTATGATGCGGTGCGTAGCCCGCGTGGCAAGGGGCGGCCCGATGGCGCGCTGCATGAAATAACGCCCATCGATCTCGCGGCGCAGGTTCTGGCTGCCATTCGCGACCGCAATGGCCTATCGGGTGAAGAGATCGAAGATGTGGCCTTTGGTTGCGTATCGCCGGTAGGCGAGCAGGGCGCAGTTATCACCCGTACCGCTGTTTTGGCTGCGGGCTATCCGCACACAACGTCGGGTATTCAGGTGAACCGTTTCTGCGGATCGGGCTTGGAAGCGTCGAACATCGCTGCGGCCAAAGTGAAGTCGGGCGAATGCGATTTGGCTGTCGGCGGCGGCATTGAATCGATGAGCCGCGTGCCCATGGGTTCGGACGGCGGCGCGTGGCCCATCGACCCGCGCTCGGCGATTGCCAATTACTTCATCCCGCAAGGCATTTCCGCAGACCTTATCGCCACCAAATATGGCTATAGCCGTGATGATGTCGATGCTTATGCTGTCGAAAGCCAAAAGCGGGCTGGCCGGGCATGGGCTGAAAAGCGTTTTGCGCGTTCCATCCTGCCGATCCGCGATGTCATTGGCGAAGTCGTCCTCGACCATGACGAATTGATGCGTCCGGAAACCGATATGCAATCATTGGGCGCATTGGCCCCTGCATTCCAGATGATGGGCACCATGATGCCCGGCTTTGATGACATTGCCATCATGCGCTATCCCGACGTCGAAAAGATCAACCATGTCCACCATGCCGGAAACAGCTCGGGCATCGTCGATGGTTCGGCTGCTGTGCTGATTGGCACTAAGGAAGCTGGCGAGAAATATGGCCTGAAGGCGCGTGCACGTATCGTGTCGATGGCCTCCATCGGTTCGGAACCCGCCATCATGCTCACGGGCCCTGAATTCGCTGCGCAAAAGGCGCTGGCGCGGGCCGGAATGGACAAGAGCGACATTGATGTGTGGGAATTGAACGAAGCCTTCGCCTCGGTCGTTCTGCGCTTCATGGAAGCGATGAACGTCGACCATAGCGACATCAACGTCAACGGTGGTGCCATTGCCATGGGACATCCGCTTGGCGCGACAGGTGCCATGATCCTCGGCACCGTGCTGGATGAACTGGAGCGTTCCGGCAAGTCGACTGCGCTCGCCACGCTGTGCATTGGTGCCGGAATGGGTACTGCAACCATCATCGAACGCGTGAATTGATCGGGAACGAAAACATGACTTACACAACTTTCTCCGTCGATATCGACGCCGATGGCATTGCGCTTCTGACGATCGACCTTCCGGATGCATCCATGAACGTGTGGAATGGCGCGTTGATCGAAGAATTCGGCAAATGGGTCGATGATTTCACTACGAACGAAGCCGTAAAGGGCGCGGTCATTACATCGGGCAAGAAATCCGGTTTCCTGGCCGGTGCTGACTTGACCATGTTGGGCGGCGCAAAGGCGAGCAGCACCAAAGAAGCGTTCGACCAAGCCTTTGCTTTGAATGCGTTGCTGCGCAAAATGGAATCCGGCGGTCAATCCGCCAAGGACCTGAGCAGCGGTAAGGCGTCGGCAAAGCCAGTGGCTTGCGCGCTGAATGGTCTTGCTCTGGGCGGCGGTTTGGAACTCGCGCTTGCGTGCCATTACCGCGTCGTTGCGGACAATCCAAAAATCCAGCTCGGCATGCCCGAAGTGATGGTTGGTCTGTTGCCCGGTGGCGGCGGAACACAGCGGGCGCCGCGCCTCATTGGTCTGCAGAACGCAGCGATGATGATTATTCAAGGCAAGTCGCTCGACCCGGCAACGGCGAAAGCGCAGGGACTGGTGCACGAGGTTGCGCCGGCTGCGGATGTGATCGCCAATGCCAAGGCATGGGTAAAGGCCAATCCGAAGGCGACGGCGCCTTGGGACAAGAAGGATTTCAAATTCCCCGGTGGCGCAGGCGCGATGGACCCACGTGCGGTTCAGCTATTCGTTGGCCTGAACGCGATGGCGCATAAGGAAAGCAAAGGCAATTTTGACGCCATCAAGGCCATTTTGTCGTGTCTGTATGAAGGTTCGATCCTGCCGTTCGACACGGCGCTGCGTGTTGAATCCAAATATTTCACGAAACTGCTTTCGGGCAGCCAAGCGAAAAACATGATCCGTACCTTGTTCATCAACAAACAGGCCGCTGAAAAGGGCGCTGGCCGCCCCGCAGGCGTCCCTGCGGTTGAGATTAAAAAGGTTGGCGTATTGGGCGGTGGCCTTATGGGCTCCGGTATCACGCACGTTACCGTTAAGGGCGGCATGGACGTTGTCGTTCTCGACCGCAGCCTTGAAGATGCCAATAAGGCGGTCGATTATAGCCGCAAGATCATCGACAAGGCCGTCAGCCGTGGCAAAATGACCAAGGAAGCGGGCGACGCGTTCATGGCGCGGATTACGCCGACGGACAATTATGACGATCTGAAAGATGTCGACCTGATCATCGAAGCCGTGTTTGAACGGCCTGATGTTAAGGCAGACGTGATTAAGAAGGCAGAGGCCGTGATCGGTCCGGACGTCGTGTTCGCGTCGAATACATCGACATTGCCGATTACGGGTCTTGCGAAGAATTCGTCACGTCCGGAACTGTTCGTCGGGCTGCACTTCTTCTCGCCGGTTGAAAAAATGCCGTTGCTGGAAATCATTCCGGGTGAACTGACGGGCGAGCGGGCAATGGCCGCGGCGTTTGATTATAACGCAAAGATCAAGAAGACCCCGATCGTCGTAAAGGACGTTCGCGGCTTCTTCACCAACCGCGTATTCCCGCCGTACATGGGTGAGGCGATGAAGCTGGTGACCGAGGGCGTAAAACCTGCGCTGATCGAAAATGCCGCCAAGTCGCTTGGCATGCCAATTGGCCCGCTGGCGTTGCTGGATGAAACGACATTGCAGCTTGGCTATGACGTGATGCAATCGACCAAGAAGGAATTGGGCGACGCGTATCAACCAAGCGGCACCGAAGACTTCATGGAATTGATGGTCGTCAAATTGGGCCGTAAGGGCCGTCGTTTCGGCTCCGGCTTCTATGACTATGACGAAAAAGGTGAGCGCAAGACGCTGTGGCAGGGCATGGCGGAGCATTACCCGCTCGCTGAAGACCAGCCATCGGTCGACGAAGTGAAACAGCGCCTGCTGTACATCCAGTTGATTGCCACAGCGCAATGCTTTGAAGAAGAGGTCGTGCGCGATCCTCAGAGTGCTGATCTTGGTGCCATCTTCGGTTGGGGCTTTGCGCCGTACACTGGTGGTCCGATGAGCTATATTGACACGGTCGGCCTGGAGAACTTCGTTCGCACGGCCGACAATTTGGCACAGCGATTTGGCAATCGTTTTGCGCCACCCAAAAGCTTCCGCGACATGGCGGACAAGGGCGAGACGCTGTATAAAGCTGCGGCATAAAAACCCGCAAGCAAGGCACAAAAAAGGGCGACCTCCGCGGAGGCCGCCCTTTTTGTTTGTGTCGTTGGTTTAGAACTTGGCGCGGACGGTCAGGCCGTACATGCGTGGCTCTTCAACGAAACCGATCAACGAGCGCGTACCAGCACCGCCACGAAGTGGGGTGTTGGCGGTGATGCCGCGGGTGATTTCGTTGTTCAGGTTCGTACCCCAAAGCTCGAACGTGTAACGCTCATCTGGCGTGGTCAGGCCGATGCGTGCGTTGATCTTGTAGTAATTTTCCTGCCGAGCCATTGGCACAGGCAGACCGTTCGTATCGGTGTCGATTGTCCGGGTCGTGCGGCTATCGGAATAGTTCACGTTACCGTTGACCAGGATGCTCCAACCCGAGTCATTCAAAGGACCATCGTACGTCAAACCTACTACGCCCGCAAATTTAGGCGCGTTCGTCAGGTCCTGACCGCAAAGTCGCTGTGTTGATGGGAGGGCTGCCACGGCTACACCATCCGCGCAGTTGCTGGGATAGCGGGCATTGGCATATGTTGCCGATGCATTGGCCGAGATATTGTCGCTCAGCTTACCAAACAACTCAAGTTCAGCACCTGTCGACCGCGCCGAATTGACGTTGAAGGTCAGGAACTGGACGCCCGTGAATTCAAGCACCTGGAAGTCGCTCATTTTCATGTCGAACAAGGCCAAATTGGCTTTGATGGCACCAAATAATGTTGCCTTCACGCCAACTTCGATTTGGTTGACCTTTTCCGATTTGAAGCTTGGATCAGCATAAACCGGTGCCACAACAGTACCCGTTGCTAAACCGGCAAGAATGGCTGCCGAGTTCTGCAAGGTTGCGGATTGTGGATCGAGGTTGAAGCCACCCGATTTAAAGCCATGGCTGTAACCGGCGTAGAGCAACAGATCTTCGTTCGCTTTATATCCGAGCTGCGCCGTATAGGTGATCTCGTCGTCCTTGAACTCTTGCGACCATACACGCGGCAACGGAAGCTTGGCGCTCGCAAGGCCGCCGCCGATGGCTGCAGGCGCAGTCAGGGCAACCGACGTTGCAAACGGGAAGCAGTTGAGACCAATCATACCCGCACGAAGTGCGGCGGGTACGGCGCCGGTCAAAACACCATTCACGCTGGCTTGGCACGCACTGGCGCCTGCACCGGTCGTTCCAGCAAGCTGGTTGAACGATGCGTCCTTGGTTTCATTTACGTAACGCGCACCGACCGTCAAGCTAAGCTTATCGGTGAAGTTAAGAACGTTATGCGTGAATACCGACCAGCTGCTTGCATCCTGGTTAAACCGGTTTTCGGCATAGTTACCGTTGGCATTGACTGGAACGCCGGCATTGCCGAGCGCGGTCAGTGTGAACAACGGGTTGACCCCTGCAACATTGCCAAAGTTAAACGCGCTACTCGTCCGCTGGAAATCAGCATTGAGCGTCATCGTTTGGTCAGCGCGGATTTTCTCGCTGGAGTAGAAACCACCAATCAACCAGTCGAGACCATCATTGAAAGCGGTGCCTTGCAGGCGCAGCTCTTGGGTAAAGGTCTTGATATGGTCACCCGATGGCAAAATGCCGGGGCGTGATGTCGGTGCGCCATTACCCACTGTGTAGGTGTCGTTGGCAGTGAAGCCACCGACCGTTGTCGAGCTTGAATCGAACTTACGATATGCAGTAACCGAGGTCAGCTTTGCGGCACCCAGGTCCCATTTCAGTTCGGCCGAAGTACCCCATTGCTTGGAGCCGTTCTTATAGGGTCCGCCGTTGATCGATAGATTCTTCAGCGCGCTCATTCCGGATTGGTCTACGCCATCGCTGGCCAAACCGTGGAAAGCGGAGAAAGGCGCAAGTTCGGTTTCACGAACGATAACCGCTTCGCAGCATTGTTCGTCGGTCTTGGCATAATCGGCCAACAGACGGATGCTCACATCTGCATTTGGTTCGATATAGAGCTGTCCGCGCAGCATGTAACGATCACGGTTGTTGCTCTCTACGCCCGATGGCGTTTTAAGATAGCCGTCGCGCTTGCGCCATGTGCCGGACACGCGGAGGCCCGCAACGTCAGTGGTGATAGGTACACTGACGCCGGCTTGAAGGTTCATGAAATTATAATTGCCGTAACTCGCGTTTGCGAAGCCTTCGACTTCAGAAAGGCTCGGACGCTTTGTCGAGACGTTCAGTGCACCGGCCGAAGTGTTGCGGCCAAACAGTGTGCCTTGAGGACCACGCAAAATTTCAAGGCGTTCGATATCGACAAGGTCACCCAATGCAACGCCTGGACGTGACTGATAGACACCGTCGATGAATACGCCAACCGAGCTTTCAAGGCCGGTGTTGTTGCCGGTCGTGCCGACGCCGCGGACCTTGATCGAGGTACCTTGGGTTTCGGTCTGCGAAGATTGGATGTTGATGCTTGGCGAAATCGACGCCAGATTTTTGATGTCGTTGACGCCCTGACGCTCCAGCGCCTCTGGCGCGACCGCGGTCACGGCAAGCGGAATGTCTTGCACATCCATCGCGCGCAACGTTGCAGTAACGATAATGGGTTCATCGCCACTATCTTCTTCGGCTTGGGCTGTTTGGGCGTAAGCCGCAGGCACTAACATCGCGCTGCAGATGGTGCTGCACAGGGCAGCCGTGATTACACGATTAAATCGACGCATTATACTCTCTCCTCCTATTCAACCGACACCCTTGCGGCATTTGCTGCTCACTTCGGGAAGCCAGTTTTGACACGCTCACCGGCTGAAATGGTCCGGTGGGCAAGCTCTCTCTCAGTCACCATCCTATCGCCGAATTTTAACAAATCCAGCGATTTAATCGTGCAGTTGAAATTTATACTTTCCAGTGGCTTTTGTGCCCTTTGGCGCTAATTATGCGGTCTATGTTTGACCGTCCTACGATATTAGACGCGGCTTTTCTGCGGCGTGTTGCTGCCCATGACTTTCCCGCTCCGCGTTCAAAAGGTGCGGCCGAAGCCGCCGCCCCCCATGTGCTGGTGGATTTATTCGATACGCAAATCATGAGCCGCCACCTCGATCTTTGGGCGCGCCGGTCAAAGGGTAAGACATTTTATTCCATCGGCAGTTCGGGGCATGAAGGCACTGCGGCGATGGCCGCGGCCACGCGCGCGACCGACATGGCATTTTTGCATTATCGCGATGGTGCGTTTCTGATTCAGCGCAAAAAGCAAGCTGGCGGCCTGACGCCATTATATGACATGGCTTTGTCCTTCGCCGCGTCGGCAGATGATCCGATTTCCGGCGGGCGGCACAAGGTTCTGGGATGTGCGCACACTTTTGTCCCGCCGCAGACCAGCACGATTGCCTCGCATTTGCCAAAGGCCGTCGGCGCCGCGCATTCCTTGGGGCTGGCGCGGCGTCTGCAACTTGATGACGCGGTCCTCCCGCACGATTCCATCATTTTATGTTCCTTCGGCGATGCTTCCGCCAACCATTCCACGTCGCAAGGCGCGTTCAACGCCGCCTGCTGGGCTGCGTATCAGCATTTGCCCATGCCCATCGTCTTCCTGTGCGAGGATAATGGCATTGGCATTTCGGTGCGGACGCCTGGTGGATGGATAGCGGCCAACTTCGCGCATCGCCCCGCATTGAAGTATATTGCCTGCGACGGGGCGGACCTGAATGATGCCCTGCGTGGCTGCCACGAAGCCGTTGCCTATGCGCGGTCGCGGCGCAGGCCTGTATTCCTGCATATGCATACGGTGCGTCTCATGGGGCATGCGGGGGCAGATGTTGAATTAAGCTATGCACCGATTGGGCAGATTGAAGCGGCCGAAGCGCAGGATCCATTGCTGCACAGCGCGCGGATTTTGCATGAACAAGCGGGCATGTCGGGCGCGGAGATTGTTGCGCGCTACGAAGACATGCGCGCGCGGGTGGACCGCGTTGCCTTGGACGCGCTGGCCAAACCACGGCTCGTCACCGCGCAAGAGGTGATGGCATCCATCCTGCCAGCGGAAGGCGTCAAGCCGTCGCCTCCATTGCCCGATACGGCCGCACGCGACGCTCTATTTGCCAAAGATGCGCGCAACCTCGCCAAGCCTGTCACCTTGGCCAAGAGCATCAACTTTGCCTTGGCGGACATCATGCTGCAATATCCCAATGTCGCGGTGTTCGGAGAAGACGTCGCGCGCAAAGGCGGCGTTTATGGCGTGACACAGGGGCTGCAGGAAAAATTTGGCGCAGCGCGGGTGTTTGATACGTTGTTGGACGAACAGACCATCCTTGGGCTTGCCATCGGCATGGGGCATAATGGCTTTGTTCCCATCCCCGAAATCCAGTTTTTGGCCTATCTGCATAATGCCGAGGACCAAATCCGCGGCGAAGCGGCGACCTTGTCCTTCTTTTCAAACCGGCAATATCGCAACCCGATGGTCGTGCGCATCGCTGGCTTGCCCTATCAAAAGGGCTTTGGCGGGCATTTTCACAATGACAACAGCATCGCTGTCCTCACCGACATTCCCGGTATCATTGTCGCATGTCCGTCCAACGCCGCCGACGCGCCCGCTATGCTGCGTGAATGCGTCCGGCTCGCGCATGAGGATGGCCGTGTTGTGATCTTCCTTGAACCCATCGCACTGTATCACACAACGGACCTTCACGGCGCGGAGGATGGGGCGTGGTCTGCGGAATATACAGCGCCGACGGACGCGCGTGAAATCGCCTTTGGTGCGCTTGGTCAATTTGGTAATGGCACTGAACTTGCGATTATAACATATGGAAATGGTTATTATTTATCGCGTCAGGCTGCGCCCGAATTGGAAGCGTCGGGCATCAAGCTACGCATCATTGACCTGCGTTGGTTGCATCCGTTGAATGCGGACGCAATCGTGGCTGCGGTGGCGGATTGTTCGAATATCCTGATTGTGGACGAAAGCCGCCGATCGGGAAGCTTGAGTGAAAAGCTGATGACCATATTGACGGAGGCTGGTCGTGGTAACGCCGTTAGCCGAATTACGGCGGAAGATTGCTTCATCCCGCTTGGGCCCGCGGCTGAGCTGGTGTTGCCAAGCAAGCAATCGATCGTTGAAGCCGCCAAGGCAGCGGTCGCATGAAGAAGCGCGCATTGGTCGTTTGCCCCGGACGCGGCACATATAACGCGTCCGAGCTTGGATATCTGCAGAAGCACCATGCAGCGCGCGCTGACGTGGTCGGCATTGTCGATGCGGTACGGGCTGAAAAGGGCCAAGTGCCAGTATCGGAGCTCGATAAAGCCGAGAAATATGCGCCATCGGTGCATATGACTGGCGATAACGCATCCCCGCTGATTTACGCATCTGCCCTGGCGGATTTCGCTGCGATTGATCGTGAACGCTTCGATGTCGTTGCGGTGACCGGCAATTCGATGGGCTGGTATCTCGCGCTTGCCTGTGCGGGGATCGTCGATCTGGCGGCGGGTGCGCGGCTGGTGAACAATATGGGCCTGTTGATGCATGAACATGGCACCGGCGGGCAGATCGTATGGCCGATTGTTGATGCCGACTGGAACATTGACGCAAAAAAAGTGAATTTTGCAAATGCTTTAGTTGATGAAGCGCAGAATATTTCTGACATATCTATATCGGTGTCGATACAGCTTGGCGGGATGGTGGTGTTCGCAGGCGACGAAGCAGGGTTGAAATGGCTGGCCGAAAAACTGCCGAAGGACGACCGCTTCCCATTGCGGCTGATGCACCATGCGGCTTTCCATAGCCCGTTGCTGCAGCATATCGTGCCGATGGCGCGCGCGCAGAATCCCCTGGCAGATTTCGGCACCGGCAGCATTCCGGCAATTGACGGGCAGGGTAAGATTTGGTCGCCGCATGCCTTTAGCGCGGACGCGATCTACGCCTACACGCTTGGCGGGCAATTGACCGAGACATATGATTTTAGCCGCGCAGTGCAGGTTGCTGCCGCAGAATTCGCGCCGGACGTTGTGATCGTTCTTGGGCCCGGAACGACCTTGGGCGCGCCAACGGCACAAGCGCTGATTGCATCTGGTTGGCGCGGCCTTTCGGGCAAAGCGGACTTTCAGGCACGGCAGCAAGAAACCCCGATATTGATTTCCATGGGCATGGACGAACAGCGCGCCTGGGCAACACGTTGAACGTTGCATACGAATAAGCGCTAGACGCTTGTGCCCTTCAGGATAAAGGGGGACGCGATTGGTAAGGCGACCGACCGGTGCCTTGCATGGAGACGGACAGAATGAGCATGCACAGTTCCACCTTGCTGTTGTTTGGGGCCACGGGCGACCTTTCACGACGGATGCTGCTGCCATCCTTATATGCTCTGCATGCCGATGGCCTGATTAATCCGGACCTGCGTATTTTCGGCACTGCGCGTAGTGCACTTACCGATGATGGCTTTCGCGATATGGCACGCGCGGCATTGTGCGAATTTCTGCCCGATGACCGCAAGGTCGAAGGTCTGATTGACGCATTTTTGCAGAGGCTTTCGTATGTCGCGCTGGATGCGTCCGATCCGCAAGGCTTTGCCGCGTTGGCGGACAAGATTGGAGACATATCGGGCGGATTGTCGATCTTCCTATCCACCGCGCCGTCTTTGTTTGAACCAACGATCAAGGGCCTGCACCATGCGGGCCTGTCTGGCGAAAATGTGCGCATCGGTCTTGAAAAGCCATTGGGCAATGATTTGGCGTCATCGCAGCATATTAACGACGCCGTGAACGCGGTTTTCCCGGAAACGCGGACGTTCCGCATCGACCATTATCTGGGCAAAGAAACGGTCCAGAACCTGATGGCGCTTCGTTTTGCCAACATGCTGTTTGAACCGCTGTGGAATGCCAATGCCATTGAGCATGTGCAGATTACCGTAAGCGAGACCGTCGGGCTTGAGGGGCGGGCCGGATTTTATGACGATACCGGCGCGCTGCGGGACATGGTGCAAAACCATATGCTGCAATTGCTCGCGCTGACGGCGATGGAGCCACCGGCAAGTCTGGATGCGACGGCTATCCGCGATGAAAAGGTAAAGGTTCTGCGCGCGCTGCGTCCAGTTGTCGAAGGTGACGTCGTGACCGGGCAATATAATGACGGCGCGGTCAACGGCGAAGCGGTCAAAGGCTATGATGCGGACCTCGGCAAGCCATCTGACACCGAAACCTTTGTCGCGATTAAGGCCTATGTCGACAATTGGCGGTGGCAGGGCGTGCCGTTTTTCCTGCGCACCGGGAAACGTTTGCCCGAACGCCGCAGCGAAATCGTGATCCAGTTCAAACCCGTCCCCCACAATGTGTTCAAGGACCGTGGCGGTCGGCTGGAGGCAAATACGCTGGTTATCCGGTTACAGCCGGAGGAATATGTTCGGTTGTTGGTGATGGCGAAAGAACCCGGGCTGGATCGCGGCGGGGTCACTTTGCGCGAAGTGCCGCTTGATCTGTCGCTTACCGCTGCCTTTGCCGGATCGCGGCGGCGGATTGCGTATGAACGCCTGCTCCTCGACCTCATAGAAGGCGACCAGACGCTATTTGTCCGCCGTGATGAGGTTGAGGCCCAGTGGAAGTGGATCGATGCCATACGGGCGCTGTGGGGCGCGACAGCGTTGAAGCCCAAGGGCTATGGTGCCGGCAGCTGGGGCCCGAACGCCGCGATTGCCCTCACCGAACGTGATGGAGTGAGCTGGCATGAGTAAAATGCACCCAACCGTTGAAGCCGTCACCGCGCGGATCATCGAACGGTCAAAGCCCGGGCGTCAGGCCTATCTCGACCTGATCGCCAAGCAGCGTGATGCAGGCGTCAACCGGCCCACGTTAAGCTGCGGCAATCTGGCGCACGGCTTTGCCGCGAGCGGTGAGGATAAGCCCGCCATTCGCGGCGGCAAAGCGATGAACATCGGTATTGTCAGTGCGTATAACGACATGTTGTCGGCGCATCAGCCATATGGCCGCTACCCCGAGCAAATGAAAATATTCGCGCGCGAAGTAGGCGCCACGGCCCAGGTCGCAGGCGCGGTGCCCGCGATGTGCGATGGGGTGACGCAGGGGCAGGACTCGATGGAGCTTTCGTTGTTCAGTCGCGATGTCATCGCCATGGCAACCGCGGTTGGCCTGAGCCACGGGATGTTTGAAAGCGTGGCCATGTTGGGCATTTGTGACAAGATCGTCCCGGGCCTTCTGATCGGTGCGTTGCGCTTTGGCCATTTGCCGACAATCCTCGTGCCCGCAGGCCCAATGCCGTCGGGCCTTGCCAACAAAGAAAAACAGCGTGTCCGTCAGCTATATGCAGAGGGCAAAGTAGGCCGCGCCGAATTGCTTGAGGCGGAAGCCGCGTCCTATCATGGCGCTGGCACATGTACTTTTTACGGCACCGCCAATTCCAACCAGATGATGATGGAGGTCATGGGGCTGCATATCCCGGGTGCCGCGTTCATCAATCCAGGGAACAAGCTGCGCACCGAATTGACGCGGGCTGCAGTACATAGGTTGAGCGAAATTGGCTGGGACGGTGACGATTACCGGCCCTTGGGCCTGTGCGTCGACGAAAAAGCAATCGTCAACGCCTGTGTCGGTTTGCTGGCCACCGGCGGATCGACGAACCATGCGCTGCACATTCCGGCCATCGCGCGCGCCGCCGGTATCGTCATCGATTGGGAAGATTTGGATCAGCTGTCGGCAGTGGTGCCGTTGATCGCCCGCGTGTATCCCAATGGCTCGGGCGATGTGAACCATTTCCACGCGGCAGGCGGAATAGGCTATGTCATCCGCGAACTGATAGACGCGGGGCTTCTCCACCGCGATATCATGACGGTCGCGGGCAAGGATTTGGCGGATTATGGACGTGAACCCATGTTGGAAGAGGATAAGCTTGTGTGGCGCGACGCGCCTGCGGTGACCGCCGATGACACAATGCTGCGTCCGCCGTCCGCGCCGTTCAGCCCCGATGGAGGCATGCGACTGGTGACAGGTAATTTGGGCCGTGCGACGTTCAAGACCAGTGCGGTTGATCCGGCACGTTGGACCATCGAAGCACCGGTGCGCGTATTTCACGAACAAAATGATGTTCTGGCAGCGTTTAAGGCGGGTGAGCTTGATCGCGATGTCATTGTCGTCATCCGTTTTCAGGGGCCTGCCGCCAATGGCATGCCCGAACTCCACAAGCTGACGCCGCCATTGGGTGTGTTGCAGGATAAGGGCTTTAACGTCGCGCTCGTAACCGACGGGCGTATGTCCGGCGCATCGGGCAAAGTGCCCGCGGCGATCCACTTAAGTCCCGAAGCTGCACGTGGCGGAGCAATCGCGAAGCTTCAGGATGGCGATATCGTGCGCCTGTGCGCCACCAACGGTACATTGTCCGTGCTGGTCGACGACAGCGAATGGGCCGATCGCGCACCAGCCCCGACGCCCGTGGCGCACATGGGAACTGGACGCGAGCTGTTTGCAATGATGCGCGCTACGGCCGATGAAGCGGAAAAGGGCGGGTCAGCCATGCTCGCGGCGGCAGGGCTATGACCGCGATTGTCGCCGTCGATATCGGCGGAACCCACGCGCGCTTTGCCCTTGCTGAAGTGGACGCGGGCAAGGTGATTAAACTGGGTGAGGCGGTAACGCTGAAGACAGCAGAGCATGCCAGTTTCCAAACCGCGTGGCAGGAATTTCAGCGGATGAACGGAGCGCCGCTTCCGCGCGCAACCGCCATTGCCATTGCGGGACCCGTTGACGCTGATGTCATTAAGCTGACCAACAACCCGTGGATCATCCGCCGGTCGATGGTGTGTGAAAAGCTGAATGTCGATACCTTCGTGATCGTCAATGATTTCGGCGCTGTGGGCCATGCGGTTGCGCAAGCGGGGCCAGAACATTTCCACCATTTGACGGGACCTGATCAGGCGTTTGCGCCCGAAGGCACGCTGAGCATCATTGGCCCGGGAACCGGTCTTGGCGTCGCACATGTTGCGCGCACCGGCGGCGCCTATCATGTCCAGGCCACTGAAGGCGGGCATATCGATTTCGCGCCGCTCGATGCCATTGAAGATGCCGTGTTGGCGCGCTTACGCAAACGCTACCGCAGGGTTTCGATTGAACGGGTCGTGTCGGGGCCGGGCTTGGTTGATCTCTACGAAACGCTGGCCGCTATCGAAGGCCGCGCGGTTCAGCAATATGATGACAAGACGCTCTGGCAAATGGGCATGTCTGGTGAGGATAGCCTTGCGGCGGCGGCTGTTGACCGTTTTTGCCTGTCTCTGGGCAGCGTTGCCGGTGACATCACGCTGGCTCAGGGCGGCTTTGCAGGGGTCGTCATCGCAGGCGGACTTGGGTTGCGTATCAAAGACAGTCTTGTCCGTTCAGGCTTTGCCGAACGTTTCCGCGCCAAAGGCCGCTTTGAAGGATTGATGGCCTCAATTCCCGTTAAACTCATCACCCATCCGCAGCCCGGCCTTTTCGGGGCAGCGGCGGCCTATGCCCAGCAATATATTGAGAAAGAATAACCAATGTCGCCCGTTGAAAAAATCATGCGCACTGCGCCCGTTATCCCCGTTTTGGTGATTGAAGATGCGGCGCATGCACGCGCGATTGCTGAGGCATTGGTTGCGGGTGGTTTGCCAGTGTTAGAGGTCACGTTGCGTACGGCAGCGGCATTGGATGCCATTGCCGAAATGAAGAAGGTGCCGGGCGCAATTGTTGGTGCAGGCACCGTTGTTGATGTGGCAGGCCTCGACAGTGCAATCGCGGCTGGCGCGGAGTTTATCGTTTCGCCTGGCCTGACCGACAATTTGGGCAAAGCCGCCATTGCCAAGAATATTCCGTTCCTGCCCGGCGTCGCGAGCGCGGGCGATATCATGCGCGGACTTGATCTGGGCCTGACGCATTTCAAATTCTTTCCGGCGGAAGCAAATGGCGGTCTACCTGCGCTGAAATCGCTTATCGGCCCGTTCGGGCAGTGCAAATTCTGCCCAACCGGCGGCATCAAACAGGAAATGGCGGCAGACTGGCTCGCGGTTCCCGAAATTTTATGTGTTGGTGGAAGCTGGCTTGTTGGTAAAGGCGTTCCTGATGTTGCCGCGATAGAATCTGCAGCGCGCGCAGCATCGGCATTACGCAACTAACGGAGACGCAAGGCACATGGCCGAAGAAATTGAATGGTGGGACTTTGACGCAGCAGAAGATTTGATCGACGCTGTTGTCGGCGACGTCAGCTTCATCATCGAAAGTGCACTTGATGCCCGCGGCCAAGCGCTGGTTGCGTTCCCCGGCGGTTCTACACCGAAGCCTATTTTGGAAAAGCTGGCACAAGCCAATATCCGTTGGAAAAGTGTGACGATCATTCCGACCGACGACCGGTTGGTTCCCGTCGACAATGCGCTGTCGAATGTTGCGATGATTGCAAAGATATTCATCCCGAAAGGCGCGCGCGTGTTGCCGATCACCAGCGATGCGGCGGATTATAAATTGGCCGGAGGGGCAGCAAACGCCCGGCTTGCGGACCTGCATTGGCCGCCTGATCTCGTCTGGTTGGGTATGGGCACGGATGGGCATACCGCGTCGATATTCCCGGGACCTGATCTCGAAACCGCGCTCGAAGGTGGCAAAGAGGTGCGCGCCGTTGGCGTTGCGCCAGACCCGCTCCCGCCGGAAGCTCCGGTCAACCGCGTCACGTTGACAGCATCTGCAATCGCTACCGCGCGTACGGCGATATTGGTAATCAATGGCGCCGAGAAGCGCGCCGTGCTTGAGGCCGCGATTGAGCAGGGAAGTAAGTCAGCTTACCCCGTTGGCCGCGTGCTCGACAAAATTGCCGTCCCGGTCGACATCTATTGCTTGGATGATTGATTTAAACGCGGCGTAGCTTGCCAGGTGGGGGCAGCGTCGAGTTTAGCTTTTGAAGATAAAGGGGAAGTTCGCGCACGCCGGCATTGGCGGGCTTGCGCGCGTCTTTCGGATTGATGGGGTGATCAAACGCAATGCCCACACGGCCGTCTGTTACCCATGCAATGTGACCGCTGACCCAACCGATGCTGTGCAGCTTTATCTCCACCCGTTCACCGCGCGGAGCGTTTGTTGGGATTTCAGCCATCAGTCCGCCGGCTGATACGTTGCGAATGCGCACTTCGTGCTCATTTTTTGTGTTGGAAAAGCGCAGAACAGCCTTCAGAAAAAGGCTGTCGCGATCCATGCTCCGCTTTGCAGCCGACATGTTAATTTCGCCGAATGAGTCATTCATAATGCAGCACCAAGCACAGAATTGGGAATAATTCAGGCTTGGACAATGCCAGCTAAGTGTAGCCAAAAGGTTAATTCGCGGATCAACCGGATGGATTTTACATGGTTGCATCAACCATGATCATTGAACGTCGCGGCGTTAATCGTCCCGCGAAACGCGTTCCTGCCGCTCGTGACGTTCTTGTGCCTCAAGCGTCATTGTCGCGATGGGGCGGGCGCGCAATCGGGCAAGCGAAATGGGCTCGCCTGTTACCTGACAATATCCATATTCGCCTTCGGTGATGCGGCGAAGCGCGGATTCGATTTTGGAGATCAGTTTGCGCTGACGGTCGCGGGTTCGCAATTCGATACCCCAGTCCGTTTCGCTCGATGCGCGGTCGTTCAGATCAGGTTCGCGCATGGGGCCGTCCTGAAGCTGATTCAGCGTACCCTGCGATTCCGCTAAAATACTGTTTTTCCAGTCAACCAGCTGTTTTTCAAAATATTTTAGCTGACGATCATTCATGAACGGCTCGTCGTCGCTGGGGATATATGAAGGGTCAATATCATAACCGGAATTGTTCAATTCTCCGGTATTCGTTTGAGGCTCGGCGCTTGCGCCCATGTTAGATTCTCCACCTCTGGCGGGCCCCGCAAAACCAAGGTTGCCGCGTCCAAATCCACTCTCGTCGGCGCTATAGACTCACGCCAAAACCCGCACAAGCAGCAAATGTTACAGACTGTCATGGAATCCATAAAAGCTGTGGAAACGGCGCGCGGACGTGCCGTCAAGAAGGCGAGAGCTGGCACGGCCGCATGATCGGATTTCGATAGGTCAGGAAATGGGCAGTTTTCGTGCTGCCCTTTTTCGTTGCGAAACCGATGCGCGAACGGCATAGCCAGCCACCATGCATGACCTAAAATATATCCGCGAAAATCCGCAAGCCTTTGACGCCGCCCTTATCCGTAGGGGCGCTGCACCCGTAGCTGCATCGGTTCTGTCGCTGGATGAAAATCGCCGCGCTTTGTTGACCGAAATGCAAAATGCGCAAGCACGCCGCAATGAAGCGTCCAAAGCAATCGGTGCTGCCATGGGCAAAGGCGATACCGCGACCGCAGAGGCGCTGAAAGCCGAAGTTGCCGCGTTGAAGGACACATTGCCGGCATTGGAAGAGCAGGAACGCGCTGCAGGCGAAGAATTGGATACGTTGCTCGCCGGGCTGCCCAATTTGCCTGCCGACGACACGCCCGATGGTGCAGACGAGACAGAAAATGTTGAAGTCGCGCGGTGGGGAACCCCCCGTAGTTTTGAATTTGAACCGCGTGATCATGCTGACTTGGGCCCAGTGCTTGGCCTCGACTTTGAAACGGGCGTTGCAATTTCAGGCGCACGCTTTACCTTCATGCGCGGACAAATGGCGCGGCTTAATCGTGCGCTTGGTCAGTTCATGCTGGATTACCAGACCGGACAGCGCGGTTACACAGAATGCGCCACGCCCTATCTGGTGCGTCAGGAATCGCTGTTTGGTACCGGACAGCTTCCAAAATTTGCCGAAGACAATTTTCAGACGACCGATGGCCGTTGGCTTATCCCAACCGCCGAAGTATCGCTGACCAACAGCGTGCGCGAACAGATTCTGGACGAGAGCGCGTTGCCGATCCGTATGACCGCGTTAACGCCCTGTTTCCGTTCCGAAGCAGGCGCAGCGGGACGCGATACGAAAGGCCTGATCCGCCAACACCAGTTTGAAAAGGTGGAGCTGGTTTCCATCGTCCGCCCCGAAGACAGTGTTGCTGAACATGAACGTATGGTCGAAAGTGCCGAGGGTATATTGCAAGCGCTTGAGTTGCCGTACCGCAAGATGCTGCTGTGCACAGGTGACATGGGTGCCAGCGCGCGCAAGACCTATGACCTTGAGGTCTGGTTGCCGGGGCAGGGGCTGTACCGTGAAATTTCGAGCTGTTCGAACTGCGGTGATTGGCAGGCGCGCCGTATGAACACGCGCTACCGCCCTGCGGACAGCAAAGGCAATGTGTTCGTACACACGTTGAACGGTTCTGGCTTGGCCGTTGGCCGTACGCTGGTTGCCGTCCTCGAAAATCATCAGCAAGCCGACGGCAGTGTGACCGTTCCAGCGGCGCTGCTGCCATATATGGGCGGGCTGACAAAGCTGGAGATTGCAGCCTGATGCGCATTTTATTGACCAATGATGATGGTGTAAATGCGCCGGGTCTTAAGGTGTTGGAAGCGATTGCCCGCACCCTGAGCGATGATATCTGGATTGTCGCACCGGCTGAGGAAAATTCCGGCGCGGGTCACTCGCTGACACTGACCAAGCCTGTGCGAATCCGCCAACATGGCGAAAAACATTACTCGGTTGCGGGGACGCCGACGGATTCTGTCATGCTCGGCATTGGTGTCATCATGAAAGATGCCAAGCCCGACCTGATTTTGTCCGGGGTCAACCGCGGTGCTAACCTTGGCGATGATATCACTTATTCGGGCACGGTCGCTGCGGCGATGGAAGGGGCGTTGGCGGGGATCCGTTCCATTGCACTTAGCCAAGTATATAGCAAAGAAGGTATGGCGGATGCCGTACCCTTTTCAGCCGCCGAAGCGTGGGGCGAGCGCGTGTTGCGTCCGTTATTGGACACGCCGCATACGCCGCGCACGTTAACCAACATCAACTTCCCGCCGCTCTTGCCGCAGGATGTCAAAGGCATAAAAGTCGCGCGGCAGGGGTTCCATGACTATAGCCGCGGTTCAATCGTCAAGGGCACGGATCCGCGTGGCTACGACTATTATTGGTTTGGGCTTCATGGAATGGTGCACACGCCGGGCCATGATACCGACCTTGAGGTGATTGAGGATGGCTATATCGCAGTGACCCCGTTGCAGCTTGACCTCACCCATAGCGAGTCCCTCGCAAATCTTCGGAGCGCTTACAGCGGGTAAGGGAAAACTATTCGCTGCAGCGTGCCAGTTACGTTGCGTTCGGGATCATAGTTCATCCCACTGAAATTCGGCGACATGGCCAGCCTTCGCAACCGACCAGATGGATTGAAACGCGGCAATCCGCGTGCGTACGGCCTCAATGGATTGGGGCGTCAGCGCAGGCATCGGAACAAATGAAGCCTCGCAGGCGGTTTTGGCAATCGAGATAAAGGTTTCGGCATCTGCCGGGGCACCCCACGCGTCGGATTCGAAACATTCCACCAAGCGTTCTGCCTGAAGCAACTGCACAATATGTTCGTTGGGCGTTTGGGCCCGTGACGCGCTGGCGTGACCCGCCTGTTTTGCAATTTCCTGAATATCTTCGGGGCTATGTCCTTTTGCCACCATTCCCCAAAATGCCATCGGCAAGTTCAACTCGGTTTCGACGAAATAATGGATCGCATCATGCGGCGTGACGCCTTTTTTCGGGAAGGTTGCGGTCTCCGTCGAGCCGTCATCTCGAACAATAGCGAGAAAATCGCGATCCGTGCCTTTGGTAATTTTTATGATCATTGTTGGATTGTTATCCTGACGCACAGCGCAAATCTATACTGCCCGTGACAAGCGTGCGGAAACCCGCTATGCGGCCCGCCATCATGGCAACTCAAATCAAAGCAGCGCCGAAGGTCGGCATGGTATCACTTGGCTGTCCCAAGGCGCTGGTCGATAGCGAACGGATCCTTACAAAGCTGCGTGCCGATGGCTATGGCTTGTCGCCCGATTATGCCGGCGCTGACGTTGTGCTGGTCAATACCTGTGGCTTTCTGGACTCCGCAAAGGAAGAGAGCCTTGAGGCCATTGGAGAGGCGATAGCGGAAAACGGCCGCGTGATTGTCACAGGCTGCATGGGTAATGAAGCCGACGTCATCCGCGCGCGCTTCCCTGATGTGCTCGCGATCACGGGTGCGCATCAATATGAAGCCGTCGTTTCGGCGGTTCATGAAGCTGCGCCGCCTACACGCGGTGCATTTGTGGATCTGGTACCCGAAGGCGGCTTGAAGCTGACGCCGCGCCATTACAGCTATTTGAAGATTTCCGAAGGGTGCAACCACAGCTGCGCCTTCTGCATCATTCCGTCGTTGCGCGGAAAGCTTGCGAGCAGGCGTATTGACGCGGTGCTGCGTGAGGCAGAGAAGCTGGTCGCCGCGGGCACCAAAGAGCTTTTGGTTATTTCGCAAGATACGTCTGCTTATGGCGTTGATACGCGGCACGAACCACGCGAATGGAAGGGACGTCAGGTGCGCGCGCATATGACGGACCTCGCCCGCGAATTGGGCAGCTTGCGGACGAGTGAGGGCATCGCGCCGTGGGTGCGGCTGCATTATGTCTATCCTTACCCGCATGTTGATGACGTTATTCCGTTGATGGCCGAAGGGTATCTGACGCCATATCTCGATATCCCGTTTCAACATGCCGCGCCGAATGTTCTGAAAGCCATGAAGCGCCCCGCCAATGAAGCAAAGGTGCTTGAGCGCATTCGTAATTGGCGCAACATCGCGCCCGATATCGCTATCCGGTCAAGCTTTGTGGTCGGATTTCCGGGAGAAACCGATGCGGATTTCCAATATCTGCTCGACTGGTTGGACGAGGCGCAGTTGGACCGGGTCGGGGCTTTCCGTTTTGAACCCGTAGAAGGCGCGCAAGCGAATGATTTGCCAAACCCTGTTCCTGAAGAGGTGAAGGAAGAGCGGTTCCAGCGTATCATGGAAAAGACAGCGGCGATTAGCGCTGCGAAGCTTGCCGCAAAGGTTGGACGCAATATCCCCGTCATTATCGACGAGATTGGCGACGCCGATGAAGATGGCAGCGTTGGCGCCACCGGACGGTCGCAAGCCGATGCGCCGGAGATCGATGGCCATGTCTATCTGCGTGACGTTCCACCTAGCTTAAAGGCGGGGGACATTGTGCAGGTCGATATCGAGGACGCGGACGAGCACGACCTGTTTGGTGTTGTTGCCTGATTTAAGGCACCTGAATCAGCGTAACGGGCGCCCGCCTTTAACGGCTTAGCGCGACTTTGGCGGCAGCGGGAAGAAGCCTGATGTGCGCGCGACATATTCCGCATAGCCGGGCCGCGTTTTCTTCATGCCATATTCTAGCATCGGCTTGCCCGACCAGCGGGTGAGCGTGAAGGTCAGGAAGATCGGGCCAATGATGCTGATCCAACCCGGCAGGCCAGTCTCACACGCGATGAGCCAAATACCCCACCATGTGCAGGCATCGCCAAAGTAATTGGGGTGCCGAGTATAGCGCCATAAGCCAGTGTCGAGCACCTTGCCTTTGTTGGCAGGGTCGGCCCGGAATGCGTTTAGCTGCGCATCGCCAATGGTTTCAAACAATATGCCGATGATCGCAATAATCGCGCCGGCAAATGCGAGCGGACCTAAAGCTGCGTTCGCGCCATCGCTGTACGCGATGCCGAGCTGTGCGGGCAGGCAGGTGATGAACAGCAATGGGGCTTGGGTCAGAAAAACCGACTGCAGCGACGTTTTGCTCCAGCTCCAGCCCTTTTTCTCCATCACACTGCGCATGATTTTTTCATAACGCGGATCTTCGCCATGCGCGCGCCAGCGTGTCCACAAATGCAGCGAAAGCCGAAGCCCCCACAATGTGGTCAGGCCAAGCAGCACATGCGAAAGCGCGCCCGGTGCATCGGATTGCGTCCAGCTTGCCCATGCTAGCAGCACCATTCCGAAAGCCCAAAACGCATCAATGAACGAAACATCGCGGATCTTGACCGAATACGCCCAGAGCAGAAGTATGACTGCAAGCAGGGCAGTCGCGTTGATTGCAAGTGTTTGACCAATAGCTGTCATGTTTCATCCTTTGCAAAAATGCCGGTCATCCCTTTTGCAGGGTATTTTGGCACGACAGAAGCATAAATTTCGGCGACCTTTTTCATGTCCGCCTTATAATCGCCTGTGGGCCAAATTTCTGGTCCTAAGCCACCGGATTTCGACTGATAATCCATCATGCCAACGACCATCGGCACGCCGGCACCCATCGCGATATGGTAAAAACCCGTCTTCCACGCTTTGACGTTGCCCCTTGTACCTTCAGGGGCAATGGTGAGCATGAATTCTTTTCTACGGCCGAATTCATCAATCATCTGCTGAACATAATTTTTGTTCGATGTGCGATCCACCGGGACGCCGCCCATGTCGAGCATGAAGTTCGTAAATGGCCAACGGAAGAGAGAAGATTTCCCCATGAAATGCGGCATTATTCCAAGGTCATCTGTTAACCCCAGAAAATACACAAAATCCCAGTTGCTGGTGTGCGGTGCCGCAATCAACACGAATTTACGCGATTCGGGCACGACGCCATGGGCATGCCATCCGCCGCGTTTGTATATTCCGACCAATACCCGCCTGACCAGCCGGGACAACCAGCTAGGCTGACGTTCCTTCAAAGACATATTTTGTCTTCCTCCCCCGTTGCTTCCATAACTGCGTTACAAACCTTTTCAAACGTCTTGTTTCATAAATACGCAAGCGCTAGGCACGCGGACGCAATCACAAAAACAAGCGGGAAAAAACATGTCGCATTCAGCGCACGGCGCCATACCGGTCATTTCAGCTACTGGCTTATTCACGCCAACCGATACCATCAGCAATGCGGAGCTTGTTGCCAGCTTTAACGCTTATGCCGATCGGTATAACGCCGCGCATCCCGATGCAGAGCCACTGACGCACAGCTCGGTTGAGTTTGTGGAAAAGGCCAGCGGCATAAAGTCGCGCCATGTTATGGACAAAACCGCGATATTAGATCCGGACATTATGGAGCCACGGTACGCAGAGCGTCCGAATGACCAGATTTCGCTTATGGCGGAAATCGGTGTGGCGGCATGCCGGGACGCATTGGCCAAGGCTGGCCGCGACATTGCCGACGTTGATGCTGTTTTGTGCGCCGCGTCCAATATGCAGCGTGCCTATCCTGCCATGGCGGTCGAGATTCAGCATGAATTGGGCATGCAGCGCGGCTTCGCCTTTGATATGAATGTCGCTTGTTCGTCGGCTACTTTCGGCATCCAGACGGCTGCCGACTATATCCGCAGCGGCAACGCCCGTTCTGTATTGGTCGTAAATCCCGAAATCACATCCGGCCATCTCAACTGGCGCGATCGTGACAGCCACTTTATCTTTGGTGACGTGGCAACCGCCATTTTGGTCGAAGCAAAGGATTTGGCGCCAGCGCAACATTGGGAAATATTGGGCACGCGTTTGAAAACCCAGTTTTCGAACAATATCCGTAACAACTTCGGGTTTCTAAATCGCGCGGATGGCAATGGCCCGGTCGATCAGAGCGGACCGCGCAATGACAAATTGTTCGTCCAAGAAGGCCGGAAGGTTTTCAAGGAAGTCGTGCCAATGGTTGGGCAGATGATCCTCGAGCACGCTGAAAGCCTTGGCCTTTCGGGTGCAGATTTGCGTCGCTTGTGGCTGCATCAGGCCAATACCGGAATGAACCGGCTCATCGCGCAAAAGGTGCTCGGGCATGAAGCCGTTGAGGATGAGAGCCCAACGGTTCTCGACACCTATGCCAACACCTCAAGCGCGGGTTCCATAATCGCCTTCCACAAGCATAATCAGGACCTGAAAGCAGGCGACCTTGGCCTTATTTGCTCATTTGGCGCGGGTTATTCGGCGGGGTCCGTTTTTGTGCGCAAGGTTGGCTAGGCCCGATAACGCCCGCCGTGTTCGCGGACGCTTGCCCTGATGGAGACCCCGCTTCGCGCAAATGCGCGGTGTTTATGTCCACGGCTGTCAACGACGTCCGCGGCCATTGGTGGCTCCTGATCTCCTGATCCTCCGGTAAACGGTCGCGAAATAATCAAATTTAGTCGAGTATCATCGCCAGCAGGATGTAGATCAGGACGGGCGAGCCAAAGCCAACCACGGTCGCGACCGCAAAAATCAGGCGAATGATCATCGCGTCGATGCCGGACCAGTTGGCCAATCCGGCACATACGCCGAGAATTTTCTTGTTGGTTTTGTCCAATGTTAAACGTGTCATGTCTTCACTCCCTTGTTTTGAACTGCGTTAATGTGTTTAGGCAACGATAGCTGCAGCAGGCGCGACGGCTGGTGCAATGCTGATACCGATGGTGATAACCGCGCAAAGTACAGCGGCAAAGGCTGAAACGATTTGGGTGCGTGCATATTGTGTCATGTCATGTTCCTTTAAAATCTACCGGATCGTTCCGGCTATGCCAGATACTTTGCACAGTGCATGCCAAATTGGATGTATATAATAAAATCAACTAGTTAGTTCATGGCTCTGCCATTCATCAGTACGAAACAATTTCACAAGTTGGGAAAAAATACCAATATTTGGTTTGGCGATTTTCCGACAAGCGGCTTGACCGGAACATGCCACTATAGCAGGCACGGTAAATGGTTCTGTCCCGCCTGTCCTTGAATGATTTTCGCAACCATGCCGCGCTTGAGATCCGTCCCGATGCGCAGTTCATTGCGCTTCATGGGTCAAATGGTGCGGGCAAGACGAACATCCTGGAGGCCGTTTCGCTGTTGGTGCCTGGGCGTGGCCTTCGGCGCGCTGCCATGTCGGATATGGTCCGCGCTGGCGGCGGCGGTGGATTTGCCATCGTTGCTGAAGTGTCGGGGAATGTTATTGGAACGGGCGTGAGCGCGGAGCAGCCCGAGCGCCGCAAAGTCCGCGTGAACGAGAGCAACGCGTCCATTAACAGCCTTGCCGAATGGCTTTCGGTCATTTGGCTTACGCCCGCGATGGACCGCCTGTTTGCAGATGGCTCAGCCGCGCGGCGTCGGTTTCTGGACCGCCTCGTGCTCGCACTCAGTCCTCAGCATGCCCGTCACAGCAGCCGATATGAAAAGGCTATGCAGCAACGCAACAAGCTGTTGTCCGGAACGGTGCCCGCCGACCCGCTTTGGTTGGATGCCCTTGAACAACAGATGTTGGAGAGCGCCCACGCCATTCTGGCTGCGCGTACCGGCTTGGTTGAGGCCTTGCGCAAACAATTGCAAAGCGCGCCTTCGGGGCCGTTCGCGGTTCCGCTGATCAGCCTTGTCGATAAGGCGGGCCCAGCAGAGGGCGACCTGGCCGCAATCTGGCGTAAGGGCCGCAACCGTGACGCCGCTGCCGGGCGCACATTATTTGGCCCACATCGCGCCGACCTCGACGTCATACATAAGGATTCCGGCCAAATGGCGGAGCAGTGTTCGACCGGCGAGCAAAAAGCCTTGTTGCTATCGCTCATCCTCGCACACGCCGCATTGGTGTCCGCGCAGCGTCAGGCACCGCCAATCCTGCTTCTGGATGAAGTTGCAGCGCATCTCGATCCATCAAGGCGCGCCGCATTGTTTGCGTTACTGGCTGAAACCGGCGCGCAGGTATGGATGACCGGAACCGAGCCCGAATTGTTCAACGGTATAGGGCCTTCTGCCCAACTGCTACCAGTCGGGCAGACCTAGGTTCCTTACTCGGCCTTACTTGCCTTTTTCACGACCTTCTTCTTCGGCGGCTTGGGCTTCGTGGCCTTCGGCGCAGCGGGCGTTACTTCAAAACTTGGTGCGCCGTCCTTCATGTGCACAGCCACTTCGCCGCCGTGCACGAGTTTTCCAAAGAGAAGCTCTTCAGCAAGCGGCTGTTTGATTTTTTCTTGGATCAGGCGTCCCATTGGCCGTGCGCCATATAGCTTGTCATAGCCACGTTCGGTGAGCCATGCGCGCGCTTCGTCATCCAGTTTGATGTGCACATTCTGGTCGGCGAGTTGCAGCTCAAGTTGCAGAATGAACTTGTCGACAACGCGCGCTACAACGTCTGTGGGCAGATAACCAAATGGCACGGTGGCATCCAGACGGTTGCGGAATTCCGGTGCAAACATCTTTTTGACGGCTTCGTCGCCAGCATCTTCCTTGCTGATGTTGTTGCCGAAACCAATGCCTTCTTTGGCCATGTCGCTGGCACCCGCATTGGTCGTCATAATCAAAATGACGTTCCGGAAATCAACGGTCTTGCCATGATGGTCGGTCAGACGACCGTTATCCATAACCTGAAGCAAAATATTGAACAGGTCAGGATGGGCTTTTTCGATTTCGTCGAGCAACAACACGCTGTGCGGGCTTTGGTCAACGGCATCGGTCAGCAGACCGCCTTGGTCAAAACCGACATAGCCCGGAGGCGCACCGATCAGGCGGCTGACGCTGTGGCGCTCCATATATTCGGACATGTCGAAACGCTTGAGCGGAATGCCAAGGATCGAGGCGAGCTGACGCGCGACTTCGGTCTTGCCGACGCCCGTGGGGCCGCTGAACAAATAGCTGCCGATGGGCTTTTCGGTGTCACGCAAGCCAGCACGGCTGAGCTTGATGGCGCTGGCAAGCACCTCAATGGCCTTGTCCTGTCCGAACACAACGCGCTTCAGGTCGGCTTCAAGCGTGCCGAGCGCGGTCTTGTCGTCGCTGGACACCTGCTTCGGCGGGATGCGGGCGATGGTGGCTATAACAGCCTCAATTTCGCGCGCAGTGATGAGCTTCCGGCGCTTTGACGGTGCAACCAGCATTTGCATCGCGCCAACCTCGTCAATGACGTCGATGGCTTTATCGGGCTGCTTGCGGTCGTTGATGTAGCGCGATGACAGTTCAACCGCTGCCTTAATGGCTTCGGGTGTGTACTTCACCTTATGATGCTCTTCGAATGCAGACCGCAGGCCGGCGAGGATTTTGATGGTATCCTCAATGCTTGGCTCATTGACGTCAATCTTTTGGAACCGGCGCAGCAACGCGCGGTCTTTTTCGAAATGGTTGCGGAATTCCTTGTACGTCGTCGAACCGATGCAGCGAATGGTACCGCCAGACAAAGCGGGCTTCAGCAGATTGGACGCATCCATCGCGCCGCCGCTGGTTGCCCCCGCGCCGATGACAGTATGGATTTCGTCAATAAACAATATCGCGTCGGGCAGCTTTTCGAGTTCAGACACCACCGCCTTAAGCCGCTCTTCGAAATCACCACGATAGCGGGTGCCAGCCAAAAGCGCGCCCATATCGAGTGAATAAATCACCGCGGGCAACAATACTTCTGGAACCTGTTTTTCAACGATACGGCGCGCCAGACCTTCGGCGATGGCCGTTTTGCCGACGCCGGGTTCACCGACATATAATGGGTTGTTTTTCGACCTGCGGCACAAAATCTGCACCGTGCGATCGACCTCAGCCGCGCGGCCGATGAGCGGATCAATGCGGCCCTGCTTGGCTTTTTCGTTCAGATTGACGGTGAACTGGTCAAGCGCACCCTCTTTCTTGTCCTTCTTTGCCTTTGTATCTTCGGGCTCTTCGCCCTTTTGCTCGGAACCAGTGACTGGGCGCGGCTCGGCAAGCTTGCCGTCCTTGCCAATGCCATGGCTGATATATGAAACGGCGTCGAGGCGGCTCATATCCTGCTGCTGCAGGAAATAGACGGCGTAGCTTTCGCGTTCGGAGAACAAGGCCACCAAAACATTCGCGCCCGTCACGACATCTTTGCCCGAGCTTTGCACGTGCAATATCGCGCGCTGAACGACGCGTTGGAAACCGCTGGTGGGGGAGGGGTCTACCTTGCCTTCGACCCGCAAGCTTTCGAGTTCGGTGTCGAGATAGGTGATGATGATGTCAGACAGCTCGCCCAGGTCGACGCCGCATGCCTGCATGACCTTTGCCGCATCTGCATCATCAATGAGCGCGAGCAGCAAATGTTCAAGCGTCGCATATTCATGCGCACGGTCGCCTGCGTGTTTCAGTGCGTTGTGAAGCGTTGCTTCCAGCGACTCCGCAAATGATGGCATGTTATCGTCTCCCTTAAATGAGTCGCTGTCGCTTGAGCACTATATTGGCGCGGCCTTCTTTGCTTTCAAGCAACATGAGGCAGATAACGGTTTTCATCCCCAGTTTCTTAATCCTATGGGCCGGATTTACGCCATCTGCCGTTTATTTTTTGAACAAAGCGTCGGCAACGCTGCGATGTTTGCTGGCAAAGGCTATCTTACCCTCACAGCGCACAATTTCCGCCTTTAAAGCAGCGATGCGGGTTTCAAGTTCTGCAACAGAAAGGGCATCAATATCTTGCTTCACAAGATTATTGAGTGGGTCGTCCCGGCGTAACGGTAGATTGTCGTCGATTTCCATGGTTCATATTTTACCCATGAGCGGTTGCTGTCAATATGATGCTTCTCTAAAAGACATCTCAATTGACATGGGGATGCAATAGACATGGAAAAACTGCCTGAATTGATGACGGCTATCGAGATTTCGACGCCGGGTGGCCCAGAAGTACTGATCGCGGCAGAGCGGCCAGTGCCAAGCCCTGGCGATGGTGAGCTGCTTTTGAAGGTTGCCTTTGCCGGCGTAAACAGACCCGATGTCATTCAACGCAAAGGTCTATATCCGCCGCCGCCAGGCGCGAGCGATCTGCCCGGACTGGAAGTATCGGGCGTTGTTGTCTCGGTCGGTGCGGGCGTGTCCCGAGAGCTATTGGGCACGCGCCAATGTGCGTTGGTATCGGGCGGCGGATATGCCGAATATTGCATCGCCCGCGCCGACGTTTGCTTGCCCGTTCCAGCGGGCATGGAAATGGCGCAAGCCGCGGCATTGCCTGAAACACTGTTCACCGTGTGGCACAATGTGTTTGAACGCGGCTACGCGGCGTCCGGCGAAACGGTCCTCATCCATGGCGGCACAAGCGGCATTGGAACCATGGCGATCAAATTGGGCAAATTGTTTGATCTCAATGTCATTGTGACCTGCGGGTCGGACGAAAAATGCGCCGCCGCAAAGGCAATCGGCGCGGATCATGCCATAAATTACAACAGCACAGATTTTGTCGCTGAAGTAAAAACGATTACCAACGGCGCGGGCGTGCATCTCGTTCTCGACATGGTCGCAGGTGGTTATGTTGCGCGCAATCTGCAGTGCCTGCGCGAAGATGGCCGTCATGTGACCATCGCAGTTCAAGGCGGGATGACCGCTGAGCTTAATATGGCCTATATCATGTCCCGCCGGTTGATGCTGACCGGATCCACGCTACGCCCGCGCACAGCAGAGTTTAAGGCTTTGCTGGCGCAGGAAATATCAACAACGGTTTGGCCAATGGTGTGCGACGGCGCGTTGCGGCCCGAAATGGACCGGATATTTCCGTTGGCCGATGCCGCCGGCGCACACGCCTATATGGAATCCGGCGCGCATGTTGGCAAAATACTGCTCGAAGTTTAGGGTCAGGACCTATTAAATGCGCCTTCGCGGTTTGAGGCCATATTGTTCGGTGCAAGGCGGTAAGCGCCGGACTTAGTGGTTCTAAGTCCAAGCTTGCCAACGCAGCAATGGACAATATGGGTCAAATCCGAAGGACGCCAAAATGGCTTTGATCTCAAAGCAAAATACCCTTGCAGGCAGAATAACTGCCTGCGGCGGACATTTTACTTCGATATCTTTGCCATTTTGACGCCGCGATGGTGCATTTAATAGGTCCTGACCCTAGCCAGTCAAATCAGTCCGCTCGATTCTGGCAATGGGTGAGCGCTGACGGATACGTGTTCCGGTCACGTCATTTTCATATTGCGCGGTAAGCGAATAACGCTCGATGGCGTAAATTCCGGGCGTCGCGCCGTCTTTCTCCGCCTTTAATGGTGCATAAATGCGGGTTTTAATCGATTTTAGAACAACGTCGGTCCAATCGGTGCCACCTTGGTTGCGCAATATTTCGGGTTCATCCACCTTGCCGTCGGCGCCAATCCAGAAACCAATATCGACCCAGCGCTTTTCAACGACCTGTGTGCCGATCCGGTTGAGGTCGCTGCCACCGGCCATCGCGCGGGCGGCCTGTGCCTCGTTCATTTCAATCGGCTTGGAATGCAACAGGACAGGACGTTCTGTGCCACCCATTGCCGCATAACGGGCGATCAGCTTGTCGGTGGTTTCGTTGTTGCCGCCGTTGCGGTCCATCCGTGATTTCAGGACCTCAGCCACAATCTTGAATTGCTCGGCCCCGCCGATGGGTTCTTTCAAGAATAGGTCAATCGCTTCGGTGGCGTCTTTGCGGCGAAATGCCGTCTTCTCGGTTTCCGCGCGCTGCACCCGCAAAGACAGGTCGCGCAGGCGAGCAATCGCCGCAATTTGGGGAAGGCCAGCGGCCAGTGCGCGGCGTTCGATTTCCAGATATTTGTCGCTGGCTTCTTCCAGATAACCAAGCTTCAAACGCGAATCCGCGACTTCGATTTCTGCGCCGAAGACACGAAAGTCATTCGGCTGAAGTGCGCCTTTCAATGTGTCGCGCATATCGAGCACAGACAGCCGATAAATATCGGATTCGCCCAAATGTGCCGCCACATTGCCGTTTGCACGTAGCAAATCGGAGACTTCGATCGGGAACTGTTCTTTATGTTTGCGATTGCGGCCAAGCGCGTTGGCCAAAGTCGCGCGCGCATCGCGATAATCGCCTTCGACAAATTGGTTTTCGGCATGCGCCAGCGTCGCTTTGATATCCTGATCAGGTGGGCATTTGCGCGCAAGGCAGGCTTTCAAATCTGCTTCTGTATCCTTCAACGAACGCGCCGTGACAACGATTTCACGCTTGGATTCATTCTGCGCGGCCGCCGGCAAGTTGACACCTGCCAGCAGAAAAATTGCAGTCAGTTGGAACGTTTTCGGCATGAGAGAATCCTCGCATTCTAAGGGGGAGGCCGAGACGTAATCCGTTTGTTGACATGTGGCTATAATCTCTCGACAAAAAGCATCAGGGCCTCTGCCAAACGCGGCCCGATCTTGGGAGAGATGACATGGCGGTGGCCGATTTCGACATATTGACCTTTGACGGGTTTCTGACCCTTTGGGCAAAGGACCGCCCCAATTGGCCAGCTTTATCGCAAGATGACCACGCTTTTACCTATGGCGGGCTCGAGGAACACACCGCGAAAATCGCGTCGATGCTGATGGCTATGGGCCTTAAAAAAGGCGACCGAATTGCCTGGATTGGCAAAAACAGTGATCTGTATTTTTCGTTATTTTACGGTGCGGCGCGCGTTGGCATCGTCATGGTGCCGATTGGCTGGCGGCTTGCCCCTGCCGAATGGGCATATATTGCGAAAGACACCGGCGCGCGCGTTTTGTTTGCGGGGCAGGGGTTTGACGCGGGCGTTCAGGCACTTGCCAAAGACATTCCGGGTGTTGAGCGTGTCATTGCAGAAGATGACGCGCGACGGATGATCGATGCGACACCGCGTGCTGCGTTTGAACCTGCTGGCGCTGATGATGCCGCGCTGCAGCTATACACTTCAGGGACCACGGGTAATCCCAAGGGCGCCGTGCTGTCGAACCGCAACCTGTTTGCCCTGCGCAAGCATTCTGCCGATTCCGAACATGCCTATACCAAATGGGAGGATGATGAAGTCGTCCTTATCGCCATGCCCTGCGCGCATATTGGGGGGACGGGGCTTGGCATCATGGCACTTGCGTCTGGCTTGCCGGGGTTGGTTCAGGCTGAATTTTCGCCTGATGCGGTTTTTGACGCGATTGAAAAAGGCGGCGCGACGCGGTTGTTCATTGTGCCGGCCGCCTTGCAAATGATGGTCAATCACCCGCGATGCCGTTTGGTCGATTACAGCCGCCTGAAATATATCCTGTACGGTGCGGCGCCCATTCCGCTCGAGCTGCTGCGGCAATCTATGGATGTGTTCAACGCGCAGTTCATTCAAGTCTATGGCATGACCGAAACGACCGGCACCATCTGCATGTTGCCGCCCGAAGATCATGACCCCAATGGTAACAAAAGAATGCGGTCGGCCGGAAAGCCGTTGCCCGGCGTTGATCTGCGTATTGTCGATGGCGCAGGCAATGACATGCCGGTCGGAGAGGTCGGTGAAGTGTGGACGCGGTCTTCGAACAATATGATCGGCTATTGGAATTTGCCCGACGCAACCAAAGGCACCGTCGCCGATGGCGGCTGGATTAAAACGGGCGATGCCGGATATCTGGACGAAGACGGCTATTTATACATTCACGACCGCGTCAAAGACATGATCATCACAGGCGGCGAAAATGTTTACCCGGCTGAGGTTGAGAGCGCGATCTACGGCCACCCCGATGTGCTGGAAGTCGCCGTCATTGGCGTGCCCGATGCCAAATGGGGTGAGGCGGTGAAGGCTGTCTGTGTGCCCAAACCCGGCGCGCAGGTTGATGTTGAGAGCGTGATCGCGTGGGCCCGCGAACGCATTGCAGGGTTCAAGGTACCACGTTCGGTGGATGTCATCGAAGCCCTGCCGCGCAATGCATCGGGCAAGATTTTGCGCAAGGATTTACGCGCACCTTATTGGGTGGGATATGACCGGCAGGTAAATTAAGTCCGTTGGCTTAGCGGCCGACGCTGACATAATTGAACCCAGCGGCCTGCGCTTCTCCCGGGCGATAGATGTTGCGCAGGTCGACGAGCACGTCGCCTGCCATCGCGGCATGCAGTTTCTTGAGGTCCAACGCACGATATGCGTCCCACTCCGTGACTAACGCCACGGCATGCGCATCTTGCGCAGCATCGTAAGCGCTGGCGGTCATCACCACGTCGGGCAAGATCTTGGCGGCTTCCTCCATGCCTTCTGGATCATGGGCGTGCACGATGGCGCCGGCATCCAACAACGTCTGGACAATCGCAATCGACGGAGCATCGCGCATATCGTCAGTATTGGGTTTGAACGTCAGACCAAGCAAGCCGATTTTCATGCCACGCACATCGCCGCCCAAGGCGTTGATGATCTTGCGACCCATCGCACGCTTTCGAAGGTCGTTGGCCTGAACCACGGCTTCCACGACGCGAACGGGTGTTTCATTGTCCTGTGCGGTTTTGAGCAACGCCAGCGTGTCTTTTGGAAAGCAGCTGCCGCCATAGCCCGGCCCTGCATGCAGGAACTTTGGTCCGATGCGGTTATCCAAACCAATACCGCGCGATACGTCTTGCACATTGGCCCCCAGTTTTTCGCACAGATCCGCCATTTCGTTGATGAAGGTGATCTTGGTCGCGAGAAATGCGTTTGCGGCATATTTTATCAGCTCCGACGAACGGCGGCTGGTGAACAGCAAGGGCGATTCATTCAGGAACAACGGACGGTAAATCGCGCGCATCACATCGCGAGCCCATTCGACATCGCTGCCCACGACAATACGGTCAGGGCGTTTGAAGTCACCAATGGCCGCGCCTTCGCGCAGGAATTCAGGGTTGGAAACAACGGCAAATTCAAGGTCAGGGCTGGTTTCGCGAATGATGCGCTCAACCTCGTCACCTGTGCCCACAGGAACCGTGGACTTCGTCACAACAACCGTGCCCGGATCAATTGCGCGCGCCAATTCTTCGGCTGCGGCATAGACATAGCTTAAGTCCGCATGGCCATCGCCGCGGCGTGACGGTGTGCCAACGGCGATAAAGATCGCACCGCACCCTTTGACCGATTGCATGACATCGGTTGAAAAGCTCAAACGGCCGGCATCGACATTGGTCTTAACCAAAGCATCAAGGCCCGGTTCGTAAATCGGCATGATATTGGCATTCAGGCGGGCTATCTTGCCCTCATCCTTGTCGACACAAACAACTTCATGCCCGAAATCTGCAAAACATGCGCCAGATACAAGGCCAACATAGCCCGAACCGATCATTGCGATTTTCATTACGATACCCTTTTGGAGGCGACTGCCGATTGCGTGCGCCTTATGACTTTATCATGACAGGAACAAGTCTTGCGTCGGGATGTTCAGCCGACCGCACAATAGCCAGGTTTATTGTCGACGCGCATTGTAGATGATTTCCGCTATGCGCTGACTTGTGCGACCATCCCCAAATGGATTGTGCGCGCGGGCCATTGCTGAATAAGCGGCATCATCGTCTAAAAGCGTGATAATTTCGGCAACGATACGGTCTTTATCAGTGCCGATCAGCTTCGCGGTGCCCGCATTGATGCCTTCGGGGCGCTCGGTGGTGTCGCGCATCACCAACACCGGCTTTCCAAGCGCGGGTGCCTCTTCCTGAACGCCGCCGCTATCGGTTAACATGATGTGCGATATCGACAGCAGGCGAACGAAGTTGGGATAGTCCAGCGGTTCAATCATCGCGACATTGGGCAGATCGCAAAGCGCTGCTTCCATGACTGCCCGCACATTTGGGTTCATGTGCACGGGGAAGATGCACGCAACATCATCCCGCGCCGCAATGGCCCGAATGGCGGCTGCGATATTGTCCATGCTATCGCCGAAATTCTCCCGCCGGTGCGTTGTGATGCCAATGATCTTGCGGCCACGGAACCGCTCTTCATATGGCGCAAGGTTTGCTGCCAATGCCGGGTTTTGCGCGATGCGATCGGTTATCCAGTGCAGCGCATCAACCCCTGTGTTGCCGGTGACAAAGATGTTTTCGGGGGAAACGGCCTCTGCGGTAAGTGCCGCCGCAGACACAGCGGTTGGCGCGAAGTGCTGGTCTGCAATCGTGCCGATAATCTTGCGGTTCACCTCTTCGGGCCAAGGCTGGTAGATATTGCTACTGCGTAAACCCGCCTCGACATGGCTCACGGGAATTTGGCGATAATAAGCGGCGAGTGCGCTAGCCATGGCGGTTGCTGTGTCGCCTTGCACAATCACGCGGTCGGGTTTTGCGGTATCGAGCACGCCGCCAATAGCCTCCAACAAGCGCGCCGTGAGCGCATCAAGTGACTGCCCGGGTTGCATGAGATCGAGGTCATAATCCGGAACGATGCCGCTGATCGCGAGCACTTGATCCAGCATCTGCCGGTGTTGCGCGCTCACCAATATTTCAGTGTGCATATTGGAGTAGCCCGCCAACGCATTGACCACAGGAAATAATTTTATGGCTTCTGGCCGCGTGCCAAAGATAACCATATTTTTGTGCATGTCGGGTTCCTGCAGTCGATGCGCCTGTGCAGGCGGCCATCTAATCCGAACATGTTAAGAAGTGACGAAGTCACAGCGCCAAAGGATGGGCCCATTGGGAGCCCCCTGCGGTAACCGTCAGGCTGCGCCTTTTTCCTGCGCAGCCAGTTCCTGCTGCAAACGGCGCGTGACCGCTTCTGGCGATCCCGTATATTTCGCAAGCCGCGCATAAATGAGCGGGATGAGGACCAGCGTAATCAGCGTGGCGAGTGTTACACCGAAGACAATGACCACCCCGATAGAGGCCCGCGCTGCGCCGCCAGCGCCACTGGCAATAGCGAGCGGGATTGCGCCGAACACGGTCGCAATCGAGGTCATCAAAATAGGCCGCAAACGGCGCGCTGCGGCTTGTTGTATCGATTCCAGAATTTCCAAACCTTCATCGCGCAGCTGGTTTGCAAATTCGACGATCAAAATGCCGTTCTTTGCCGCAAGCCCAACCAGCATAACGATACCAATCTGGCTGTAGAGGTTGAGGGTCATCCCGGTTAGCGCAAGTCCAATGATGCCACCGCCGACCGCCAATGGGACGGTGGTGATAATGGTTGCAGGGTGCACGAAGCTTTCGAACTGCGCCGCCAGAACGAGATAGACCAACAGGATCGTGAGGAAAAACACGAGGATGATGGATCCGCCGGTTTCCTTATATGCTTGGCTTTCACCGCGATAGCCGACGGCGAGTACTTCTGGCGATGCAGCGGCTTGCTCTTCCAGAAACGAGAGCGCTTCCCCCATTGAATAGCCCGGCGCCAACCCGCCAGACAGCGTAATGGCGCGTAGCTTGTTATACCGGCCAAGGTCGCGTGCACCGGCGGTTTCTTTATATGTGATGAGGTTGGCCAACGATACCAATGAGCCATCGCGGCTTCGCAGCTGAATAGCGGCCAAATTCTCGGCGGTTGCGCGGTTTTGCGCATCGGCCTGAACAATTACGCGATATTCTTCGCCGCGATCGACATAGGTCGACACACGGCGCGACCCCAATAGCGATTGCAGCGCCTGGCTGACGTCGGCAACGGATACGCCAAGGTCGCCAGCGCGTGCCGTGTCGACCAGAATCTCCATCTGCGGCTTGGTTTCCTTATAGTCGGAATCGAGGTTCACAATGCCGGGATTTTCGCGCGCCGCAGTCAATATCCTGTCACGCGCAACGCTGAGCGATTCATAAGTCGAACCCGCGATGACGAAGTTCAGCGGCTGACCCCGACCCCGTCCAATAGACGACCGCGCCGCGCCATTGCCGCGCACAGCGGGCAGATCGGCCAGGATTTTATTGACCTGTGCGACGACATCTTCGGTCTTCTCTGTGCGTTCTTCCCATGGTTTCAGGAAGATAAGGAAGGTGCCCGAGTTAAAGTCATCACTTGCGGAAAAGCCGCCGGGCGTGCGTTGAATGATGGACCGAACTGTACCCTTTTCGAGCAGCCCCAAAACCGGTTTGGACGCATCCAACATATATTTGTCCATGGCGTTGTAGCCAGTGCCCTCTGGCGCAGCAATGTTGACGCTTAAGACGCCCACATCCTCGGCTGGTGCGAGTTCAGACTGCAGCGTCGTGAACAAAAGTCCGGCAACAACCAAAAAGCCAATGACGCCAAGCATCGCTGCCAATGGCTTGGCAATCGCGCGGGACAGCATATGCGCATAGCGCGTTTCCACGCGTTGGAATTTATCATCTACCCAAGATGCAATGCGTCCGCGCTTTTCCTGCTTGAGCAGTTTTGAACACAGCATTGGCGCAAGGCTGAGCGCGACAAAGCCCGAAAAGGCGATGGCGGCAATCATCGCGCCTGCAAGCTCGCGGAATAAAAGGCCGGTCTGGCCTGCCAGAAACATGACGGGCACAAACACCGCGCAGACAACGATGGTGGTCGATACAACTGCAAAAGCGACCTGCCGCGTGCCGGTAACCGCTGCGACAAGGGGAGGCTCGCCTTGTTCAATCCGGTGGTAGACATTTTCCAACACCACGATGGCGTCATCGACCACCAGACCAATTGCGAGCACAAGCGCGAGCAGCGTCAACAGGTTGATGGAAAATCCAAACAGCCACAGCACCGCAAATGTCGCCAGCAAGCAGATGGGCACGGTGATCGCGGGAATAAGCGTTGCGCGCCAGCTTCCCAAAAACAGGAAGATGACCAAGACAACCAATGCCGCGGCTTCTGCCAATGTGATCCACACGCCGCTGATCGCCTTGCTGATGAACAATGAGTCATCCGATCCAACAGTGATCGTCATGCCCTTTGGCAGATCGCCTTTGATTTGTTCGGCGAGCGCCTTTGCGTTTTCGGCGACGGCCAAGGTGTTCGCGCCCGACTGGCGGACGATGCCCATGCCAAGCGCGGATTCGCCGTTCAGCCGGAATGCCGCATAGGGATTTTCCGGACCAGTTTCGACGCGCGCTACATCCGCCAGACGGATGAGCGAACCGTCGGCTCCGCGTGCGACGATAAGCTGCTGGAACTCGGCTTCATTCCCAAATGGTCGGCTGACGCGCAGGGTTACGTTTTGATCGGTAGATTCCAAGCGACCGGCGGGCAGTTCGACATTCTGGCTGCGCAGGGCATTTTCGACATCCAGCGGCGTGAGGCCCAATGCCGCAAGCCGGTCTGGCTGCAGCCAAATACGCATCGATGGCCGCGCTTCGCCGCCCACAAACACACGCGCCACACCATCGATGGCGGAGAACCGGTCCACTAGATTGCGGTCAACATAGTCGCTGAGTTCAAGCCGGGACCAACCCGGTTTCGACACCACAAGAAACAATATGGGCGATGCATCGGCATCGACCTTGCGCACTTCAGGCGCGAGTACTTCTTCGGGCAAATCATCCGCCACCCCGCCAACGCGGTCGCGGACATCGTTTGCTGCGCTGTCGACGGTTCGGCCCGGCGCGAATTCGATGGTGATATCGGACTGCCCGTCGCGCGAACGGGACGTGATGGTCTGAATGCCTTCAATGCCGGCAAGCGCGTTTTCCAGAACCTGTGTCACCCGCGTTTCGACGACACTAGCGGCAGCGCCGGTATAGGCGGTTCCAACCGACACAATCGGGGGCTCCGTGTCGGGATATTCGCGAACGGGTAAGTTTAGAAAGCCAACAATGCCGACAAGCACCATCAGAATCGCAATAACGGCTGCGAATACGGGTCTGCGGACCGAGATGTCGGAAAGTGTCATCTCAACCTTGCATCATTTGCTTTTTGCGGAGGCTTCGCCAGATTTGGCTTTTCCGGTGCGCACCTTGGCACCATCCGACAGCTTCACGACGCCTTCAGTTACGATTTTGTCGCCAACTTTAAGGCCGCTGGTGATCTCGACCAGATTGCCGTCGCGTGTGCCGGTCTTAACCTCAATACGCTTCGCCTTTTGATCAGCATCGAGCGTGTAGACAAAGCTCGCATCGCCTTCACGCACGAGCGAGAGTTCGGGGATAGCGGGGGCGGTGCGCGTTTTCGATGTGATCGTGACCGACAGCAACATTCCCGGTTTCAACTGTCCGTTGCGGTTCGGCAATATCGCGCGCAGCGTGGCGGTCCGCGTTTGCGGGTTCACCACGGGATCGATCGCAATGATTTTTCCTGAAGCGACATAATCGGGGAAAGCCGCAGCCTTCGCACTGATGTCTTGCCCAACACGGACGTTCGCCAACATCGTTTCCGGTATCGTGAAGTCCAGTTTGATTGCACTCAGGTCGCTGACTGCCGCGATCTCGTCGCCTGCGCTTACAACTGCGCCAACCGATATGCGCCGCAGCGACACTTGCCCGGAAAAGGGGGCCCGCACAACGCGGTCGCCAATCGTCGCGCGCGCTTCATTAGCGGCGGCTTTCGCTGATGCCGCAGATGCGGTCTGCGCCTCAAGATTTGCATTTGTTGCAAAGCCGCGCCGATGGAGCTCACTAATCCGGGCCAGTTGCTGATCTGCTTGGCGCGCGCGCTTGCGCGCTGGCGAGTGATGCCGTTTCCTGCCCTTGCGCCAGAACGGCGAGCATCTGGCCCTGCCGCACATAGTCGCCGTCGGAAAAACCAAGCTGCGTGATGCGTTCGGTCACAGGCGCACGAACGGAAACCTGCTCATTTGCGTTCGCGGTGCCAACGGCAACGTAGCGGTCCGAAAAGACATGCTGCGTTGCGGCACCCAGTGTGACCAACGGCGCAGGGCGGTCGCGTTTTTCTTCACCGCCGCCACAGGCAGCGACACATAGCATCAACGACAGAATGAGTGGCTTGCGCATTTTTTCACCGGTGAGGGGAGGTGGATATCGAAGTTCGCGTGATGGCTGAAGTGAAGCGACATTAACAGCAGATTTCGACGAAAGCATTTCTAAAGGCGAAACATTATCCCGACGCCGCGAACCGAGAACGCATGTTCCCAGTCCGCAGCGGCAGTACCATCAATGCCGGATGATGTGATCGAACGCGGAAAGGCCTGCCTTCGTGCCTTCGCCCATTGCGACGATAATTTGCTTGTACGGGACAGTCGTAACGTCGCCAGCGGCGAAAACGCCCGGGATATTCGTTGCGTTATGCGCATCGACTTCGATTTCGCCACGCGGCGAAAGCTGCAGCGGTCCCTTCAGCCATTCGGTGTTCGGAACCAGCCCGATTTGCACGAAGATGCCTTCAAGATCGATGCGATGCGAATCCCCGGTCAGGCGGTCGGTATAGACCAATGCCTCAACCTTTTCGCCGTCGCCCAATACTTCCGTGCTCAATGCGGATGTGATGATGTCGACATTGGGCAGGCTGCGCAGTTTGTTTTGCAGCACCGCATCTGCGCGCAGTTGAGAATCGAATTCGACGAGCGTCACGTGGGAGACAATGCCTGCAAGGTCGATGGCCGCTTCAACGCCCGAGTTGCCACCGCCGATGACGGCGGTGCGCTTGCCCTTGTACAACGGACCATCGCAATGCGGGCAATATGCCACGCCCTTGTTGCGATATTCTTCTTCACCGGGAACACCCATTTGCCGCCAACGGGCACCTGTCGACAATATGATCGTCCGTGCCTTTAACGTTGCACCGCTCGCGAGCTTTACTTCATGCAAGCCGCCTTCAGCAGCGGGGATAAGCTCGGTCGCGGCCTGAAGGTTCATGATGTCGACGTCATATTCGCGGACATGCTGTTCCAATTGCGCCGCCAGTTTTGGCCCTTCGGTGTGCTGGATCGAAATGAAGTTCTCGATGCCCATCGTATCGAGCACCTGACCGCCAAATCGTTCCGCGACAACACCGGTGCGAATACCTTTGCGCGCCGCATAAATCGCGGCCGCTGCGCCCGCTGGACCGCCGCCGACGACGAGAACTTCAAACGGCTCCTTGGCTGCGATCTTCTCGGCAGCGCGGGCAACGGTGCCGGTGTCCAGCTTGGCCATAAACTGCGCGAGGTCCATCCGGCCTTGGCCAAAGGGTTCACCGTTCAGGTAAATGGCGGGGACGGCCATGACCTTGCGGGTCTCAACTTCTTCGCGGAACATCGCTCCATCAATTGCGACATGGCTGACGCTTGGATTGAGTGCGGCCATGATGTTGATAGCCTGAATAACGTCAGGACAATTCTGGCACGACAGCGAAAAGAATGTTTCGAAACGGAAGTCGCCTTCAAGCGCCTTCACTGAATCGAGCAACTCTGCCTCTTCCTTGGGCGGGTGTCCGCCCATGTGGAGAAGCGCGAGGACCAAAGATGTGAATTCATGCCCCAATGGCAGGCCCGCAAAATGCGTCTCGGCCGTGCCATCGGCGCGGCGGATGGCGAATGAAGGCACGCGATCCGCATGACCATCAAAACGCGCGGTCAGCAGGTGTGACTGTTCGACGACGGTTTCAACAAGCGCGCGCATTTCCGCAGACTTGGGGCTGTCATCGAGGGTCGCGACGAGCTCAACAGGGGTGCGCAGGTTTGCCAAATATGTTTTCAACTGGGCAGTGGTGGCAGCATCAAGCATCTTGGGTCTCTTTCAAACAAGCACGGTCACGCCGCGACGGATGGCGGCTCAATTGGTCGGCTTTAGGGGGTGGGTGCCGCGCTAAAGAACGCGGCACCCGAATATATATTAGATCTTGCCGACGAGGTCGATCGAAGGTGCAAGTGTTTCGCCGCCTTCTTCCCACTTCGCAGGGCAAACCTGACCAGGATGCTCGCGCACGTAGATCGCAGCCTTGATCTTGCGGACGAGTTCAACCGCATTACGGCCAACGCCTTCACAGGTGATTTCCATGACTTGGATAACGCCGTCTGGATCGACTACGAAGGTCGCACGGTCGGCAAGGCCTTGGCCTTCGCGCAATACGCCGAAGTTGTTGCTGATGACGTGGTTCTGGTCACCAAGCATGTGATAGTTGATCTTGCTGATCGCTGGCGAGCTGTCATGCCATGACTTGTGGCTGAAATGCGTGTCGGTCGACACTGCGAATACTTCAACGCCCATGGCTTGCAGGTCCGCATATTGGTCAGCAAGGTCTTCTAGCTCGGTTGGGCATACAAATGTCCAGTCGGCAGGATAAAAGAAGAATACGCCCCACTTGCCCTTTACGTCGGCGTCGGAAACTTCAACGAACTTGCCAGCCTTGTAAGACTGCGTTGTGAACGGCTTAATGCTTGAACCGATGATACCCATGTGAAATCCTTTCGATGGTGGTTTTTGAAATTCTGACGCTCCCCAACACGAATTCTATCATTTAGTCCAGCAACCGTTTTTGCAATGACTAATCGTTTTTTCCGATAATTAGGCGTGCGGGCGTCACGGCGCAGTGTATACGGGAACTGTTACACATATGTATCCGAAAGGCTTGCCGCAATGGACGAAAGCTTTTGGACGGATGAAATCGCCGACCAGGAATGACGTTCGAACATTTTACATGAAGTTGCGTCATGATGCGAAATCTTACTTGTCGGTGGCCGCCTTCCGGTGCACCTGTCATGGCATAAACTGAATTTAGAGAGAGATAGAGTGGCATGAAGAACGGCGCGTTGAAGAACGTCATTGTCATTTTGGCTGCCGGCCTAACGGCTTGCGGCGGTGGCGGTAGCAGCTCCGGCGGTGGAACCGTCATAGTTCCGCCGACGCCCCCTACTTCACCACCGACATCTTCGACGTGCAGCCTGAGCAGCCGACAAGATTTTGCCTTTTCGGTTTTGAATGAATGGTATTTGTTTCCCGAAACCCTTCCGGGGTCGTTGGCAACGGCACCTTATACGTCCGTGCAATCCTATATTGATGCGCTTACCGCCAATGCGCGTGCACAGGGGCGTGATCGGTACTTTACCTATGTGACGTCTATTCAGGAAGAAAACGCCTATTACGCATCGGGTTCGACGGCGGGTCTGGGCGTGCGTCTCGCGTATCAGGGCAACCGGCTTTTCGTGATTGAAGCGTTTGAGGGTGCACCAGCGCTTGCTGCGGGCATTGATCGCGGAACCGAAGTTCTGGCGATTGGAACCGACGCCACAAATCTAACGCCCGTCGCTGATATCATCACCGCGCAGGGAACAAGTGGCATAACGAGCGCGCTTGGACCGAGCACAGTCGGCACAAGCCGGGTGTTGCGCATTACCGACGCGGGTGGCACGCGGAATGTGACGGTGACAAAGGCCGACTATAATATCGCGCCATTGTCGTCGCGTTATGGCGTGAAAGTGATCGACAATGGTGGTCAGCGCGTTGGCTACATCAACATGCGCACCTTCATTTCTACGGCGGATAATCAGTTGCGCACCGCATTTGCCGATTTCCGGGCTCAGGGTATCACGCATTTTGTTATCGATTTCCGGTACAATGGCGGCGGGCTGGTTTCGACCGCCGAACTGATGGGCGACCTGATGGCTGGCAACCGCTTTTCCAGCGACATCTTTACGGTAACGCGTTTTCGTCCATCCAAATCATCCAACAACGAAACCCGTCGTTTTACGCAACAAACGCAGTCGGTTTCGCCCATTAAAATTGCCTTTATTGCAACCGGTGCCACAGCGTCTGCCAGCGAGTTGGTGATGAACAGCTTCGTGCCCTATTTGGGTGTGAATGCCGCACTGATTGGCAGCAACAGTTATGGTAAGCCCGTCGGACAAATCGCGCTGGACCAGTCCGCGTGTGATGACCGAATTCGCGTTGTTGCCTTTGCCAAGGAAAATGCAGCCGGGCAGGGTGACTATTATTCCGGACTGGCGGGTACAATGCGCGCCACATGCGCGGCCGCGGACGATATTAGCCGGCCCTTGGGCGATCCGCTCGAGGCATCATTGCGCACAGCGCTGGACTTTGTGGCAGGCCGCAGTTGCACGCCGGTGGTCGTTGCCCAAAGCGCGCAAAGCACTTCCACGCGCACCGAACGCCGGGTCCTTCCGGTGCCCACAGATGCGCGCGCTGCCCAACGCGAAGTGCCAGGTTTGTTTTAAGGATAACAAAAACAACGCGGCTTCTGTGTTGCGCAGTTTACTAACGATATTCGCGCGCTGTGTTAGCTCTTCTCAGCTGATAACTGCACCAGTGCCAACACATGCGGTGCATGTTCTTTGCGGCAAATGAGCAGGTCGGGCATGTACACATCACGCTGGTTATAGACCAATGGACTGCCGTCGACACGGCTGACGTGCAAGCCATAGGCAGCCGCGACCGCAACGGGTGCGCAGCTGTCCCATTCATATTGCCCGCCGGTGTGCAGATAGATATCGGCTTCGCCGCGGACCACTGCCATCGCTTTGGCGCCTGCAGACCCCATGGGAATGAGCTCAGCGCCCAATGCTTCGGCAACGGCCACAGCCTCCGGTGCGGGGCGCGTACGGCTGACCACCATGCGGAGTTGTGCAGGGGCAGGGGGGATTATCGCTGGCTGATCCGTGCGCAGAACCAAATTCAAGGCCGGAAGCGCAACGGCGCCAATGACGGGCGCACCGTCAATTGCCAGCGCGACATGGACCGCCCAATCGGACCTACCTTCGCTATATTCGCGGGTTCCATCGACCGGGTCGATAATCCAAACGCGCGATTTTGAAAGGCGGGCGTCGGTGTCTTTGCTTTCTTCGGACAAAAGACCGTCATCAGGGCGTTGTTCGGCAAGCGTACGGATCAGGAATTGGTTGGCGGTTCGATCGCCTGCATTTCCCAATTCCTTCGCGACCAACCCACTGGTCTCACGCATTTCCAGCACCAAAGCGCCTGCGGATTTTGCCAAATATGCGGCAAGCTCTGTATCGTCAGCGATGATCGTCATTTGAGCGGCATCAACTGGCGCACGATATACTCGGCGGCCTCGGCCGGACTCATCTCGACGGTGTTCACGCGAATATCGGGATGTTCGGGCGGTTCATAGGGGCTGTCGATGCCGGTGAAGTTTTTAAGTTGGCCGGCGCGCGCCTTTTTATACAAGCCCTTCACATCGCGCGCTTCGGCGACCTCCAATGGCGTATCAACGAAGATTTCGACAAATTCGCCCTCGGGTAACATCGCCCGCACCATGTCGCGTTCGGCGCGGAATGGTGAAATGAACGCGGTCAGGACAATCAGCCCTGCATCCGCCATCAATTTGGCGACTTCGCCGACGCGGCGGATATTCTCGATCCGGTCGGTTTCGGTGAAGCCCAAATCCTTGTTTAACCCGTGCCGGACATTGTCACCGTCAAGCAGGAATGTGTGCCGGTTCATCAGGTGAAGCGCCTTTTCCACCTCGTTCGCGATGGTCGATTTCCCCGAACCCGACAGGCCGGTGAACCACAAAATCTTTGGTTTCTGGTTCTTCAACATGGCGTGCGCGTCACGCCCGATGTCGGTCGCCTGCCAATGGACATTTTGTGCACGGCGCAGCGAAAAGTGCAGCATTCCGGCAGCAACGGTCGCGTTGCTGATCTTGTCGATCAGGATGAAGCCGCCGAGTGCGTGGTTATCCGCATAAGGCGCGAACACAATTGGTTTATCTGTTGAAATTTCCGCAACGCCGATGGCGTTTAGCTCCAGCGTTTTGGCCGCCATATGCTCCATGCTGTTCACATTGACGGTATATTTGGGCGCTTGCACCGTCGCTGAAACCATCTGCGTACCAAGTTTCAACCAATAAGAACGGCCAGGGACAAGCGCGTCATCGGCCATCCACACAATGGTGCTTTCGAACTGGTCCGCTACCTCTGGCGGATTGTCAGCCGCGGCGATCACATCACCGCGTGAACAATCGATTTCGTCATTAAAGCACAAGGTGACCGATTGGCCGGCAACGGCTTCCTGAAGCTCGCCATCAAGTGTTACGATTTTTTTGATCGTAGTTGTCTTGCCCGATGGCAAAACGCGAATGGCGTCGCCCGGGTGGACCGTCCCCGATGCAATTTGGCCGGAAAATCCACGAAAATCGAGATTTGGCCGATTGACCCATTGGACGGCCATACGCAGCGGCTTGGTCTGGTCAGCGTCATTATCGAGCGCAACGGTTTCCAGATGTGCCATCAGCGGTAGGCCATTGTACCAAGGGGTGTTTGCCGAAATTTCCGTAATGTTGTCGCCCTTGAAGCCAGAAATGGGCATCGGCGTGAAATCGCTGATGCCGATACTCGCTGCAAATTCGCTATATTCGGCAACTATGGCGTCATATTTTGCCTGATCATAGTCGATCAGATCCATCTTGTTCACCGCGAGCACGATGTTCCGAATGCCCAGCAGCTTGGCAAGATAGCTATGCCGGCGCGTCTGCACGAGGACGCCCTTGCGCGCATCAATCAAGATAACCGCAAGGTCCGCGGTCGATGCTCCAGTGACCATATTGCGGGTATATTGTTCATGCCCCGGGCAATCGGCGACGATGAATTTGCGTTTCTCGGTGGCGAAGAAGCGATAGGCGACGTCAATCGTAATGCCCTGTTCGCGTTCGGCGGCCAGCCCATCCACAAGCAGCGCAAAGTCAATGTCCTGACCTTGGGTGCCCATGCGCTTGGAATCGGACTCCAGCGTCGCCAGCTGATCTTCAAAGATCATTTTTGAATCGTACAGCAGTCTACCGATCAGTGTGGACTTGCCGTCATCGACCGAACCGCATGTGATAAAGCGCAGCAGCGATTTGTGCTGATGCACATCCAAATAGGCGTCTATATCCGACGCAATCAGATCATCGGTTTTATAAATAACCGTACTGTCTAGCGAAGCAGTCATTAGAAATATCCTTCCTGCTTCTTCTTCTCCATGCTTGCCGCCTGATCATGGTCAATGGCCCGGCCTTGGCGTTCGGAGGTGGTGGTCAGCAGCATTTCTTGAATGACTTCGGGTAATGTGGATGCCGTGCTTTCGACCGCGCCGGTCAGCGGGTAGCAGCCCAGCGTTCGGAACCGGATGGACCGTTCCACAGGCACTTCGCCTTCCTGTAATGGAAAGCGTTCGTCATCAATCATCAGCAGCATGCCATCGCGTGTTACCGTTGGACGCGGCGCGCTGAAATAGAGCGGCACAATCTCGATATTTTCGAGATGGATATATTGCCAGATGTCCAGCTCCGTCCAGTTTGAGATGGGAAACACCCGGATACTTTCGGACTTCGCCTTGCGGGCATTGTACAGATTCCAAAGCTCTGGGCGCTGGTTTTTGGGGTCCCAACCATGCGTCGCTGTCCGGAATGAAAAGATGCGCTCCTTGGCACGGCTTTTCTCTTCATCGCGACGCGCGCCGCCGAAGGCGACATCAAATCCATGTGCATCGAGCGCTTGCTTCAGGCCCTCGGTCTTCCACATATCGGTGTGCAGCGATCCATGATCGAACGGATTGATCCCGCGCGCAATCGCCTCGGGATTTTGGTGAACGATTAACTCCATGCCCGCATCGCGCGCAGCCTTTTCGCGCAGCGCATACATCGCCTTGAACTTCCACGTCGTGTCGACATGCAGCAACGGGAATGGCGGCGGCGAGGGATAGAACGCCTTGCGCGCCAGATGCAGCATAACGGCGCTGTCTTTTCCGACGCTATACAGCATGACGGGCTTTTCCGCCTCGGCCACAACCTCGCGCATGATGTAGATCGCCTCAGCCTCAAGGCGCTCAAGATGGGTCAGCGTTTTCGTCATAGTCTGGTCACTTCCTGCAGACGCTACTGTCAGAACTGGACGCCGCCCGCAAACAAGACATTCTTGCCCCGTCGATTATCCCAGTTTCATACCCTGCCTACCAAGTCATAAACGATTTTCCTACGCCCAGTTTGTGAAGTTCCGATTGTACGCAACAAAAACCAACAGCAACGGCCGCTTCGTTTGTCTTTTCCGGTAGATAGACGCGCATAGGCGGGGCCAAGATGTTTGACAGAGCGCCCAATCCTGCGCCAATGTGCGAAGCGGGCATCTAACATTATCGATGATGGGCAATTGTTCAAAATTGCTTTGCGCAGGGGAAATAAAAATGGCCGAAAAGAAATTTGATATCATCGTATATGGGGCCACCAGCTTTGTCGGCCAGATCATCGTGCGCTACATGCAAGAGCAGTTCGCCGATGGATCGGTTAAATGGGCCATCGCAGGGCGTTCGCTCAGCAAGCTTAAGCAGGTCCGCGATACCATTGGTCTGCCGGGCATAGACATTATCGTTGCTGACGCTGCGGATGAAGATGCGCTGAAGCAAATGTGCGCGCAGACCACTGTCGTCATGTCGACGGTCGGCCCCTATGCGCTGTATGGTGACGTGCTCGTTCAGGTCTGCGCCACCACGGGGACCCATTATTGTGATCTAACAGGCGAGCCGCAGTGGATCCGCAAAATGCAATTGCGGCATGAAGCTGACGCCATCAAAAGCGGTGCGCGGATTGTGCATTGTTGTGGCTTTGACAGCATCCCGTCCGATCTGGGCGTCCAATTCCTGCAACGCGGCGCATTGGAACAATTCGGGCATAGTTGTGACCGGATAAACATGCGGGTTGTCAGCATGAAAGGCGGCGCGTCCGGCGGCACCATCGCAAGCATGATTAACATGGTCAAGGAAGCGGTCAGCGACGCCGATTTGCGGCGCGAACTTAAAGACCCTTATAGCCTTTGCCCACAAAGCCATGGGTTCACTATCGCGCAGCCCGATGTGCAGATCGCATATGACAATGTCTATGGTGGTTGGATTGCGCCGTTTATCATGGCGGGTATCAACACACGGGTGGTGCATCGGTCAAACGCGCTGAGCCACAACAGCTATGGTTCTGAATTCAAATATGAGGAAGCCGTGGTGACGGGGCAGGGCGGTTCCGGCAAACACAAGGCACGCGCGGCGCATTGGGGTGCCAATGCCCTTATGATCGGTCTGGCCGTGCCCCCAATCCGCTGGCTGCTGGAAACTTTTGTGTTGCCAAAGCCGGGTGAGGGGCCAAGCGAAAAAGCCCAGCTTGAGGGGAATTTTGACATTGTTTTCCTCGGATCAACGGCCAAGGGAGAAACGATCCGTTGCCGCGTCACGGGGGATAGAGACCCAGGCTATGGATCAACGGCAAAGATGCTGTCCCAGGCCGCCGCCTGCCTTGCCAAAGACGTGCCTGACGATGTTCCGGGCGGCTTCTGGACGCCGGCAACGATTTTAGGGGATAAGCTGATCAAACGGCTTGAGGCTCATGCTGGGCTGACGTTCGAGAGACTGCCTTAGTTTGGCACAATGAACGTCTAACTGGTACCGGACGACTTGAGGGCAAAGGCCGATTACGAGCTGAAATGTTCGCGATAATGGTGCGCGTTTCTTAACAGGCACCCATCTCAACATCTTACGGATCGCACCGTTTGGGAGAATTCCTGGTTGCGGTGCATCCTATGTGATGCCTAGCGCCACCATATGGACAACAACGAACCCAGAATATCTAGATAAGTTATTGAAAAATATGGTGAGCCCTGCTGGGTTCGAACCAGCGACCTACTGATTAAAAGTCAGTTGCTCTACCGACTGAGCTAAGGGCCCCAACCAGACCGCGAATTGGTCCGTGCGAGAGCGCTCCCCCTAATGGCGGGAACTTGTGCGGTCAAGCGCCTTTGGTCGGTTAAATCGCGATTGTAGCTGCCTTATGGTCAAGCCCGTCATTGGCTCACGCCAATCGGGGGCAATCATGGCCGCAGGGGTCAGGACAAATCCCCGCGAGCACAGCCCGGGATGGGGAATGGCCAAGGCCGGATGGCTGTCCGCCCACACGCCGCCGGACCACAATAGGATATCCAGATCGAGCACGCGCGCGCGCCAGCTTTGGCCGCGCCGGACGCGTCCGAAGTGGTGCTCAATCTCTTGCAGGCGCGCCAGCAGAGCAGGGGGTTCAAGATCGGTGGACACAAGCGCCGCGGCATTTGCAAATAGGCGTGAGGACGGCCCGATGGGGCTCGATTGGATCGTCGCCGAATGCGCGAAGACGTCGATATCGTCCATTTCCAACGCGGCTACCGCTTGCACGATGATCTTGCTTGGCGCGCCAATGATTGCATGTGGCTGATTAGAGCCAATGCCGATGAGGTAGAGATGTGACAGCTTAGATATCCTCTACCAGCCGGCTGTACAATTGCGGGCGCCGGTCGCGGAAGAAGCCCATGCTTGCGCGGTGTGCGCGGGCTTGGTCCAGATCGAATGTTGCGACCAATATGCCGGTTTCAGCATCATCCAAATCGCAAACGACATCGCCCCATTCGTTGGCGATGAAGCTGGTGCCATAGAATTTTTGCGCTAGACCGCCATGGTCGCTTTCCGCGCCGATACGGTTTGCCGCGATGACGGGCATGCAGTTTGATACCGCGTGGCCCACCATGGCCCGGCGCCACATATGGCGTGTATCCAACGTTGCATCCTGTGGCTCTGCGCCAATAGCGGTGGGATAGAACAGCAGCTCAGCGCCCATCAATGCCATGGCGCGTGCGCATTCGGGGTACCATTGGTCCCAACATATGCCGACGCCGATTTGCGTGCCAAAGACGTCCCAAACTTTGAACCCGGTGTTTCCAGGGCGGAAATAATATTTCTCCTGATAGCCCGGGCCATCGGGAATATGACTTTTGCGATAGATGCCGATGATTTCGCCATCGGGACCAATCATCGCGACGCTGTTGTAGAAATGCGCGCCATCACGTTCGAAAAAGCTTGTGGGAATGGCAACGCGAAGTTGCTTGGCAAGTTTCGCCATGGCGATAACGGATGGGTGTTCACGCGTTGGCCGCGCGAGCGCGAAATGTTCTTCTTCCTGCGTTTTGCAGAAATAGGGGCCTGAAAACAGCTCAGGCGGCAGGATGATTTGCGCGCCTTGCTCTGCGGCCTGTGACACGAGGTCACATACAGCATCGATATTTTCGGCTTCGCTTGCCGACAGGGGCAGTTGCAGCGCGGCAACGGTGATATTTCGGGTCATGCCGCGTCTATAGCCGGACGCCGAAACGCGCTGCAATCACGATTGTTACCAGATACAATAATATTGTCGTCGCTATGCCAGCGACCAGCGTGCCCCACCGGCCATGCCCAACCGCAAAATTCACGGCATTAAGCGGGGCATCGGCCGGCTGGGCAGCACTCATCCAACAATCAGGGCCGTTTTTTGAACAGCAATGTCATGCGGTCGGATTCACCGATGGCTTCGTACTTTGCGCGGTCGACGTCTTTCAAACGTAATGCTGGCGGAAGGGTCCAAACGCCATCGGGCCAATTTGCACTGTCCTTGGGATTGGCGTTGATTTCGCTTTTTGCGACCAGCTCAAATCCGTTCACTTCCATGAATTTGATGATATCGGCCTCACGCATATAGCCTTTCGTGCCATTGGTGTAGCTGAACGGCGCATCTGCCTTGGCGCGATGTTGTTCGATGCCTAGCAAGCCATCGTCCTTCAACAAATCGCGCATCGCCTTGATTTCGGCATCCGCGATGTTCCAGTTCATCATATTGTGCAGCATGCGCATCACAATTATGCGGTCAAACGACCCCTTTGCGCCGTCTGGAATTTCGCTGAGTGAAAACGCGTTGAAATCTGTCGCCGGACGTCCGGATACTGCCGCGACATCAGCAGGGAACTTTGCAATGCTCGCCGCGATGCCGGTTTTCTGTTGATCGCTGAAATGGCTTTTCGTGCCGAAATACAGGCCGGTATATTTGCCTTTTTCGTTCACATAACGGCCAAGGATACGCGAAACCCATTCGCCACCCGGGGCATATTCGCCAATGACGTGGTCAGGGTGCAAACGGAAGAATTCGAAGGTTTCGGCAGGGTGGCGATATTGATCGCGCTTGGCATCGGCACCGCGCGACGGGTCGGCGAGGATTTTTGCAAGGCGGTCGGTATGTGCCTTATGCATTTTGTCATGCTCGGCTTTGCTCATGCTGTGATGGTCGGCAAAGGCGGGTGCTGCAAGCGCAGTGGCGGCGAGGGCAATTAGAAAAGTCTTTTTCATTGGGGGCGTCCTCTTGGTTGGTTGTTCTTGGAATATGCAATGTTTCGCGTCGATATCCAATATAGTCAAACGGGCACGTGTTGGCTTGAACAATGAAAGCTTCCGCCGCCGGTCAATACCGCATCGGCCATGACACCGATCACGTCGCGTTCGGGGTAGATGCTTGCCAACACTTCAATCGCGGCATCATCGTTCGCGCTGCCATAAATCGGCACGACGACAGTGCGGTTGCCGATGTAGAAATTCATATAACTTGCCGGCACGATTTCCCCATCTTGTTCAAAACGGCCAACCGAGGGCATCAGCGTCACTTTGCATCCGAACGCTTCTGCGCGGGCGCGGGCATCTTCAAAGACAGCTTGGTTTGGATCGTCGGGTCCAGCGCTGCTTGGAACCAGAATATGGTTCGGGCCAACAAAGCGCGCCAGATTATCAATATGGCCGTCGGTATGGTCGTTGGCGAGGCCGTCGCCGAGCCAAAGCAATCGTTCGATCCCCAAATCAGCGCGCAGCCGGTCTTCAATCGCGGCTTTATCAAGTGTTGGGTTGCGGTTCGGGTTTAACAGGCAATCGACGGTCGTGGCGGCCAGACCTTCACCGTCGACATCAATCGATCCGCCCTCAAATATCCAATCCGCCTGTGCAATTTCAAAACCGAAATCTGCGGCCAATTCATGGCCAATGGTTGTATCGCCGGGATAATCGAACCGGTTTCCCCAACCATTGAAACCAAAATTACGGGCAATCCGCCGATCCCCATCTTTTACGATGATGCAGCCCGTATCACGCAACCAGACATCGCCAATTTGGCGCAGCTCGACATGGACGCCAGCCTCAAGTAGCCCCCGGGCGACCGCCATGGCCTCTGCGTTGCCCGCAATCACATGCACGCGTTCACCTTGGCCCGATGCGTGCACCGCATTGGCAAAGGCGGCCATCTGCTGCTGCGCGCGTTGGAGCGGCGCACCCCAATATTCCGCAGAACTGGGAAAGCCAATCCAGACGGCTTCATGGGGCGCCCATTCGGCGGGCATACGGAACGTCATTGGCTTATTTCCCGTTGCGGCTCTTGTCGCGGACAGCGCGGAATTCGTCGCCGTCGTTCCAGTTTGGCCATGCGTCGGTCATCGCCAACATCCGCCCGATGCGATAATATAGCTTCAAATCAGACATGACGCCCGACCAATCCCATTTTTCGTCAAATTCGTCGCCGGGGGCGTGATACCGGTTCTTTTCATAATCTTCCGCGGCGGCCATTGCAGCGGCCTTACCGCCGGTGACAAGGTCGTCCCCGCCTTCGAAATACACCATCGGCACGCCAAGCTTGGCAAAGCTGAAATGGTCAGAGCGGTAGTAGAAGCCCTTTTCCGGTGTCGGTTCCGATTCAGGTGTCCGTCCTTCGGACTTTGCCGCAGCCTCAAGATAGAGATCCAGCTGCGATTTGCCTTTGCCGATGACCGTTAGGTTTTTCGCCGGGCCAGACATTGAGAACGCATCCATGTTCACGCCGCCGACGGTTTGCGAAAGCGGGAAGATGGGGTTTTCGGCGTAGAATTTCGAACCAAGCAGGCCGCTTTCTTCCGCCGTCACCGCAAGGAACACGACCGAACGCTCCGGTGCGCCGGCTTTTGCAAAGCCTTCTGCCAATGCGACCAAAGCCGCGGTGCCGGTGGCGTTGTCGACTGCACCGTTGCAAATGTCGTCGCCATCGGGAGCGGCCGTGCACCGACCGAGATGGTCCCAATGCGCAGTATACAGAACATATTCGTCTGGGCGTTTGGTGCCTTTCATGACGCCAATGACATTCTTGCTCGCCTTGCGCGCGATGTCGTTTTCGAAGTTCATCGACGCGGTGAGGTTCAGCGGAACCGCCTTAAAGCCTTTTTGCTTGGCTGCGGCCATTTGCTTGTCGAGATTTTGACCAGCGGCGGCAAAAATTTCCTTGGCGACGGATTTCTGGATCCAGCCATTGGCTTGGGTCTGGCTCTTTCCGCTATCCTTTGACTGCGCCAGGAATTGCGTGCCTGTCCAACTGGAGTTGACGACATTCCAGCCATATGCCGCAGGGGCAGTGTCGTGGATGATCAAAACGGCAGCAGCACCCTGACGCGCGGCTTCTTCATATTTATATGTCCAGCGTCCGTAATAGGTCATGGCCTTGCCACCGAACGGGCCATCAAGACCTTCATTTTCGAAATCGGGGTCGTTGACCATGACGACGACGGTTTTGCCCTTAACATCGACGCCAGCATAATCGTTCCAGCCCTTTTCAGGGGCAACAATGCCGTGGCCGACAAAGACCATTTCGCTTTGCTTAATATCGGTTTTGGGTGTCTCGCGGTAACTGCCAATGACATATTCACTGCCATAGGCAAATGACATGGCCTTGCCGCTGCGGTCGGCAATTGTGAGCGCCGATACATTTTTCGCGGTGATTTCGATCAGCGGCACATCCTGCGTCCAACTGCCGTTATTGCCAGGCTCAAGTCCTGCCGCTTTATATTTGGATATCAAATAGGCGACGGTTTTCTCTTCGCCGACGGAACCCGGTGCGCGGCCTTCATAGCTGTCGAGTGACAATTCGCGTGTCACATCCTTCATTGTCGCTTCGGAAAGTGCGGGGACTTCGACTTGCGGCAGGGCGTCCATCGAGACGTCGAGCGACGCATCCTTTTGACAGGCGGTCGTGAGGGCCAGAACAGATACAAGGGCCAGAGACAGCAGGCGCATGAAATTCTCCTAAGGGGGAAAGATTATTGCGCGCCTTCTGCCAGACCCGCCGGTCAGGCTCAAACAAAAAAGGCGGCCACAAGGGCCGCCTTTTTCGTAAGACTGTTTGTAAGATTAACGCGAATAGAATTCGACGACCAAATTTGGTTCCATCTTAACTGGGTAGGGCACTTCGTCGAGCGTTGGGATACGCGCGAAAGTAACCTTGTCGTTGCCGTCTACAGAGACATATTCTGGAATGTCACGCTCAGCGAGGCCCTGTGCTTCGATAACCAAAGCCATTTCCTTGGCCTTGTTGCCGAGGCTGATGACGTCACCGACTGCAACCTGACGGCTTGCGATGTTGCACTTCACGCCGTTGACGCGAATGTGGCCATGGCTAACGATCTGGCGTGCGGCGAAAATGGTTGGGGCGAACTTGGCGCGGTATACAACCATGTCCAAACGACGCTCGAGCAGACCGATAAGGTTCTGCGAGGTATCGCCCTTCATGTTGCTCGCTTCCTGATACGCACGCTTGAACTGCTTTTCAGTTACGTCGCCATAATAGCCCTTAAGCTTCTGCTTGGCGCGCAGCTGAATACCATAATCGGAAAGCTTGCCTTTACGGCGCTGACCATGCTGACCAGGGCCATATTCACGCTTGTTTACAGGTGATTTTGGACGGCCCCAGATGTTTTCACCCATGCGGCGGTCAAGTTTATACTTCGAGCTTGTACGCTTCGTCATTTTAAGACTCCAATTGCTAACAACGTTGTTTCCGGTCCCGCGCGACACATTATGCATGTGCCGGACACCTGCTTCACCGGAATGCAGGGTCGATTGCGAAGGGGCGCCTATGGCTGCAGATCGGCGATATGTCAACATCTGGCTCGACTTTAGACACGCTCAACCGTAAAGGCGCTGCCATGAGCAGCACTGATAGCCCAAAAAATCCCGAGAGTTGTGACAACATGGTTGAAGTGCGGGCAGGCGTTGACGCCGTCGATGCGCAGCTGGTCGATCTGCTGGCGCAACGCTTTGGTTATATGGATGCCGCAGCGCGCATTAAAACCGAACGCAATGCGGTTCGGGATGAAGCGCGCAAGCAACAGGTACTGGCGAATGTGAAAGACGCCGCACGCAACGCTGGTATTCCTGCAGAGGTCGTGGGCGACTTATGGGAGCTTTTGGTTGAAGCCTCCATCGCCTACGAACTCGAAAAGTGGGATGCCAATCGCGCTTAAGCGTTAAATGCCGGTGTCCATTTGTGGCGGCATGGTGGTGCCCGCCTTGCCTTTGACGCTAAGCTCAGACGCAGATTCTGCCTGATCCCATTGCTCCTGAGTCTTGCATTGCTTTTTTGCGATGCGGCTGCCGGTGAGCCCGGTTGTTCTGCAGATCTTCTTTGGCTTTGCTTTTGGCGCTTCCTGCGCGGCTGCATCTGCGGCGCGTGGCGCTGCTTCGGATGTACCCGATGCGGCCAACAAAAGACTAAAAACTAAAGTGCTAATCATGAAATGCTCCTTGTTGCGCATGGGTGTAAACAGCGGGGGCGCTGTTACATAGTCTCTATTTTTCGGTTGGTCGCCTTCTGTTCAATGTCGTCAGTACCCCGCGTAAAGTTCGCACTTCATAGGCGTTCCAGGCAGGCTTTGTGAGCAAGTTGCGCAAGGTGCGCCGTGTGACGGGCGCTCGATCGATTGGCGTGAAGTAATTTAACGGTTCCAGCATCGCATCAAGCTGCGCGATCAGACCGTCGAGTTCAAACTGTGACGCGGGCGGTTCCAGATCCGTTTTCGGTGGGCTGGCAAGCGATTGGGTTTTTGACCATTCATAGGCGCACAAAATGACCGCCTGCGCGAGGTTCAGCGATCCAAACTCTGGGTTGATAGGGACCGTGATGATGGCGCGCGCAACATTGACTTCATCGCTTTCAAGGCCGGAGCGCTCCGCACCGAACAAAATTGCGCTTCGCCCGGCATTGCCAACAACCTCTTTGGCTGCTGCCTCAGGCGTGATGACCGGCTTGGTGACGCCACGCTTGCGCACGGTCGTTGCATAGACATGTGCGATGTCCGCGGTCGCTTCGGCAAGCGTCGGGAAAACCTGCGCATTGGCAAGCACAATGTCTGCGCCAGAGGCGGCAGGGCCAGCATTGGGGTTTGGCCATCCATCACGCGGGGCGACAAGGCGCATTTCCGTCAGGCCAAAATTCAGCATGGCGCGGGCGGCTTTGCCGATGTTTTCGCCCAATTGCGGACGAACAAGAATGATAATCGGCGGCGAACTCATTTCTGCGCCGCTTCAACCACGCTCCCGGCGAAATCTTCAAAGTCCTTCGCCTCGCTGAAGTCTTTGTAGACCGACGCAAAGCGAATATAGGCCACGCTGTCGAGGGCCTTTAGCCCATCCATGACAAACTCGCCGATGCGCTTGGATTCAATTTCGCTTTCGCCCAAGGTTTCCAACTGCCGCTGAATGGCAGAGGCGAGCTTTTCAATCTGGGCATGGTCGACCGGACGCTTGCGGCACGCGACGGAAAGCGAGCGTTCAAGCTTTTCACGCTCAAACGGCTCACGCTTACCGTCGGTCTTGATGACCGATAGCTCACGCAACTGAATGCGCTCAAAAGTCGTAAACCGACCGCCGCAACCTTCGCACTGCCGCCGTCTGCGGATAGCGCTATTGTCTTCGGTGGGACGGCTGTCCTTAACCTGGCTATCGTCGTTTCCGCAAAATGGGCAGCGCAATTATTTTTCCTGATTCTTTTTCTTGTTTACGTGACGGTAGGCAACGATGCCTGCGCCAATCAATGCGCCAGTTGCCAGTCCGATTGGAGCAATCACAGCGGCTGCAGCGCCGATGGCGGCACCGCCGGCAACTTTCTTTACGGTATCTTGATCCGCCAAATGCTTGCCCGTGTGGAACGCATCCTTGGTCGCGCCCCACAATTCATCCGCGGCTTCACCGACATAATGCTTGGCTTGGTTGGGGAAACTTTCGGCCGCAAGCTGCTCAGGCGTTTTGGCGCCACATTGCGGGCAGAACTTCATCCCTTCGCTATATTCCGCGTTGCACTCGTTACAAAATCCCATGGTCATTTCCCTTCTGTGTATTAGATGGGTAAGTCACCTATATAATTCAAGATGGGTAGATTGGGAAGCGTGCGCAAAGTGCCTCGGCTTCGTCCTTGATCCGTGCTTCGATCTGGCCGTCGCCAGCCTCGCCATTGTGACGAAGGCCTTCGACGACATCGGCGATCATCCTGCCGATCTGACGGAATTCCGCCGGACCGAAGCCACGGGTGGTGCCAGCTGGCGTGCCCAAGCGGAGGCCGGACGTGACAAACGGCTTTTCTGGATCGAACGGGATCGAGTTTTTGTTACACGTAATCGAAGCACGGTCGAGCGCATGTTCGGCATGCTTGCCCTTGGCTTCTTTGGGCCGCAGATCGACCAGCATCGAGTGGTTGTCGGTGCCGCCGGACACGATATCGAGCCCTTGTTCCTGCAATGAAGATGCAAGTGCCTTCGCATTTTCGACGACATTGGCGGCGTAGCTTTTGAATTCTGGCTTCATCGCATCGGCAAAGCACACAGCCTTTGCTGCGATCACATGGACCAATGGCCCACCCTGCAGCCCCGGGAAAATTGCCGAGTTGAATTTTTTGGCCAGTACCTCGTCATTGGTCAATATGATGCCGGAGCGCGGGCCGCGTAACGATTTGTGCGTTGTGCTTGTCGTGACGTGCGCGTGCGGCACAGGCGAGCTATGCGCGCCGCCTGCAACCAGCCCAGAGATATGCGACATATCGGCCAGAAGGTACGCGCCGACTTCATCCGCAATTTCCCGGAATCGCGCCCAGTCCCAGCCCCGCGAATAAGCGGTGCCGCCGCAGATGATCAGCTTTGGTTTGTTTTCTCTGGCGATGCGCGCGACTTCGTCCATGTCGATCCGGTGGTCATCACGGCGGACGCCATATCCGATTGGATTGAACCATTTGCCGGACATGTTAACCGGCGATCCATGGGTCAAATGCCCGCCTGCGTTCAGATCTAGGCCCATGAACGTGTCGCCGGGCTGCAGAAGCGCGAGGAACACCGCCTGATTCATCTGGCTGCCGCTATTGGGTTGCACATTTGCAAATTCACAGCCGAACAATTGCTTCGCGCGCTCAATGGCGATGGTTTCGATTTCATCGACATATTCGCAGCCGCCATAATAACGTTTGCCGGGATAGCCTTCGGCATATTTGTTGGTGAGGATCGAACCTGTGGCTTCGAGCACGGCGCGCGACGTTATATTTTCCGACGCGATCAATTCGATCTTGTCCTTCTGGCGGCCCAGTTCCTTCGCTATCCAGCCCGCGATTTCGGGGTCGCGTTCCGTCAGGCTTTGCGTAAAAAATCCAGAATTTTGGATGTCATTGACGGCTGCACTGCTCATGATGGTTCCTTGGTCGTGTTTGGGTTGGATAGTTTATCAACGCGGCGTTGGTGGCGATCGCCGCCAAATTCCGTTGTTAAAAAGGCATCAAGGCAGGCCTTGGCCATTTCAATGCCAATCAGGCGCGCGCCCATGGCAATAACATTTGCGTCATTATGTTCGCGGGCAAGCCGCGCTGACAATGGTTCGGACACCAAAGCGGCGCGTGCGGCGGGATTGCGGTTCACCGCAATCGAAATGCCAATGCCTGATCCACATAAGGCAACACCGCGTTCTGCGGTTCCGTCGGCAACAGCGGCGGCAAGCTTATAGCCATAATCGGGATAGTCGACCGAGCTTTCATCATGCGGGCCGAGATCGCTGACATCATGCCCTGCCGACAGCAGATATTCGACGAGCGCTGATTTCAGCGCAAGGGCAGCGTGGTCTGAGGCGATAGCGATACGCATAGCACATCCTGTAGCAGCATGAGTCGGAATACGCTCCCCCTATGGCAGAGCGCGGCAAAAGGCTATGCGGTATTTGCCCGATTGCGTGGCTTATCCACCGGCTTTAGAGAGGCAAAATGTTAAACGCCGTTTTATCCGTCGCCATGCTGTCTGCGTTCCTGCTTCTCTATGGCGCATGGAAACGTTGGAGTCGTGATGGCGCAAGTCAGCAAATGTGGCTGATGATCGCTGCAGCTCTCGTTATTTTCGCCAATGTTGCGATTTGGGTTGTGCCCGACCAACAAGGCAAAAGCCTTGTTACCGAAGCGCAGTAACTCACTTAATCGGTGAGTTCGGGTCCAACCGGAAATCGAGATATTTGTTCACGGACGCCATCAGCATATCCATTTCATTTTCAAAGAAATGGTTCGCGCGCGGGATTTCGTCGTGGTGAATGGTGATGTGGCGCTGCGTGCGCAGTTTATCGACCAGTTTTTGAACGGCGTTGGGATTGACGACCTCATCATTCACACCCTGAATGATGATGCCCGATGATGGGCAAGGCGCCAAAAAGCTGAAATCATACATGTTTGCAGGTGGCGATACCGAGATGAAACCGCGGATTTCGGGACGACGCATCAAAAGCTGCATGCCAATCCATGCGCCAAAGCTGAAGCCTGCAATCCAGGTCGTTGACGCTTCGGGGTGGAAGCTTTGTACCCAATCGAGCGCCGATGCGGCGTCAGACAATTCGCCGATGCCATTATCGAATTCGCCTTCGCTTCGGCCAACGCCGCGAAAGTTGAAACGCAGCACGCCAAATCCGCGCGCTACAAATGTTTTGTACAGCTGCTGCGTAATCCGGTCATTCATTGTTCCGCCGGCTTGGGGGTGCGGATGCAAAATCATTGCAATCGGCGCACGTGGGCGCGGTGGCGGAGAAAAGCGGGCTTCGAGGCGGCCTTCAGGACCGGGAATAGCAATAGCAGGCATATTATTGTTCGATTCTTAGATGGGTGCCGAGCTTTGCCCGACGGTTCGGGCTTTGCAGGATTTCGTAGAGCTATATAGAAGCAGTGACGATTTTCGCAACTGTCATGGAAATTATGCCCGACCAAGCCCGCATATATTTGGATCACGCAGCGACGACGCCGGTCATTCCGGCGGCGCGCGAAGCGATGGCCGACGCGATGGCGCGATGGGCCAATCCATCCTCTCCGCATAGCGAAGGCCGCTCCGCCCGCGCGGCGTTGGAGAACGCCCGCACGCGCGTTGCGGCTGCGCTGAATTGGGATGGTGAAGTCATTTTTACCAGCGGCGCAAGCGAGGCGATTGCGATTGCGCTGCGAGGCCATGATGTGATGGCAAGCGCCGTTGAACATGATGCGGTTTTGGCTGTAGCTGGTGCAACCCGCTTGCCCGTCGGTCCAGACGGTTATGTTGACCTGAACGCGATTAAAGGCGCTGCCCGCTATGCGGTGCAGTCCGTGAACAACGAAACCGGCGTTATGCAACCGATGGCGGAGATCGCCGATATTGTGCGGGCCAATGGCGGACTATTGTTTGCCGATTGTTCGCAAAGCGCGGGCAAATTGCCATTGCCCGATGCTGATTTGATGTGCGTGTCAGCGCATAAATTGGGCGGGCCGCCGGGAATGGGCGCTTTGCTCGTCCGCAACCTTGGGCTGCTGACGCCGACAGGTGGGCAGGAACAAGGGTACCGGCGCGGCACCGAAAACTTGCCCGCTGCACTCGGATTTGCGACTGCCCTCGATGCTGGTTTTGCGTGGATGGAAAAAGCCGCTCGGCTGCGCGACATGTTGGATGCCGAAATCACTGCCAGCGGCGGCATCGTGGTTGCAGAAGCAAGCAGCCGCCTTGCGACCATCGCCAGCTACCGCATGCCCGGCGTTGCGGCCTCAAGTCAGCTTATCAACTTTGATATGGCGGGCATTGCGGTCTCTGCAGGAAGCGCGTGTTCATCAGGAACGCTGAAAACCAGCCATGTGCTTGGCGCAATGGGTTGGGACGAACGATCCGCCTCGGAAGTCGTCCGTGTCAGTTTCAGCGCGGATACCAGCGAAAAAGATGTCGCACGGTTTTTAGACGTCTGGCGCAATATCGTCATCCGCGCCAAAGCTGCATGATCTACCTCGATTACCAAGCCACAACGCCGCTGGCCCCAGAGGCATTTGCCGCGATGGAGCCTTGGCTGAAGGATGGATTTGCCAACCCGCATAGCGCGCATGCAGCGGGCAGGGCGGCAGCTGCGGCTGTTGAGGTTGCCCGCGATCAAATCGCGGCGCTGCTGCCGAAGGGCGGGCGCGTGATCTTTACCTCTGGCGCGACCGAGGCGATCAATCTGGCCATCATGGGATGCGGGTTAACCGTCACCGCTGCGGCCACGGAACATGCTGCGGTTTTGGACGTTGTGGAATTTCGAAATGGGCGGACTTTCCCCGTCGACGCTTCGGGCTTAATTCGTCCCGAAATGCAATCGGCTGGTTCCGTTTGCGGGCAGGCGTTAACTGCCACCATGCTGGTCAATAATGAGATTGGGACCATCCAGCCTATCGCTGAGCTGGCAGGGGCCGCACACGCCCAAGGCAATCTGTTCCTATGCGACGCAGTTCAGGCATTTGGACGCATGCCGATCCCCGATGGTCCGGATATGATCGCCATATCCGCGCATAAAATCCACGGTCCAAAGGGCATTGGCGCCTTGTGGGTGCGCGACGACATCGCGCTCACCCCGCAAATGCTTGGCGGTGGTCAGGAACAAGGCATGCGATCGGGCACATTGTCGCCCGCTTTGTGCGCTGGATTTGGTGCAGCCGCCAAGTTGGCGGCAGAGCGCATGGACGCGGACGCCATGCATGTTTCTGCCTTATGGGACCGCGCCGCCAGTGCATTTGCGAACTGGACCATCAATGGTTCGACGGCACAACGCTACAAAGGCAATCTCAACATCCGCCGCGACGGCGTCGATGCCGCGCGGTTGATATCGGAGTGCCGGAACATCGCCTTTTCCGCTGGATCGGCTTGCGCCAGTGGTTCTGGCCGCCCCAGCCATGTGTTGCGCGCGCTTGGCCTTACTGACGCACAGGCGAAATCATCCATCCGTTTGGGTTTTGGCCGCTATACGACGGAGGAAGAGATTGATATGGCCGCAGATGCAATCAACCGGTCAGCAGAGGCGATGCTATGATCAAAGTCACGTTCATCACTGCCGATGGCACTGTCCAGGACGTGGAAGCCTTGGAAGGCCAACGCCTGTTGGAGATTGCCCAAGCCGCAGGACAACCGCTGGAAGGCACGTGCGAGGGGCAAATGGCCTGTTCAACCTGCCATGTGATCATTGACAAGCTTTGGTTCGACAAGCTCCCCCGATCGGTTGAGGACGAGGAAGACATGCTCGACCTTGCTACCGGTGCGCGGCGCACCAGTCGTCTGTCTTGCCAAATCGTGCTGACACCGGATCTCGACGGACTGGTGGTCCATATTCCGGCGGAGAGCCGAAATATGCAGGGTCTTTAACCGCCTTCACTTCCCATTCACGAAAAAGCGCCTATATAGGTCGGTGCCGGGTTCGCTCGGCTATGGTGATAAATTGCGGTGTGCAATAGATGCAGCGGACCCGGGGGCGGTACCCGGCAGCTCCACCAAAATCTCTGTTCGCCAGAGGTCTTGGAGGGGCTGAACTAGGATCGACGTGCGTTGAAAAGCATTGTTTTTGCCCGGCATGAATAAGCCGTGAAATGGTTCATAACCAATAGGTGCAAACGATAACGAAGCACTTGCTCTCGCAGCATAATTTTGGGCCTCACGGTCTGAACTTATACTAAAAGAACGCGGCCGGACCGGCCGGGCAACAGAAAGGTTACGGCGGCCCGGGGGGTGCCGAGCAACAGAAACCCCCCACCTAATCCAGCATTTTCAGGAAAAGTGGGAACCGGTTTTCCGGTTAAAAAATGCGCGAGCTATTGAATCGCCGAGCAACAGAATCCCGGGACTTTTCCTTATTTACTGATGCTGAGCGTTAATCCTCGCCGAAGGCTGCATCCAATTCAACCGCCTGAAGCATTTTGGCGGCAGCGATAAAAACGGCGCCCGTGCACAGCAGAAAGAACACTTTCCCGATGTTGCCGGGATATTGGATCATATACTCCTGCCCACGCTTCACTGCACCCAGGCCAAGCGCGAAGGTGATCATAAAGACCTCCAGCTTCGTTTTGATCGTGAACAGGCGTAGGATGCGTTTCATAGTTAACTGAATATAAAGCAATGCCCGTGCCAAATCAGCATTTGCAGCGGTGACGATGGTTAACGGACGCGCGGATTGTAAGAAAAACCGACGCTTATACGAGCACGGTTAGATCGCACGTGGTTAACAGTGCCATGCGCGCCGCGCGTACCTGATCAATCAGTGACACATCGCCCAATTGGTCCGGCACAATCGATTCTGGCCAATATGTAGCAACCACGTGCGCAATCTGGTCGAGCTTTGCCTCATTGGCGATGAAGCGCGGATCGACTGTGGCGGGATCTGCAACCACGCGCAGCCGCAAACAGGCAGGGCCGCCGCCATTGGCCATCGATTGGCGCACATCCACGGGGACGAGCTTGCGAATGGGGCCATTGCCCGCGACCATCTCGCTAAGCCAGCCCCAAACGCGCGCATTGTCCTGTGCTTCGCTCGGCAAGATAAGCGCCATGCCGCCGTCGGGTAGCGTCACCAACTGCGCATTGAACAAATAGCTTTGGATCGCATCGGCAAGGCTGACCCGGTCGGCAGGCACAATGATGATCTCCGCCTCGGGCAACAGCCGCTTGATATCGGCGTAGGTTTGCTCGGGATGTTCAAACGCCTGCTCATGGGTGAAGAGCACATGTTCATTGGCCACGGCAACGACGTCATTGTGGAACGCGCCAGCGGCAATCGCGATCTCGGATTGTTGAACGAACAATGTTTTGGCTGCATCTAGCCGATGTGCCCGCGCAATGGCTTTCGATGCCTCAATATGCTGACGGGCAGGGAATGGACCGCCTGACTTGCCATAGACAAATATCTCAATGCCAGCGTCCCCGTGCGTTCGGCACAGGCGCATGAAGTTTGCCGCACCTTCGTCGCCAAACGGCGCAGGAACGGGCCCGTGCACGGCAAAATGTGCGTCATCGGCAAATGCCAGTTTTAACTGCGCAAGCGTTCCGGTCCATTCATGGCTGCGGTGCGCCATCGTCAGCAGGTTCGCCGCAGACAGATGACATCTGCCATCAGCCGTATCGGGCGCTGGCGAGACGGTCGCTGCATTGGCTGCCCACATGGCCGACGCCGAAAAAGCGGCGGCGCGGATATGCGGTTCCGCCGATTGCATGTCGGTCGAAAGTCCGGAAAGCCAATTTTGGTTCGGCCGGTCGAGCGGCATGAAGAAACCCTGCGCCAATCCAAGGCGCAGGTTCGCGCGCATTTTTTCGATGCCCTGCAGGGCAGCAGCCTTTGGATAAGACGGGGCGCCGGCATTGTGTGATGATGCCAGGTTGCCAACGCTCAATCCTGCGTAATTATGGCTTGGCCCAATAATGCCATCAAAGTTTATTTCGATCAAAGCCATGATCAAGCGCGCTCGACATAGGTTACAGCATCGCTTGCTGAAATACCCAAGGCACGCGCACAATTGCTGTCGATAATGACGTTATCGCCTTGATCATCGATCCAGCCATAGGCGGCTTTAAACGCATGTAGACGGCCCAGCGTTATCAGTTTTTTATGACCTGATTTATGTTCGCCAACGTCATCGCTGACGGCAGTTATTATGACGTCTTTCGCGTCACGGATGCTGCGGATTTGATCTGTACGCGCGGTCATCGTCGGGCCGCCGTCAAAGATATCGATGTAATTTTCCCATGCAAATCCTTCGTTCTCAAGCATACGCATGGCAGCGCGGCCTGAAGGATGCGGCACGCCGATGACGGTCTTTGCACTGTCGGGAAGCATGGCAATGTAAACAGGATGCTTCGGCATGAGATCTGCGATAAACTGGTTGCCGAATTTAGCGTTAAATTCATCTGCTTCCTGAAAGCTCATGCCGAAAAAGCGGCCAGCGACACCGTCCCAAAACGGCGATCCGCCAGCTTCGTCGATGACGCCACGCAATTCTGCGATTGTACGGTCGGCAAATCTCGCACGGTGGTTGCGAATGAACAAATATCGGCTGCGCGCAATCAGCATGCCAAGCCCGCCAGCCCGCTCGCCGGGATGCAGGAACAATCCACCGACTTCGGTCGCGCCTTCCAGGTCCGTTGACAGGTTAAGGATGTCCGCCCGAAATGTCCTCTCAAGTTCAACGCTATGCTGCGTCAGCGCGCCAATGCGATAGCTGTAGAACGGCCATTTTTGGCCAACTTTGCCAAATATCTGGCATGTGCCGCGCACTTCGCCTGTCGCGGTATTTTGCAGAACGAAAACATATAAATCGTCGGCGACTTCCTCACCCACGCGGTCAAAGCCAGCGGCTGACCGCTCCAGCTTTTGGGTCAGAGCCTTCCGGTCAGGTGGCAGATTGGTGAACCCGCCGCCTGTCCTTTTGGCCATTTCATATATTGGCTGAAGATCGTCCATATTTGCCGGACGGATGATGAAGGTCATAAAGTCCCTTTTTCTGATAAGCGCATAATCGTCAGCGCCGATAATTGGGCGCGTTCGACCAAACTTTCGACGATGAGGAATTCATCGGAACTGTGGATGCTGCCCCCGCGTACGCCCATCGTATCGACAACGGGGACGCCGCAGGCGGCGATATTGTTGCCGTCACATACGCCGCCGCTTGAACGCCATGCGACTGGGATGCCCAGATCAGCCCCGCATTGCTTAACCAAGCCGAAAAGCTTCGCGGCCTCGTCATCAATGGGCTTTGGCGGGCGACCGAAACTGCCGTGCAGATGTGCACGCACATCATGTTCATGTTCTATGTCGGCAATAACCCTGCGGAGGTCTACGTCAGTCTGCTGCACAATCTCTGGCGTGCGCGGCCGAAAGTTTACCCGCAATATCGCACGATCGGGCACAACATTATTGGGACCGCCACCGTCAATTTTGGCGGGGTTCACCGACAGGCCTTCGCGCGACAGTTGCTTGAGCCGCAGCGCAAGGTCGGCCGCCGCCAAAAGCGCGTTGCGTCCATCGTCGGGGTTCCGGCCCGCATGCGCCGATTTGCCCGAAATGATGATGGAGAAATTACCGCTGCCACCACGCTCACCCGCCAGCGTACCGTCGGGCAATGCGGGTTCATAAGTGAGCGCAGCAAGCTTATTCTGCGCAAGCTGTGCGATCAATTTTGCGGATGATGGCGAGCCAACCTCTTCATCGCTGTTGATGAGTATCTGGTATCCCGTTTGTGCGAGTTTTCCCGACGATTCCGCCGCCTTCAAAGCGGCGAGCATCACGGCAATGCCGCCCTTCATGTCGGCCACACCGGGGCCATTTAGCGTGCCATCGTCAAGCCAGCGCAATGTCTGAAAACTGTGGTCTGCCGGAAACACGGTGTCCATATGTCCGGTAAACAGCAATTGTGCCCGACATTCCGGGCGAACCGTCATCAGCAAATGCCGCCCATGCGCCACTGTGGTCACCGTTCCGTCGGATAGTACGCGATCCACAGGTTCGGGCTCAACCAGTGTTACTTCGCCAGGCAGGGCCGAGAATGCGTCCGCGAGCAAACCGGCAATGGTGGCAAGGCCGTCAAGATTGCCCGAGCCGCTGTTGATCGCGGCCCAGTTCTGGACTTGGCCAAGCATAGGTGGTTGCTCTATGGTTTCAAGCGCCTGTCGTTCGCTGGCAGATAGCGTGTGCATATCGCATTCTTAGCCTTGGATATTCCAAAGAGCCACCCCTGCTATATGCGTTAACCCACTTCCTTTGCCAGAGCGCACCATTCCGAAATAGTTACGGTTTCGGGCCGGCGATCTTCGGCTATTCCAGCCGCGCTCAACGCTTCTAATGCGCCTGCGACGCCCTTTAGGCTCTGGCGCAACATTTTGCGGCGCTGGCCAAAGGCGGCGCCTGTCAGATTTTCGAGCACAGACATCTTAACATCTGCGGGCGCATCCTTGGGCGTGATGTGCACCACCGCCGACATCACCTTTGGCGGGGGCGTAAATGCGGAACGGTGAACGGGCATCGCAATTGCGGCATTTGACCGCCATTGCGCCAATATCGCGAGCCGGCCAAATGCCCCCGTGCCCGGCGCTGCGATAATTCGGTCTGCGACTTCACGTTGGAACATCAAGGTCAGGCTTTTCCAACGCGGCGGCCATTCGTTACCGCCCAGCCAGCCGACCGCAAGCGCCGTGCCGACATTGTACGGCAGGTTTGAAACAACGTGAAACGGTGCACCAATTTCAGCGAACGGATCGATTTTTAGGGCATCGCCTTCAATCACGCGAAGCTGCCCGGGAAACGCCTCTGACAGTTCCGCCAGGGCAGGAAGGCAACGGTGGTCGCGCTCAACGGCCAGCACCTGCGCGCCTGCACGCAGGAGGGCTCTGGTGAGGCCGCCGGGGCCGGGACCAACTTCATATACATGCTCGCCCGCCAAGCTGCCGGGAATTGCGGCAATGCGATCGAGCAGCTTTTCATCGAACAGGAAATTTTGGCCAAGCGCCTTACTTGCGGACAAACCATGTCGCGCAATGACGTCTCTAAGCGGAGGGAGCGACACCGTCATCCGCCAAGATCGGCCGCAGCAAGGCGATGCAGCGCCGCAGATTCAGCCATCTTAATCGCCGCAATCATCGACAGCGGAAGCGCTATATTCTTACCAGCAATCCCGAACGCCGTGCCATGGTCTGGCGAGGTGCGGACAACGGGCAGCCCCAGCGTAATGTTTACCGCATCATGAAAATACAGCGTTTTCAAAGGAATGAGGGCCTGATCATGATAAGCGCACAAGGCCGCGTCATAATGCGAGCGTGCTTCGGCATGAAACATCGTGTCGGCAGGCAAGGGGCCAACAACGTCGATGCCTTCACCACGAATTTGTTCGATGGCGGGTTCAAATATGTCCAGTTCTTCGCGGCCCATATTGCCCGATTCGCCAGCGTGCGGATTAAACCCAGCAACGGCCAGACGTGGATTTGCTATGCCAAAATTACGCTGCAGGCCCTTGGCTGTCGCACGCAGGCGTTGGCGGATGAGCCGACCGTCAAGCTGCTCGGCGACGGACGCGAGCGGGATATGCGTCGTCATTGGGACAACGCGCAGGTCAGGGCCGGCGAGCATCATCACGGCATTGTTTTTGGAAACGCCGCAACGCTCCGCAATAAACTCTGTTTGCCCTGGATGCGTGAAGCCCACCGCGTATAATTGCGCCTTAGATACAGGGCCCGTGACCAACGCGGCGGCACTGCCTGCACGGGCAAAACCAATCGCCATTTCAAGCGCCTGATATGCGCAATGGGCGCCATCAAGATCCGGAATGCCCGGAACAATCGAAATGCAATTATGCACTTGGATGACCGGAAGAGCCGTATCAAAATGCGCAAAGGTTTCGGCCGGATCTTCGATGCGGACGACCGGACCATTCCAGTGCGGCACGAAGCTGGCGATATCACCAATTGCGAAGAAAGGCGCCAAGCCAGCCGCGTGGCGGGCCTCCCACGCTTTGCCGATTATCTCCGGCCCTATGCCCGCCGGGTCACCGACCGAAACGGCCAGTGGCAGTTCCAGTCGGCCAACCGACATCAGTTATATTCGATAACAGCGTCGCGGCGCAAATCGCGTAGGTAAATGCGGGCGCGCTTGTTTACGCGTTCTTCTTCCAGCCGTGACATGATTTCGTCGAAGCTTTCAGATGACGTTTCCTGCGGGGCATCACGACCACATAAGACGAAAACGCGAACGCCGTCTTGCAGCGAGCCATAAGGCGGTGTCGATTGTCCAATCTGCAGATCCAACATGACTTGCTGCAACGGGGCAGGAAGCTCGCGGATTTTAATGCCGTCGCGGTTGACCACATCGGCGCCCAGTTTGCGCGCCATTTCGTCAGCGGCACCACAGCCCGTGATTTGCTGCGTTTCTTCGCTAAATTGTTTTACCAGCGGCGCAACTTCGGCTTCCGCCGTGCCTTTTGGAAAGCTGATCGCAATCTGTTTCAAGCTGAGCACGGAATCGCGTGGATCGGATGTTGCGACCTGACGCTTGTCGATCAACAGCAATATCGAAATCCCGCCGGGCGACGCAACAGCCTGCACCTCGTTCGCGCTCATGTTGGCGGCGGCATTTGCGAGCGATTGGGGCAGCTGCGCCAAACCTAACCAACCAAGGTCGCCGCCCACCGACGCGGTTGAGGCTTCAGAAAACTGACGCGCATATGCGACAAAGTTACCGCCCTGACGCAGCTGGTCGATGATTTTCTTCGCGTTCTCGGTGACCGCTGGCATCGTTTCCGGCGTTGCGGACAGATATATCTCGCCCAAACGATATTCCGTGGTCCCCTTGGTTGCCTTGATCCGCTCGATAATGGCATTCACTTCATCGTCGCTGACATTGGCCGATGGCCGCACATTGCGCGACAATAAGCGGCTCCAGGAAAGCTCGCCTTTAATCTGGCGCTTCAACGTCGCTACGGATGAACCGATCGAGATCAGATATTTTTCAACTTCATTCGCAGGCCGATTGAAATTCTGTTGCGCCACGCGATTGAAATACTGATTCACTTCAGCGTCGGTGACTTCAATCTCATTGGCGGCCGCTTCCTGAATTTGAAGCGTTTCATCAATCAAGTTCGTCAAAATCTGTGCACGGAAACGCGCGAGTTCTTCCGGTGGCAGCTTGTTGTCATTCGCAGCAATGATCAGCGCGAGCCGATGATCAATGTCGGTGCCTGTAATAATTTCGCCATTCACCTGAGCCGTCGCACGGCGCACATTCGGGTCGTTCTTGCCAAATAGTTGTTGTCCATCTGGAATGGCCAATGTGGCTTCTGGAGATGCATCATCGCCGATAGTTTGTGCGATCAGCGGTGTCAGCGCCGTTGCGGAAACGAGCATGGCGGCGAGGGACAGGCGCTTGAATAACTTCATTGATTTACATCCAGTACACAGACAGTTCGAGGGGACGGATAAACAGGCACTGCTGAACAGCAGATGAGCAGTATCATCCTTCTCCGCGAATTTATTCCGGATGCTTTACACACCGAGATTGCGAAATGCCAGACGGAACAGAAAGCTGTTTCCACGCTGCGAGTCTCCGACAGGCTGATAGTCGCGTCGCCACGCCAGACTTAACGACAAGCAGTCGTCGTCATAGGCAATGCCAAGACGGTGCCGGATAGGATCGAAGCCATCGGAAATGCTTGTTGGATCCTCTGCAGTGTCCGTCAGATCAACAATTGTTGAGCCAAATACCGACCAGAATCGGGCAACACGCACGCGTCCTGCCAAACGAATTTCTTCACGGTCAGTGAGGTCTTCCAGGGTCGGGCCGATATTGCGATTGAGCTTCAGGTAACCCGCCTGCACATATGTGCCGCGTGATCCTATTGTGGCATCGACCTCATTGCGGCGTATCGACAGATTGTCCTTATCGAGACGGAAGCGGTGTGTGAGTTTCACCAAGTCTTTGAAACGAAATTCGGACCTGCCGACAATATCCGATGCTTTGTCAGATAGGCCCGTTCCATCAGGGAAAATCGACCCTCGGTCAGACAGGCGGTAACTTTGACCCAGGTTGATGTTAGCGGTAAAGTCTGATTTGCGTAATGCCCAGTCGAACCCGTATGTAATGCGCAGGTCGTCTTCAAAACGGTCGTAGCCGGGGAATCGGTTTAGCGCGAACAGGTTGCTGTCTTCCAAATCCACGGCGCGCGAATCTTCATTTGGAATGTTCAAATTGGAAATCGACGGCGCTGCGACCATTTGAACGCGGGGCGTAAGAATTTGTGTGCCGCCAAAGGCTTCACCGACAAAAGGCCATTTAATATCAGCCGCAGTGGCGAAAATGGCGCGGTGCTGCCACCCTGAATCTCCGCGGTATATCGCGGTCAGTGTGCTGGCATTTTCGTCGCTATGGTACACATCCCCGCGCGCGAGCGCGGTGAGCGTTAGTTCCTGCCTAAGCGCGGTTATTTTGCGCAGATCCCATTTGGCGGACGAAAATGCGCGCTGCGTGTCCTGGCCCTCGGTCCGGCTGATCGCCAGGCTGTTGGCTTGAAGCTGAATCGTACCGCCGACAATGGGGGCATCCATGCGCAGGCGGTAATCAATTTCGGGCAGCGCGATTGGTGTTAGACCTTGGCGATCGCTGACGCGCAGGGTCTGAACTGCCCAGCCTGCGAGCGAGAAGTAGCTGTTGTCACCGATCCGTTCGGCAGCAAAGGTAGAGCGGAGCCTGTCATCCCGGCTGATGTCATAACGCCGCAAAAACGTGCGGTCCGACGCATAACGGCCGGATGCCGAAATCGACCAGTTGGGGTCGAGCTGGAACTTGCCTGCGCCTTCGAGATAGCCGCGGAAAACATCTGCGCCGACAGGTGTCGAAGTGCCGCTTGTATTGATACGATTGCTATAGGTCCCGTATGCGCTCAGCTCGATAGCGCCATTTTTTTCGAGTGTCCGGAAATTTAGTCTGCCCAAGGGTGCCGCGCCGGTAAAAGCGGTTATCGCTGCGGTCGCATCCCGATTTTCGGATATTCGCCAATAATAGGATTGCTCAAGCTCAGCGCCGTTATTCCGCGAAAAGCCGATGCTGGGCACAAGAAAGCCGCTGCCAGCTTTGGCATCTACCGGGTGCGACAGAAAGGGCAGCGGAATGACCGGCAGGCCAAACAGTTCGATCCGTGCGCCTTTGTAAACGACGCGTTTTTTGCTGGGATCATAGACGACCTTAACCGCTTTGACTTCCCAGCTCGGTTTTTTGGGACAGCCGTCAGTGCCTATAACTTTACACGCCGTATATGCCGCATAATCTAGCGTATATATGCCATCTTTCCGTCCACCGCGTTTGGCGGCAAGCCGGCTTTCGTCCGCCAAAACGACAAGCAGATTGTCGATGACACCGTCTTTCAGTGCATCGGAGAGTTCAATTTTGTCACCATATGCGACGTCGCCCTCTGGGCCGATGGCGCGGATCGCGCCTTCAGCGAAAACACGCCCGCTTTTGCGGTCCCAGATGATATTGTCTGCGCGCACCGTATATCCATCGCGACTGACAATTACGTTGCCTTTTGCGGTGACGGTTTCTGTGTTGGAGTCATATTCAACAACAGCAGCATCGAAATCGATTTGGTCGCTGGCCTTTTGTGCGGCTGCCGCTGAGGCCCCCGTTTGGGCCAATGCGACAGACGACACAGCCCCGCATCCGATGAAAATCGGAACAAGCAAAAAGCGCGATAAAAAGGTGCGGGTGGCGGGGATGTTCATAAAAACCGTGCAGTCCTTTATCGCCGCTATCGCATTGGGTCCACCCATCATCCCATTTAACGCTGTATTTGCGATTAACCGTGGGAATTTATCCCCTATCTTTTGCTTTAATCCAAGGGTGAATTAGGCCTATAGAACTGTAAAACCCGTTATCCGCAAAAAAGGCATATCATTTCCATGAAGATCAATTTTTCCGATGCACGCCCTCAAGATGCCGACGTTCTCGCGTTCATCGTAACAAAAACTACCTTCGCCGACTTCACATTTCCTTTGGAAAATAGCGACATCGTGCACGCGACCGCAAAATTGGCGCGTTTTGAAGGTGCGGCGGGGCAAAGCTTTCTGCTCATCAACGAAGAGGGTGGCAAGCTTGTTCGGATCATTTTGGTCGGTGTCGCGGACGGTGAAGCCGGTGATTATCAAAAGGCGGGCGGCGACATTGTTGCCAAGGTTCAGACATCGGGCGCCAAACATATTGCCATTCATGGCGCGAACCTGAGCGCGAAGGCAGCCGCAGAAGCGGCTTATGGTGCAACATTGCGTAACTGGCGTATGGACAAGTACCGCACGAAATTGGCGGAAACGTCAAAGCCGACGGTGGAAACATTGACGGTCGCAAGCGCGCCTGCAGACGCAAGCACCCTGTGGCCAAGCTATCATGCAATCGCTGAAGGCGTTGCCTTGACCAAGGAACTGGTCACCGAACCCGCCAACATCATTTATCCGGAAAGCTTTGTTGAACGCTGTAAGCATCTTGCGGAGCTTGGCGTCGAAATCAGCGTGCTGGATGACAAGGACATGGCTGCGCTCGGCATGGGCGCGCTGCTTGGCGTCGCGCAAGGCTCACGTCGTCCGGCCCGTTTGCTGGTGATGAAGTGGGACGGTACCGGCGGTTCGCAAGAACGGCCTGTTGCTTTGGTCGGCAAGGGCGTGACTTTCGATACTGGCGGCATTTCCATCAAGCCAGCCGCGGGCATGGAAGATATGAAGTGGGATATGGGCGGCGCAGGCGCTGTTGCAGGCGCGATGAAGGCGCTCGCTGGACGGAAGGCAAAGGCCTATGTCGTCGGCGTCTGTGGCCTTGTGGAGAACATGCCTGACGGCAATGCACAACGCCCCGGCGACATTGTGACATCCATGTCGGGCCAAACCATTGAGGTGTTGAATACGGACGCAGAAGGGCGCCTGGTGCTGTGTGATGCGCTGCATTGGGTTCAGGAAAAGTATAACCCTGAATATATTGTCGATCTCGCAACATTGACCGGCGCGATTATCGTATCGCTGGGCAGTGAATATGCAGGCCTATTCTCGAACAGCGATGAACTCGCCGACAAGTTGACCGCTGCTGGCAAGGCCTCTGGCGACCCGCTGTGGCGCTTCCCGCTTTCGAAGGCCTATGACAAAATGATCGACAGCCCGATCGCCGACATGAAGAATATCGGCGGCAAGGGCGCTGGTTCCATCACCGCGGCACAATTCTTGGGTCGTTTCATCAAGGACGGCGTAAAATGGGCACATTTGGACATCGCTGGGACCGTATGGGCCGATAAAGCGGGGCCTGTGTGGGACAAGGGCGCAACCGGCTTTGGCGTGCGTTTGCTTGACCGGTTTGTCGCGGATAATTTCGAAGGTTGATGTTGCCGCGACATGCAGGTCGATTTTTATCAACTCACGCGCGATCCTGCTGAAAAAGTATTGCCTGCCATTGCCCAGCGAATCTTGGACAATAAAGGGCGGTTGCTGATCATCAGTGATGATGCGGGCCAGCTGGATGCGATCTCTGGCGCGTTGTGGACCGCAAGGGCGGACAGCTTTTTAGCGCACGCAAAATCGGGGGAGGGCGATGATGCACTTCAACCGATATTGTTGTCGCAAGATACGGATGCACCAAATGGCGCCAAATTTGTTGCGCTGGCTGACGGTAATTGGCGTGCGGTTACCGAAGATTTTGAGCGGATCTTTTATCTTTTTCCACCGGAACAGACCGACAATGCGCGGTCGGCATGGCGGACATTGGGCGATGGGGTAGAGCGCCGCTATTGGAAACAGGACGGCGGCAAATGGGTCCAAGGCCCATAAAGCTTGCACTCAACGTGCAGCGACGTTAGATGCGCGCCAAATTCCCCCTACAAATATGGAGCTTTTCATGTCGGTTACCCGCACTTTTTCGATCATAAAGCCTGACGCAACGCGTCGCAACCTGACTGGTGCAGTCACCAAGATGCTTGAAGAAGCCGGCCTGCGCGTCGTTGCTTCAAAGCGTATCCACATGACCCGCGAACAGGCCGAAGGCTTCTACGCGGTGCACCGTGAGCGCCCATTCTTTGGTGAACTCGTTGACTTCATGATCAGCGGCCCAGTTGTTGTTCAGGTTCTTGAAGGCGAAAACGCCATGCAGCGTAACCGCGACATCATGGGCGCGACGAACCCTGCCAATGCTGAACCCGGCACGATCCGCAAGGAACTGGCGGAAAGCATCGAAGCGAACAGCGTCCACGGTTCGGACAGCGACGAAAACGCAGCGATTGAAATTGCGTACTTCTTCAAGCCAGAAGAAATCGTCGGCTAAACCCGATCAATCGAAGATTATCTGACACCAAGCGCGAAGCGCGCGCTTGGTGTCAATGTTCCTATCTTGGCGCAGTTGCAATTTTTCTGAAAAGTCGAGATCGACTTCGAAAAAGCTTAAGACGCCAGCAATCGATTAGGCCGAGCCGAGTATATCCATAAGCTTGGTAAGCTTTTTTGGCGCAACGGCGCGCCAGCTTTTGGCGATCCATTCGCCGATATGATCCCAATCGGTATCGCCCAGGTCGAGCCTGATGCCCACCCAGCCATCGCCGAAATAAGCGGGGCGGTAATATCTTGCATCATCGCTATCGATCAGCATTGCCTGTTCTTCGACGCCGCTGATTTTGACCAAGAGTGCGATTTTCCCGTCGCCATGATGGTCGACGGAAACATAAGCGAATTTCTTGCCACCGACGATGCCAAAGCAGGGCATTCCATGTGACACCACTTCATCGGCCTCTGGCTGGGTTAGCGCGATTTCGCGCACTTTTGATGTCAGATAATCCGGGTTCGTTGCCCGCGAAACATAGTCGGCCAGCGTCCGCGGATATAATTGATGCTCTGCTATCTTGACGCGCTCCGCCAATGAATCGGCGGTGTCATTAGGCAAAACGGCGACTTCCATCTGGCCAAGAAGGGGGCCTTCATCAAGGTCGGCCGTGACAAGGTGCACGCTGCAGCCAGCGACCCTGTCACCCGCATCAATCGCGCGCTGATGGGTGTGTAGTCCCGTATATTTGGGCAATAGGGATGGGTGGATATTCAGCATCCTGCCGTCCCATTTTCCGACGAAGTTTTCGCTCAATATCCGCATATACCCCGCAAGCGCGACATAAGCCGCACCCGCTTCGACAATGTGATTATGCATTATTTCGTCATGGTCGGCCCGCTTAAGACCAACGTGCGATTGTGCGAACGTGGCGACGCCTTCGGCTTGGGCCAGCTTTAACCCTTGGGCGTCGGGATTGTTGCTGGCGACCAGAACAACTTCATATGGGCTGTCGGGGCGTTTTGCGGCATATAACAACGCCGCCATATTGGTGCCGCCGCCGGAAATAAGGACCGCAACACGCGCCTTAGCCATGATGGGTCGCAGTCCAATCGGCTTGAGCGCTCCAGGTTTCGATGCTGCCTGTAACCGTGCAGCCTTTTTCACCGGCTGCAATATGTCCAATGCGGAACACGGTTTCTCCAGCTGCCTCAAGTGCGGCGGTTACGTCCGCGACTTCGGTTGCATCGACAACCACCGCCATGCCAATGCCGCAGTTGAATGTGCGTGCCATTTCCTCTGGCTCGATATGACCTTGCGCTTGCAAGAATGCCATCAAGCGCGGTTGTTGCCATGTGTCTGCATCGACATGTGCGTGCAAACCGTCCGGCAGGATACGCGGGATATTCTCAAGCAAGCCACCGCCGGTGATATGCGCCATCGCGTGAATCTTACCGGTGCGGACCATCGGCAGCAGCGATTTTACGTAGATGCGGGTCGGCGCCATGAGTGCGTCGATAAGAATGACATTCTGGTCGAAAATGGCCGGACGGTCGAGTTTCCAGCCCTTGTCTGCGGCAAGCCGCCGAACAAGCGAGAAACCGTTGGAATGCACGCCGGATGATGCAAGGCCCAGAATGACGTCGCCCGCCGCGACCTTATCTGCCGTCAGCACCTGGTCGCGCTCCACCGCGCCAACGCAGAAACCGGCAAGGTCATAGTCGCCTTCGGAATACATGCCCGGCATTTCCGCCGTTTCCCCGCCAATCAGCGCGCATCCGGCTTGTTTGCAGCCTTCGGCAATGCTGGCGACAACAGATGTGGCCACCGCGTTGTCGAGTTTGCCGGTGGCATAATAATCAAGGAAGAAAAGCGGCTCTGCGCCTTGCACGATCAAGTCATTTGCGCACATCGCGACAAGATCAATGCCGACGCCGTCATGGCGACCGGATTCGATGGCCAGTTTCAGCTTCGTTCCGACACCGTCATTCGCGGCGACCAGAAGTGGGTCGTTAAAGCCAGCGGCCTTGAGGTCGAAAAACCCGCCAAATCCGCCAAGATCGGCATCCGCGCCAGCGCGCCGGGTCGATTTCGCCAGCGGCGCAATCGCGCGCACGAGCGCGTTACCGGTTTCAATGGAAACACCCGCCTTGGCATAGGTGTAAGATTCGGGCTTCTGTTCTTTTGCGTCCATTTGTCGCCGTTAGCGAGAACAGGGTTGGAATTCCACGTCTATGTCGCCTAAAGGTGCGTTAATGACAAATTCTCGCGGAAAATGGTTTCAGATTGCAGCGATTGGCTTGCCTTTGGCGCTGATCGGTGGCGGAATCGTTGCCGCGCAAATCGAAGGGCCAAAGCGCGGCATTGCGCCAATCGCAAGCGCTGGTGATTTTGAAGTGACCGGTGTCTCTGTGAATGTCGTCGGCAACAACGCGTTTGATGCACGGCAAAAGGGTTGGGAACAGGCGCAGCGGATTGCCTGGTCGGCACTGTGGCGCAAAACCCATGGAACGGTTGGCGCTGGCCTGTCCGATTCGACGCTGGACGGCATCGTCGCCGCGATCGTGGTGGAGCAGGAACAGATTGGCCCACGCCGTTATGTGGCCAAGCTTGGCGTATTGTTTGACCGCGCCCGCGCTGGCCAATTGCTGGGCGTCAGCGGCGTGACGCGCCGTTCTGCGCCGTTATTATTGTTGCCCGTTACCTATTCGGCAGGTGCGCCGACGGTATTTGAACAGCGCACATCATGGCAGCGCAGCTGGGCCAAATATCGCACGGCTGACAGCACGATAGATTATGTGCGTCCAAGCGGGGCAGGCGGCGAATCATTGCTGCTGAACGCGGGTCAGAAAGACCGTCGCAGCCGCATTTGGTGGCGCACAATCCTCGACCAGTTCGGTGCTGCTGACGTGATCATCCCGATAGCACGTATCGAACGGCAATGGCCCGGCGGTCCGATTATTGGCCGGTTTTCTGCGCGATACGGGCCGGATAACAAATATCTTGGGTCGTTTACCCTGCGTGTTGCCAACAGCGCCGGTATTCCGGGCATGATGGATCAGGCGGTGATTAAGATGGACCAACTGTTCCAGTCCGCGCTCGCCTCTGGCCGATTGCGGGCAGATGCCTCGCTCGTCCTTGAACCCGAAGTGGTTGAGGAAGAGGAATTGGAAGGCGAAGTGGAAGACCTGTCGGTTGTCGATGGGGCGGAGCCTGCGCGCCAGTCTTTGGATGATGTGGTAAAGTCGGTGTTGCAAGAAGCAGAACCTGCGCGCAATTCTGGTGCGCCCACGCCGCCGTCACCACGGCCATGAGCGCCAGCATCTGACATTATGCGCCAAATTGCTTTGCCATTGGACGAACTGCGCAGCGGCGCATCGTCCAGCCTGATCATTACGCAATCCAATGCGACCGCTTTTGCGGGGCTTTCGAGCGCCGCTGGCTGGGCCAAACGCTGTGCCATTCTAACGGGGCCTGCGCGCTCGGGCAAATCGCTCATGGCGCGCTATTTTTCGGGGCAGAACGGCACAGTCATTGACGACGCAGAGGCCAGTCCGGCTGAAACCTTGTTTAACGCATGGAACCGGTCGCAGGAAAGCGGCGTCCCATTGTTGCTTATCTCGCGTTGGCAGCCTGCGGAGTGGAACATTACGCTGCCTGACCTGCAATCGCGTCTGGGCTCTGCGTTGTTGCTCGACATTGGGCCGCCCGACGATGAAATGATTGAGCAATTGATTCAAAAACAGCTCGCTGATCGCGGGGCTGCAATCAGCATCGATGCGTTAAGCTATGTAAAGCGCCGGATTGAACGGAGCTATGGCGCAATCGAAAAATTTGCACGGTCCGCAAATGCGCTGGCGCTGGCGGAAAATGCCCCGGTCAATCTCAGCTTGGTAAAGAAGATACTCGAAAGCTAATTCCAACCTACGGCGTTGTAGATCGCCCTATTAGCGGACCATCTCTTCTTCTTGGGTGTGGGTCATTTTCAGTTTCCCGTTCACCACTGCGAACGCCAGCCTGCCTTCGACCAGATCAAGCGCATCGCGGCCGAACTGTTCAAACCGCCATCCGGTCAAGACTTCTAGGTCTTCGCGCTCACCCGCAGCCAACCGTTCCAGTTCTTCGGTCCGGACGATCAGGCGCGGCGCGACATTGATTTCGCGCGAACGGATTTTGAGCAGCAGCTTCAACAAGTCCGCGACCAGTGATCCGTCTTTGCCGCCGCCGGGCGACGATCTGCCGCGGTCAGGCATATCATCGCGCGCCATGGGCTGGCTTGCTTCGATAACGGCGATCAACCGCGCGCCAATGTCATTGTCGCGCCAAGCAGGCGATAGTCCACGCACCTTGGGCAAATCAGCCTGCGTCTTGGGCGGATGCGCCGCAATATCGGCAAGCGTTTCGTCTTTCATGATGCGCCCGCGGGGGATATTCTTACGCTGCGCTTCCTTTTCGCGCCATGCCGCCATGGCCTGAAGCCGGCCCAAAACGTCGGGCTTACGCGATTGCACCTTTATCCGGGACCACGCATTTTCGGGATCACTGCGATAGTTGGCCGCGTCTGAAATGCGCTCCATTTCGTCATTCAACCAAGCGCCACGGCCCGTGACCTTCAGCTTTTCCAACATCATCGGAAATATCGCTGATAAATGCGTGACGTCGGCAATCGCATAATCGATTTGCCGTTTGTCGAGCGGACGGCGCGACCAATCTGTAAATCGCGCGCCTTTGTCGAGTTGAATGCCCATCCATAGATCGACCAAATTCGAATAGCCGATTTGTTCACCCTGACCCAGCGCCATGGCCGCGATTTGGGTGTCGAACATGGGGTAAGGCGTTTTGCCCGTCAGGTTGAAGAATATTTCAATGTCCTGCCCACCGGCATGAAAGACTTTCAGGACCTCGTCATTCGCGCAGAGCAGATCGAGCATTGGCGTGAGGTCCAGCCCCTCGGCCTTTGGGTCAATCGCCGCCGCCTCATGCGTGTCCGCCAGCTGCACGAGGCACAGATCCGGATAATACGTGTTTTCCCGCATAAATTCGGTATCAACCGCAACAAATGGGGATTTTGCAAGGCGTGCGCACAATTCTGCGAGACGTTTGCTGTCGGAGATGAGTGGATGAATCTGCATTGCGCATCGCCGTAGCACCCATTCCCGACTTGACAAAGTGCCCCTGCACGGTTGTTAGGCGGCCTTTCCACAGATTTTTTGAATTGAGTGAACAATGCACGCTTATCGCACGCACAAATGCGCCGAACTTCGCGATTCCCACGTGGGGGAAACCGTACGCCTATCTGGCTGGGTCCATCGTAAGCGCGACCATGGCGGCGTTTTGTTCGTCGATTTGCGCGACCATTACGGCATGACGCAGATTGTTGCCGATAGCGACAGCCCCGCCTTGCCAATCCTCGAAGCATTGCGCCTTGAAAGCGTTGTCACCATCGATGGCGATGTAAAGGCGCGCAGTGCCGCCACCGTGAACGCAAATCTGCCCACGGGTCAGATCGAAGTTTTCGCGCGCAATGTCGTTGTACTCAGCAAGTCTGAAGAGCTGCCATTGCCCGTTGCTGGTGAACAGGAATATCCAGAAGAAACCCGCCTGAAATTCCGCTTCCTCGATTTGCGCCGCGAAACGCTGCACGCCAATATCGTCAAGCGCACGCAGATCATTCGCGAAACGCGCCGCCGTATGGAAGATATCGGCTTTACCGAATATTCAACGCCCATCCTGACGGCATCCAGCCCCGAAGGCGCGCGCGATTTCCTCGTGCCGAGCCGCATTCACCCGGGCAAATTCTTCGCGCTGCCACAGGCGCCGCAGCAGTATAAGCAGTTGCTGATGGTCGCCGGCTTTGACCGCTATTTCCAAATCGCACCATGCTTCCGCGATGAAGACCCGCGTGCGGACCGTTTGCCGGGCGAATTTTATCAGCTCGATCTGGAAATGAGCTTCGTCACGCAGGAAGAAGTTTGGGACACGATGGAGCCAGTTATGGCTGGCGTGTTTGAAAAATTTGCTGATGGCAAAACCGTCACGCCTGCTGGCCAATTCCCGCGTATTCCACATGCTAAGGCAATGCTGGATTACGGCACGGACAAGCCCGATTTGCGCAACCCGCTGATCATTCATGACGTGACCAGCCATTTCACAAAATCGGGCTTTGGCCTGTTTGAACGCATCGTCGAAGGCGGCGGCGTTGTCCGCGCTATCCCTGCGCCAAAGACGGCGGAAAAGAGCCGCAAATTCTTTGACGATATGAACGAATGGGCACGCAGCGAAGGCCATGCTGGCTTGGGCTACGTCACCCGCAAGGCGGGCGAATTTGGCGGCCCCATTGCCAAGAACCATGGCGACGAAGGTATGCAGGCGCTGTACGACGCCATTGGCCTTGGTCCCGACGATGGTTGCTTCTTTGCTGCGGGCAAGGAAGAGCAAGCCGCCAAGCTGGCCGGTGCCGCGCGCACACGCACGGGTGAGCAGCTTGATCTCATTGAAAAAGACGCATTCCGGTTTTGCTGGATCATCGACTTCCCGTTTTACGAATGGAGCGAGGAAGACAAGAAGGTCGATTTTGCCCACAACCCGTTTTCGATGCCACAAGGTGGCCTAGAGGCTCTGCAGACGCAGGATCCGCTTACCATCAAAGCCTATCAATATGATATGGTCTGTAACGGCTATGAGCTCGCCTCGGGCTCGATCCGGAACCAGCATCCCGATCTGATGGTGAAGGCGTTTGAACTGACTGGCCTTACTCAAGCTGACGTTGAGGATCGTTTTGGCGGCATGTACCGGGCATTCCAATATGGTGCCCCACCACATGGCGGTATGGCAGCTGGCGTCGACCGGATGGTCATGTTGTTGTGCGGTGTGCAGAATCTGCGTGAAATCACCTTGTTCCCGATGAACCAGCGCGCGGAAGATTTGCTGATGGGCGCACCGTCACCTGCCGAGCATAAGCAGTTGCGCGAGCTGAACATTCGCGTTGTGGAACAGCCGCCCAAAGCGCAATCGTAAAGCATAAGCCGACGCCATTACGCTGTCCCTTTTGGGGACAGCGTTTTGCTTTGTCTTGTCTATCGGCCGAATAGCTGCTGCAATCGCCCGATGGCGATTGATCTATCAAACTATGAGTCCGGTAAAAAATACGAAGGTGCCTATGATGAGGACCTGAAAGCGCTGCAGGACCGTCTTTCGCGGCTGCAGTCGCTGCACATATTGCACAATGCGCGCACGTTGATCGTGATTGAAGGGTGGGATGCGGCTGGCAAGGGCGGCGCGATTAAGCGCATGACCGCCACGCTCGATCCGCGTTATTATCATGTCTATCCCGTTTCAGCGCCCACTGCGGAGGAAAAGGACAAGCACTTCCTTTGGCGCTTTTGGAACAAGCTGCCCGGCAGCCGAGAAATCAGCATATGGGACCGCAGCCATTATGGGCGTGTGCTGGTCGAACGCGTCGAAAAATTCTGCAGCGAGGCAGAATGGCGGCGCGGATATGACGAGATCAACGAGTTTGAATCGCGACAGGGCGAAATCGGCACGAAAATCATCAAGCTGTTCTTCCACGTCACACAGGAAACGCAGGATAAGGTGCTGATGGAACGGCTCGGAGATCCCGCCAAGCGCTGGAAAGTGACTGCAGAGGACTTTCGAAATCGCGAACGGCGTAGCGAGTATATGGATGCGCTGGCGGACATGTTTAAGCGTACCCATACGCGCTGGGCCCCATGGACCGTTATCGATGGCAATAACCAGAAAGCGGCACGGATCGCTGCATTAAAGCATGTTGTGGAATCGCTTGAGGCCAGTGTTCCGCAAGATTTCCCTGATGCCAAACCAGAGATTGTCGCACTGGCCGAAAAGACGTTCGGCTATTCCCCTATTGGATAGGCAATCCCGACGACTTCCCATTCTTTGGGGCCCGTTGGCAAGGTTACCGTTTTGACATCGCCCACACGCGCACCGCGCAGGGCGCGGGCCAGCGGTGCGTTCCATCCGATGCGGCCATGGCTTGCGTCTGCCTCGTCGTCGCCAACCAACGTAATGACGCGCTCCACGTCGTCGATATCCGCCAACGTAACCGTCGCGCCGAAAAATACACGGTCTCGGTCTTCTTGTTTCGACGGATCGAGGACCTTTGCAACTTTCATTTTCTTGGAAAGCTGGCCGAGTTCACGGTCGATTGCGCGCAGCTTCTGCCGGCCGTAGATATAGTCGCCATTCTCGCTTCGGTCGCCATTGCCCGCCGCCCAATGGACGATTTCGACAACCGCGGGCCGTTCCACAGCGAACAATTGTTCATACCGCGCGCGCAAGGCTGCGAATCCGGCAGGGGTAATGGGGTTTGTGCGCTCCATAGCGCCTCTATGTCACCCCGGGCTTGATTTGCCCAGATATGTGCTGAGCGGCGTTGCCGACCGGACGCGCGCGCGTTCGGGGTGGAGATGATCGTACATCACCGCATTTTCCAGCACGCGGTAAACATAATCGCGTGTCTCGCTCAGCGGGATTTTTTCGATCCATTCCATCATGCCGATGCTACCCGTGCGCGGGTCACCATAAGCCTTCAGCCATTTGTTCACATTGCCGGGGCCGCCATTATATGCGGCAATTGCGAGGGGGTAGCTGCCGCCAAAATAATTCAGCATGCGTTCGATATATGTGGCGCCAAGGGCGATGTTGTAATCTGTGTCGACCGTCAGCGCTTCGGGGCGATATGCCATCGCGATTTTGCCCGATGTTTCGCGCGCGGTGCCGGGCATCAGCTGCATCAGGCCGCGTGCACCTGCGTGGCTGACGGCTGCCCGGTCAAACTGGCTTTCCTGCCGCATGATCGCATGGGCAAGCGTCCATGTCTGGTGATGCGCGGCGGGAACATTGACCGTTGGATAGCTGTTTCCCAAAAGTTCAGGAATGCCTGCCGATCGGGCGCTGCGACCTGCCATCACCGCCAGATCGGGACGGCCCAATTTTTGGGAAAGGCCAATGGCTATGGCAAAATCATCCGGATCCTTAGCGTTTCGGGCAATGGCCCTGAAGAAATTGCTTTGGTCCTTCCAACTTCCATATTTGGGGGCGAGGGCTGCGGCCAAATAGACTGCCGGTACATCGCCCTCCGCCAAAACGGGTGCGGCGGGGGTGATGTGCGGTACTGGGGGCAGGGGGCGCCGGAGCTGTTCAAGCGACAACTGGCCAAAAAAGCTTTCATAATAAGCGGCGGCTTGTTCATGATAGCGTGTCGCCGATGCTTGGTCTCCGGCCTTTGCCGCAGCTTTGCCAGCAAAGTGTAAGCCTTTTGATCGAGTTTGCGCCGATTTCGCAGCGGACGCATAACGTTCAAACATAGCTACAGCGTCACCAGGGCGGCCAAGCCTTTCCATCGCCGTCATGCCCGCAAGCCATGTCAGGCTGGTATAGCGATCGCGTGTGGCGATATCTTGATCGATCATGACAAGGCCGCGCGGCGTTGCGTCGTCAACGCGTGACGCTATGCGGTACGCGACGTCATATTGGCCGTCCTTCGCGGCTGCCTGCGCATGCGTCAGCAGCAATTGATACCAGTCCTTCAGAACAGGTACAGGCGCAGCAAGATTGGCACGGTTCGCCAGCAATTCGCGCGCACCGATGCTGTTGCCGGAGGACCGCATAAAGTCTGCTCTGGCGGCGATTAAGCTCGCTTCACTATTGGCCAGTGCGCCGGCGTCCAGAACCTTTTGATCAGCGTCAGCGGCCTTCAGACGCGTTGCAAGCGCCGCAACAAAGGCGGGGCGACGTTGCGGAGATGTATAGGCTATCCAGCGTTCTGCGCCACGGGTTGAGCCCGACCATAATAAGCGGTCAACGCGGGCGTCATGGTCAGCGGACGTAAAACGGTTGCCGGCGATGCGGAACATACGTGCTTCGTCATCATCGTTTAGGGCACCACCGCGCCATGCCGCGCGCGCTTGTGCTTCAGCGCGCGATGTGTCGCCCGATGCGTGGAGTGCAATTGCGAACCGCGCACGCCCCGCGTTGGTGAGGGGAGGCAAGCGATCAAAGAAGGCCACAACCTGACTGGGCGACAAGGACAGGGGATTGATCGCCTGTTCTGCGTTCTTGCGCATCTCATCGCTATTTGGCCAATCGGGATAGCGCATCAAAAATGACGCATATTCGCCAAAACTGAAATTGCCGGGAGCGCTGAGCATTTTCCAACGCTGCAACGCGGCAGGGACTTGGCCCTCGCTTGGGTCATATTGCACCGATGGGGGCTGAGGCATTTGCGCAGTGGGCGCAGCAGCAGGGGCTACCCCCGTACCGCGCTGCCACGTTATGCCATCGCTTTGCTGGGCCGCTACGGCGGTCGAAAACGGAATTATCAGCATAGATGCCGAAATGAGATGCTTTACCATGCTGGACATATTATGTGCCCCATCCTTATCAGGTGCTGAACGAACGACTATATAGCCCTTAGCGGCCTATATGGCGCAGATTGAAAGTGTAATGCTATGTTTTCGGGATCGATACCGGCTCTAGTGACTCCTTTTTGCGACGGAGCGTTTAGCGAAAAGCATTTTCGTGCGTTGATCGATTGGCAAATCGACCAAGGATCAAACGCGCTGGTACCCGCCGGGACGACCGGTGAGGCGTCAACGCTGTCAAACGCAGAGCATCATCGCGTGATCGAAGTGTGTATTGAGCAAGCCGCCGGGCGCGTACCCGTTATTGCCGGCTGTGGGTCGAATGACACCAATAACGCCATTCTCCATCTGAACTTTTCAAAGAAAAGCGGCGCCGCTGCTGGTCTGGTTGTCGCCCCTTATTATAATCGGCCCAACCAAGAGGGCATTTATGCGCATTTCGAGGCGATGACCAAGAAGAACGACCTGCCTATCGTGCTGTACAATGTGCCTGCGCGTACGGTGACCGACATCAAGCCAGAAACGGTCGCCCGCCTTGCGCAGTTGCCGACGGTGATCGGTATCAAGGATGCAAGCGGTGATATGCCACGCGTCACGGACCATCGGCTGGCTTGCGGACCTGATTTCTGCTTACTTTCGGGCGTCGACGAACAGTCGCTTGCGTTCAATGCCGCAGGCGGGCGCGGGTGCATTTCGGTTACTGCGAATGTTGCGCCGAAATTATGCGCAGAATTTCAGGCGGCATGTGCGTCGGGTGATTATAACTTGGCACGCGAACTGAATGATAAGCTGTATCCACTTCATTTAGCGTTGTTTTCTGACGCATCGCCGGGCCCAATAAAATATGCGTTGTCACGCGTCATCGACGGTTTCCCAACCGAGTTGCGCTTACCAATGACCCCGCCAAGCGAGGCGAGCCGACGTCAGGTTGATGCCGCCTTGGAGAATGCAGGGCTTATTTAATGACGCGTCCAAAACCCGAAGCATTCAACAAAGTTAAAACCGTCGCCGAAAACCGGCGCGCTCGTTATGATTTTCATATCGATGACAAATATGAGGCTGGTATTGTCCTGACCGGAACCGAAGTGAAATCTTTGCGCTTTGGTGAAGGTTCCATCGCCGAGAGCTATGCCGAAGTCCGCGATGATCAGATTTGGTTGATTAACGCGAACATCCCCGAATTCAGCCACGGGAACCGGTTTAACCACGAGCCGAAACGTCCCCGAAAGTTGCTGCTGAATGAGCGTGAAATAAATAAGCTGCACGGCGCGGTGATGCGGCAGGGCATGACGCTTGTACCTCTGTCGATTTATTTCAATGGACGCGGCAGGGCGAAAGTGGAATTGGCGTTGGCAAAGGGCAAAAAGGCGCCCGATAAGCGTGCGACCGAGAAAGAACGGGATTGGAAGCGTGAGCAGGGACGCATTATGCGCGACCGTGGATGAGTAAGTTTGATACCTGGTTGCACAGGCAAGCACCCACGCGCGACAGCTTTGAACGCAGCCGCTTTCTGCGGCCGTTTGCGCAGCGCGTGTTTCATCCCGCCCTCTGGCGCTTTACACGGCGCTCCGTCCCCCGGGGCGTAGCTCTTGGCCTGTTGGTCGGGATTTTCCTTTTGATACCGGGTATCCAGATCGCTGGTGTCGCGCTGCTTGCGCTGCCATTTCGGGCAAATATCCCGATCGGCGCGGCCATGACGTTCCTGAGCATGCCGGCCACAACGCCATTCATTTTGCTTGGGTCGGTGTATGTCGGGGAATCGGTGCTTCGATTGAACAATGGCTCAGGCCATTTTTATCAACTTATCGAGACATCGGCGCCGCTTTCCGCGTGGGGTGATTATGTCTGGAACGAAGCACCTTTGGCGCTTGTCCAAGGTATCGCAGGGCTTGGGATCATATCCATCGCAGCAGCGCTCATCGGTTATGTGCTCTCGGCGTGGTTCTGGCGCTGGCGGATAAGCGCCAAGTGGCGACGCCGGTCAAAGTCAATTGCGTCTCGTGGATAAACTTTTTTAGCCTTTTGCCACACCAGCTATGGCGCCGCAATTATCGTGCGGCCAATTTGCGTCAGCGCTTGATCACCGACCCGCACAGCCCGTCGGAACAACGCGCGTGGGTCGTGCGCAATCTTGACAAATGGTACGATGCGTTCCAGCCAAAAGCAGACGGGCAATTGTACCTCAAGTCTGAGGACCGCGTTCGCATCTGGTAAGGAGCCGCTTTGAACAAGATATCCCCGCCGACTCAATTCCAGATATTTGGCGGGGACATGGACCAATCCGCCAAGCTGGATGTGCGTTAGCTGGCGGTATTGGCGCTCGCAACCTTATTGTCGCTGGCGATATTGTGGTTTTCGACGGGCAACATCATTCTTGTCGGTTCGTGCGCCGCCGTCATCATTGCGGCCGGCGCGCTCATTCACTTTTTCCGTCATGCGGGCTCGGTCGAGGATGTTGTCGATATCTCGCCGCCTGACTGGTCCATCGCGCACGCTGCGACGCAGTTGAACGACGCTGCAATCGCCATAAGTGACCGCGCTGGTCAGCTGCTATGCGCAAATGACCATTTTTCGAAAGCGTTTCCCGGACTGAAAGCGCCGACGGATCTGGGGTTGGATGAAACGAGCCAATCGTTGATGGTTGCGGCAGGTCGTGCCGCATGGCGCGACGGCAGTGCCCAGATCGATACTATAACGAAGGACCACCGCGCCTATAGCGTGAAGGTGGCCCGCGCGGGCGCCTCTGACGAATATCTTTTATGGAGGCTCGCGCCCATTGAGCGGATTGCCATTGAAAGCCTTGCGATTGAGCTGATTACCGGCCGTATCGGGCGTGCCATGTCCGGCAGCGGCGTCATGGCTGTCGCCGTTGGTCCCGACGGCTGCGTTCGTGCGGCAAACGCTGCTTTTGCCTTGCGCGCAACGGGCACGGATCAAGTTCCCCTCACGGGCCGTTCATTCGCAGATTTTGTGCGGATGGACGACAAGGGCAGCGTCTTTTTTGAACGCGAAGGACGTCGCGGCTTGCCTATCCGGCTTTTGCACGTGCCGTTGAACGCACATGATGTGGAAGGCTCCGCCTTGCTGCTCGCGGTGGACGAAGACGGTGCAAAGGTCGATCGCGGCCTCGCGCTGGCACATGTTGAACAATTGCTCTCCACACTGCCTTTGGGGCTAGCGCTTGTTGATCGCGATGGCCGGTTCCTGTTTGCCAATGAGGCATTTGCACGCGTGCTGGATGTAGAACCAACCAAATTGCCACCTTATCCGGGCGATCTGGTCATTTCTGAAGACAAGGGCGTGGTCTTGGATAGCATTCGCCGTTATGGCAGCGGGCCCAAGACGTCAGGCGACATCGCCATTCGCTTGAAAGAGCGACCCGATGAAGTCATTGCGCTCTCCATCGCTGGCGTGCGCGGGCTTGGTGGCGCTGCGGTGCTGCTTGGACTTAAGGATAATAGCGAAGAGATAACGCTGAAGCGGCAGCTCGCCCAACAAACGAAGATGGAATCGATCGGGCAGCTGGCGGGCGGTGTTGCGCATGATTTCAACAACATCCTGACCGCGATTATCGGATATTGCGACCTCATGCTGCTGCGGCATCAGCCTGGCGATGGCGATTATGACGATATTCAGCAGATCAAGAACAATTCAAATCGCGCGGCTAGCCTGACACGCCAGTTGCTTGCCTTCTCGCGTCAGCAGACATTGCGTCCGCAGATATTACAACTGGCGAATGTTGTGGCCGACGTATCCAGCTTGCTGAAGCGATTGCTTGGCGAGACTGTCCGGCTTGAGGTGCATCACGGGCGCGGTGTAGGCGCTGTGCGCGCTGACCCGGGGCAACTGGAGCAGGTGATTATCAATCTGGGCGTGAATGCACGCGACGCTATGCCCAAGGGCGGCGTGGTGCACATCAGCACATTGGCGGTGGGGCAGCAGGAGGTCGCTGCGATGGGTAGCGAGTTTCTACCCATTGGCGACTATGTAAAATTATCCGTTGAAGACAGCGGTGTCGGCATTTCCAAGGAAAATCTATCGAAGATATTCGAACCGTTCTTCACGACCAAGGAACTTGGCCATGGGACCGGGCTTGGTCTCTCCACAGTCTACGGCATTGTTAAACAATCGGGCGGGTTCATCTTTGCCGATTCAACAGTCGGCCGAGGCACACGCTTCGACATATTCTTGCCCGTTCATCAAGGGGAGGCAACTGTTGCCGGGACGGGCAAAAAGGAATTTTACAAGACCAAGGATTTGTGGGGCAGCGGGCGGGTCTTGATTGTTGAAGACGAAGACATGGTGCGCGCAGTCGCAGAGCGCGCTTTGGTTCGGCAGGGTTATGTCGTAGAAACTGCAAGCGACGGCGAGCAAGCGCTTGAACTTTTTGCGGAAGGTAAGCGATATGACCTCATCGTCTCGGACGTGGTCATGCCCAATATGGATGGTCCGACAATGGCACGCAATTTGCGTGAGACATATGGGGACATCCGGCTGTTGTTCATGTCCGGTTACGCAGAGGAGCAGTTGCGCGAGGCGATCAGCCTCGACAATGTGTCGTTCCTTGCTAAGCCATTTTCAGTTCAGCAAATTGCGGAAGCGGTCCACGATGCTCTCGTGAAGGCTAATTAGTTTAGGTATTGAAAATAAACGTATAAATAATTTTGTTCCGCTCTTGTTCTTTTGGAACAGAAGGTGTACATAATGGTTATTCCGGATGATAATCTGGAACAGGCATGACGCTAAAGGAGTGGAAAAATGGCAGCAAGTCTTAAAATGGTCGATGGGAATCAGGCAAACGGTATGAAAAGTTCGGAACGTGAAAAGGCGTTAGAAGCGGCGCTTGCGCAGATTGATCGCGCTTTTGGTAAAGGCTCGGCGATGAAGCTGGGTAGCCGTGAGGCTATTGCTATTGATGCAGTGTCTACAGGCTCGCTTGGTCTGGATATTGCGCTTGGCATTGGCGGCCTGCCTAAGGGGCGGGTCATTGAAATTTATGGACCAGAAAGCTCGGGTAAGACCACGCTGACCCTGCATGCAATTGCAGAGGCGCAGAAGGCAGGCGGTACGGCCGCATTTATCGATGCAGAGCATGCGCTGGATCCGGGCTATGCGAAGAAATTGGGTGTCGATATTGATAACCTCATCGTGTCGCAGCCCGACACGGGTGAGCAAGCACTTGAGATTGCAGATACGCTGGTGCGTTCTAACGCAGTCGACATTTTGGTTATCGACTCGGTTGCTGCACTTGTGCCGCGCGCCGAAATCGAGGGCGAAATGGGCGACAGCCATGTCGGCTTGCAAGCCCGTTTGATGAGCCAGGCGCTTCGCAAAATTACAGGTTCGATCAGCCGGTCGAACTGCATGGTGATTTTCATCAACCAGATCCGCATGAAAATCGGTGTGATGTACGGTTCGCCCGAAACGACCACGGGCGGTAATGCGTTGAAATTCTATGCGTCGGTCCGTTTGGATATTCGTCGCACGGGTCAGATTAAGTCTGGCGAAGATATTGTGGGCAACACAACCCGCGTGAAGGTTGTCAAAAACAAGGTAGCTCCACCTTTCAAACAGGTCGAATTCGACATCATGTATGGCGAAGGTATTTCCAAGACCGGTGAACTTTTGGATCTGGGCGTGAAGGCGGGCATTGTCGAAAAGTCCGGCAGCTGGTTCAGCTATGACTCGATCCGTATTGGGCAGGGGCGTGAGAATTCAAAAACCTATCTCACGGAAAATCCTGAAGTCGCGGCACGGTTGGAAGCCGCCATTCGGGGCAAGACCGAAGAAGTCGCTGAAGTCCTGATGACAGGGCCTGACGCGGAAGACGACGTTTAAAAAATATGCGAACAAGCGCGGCCTTGCCTGAGGCCGCTGCTTTCGACCCGTCCTGGTCCACCCCGGGGCGGGTCACTTTGTTTTGCCACCCACAGATATATCAAGTGTCGCGCGGGCCGCTGACTTCTTGACAGGCAGGGTGACTACGGCACAACTGCATCAATGACATTGCAGATTCACCTGATTGGCTTGCCCACAGATCAAAACAGTTCGTTCGAACGTGGCGCAGCGGCGGCACCGGCCGCAATTCGCCATGCGCTATTTAGCGATCGCGGTAACCTATCGACCGAGTGCGGCCTTGAAATAGGAACCGACATTGCGCTGGTAGATCGCGGCGATGTACCGCTTTTGGACGTGGATACCGCCGCTGATGACGCGCTCATCATAAAGGCGGTGGCTGACGCGATGGACGCAGGCGCGGTTCCTCTGCTGCTGGGCGGCGATCATTCGGTAACATATCCGGTGGTGGCGACTCTGGCGGCGCGTCATGGTCCGCTCAACATTTTGCATTTCGATGCGCACCCCGACATTTATGCCGATTTTGAAGGCAATCCGCGCAGCCATGCATCGCCATTTGCCCGCATATTGGAAGCGGGCCATGCCAAGCGCATTGTTCAAGTCGGTATCCGGACGCTGAACCGGCATTGCCGCGAACAGGCGGAGCGTTATGGCGTTGAAATACTCCCGATGCTGAACTTCTCGCCGGAACATGTTCCCGTTCTTGAAGGGCCGCTTTACATCAGCTTTGATCTCGATGGCCTTGACCCGTCGGAGGCGCCGGGTGTGGCGCATCCCGAGCCGGGTGGCCTGACGGTGCGCGAAGTCCTTTCGATACTTGCCAGACAAAATGCGGCAATTGTCGGCGCGGATGTCGTGGAACTTAATCCCGACCGCGACGTGAACGAAGTTACGGCAATCGTCGGGGCCAAGCTGGTTCGGGAAATCGCCGCGCGTATCTATCAAAATCATTCAGGAGAATAACCATGACCATCACAGTGCACCATTTGAACAATTCGCGGTCGCAACGGATTTTGTGGCTCCTAGAAGAATTGAACGTGCCGTATGAAATTGTGCACCACCAACGCGATGCCGTGACCAATCTTGCGCCCGAGGCGCTTTTGAAAATACATCCTTTGGGCAAGTCACCGATGATAGAAGACGCCGGCAATATCGTTTTTGAATCAGGTGCCATTGTCGAATATCTGTGTGAACGTCATAATGGCGCACATCTGGTGCCGCCACGTGGGACAGATCAACATATCCGCTACCTTGAGTGGCTGCATTTTGCCGAAGGTTCAGTGATGACGCCGATTCTGCTCAACCTGTACACGGCCCGTCTAGGCGAAGCCGCTGCGCCGCTGCACCCGCGCATTCATGAGCAATTGGAAAGCCATTTCCAGTTCATGGAGGACGGATTGAAAGCCAGCGGATGGTTTGTGGGCGATACGATGAGCGGCGCCGACATCATGTTGAGCTTTCCAGCGGAGGCCGCCGTTAAAATGGGCCGCGCCGCCAACCGCCCGAACCTCACCAAATTTGTCGAAACAATCCACGCGCGGCCCGCATTTCACCGCGCGCTCGAAAAGGGCGGGCCTTATGCTTATGCCTGATGGAGCGGCAATGTGCATATCCGGCTTGCAGGGCGGCGAGTCGTTCCCTAAGTCGCTTTCGTTATGACATCGACCAATGATATTCGCCGCGGGTTCCTTGATTATTTTGGTGCTGCTCAGCACGACATAGTCTCGTCCGCGCCACTCGTGCCGTACAATGACCCGACATTGATGTTCGTCAATGCCGGCATGGTACCGTTTAAAAACGTATTTACGGGCCTTGAAAGCCGCGAAATACCGCGCGCAGCTTCCAGCCAGAAATGCGTGCGTGCGGGCGGCAAGCATAATGATCTGGACAATGTCGGATACACTGCGCGCCACCACACATTCTTTGAAATGCTCGGGAACTTCTCGTTCGGCGATTATTTCAAAGAGCAGGCGATTACCCATGCGTGGACGTTGCTGACCAAGGAATGGGGGCTTGATCCATCGCACCTGACGACGACGGTTTACCATACCGATGATGAGGCGTTCGACCTGTGGCGCAAGATTGCGGGCCTTCCCGAAGAGCGCATCATCCGTATCGCGACGAACGATAACTTCTGGTCGATGGGTGACACGGGGCCATGCGGCCCGTGCAGCGAAATCTTTTATGACCATGGCGACCATATCTTTGGCGGCCCTCCCGGAAGCCCGGATGAAGATGGCGACCGTTTTGTCGAAATCTGGAACCTCGTGTTCATGCAGTTCGAGCGGCAGGATGACGGCACCGATGTGCCTTTGCCAAAGCCGTCGATTGATACCGGCATGGGTCTTGAGCGCATCGCTGCGGTCATGCAGGGCGTGCACGACAATTACGACACCGACACGTTCAAGGCGCTGATCAATGCGTCGGAAGAGCTGACCGGTACCAAGGCGCAGGGCGACCAAATGGCCAGCCACCGCGTGATTGCTGACCATTTGCGCTCGACCAGCTTCCTGTTGGCCGATGGCGTTATGCCGTCGAATGAAGGTCGCGGTTATGTTCTGCGCCGCATCATGCGCCGCGCCATGCGCCATGCGCACATCCTTGGCGCAAAAGAGCCGTTGATGCACCGTTTGGTGGGCAGCCTCGCCGCTGAAATGGGCGCGGCCTATCCCGAATTGCTGCGCGCGCAACCGATGATTGAAGCGACGTTGAAGCAGGAAGAAACCCAGTTCCGCCGCACGCTGGACAAGGGCATCAAGCTGCTTGATGAAGCCACCACGGGTATGCAGCCCGGCGATATCCTTGCCGGCGATACCGCGTTCAAACTGTATGACACATATGGCTTTCCATATGACCTGACCGAAGACGCGTTGCGTGCGCAGGGCTTGGGCATTGATCAGGCCGGTTTTGAAACCGCCATGAACAATCAAAAGGCCATGGCGCGTGCCGCATGGAAGGGTTCTGGCGCCAAGGCATCGGACGACGTCTGGTTCGACATCGCCGAACGCGTTGGTTCGACGGAGTTTACAGGGTACGCAGCCAATGAAGGTGAGGGGCAAGTCGTTGCCCTCGTCAATGACGGCGTCGAAGTGCAGTCCGCTGTGGCAAACGACACTGTGACCGTCATCACCAACCAGACGCCATTTTACGGCGAAAGCGGCGGCCAGATGGGCGACGCGGGCGTTATTTCAAGCACCAACATGCGCGGTGAAGTCACCGACACTGCAAAGCCGCTTGGGCGTTTGCATGCGCATCAGGTGACGATTGGAACGGGCGATATCAAGGTCGGCGACTTTGTCACCTTGAAGATCGATACAACCCGCCGTGACTCCCTGCGCGCCAACCATAGCGCAACCCATTTGCTCCACGCATCCTTGCGTGAAAGACTGGGCAGCCATGTCACGCAAAAGGGCAGCCTTGTTGCGCCTGATCGTCTGCGGTTCGACTTCTCGCATAATCAGGCGGTGACGGCTGATGAAATTGCGATGATTGAAGCCGATGTGAACGCGCAAATTCGCGGTAACCAGGCCGTCACCACGCGTTTGATGACCCCCGATGACGCGGTCGCTGCGGGTGCGCTTGCTTTATTTGGCGAGAAATATGGCGAGGAAGTCCGCGTGCTGACGATGGGCAAGACCGATGACACGCATTATTCGCTCGAACTATGCGGTGGCACGCATGTCAACGCATTGGGTGACATTGCTTTGTTTACGATCATTTCTGAAGGTGCCGTCGCAAGCGGTATCCGCCGGATTGAGGCATTGACCGGAGAGGCCGCACGCCTGTGGCTGGTTGGCCGCGAAACACAGTTGAAGAATGTAGCCGCGATGCTGAAAACCGCGCCTGATGAAGTCGGCGCGCGTATCGAAACATTGATGAGCGAACGCAAGCGGATGGAGAAAGAACTCTCCGAAGCTAAAACCGCGCTCGCATTGTCCGGTGGCAGCGGTCCCAAGGCAGAAGCCGAAACAATCGGTGATGTCACATTCATGGGGCAGGTCATTAACGGTATTGAGCCAAAGGCCCTGCGCGGTTTGGCCGATGACCAGATGAAGGCCATTGGCAGCGGCATCGTCGCCATCATCGCGGCGAACGAGAACAGCAACACCGTCGTTGTCGCGGTCTCACCCGCACTCCACTCCACGCTGACCGCTCCAGACCTCGTTCGCGCCGCGACCGAGGCAATGGGTGCGCAAGGTGGCGGTGGACGTCCTGACATGGCTCAAGGTGGCGGACCAGCAGGCGCTGAACTGGCGCAGGCGGCATTGGATGCCATTAAAGCAAAGATTGCGGGTTAAGACGTAAGCTTGAGCTTGGGGGCCTCGTCGAGGCCGCCGGCTTCTTTGATCTGCCGCCGGAATTCGTCACGCTTTTCGTGGATCGATGCGATCACGGGGCCCATGGCCACGCCGAGGTCTACAAGCACGGCCTCCGATAGCTGTAACGAGCTTTCCAGCGTTTCTGGAACGGCGTCGGTTGCCCCGGCCTGATACAGGCGTGCGGCATGGTCTGCATCGCGTGCACGCGCGACGATGGTAATATCCGGCAACCATTGGCGGACGCGCTTAACGATATGTTCGGCCAGCACCGGTTGATCCATGGTCAGGATAAGCGCCTTTGCGTGGCCAAGGCTCAGTTTATCCAATGTTTCGGGCCGTGAGATGTCGCCAAAGATAACTTTATACCCACCGCGCCGCGCCGCCGTGACTGCATCCATATTGGATTCTACCGCGACATAAGGCTGCCCATGCGTCGTGAGCATGCCGGCCACCAAATGACCGACGCGGCCAAAGCCGATAACGACCGTGCGCGGTTCCTGCGTCGGGTCTTGTTCGTGCACCTCGTCGTCGGTCTCGCGCAGCTCAATTCGGCGCGCCATGTCGTGGCCGATGCGCGCCAATATGGGTGTGATGGTCAAGCCAATCGCGGTTGCGACTTGCCAGAAATTGATGGTTGCGGCGTCAATGATCTGCGCCGCGCCGGCTGCGCCCAGCACAATGAGTGTGGTTTCGGATGGGCTTCCCATGAGAACGCCGGTCTCGGTCGCGGTCCCCGTGCGTGCGCCGTTCAGCTTCAGCAGGCCCGCGGTAACCGCTGCCTTTATGAGCACGACCCCCGCCACCGCGCCAACCAACGCTGCCCAATTGGCCGCGACGAAGCGCAGATCAACTTGCATGCCGATGCTGATCAAAAACACACCCAGCGCCAGTCCCTTGAACGGCGCGGTCATCACGGCGACTTCGGTGTGATAGTCCGTCTCGGCGATTAACAAGCCGGCGATCATTGCACCAACAATGGGCGAAAGGCCAACCGCACCGGTCGCGAGACTTGCCACGATCACGACCAGCAGGCTGACCGACACAAATAGTTCCGGGCTTTTGGTACGCGCGGCTTGTCCGAACAGGCGGGGCAGGAAGAAGCGGCCAAGCACAAGCATGCCGACGATCACCAATGTGCCCTGCCAGAGCACAGTAACAATGCCTTCCCAAGAATCCGAACCGGCTTGTGGTGCCAACGCGCCCAGGACGAAGATGATCGGGACGATGGCGAGATCTTCGAAAAGCAACATCGCAAGCGCCGATTTGCCAACGGCAGAATGCGTCCCCGATATCGGCAGCACAAGCGCGGTCGAGGAAAGCGCGAGCGCAATGCCGATGCCAATAGCCGCCGTCAGGTTATAGCCAAATAGCAAAAGCCCCGCGGCAATGATGAGCCCCGCGACGAACAATTGCGCTGCGCCAACGCCAAAAACCAGACGCCGCATCTTCCACAATCGCCGAAAGGACAATTCAAGCCCTATCGAGAACAGCAATAAGATAATGCCATATTCGCCAATCGGCCGAATGGCCTCTGGATTGGTAATGGTGACCCATTCAAGCAATGGGTAGCGTTCCACCAACGTGCCAAGCCCCATGGGGCCGACCAATATCCCCACCAAGATGAAACCGATAATGGGTGTGATGCGAAAGCGGGCGAACGCCGGGATGACGATGCCAGCTGCGCCCAGAATGACGAGCAGATCGCTGATGCTTTCGCCGTGTAGTTCGCCTGCCATGTCTGCCTTGTTCGCATATGCAGCATGATAAGGAAAGGGCGGGGCAATAAAAAAAGCGCGGAGGTCGCCCCCCCGCGCTTTGATGTACTTATGTGTTGGGCGTTACTGCCAGCTGCCCATTTTGACTTCTAGGTTGGCACGAACTTGTTCAAAGAACTGCTCGGTCGTCATCCATGCCTGGTCTGGACCAATCAGGATCGCGAGATCCTTTGTCATGTGGCCGTCTTCAACGGTCTGGATGCACACTTCTTCAAGCGTTTCGGCAAAGCGCGTCACTTCAGGCGTTTCGTCAAACTTGCCACGGAATTTCAGACCGCCGGTCCATGCAAAGATCGACGCAATTGGGTTGGTCGATGTTGCCTTGCCCTGCTGATGCTGACGGAAATGGCGCGTTACCGTGCCATGTGCGGCTTCGGCTTCAACGGTCTTGCCATCTGGTGTCATCAGAATCGACGTCATCAATCCAAGCGAACCAAATCCTTGTGCGACTTGGTCGGACTGCACATCGCCATCATAGTTTTTGCACGCCCAGATGAACTTGCCCGACCACTTCAGTGCGGATGCAACCATGTCATCGATCAAGCGATGTTCGTACACAATGCCAAGTTGTTTGAACTTTTCGGCAAATTCGGCTTCGTACACTTCTTGGAACAGGTCCTTAAAGCGGCCATCATAATATTTCAGGATGGTGTTCTTGGTCGACAGATACACGGGCCATTCGCGGGTTACGCCATAGTTCAGTGAAGCGCGGGCAAAATCACGAATCGAATCGTCGAGATTGTACATCGCAAGCGCAACGCCCGGTGATGGATAACGGAAAACTTCTTCGTCAATTTTTTGGCCATCGTCGCCGTCCCACACGAGACGCAATGTGCCGGGTCCAGGAACGAGGAAATCGGTCGCGCGATACTGGTCACCAAAGGCATGGCGGCCGATTACGATTGGGTCAGTCCAACCTGGAATCAGGCGCGGGACATTTTCGATGACGATGGGTTCACGAAAAACAACGCCGCCCAAGATATTGCGGATGGTGCCGTTTGGCGACTTCCACATTTTCTGCAGGCCGAACTCTTCCACGCGTGCTTCATCGGGTGTGATGGTCGCGCATTTTACGCCGACGCCGAATTCACGGATTGCGTTGGCGGAATCAACGGTGACCTTGTCGTTGGTCTTGTCGCGATATTCCATGCCAAGGTCGTAATATTTCAGGTCAATATCCAGATATGGCAGGATGAGACGTTCCCTGATCCATTCCCAGATGATGCGAGTCATTTCGTCGCCATCGAGTTCTACAACCGGATTTTTGACCTTAATTTTTGCCATGTCAGAAAACACTTTCCATTGGGGAGACTTGATATTGAACGGTGCCATAGCAAAGTCTGCCATATGTTCAACTGGCTACCGTAATTGTCGGAAATTGCCGGAAACGGCATCAAAGGTTGTCATATGCACCGTCATCCCCTAGCTAAAGTTTATGAGTAGACAAGAACTGACAAACCGGGGCACCGGGGTCGCGAAATGGTCGTTTCCACCTGTTCACCCTGAAGGCCGTAAATTTGGCCTGATCGCAGCTGGTATCACCCTGTTTTTTGCATTTATGGCATGGGAGACGCTCGCATGGCCCATGGGCGCAGTGACCATATGGACACTCGCTTTCTTTCGCGATCCAGTCCGTGCAACACCCATTGACGACCGCTTTGTGGTTTCGCCAGCAGATGGTCTTGTCACCTTGATTGAACAAGTTCTGCCGCCGGCAGAATTGCGCGGGCCAGACGGTCTGGGTGATCAGCCGATGACCCGGGTTTCGATCTTTATGAGCGTTTTTGACGTCCATATTAACCGAACGCCTATCCGCGGCACGATCAAACGCGTTGTGTACATTGCAGGCAAGTTTTTGAACGCTGACTTGGATAAAGCGAGCGAAGAAAACGAACGTCAGCACTTCCTTGTTGAGCGCAGCGACGGCGTGCGCATCGGCTTTACGCAAATCGCTGGCCTTGTCGCCCGCCGTATTGTTGCGTTTGTGAAAGAAGGCGACAGCGTGGCCAACGGCCAACGTATCGGCCTTATCCGCTTTGGCAGCCGCGTGGATGTATATTTACCGCATGGAACATCGTCGCGCGTCATTAAGGGGCAGCGTTGCGTTGCTGGCGAAACGGTTATCGCCGACTTGGGTGTAGACCAAGATATGATTGCCGTCGCACACTAATGAACGATTTTCCCTCTCGCCCCGGCATTCCGTTACGGGCGCTCGCACCAAATGCGATCACCGCGCTTGCATTGTGCACTGGCCTCTCGGGGGCATGGTTTGCGATGCAGGGCCGCTGGGAAAACGCTGTCGCCGCAATGGTTATTGCAGGTGTGCTTGACGTCATGGATGGCCGCGTCGCGCGGATGTTGAAAGGCGAAAGCCGTTTTGGCGCGGAACTGGATTCACTTTCGGATGTAATTGCTTTCGGCGCAACTCCGGCATTGGTCATGTACATGTGGGTGCTGCAGGATATGCCGCGCTTCGGCTGGACCATCTCCGTATTCTTTGTGTTGTGCGCAGCGCTGCGGCTTGCGCGTTTTAATGCCCGCATCGATACCGAAAACCAGCCGCATAAATTGGCCGGATTTAACACTGGCGTCCCATCGCCGCCGGGTGCGGCTTTGGCCTTGCTGCCGATGATGATTTGGTTCGAAACCGGTGCAGAATGGGTGCGGGACTATCGCTTTCTTGGGCCGTGGATACTCCTATGTGCTGTCTTGATGGTTTCCAATGTTGCCACCTACAGCTGGTCGTCGATCAAGGTTCGTCGCAGTCTGCGCTTTATGGCACTCGCCACTGTTGGCTTGTTTACCGCGACCTTGGTTGCCGCCCCTTGGGTTGCGATGATCGGGGCGACAATAGTTTATGCAGGGCTGCTGCCGTTTAGCGCTATAAGCTATGCGCGCGTAAAAAAGGCACGGCGGGCGCAAACCGAAGCCGCTTGACCTAAGCCTGCCATCGGCTATGTTCCGCATTCGTTCTATATTTGGAGTGCTGTGTTGGAGCCGTTAGTCGTCATCGTCATTGTTGTGCTTACTTTGCTGGTCGGGCTTGTCCTCGGCTGGTTTGCAGGCGGGCGTGAAAGCCGGGCAGGGCAGGAGACCACCGTGCAACTGCGTTCCATGCTCGATCAGGTCGTGGTTGAGCGGGACAGTGCAAAGGACCGTTTGGCGCGCCTTGAAACCAGCCTAGAAGAACGTGAGCGCGGCTTTGACGAACAAATCGCCGTGCTGGGTCAGGCAAAAGAAACCTTGTCGGCGCAGTTTGGCGAGATTGGCCAAAAACTGTTGGGCGAGGCGCAAGCGGCTTTTCTTCAACGCGCCGATGAACGTTTTCATCAGGCCGGTGAAAAGAATGAAGAGCGGTTGAAGCAGCTTTTGGGACCGGTTGGCGACAAGCTGAAAGCATATGAAGAGCAAGTCGGCAAAATTGAGAAAGACCGCACCGAAGCCTATGGCGATCTGAAGGGGTTGATTGGCGAAATGCGGCTTGGGCAGGAGCGTGTTTCCAATGTTGCCTCTGGCCTAATGAACTCCTTGCGCAATGCGCCAAAGGCGCGGGGCCGATGGGGCGAGCAGCAGTTGAAGAATGTTTTGGAAAGCTGCGGCTTATCGGAACATGTCGATTTCGACCTGGAAACCAGCATTGATGCGGGCGATGGCCTTCGCTTGCGGCCCGACGCGATCATTCACGTGCCGGGCGGGCGGACGCTGGTTATCGACGCCAAGGTGTCTTTGAACGATTACCAAGACGCATTTGCCTCCGTTGATGACGACGTCCGCGCAGTTGCCATGACCCGGCACACACAGTCGATGAAGAACCATATCGATGGCCTGTCGCGTAAAGCCTATTGGGACCAGTTTGAGGACGCGCCTGATTACGTGATTATGTTTGTCCCGGGCGAACATTTTCTGGCGGCTGCGCTCGAACATGAACCGCAATTGTGGGACTTTGCTTTTGATAAGAAGGTGTTGTTGGCGACGCCGACCAATTTGGTTGCAATTGCGCGCACCGTTTCCAGCGTTTGGCGGCAAGAGGGCCTCGCGCGCGAAGCGAAGCAGATTGGCGCGCTTGGCAAGGAAATGTACGATCGCATTGCCGTTGCCGCGCAGCATCTGAAATCGGTGGGCAGCGGGCTGTCGTCGGCGGTGAATAACTACAATAAATTCGTCGGCAGCTTTGAACGCAATGTCATGTCGACGGGTCGGAAATTTGCTGACCTAAATGTTGAAACCGGCAAGCGCGAATTGGAAGATATCCCGTCGGTCGAGGCGCTGCCGCGTTACGGTGATGCCGAAATGAACGCGCAAATTGCCGACGGACGTGAAGCGGCGGAGTAATATCTCTGGCGGGCCTCAGCCGCGCGCTGGACGGCGAAACTGGTTCAGCACTTCATATGCCATAACCGCAGTGGCGACCGCCGCGTTTAAGCTGTCGGCCTTGCCATGCATGGGCATTTTGACGAGCAGGTCGCACTGACCTTCATAATCGTCGGGTAGACCCTGCGCTTCATTGCCCGTGAGGATGAAGCAAGGGCTGGTGTAGTGCGCAGCCTGATAATCCGTGTCAGTTTGAAGGCTCGTCCCGACCAGCTGACCATCGCCCGCGCGCAACCAGGTCATAAACTCGTCCCATCGACACTGAACAATTTTTTGCGTGAAAATAGCGCCCATGCTCGCGCGGACGGCCTCAACCGAAAACGGGTCCGTGCAGTCATCAATGAGGATAAGCCCGCCGGCGCCGACAGCATCGCCGGTCCGCAACATTGTCCCCAAATTGCCCGGGTCGCGCATCGCTTGCGCCACGAGCCAGATCGGCGCGGTCCCGCGATCTATATCGGCCAGCGCGGTGCCATGGTCACGATAGACACCGACGACCGCTTGTGCGTTATCTTTACCGGACAATTTTGCCATGATTTCGGCGCTGGTTTCAATGACGTCCCCGCCGTTGCGTAGCACCTCGTCCTCAAGCGCGATTTCCAGCGCGTGGACTTGCCGGTCTTTGACCCGGAACAGCATTTCGGGGAGAAAACCAGCTTCGCGGGCTTCCGTCATAATGCGGAGGCCTTCGGCAAGAAACAGCCCCGCGCGTTTCCGCAATTTCTTTTCCCGCAGTCCGCGGATTTCCTTCAGAAGCGGATTGGAAAATCCCGTAATCTCACGGCGCATCAGTCTTCGCCAAAACCATCGACAACCAGCCCGATGAGTTTTTCAATGGCTGGCTCTGCCTGGTCGCCTTCGACGTGAATGGTAATTTCACTGCCCTTTGCCGCGCCGAGCATCATCAGACCCATGATGGATGTGCCCGTGACGATCTGCCCGTCCTTTTCAACTTCAACCTTAATGCCTTCGGGCAACCGGCTGACAAAGGTGACAAATTTTGCACTGGCGCGGGCGTGCAGCCCTTTCACATTCACGATTGTTGCAGACCGGCTGATGCGGGTCATTTCGATGCCTCAAGCACTTCGGACGCTACGCTGATATATTTTCTGCCCGCTTCACGCGCAGCGGCGACAGCCTCTTTCACATCCAGGTTTTTGCGGGCGCTATCGAGGCGGATCAGCATGGGCAGGTTTACGCCGGCGATGACTTCGACCCGGCCGCTTTCAAGCAGCGAGATGGCCAGATTGGAGGGCGTTCCGCCAAAAAGATCGGAGAGGATTATCGCGCCTTTTCCTGAATCAACCTGCTTAATGGCTGCAGCTATTTCATTGCGGCGGGCCTCCATGTCATCATGCGGACCAATGCAAATGGTGGCGATGTCTTTTTGGGGGCCAACAACATGCTCGAGCGCGACGAGAAACTCGGCGGCAAGCTTGCCATGTGTGACTAAAATCAAACCGATCATGTGATGTCGTTACCCTGTGGTGCGCTATTCTTATTTGCGCCGTTAGCAGGCTCTTCAATTGCGTCAATCGGTCTTGAGGTCAGGTTGCGATGGTTAACCGTTGGCGCAAAGCCATCTTCACGTAACCAACGCCCAAATTGTTCGGCTACATGAACCGATCTGTGGCGTCCGCCGGTGCAGCCAAAGGCTATGTTTACATAAGCCTTACCTTGCGCGTCATAGAGCGGCAAAAGATAGCGGAGCAAGTCGCGTATCTTTTCCATCGCCGCATCATAGGCCGGGTCATCTTCGACATAACGCGATACACCTTCATCCAACCCTGTAAGCGGCCGAAGTATATTGTCCCAATGTGGATTGCGCAGGAAACGCAGATCAAAAACCAGATCGGCATTGTGGGGAATGCCGCGCGAATAGCCAAAGCTGGTTATGGTAATGACGGAATGCGGCGATGCTTCGTTGTTGAACTGCTCGCGTATCGCCTGTTGCAGATCATGTGCAGACAGCTTGCTGGTATCGATGACCGTTTCCGCCCAGCGGCGAAATGGCTCCATCAACGTGCGTTCAATCGCGATGCCGTCCATGGCAGGGCGGTCAGGTGCCGCGGGGTGACGGCGACGCGTTTCTGCATAACGGCGTTCAATTTCAACGCCTGCGCAGTCAAGAAACAGCGTCCTGATGGTCAGGTTGGGCTGGGTCTGCAGCTGTTTGATCTGTTGAATAAGCGTTTCGGCGTCAAAACCGCGGGTCCGGCTGTCAAAGCCAAGGGCGATGGGGATATCTGGGCTCGCCTGACGACCGGTCACGGGTATTTCAAGTAACTGGCCGGCAAGGCGGATCGGAAAATTGTCGACGGCCTCCCAGCCTAAGTCTTCAAGCGCTTTAAGAACGGTGGTTTTGCCTGCGCCAGAAACGCCCGTCACAATCAATATTGTTTGGGGGATAGAGGCTGTTTTGGCGTTCACGATGGCAAGCTTTCTTTTACAGCATTAGCGGATATGAATTCGGGCCGGACGCCACGGTCGAGAACTGCCCGCAACGCATATTCGACCTTGATCGCGCTGCTTTGTTCAAATGGATTTAGCTTGGACACGGGAATGACGTAATCACCAATGGTGGTGTGCGCAATGTCTTCAGGTAATCTGTCTGGTGCATCCACGAACTCTATTACGAGGCGAAGCGGCGCAGACGCTATGAAATCGACATTAGAGATGCCGACGCCGCGCACTTCGATCTTTCCGGCGATATTGGGGGCGACGGTAAGTATTGGGGCGTTGTCACGTGTTTCCAAAAAGACGACATCATCGCTGATCAAAATAGCGCCGCGATCAATCAGCCGGAGCGCGAGATCGGATTTTCCACTGCCCGATTCGCCCATAATCAGCACAGCATGGCCTCCGATCGATATCGCGGTGCCATGGACCATCTGTGGCATTAGCGGGTTGCCACCGCTGCGCAGGGAAGGGCGATTTCAAAACAGGCCCCGCCTTTACCGTCCACCCGGTCGCGCACATTGATGCGGCCATGGTGGCCTTCAACAATCGTGCGCGCGATGGCCAGCCCGAGCCCGCTATGTTTGCCGAAATTCTCCGTTGGCGGGCGCTCACTGTGGAACCGGCGGAAGATGGCTTCTCGTTCCTGCGGTGGAACGCCGGGGCCTTCATCGCTGATGCGAATAATCACTTCCTCGTCGGCCAGCGTAGCTGATATTTCAACGACTGCGCCCGGTGGGGAAAAGGACACCGCGTTGTCGATGAGATTGGTGAGCATGCGTTCGAGGCGCACATCTTCCCCCATAACCGTGGCGATTGTCCGCCGTGGCCGTGCGAAGGCGATGTTCACATCCTTGTCGCTACCACGGTCTTCGCGCGCCTGCAGCAATTGTTCAATCATATCGCCCAAGTCGATGGGTTCGAACTTTGCCTTTGCCAGTTGCGAATCCACGCGGCTTGCGTCTGAAATATCGCTGATCAATCGGTCCATGCGTTGCACATCGGCTTTTGCGACATCCATAAGCTGTTTGCGCAGGGCCGGGTCTTGAATGCGCTCTGCACCATCAAGTGCCGACCGCAAGGACGCCAGCGGGTTCTTAATCTCATGCGCGACATCCGCTGCAAATGCTTCTGTCGCGTCAATACGTTGCCGAAGGGCAATGCTCATGTCGGACAGTGCGCGTGCAAGCATGCCGATTTCATCACGGCGCGAGGGCAAGCGCGGAACGGTGACTTCCTGAGCGCGGCCAAGCCGCACCTTGACCGCCGCGCGCGACAGATGCCGAAGCGGACGCACGATGGTTCGCGCGAGAAATATTGAGAGCATTATGCCAATGCCAAGCGCGATGACAAAAAACATCCCGACATTGAACCGCTCAGCCCGGACAAATAGGCGAATATCGCGTTCATTGGATGTTGTCAGAACCGCAAAGCGGCCATCGCGGGACCGCGAACCAGCGCTGATCACATGCGTGAGGTCTGGGGCGAAGGCGACCGTAGACGCTGCGTCAGCTGGCTTAGGCTTTAGTAAATTTTGCCAAGCATCGGCAGTATCGACGCGCGGTTCCGCAAATGGTTGCAGCACGGCGGCACCCACCAAAAAGTCGAACATCTTATCAATGCCGCGCGCGATGACTTTGGGTATCGGTTCCTTGTCAGGATCGCGGAAGACATATGTCGGCGGACGGCCGGCAAAACTATCCAGGATTTTTGCGCCATTTTGCGCATAGACCCGAATCCGCGATTGGTGCTCTTGGCCAAATTCGTAGATATACGCGGCGCGCTTTTCCGGTGCGACCAAAGACAGGCTTTCGGCAAGGACCGTTGCCTGACGCCGAGCAGCATCTTCGCGTTCCGCGATCAGGCGCACGCGGTAGCTGTCGAGGAAAAACAGCCCTGCGCCCAGCAGCGCCAAAACAAATAGATTTACAGCAAGGATGCGGGCGGTGAGCGATAGCCCCCGGCTCCATCCCAGCTGAAGATCAGCGGGCTCAGCTGTCTGCAAAGCGATATCCTGCACCGTAAAGCGTATCTATGGCCGCAAATTCGGCATCGACTTCACGAAACTTGCGCCGCAGCCTTTTGATATGGCTGTCGATGGTGCGGTCGTCGACATACACGTCATCCTGATATGCGGCGTCCATGAGCTGATCACGTGTGCGCACAACGCCCGGCCGATTGGCGAGCGCTTCCAATATCATAAACTCGGTCACTGTTAGCGTCAGCGACTTCCCATCCCATTTTACATGGTGCCGCGCTGGGTCCATTTGCAGTTTGCCGCGCACCATTGGCTCAAGCTCGGGCTCAGCGTCGCCGCTGCTGACGCCGCGATCATAAGTGGCGCGACGCAAAATGGCCTTTACGCGCGCCACCAACAGCCGCTGGGAAAAAGGCTTGGTGATATAATCGTCGGCACCCATGGCCAGGCCAAGTGCTTCATCCAGCTCTTCATCTTTCGATGTCAGAAAGATAACCGGCATATCGCTTTTTTCGCGCAACCGCCGGAGCAGTTCGAGGCCATCCATGCGCGGCATTTTGATATCAAAAATGCCAAGGTCAGCAGGATTTTCGAGCATAGCCTTCAACGCGGTTTCGCCGTCCGAATATATCCGGGTAACATAGCCCTCCGCTTGCATAGCGATGGACACAGACGTCAGGATGTTTCGGTCGTCGTCGACCAAGGCGATTGTTGCACTCATCGGCCAACTATAGGGGGGCAATGGCTTCGGTTCAATCACTTGCTCTCTTGGTGCCAATGTGACGGGTTATTGAGGCTCTTTCGCCACTAAATAATGAACCACATTTGACCTCGTTGCCTCCATCGTATACCGGCTCCAGCGAAACAGTGCATACGTATGCCCTAGATTCGCAACTTTTGCTGGAGTAGCCAATGTCGACACCTTTAAATATCTCGCTTTCGCAACAAGGTTTTGACACAAAGGCGGCGTTGCATTGCAACCTCGGCACAGCGCCTTTGGTGGAAGCCGCGCTGGCGAATGATGAAGGCATTTTGGCCAAAAACGGTCCGCTCGTTGTTAAGACAGGTGCACACACAGGGCGCTCTGCCAAAGACAAGTTTATCGTGCGCGACGCCGAAACCGAAAACAGCATTTGGTGGGGTAAAACCAACGTCCCGATGGACCCCGCGCATTTTGCTGCGCTGAAAGAAGATTTCATTGCCGCGCTTGGTGGCAAGGACAAATTGTACGTCGCTGACCTGTTCGGTGGTTCGCAGCCAGAGCACCGCGTCAATGTGCGCGTGATTAACGAATTGGCATGGCACAATCTGTTCATCCGCACCTTGCTGGTGCGCCCAACGCAGGAAGAGGTGACCAGCTTTGTGCCGGAATACACCATTATCGATTTGCCAAGCTTCCGTGCAGATCCTGCGCGTCATGGCTGCCGCAGCGAGACTGTTATCGCCGTGAACTTCACCGAAAAGCTTATCCTGATCGGCGGCACTGCATATGCGGGTGAAATGAAGAAGTCGGTTTTCGGCATCCTCAATTACCTGTTGCCGGTGAAGGGTGTGATGCCAATGCATTGCTCTGCGAATATTGGCCCAGACGGCGACACTGCGGTATTCTTTGGGCTGTCAGGCACCGGCAAGACGACATTGTCTGCAGACGCAAGCCGCACACTGATTGGTGACGATGAACATGGCTGGTCGGACACTGCGGTCTTTAACTTTGAAGGCGGTTGCTACGCAAAGATGATTCGCCTCTCGGAAGAAGCCGAGCCTGAAATCTTTGCGACGACAAAGCGCTTCGGAACGGTGCTTGAAAATGTCGTTATCGACCCGGAAACACGCGAGCTGGATTTCGACGACAATAGCCTCGCGGAAAACAGCCGTGGATCGTATCCGATTGAGTTCATTCCGAACACATCTGAAAAGAATATGGGGCCAGTTCCCAAGACGATCATCTTCCTGACCGCCGACGCTTATGGCGTTTTGCCTCCGATCGCGCGCCTCACGCCGGATCAGGCCATGTACCACTTCCTGTCGGGTTACACGGCACGTGTCGCTGGCACAGAAATCGGCGTGACTGAGCCTGAAGCCACATTCTCCACGTGCTTTGGCGCGCCATTCATGCCGCGTCACCCAAGCATCTATGGCAATTTGCTGAAAGAGCGGATCGCCAAGGGTGCGGTACAATGTTGGTTGGTCAACACCGGCTGGACGGGCGGCAAAGCAACGATGCCCGGCATCAGCCGTATGCCAATTAAGGCAACACGGGCCTTGCTCAACGCTGCGCTGGACGGAAGCCTGAATAATGCAGAATTCCGTAAGGACCAGAATTTTGGTTTTGAATTCCCGGTCGCCGTTCCAGGTGTCGACAGCGGCATCCTCGATCCGCGCGAAGCTTGGGCAGACAAGGCAGAATATGATGTGACGGCCCGCGGACTTGTTCAGCAGTTCATCGACAACTTCGCGCAATTTGCAGATCATGTTGACGAAGGTGTAAGGCAGTCGGCACCAAAGGTCGCTTAACCCGTCCGGACATTATCGGACAACGCAGAAGGTCCGGTCATGTCCGAATATTCTATGCGCTTATTTGAAGATGACGCCGCAATCGTCGCGATCGGCGAAGGGCTGCTTGCGCTTAGCTTACCACGCGCGGATTGGACGCATGAAGCGCATCTGGCGGCATGTACCTGGCTGGTGCGCAATCGGCCGGATATCGCGATTGAGCGAGAGCTACCTGCCATCATTTCGGCCTATAACGAAGCCGTCGGCGGCGTGAATGATGATACGCAAGGCTATCATGAGACGATTACGCAAGTGTATATTGCGGGCGTGAAGGCACATCTGGCAGAGGTCGGGATGCAGCTGCCGTTGCACGAGGCCGTGAACGCGCTGCTGCTTTCCCACCGGGGACGCCGGGACCTGCCGCTCCAATTTTATTCGAAGGAGCGGCTGTTTTCGGTGCACGCGCGGCGGGGATTTATCGAACCCGACCGCGAGAGCCTTGAACTCATTTAAAGAGCGTAGTGCCCAGAAAAGACGGACCGATTGCGTCCTTCGATTAGTCGAGACCGCCTTCGACCAACAACACCGCGCCGTCAGCGCCTGTGACGCGCACACGGGATCCTATTGCGGCATCGACGCCGCGGGCGGACCAGACGCTGTCGCCGACCTTAACGCGGCCATTGCCGTTTGTGATGGCCTCAACCACCGTCACGATTTCACCCGTTAGCCGCGCGCCGCGATCGTTCAACTTTGCGTCTTCGGTTTCGATGGGGTTGTCGTGCAGGAATTTCTTGCCGGCGAAGACCGTCAACACCGACAATATCGCAAACATCGCGACCTGATATGCGAGGGTGATGGGAAGGAAGTAATCCAGCCCACCGACAATCAACGCGGCAAGGCCAAGCCACATCAGGAAGAAGCCGGGCGCAACCATTTCGGCAACGCCGAGCACTAGCCCCAGCGAGAGCCAGAACCAGTGGGTTGAAATTGTGTCGAGCCATTCTGCCATGTCTTACTCCGTAATCTCGATGTCTAAACTGCAGATCTTACCGTAGCCCTGAGCCGTCAGTGCGTCCGCGCTGACGAAAGTCGAAGGGCGCGTGTCGGTGGAGCGCAGCGTCTGTCTTACAGGCGTCCTTCGACGGGCACAATCGCCTTGCGATTGTTGCTCAGGACTTCGGGCTTTGTCTCCGCCCCACGCCTCACTTTTCTTTTGTCGCAAGCGCTTCTTTTGCCAATTCACCAATTCCACCCAGCGTTCCAATCAGCTGCGTCGCTTCTACAGGGAACAAGATGGTTTTTGCATTGGGTGATGTTGCGAACTGGCTGATGGCTTCTGTGTATTTCTGCGCGATGAAGTAATTAAGCGCCTGCGTGCCCGATGTCGCGATGGAATCGGAAACCATGACTGTTGCCTTCGCCTCGGCCTCTGCTTCGCGTTCGCGGGCTTCGGCGTCACGGAATGCCGCTTCCTTGCGGCCTTCGGCCTGAAGGATTGCGCCTTGCTTTTCACCTTCAGCGCGCAGGATTTCTGCGGCACGCATGCCCTCTGCTTCAAGGATTTGCGCGCGCTTTTCACGCTCTGCCTTCATCTGCCGCGCCATTGCGTTGGAGATATCAGCCGGCGGGCGAATATCTTTCACCTCAACACGCGTGATTTTAACACCCCATGGGCTGGTAGCGTGGTCCACCACCGACAGCAGGCGGCCATTGATATCGTCGCGCTTTGACAAGGTTTCATCAAGGTCCATGCTGCCCATCACGGTGCGCAGATTGGTTGTCGTGATTTGCATGATGGCGACATATAGGTCCGACACTTCATATGCGGCTTTGGCTGCGTCGAGCACTTGAAAGAAGACCACAGCATCAACGCCGACCATGGCGTTATCCTTGGTGATGATCTCCTGTCCGGGAATATCGAGAACTTGCTCCATGACGTTTACCTTGCGGCCAACGCGATCAAAGAACGGGATTATGACGGTCAACCCGGGTTGCGCGGAATAGGTATAACGCCCGAACCGTTCAATTGTGAAAACAAAGCCTTGCTGCACAACGGTCACGCCCATCATCACAAAAATGATGACGATCAGCGCCAGTAAGCCGAAAAAATATTCCATTGAAGGCTCTCCCTTTTAAAAGTGAGCTGTAAACCTGTGGGTTTAACAAATAGTTTCATGAAAACGATCGAGGGGGTTTACCATTTCATCGCGTTTACGCAGGGAGCATGCGCAGGCCGACGATATGGGAGCGAACATGGATATCTTGCAGCAACTGAGATTTACGCGGTCGGCGCTCTATATGCCGGCGTCCAATGCACGCGCTTTGGAAAAAGCGCGGTCGCTTGATGCCGATATGCTGATCATTGATTTGGAAGATGCCGTCCCGCATGAGTCAAAGGCGGATGCCCGCGCGGCGGCTGTGCAATATGCCGCAGACGGGGTCGCAGGCAAAATAATCGCCATACGGGCAAACGGCGCCGACAGCTTATATCATGCCGACGACATCGCCGCTTTGGCGCAAAGCCGCGCGAACTTCATTGTTGTACCGAAGGTTGAAGGTCCTGACGACATACCCGATGCTGGCAAGCCCATAATGGCGATGATCGAAACGCCAAAGGGATTATATGCCGCGCGCGAGATAGCGGCGCACCCCATGGTTGCGGGGTTGATTGCGGGCACAAATGACATTGCGGCGGAAACGGGTATTCGGCCAGGGCCACTGCGCGAAGGGCTGGAACTCGCGCTGCAGACAATCGTGCTCGCCGCATCCGCATCGGGCAAGCCGCGTTTTGACGGCGTGTGCAATCGGCTGGATGACATGGACGGCTTCGATGTCGAATGCCGCCAAGGCGCAACTTATGGTTTCACGGGCAAAACGCTCATTCACCCCAATCAAGTCGCGATCGCCAATCAGGCCTTTGGCGCCGATGCCGCTGCGGTGGCTGAGGCGGAGGAATTAATTGCGGCGAGCCGAGGGGGGGGCACAGCGATTTAAGGGTCGCATGATTGAATCGATGCATGTAGATGAAGCGAAATTAACGATAGAGCGTTCCCGATATAGGACGGGTGCCGCTCCTTCGTAGTCCGGAGCGATCATTTATGCGTCTTGCCCATTTTGCAGTCTTCGCCAGCTTTGCAGCAATGGCGGCGGGTTCGGTGCACGCCAAAGCCGTGAGCGAAGCGGACCTGCGCGCACATATCGAAATTTTGGCGAGTGATGCGTTTGAAGGCCGTAAACCCGGCACGGAGGGCGAGGCAAAAACGGTTCAGTATATTGCGCAGCAATGGGCGACATCAGGTTTAAAGCCCGCGGCGACCGACGGCGGTTGGTTTGATGCCGTTCCTTTGATCCAGCGCGGGCAGGGCAGTGCGGAATATGCATTTGCGGCGAAGGGCCGCAAACTGCGCATCGCTTCCCAAGAAATCATCCTGATTGGTAAGCAGGCCGATTATGCGCGGACTGATTTGCCGCTTATCTTTACCGGTGCAGGGGTCAAGGCCGATGGTTCGGTTGCGGCCGATGTTGCGGGAAAAGCTGCCCTTGTGCTGTTTGATGCGGAAAATGTACCAAACAATATGAAGTCACCCCGCGCGCGGCGCGAAGCGCTGATCGCTGCGGGGGCGGAGGCTGTTATCTTCATTGGCGACGGGCAGGGAAGTTGGCCTTCACTGCGGCGTTCGTTGCTGTCGCGTCCCATCGCACTTGAAAGCCGCGAAAAGCGAGCGCCGTTGGAAGGGGCCATCAGCGCCGAGTTTGCGGTCGCGATGATAACCGCCGCCGGGCAAGATTGGGACAAATTGCGCGCACATGCCAAGGCCAGCGATTATGCGGGGGAGCCACTTGGCATTGACGCAGATTTCAAAGTCACGACGGACATTTACCGGTTCAATAGCTCGAATGTTGTTGGCAAGATTGCTGGTCGGAAAAAGGGCAGCGGCGCTGTTTTGTTTATGGGGCATTGGGACCATTTGGGTATTTGCGCGCCAGAGGGTGCGCCTGACCGGATTTGTAATGGTGCCGTCGACAATGCCAGCGGCATTGCCGTGTTGAACGAAATTGCGGAAAGCTTGGCGAAGAAAAAGCATGATCGCGATATTTATTTTCTAGCGACAACCGCGGAAGAAAGCGGCCTATTGGGTGCTTATGCTTTCGCTGACAAACCGGCTTTGCCGCTTGATCAGATCGTGATTTCGCTAAATGTTGATACAATCGCGATTGCGCCACGCGGGTCAAAAGTTGCGATCATCGGTCGCGGGACTACTCCATTGGACGCGACGGTTGAGGCGGTGGCAAAAAAGACAGGCAGGGCAATTGAAAGTTCAACTGACGCAAATGCCTTTATCCAACGGCAGGACGGTTGGGCGCTCGCGCAAAAGGGCGTGCCGGCACTGATGGTAGGCGGTTCGTTTGCAGATCTGGAACTGATGCAAAAGTTTCTGGGCAACGATTATCACGGCCCTGATGATGAGCTTACGGATAAGACGGAGCTTGGCGGCGCGGCGGACGACGCTGACCTGCACATTGCGCTTGGCCGCTACTTTGCGGACGCCAGAAAATATAAATCCAAGAAGGCTGGCGAATAAGGCGCTTACTGTTTACATGGGCCGCCACGAATCAAAGCTTAAAGCGGTGGCACAATGAAAGAAATTTCCCTCGGACTTACATTTGACGACGTGCTGTTGCAGCCCGGGGCATCTGACATTTTGCCAAGCCAGGCCGACACCCGTACGCAGCTGACCAAAAGCATATCACTGAACATTCCAGTGCTATCGTCGGCAATGGACACCGTCACCGAAGCGCGCATGGCGATCGTCATGGCGCAGCTTGGCGGCATTGGCGTTCTGCACCGCAACCTAAGCATCGAAGAACAGTGCGCTGCCGTGCGTCAGGTTAAACGCTTTGAGAGCGGCATGGTGGTGAACCCCATCACTATCGCACCCGAAGCGACCTTGGCGGAAGCGCAAGCATTGATGATGGCGCATTCCATCTCCGGCATTCCGGTTGTTGAGGCGAGCGGAAAGCTGGCTGGTATCTTGACCAATCGTGACGTGCGTTTTGCTGAAAATCCGGCGCAGCCCGTGTCCGAGTTGATGACGCATGAAAATCTGGCGACGGTTGCATCGTCCGTCACGCAAGAAGAAGCGCGGCGTTTGCTGCATCAACGGCGCATCGAAAAGCTTTTGGTCGTCGATGACGCCTATCATTGCATCGGCTTGATTACCGTAAAGGATATCGAGAAGGCTGTTCTATATCCCAACGCAACAAAGGACGGCACTGGGCGCTTGCGCGTCGCTGCGGCGACGACTGTCGGCGAAAAGGGCATGGCTTACACGAAGGCGTTGATTGACGCTGAGTGTGACCTCATCGTCGTCGACACGGCGCATGGCCATAGTGCGATGGTTGCGGCTGCGGTTGCAGAGATTAAGCGCATGGCGCCTGAAGTTCAGGTCGTTGCCGGAAATGTTGCGACGGCTGCGGCGACGCGTGCGCTGATTGATGCGGGCGCGGATGGTATCAAGGTTGGCATCGGCCCAGGCTCCATTTGTACCACCCGCGTTGTTGCTGGCGTTGGCGTTCCGCAATTGACTGCGGTTATGGAATCGGCGGCTGAAGCTGCAAAGTCGGGCATTCCAATCATCGCCGATGGCGGATTGCGGACGTCGGGCGACTTGGCGAAAGCACTTGCGGCCGGGGCATCGTCGGTGATGGTCGGTTCGCTATTGGCGGGAACCGAGGAAGCGCCCGGTGAAACATTCCTGTATCAGGGGCGTGCGTATAAAAGCTATCGCGGCATGGGCAGCGTTGGCGCGATGGCGCGTGGCTCTGCTGATCGATATTTCCAGCAGGACATTAAGGACCAGCTTAAACTGGTTCCAGAAGGCATTGAAGGGCAGGTGCCTTTCAAGGGCCCCGCACGCGACGTCATTCATCAGCTTGTCGGCGGCGTCAAAGCAGCTATGGGTTATACCGGTTCGCGCACGATTGCGGACCTTCAGGAACGCGCGCAGTTTGTGCGCATCACCAATGCCGGATTACGGGAAAGCCATGTACATGACGTTACAATCACGCGGGAAGCACCAAATTATCCGACGCGTTGAGGCATGAGACCTGCTGCTCGCCTGCAGTCAGCCATTGAATTGGTTGACCAAATCATCCTTTCCGCGCGTGATGGCGGCGCTTCTGCTGACCAGCTTGCAAAGCGCTTTTTTGCCGAGCGGCGTTATGCCGGTTCGAAAGACCGCCGTGCTGTCCGCGATTTGGCGTGGGGCGCTATCCGCCGCTTTGGGAAAAGGCCAGCGACGGCGCGGTCTGCCTTTGTCGCAATGGCGGATGCCGATCCGGAACTGGCGGCATTGTTCGACGGCACCGATTATGGTCCAGCGGCGATTGAGCCCGGCGAAGCGCGATCAACGGGTGGCGGACTGCCCAAATGGATCAAGCCTTTGTTTTCCGCCCATGTTGACGAGGCCGAGCAAGCAAGCCTGCTTGACCGTGCCCCCATGGACTTGCGCGTCAATGCGTTGAAGGCGAGCCGCGCTGAAGTATCGGCGACGTTCCCCGACGCTGAAGTCCTTCCGCATCTCGAATATGCGCTCCGCCTGCCGGGTGGGACTGCGATCGACAGCCACCCCGCCGTGGAAGACGGTCAGGTTGAGATTCAGGATATGGGAAGCCAGCTGATCGTTGAGGCATGTCAGGCAAAGGGTGCTGGCACGGTGCTTGACCTGTGCGCTGGCGCTGGTGGCAAAACGCTCGCGCTCGCCGCAGCTATGCGAAATCAGGGGCGGTTGATCGCAACCGATACCAACCGCAACCGGCTGGACCAATTGAAGCCACGTGCCAACCGGTCGGGTGCCACCAAAATCGAAACGCGCTTGCTCAATCCGGGCAAAGAAAAAGAGATGCTGTCCGAATTGGTCGGTGCCTGCGACCTCGTTCTCATTGACGCACCTTGTTCAGGAAGCGGGACATGGCGGCGCAATCCAGAGACGCGCTGGCGCTTGGATGCAGCGCGGTTGAAGCGCGTTGTTGATGAACAGGCGAAGCTGTTGGACATTGGCGCCGACATGGTCGTGCGTGGCGGTTATCTTGTTTATGCCGTGTGCTCGCTCATTGAAAGCGAAGGCAAGGGCCAAGTGGCGGCGTTCTTAAAATCGCATGCGGGTTGGCGCGCGGCGGATACTGGCGTATCCATGGGCCGTGCCGACGGCGATGGGGTGTTGTTGACCCCGCATCATGATGGCAGCGATGGATTCTTCTTCGCGAGGCTCCAAAAGCTGTGATAGCGTTACGTTCTAAACGGATATGGATACTATTTATGCGCTTTTCTCCCGCGGCCATTGCCCTGTCACTCACCTTAGCGGTTATGTCGAGCGCGAGCATTGGCGGACGCGCGGATGACGATATCGACGCTCGCTCCATTGCCCTGATGCAGACGGGTGATCAGGAATCGGCCGCTGGACGGTTCGACAATGCCATTAGCTGGTATGAATCCGCACTCGCGGTCGACCCACGCAATCGCCCTGCATATATTGCGATGGCGCGCGCGGTGAAGGCCCAAGGGCTGAATGGTAAAGCGATCCGCTTTTACACAGAAGCGTTGGAGCTTGAGCCCAATGATCAGGTTGCATTGGCCGAGCAGGCAGATGCGATGATTGCCAAGGGCGCAATTGAGCAAGCGGGTAAAAACATCGCGCGGCTGAAAACATTATGCCGCGCGGACTGCAGCGCTGTTGACCGGCTTGCGCTTGCATCCAGCAAGGCGACTGAAAAACAGCAGATGCAGGCGAGCGCAGTGAAGACGAAACCAACCATTGGCACCGCGCCGGTTCCGCAACCCAATTAAGGGCCCGGATGCGTTCAGCACGCTGAACGGCGTCAAATAAGTTCCGCAAACTCCGCGAGAATATTCTCGTACAGCCGCTTTTTGAACGGGACGATCAGTTGCGGCAATTGCGGTGCATCGATCCACTGCCACTTGCTAAATTCCTGATGCGACGTTTCGATGTTGATATCGGCATCGGTGCCTTTGAAGCGCATGAGAAACCAATGCTGACGTTGCCCGCGATATTTGCCCTTCCAAATGCGGCCAATCATATCATCGGGTAGGTCGTAGAAATGTTCATCACGGCTGCGCGCGAGAATATCGACCAAATCGGCGCGCACGCCGGTTTCTTCGAATAACTCGCGTAGCGCCGCAGCCTCTGCATCCTCACCATCGTCGATGCCGCCTTGCGGCATTTGCCATGCATCGGTTCCGACGGGGCTGTCCAAGCGTTGCCCGACAAATATCTTCCCCTGCATATTGGCGAGCATGATGCCCGCACAGGGACGGTACGGTAAATCTTCCAACGATATGGTCATGCTGTTGCCGTCACTTCTGCGAGCAGGTTTTTGAGCGCGGCGATATTGCCCTGTATGTCCGATTGGACCGATGGGATAGCTTGGCGGATGTTGATATGCCCGTGAATATTGCCCTCGGCACTGCGATGTTCAACGCGCACGCCGTCCTGCTTCAACTTTTCAACATAAGCGATGCCTTGGTCGCGCAAGGGATCAAGGCTTGCGGTGGTGACAAGGCTCGGCGGCATGCCGCGCTGGCTGAAATTCAACGGCTCGGAACGATAGTCTCCGGGCGTTGCTGCGTGGCCTTCGCCGAAATAGGCCATTGCCTCGTCGGTTAGCAAATAGCCGTTGGCAAATTCGCGCATGCTCGGCCAGTCAGCATCGAGTGTGACGACGGGATAAATCGGATGTTGCGCCAACACAGGCACGGCCGCCGGACGGTCGCGAAGCGCCATGGTGGTCACAATCGCTAGGTTACCGCCAGCACTGTCGCCGGAGGGAATGAGCCCGGTCACTTGCCGTCCAAGCTCAGCAGGGCTCGTGGCAATCCAGCGGGTTGCGGCTTCGCAATCTTCGGCCGGGGCAGGGAAGGGATGTTCGGGTGACAGCCGGTAATCGATGGAGATGACCGGCAAATCAAGAAGGCGCGCAACTTCTGCGCAATAGGGTTCATAGGTATACAGGCTGCCGATAACGAATCCGCCGCCATGGTAAAACACCATGACAGGGCCAGCTTCGCGCTCTTCGCGGCTGTCATATAATCGCGCAGGGATGGCTCCGGCGGGTCCGGGAATCGATAAATCACGGATAACCGCCAGTTCGCCAACGGGTGCATCGGCAACGTCGCGCATCGCAGCGGTCATCGCGCGTGCGTCATCAACAGGCACTTGCCAAAATTTAGGGCCGGGTACCGCGTTCAGAAATTGCAGAAACAATGCCACGTCTGGACGGACATAAGGTGGGGTATCGGTCATCGCGTTCTCCATTTCTGCCGCTTCCTAGGGTGGCTTGGGCAATGCGTCCAGCATATCCACCGATAGTTTTTCTAACATTGCAGTGCGCGGCGAATGGGATTAGGCGAAAAGGCATTAAAGTTGCAATTAAAGACGGGCTAGAACGCATGGCTACGGCATTCAAAGACGAACAGACGAGCGGACATACTCCAGTGCAAAGCGACGCAGTCGTTGTGCGCTTTGCCGGGGACAGCGGCGACGGTATGCAGTTGACCGGGGGGCAGTTTACGCTGTCGTCGGCATTGGCGGGCAATGACTTTGCGACATTCCCTGATTTTCCCGCAGAAATCCGCGCACCAATCGGGACGCTTTTCGGTGTTTCGGCGTTTCAGATTAACTTTGGTTCGTCCGCAATCGACACCGCGGGTGATCAGCCCGACGTGCTGATCGCGATGAACCCCGCTGCGTTGAAAACAAATGTCGGGTCGTTGCGCGAAGGCGGTTTGATTATCGCGGACACAGGCGAGTTTAACCAACGCAACCTCGATAAAGCCAAATATACCAGCAACCCGTTTGAAGATGGCAGCCTTGCGAAATGGCAAGTCCTGGCGTTCGACATCAGCGCGCTGACACTGGAGGCCGTCAAGCCGTTTGGCATGGGCAACAAAGACGCGTTGCGTTGTAAGAATATGTGGACGCTTGGTCTTGCTTTGTGGATGTTTGACCGTGATCGTCAGCCGATCATCGATTGGCTGAATGCCAAATTTGCAAAGAATCAGATTTTGGCCGACGCCAATATCGCGGCGCTGAATGCCGGTCATGCTTATGGTGAGACAGCTGAACTGGCTGGCCCGCTGAAGCAATATCATGTCGATGCAGCGCCTGCGCCTGCGGGTCTGTACCGGACGGTGACGGGCGCTGAGTCCATTTCTTATGGCTTGGTTGCAGGAGCGCAGCTGGCTGGCCTCAAGATGTTCTTCGGCGGTTATCCGATTACGCCAGCATCCGCGATTTTGCATCACCTCAGCCGCTTGAAAGAATATGGCATCACCACATTCCAGGCAGAAGATGAAATTGCCGCCATTTGTTCGGCCATTGGCGCAAGCTATGCGGGTCAGTTGGGCGTCACCAGCTCGTCAGGCCCCGGCATCGCGTTGAAGGGTGAGGCTATGGGCCTTGCCATCATGACCGAGCTTCCTTTGGTTATCGTCAACAGCCAGCGTGGCGGTCCTTCGACGGGCCTGCCAACCAAGACCGAGCAGTCCGATCTGTATCAGGCGGTGTACGGCCGCAACGGTGATGCACCGATGCCCGTGATCGCAGCGCGCTCGCCGGTTGATTGCTTTGACTGTGCGGTGGAAGCTGTGCGGATTGCGGTTGAGTATATGACGCCAGTGATGCTGCTTACCGATGGCTATATCGCCAACGCAGCTGAGCCTTGGCTGGTGCCCGATCTGGAAGAGTATACTCCGTTCCCGGTCGAGTTTCTGGAAAGCGTGCCCGAAGATGGCTTTAAGCCCTATGCGCGCGACCATAAATTGAAGCGCCCATGGGTGAAGCCCGGCACGCCCGGATTGTTGCATCGCATTGGCGGTATCGAGAAAGAAGTCGATACCGGCCACATCAACTATGCACCTGCCAACCACCAGGCGATGACCGACATCCGTTCGACCAAGGTAAATAATGTCGCCGACAGCATTCCTGACCAGATCGTCGAGCAGGGCGCAGCAGGCGCGAAGCTTGCTGTTGTCGGTTGGGGATCAACTTATGGGCCCATCAAGCAAGCTGTGCGTCGCAAGCGCGCAGAAGGCGTCGATGTCGTGCATATCCACATTCGCCATATCTGGCCCATGCCCAAAAACATGGCCGAGTTGTTGAAGAGCTTTGACAAGGTCATCGTGCCCGAAATGAACACGGGCCAGTTGAAGACCATATTGCGTGACCAGTTCCTTGTGGATGCGCAGCCCGTGAACAAAGTGTCCGGCCAGCCATTTACTATCGCCGAAATTGAAGCCGCGATTGGGAGTGCTTTATAATGAACGATATGACCCCCGTGAAAGCGACAACGCCCAAGGATTGGGAAACCGACCAAGAAGTTCGCTGGTGCCCCGGCTGCGGTGACTATGCGATTTTGAAGGCGGTGCAGCGCACCATGCCTGAAATCGGCGGCACGCCTGAAAACACCGTGTTCATCAGCGGCATCGGCTGCTCGTCGCGTTTTCCATATTATATGGAAACCTATGGCTTCCACACTATTCACGGCCGCGCGCCTGCGGTTGCGACGGGTGTAAAGCTCGCCAATCCCGATCTTGATGTGTGGATTATCACGGGCGATGGCGATGCGCTGTCGATCGGCGGCAACCACACGATGCATTTGCTGCGCCGCAATCTGGATTGCCAGATCATGCTGTTCAACAACGAAATTTACGGCCTGACCAAGGGCCAATATTCGCCAACATCGCGCGTCGGCACCAACAGCCCATCGACGCCTTATGGCTCGGTTGACCGTCCAGCAACGCCATGCGCGTTTGCGCTGGGTTCAGGCGCGCGGTTTGTGGCACGCGGCTTTGACGTTTCAAAGAACCTGCCCGAAGTGCTGAAGGCGGCGCACGCCCATCGCGGCGCGGCGTTCATCGAAATCTTCCAGAACTGCATTGTGTATAACAAGGACGTGTTTGAAGACTTCGCTGCGCCAAAGGGAGCCGACGGCCATCAACTCTGGCTGCGTAATGGTGAGCCGATGTTGTTCGGCAGCGAAAAGTCCGGCGGTACCAAAGGCATCGCGCTCGACAATGTTGGCCTGACGCTGAAGGTTGTCGATGTCGTCGATGGCGATTGGCAGAGCGCGGGCGTCATCGTACATGACGTGACCAACCGTTCGCTCGCGCACATGCTTGTGGAAATGCCATTTGGCGAATTCCCCATGGCACTCGGCGTCCTGTACGACGATCCACGCCCGACCTTTAACGACGCCGTCATCGCGCAGAACGAGTCGGCCAGTGCAGGTAAAGCACCTGACCTCGGCAAGCTGCTGGCAAAGGGACAAACCTGGACCGTAGCCGAGGGCCATCCCGAGACTTAATTGATTTTCACGCAGAGGCGCAGAGTCCGCAGAGATTCCAAATTTCTGCTCCGCGAACTCTGCGCCTTTGCGTGAACGAAATAGTTTATGGCGATAACGCCGTATTGCCATTTCGGTTTAGCTACGCCAGCTAACCCGCATGGATAATCTCACACATAGCCTTGTTGGCGCGCTTATCGGGCAGATGGGGTTGAAGCGTCGGACTGGCCTTGCCATGCCCACGCTGATTATTGCTGCGAATATCCCCGATATTGACGCCGTGGCGACTTTGCTGGGCGGGCAGCAGCATTTGGCAATCCGGCGCGGCCTCACGCACGGCCCAATCGCCATGCTGGTGCTGCCGCTGATGTTATGGGGCATCATGCTGTGGTTCGATCGCTGGCAAGAAAGACGCGGAAAGCGACCAGAGACAAGGTTGGCGGTACATAAAGGCTGGTTGTTGGCGCTGGCTTATGTTGGATGCTTAAGCCACCCTTTATTTGACTGGTTCAACAGTTACGGGATCCGTTTGCTTGAACCATTTTCGAGCCAATGGTTTTATGGCGACACATTATTCATCATCGATATCTGGCTGTGGGCCGCACTGATATGCGGCGTTTGGGTTTCGCTTCGCCGCGAACGTAAGGGGCGCGTAAACTGGCGTGTGCCTGCCTTGGCCAGCTTTGTCGCCATTTGCGCGTATATCTTAGCCAATGGGTTCATCACGGGCAGGGCGGAGCAATTGACCGCCCAAGCCGTTCAGAAACAGCATAAGATCTTGCCGACTCTGGTTGTTGCAAACCCTGTGCCTGTGCAATTTTGGAAACGTGAGATGCTTTGGCGCGACGACAGATATTACGGGCAGGGCACTTACACGCCGTTAAATGGCGTGCGTATGGATGACGCCGTTCGCGCCCATTATATGGGACGCGAAGATGCCAAAGCTTTTGAGACACATATTGTCCGCGGCTCGCCACTGTTGTTTTGGTCACGTATGCCGGTGGCCGAGATTGTCGGCGACGGCGCGGACAGGACGTTGAAGGTTTCTGACCAGCGCTTTTCTGACCCGCTGGTTGGCGACCGATTTAGCATGTTCTTTCCCATTGGAGTTGAAAGCAAATGACGGCCCCGGTTATCGTTTGGCTGCGCCGTGACCTGCGTCTTGCCGACCAAGCTGCGATTGCAGCCGCAGTGGCAAGTGGCGCGCCGGTTATCCCTGTCTATATCCTTGATGACGACACGCCAAAGCATCGTAAGATGGGCGCGGCGTCGCGCTGGTGGTTGCACCAAAGCTTGACAGCGCTCGACGCAGATTTGCGGGCGTTGGGTTCGCGGCTGATTTTGCGCGCCGGAAAATCCGATGACGTTTTATGCGCACTCGCTGAAGAGACCGGCGCGTCGGCCATTCATTGCATGCGGCATTACGAACCATGGTGGCGGAATGCGGAAAAGGCCGTTGCAGCTGGACTAAGCAAGAGTTGCGCATTTGTCTGCCATGATGGCAACTATCTGTTGCCCGCAGGTAGCGTCACAACAGGCACCGGCGGGCAGTATAAGATATACACGCCATTCATGCGTGCGCTCTGGCAGCATATGCCGCCCCCCGTGCCACTGGCAGCCCCCACGCAGTGCACGGCGCCCCAGACGTGGCCAGAGAGCGACAATATCGATGATTGGGCCCTGTTGCCCACCGAGCCCGATTGGTCCGGCGCTATGGCCGATATGTGGACCCCGGGTGAGGCCGGCGCGCGCGAACGGCTTGAGGATTTTGCCGATAAGGCCAAATTTTATGACGAGAAACGCAATTTGCCATCGGTGGCGGGTTCGTCATTCCTCTCGCCACATCTGCACTTTGGCGAGATTTCACCTGCGGCGTGCTGGCAAGCGACAATGCATGCGGGCGGGTCTGTTGATGTGTTCCTTAAGGAACTGGTGTGGCGGGACTATGCGCAGAATGTGATCGTCCAGATGCCCGAATATGGTGCAAAGAACGCCCGCGATGCTTTCGACAGGCTGCCGTGGCGCGATCTATCCGATCCAGCGGTAAAGGCGGATTTCGTGGCATGGACCAAGGGCCGGACGGGTTACCCAATCGTTGATGCCGGGATGCGGCAGTTATGGGCGACCGGATGGATGCACAACCGCGTGCGGATGATTGCGGCGTCGTTTCTGGTCAAACATCTGCTGATTGATTGGCGCGAGGGCGAAAAATGGTTCTGGGATACGCTGGTCGATGCCGATTACGGCAGCAACAGCGTCAATTGGCAATGGACAGCGGGGACGGGCGTAGACAGCAATATGTTCGTGCGCATCATGGCGCCATTGTCGCAGTCAGAGAAATTCGACGCCGCACGCTATATCCGCGAATGGGTGCCAGAGCTTGCTGGCCTGCAAGAGCCGTATATTCACGACCCCGATGAATATGGCGCACGGCCAAAAAGCTATCCGCGCAAAATCATTGGCCACAAAGCCGCGCGCGAGCGTGCATTAAAGGCGCATGAGGTGGTTAAAGGGTAAACCAAAAAGATGCCCGTTATCCAAGCGATATCGTCATCCTGAACTTGTTTCAGGATCTTACTTTTCCAAGGTGGTTTTGATTAAGACCCTGAAACAAGTTCAGGGTGACGGCAATATTTCTATCCCTCGACAACTAGTCTGTGTCCGGTCTCAAACTCGGTCTTCAGCATCGCGACTATCGCGTCGGCCACAACCGATGGTTCCTTCACCGTCGCCGGGTCTTCGCCCGGATAGGCCTTTGCCCGCATTTGGGTGCGTGTACGGCCCGGATCCACAATAATAGTGCGCACAGCGGACAAGTTCTTCACTTCCTCGCCATAGCTGGCCACGAGCGTTTCGAGCGCGGCCTTTGATGCGCCATAAGCGCCCCAGAATGCGCGTGGTGCTGCACCAACAGAGGATGTCAGCGCGACGAGGCGACCCGCATCCGATTTGCGCAACAACGCATCGAATGACGCGATCAGCACCTGCTGCGCAGTTACGTTTAGCGTGAATAGGCGTGCGAATTCTGCACCATCAATGACTGGAACCGGCGCGAGCGTGCCGAGCATGGCGGCATTTAATACCAAGACGTCGAGCTTACCCCAACGTTCGGTCACTGCTGTGGCAAGCCGTGCGATGCTGTCGCCGTCGGTGAGGTCCAATGGCGCAATCGTCGCATTGCCACCTGCGTTGAATATTGCGTCTTCAACGGCTTCTAAGTCTTTGGCGGTGCGCGCTGTGATGATGACATGTGCGCCTTGCGCCGCGAGTGCCTTCGCGGTTGCCGCACCAATCCCGCGGCTTGCGCCCGTAACCAGCGCCACTTTGCCTTCAAATAGCTTCGTCATGATTTATGCAGACTTCCGTTCGCCCAGCATCATGAGGTCACCCGATTCATGTTCCTCATGGTCGGTGAGGGTGGTGGGATAGTCGCCGGTAAAACACGCATCGCAATATTGCGGTTGGTTTTTGTTGCGTGAATCTTCGCCCAACGCGCGGTACAGCCCATCGATAGATAGAAACGCGAGGCTGTCGGCTTGAATAAACTGCCGCATTTCTTCTACGTCCATACGGCTCGCGAGCAATTTGGAGCGTTCCGGCGTGTCGACGCCATAGAAACAGCTGTTCATGGTTGGCGGGCTTGCAATACGCATATGCACTTCGGCAGCGCCCGCTTCGCGCATCATCTGAACGATCTTGAGCGAGGTCGTACCCCGCACGATGGAGTCGTCGATAAGGACGATCTTTTTACCCGCGACCAGATTGCGGTTCGCATTATGCTTCAGCTTTACGCCCAAATGGCGAACGCCATCGCCCGGCTGAATGAACGTACGGCCAACATAATGTGACCGGATGATACCCAGCTCAAACGGAATCTTTGCTGCCTCGGCATAGCCAATGGCTGCAGGGGTGCCGCTGTCGGGCACGGGAATGACATAATCGACATCGACGCCATTTTCGCGCGCGAGTTCGGCGCCAATGGCCTTGCGGACCGAATAGACGCTGATGCCTTCAACAATGGAATCGGGCCGTGAGAAATACACATGCTCGAAAATACATGGGCGTTGCGAAACGGGGATGAAGGGTTTGTGCGAATGAATTTCGCTGCCATGCACCACAACCAATTCGCCCGGTTCAACCGAACGGATGAATTCTGCGCCAACAATATCGAGCGCAACGGTTTCCGATGCGAAGATTATTGTATCGCCAAGCTTGCCCATGACCAACGGACGTATGCCCAACGGATCGCGGCAAGCGATCATGCCCTCTGTGGTCAAGCAGATGAGCGAATAGGCGCCTTCAACACGCTTCAGCGCATCAATCAGGCGATCCAGTAACGTGCGGTAGCCCGACGTCGCCACCAAATGAATGATGACTTCGGTGTCCGATGATGACTGGAATATCGAACCACGGCGGACAAGGTCACGGCGCAATGCAACCGCATTTGAAATATTGCCGTTATGCGCGACCGCAAATCCGCCGGTGGCAAGGTCAGCATATAATGGCTGGACATTACGCAGCGATGTTTCGCCCGTGGTTGAATAGCGGACATGGCCAATGGCGCTGCTTCCGCCAAGGCCGTTGATAATTTCATCGCGGTCAAAATTGCCTGCAACATGGCCCATGGCACGGTGCGTGTGAAATTCATGCTCGTCGTAACTTGTGATACCGGCGGCTTCCTGGCCACGATGCTGAAGCGCATGTAGGCCAAGCGCAACCATCGCTGAAGCACCTTCGGCGTCATAGACACCAAAAATCCCGCACTCCTCGCGTAGTTTGTCGTCATCAAATGGGTCGGTGGTCAGCATAATTCGAATCCCGCTGCTCGTCGCTGGCCGGCGTATAGGCAACGCATCATCGATTGTCTCCCCCTTGTCGTAGCAATGTAACAAAGAAAATGTTGGCGGGCCACTTGCCCTTGCGTTAGGCCTTGGAAATGACCGACGAGATTGAGACAGGGCTTGCCCTCACACCCAAATTTGACGCCAACGGATTGTTGACCGCTGTCGTCACAGATGCGGCGGATGGCGCCCTATTGATGGTGGCGCATATGAACGCGGAGGCACTCGCCAAAAGCATCGAGAGCCGCACCGCGGTGTTTTACTCGCGCAGCCGTCAGCGGCTTTGGCAAAAGGGCGAAAGCAGCGGCAATGTCCTGCACATTGTCGATATGCGCATTGACTGTGATCAGGACGCCATTTGGATTATCGCAAAGCCGCAAGGCCCGACCTGTCATACGGGCGCGCGCAGCTGCTTTTATCGCCGGATAAACAAGGATGGATTGGAGCCAGTGTGACGCGCACGGCATTTCCAATCTTCGCGCTATGCGCGCTGTTGGCGGGGTGCGGTGATGGCGCGCTCACATCGACCCTTGGGTCGGACGCTGGCGCAACGCTGGACGCACGCGCGGTGGAGACGGGTGTTCTTCCGAACCCTAATAAAATCGAATTTGCGGGCCGTTTTGAAACCCGCAGCGACCTTGGCATCGATAAATTCTGTGCGGTGAAAACCGATGCCGATCGCTTCGATATAGGTTTTCTTGCGGTCTTCGGGCCCGAAAGCAAATGCGAAGGAACCGGAACCGCGTCCGTTCAAGGCGATGAGGTCAAAATCACGTTGAACGGTAAAGGTAATTGCACTTTTGCTGCCCGCTATGACGGCATTGAACTGCGCTTCGCCGGTGCGGTTGAAAGCGGGTGCGCACGCTATTGTTCAGAAAAGGCGAGCCTTTCCGGTACGCATTATTTTATGATTGAACCTGGCGATAGCGCGGCGCGCAACGCCCTAGGCCGCGAAATCGAGCGCCTCTGCAGTTAAGGCCGGTGCATCCGAATAGAAAAGTCCGACATCCCGTTCCGTGTTAACCAATTTTTAGCGCTGTTCTGTCACATCCCCATTTGAAACATTTGCAAAAGGGGAATGATGTGAGGGTACTCGCATTGGCATCACAGAAGGGCGGGTCGGGCAAAACGACGCTGTCCGGCCATTTGGCGGTTCAGGCGCAGCTGGCGGGCGCGGGGCCGGTTGTGCTTATCGATATCGATCCCCAGGGGTCTTTGGCCGATTGGTGGAATGAACGTGAAGCCGACCTTCCTGCCTTTGCGCAGACAACGGTGGCCCGTCTCGCCACCGACCTTGCCGTATTGCGGCAGCAAGGTTTTAAACTGGCGGTGATTGATACGCCGCCTGCCATTACGATGGCTATCCAGAGTGTTATTTCGGTATCAGAGCTTATCGTCGTGCCCACACGGCCAAGTCCGCATGACTTGCGCGCCGTGGGTGCGACTGTTGACCTGTGTGAGCGCGCTGGCAAGCCGCTGATATTCGTTGTGAACGCAGCGACGCCAAAGGCCCGGATTACTTCGGAAGCCGCCGTGGCACTGTCGCAACACGGCACGGTCGCGCCGATTACGCTGCACCATCGCACCGATTTCGCCGCATCCATGATTGATGGCCGCACCGTGATGGAAATCGACCCCAATGGACGCTCCTCGCAAGAGGTTATCCAGCTTTGGACATATATTTCGGACCGTCTCGAAAAGAATTTCCGCCGCACCGTTTTCAGTGCGCCGGCTGCCGTAAGTCAGCAAATATCCGCCGCGCGTCCCATGGGTGGCTTCGGCCGCCGGGTCGTAGGTTAAGCGAAGGAAGGGCATGAAAATGGGTGAACCTAAACCAATCGCTTCGCTTTCGGGCATATTGCTAGCACGCAAAGGTCTGGCACGTCCCGCTATCCGCCGTCCAACTATGCTTTCGAGTAATGGCAACGCGGCAATGTCACAAGACGATCTGGGTTGGAACGACATGGGATATGATGTCGATCCCGATCCCACGACTCCGATGGATTATGAGCATGGCTTTCAAGGGGTTAACCCGCTTGCCGCGGCTGTTCCCGAAGTGAAGCATCAGCAAGATCGTCTCGCAGACGCACTTTTCGCTGACCTTGAGCCGCAGGCTGGCGCTGACAGCTTCGTCGACGAACCAGAATCGGTCGCCGATGCACCGACTTTGGTTACCGTGACGCCGGAGCCGGTAACACCGCTCATTTCGCGTCGGGGTAGCACGGATGCGCCGCGTTCGCGTGCCCGGTCAAAGCCTGGCTTGAAAGCGAAAGCAGCCTTCACCTTGCGTCTTGATAGCGAACGGCATTTGAAATTGCGGCTGGCATGCGCTGTGCGCCACCAGTCGGCGCAACAGCTTGTGACTGATGCACTTGATGCACTTCTCGAATCCATGCCGGAAATTGGTGACCTCGCGTCGCATGTTCCTGCGAAAAAACACTGATGCCTATATTTAGCTTTTTTGAGGTGATGTCATGAGTAGCCATTTTGTCATAAAGCTGGCTTTGTCGGCCGCGTTAGTTGTGGTGCCGGCAATGATTGCGTCAGCGGCCAGAGCGGGCAGCACGGCCAATGCTTCCGTCAATATGGCATCGCCGCAAAAGGCATTTGCCTGGGCGAAGACAGCCGAACGGGCGCTGGCCAAAGGCAAGGCCGACAAGGCATTGGCCCTTGCAGAGCGTGCGGTTCAGGCCGACATGCAAAACCGCGATTATCGTGGGTTGCTGGCGCGTGTGTACATGGCGAAGGGACGTTTTGCCTCAGCAGAGCGGACGTTGATGGACGTTATGGAGCTTGGCCAAGCCGACGCGCGCACGGTCATCAGCCTCGCATTGGCGCGTATCGCCTTGGGCAACACCGAATCGGCCGTTTTGCTTGTCGATTCGAACCGATCCATTCTGCCCGTAAGTGACTATGCGTTGACTTTGGCGTTGGCGGGTCGTTCGGCGGATGCCGTCAAAATCCTGACCGATGCCGTGCGCACCGAGCCTGCCACATCGCGCATACGGCAGAATCTGGCATTGGCCTATGCACTTGACGGTCGCTGGCGCGATGCGCGGATCATGGCTTCGCAAGATATGCCGCAGGAGCGTGTTAACGAACGGATCGCCGAATGGGCGCAGCTCGCGCGTCCCGGTGCTTATGTGTCGCGCGTCGCAGGGCTGCTGAAGGTTCAGCCTGACATGTCGGATACAGGGCAGCCGCTGCGCCTCGCGTTAAGCAGCATTAATGCCATTGGATTTGCGCAGGCTGATGTTGCGCCAACGGCTGCACCAGAATTTGCAGATGTTGCGTCTGCACCGGCTGCAGCAGTGGAACTGGCGGCGGTGGGTCCGGCACCTGTATCTGACAGTGCAGGTTTTGCTATCGTTGAGAATTATGTGAAGACTGCCGAGGCTGCGCCGAGCCAGCCGGTTTACGAAGCGCCGCTTATCAAAGCGTCGGAAGTCCCGGCAAAGTCATTTGTGGCTGCACCGGTGAAGCTTTCCGTGTCCTATGTGCCAAAGGCAGCAACGCCAGCGGGTGCGGGAAGCCACTTGGTTCAACTGGGCGCGTTCTCGTCTGTGGCCAGTGCGCAAGCGGCTTGGAACAAATATGCCAAACGCTACCGCGCATTGAACGGCTTTGAATCCGCCAGTTCGACCGTAACGGTCAATGGCAAGAAACTTGTTCGTTTGGCTGCATTGGGTTTCGGGGACGCTGCAAGCGCACGGGCAACTTGTAAGATGATCAAGTCGCAAGGCGGCGATTGCTTCGTGCGCGCGAATGGCGGCCCCCAGAATATTCGCATGGCGAATGCCGCAGGGCGTAAGATCGCCGCACGATAAATTGATATCCGTGAAACGTTATTGGGCGGCGGGTTTAGGGTCAGGACCTATTAAATGACCTTGCCGCCCTTTAGCATATGGCGCACGCGGCCCTGAACCGGCAGGCGGTCAAATGGCGTATTGCCCGCAAGTGCGGCCATGCGGTCGCCATCGACCTGCCACGGCGCATCCGGGTCGACGAGAATGAGGTCCGCCTCATATCCTTCCGCTATTTGGCCGGCATTCAGCCCCAAGATCTTCGCAGGATTTGATGCCAGCAGTTCGAACAACCGGCCCGTCGAAATCACATTGTCCCGCACGAGGTTGAGCGACAGCGCGAGAAGCGTTTCCGCCCCCGCCATGCCCGGCGCGCTTTCGGAATAGGGCAGGCGCTTGTCCTCTGGCCCGCGCGGATCGTGCCCCGATGCAATCACGTCAATCGTGCCATCGGCTACCGCGGCGATACAGGCCAGCCGGTCGCTTTCCGAACGCAAGGGCGGCGACAGATGGGCGAAGGTTCTGAAATCAGAAACGGCATTGTCGGACAGGAACAGATGCCCTGGCGTAATGCCGCATGTGATGCGCAAGCCCTTTGCCTTCGCTGCGCGAATAAGGTCCAGCCCACGTTCGGTCGTCACTTGGCGGAAATGCACATGTGCACCGCTTTCCTCCGCGAGCAATAGGTCGCGGGCGATGGCAAGCGCTTCGGTGATGGGCGATGCGCTGGATAGGCCCAGCAACGTCGCTGTTTCCCCTGCCGTTGCAACCGCGTTGCCCGATAGGCCTGCATCTTCGCTGTGCACAAAAACGGGCAGGTCGAGCGCATGGCAGTAGCGCATGATGCGCAGCAATATGCCGCTATCGGCAATCCATTTGCGTCCCGTGGCAACGCCAACTGCGCCTGCTTCTTTCATAAGTGCGATTTCGGCCATCTGCAGCCCGTTGAGGCCCTGCGTTGCCGCAGCGAGCGGGTGCACCCACAGATCGGGTTTCCCTTTCAGCGCAGCAAAGCGCACCGTTGCCGGGTCATCATGCACAGGCGACTGGTCAGGCATAAGTGCCGCGCGCGTGATGCCGCCAAAGCGGAACGCTGGCTTGTCGGTCTTAAACACGCCCAGATCAATGATGCCCGGCGCGATGATGAGGTCGCTGGCGTCCAACTGGCTCGCTATCGGGGCAGCGTTCCCAGCCGAGGCAATTTTGCCATTTTCAATATGCACATTCAGTGGCTCGGCCTTGTCCGCGCCGGGCAAAATGGCGTGGCCGTTCAGGATGCTGATTCCGGTCACGACCAACCCTCCTGACCGCGTGCCTTTCGGGTGAGTATATCGAGGCACGCCATACGAACGGCGACACCCATTTCCACCTGTTCGGTAATGGCGGAGCGTTCAACATGGTCGGCGACATTGCTCGCAATCTCTACGCCGCGGTTCATTGGCCCCGGGTGCATGACCAGCGCATCGGGCTTCGCCAGTGCTAGGCGGCGTTCATCAAGGCCATATAGATGGAAATATTCGCGGGGCGAGGGGATGAAATCCCCCTGCATGCGTTCATTCTGAAGCCGCAGCATCATGACGACATCCGCGCCATTCAATGCGGCATCAAAATTGGTAAATGTCTGTGCCCCAAATGCCTCGATACCGCTTGGCATCAACGCAGGGGGCGCAACGACGCGAACTTCGGCGCCCAGAGTTTTGAGGCAGAATAGATTTGAGCGCGCAACGCGGCTGTGCAGCACATCGCCGCAGATGACGACGGTTTGGCCCTCAACCCGTCCTTTGCGGCGCATGATGGTCAGCGAATCGAGCAGCGCCTGTGTTGGATGTTCGTGGCTTCCGTCGCCCGCGTTGATGACAGGGCAATCGACTTTGCTTGAAATCAGCTGCACCGCGCCGGAACTGCCGTGGCGGATGACAATGGCATCGGCGCGCATGGCGTTCAACGTCATTGCCGTGTCGATAAGTGTTTCGCCCTTTTTGACGCTCGATTGCGCCGCGTGCATATTCACGACATCTGCGCCAAGCCGTTTTCCGGCAATTTCGAACGACAACAATGTGCGTGTCGAGTTTTCAAAAAAGGCATTGATAATCGTAAGGCCCGACAATCGGCCATCATGCTTTGCAGGGCCGGAGCGGTTCAACGCCACCCATTGTTCAGCCTCTTTCAGGATGTAGAGAATTTCCCATTTCTGAAGTCCAGCGATACCAAGCAAATGCTTGTGCGGAAAAGCGCCCGACCCGCTTGGAAAGCTGTCGGCTGCAAAAGGCTGTGTCCATGTCATTAAAGCGATGCCCTTAAAGGGAAGGGGGGCAATACTCAATCATTTTGTCGGCTGTGTCTTGGCCGGGCAAAAACGTCACCCAATGGTCAGCGCATCGATCGCGCCTTGCAGAATGAATGCCGCTGCGCCGCTGTCGATTTTTTCGGCCCGTTTTGCGCGGCTCATGTCCGCGGCAATCATGTCGCGCTCAACGGCTTGCGTCGACCAACGTTCGTCGCGCAACAAAATCGGCAGGCCAAGATCCGCGATGTTTCGTGCAAAAGCGCGGCTTGATTGGCTTCTGGGGCTTTCGCTGCCATCCATGTTGAGCGGCAAGCCAATGACGATGCCGCGCGTGGGGCGAGTCGCAATCGCGGCGCTGAGTAACGCCTTGTCTTTGGAAAACTTGCTTCTGCGGATCAGATCGGCGGGGGATGCGAATGTCCAGCCAGCGTCGCAAAACGCCGTGCCAATCGTTTTGGTGCCGATATCCAGCCCAATTAACACGCCGCCGTCCGGCAGCTGTTCCAGAAAATCGGCGACGGCGTCAAAAATCATTTCTGAAGAAACTTCCACAGTCGCAACGTGGCATCCGCCCGCACATTCGCCCAGAAAAGCGGGAAATCATACACATGGTAATTGTTGCCGGGCAGGACATATGGACCAACTTCGGGCGGATCACCGATCAACAGAAAGCCCTTTGCGTCGCACCGTGCGGGTACGGCCCCAACGACGAGCTCACCGGCTTCCATCGACGCATCTGGTTTTAACGTGCCCAAATTGGCCTTCATGTCTGCTGCAGCTGCTGCGCCACCGTTCAAAGGATTGGTACACAACATTGCAGTGCCTTTGCGGCTTTCGCCATTGAAACCCGTCGTTGCGTCGTAGACTTTTGATATGCGATCATACTCGGCTGGCTCGGCAAAGCTCTGCCACGCCATGATGCATCCCGTTTGATCCGGACCCGAACATGCGGGCAGCCCCATCCCAGCGACATCATTGCCCACTGAAATTGGCCACCCAACAACATAAGCGGCGACGATTCGTTTGGCGATTGGTTTGCCTGCAACGCGATCCTTTAGCAAATGTGTAAGATGCAGCGCGCCTTGGCTATGGCCAGCCAATATTATCGGCCGGTCTTTTTGCACCTTCGCTACAAATTCATCGAACGCCAAAAGAACGTCCTGATATGCGGCATCCAACGCCTGTTGACCCTCGGGCTTGGTTGTCAGGAACGAGCCAATAGCGGCCTGACGATAGCGGGGCGCCCACATTTCGCCGGTGCTGGCAAATGGCGAAGCGAGGCCGCGCAAGAACAACTTAGCGCGATCCTGCGATTCTGCATCGTCCAGCGGGGCATTCCAACGGTCCCTGCCGATATAGGATGTTGGGTGAACGAAGAATATCGCCGCTGATCCACGCACTTCTGGCTTGGCCGCCCCCACAGGCAACCAGTCGGCTGGATTCTCGGATTTGCCGGGCCGCGCAAACCACATATCGTTGCTGGCATATTTGTTTGGTTCAAACGCCGCCTGTTTTTCGAACTTTGCCGTTGGCACGAATGCCAGTTCGGTGAGCTCAGCCTCATAAATGCGGATAACGAAACCGCCCGCAATGACGAGGACGATGAGCGCTGCGACGATATAAATGAATTTACGAGCCAAGTTTATGTCCTGAAATTTTAATGCGATTTAGCCGATTGGACGGAAATAGCATCGGAAAATTGAATAGAGCCTGAAAGATTAAGCTTTTCCGTTGAAGCGGGGCAGGCGCAATGCTAGCGGCTGGCTTATGTCTGTAGATAAAGATACCGTGAACAAAATCGCACGGCTTTCGCGTATCGCGATTAGCGATGCAGAGGCTGACAAGATGGTCGGCGAACTCAATGGCATTCTTGCCTGGGTGGAGCAATTGGGCGAGGTCGACGTCACTGGCGTTGAGCCGATGACGGCTGTCATCTCCAATAAGCTGCGCCTGCGCGACGACGTCGTCACCGATGGCGATGTCCGCGACAAGGTGCTTGCCAATGCGCCAGCGAAGGAAGGCAGCTTCTTTGGCGTGCCCAAGGTGATTGAATAATGACTGATTTTTCGAGACTGGGCGTAGCTGCCATCCGTGATGGCGTCGCCAACGGCGAATTCAAAGCCGTTGAGGTTGCTGAAGCGCTGAACACGCGCGTTGCTGCGGCAAAGGCACTGAACGCCTTTATCGTGGAAACACCTGAAATGGCCGTTGCGGCTGCGCAAGCGGTTGATGCCGACCGCGCGGCGGGCAAGCCGCTGGGCAAAATGGCCGGCGTGCCGATTGGCATGAAGGATTTGTTCTGCACCGAAGGCGTGCAGACGACCGCCGCAAGCCATATGCTGGAAGGCTTCGTGCCGACTTATGAGTCGACGGTATCTGCCAATCTTTGGAAGGCTGGCGCAGGGATGTTGGGCAAGCTCAACCTTGACCAGTTCGCCATGGGTTCGTCGAACGAAACGAGCTATTTCGGCAACGTCATTTCGCCCTGGCGTCGCAATGACGGTGACAACGCCGCACTTGCGCCGGGTGGTTCATCGGGCGGTTCGTCCTCTGCCATCGCGGCACGGTTGTGCCCCGCTGCGACAGGTACTGACACCGGCGGCTCGATCCGCCAACCAGCGGCATTTGTCGGCATTAGCGGTATCAAGCCAACCTATGGCCGCTGCTCGCGCTGGGGCGTTGTGGCATTCGCCAGTTCGCTTGACCAAGCTGGCCCAATGGCACGTGATGTGCGCGATTGCGCGATCATGTTGGAGGCCATGGCAGGCTTTGATCCGAAGGATTCGACCTCGCTCGATTTGCCTGTGCCCGCATGGGAAGCAGGCCTGAACAGCGATCTGAAGGGCAAGCGCATCGGCATCCCCCGCGAATATCGTCTGGATGGTATCGATGAAGATATTGCCAAGATGTGGGATAATGGCATCGCATGGCTGAAGGATGCAGGCGCGGAAATCGTCGACATCAGCCTGCCGCATACAAAATATGCGTTGCCTGCGTACTACATCATCGCCCCTGCTGAAGCGTCATCGAACCTTGCCCGCTATGACGGCGTGCGCTTCGGTTTGCGCGATTTGCCTGAGGGCGCTGGCCTGCAGGACATGTATGCCGCCACCCGTGCCGCTGGCTTTGGCGAAGAAGTCCGCCGCCGCATCATGATTGGCACTTATGTGCTCAGCGCTGGCTTCTACGACGCATATTACACGCAGGCGCAAAAGGTTCGTGCCTTGATCGCACGCGATTTCGACAATGCGTGGGCAAGCTGTGACCTCATCCTCGCGCCAACCGCGCCAAGCGCGGCCTTTGGCTTGGGTGAGAAGAACGCCGACCCATTGTCGATGTATTTGAACGACGTGTTCGCGGTGCCTGCCTCATTGGCTGGCTTGCCCGCGATGTCGGTTCCGGGCGGCCTCGACAAGCAAGGCCTGCCTTTGGGGCTGCAGATTATCGGTAAGGCGCTTGACGAACAGGCTGTGCTTAACGCCGGCCTCGCGATTGAGCAGCGTTCAGGATTTACGGCGGAAGCCGGAGAGTGGTGGTAATATGAGCGAGTACCGCATCCAGGGAAACACCGGCGAATGGGAGGTCGTGATTGGCCTTGAAGTCCATGCGCAGATCACCAGCGAGTCCAAACTCTTTTCGGGCTCCTCCACCGGCTTTGGTGCCGAACCCAACAGCCATGTGAGCCTTGTCGACGCAGCGATGCCCGGCATGTTGCCTGTGCCAAACCGTGAATGCCTGCGACAGGCTGTGCGAACCGGCATGGCGATCAATGCGCAGATCAATCGCTGGTCGCGCTTTGACCGTAAGAATTATTTCTACGCCGATTTGCCGCAGGGCTACCAGATTTCGCAGCTATATCACCCCATCGTGGGCGAGGGCGAAATCGAGGTTACGTTAAACGAAAAAGACCCCGATAGCCCGACCAAGAAAATCGGCATTGAACGCATTCACGTCGAGCAAGACGCCGGCAAGTTGATGCATGACCAGCATCCAACGATGTCTTTTGTCGATTTGAACCGCTCGGGCGTCGCGTTGATGGAAATCGTGTCGCGTCCTGACATTAGCAGCCCGCAAGAGGCTGGGGCGTATCTCAAGAAACTCCGCTCCATCCTGCGCTATGTCGGATCATGCGACGGCAATATGGAGCAGGGCTCCATGCGCGCTGACGTCAACGTGTCTGTCCGCAAGCCCGGTGGTGAACTGGGCACGCGCACAGAGACCAAGAACGTCAACTCCATCCGCTTCATGATGCAGGCGATTGAGTATGAAGCGCAGCGTCAGGTGGATCTGATCGAAAGCGGCGGCGCAGTGGTTCAGGAAACCCGCTTGTTCGACCCGAACAAGATGGAAACACGCTCGATGCGGTCGAAAGAAGACGCGCATGATTATCGTTATTTCCCCGATCCCGATTTGTTGCCGGTTGAACTCGACGACGCGTTTCTGGAGGAATGCCTTGCTTCCTTGCCTGAGCTTCCCGACGCCAAACGTGCGCGTTATGAAGCATTGGGCCTCACCGCATACAATGCGGCGGTTCTGACGGCAGAAGCCGAAACGGCGTTTTGGTTTGAAGATTTGTTGGCCGAAGGCGTCGATGCCAAGCAGGCGTCGAACTGGTTGATGTCCGAATTGTTCGGTGCGCTGAACAAGCTGGGCAAGACCTTGGACGAAAGCCCGGTCAATCCAAAGCAAGCGGCCGAACTTCTTGGCCTTGTCGCCGATGGCACGATCAGCGGCAGCATCGCCAAGCAGGTTTTCGAAATCATGCTTGAGACGGGGCAGGGTGCATCTGCGATTGTCGAAGAAAAAGGCCTGAAGCAGACCAATGACACGGGAGCAATTGAGGCAGAGATTGCCAAGATCATGGCCGCCAATGAAGATAAGGTCACCGAATACCGCTCCGGCAAAGACAAGTTGTTTGGTTTCTTCGTAGGCCAGACGATGAAGGCGATGCAGGGCAAGGCCAATCCGCAAATCATCAACGACTTGCTGAAAAAGGCGCTTGGTTAACAGGTGATAAGGGCGCAGCGGCGGTTTTGCCGCTTCTGCCCTTGCCCTAGCGGGGCTTTCCCGTTAGAGGCTCCCGTCGTTTGTGAAACGGCAGCTTTTCGTAAGCGGGCGTGGCGGAATTGGTAGACGCACCAGATTTAGGTTCTGGCATCGCAAGGTGTGGGGGTTCGAGTCCCTTCGCCCGCACCACGAAATAGGGAAGTTCCCGGCTGTCGTTGAGCCCGAAAGCCATTTAACGTTTAAGGTGAGGCGAGCCGCTTTGCCTGCAGATAGAGAAGATATTATGCAAACCGTCGAGACACAGAATGAAGGCCTGAAGCGCGCATATCGTATGACGATTACCGCGAAAGACGTCGAATCACGCATCGATGCCGAGGTAAAGAAAATCGCGCCTCAGGTGCGTATGCCCGGTTTCCGCGCTGGTAAGGTTCCCGCCAATCTGGTCAAGAAAATGCATAAGGATTCGTTGCTTCAGGACGCGCTGAACAGCTCGATCCAAGAAGGCGTCCAAAAAGCGATTTCCGATAACAAGCTGCGTCCTGCGACTCAGCCGCACGTGCATCTCGATAATGGTTACGAGCCCGGCAAAGACGCGGTTGTTGATTTCCATCTCGAAGTCCTGCCCGCCATTACCGCGCCGTCGATCGATGGCATCACGCTTGAGCGCCTGACCGTTGAAGTCAGCGACGCACAGGTAGACGAATCGATCCTGAAGCTTGCTGAAGGACAAAAGAGCTTTGAAGCGGCTGACAAGAAATATGCCGCAAAGATGGGCGACAGCGTCGTTATCGACTTTGAAGGTAAGGTTGACGGCGTACCATTTGAAGGCGGCAAGGGCGAAGGCATGGCGGTTGAGCTTGGCTCGGGCCAACTGATCCCCGGTTTCGAAGACCAGCTCGTTGGCGTCAAAGCCAATGACGAGAAGGTTCTGAACGTAACCTTCCCTGAAGATTACAATGCCGAAAACCTGAAGGGCAAGCCCGCGACGTTTGACATCGTCGTCACCGAAGTGCGCAAGCCAGTCGAAGCGAAAGCGGATGACAATCTTGCAAAGATGTTCGGCCTTGAAGGTATCGACAAGCTGCGTGAACTGATGAAGGTTCAGGTTGAGCAAGAACATAACGGTCTGACCCGCACCTACATGAAGCGCCAGTTGCTTGATCAGCTTGCTTCGGATCATGACTTTGACGTGCCGCCATCGATGGTCGAAGCAGAATTCGAGCAAATTTGGGCGCAGTTGGAGCAGGAAGCTGCCCGCGAAGAAGACGCCGAAGCTGCGAAGAAGGAAATGGAAGCCGAGCGCGAAGAGTATCGCGATATCGCCGTCCGCCGCGTTCGCCTTGGTTTGTTGCTTTCGGAAATCGGTCAGGCAAATGGCGTTGAAGTCAGCCAACAGGAAATGAACATGCTCGTGCAGCAAGCTGCGCAGCAATATCGCCCTGAAGACCGTCAGCGTTTTGTGCAGTATCTGCAGGAAAACCCGATGGCAGCGGCCCAGCTGCGCGCGCCCATGTTTGAAGACAAGGTTGTGGATTTCTTGTTCGACAAGGCGACGATCACGGAAAAGACCGTCACTAAGGACGTTCTTGAAGCAGCGATTGAAGCTGAACCAGACGCAAAGCCAGCGGCCAAGAAGAAGGCCCCTGCGAAAAAGGCTGCAGCAAAGGAAGAGGCGCCTGCAAAGGAAGCTAAGCCTGCTGCAAAGAAAGCTGCTCCTAAGAAGGACGCGGAAGAAGCTAAGCCAGCGGCCAAGAAGGCTCCTGCCAAAAAGGCTGCGCCTAAGAAATAATCGTCCAGTTTTGGATAAAAGAAAAGGCCTCGGGATTCCGGGGCCTTTTTTGTTTCCGTCGCGCTGATGTGCGCCACATTTGGCTTTTAAATGGCCAGATCATTCAAAATCTAACAACTAATCGATGTTACCCCCTCAATTGCAGCGCAATTTTGGTGAACTCTCTGTGGATTGCATGCCAGTTTAACCTTTTCCTGCTTGAAACTTTGTCTGCCCGCGCCGATGTAGGCATCAGCGTAAAAACAGAACAGCCCAGAGGTATTTCATGCACGTCCCATTTGATCCGGTACAAGCCCTAGTTCCCGTCGTTATCGAGCAATCGAACCGCGGAGAGCGGAGCTGGGACATTTTTTCGCGTCTTTTGCGCGAGCGGATCATTTTTGTGACGGGTGAGGTCGAGGACAATATGGCGTCGGTGATCACCGCGCAGCTGTTGTTCCTTGAGTCGGACAATCCAAAGAAAGACATTTGGATGTACATCAACTCGCCGGGCGGCGTTGTCACCGCTGGCATGGCGATCCACGACACCATGCAGTATATCCGTCCAAAGGTCGGCACAGTGTGCATCGGACAGGCTGCATCGATGGGCAGCTTCCTATTGGCTGCGGGTGAGCCGGGCATGCGCGTTGCGCTGACCAATTCGCGTATCATGGTTCACCAGCCTTCGGGCGGTGCGCGTGGTATGGCATCGGACATTCAAATTCAGGCGAATGAAATCCTGCGCATTCGCAAGCGTATGAACGATTTATACGCCAAATATACCGGCAAGCCGTTGAAGGACATTGAAAAAGCGATGGATCGCGACACCTTCTTGGAAGCGGATGAGGCCAAGGCATTTGGTTTGGTGGATGAAGTCTTTGACAAGCGTCCGCTGAATTCTGAGGCAGGCGCAGACTGATTGCGTTAGCAATCGCGTTCAGGCCTTTGCCAAGATGGCACAGCCCATTTTGGGCTATTGCCAAATTGGAACGCATCTTTAGGATGTTGGTTCAATAAAGTACGACCCGTTTCGGCGTGGTAGCAGGACATATTATGACGAAGTTAAGCGGATCCGACACTAAGAGCACCTTATATTGCTCATTCTGTGGAAAGTCACAGCACGAAGTCCGCAAGTTGATCGCTGGCCCGACCGTTTTCATCTGTGATGAGTGCGTTGAGCTTTGCAATGACATCATTCGTGAAGAAACCAAGGGAGCACTCACCGGCCGCAAGGAAGGTGAAGTTCCTACACCGCGTGAAATATGCGAGGTTCTCGACGATTATGTCATTGGTCAACCGCAGGCAAAGCGTGTCCTGTCGGTGGCTGTGCACAACCACTATAAGCGGCTCAACCATGGTGCCAAAGGCGCCGAAGTTGAGCTGGCCAAGTCGAACATCCTGCTCGTTGGCCCAACCGGTTGCGGAAAGACCTTGCTGGCCCAGACTTTGGCAAAGACGTTTGACGTGCCATTCACAATGGCCGACGCGACGACCCTGACCGAAGCGGGTTATGTCGGTGAAGATGTTGAAAACATCATCCTGAAGCTGCTGCAGGCGTCCGACTATAATGTCGAAAAGGCGCAGCGCGGCATCGTGTATATCGATGAAATCGACAAGATTAGCCGTAAGGCAGAAAATCCGTCCATCACCCGCGATGTCAGCGGTGAGGGCGTTCAGCAGGCGCTGCTGAAGCTGATGGAAGGCACAACCGCTAGTGTCCCTCCGCAAGGCGGCCGTAAGCACCCGCAGCAGGAATTTCTGCAGGTCGATACAACGAATATCTTGTTCATCTGTGGCGGCGCGTTTGCCGGGCTGGAAAAGATCATTGCCAATCGTCTTGAAGGCAAATCGATTGGTTTTGGCGCGCATGTTGCCGATCCTGATGAACGCGGAACGGGTGAAATCCTCAAGCAAGTCGAACCGGAAGATTTGCTGAAATATGGCTTAATCCCCGAATTCGTGGGTCGTTTGCCGGTCACTGCGACGCTGGAAGATCTGGATATCCCGGCGCTCGTCAAGATACTGTCGGAACCGAAAAACGCGCTCGTGAAGCAGTATCGTAAGCTGTTCGAGATGGAAGATGTCGGCTTGAGCTTTACCGATGAAGCGTTGGAAGCGGTCGCGAAGAAAGCGATTGAGCGCAAAACCGGTGCTCGCGGACTGCGGTCTATCTTGGAGGCGATATTGCTCGATACGATGTTTGATCTTCCAACCTTTGACGGTGTCGACGAGGTGGTCGTGGACAAGGATGTGGTCGAAGGTCGTAAGACGCCTGTCCTCGTTTACGCAAAATCGGCGAAATCGACCAAAGAGGATGCTGCATAAGCGCATTTTCCACTGACTGTGGCAAACGCGCCACAAGTCTTAACAAAATGTTTAAATAGGCCAATTTACACAGGTTGCTGCACTGCAATAGTTTGCCTGTCCGGCGCGGTCGGTTAAGGGCGAATCATCTGCGGGGCGGGGTGTCATTTTACTGTCATTCATCAGCCCCAAGGGGATGGCGCGGTTCAATTCATATGGATGATTCGAGCGAAATGCTGGGTTGCCAGTGAATTGGCATGTGGAAACCAAAGGGGTTTTAGAAATGAAAATTCGTTATCAGCTTGCGGCGAGTGCGGTTGCACTTACCATCTGCAGCTTTTCAAGCGCTGCCTTCGCGCAGTCGACTGGTTCAGTCGACTTCGAAGAAGAAGTAATCGTCGTTTCCGGTTCGCGTTCGCTGGACGTTGCCGGCATTCAGGCACCTGACTCGACCAAGGCAAAAGCGGTTCTTACGCAAGAGCTGATCGAACGTCAGAACCCAGGTCAGACAATCCTCGACACCATCAACGTCATTCCAGGTGTAAGCTTCCAGAACAACGATGCTTATGGCTCGTCGGGCGGTACGCTGAACATCCGTGGTTTTGACTCGTCGCGTATCTCGCTGACATTCGACGGTATTCCGTTGAATGACTCCGGCAACTACGCCATCTATTCGAACCAACAGCTTGACCCTGAATTGATTGAACAGGTCAATGTTAACCTTGGTACGACTGACGTCGACAGCCCTACAGCATCGGCTGTTGGTGGTACCGTCAACTACCGCACTCTGACACCGACTGAAGATTTCGGCGTTAAGGTCTCGGCTTCGCTCGGCGACTTTAACTTCGAGCGTCTGTTTGCCATGATCAACACCGGCAACCTGACGTCGTTCGGTACACGTGCGTTCTTCTCGGCTTCAAAGGCGACCAACGACAACCCGTTCAACAATTACGGCGTCGTCGACAAGCAACAGTATAACGGGAAAATTTACCAGCCAATCGGCAGCGATGGTGACTTCATTGCGATTTCTGGTAGCTACAATGAAAACCGCAACAACTTCTTCGGCTCGCTGCCTTTGCGCAACGACGCCGGCCGTGTTGTTGGTGCCGGCTCGTCCAACCGTTTCCCAGCGAACAATGATGAGCGCGAATATCTGATCAACTTCCCTTGTTCGACAACGGTAACAGCAGTTAATGGAACTGCTCAGTCGCCAACATCATGCGGCACGGAATTTGACCGTCGTTATAACCCGTCAAACACCGGAAGCATCCGTGGTGCGTCGAAATTTAGTTTCGGTGAAAAGCTGACGTTGACCGTCGATCCAAGCTATCAATACGTAAAGGCAAATGGCGGTGGTACCGTTAACGCGAACGAAGCACGTCGCGACATCGATCCAACCGGCGGCGCAGCAAACTGCACGACCGTGGTAAGCGGTGCTGGCGTAAACTGCCAAGCTGGATTCCTTTCGGGCTCGCCATTCTTTGGTAAGGATCTGAACGGCGATGGCGACATCCTCGACCGGGTCACCATGATTGCACCAAGCCAGACCCAAACGCATCGTTATGGCGTCATCAGCTCGCTCCGTTATGAATTTAACGATGCGCATTCGGTTCGTCTTGCCTACACCTTTGACCGTGCACGTCACCGTCAGACAGGCGAAGTTGGCTTGTTGGACGTTAATGGTGAGCCATTGGACGTTTTCCCAGTAAACGGTCCGCAAGTTGCGTCCAACGGCGTAACGCTGCAAAAGCGTAACCGTCTGTCTTATGCAATTTTGCAGCAGGTTTCGGGCGAATATCGCGGTGAATATCTGGACAGCAATCTGGTCGTGACAGCTGGTGTTCGTGCACCGTTCTTCAAGCGCGACCTGACCAACTATTGCTTCACCAGCTCAGCTGGTGGCTTTGTTGAGTGCTTCGGCGATGCGAACCAGAACACCCTGAACGCTACGCTTAACCCAAAGCAGGCTGGTCCACAAAATCGCGTCTTCAAATATGACAAGATTTTGCCAAACCTAGGCCTGAACTACAAGTTCACGCCTGAATTCAGCATGTTCGCAAGCTTTGCACAGGGCCTTTCGGTCCCAGGTACAGACAGCTTGTACAACGCGTTCTTCTTCCCGATCACGACCGAGCGTGCGCGTCCTGCTCCAGAAACGACAGACAGCGTTGACCTTGGCGTTCGTTACCGTTCGGGTAACATCCAGGCACAGCTTTCTGGTTGGTTGACGAAGTTCCAGAACCGTTTGGCTTCGGCTTATGATCCAGAACTGGACCAGAACGTGTATCGTAACCTCGGCAATGTCGACAAATACGGTATCGATGGTTCGATTTCATATCAGCCAATTCCAGAATTGGCCTTGTATGTATTTGGTTCGTACATGAAGTCGGAAATCAAGAACAACGTTGCTATCGGTGAAAACGCCGACGGTACGCCAGTTTTTGCTGCGACTGCTGGCCAGCGTGAAGGTGGTTCGCCGAAATATTCGTTCGGTGGAACTGTACGCGGTGAACTTGGACCAGTTGAACTTGGCATTACTGCAAAGCGCACTGGCCCACGGAACATCTTCGATACGGGCGCAGCGACCTACACAGGTTCGTTCATTCCAACTGGCGCTGTAGCAAGCGGCACTTTGGGCACAGTAGCGCAGACCGAAATCTTTGGTTCAGCGGCGCCTGCATATTGGATGGTCAACCTTGATGCGAGCGTCAACCTTGGCTTCTTGGGTGTGAGCGACAAGACCCGCTTCCAGCTTAACGTCTACAACCTGTTCGACCAATTCTATGTCGGCGGTTTTGGCGGTGGCTTGGCGCAGAGCGCGTCATATAACCGTACAACCGGTGTTGCGACTTACGGTAGCCCAGGCTTCGTTCAAATCGGTGCACCACGCACTGTGAGCGGAACGCTTACGTTCGTATTCTAAGTCATTGAACTAGAAAATTAAAAAGGGCGGGGCTTCGGCTTCGCCCTTTTTTATGGGTAAATGCAGCTATCGAGGCCGTCGCGTTTGACGACGCGGATGCGCGCAGCGATGCTGTTGCCGTAGCGGCGGGTGAAACCGCCCACGCCGTTTACCGCGCGCTTTTTGGGTAATGGCAGAATGGCAGCCAATCGTGCGGCTTCCGTGCGTGTAAGATCTTTCGCAGATTTGTTAAAGTAACGCTGCGCGCCTTCTTCGGCGCCATAAGTGCCAATGCCCGTTTCAGCGATGTTCAGATACACTTCCATAATCCGGCGTTTGCCCCAGATTTTTTCGATCAGGAAAGTGAAATAGACTTCGGGCACTTTGCGCAGGTAACGCGTCCAACCCGACCCCTGCCACAGAAACACGTTCTTTGCGGTTTGCTGGCTGATGGTTGAACCACCGCGGATTTTTCCGCCCTGTTGATTACGTTTGAGCGCCTTTTCGATTGCTTCACGGTCAAAACCATCATGGCTACAAAATTTGCCATCCTCGGCGGCAATGACGGCGCGGACAAGATTTGGTGAAATGTCGGAAAGCGGCGTCCAGTCGCGCTTTGCACCATGACTGTCGAACAACATGGTCAGCGTCGTGGGCACGGGAACAACGGCATAAATGGCCGTCAACGCGACGGTTCCTCCGGTAAGGTAAATAGCCGTTTTCAGACTGGCGCGAAAGATACGGGCGGAAAACGAGCGCTTCGGTTTTGTCATTATCAAAAGCTAGCGCAGCGTTCCCCGCCCGTCATCTATTTTTACATGGGATTAAATGGTCAGCAGTAACCGCTTTTCGCCGGCAATCCGCAGCATTGCTTTTTGCAGCTTTTCAAATGCCCGCACCTCAATCTGGCGCACGCGCTCGCGGCTAACGCTGTACGTCTGGCTCAGCTCTTCAAGCGTTTGCGGCTCTTCAATCAGCCTGCGCTGCGTCAGAATATGCTTTTCGCGCTCATTCAGGCTGTCCATTGCTTCGGAGAGCAGGGCATGACGCATGTCGCCTTCTTGTGCGTCGGCAACGCGCTCGTCCTGCAATGGCGTGTCGTCGACCAACCAATCCTGCCATTGGCCATCGCCATCTTCGCGCATTGGGACGTTCAGTGAAGTGTCACCGCCCATCGCCATGCGGCGGTTCATATTGTTCACTTCTTCCTCGGACACGCCAAGGTCGGTGGCAATTTTACGCAACGCTTCTTGGTTCAGATCGCCATCTTCAAATGCCTGAAGGTTGTTTTTCATCCGGCGCAGGTTGAAGAACAGCTTTTTCTGCGCAGCAGTCGTGCCGATTTTGACCAGGCTCCAGCTGCGCAGGATGAATTCCTGCATCGACGCACGAATCCACCACATCGCGTAGGTCGCAAGGCGGAAACCGCGGTCTGGATCGAATTTCTTCACACCTTGCATCAATCCGATATTGCCTTCGGAAATAAGCTCGGACACCGGCAGGCCGTAGCCGCGATAGCCCATGGCAATTTTTGATACCAGGCGAAGATGTGACGTAACAAGCTGCTCGGCAGCTTTGGTATCGCCATGTTCTTGAAAGCGTTTGGCGAGCATATATTCTTGCTCAGGCTTCAAAACCGGAAACTTCCGGATTTCGCTTAGATAACGGTTTAGGCTCGCGTCCCCCCCAAGGGCAGGTATTGTAGCCGGAACATTCTTTTTCTCAGACATGTTTTCCTCTTTCATTGTGCTTCCCACCGGGCCTCATCAAGCACCCGCTAGCAAAGCGTTCCCTTTGAAACTTTATATACGCAATTGGCTTAACAGAAGCTGCATATCCTCTGGTAAACCGCATTCGAACCGTAAGGTTTCGCCGGATATCGGATGAATAAACCCCAATGAGGCAGCATGCAATGCTTGTCGGTCGAACGGAGCCTGATCTGGTCCGATTCTGTAGGGGTTTTGTTGATTAGAATAAACGCTATCGCCGATTAGTGGATGGCCGATGTGGGCCATATGGACGCGGACTTGATGAGTCCGTCCCGTTTCCAACGTGCATTCGACGACTGCGGTTTTGGAAAATGCCTCCGTCATACGAAAATGCGTGACCGCATGCTTGCCCTTAGTATCGGGCAGCACCGCCATTTTTTTGCGGTTGGTCGTTGACCGGCCAATTTGCGTGCGCACCGTCCCCGCAGGTGGGGCAGGGATGCCACTGACGATCGCGATATATTTGCGTTCGATGTCATGCGCGGCGAACAATTTCGCCAGGCCCTCATGCGCGACGTCGCTTTTCGCCACGACCAACAGCCCCGATGTGTCTTTATCGATACGGTGGACGATACCTGGCCGCTGAACGCCGCCAATGCCGGACAACTTGCCCTGACAATGGTGTAATAGCGCATTGACCAATGTTCCGTCGCTATGCCCGGCGGCAGGGTGCACCACCAATCCAGCGGGTTTGTTGACGATGATCAGATGTTCATCTTCATAAACAACGTCGAGCTGAATATCTTGCGGGATTGCTTTGTCCGGCTTGGGGGCAGGGACATGTAATTCAAAATGCTGGCCGAACATTTTCTTGCTTCCGGCATCAACGAAGCTTTGTCCGTTGATCCGCAACGCAGCGTCAGCGATCAGGGCCTGAATACGGGCGCGCGAAAATTGCGGCAGCGCTGCAGCAAGCGCGCTATCGAGCCTTCCTTCGCCCAAAATACCTGTAAATGTGGCATTTTCTCCAACCATCGCATACACATGGGTGATGGCCCTGCATTTATCAAGCAATGACCGGAAACAACTTCTGCATTGGGCGGCGGACGCCGGCCAGAATGAATGTTGTGGTGTGTTGCGTGGAAGTGACCAGAAGGTCATGGCCGTGCAATGGGCCGCCAATGTGGCGGCGGATCCGTCACGGAATTTTGAAATCGATCCAGCCGCACTTATCGCCGTCCATAAGGATGCCAGAGCGGATGGCATGCCACTTTTGGGGTATTTTCATTCGCACCCGAACGGCTTGGCGCGGCCGTCTGCGTCTGACATCGCGCAGGCCGCACCCGATGGCCTGATATGGCTCATCATTGCGGGGGGAGCGGTTACGGCATGGCGACCCATCGCTCTTGGCGCTCACGTCACAGGATTTACCCCAGTACCGCTGGTCGTGGAGGGTTGAATCGCTTGAAAACACAGTCCATGACCGCCATCAATATGCCAGTCAGCCCAAGGAACCATTTTTAATGTCCGACACGGAAATCGAATTTGCCAGCCTGCTTTGCTCGCGCCTGTGTCATGACCTTTTGAGCCCTGTCGGTGCCATGAATAATGGCCTTGAGTTGCTGGCGGACGAGCATGATCCGGAAATGCGGCAACGGTGCATGGATTTGCTGGCGGAAAGCGCCAAGGCTGCGGCCGATAAGCTGAAATTTTTCCGTCTCGCCTTTGGTGCTGCTGGCGGTTTTGGTTCAGAAGTCGACCCTAAAGAAGCGCGGATGGTGATTGAACCGCTAATAACCTCAAGCGGCCGAACGGTGTTGGAATGGGCTGTTCCTGCGCAGATGATGCCAAAAAGGGCGGTCAAAATCTTGCTGAACCTCGTGCTGCTGGCGAACGAAGCTCTGGTGCGTGGCGGCACATTATTTGTGGGCGCTGAAGCAGCATTGAACGAGCAGGAAATTGTTATTCGGGCGAGTGGTCCGAAAATTGTTATGGATTCCGCTGTGCGTGAGGCGCTGACGGGGAAGCTTGATGCCTCGATGATAGATTCCCGCACCGCTGCGGCTTGGATGGCGCACACGCTTGCGCTGCAGGGTGGCGGGATGATCCAGCTCGCTGAGCCCGATACCGAACATCTCGTCATCGGCGCAATTGTGCGCACATCGCCAATCTAGCGCTCTCAACATCTTTTTAACCATCTGATGTCACATGTCGTGTCCGGTACAACGGATCGGCAGACATGGACGACTTGATAGAAGACTTTATTGCTGAAACGCGCGAGACGCTTGAGGCGCTGACAAGTCAGTTGGTCGAGTGGGAGCGTCGGCCGCATGATCGCGCATTGCTCGACAGCGTTTTTCGCTTTGTGCACACCGTAAAAGGAAGCTGCGGTTTCCTGTCGCTCCCAAGGCTGCTTCGCCTGAGCCACGCGGCCGAGGACGTGCTGAGCGCTGCACGCGATGGCGAAGTCGAGGTGTCGGCAGATTTGGTGACCGCAGTGCTCGCTGTTATCGACCGCGTCGCTATTCTCACCGAGGCACTTGAGACCGGCGCATCGGTCTATGATGACGATGATATCTTGGCGGACGCCTTACGCACATTTTTGCGCGATAAACCGGCCGATATGGTCACTGGCCATGTAGATGTATCCGGCGACACATTCGCACATGAAGACACCATATTACCCGGTAAAGCGCGAACTGTGCGGGTGTCGCTTAGCCTGCTCGACAATTTGATGAGCGGTGTTTCGGATATGGTGCTCGCCCGTAATGAGGTGTCGCGTCAGCTTCGCAAGGTTAGCTCGAACGCCGATCTTGATGTGTCATTTGCGCGTTTGTCTTCCACTGTATCCGAACTGCGCGATGCCGTTGGTATGATGCGTATGCAGCATATCGACAAATTATTCTCGGCTTTGCCAAGGCTCGTTCGCGATACTTCCATTGAGCTCGGCAAAGAAATAGAATTGCGCATCGACGGAAGCGAAGTCGAAGTTGACCGCGAAATGGTCGAAGCGTTGCGTGATCCCCTAACGCACATTCTGCGCAATGCAGCCGACCACGGAATTGAAAGTACCGACGAACGGCGCGCTGCTGGCAAAGACCCAGTGGGCCATATCCATGTCTCTGCACGCCAGTCTGGCAATCAGATCATCATTGAAATTGCGGATGATGGGCGGGGGATCAATGTCGACAAGCTAGGCATTCGCGCAATAGCCGCCAATGTGATGACGGTTGGCGAATGGCAGACAATGTCACCGCGCGCGCGGCTGAACACCATTTTTACGCCGGGCCTTTCGACCGCAGATAGCGTTACGTCGATATCGGGTCGCGGTGTCGGCATGGACGTTGTGCGCAACAATTTGCAAGCCATCGGCGGCACGATTGAGCTAGAAAATCACGAAGGCCATGGGCTAAAAATTACGTTGCGGTTGCCTCTAACGCTTTCCATCATCGCAGGGCTTTCGGTGCGCGCTGGTGCGCAGATTTTCGGCATCGCGCGCAGTTCGGTGGTTGAGATGGTTTCGACATCGAATGCCAACGTCAAATTCGAAGGACTGGGCGGGCGCAAAATCGTTAGCATCCGAAACATCCGCTATCCCTTCAAATCGCTCGAAGACATATTGGGCATTGCCCAAGGTGCGGATATCCCCGGAGAGAGCCGCACACTCATCGTGATGCGTCCGGCGGTGGGCGCCAATTTTGTTTTGGAAGTTGCCGCCGTTATCGACAATGAAGAGCTTGTCGTGAAACCCGGGGCGCCATTGGTGATGGGCAGCGGCCTGTTTGCTGGAACGTCTCTGCCCGATAATGGCCGACCTATGTTGTTGCTCGACGCGAGTGGGCTCGGCACTGCTATGGGGCTGCCTGCCACCAACAGGGATGATCGAGACGCCGACAGCCGCGCGGATGCCGAAAGCAAAAATAATGGCCCATCTGCCCTGCTGTTTATTGCCGCCGATGGCCGCAAACAAGCCATTCGTTTGTCCGCAATTGAGCGGATGGAAGATATCGAGGTCGCCCAAATCCAATATGTTGGCGGAAGAACACGGGTCTCTGTCGACGGCAGCTTGTATGATTTATGGGAATATGAATCTGCACCCGACGATGGTTTGGTGAAAGTGCTGAGACTTAGCGATGGTGACAGTGCTTGCTATCTTGCCGTCAGCGACGTCTTGGACATTTTTAGTATCGCAGGCGATATCATGCCCAGCGCAGAACCGGAACAGCATGAGGGCGTGGTCTATGTCTTTGGGGAACCAGTCGAACTGCGCAACATGTTCGGTTTCTTCGAAACATATGACCGCAGGCGCCGTAATCGTGGTTCGGAAGCATTGTGCTTCATCGACTGTGCAGAAGATTCCCAATGGGAACGGACGATATTGGCGCCGTTGCTAACAGCTTCGGGATATGCGGTGAGTTTTGATGATCATGATCAATCGCGCGCCGCCATCATATTACAGCGTGATGTCGCCAAGGCGCGCGAACGGGCAACAGACCCACGAACGCTCCACCTGCGCGATTCTAACCACAGCCTGACCGAGCCGATTGCGAGCATTTACCGGTACGATGGCGCCGGTTTGATATCGGCGATCGAAGAGAAGTTGGCAGGACGCGCATGACCTACACCTTATATCTGATTGCGGATTTGGCAGGGTCGCGGGTTGCGATTGAGAGCAGCCAAGTCGAATCCGTCGTCCATGTGCCGGACATCGTGCCCGTGCCCAAGTGCGATCCGTCCATTGCTGGAATTTTTGCGCTGAGAAGCCGCGTCCTCACGCTCATCGATACCCATTTCTACATTACGGGCGTGCAGCAAACCGCCCATAAAGGCACTTTGGCAGTCGTCACAGAAATCGCGGGGCATCAATATGGGCTGCTCGTCGACAAGGTTCATGACGTGGTTCCAATCGCGGTCGAGCAGGCCGATTCAAATATCCGGCCACCGGCCGTTTGGAACCGGTATGTTGATCACATCGCCACACATGAAGGCGAACTGGTGATGATATTAAACACCGACACGTTGGTTTCAGGGCAAACGGTTCCGGCGACCTAATTTCGCCAGTTCGCTGCGCAAATTAACGTGTCGATAAGAACGCGGAGATACAGTCTCCATTCTGGTCGGAAAAAGGGGTTGGGTCACATGAAATCCTGTTTGATTGTCGACGATAGCAAGGTCATTCGCAAGGTTGCCCGTCATATTCTCGAAACGATGCAGTTCGAAGTTACCGAGGCGGCCGATGGTAAGGAAGCATTGGACCATGTCGCGCAGGCGACGCCCGACGTAATTCTGCTGGATTGGAACATGCCGATCATGAGCGGAATGGATTTTTTGCGTGCCTATCGTTCGATGAATGCTGTGCCATCCGCCAAGGTGATATTCTGCACAACGGAAAATGGCATCGGGCACATTCAAGCGGCGATTGACGAAGGCGCAGACGAATATGTCATGAAGCCGTTTGACCGCGAAACGATTGAATCAAAGCTGCAAATCCTCGGTTGTATTTGAAGTACCAGAATGCGCAGCAGATCGGCAGCATTGGGTGGCAGTTGGCCACAAGTGGCGGCAACCCCGATTAGGGTTATGCTTGTCGACGACAGTGTTGTCGCGCGTTCGATTTTTGCACGTGTGCTAGGAAATTGCGACGGCATAGACATCATTTGCGAAGCATCGGATGGGGACGCCGCCGTTGCAAGTCTCGACGAAAATGAAGTCGACATCATATTGCTGGATATAGAAATGCCGAAGCGTTCGGGATTGGATGCGCTGCCCGATATTCTCGCAAAGGCGAATGGCGCAAGGGTGCTGGTCGTATCGGCATTTGCTGAAGAAAATGGCCCCGCTGCCGTTCAGGCGCTTTCGCTCGGTGCATGTGACACTTTGGCAAAGCCGGGCCGGACCGGTTTCTCGGGACGCTTTTCAGAAATTTTGATCGACAAAGTCTTGCGCTTGGGGCGGTCGGCGCAAGAACGCACCGATAGCAAAGATGTAGCAAGACCGCTTCCGGATTATCGCGTATTATCGAAGCCACGCTGTATCGCGATTGGATCATCGACGGGCGGCATACCGGCAATCCAGCACATATTACGCAATTTGGATGACTCTCTCGACTGCCCTATCTTTATCACGCAGCATCTGCCCACAGCATTCATGACCTTTTTTGCAGGGCAACTCGCTGGTCTTACAAAGCGAACTGTCAAGGTTGCTGAAGCCGGCGAGCGCGTAAAACACAATCATGTCTACCTCGCACCGGGGCACGCCCATCTGGTGTGCCACAGGGACGGCAACGATGTCATCGTCGGTCATCAATCGCGCTATAGCGCAAGCTGTTATTGCCCATCGGTCGATGCCATGCTTGCATCGGTGGCGCGGGCCTATGGACGCGATGGATTGGCGCTTGTTTTCAGCGGCATGGGTAATGATGGGCTCGTCGGCGCGCGCACCTTTAAAGCATGCGCAGCGCCCGTTGTTGTTCAAGATATGCAAAGTTCGGTCGTCTGGGGCATGCCGGGTGCAATCGTGAAGGAAGGCTTGGCGACCGCGATTATGACACCAGCCCACATGACCGACATGCTCTCACGGATTGCGACGTCATCATGAGCATCGGTGAAGCTAAAGCTTACAGGACGCTATCGGCGGCGCTGGAAAGACATACCGGACAAACGGTTCCTACAAACCGGCATTGGCGAATCGATATGGCGCTTAAGCCATTGATGCGGCGCAACTCTGTGCCCGACCTACAAACGCTGGCTGCGTTGATCGAAATGGATACGGACCCCAAATTGACGCGCGCGTGCGTGGAGGCAATGGTGAATAACGAAACTTCTTTTTTCCGTGATCAACCCAACTTTGCGCTGCTGGCGGGGCCCGTGCTCGATCACATTCGCGAACTACGTTCGGACACGAAAAGGCTGCGTATCTGGTCGGCGGCCTGCTCGACGGGTCAAGAGGCCTACTCTATCGCCATTACAATATTGGAAAACGCCGAAAAGTGGCGCGGTTGGACAATTCAAATATTGGGGACAGATGTATCTGCTACGGCCTTGGCACAGGCGCGGGAAGGGCGGTATTCGCAGTTTGAAATTCAGCGTGGCCTTTCCGTGACACACATGATCCGCCATTTCGAGCAACAGGGCGAAGAATGGGTGGCCAAAGATGCGTTGCGTAAAATGGTGACGTTCACGGAGCATAATATGCTGACGCCCGTGCGCCATTTTGGCCGTTTTGACGTCATTTTATGCCGCAACGTGCTTATGTATCTTAACGACGACAAGCGCACACATGTTTTGGAAGCTATTGCGCCGTCCATGGAAGAGGGCGGACTTTTAATGCTGGGTGCCGCCGAAACCGTCATTGGGCAAACGCAGAAGTTTCGCGCCAGCAGGGCGTTTCGCGGTTTTTACGAGTTAACGCCGGGCCGGCAAGGCGCGTAGCCAGCAAAAGTTTCCCGCACCGGCTGATATTGCGTGCAACGGTCGACTTACCTATGGTCGCGTCATGACCATGATCTGGAACCCATCACCCAATTTTGGCGAGCGCAGCCTGCCGATCACCATGCTTGTTTTGCATTATACCGGCATGCAGTCGGGTGCAGCCGCCATTGACTGGCTCGCCAACCCCGCGTCCAAAGTGTCGGCGCATTATGTCGTCGATGAAGACGGCCAGCTGGTCCACATGGTGCGTGAGGAACAAAGGGCGCAGCATGCCGGGCTTTCTTATTGGCGCGGTGTGACGGACTGCAACAGCGCCAGCATCGGCATTGAGATCGTCAATCCCGGGCATGAATTCGGCTATCGCCCGTTTCCCGAAGCGCAAATGGACACCGTGACGCGCTTGGTCGCAGGAATTGTCCGCACTTACGGAATTGATCCGCGAAACGTCGTCGGTCACAGCGACGTCGCGCCAACACGTAAAGAAGATCCTGGTGAACTGTTTGACTGGGAACGTTTGGCAAAGCTTGGGCTTGCTGTTCCACGCCCGCGGGAAAAGCTGGTTGATCCAGGTTGGCCGGACGCCGCGTTTCTTTTGGCGTTAGAGCGTTATGGTTACAGCATATCAGATGGCCGTGCGGCCACGGTCGCCTTCCAGCGTCGTTTTCGCCCCGAAAATATTGAAGGCGTGATTGACGGAGAATGCCGGGCAATATTGCTGAGCTTGCTCTTGGAGTATGAGGGCGGACCTGCTATCTAAGCCACGCCAGAGGGTTGGGCGACCGCCGCTTAGTGGGTAACTGCTATGGGGAGGAAAGTCCGGGCTCCAGCGAGGAACGGTGCCGGATAACGTCCGGCGGAAGCAATTTTAGGGAAAGTGCCACAGAAAACAGTCCACCGCATTTCGATGCGGCCAGGTCGAAACGGTGCGGTAAGAGCGCACCGCGCTTTTGGTAACAAAAGCGGCAAGGCAAACCCCACCGGGAGCAAAACCGAATAGGGGCGGCACATGGCATCCTCCTGCCAGTCGCCCGGGTTGGTTGCATGAGCGCCGCAGCAATGCGTCGCCTAGATGAATGGTCGCACATCCGCTTACGCCTCGGCTGCAGCGGAGGACAGAACCCGGCTTACAGACCCTCTGGCTTTTTACCCCATGCCCAATAAGCGACGCCCAATATGGCAATCAAAACTGCCTCGACGATGATCGGCGGAGCTACCGGCGCGGTGAAGCCATCTATTGCTATACTGACAATGCGTCCAACCAAGGTTGCGCTCAACAGTACCATTGCGGCAATCAGCGCGCCCCGATGTTGGCGGATCGCGGCGAACAAGGTGAGGGCGCCGATCCCTAGAAATAGGCCACCAACATCCGCCCGCAGGTTTGCCCGACCAATATCGCCAACGGCCTGCATGCCACGTTCTGCAAAAACAGCGTCGAGGCTAAACCAATGTTGGGCCACGCCAAGCAACGCAACTGCGCCAATTATGGCGACCAATACCCGCAATAATATATTCATGACCCCTCCGTTTACGCGAACGTCAACATTTACATGTTCACGCCATTATGTTTTCTTCTGCCGAGAAACACATTTTTCAGAGGGATAAGTCAATGTCGATTGTTGCTCGCGCGAAGAATATCATTTTAAAACCGACGGATGAATGGAATGTCATTGCGGACGAGCCCGCAACCGTTGGCGGGTTGTTCACCGGATATGCGATGATCTTGGCAGCTATTCCCTTGGCCGCTGGCATAATATTTACCGGCGCATTGGGAATTAATGCCGCTAGCCTTGGCGGCATGGGCGGCGGGGCTATGGAAATGGGTTTTGGCGTCATCGCGGCAATGTCGGTGGTGGGATATGTGTTGTCTCTCGTTACGCTTTTTCTGATGTCATTCCTCGTGAATGCGGTGTCCCCCAGCTTTAACGGCAAGTCCGACATGGTTCAGTCGACCAAGCTGATGACATACGCATCAACCCCAACTTGGGTTGCGGGGCTGGTTGGCTGGATCCCCATATTGGGCGGTCTAATCTCCTTCGCCGCCATCGCGTATGTCGTTTACCTGATTTATCTGGGGCTGCAGCCTGTGCTCGGTGTCCCTAAAGAAAAGGTCGCGGGCTTTACCGTTGTCATAGTGCTCATTTATGTTGTTCTGACTGTCATTATTTCCGGCATCCTGATCGGCATTGCACTTTCGACCTTGTTGGGCAGCGGGATGATGGGCGGCGCTCTGTCCGGCGCATAAATTGCGTTTACGCCACTAGCAAAATGCGCGTGCCGTCGCTAAGTCGGCGGCATGGTGCGTACCACTCGACGAAATGACTGGGGTTTTCCCCGCTGGCGCGGCTATGGCAGCAGCACCGAAGCGCAACAGGTGCGTCTGTGCGACCGCTATGGTTGCAACAAAGCCGGAAACTGCCCCGCACCGAAATCGCCCAACAGCCCGGACCGCTGGATGTTCTGCGAAGAACATGCCGGCGAGTATAACCGTGGTTGGGACTATTTCGAAGGTCTGACCAAGGAAGAAGCCGACGAGCGCGAGGCAAATGAGCGCCGCGATTCATCGGGCTACAAAGAATCCGCACATTATGGTTGGGCCGGGTCCGGCGACGGCAGCCGCAGCCGTGATGAAATGCACGCGCTCGATATTCTGGGCCTTGAAAGCGACTCCACGTTTGATGACGCGAAAAAAGCCTGGCGCAAAATCGCCAAGGAAACACATCCCGACGTAAACCCCGGCAACGCCGACGCGGCCAAGGCTTTTCAGGCGGGGCAGGCGGCATATGACGTGCTGCGCGTTGCCGAAGAACGGCGCGAGTGGAAGGGCTAGGTCCTGACCCTAGGTTCTTGCGCGGACGAAATTGCAAGCGCATAGGGCACGCGTGATTCGCGCATCTTCGCCCTTCCGGAATATAGCTGCAGCAATGATATTGCTGGCGCTGGCTTTGCGCGTCATCATTCCGTCTGGCTTTATGCCGTCGTCGGAGCGTGGTTTTGCGCTGACCATCTGTACCGGAATGGACACCCAGACCGTCTGGATGGACAAATCGGGTAAGCTGCACAAGGAAGACCCATCAAAAGGCAAATCGGTTGAGCATCAACCTTGTGCCTTTGCGGGAGCCGCGATGGCGGCGGACGTGCTTTCCGCTGATTTCCAAGTTGCAATGGCACCTGTTGCGCTTGCCATTCCTGTTTTTGCCAAACGCGAAGTCTCGGTTGGCGCAGGCCTCGCTGCCCCGCCGCCCCCAGCAATAGGGCCACCTTCTTACGTCTAAACTACAAGGCTGCTTTGCGGCCTATCTCTCGTTTAGATTTAGGAAAATATCATGAAATTTTTGTCCATTTTGCGCGCGTCTGTCGCGTGCTCTGTTATTGCCATCATTACCCCTGCCGCTGCTGAAGAGGCTGCTGACACCACGATTATTGTCACCGGCCGTGCAGCCGCTGACATATCCGAAATATCGGCAAACAACACCGCAGGCGGCACCGACGTCGTTAGCCACGAAGATTATGCAGACAAAACCGTCGTGTCGTTGCGTGATACTTTGGCCTTTTCGCCAGGCGTGTATACCCAGCCGCGCTTTGGGCAGGAGGTCCGCATTTCTATTCGCGGTTCGGGTCTGTCGCGTGGCTTCCACATGCGTGGACTGACGTTGCTGCAGGATGGCATTCCCATCAATCTCGCCGACGACAATGGCGACTTTCAAGAGCTTGAGCCCATATTTTTCGACCATTTAGAGGTATATCGCGGCGCGAACGCGTTGAGATTTGGTTCCGGTACATTGGGTGGCGCAATCAACGGTGTTACGCCCACAGGAGACAATGCCGCGGGTCTTTACCTTCGCGGTGATGTTGGCAGCTCTGACTTTTATCGCGGCTTGGCGTCTTTTGGAGTGGGTGACGACGACGCCAATGCTTGGGCAGCGATCAGCGCCGATAGCCACAAGGGGGATCGGCAACACGCCCAGCGGAACTCAATGCGCTTTAACGGAAATGTTGGGCTTAGGATTTCGGATGTCGTGTCGACGCGATTTTACGGAAGTGCGACGACACTTAATCAGGAACTGCCCGGTGCATTGACCCGCGCAACGGCGTTGACTGCGCCACGCAGCGGTAATTTTGTCGGGGATCAGGCGCGCGATATCAATTCGGTTCGTATCCAGAACCGGACCCGTTTCGACTGGGGCAGCAGCCGTCTGGATGTTGGCGCGTTCTTAAACGCCAAAGAATTATATCACCCGATTTACCAGGTCATTGATCAGGCATCGACAGATCGCGGCGTGTTCGCCCGTTATGATCGCGAGGGAGACGGCTGGAGCGTTACTGTCGGCGGCGAGTCCCGTTGGGGAACAATTGACGCAAAGCGCTTTATCAACGTGAACGGCAAGCGTGGAGCGCTTACCTTCGAAGCCGATCAGACGGCTCGGACGTCGAATATGTATGGAGAGCTGCGTGCAACGCCGGTTTCGGGCGTTACGATCATAGCAGGCGGTATATACGCCGATGGTTTCCGAAAGCAGGTTCAGATCGTTCCGTCTGCCGCAACCGGCGCAGCGTCGTTCGACGCTTTCTCGCCCAAATTTGGCGTGCTCTGGGAACCGTCCGAAGACGTCCAAATTTTTGCCAACTATAGCAAATCCACAGAATTCCCGACCTTCGTGGAGCTCGCACAAATTGCGGCGTTCGTTCCTGTAAAGGAACAAACAGCATGGACAGCCGAAATCGGGACACGCGGGAAACTGGGATGGGCGAGCTGGGATATTGCCCTGTACCGCGCGAACATAAAACGCGAAATGCTGCAATTTACGGTAGGGCCGGACATTCCAGCCACAACGTTCAACGCCGATAAAACACGGCATCAGGGCGTCGAGGCAGCGTTTAGTGCCGCGCCGACCGACTGGCTGCGCTTCCGGCAAATCTGGCAATATTCCGACTTCAGCTTTGTCGCCGATGCCCAATATGGCAACAACCGGTTGCCGGTGGTGCCAAAGCATGTCCTGCGGTCGGAGCTTCGATTTGGCAGCGACGATTTGCATATTGCGCCGAATGTCGAATGGGTGCCGCAGGGTGCATGGGCAGACTATCGGAACACGACACGCACGACAGGCTATACGCTGTTAGGCTTATCTGCCGGCGCGCGCGTTATGGCGGGGGTCGATCTTTTTCTTGATGCGCGGAACCTGACCGGAGAGAAAGCCATTGGCGACGTGTCGGCCGCTATCCTTGCCTCCGCAGCATCCGCAATTTACTACCCGGTTGAACGCCGTGCCATTTACGCCGGCGTCCGTGCGCGGTTTTAGGAGACCGGAAATGGAAAATACGTCTTTCTACCGCACGATCTGGCGTTGGCATTTTTATGCTTCGCTTTTTGTCATGCCGTTGATCCTCGTGCTTGCGACAACAGGCGCAATTTACCTGTTCAAACCGCAACTGGATCGTTGGGAAGAGCGCGCATTTACGAACCTGCCGACTGAACAGGCAGTGTCACCCAATGTGCAGTTGGCCGCCGTAATGGCGGCCAATCCGGGTGCGCAATTCCAAAGCTATCGCCTGCCCGAACATGCAGGCGATGCCGCGATGTTCCATATCGGCCTCGCCGACGGCCAATCCATGCGCGACGTCTATGTGTCACCGCAGGGTAAAGTGTTGGGCAGCATAGATCCGGAAAGCCGGATATCCGCCACTGTGTCGCGGATACATGGGTCGCTGCTGATCGGCAAAATGGGCGACTGGATTGTTGAACTGGCGGCGTGCTGGGCGATCGTGATGATCCTGACCGGACTGTATATGTGGTGGCCGCGTGGGCAGCGCTTTGCCGGTGTCGTGTGGCCCCGTTTGGGGAAGGGCAATCGCGTGTTCCTGCGCGATCTGCATGCGGTCACTGGTTTCTGGGTTTCAGGGCTGGCGCTTGTTCTGCTTACCACAGGACTGCCTTGGGCGAGCGTCTGGGGTGATGCTTTCCGTATTGCCCGCGCTGAATTGGGCCTCGTTCAAGGCGCGCAAGACTGGAAAACGGGCAGTGCCGCCCCGCATGCCGAGCATGATCATGATGCAATGATGAAAATGCAGGCTGCCGGCATTCCGCTGGTTGGCTTGGCGGACATGGTCGCCAAAGCGAAAGCCGAACGGCTGCCGCACCCGGTGTTGGTGAAAGCACCAGGCGCGCCTGAGCGTTTCGGCCCGCCTGCGCCGATGGCCTGGACCATTAAGTCGGAGGCGCAGAACCGGCCATTGAACCGCGAGATCACATTTGATGTTGCAACGGGCAAGGAGATGTCGCGGAAAGGCTTTGCCGACAAGCATGTCATTGATCGCGCGGTCAATTATGGAATCGCTTGGCATGAGGGGCAGCTTTTTGGCTGGATTAATCAGCTTGTCGGCGTGCTCACTGCGGTTGGCCTGATCACATTGGTGATATCTGGTTTCCTGATGTGGCGACGGCGCAAGCCCGATGACGCGCTTGGCGCACCGCCCATTGCTGCAGTGCCACCGAAAATGCGCGGTGTTGCGTTGATCATCGGCGTCATGGCATTGCTCTTGCCGTTGCTTGCCGCGTCTTTATGCGCGCTGTGGCTGTTCGACCGGCTGCTGCTGCCCCGATTGCCTGCGCTTGCGATGTGGCTTGGGTTGCGTCCGGCTCAGCCGGCGTAACGCGCTGCCGTCTCGCGGATAAGCGAGATCATATTGGGAATGCCCTGTGTCCGGTTCGAACTTAACTGATTTTTGAGGTCGAACGGCGCAAGGGCGTTCTCGATATCGGTCTTCAGAATATCGGCCGCATTTTTGTGCTCAACCGTCTTCAGGACCAGCGCGATGATGCCTTTGGTAATCGCGGCGTTGCTGTCGGCCAGAAATGTGAGTTCTTTATCTGCGGTCACGGGATAGACCCACACGCTTGCTGAACATCCCCGAACGAGCGTCGCATCGGTTTTCAACGCGGCGGGCATTTCTGGCAATTCGCGGCCGAGGTCGATCAGCAACCGATAGCGGTCATCGGGCTCAAGAAATGCATACTCTTCGGTAATGTCGGCAAATGTTGTCATGCACTGCGCATATGGCCGCGATGCTTAGATATCAATCCCTGCCGCGATAGCTTCAAGCCTTTTCACGCGCTCTTTCAAATCGGCGACTTCAATACGCGACGTGGCCGAGGGCACGGGTGCTTCATTGCCATGGCGCATTGTTTCCAGCTCGGCATGCTTAAGCGCAATCCAGTCGCGCCAGCCGCGTAGGCTTAATGACGACACGATGCCGACACACAGCACCGCAAAGGCGCCGATGATGATGTAGAAGTTGGGATCCTGTTGCATGGTCCTTCCTTTCCGTCCGCGCGCCGTTACCGGCTGCGCAGTTCCTCAATCTGACGGTTGATGTCACTCGTATTATTGTTGTCCGTCGCGATGCGTTCCAAAACCTGAATGCGTTCCTTCAAAGCCCGAATTTCGTCCTGCATTTGCTGCGTATCCGCATTGTTCAAAAGACGGTGGGTTTTTGTGCCCATGAAATTTTCGTCTTCCACGATCCCGTGCTTTGCCTTTTGCTTCGTCTGGATAACCCTGCCGATCGTGATGATGGCAATGATTGCGACGACCATTTGAAACGGATCCATTACTTCCTCCTCAATTCGAAGGCCCGCGAAGGGCCTCAATTTCAGATGTTAACCGGTGACTGTCATCGACGATGATTTTTTCGACATTGGCGAGCCGGTCCTTGATTGAGCCGATTTCTGCGCGCAGCTGCGCGTTTTCTTGGCTCAACAATTTTACGCGTTCGACGGCTTCCTGGTCGGTCTTGGGATAGACTGACTGGCCCCACATGCCATCAAGCGGATATCCATTTTTGATGCGCATCCATGTGGTGAGCACCCATCCTACCGAAATTGCGACAACGCCAATTCCTATCATGGGGCCGATGGCCGTGATCATTGCTAGCTTGTCAGGGTCCATAGCTTCCTCCAGCGCGCCTCAGCGCAGTTTTTCGATTTCTTCCGACAGCCGTCCGGCCTTGTCCGTGACGATCCGTTCCAAGACCGCGACCCGTTCTTCCAGACGACCAACCTTGCCATTCAGCGTTTCATTTTCATTGCTGAGCAGCATGATTTTGCGCTCTGCTTCGGGATAGTCGCCATCGGTCAGCGCTGTCTTGTCGCCCCATTCATCTTCCAATGGATAGCCATGTTTGGCGCGGATCCAGTTGTTGATGAGCCATCCGACTGTCATCAATGCAACAATCGCAATCACGAAATTTGGTCCCGCAAAGCTCATTTGAAATCTTTCCATGGCAGGCGGCGTGTGACCGGCCGGATGGGGCTGTCGCGGAAATCAACGCTCCAGTTGCGGCGATCTGCGTTGCGTTTCTTCCGTGCGAAGTGGCGATATGCAAACCACCCAATCAGCCCGAGAATGATAAGCGTGAACATGAACATTCCTTCCAATATGTCGCCGTTTATCGAAGATTCTCTATTTCGTCGGCCAGCTGCTTATTGTTGCTGACATAATAGGTTTCCATTTCGGCCAACCGGTGGTCGATTTCCCGGAAACGTGAACGAATGTCGCGTGTTGTGCGGGCAGGTGACTGACGCACGCCTTGCCAGAATTTCTGGTCTTGGCGGTCATCGGTATAGAGATGCACTGGCTTCGGGTTGGCCATCCAAGCTGCCGCAATGTAAAGTATGGCCGGCCAACCTTGGCCTATAGTTAGCGCAATTAAACCAAGCCTAAACCAAATGGCGTCGATACCGGTGTAATCCGCTAATCCCGAGCAGACGCCTTTCCATTTGGCATTCTGCTTATCCAGATAGAATTTCGTATGTGTACCAGCCATTTTAGCGGTTCCTTTCCAGCCTGCGGACATTTTCGGGGTCGAAATCTTTTGTTTCATGGTCGATGCGACGTGCCTGCCATTCAGGATTTTCCTGTGCGACGAGACGCTCAACGGTATCGAGGCGATCTTCGAGACGCCGGGCTAGTTCGTTCATGTCACCCAGCATCCGCTCGTCATCATTGGTGAGCGTTGCAGCGGTTTTCCAACGGGTGACATAATGCAGGATCAGCCAAGGCAATCCAATGCACAGCATGCCAACCATGAGAACAGGCATTAGCGTATCTTCCATTGGTTCAACCTTCCTTCTGTGCGTCTTGTTTCATGGCTTTTTTCATCGCTTCCAGCTCGGCATCGACAACGTCGAAGGACTCAAGCGCTGCGATTTCGTCGCCCAAGCTGCGTGGGGCGTCTGAACCGATGGACAGCGAGTCTGCATATCCCTGCGCTTCATCCACGCGGCGTTCGAGCACATCAAAGCGAGAGAAAGCCTCGCGTACCTTGTCGCCATTATACATCGTGCGCAGCTTGACCTGATTTTCGGCGCTTTCCAGACGGGTCATCAACGCATTCTGACGGCTGCGGGCGTCGGCGAGTTTCTTCTGCAGCTTGTGAATATCCTGCTCCGAAGCTTTCAACGCATCGTTGAGAACGTCAACTTCTGCCGTTAGCTGGTCCTTCATATCGGTCGCCTTGCGCTTTTCGACCAAGGCAGCCTTGGCAAGGTCTTCGCGATCTTTTGACAGCGCGAGATGGGCCTTGTCGGTCCAGTCAGCTTCAAGCGTGTTCAGCTTGTCGATGTGCCGGCGCAGCTCTTTTTGGTCCGCGATCGTCCGGGCTGCGGAAGCGCGGACTTCAACCAGCGTTTCTTCCATCTCCAGGATGATCATGCGGATCATCTTCGCCGGGTCCTGCGACTTGTCGAGCAAGTCCGTGACGTTGGCGGCGATGATATCGCGGGTTCGTGAAAATATGCCCATGGGGTAACTCCGGTTAAAACTGTTTATTTGCGTACTAAAAATGGGGGCGACCGGGTACCTTTAGGAGGTAGGGGGAGCCGGGGGTACTCCGGTCGCAGGCAATCGATGTCAGGCAAGATAGCTGACAACGATTGGCCGATGGGTGTAATTTGGGACGTTCATGTTAATATCGTCATAATGGTTGAGAACCGAAACGGCGTAACTGGTGAAGATCATCGACACGGACAGGGCGACTGCCAGCCATATACGGCTTTCGCTTCCGCTTACGTCGTTGCTGGTTCCGATATCTTTACGCATCTTGTGTCTTCCCTTTTGCATGCCGGTGATATTCCGGCTTGAAAGACCTATTGCAGGGAGCGTGCCAATTTGAATAATTGCCGGATTTCCGCTATTTGTGAAAAAATGTGACATTCGAGTGCTGGTAATTATTGCCACACTATGGTGAAATATGCCAATCTTTGAAAATGGAACGCGATAGTCATCAATTCATTGGACAATCGTCCGCTTTTCTTGATGCCGTCGAGCGCGCAAGCCGCGCCGCGCCACTCAATCGGCCCGTGCTGGTTGTGGGGGAGCGCGGCACAGGGAAAGAATTGATCGCTGAGCGCCTGCATCGCCTGAGTTCGCGTTGGGACGGGCCTTTGGTCACAATTAACTGCGCGGCGCTGCCCGAAAGTTTGATTGAGGCCGAACTGTTCGGTCATGAAGCGGGCGCGTTCACCGGAGCCACACGTGCGCGCGAGGGGCGGTTTGAAGAAGCCGACGGCGGCACGCTGTTCCTCGACGAACTTGGCACGTTGAGCATGGGCGCGCAGGAACGTTTGTTGCGCGCGGTCGAATATGGAGAGGTCACGCGTATTGGTTCATCGAGGCCAATGCGGGTCGATGTCCGGATTGTCGCCGCCACCAATGAGCATCTGCCCAATATGGTGGATAAAGGACGCTTTCGGGCGGATTTGCTCGACAGGCTGTGTTTTGAGGTGATCACCTTGCCGCCATTGCGTGTTCGTGAAGGCGATGTTGAGGTGCTGTCTGAATATTATGGGCGTCGGATGGCGGCTGAACTGGGCTGGGCAGGTTGGCCGGGTTTCGGCGCGCTTGCGACCCAGGCCCTCGAAAACCATTTGTGGCCGGGCAATGTGCGCGAATTGCGCAACGTGGTCGAGCGTGCGGTCTATCGCTGGGCTGACCCAGCACAGCCCGTCGATTATATCCAGTTTGATCCGTTCGATAGCCCGTGGCGCGGCGGCGTGGCGGCTTCATCGCCTGCGCAGGTGCAGTCTGATAATCAGGCAGCCAGTGCCGAGCAACGTCTCTCCGCCGACTTAAGTCAGGCGATTGATGTTACAGACTTTAGAGAAGCGACCGAAAAATATGAAAAGGCGGTGCTTGAGCAGGCACTGGCGAAGTGTCGGTATAATCAGCGGCAAACGGCCAAAGCGCTGAACCTGAGCTACGACCAATTGCGTCATACGCTTAAGAAGCATGATCTTTTGGGATAAAAAAAAGGGGCGGCATCGGCCACCCCTTTTATCTTTACGAAGAATGTGACGATTAGCCGCCGTTGAAGCTGACCATCGTGTAGAGCATTGGGATCGACAGCAATGTGTTCAAACGTGATGTCATCATCGCTGTCGTTGCTGCCTTTGCCTTTGTCGCATCATCGGCTTCAACAATGCCAAGGGCTTTCTTCTGGTTAGGCCAGATGATGAACCAGACGTTGAATGCCATGATAACCGCAAGCCACATGCCAACACCGATCAGTCGGTAGGGATCCTGCAGCGTGAATGCCTGATGGGCGTAACCGGACTGAACCGAAATGATCAGTCCCAACAACACGGTCAATGCCGCGGCCCAGCGGAAGAAAAACAGCGCAGATGGTGCGATATGCTTCGACACAGCTGGCTTAAGCTCTGCGGGAATTTTCGGCATGGTCGGAATTTGAACGAAGTTAAAATAGTACAACAGCCCAATCCAGACGATCCCGAAGAATGTATGCAGCCAACGTGTGACAGACTGCGCCGTCAATGCGTCGCCGTGCAAACCGAACATAAGTGCCAATGACAGCACGAGACCGGCGACCAGCACCAGATGTAGATTTCCAAAAAATTTCGCCATTTTTTCCTCCTGTAGGCATTCAGGTGATTTTGCCCCTGATGCGTTCCTGCCTATCTTTGTGGGCCGCTTTTGTCACATAATTTCTGCGTAATTTGCGTGCGCCCGACGGAACGGGCGCTGCGCCCGTTGGTTTGCGTTGCGGACTTCTCAAAAGGAAACATGCAACATGCCCTTCATTCTCCCCGAACTTCCTTACGACGCAATTTCCTTCGGCGGCCTCATTTCTGCCGAAACGTTCGACTTTCACCATGGCAAGCATCACAAGGCGTATGTCGATAAAACCAATGCCTTGGTCGCCGACGATGCGGCCTTATCAGGTGCGCCCTTGAGCAAAGTTATCACGGCTGCCAAGGCGAAGGGCAACACACAATTGTTCAACAACGCCGCGCAAATTTGGAACCACAGCTTTTATTGGCAGTGTCTGACACCTGAAAAACAGGTGCCTGGCGGCCAGTTAAAGACAATGATTGATGACAGCTTCGGCAGTGTCGAAAACCTGCTGGTGAAGTTCAAAGAAGAAGCAGTGGCGCATTTTGCGAGCGGTTGGGCGTGGCTTGTTGTCGACGGCGGCCAATTGAAGATCACGTCGTTACATGACGCCGACACACCCTTGGTGCATGATATGAAGCCCTTGCTCACAATCGATGTGTGGGAGCATGCTTATTATATCGACTATCGCAATGCCCGCCCCGACTATATCGACGCGTTACTCGCCAATGCGATTAATTGGGAATTCGTCGCCGAAAATCTAGATGGACATGGTGTCTCCCGCGCTGACCAGTCCTGAACTTACGCCTTGGGCGGTGTCTCGGTATCGTCGCCCAGTTTTAGCCCGTGGCGCATCAGCATTGGGATATTGGCAAACGCGAACAGGAACGTGCAGGCAGTTACGCCCCACACCTTAATGGACAGCCAGGTGTCGAACGAAAACCATTCGGGCTGCCGAAAAATCTCGTTTAGTCCGGCGAGAACGAGGAAAAACACGCCCCAATTTAATGACAGCTTTAACCAGCCGGCTTCGTCCAGACCTTGATAGGCATGCTCCAGAACATATTTGAGCATCGCTTTGCCGCGGAACCATCCACCAAGCAGCAGAAGCGCGAAAAAGGCGTAAATGATCGTCGGCTTAATCTGGATGAAGCGTTCGTCATGGAACCAGATCGTAAGCGCGCCGAAAAATACGCCTAAAGCGGCCGTGAGTTTTAGCATCGGTGAAATTTTGCCCAGCTTCACCTTGGAGATAATGACCGCAACAAGGATCGCGGCCATGAACGTTGCGGTGCCAACAATTGCACCTTGTTTCGGGTCGGTGTCCGAACTGCCAAATTTTGATGCCACAAAAAACAGCAGCAGCGGTCCAAAATCGAGAATGAAGTTTAAGGTGCTCGAGGGCTTTTTGGGCGTGGCTGCGTCGTTCACAACGAACCGCCGCTGATGGCACGGGCAACATCTTGCGCGTTGAAGGGGCGCAGGTCATCGATGGTCTCGCCGACGCCAATGGCGTGAATGGGTAGGCCGAACTGCTTGGCCGCCGCGACCAAGATTCCGCCGCGCGCGCTGCCGTCCAATTTGGTCATTACAAGTCCAGTTACGTCAGCGACTTCTTTAAAGGTTTCGATTTGCGATAGCGCATTCTGCCCCGTCGTTGCATCCAGAACCAACACCACATTGTGCGGAGCCGCGGGATTGAGGCGACCAAGCACGCGACGGATTTTCGCCAGCTCATCCATCAACTCGCGCTTGTTCTGAAGCCGTCCAGCGGTGTCGACGATCAGCACGTCGATGCCTTCTGCGGTCGCCTTTTTTACCGCATCAAACACGACACCAGCAGCATCGCCGCCTTCGGGGCCAGTCACAATGGGTACGCCAAGGCGCTCGGCCCAAACTTTTAACTGGCCAATGGCAGCCGCGCGGAACGTATCCCCTGCGGCCAGCATGACGCCATAATCCTGTTCAAGGAAAAGGTGGGCCAGCTTTGCAATCGTGGTGGTCTTGCCCGATCCGTTTACGCCAATCACCAATATGACCTGAGGGCGCGGGAATGCATCGATTTCGAGCGGGGATGCGACGGGTGCCAAAACGGCGGCCACTTCGTCCTCGACAATCTGCCGGATTCCTTCGGCATCAATGCCCTTGTCAAAGCGTCCCGCAGCAATCTTGTCGCGAATTTGCGCTGCCATGGCTGGGCCAAGGTCCGAAGCAATCAACGCATCTTCAATGTCATCGAGGTCGCGCGCTTCCAGCTTTGCCTTGGTAACAAGCCCCGCGATATTCTCCGTCAGCTTTCCTGATGTTTTCTTCAGGCCGCCAAACAGTCGGTCTTTCCACCCAGCATTCTCGCTCATTCTTCAACCTCTGCCTGCAATATTCCGTCTGTTGACCGCAACACCCGCGCGGCGACAATGTTGCCTTCGGGCATGACTTTATCCAGCTGCAGATACGCGAAATTCTCCGCGTGGCCACCCATGCCGCCATTTTCGACTGCGACATTCTGGATGGTGCCAATGAGCCCCTCCAGCCAGCGGGATTTTTCTGCCGCGACCGCTTCGCGTAAAGCCTTGGCACGCGCCTTGATAACGGGATGGGGCAGTTGCGGCATGCGCGCGGCTGGCGTGCCCTTTTTGGGCGAATATGGGAATATATGCCCGTGCACGATCCCGCATTGTGCAACGAGGTCAATGCTGTTGGCAAACATCGCATCGTCTTCGGTCGGGAAGCCGGCAATAATATCCGCGCCAATGGCGATTTCGGGACGCTTTGCTGTAAGGCGCGCAACCAGATCGATCGCGAGTTCGCGGCTATGGCGGCGTTTCATGCGCTTCAGGATCATATTGTCGCCAGCTTGCAGCGACAAATGAACATGCGGCATCACGCGCGTCTCTCCCGTGAGCAAATCAAAAAGCCGGTCGTCAATCTCAACACCATCAATCGACGATAGCCTGAGGCGCGCAAGATCGGGAACGAGTTTCAATATCCGTTCAACCAGTGATCCTAAATTGGGGCTGCCCGGAAGATCATGGCCATAGCTGGTCACGTCAACACCCGTCAGCACCACCTCTTTAAAGCCCGTGTCGACGAGCTTTTGAATATGTTCAATGACGCTGCCAGCAGGGACGGAGCGGCTGTTGCCGCGGCCATAGGGTATGATGCAAAATGTGCAGCGGTGATCGCAGCCATTTTGAACTTCGACAAAAGCGCGGGTTTTGCCCGAATAGGCGGTGACCAGATGCGGCGCGGTTTGCGCGATGGTCATGATGTCCGAGACAATGACCGGCCTATCGGAACGATCCATCAAATCGCGTAACAAGGTGGCGTCTTGTTTCTCATGATTGCCAAAGACGCCCGCAACCTCTGGCATGGCCCGAAATGTTTCTGGCTCCACCTGTGCAGCGCAGCCGGTGACCCACACAGACGCGTCCGGGCGACGCCGATGCGCCTGACGGATGGCTTGGCGTGTTTGCCGCACAGACTCATTGGTCACCGCGCAGCTGTTTATGATGACAATGTCATCGCGGCCCGCGAGTTGTTCAGCCAGGGCATTGCTCTCCGCCAAGTTCAGGCGGCAACCCATGCTGATGACTTCAGGCTTTTTGACGGGCGCGTTCATCCAAATGCATCCCAGTCAGCCTGACCTTTGAATACATAAGTGGCGCTGCCGGTCATGATGACGGGCTGTCCCGGGCTCCAGTCGATGGTCAGCGTTCCGCCCGATTGGTGGACTGTCACGGGGGATGTCGCCTTGCCCTGACGGATAGCTGCAACGGCCGTGGCACAGCCCCCGGTTCCGCAAGCGCCCGTCAAGCCGGCGCCGCGTTCCCAAACATTTAGGTGGATTTCATTCCCGGCAATCGACGCGACATTTACGTTTACCCGTTCGGGGAACACGGAATCGTTTTCAATGGTCGGGCCCAGCTGGCGCAAGTCGAAGGCATCAACATCATCGACAAAAAATACGGCATGTGGGTTGCCCATATTGATGGCCATTGGCGCGGCGAGATTGTCCCAAGCCAGTGGCATCGCGTCAGTATTCATAGCGAACGCCAGAGGAATGTCTTGCCATGCAAAAGTGGCTTCACCCATGGATACTTCAACATCATTGCCCGACAGCTTGCCTGAAATGATGCCGCCCAATGTTTCAATGTTGAGGTCTTGGTTCAACAGTGCAACGACGCAGCGTGACGCATTGCCGCAAGCCTCAACCTCGCTACCATCAGGATTGAATATCCGCATGCGGACATCCGCGATTACTGAAGGCAGCAAAAGGATAAGCTGGTCACAGCCAATCCCAAACTTGCGATCCGCGATCATTTGCGCGCGGGCAGGGGACATTTCTATGGATTGGACGCGTGCGTCGATAATGACAAAGTCATTGCCGAGCCCATGCATCTTGTGAAATTCGCCCATCGTCATGGCGGCGATTTAGGGGCAGCGGGGCATCAAGTCTACCGTTGATGCCGAATATGGCCAACCTATTGTTTATCGAGCCGCCGTGATTGGGCACAGGTCGCGGCCGTTCCAACCAACGGAAAAACTTGATTTGCGACGCCAAGGAGGGTAGGGCGCGTCCAAGGCAAGGATATTGCCTTTCAAAATTTGTTGGAAATCCGTTGTTTCCAAGCTGGTCGGCGAAGATTCGCTCACCGGCTTTTTGTTCGTTTATGCCTCAAACGGGGCATGTTGGTAAGGAATGTCGATGTTTGACAAGCTGAGCGACCGGTTAGGAGGGGTGTTTGATCGCCTGCGCGGTCGCGGTGCGTTAAACGAAGCTGACGTTCGTGAAGCGATGCGCGAAGTGCGTGTGGCTTTGCTTGAGGCCGATGTCGCACTTCCCGTCGTTCGTGACTTCGTTGAGAAGGTCACCGAGCAAGCCGTTGGCGCGCAGGTTCTGAAGTCGATAACGCCCGGCCAGCAAGTCGTTAAAATCGTTAATGATGCGCTTGTCGAAATGCTTGGCGCGGAACAAAGCGACCTTGATCTCGCTGTAGCGCCGCCTGCGATCATCATGATGGTCGGTTTGCAGGGCTCGGGTAAAACGACGACGACGGCCAAGATTGCGAAGATGCTGAAGGCCAAGCAGGGCAAGAAAGTCCTGATGGCTTCGTTGGACGTCAATCGTCCTGCCGCACAAGAGCAGTTGGCGACGCTTGGTACGCAGACCGAAATTGCCACGCTTCCGATTATGCAGGGGCAGCAGCCCGTTGATATTGCCAAGCGTGCGATGCAGGCTGCAAAGTTGCAGGGCTTTGATGTCCTGATCCTCGACACCGCTGGCCGCTTGCATGTTGATCAGCAGTTGATGGACGAAATGCAGGCGGTGGCAAAGGTCTCCGTTCCGCAGGAAATCCTGCTCGTGGTCGACTCGCTCACGGGTCAAGATGCCGTAAATGTCGCCAAAAGCTTCGGTGAACGCGTTAATGTAACCGGTATCGTGCTGACCCGTATGGACGGTGATGCACGCGGCGGTGCTGCGCTGTCGATGCGCGCCATTACGGGCAAGCCCATCAAATTTGCGGGCGTCGGTGAAAAGCTGGATGCAATCGAAGCATTTAACCCAAGCCGTGTTGCCGGACGCATATTGGGCATGGGCGACGTCGTCGGCCTTGTCGAGCGTGCGACCGAAATGGTCGAAAAAGAGGACGCGGATAAGCTCGCGGCCAAAATGGCCAAGGGCCAGTTCGACATGGAAGACCTGCGCATGCAGTTCCGCCAAATGTCCAAAATGGGCGGCCTCGGTGCGCTTGCGGGTATGATCCCGGGCATGAAAAAGGCCAAGCAGGCGATGGACGCCGGCGGTATGAACGACAAATTGCTCGTGCATATGGACGCCATCATTGGTTCCATGACGCCAAAAGAGCGCGCGAAGCCTGAATTGTTGAACGCCAAACGCAAAATCCGGATTGCCAAGGGGTCGGGCATGACCGTGCAGGACGTCAACAAGCTCATTAAAATGCACCAGGAAATGGCGAGCGCCATGAAGCGCATTCGCAAGATGGGCGGCCTCAAAGGCCTCGCCGCCATGTTTGGCGGCGGCAAAGGTGGCATGGGCGGCGGCGGCGACTTGGGTGGCGCGATGGAGGGAATGCACGGACTTCCCCCCGGCGCTTTGCCACCCGGTTTCGGCGGTCTGCCCGGAATGGGCGGTGGTGGCGGAATGCCGCCAGACCTCGCAAGACTTCTTAATAAAAAGAAATAAGTATCACATTTAATTTAAGAATATTTCAGAAAGGTGAGTTAGTTTTATGGCATTATCCATGCGTTTGTCACGGGGCGGTTCGAAAAAGCGTCCTTATTATAAAATCGTCGTAGCCGACGCCCGCGCACCACGCGACGGCAAGTTCATTGAGCGTATCGGCAGCTACAACCCACAGCTTCCAAAGGACAGCGCAGAGCGTATGATCCTCGACACCGAGCGTGCGAAGCATTGGCTTGCCGCTGGTGCGCAGCCATCGGACCGCGTTGCACGCTTCCTTGACGTCGCTGGCGTCAAAGAGCGTAAGGTTAAGAGCAACCCGAACAAGGGTGAACCAGGCCAGAAGGCCAAGGATCGCGCTGAAGACAAGGCAACCAAGCTTGCAGAAGCCGAAGAAGCCGCAGCAGCAGCTGCAGCCGCTCCAGCACCTGAGCCTGAGCCAGAAGTTGTTGAAGAAGTAGCCGCTGAAGAAGCCGCTGAAGAAGCCGCACCTGCGGTTGAAGAAGCGCCTGCCGCTGAAGAAGCTGCGCCTGCTGAAGAAGCACCTGCTGCTGAGGAAGCTGCGCCTGCAGCTGAAGAAGCAACCGAAGAAAAGGCTGAGGGCTAAGCCTTGGCTGACTCAACCGTCACGCTTGCCGCCGTTTCTGGCGCGCATGGCGTGACGGGTGAAGTTCGTCTCAAGCTGTTTGCAGAAAATGTGGACAGCTTGAAACGCTACAAAAGTTTTAATGATGGTGCGTTGACGGTTAAATCCCTCCGCCCAACAAAAGACGGCGCGATTGCGCGCTTTGCCGAAATAAATGACCGCAATGCAGCGGAAAAACTGCGCAGCACATTGTTGACCGTGCCGCGCGATGCCTTGCCTGAACTGGGCGAGGGCGAATATTATTATAGCGACCTTCTTGGGCTTCCTTGCGTTTCAACCGATGGCACTGACCTTGGTAGTTGCATAGCCGTTGAAAATTTTGGCGCCAGCGACGTCCTCGAAATCCAGATGCCGCCAGCTGATGGCAAGCCGGGCAAAAAGTTCATGGTTCCAATGACCGCCGAAGCTGTGCCGGAATGGGGCGCGCAAGCGGGCGGACGCATCGTCATCGATGCCGACTTCGTCATATGACATTCGCCGCCCAAATCCTGACGCTTTATCCCGAAATGTTTCCCGGTCCTCTGGGAATATCCTTGGCGGGCCGCGCGCTTGAAGAGGGCAAATGGTCCTGTGCGCCCATCCATATCCGTGACTTTGCGACCGACAAGCATCGGACCGTCGACGACACGCCCGCTGGCGGCGGGGCAGGGATGGTACTGCGCGCGGACATACTCGCCGCAGCGGTTGATCATGCGTCTGTGCAGCAGCCAAATGTCCCCGTTTTGGCGATGACGCCGCGCGGGAAGACGATTACACAGAGCCGCATTCGCGAACTTGCTGCAGGCCCAGGCGTTACCGTCCTTTGCGGCCGCTTTGAGGGCTTTGACGAGCGTATTTTTGATGCCCGACCCCATATTGAACAGGTTTCGATGGGCGATATCGTGCTTTCGGGCGGCGAAATTGGCGCATTAATGCTGTTAGATGCTTGCATTCGGCTGCTTCCCGGCGTAATGGGCGCGACTTCCAGCGGTGATGAGGAGTCCTTTGAACAAGGGTTGCTTGAATATCCGCACTATACCCGGCCCAATGATTGGGAAGGGCGAATGATCCCTGAAGTGTTGCGATCGGGGGATCATGCGAAAATAGCCACCTGGCGGAAACAAAGGGCGGAGGAAGATACTCGGTTACGCAGACCGGACCTTTGGGGGCGTTACAAAGACGCCCGGGTTCAGCCTGCCTCTGACGTGCGACAAAAGAATAAGGATTAAATGGGGCATGAACCTCATCCAAACACTCGAAGCCGAAGCTATTGCAGCTTTGTCAGAAAACAAAAAAATTCCTGCATTCCGTGCAGGTGACACCGTCAAGGTGGGCGTGAAGGTCATCGAAGGTGAGCGCACGCGTATTCAGAATTACGAAGGTGTATGCATCGCACGTTCGAACAAGGGCATGGGCTCCAACTTCACCGTACGTAAAATGTCGTTCGGCGAAGGTGTTGAGCGCGTATTCCCACTGTACAGCCCAAATATCGACAGCATCGAAGTTGTCCGTAAGGGCGTCGTACGTCGTGCGAAGCTTTACTATCTGCGTGGCTTGACCGGTAAGAAGGCACGTATTGCCGAACGCCGCGACCCGCGTCCTATTAAAACCACCGAGGCTGCCGAATAAGGCAGGAGCCGCGTTGCGTTTCTAACCAAACACAAAAGGCCGGGCTCCCACAAAGAGCCCGGCCTTTTTTATTGCCATTGAAGGAAGTTAACATGGGTTATCGTATCGTAGTTGCAGGCGCGACGGGCAATGTTGGCCGCGAGGTCGTCAATATTCTTGCCGAGCGCGCATTCCCTGCCGATGAAGTGGCTGTGCTGGCGTCATCGCGCAGCCAGGGTATCGAAATCGAATATGGCGATACCGATAAGATGCTGAAGATCCAGAATATCGAGAATTTCGACTGGTCGGGCTGGGATATGGCGATTTTCGCTATCGGTTCAGAAGCAACCCAGAAATATGCGCCGATTGCCGCTGCTGCAGGCTGTGTAGTCATCGATAACAGCTCGTTGTTCCGCATGGACCCAGATGTCCCGTTGATCGTGCCTGAGGTCAACCCAGACGCGATCGACATCTATAAGCGCAAGAATATCATTGCGAACCCGAACTGCTCGACAGCGCAGTTGGTCGTCGCGCTGAAGCCGCTGCACGATTATGCGAAAATCACCCGCGTCGTTGTCTCCACCTACCAGTCCGTCTCCGGCGCGGGCAAAGAGGGCATGGATGAATTGTTCGAGCAGAGCCGCAACATCTTCGTCGGTGACAGCGCAGATGCGAAGAAGTTCACCAAGCAGATCGCTTTCAACGTCATTCCGCACATCGATAGCTTCCTCGACGACGGCTATACCAAGGAAGAGTGGAAGATGATGGTCGAGGTCAAGAAAATCCTCGATACCAAAATCAAGCTGACCGCCACCTGCGTGCGCGTTCCTGTATTCGTCGGCCACAGTGAAGCGGTCAATATCGAATATGAGCGCGAAATGTCTGCAGAGACTGCCCAAAACATCCTGCGTGAAGCGCCTGGCATCATGTTGATCGATAAGCGCGCAGATGGCGGCTACACCACACCTGTCGAAGCTGCCGGTGACGATGCGACCTATGTAAGCCGCGTGCGCGAAGATCCCACCGTGGAGAATGGTCTTGCGTTCTGGTGCGTCTCCGATAACTTGCGCAAGGGGGCAGCGCTGAATGCGGTGCAAATCGCCGAACTTCTTGGACGTCGGCATTTGAAAAAGGGATAAGTATATGGGGCTGCAAGCCGATGTTTTTTGGTCGTTTCGCAGCCCTTATAGTTATCTGGCGACGCGGCGTTATCGCGCGCTTGCCGAACAATATGACCTGACGATCAACTTGCGTCCGGTGTATCCGTTGGCGGTACGTGAGCCCGACTTTTTCGAGCGCAGCCACCCGAACTGGTTGCGCTATACCTTCACCGATATGTTTCGCGTCGCGCAGTTTCACGACATTCCATTCGGTCCGCCACGACCTGACCCGATTGTGCAGGACGTGTTGACCCGCAAAATTGCCGAAGAGCAGCCCTATATCTTTCGCCTGACGCGCTTGGGGCAGGCAGCGGCACGCCGCGGCAAAAGCCTCGCATTTTGTGACGAGGTATCACGCCTGATCTGGGGCGGTGCCGAAAACTGGCACGAAGGGGACCATCTGGCTGGCGCAGCTACGCGCGCTGGGCTCGACTTGGCTGAACTGGATACTGAAGCCCTCAGCGATGCTGAGACACTCGACGCGGAGATTGCAGCCAACCAAGCGTCTCTCGAAGCATCGGGGCACTGGGGTGTCCCCACCTTGGTATTCGACGGTGAGCCCTTTTTTGGCCAAGACCGCATCGACATGGCGGTATGGCGGATGCAGCAAAAGGGCCTGGTTGCGCGCTAAGCCTTATCGTCACTCGGCCATAGCGGGTTGCTGACCTGGCGCGGCTGTACCTGGCTTCAACAAGAAAATCAGCGGGCTGATGACGACCAGCACTATCATCATCAGTTGGAAATCATCGAGATAGGCAATCATCGCGGCCTGCCGGTTGATTTCAAGGTTCATCATTTGCAATGCGGCCTCTCCGATCCCTCCAAGGCGGTCGGCGCTCGCGGGGTCAATTGCGCTCATAGACGAAGACGTGACGTGCGATGCCAGGTCTTCGTGGCTCGTCTGCATGTTGCGCGCCAACATGGTGGTCATAATAGAGATGCCAAAGCTGCCGCCCAGACTGCGGAAGAGATACAGCAGGCTAGAGCCATCGGTGCGCAGGCGCATGGGCAATGTCGAAAACGCGACGCCGTTAAGGGGAATGAAGACAAAGCCCATGCCAAAACCCTGAAACAAGCCAGTGTACACAATCAAGTGCCAGTCCATATTCAAGGACCAGCGTGTCATGATCCACATCGATGCAGCGGTCATTAAAAAGCCGGCAAAAACAACGGTGCGCGGATCCACTTTGTTGCCCAGTTTCGCCGCGATGAACATAGCGAGCACGATGCCGACACCTCTGGGTGCCAGCAATATGCCGGTATCATATACCGAATAGCCGTAGAGATTTTGCAGCATTGGCGGCAGCAACGCGAAAATACCGAACATCATCATGCCAACCAACAGCATCATATTCAGCGAGATAAAAAAGTTACGATCGGTGACCAAAAGCCGTTCAAACATAGGGCGATTGGTTGTTAATTGATGCATCGTGAACATCCAGAGCGCCGCCACGACAACCAACAGCTCAATGATAATTTCCCAACTTTGCAGCCAATCTTCCTGTTGGCCGCGATCCAACAGCAACTGCAAGGTGGCCAAGCCTATCGCAAGCATTGCAAAACCGAAACGGTCTAGTTCGCGGCGATTTATGGGGCGCGAAGGCAGCAACCACCATAATAGGGCCAGCGTCGGAATGCCGATGGGCAGGTTAATGTAAAACACCCAGCGCCAATTGTAATTCTCGGTCAGCCAGCCGCCAATCATCGGGCCCAATATTGGCGCTATCATGATGCCCATGCCCCAGATGGACATCGCGCGCGGTGCCTCCGACGGTTTATTAATATCCAGCATGATCGTTTGGGAAAGCGGCCCAATGAATGCGGCGCACACACCTTGGAAAATACGGAAAGCAACCATCTCTGTCAGGCTCGTCGCAATGCCGCACAGCATAGATGCGAGAATGAACCCGGCAACCGCACCAAGAAACAGATTGCGTGAACCGATCCTGTCGGCAAGCCAACCCGTGATGGGCATGGCCACCGCGCTGGCAACGATGTAGCTTGTTAACACCCACGTGATGGTATCCATCGTCGCACCAAGACTGGTCTGCATGTGCGGGATGGCGACGTTGGCAATCGTCGAATCCAGAATTTGGATAATCGTTGCGCCCATGACGGCAAGCGTCAGCAGCGCCTTGTTCTTGACCGGATAAGCGGCTTGATCGAGCGGATTACTTGTCGGTGTCGATGCGGACATGGGCCGACAATCCTGCAATCATTGCACGCTTCGGCTTGTCGGTAATCGATATCCGTACAGGGACGCGCTGCGTTACCTTGACCCAATTGCCATTCGCATTTTGCGCTGGAAGGACAGAAAATTCGGACCCCGTGCCAGCGCCAATGCTTGATACTTTGCCGCGGACTTTGAGGTCCGGATATGCATCAAATGTGATTTCGGCAGGTTGGCCAACGCGCATATGCGCAAGATCGGTTTCCTTGAAATTGGCTTCAATCCAGCTTTTGTTGCTGGCGACAATGGTAACGCCGGGCAATCCTTGAACCATCATTTGGCCAGGCTGCAAACGATCGGCCTGACTTACGATGCCGGAGACAGGCGCGCGTATTTCGGTGCGCGACAGGTTTAGCAGGGCCTGCTCGCGTTGCGCTTGGCCTGCCTTAATGGCTGGATTTACGCCGGGCGCTGCTGACCCCGTTGCGAGTGCAGCCCGCGCCTTGGTCGCACCAGCCTGCGCCGCGGCAACGCGGCTGCGCGCATCGGACAAAGCATGTTCTGCGGCCTGCAACCTTGCACGCGTGGTAAAGCCAGCCTGCATCAGTGACGATTGCCGCTGATACTCTTTCTCATAAAAAGCGACATCTTCACGTGCGCTATCGATATCGATACCCGTGGTTTGAAATTCGGTCTGGAGCGCTGAAACGCGGACTTGCGCGGCGGCAATGGCCGCGTCGGCTTGCTCGATGGCGATACGATATGGCTCAGGATCAATCCGGAACAATAGGTCGCCTTCTTTCACCACGTCATTTTCATGGACGGCAACATCGATGATGCGTCCGCCAACCTCAGCTGAAATAGACACCTTGTCTTGCTGGACATAGGCATTGTCGGTCGACACATAATGGTCGTTGGCAATGTAATAGGCGGTCGCGCCGCCAACGAGCAGCAACGGGACAGAAGCCATCAACGCCAATCGGCCAAAGCGCCCCGACTTTGTCTTGGTCGTTGTCCCAGAATCAATTTTTGGGTCAGCCTCAGCCATTCGACACCTCATGCGGTTTACGGGTTAAGTTGGCACGAATGACGTTCAACATTGCTTCCAATTCTGTTCGTTGCGTTGCGTCCAAGCCGGCCAAAGCATCATCAAACAATGCAAGTGCGGTTGGCCGCAGTGCTTCAATTTTTTGTTCGCCTTCTGACGTCAAGTGCAGCCGCCACGTACGGCGGTCATTGGGGTCCGCACGGCGTTCGACGAGCCCGGCGTCCTGAAGGCGGTCGACCATTCTTCCAAGCGTGATTGGTTCGACATCAAGCATATCGGCCATGGTAACCTGCGCGCTTCCATCGAAGCGCTTCAGCAGCGCCAGCACCCGCCATTGGGGCCGTGTCACGCCAACGGCGCGGGCACGTTCATCGAACGAACGCCGCAGCAAACGTGCCGCATCACCCAATAGAAAGCCTAAATCATCGCTCATGCCGTCGATATAATAGCCATGCTTATTATATGCAATAATTTCTGCGTGCCGCCAACAAAAACATGGAAAACACTTTCCGGATTAAACGGCGCGTGCCAAACGATAGGGATCAACTGGTGACAGAAGAACGAACTGACTTATGATTGAATCCAACAGCTTCCATACAGACGACGGTACTGAAATCGTCTGGCGTGAAATGGGGCAGGGGCGCCCCTTACTCTTGATCCATGGGTTCATGTCCGAGGCTGATACCAATTGGATCAAATATGGCCATGCGGCGACTTTGGCGGATGCAGGGTATCGTGTCATCATGCCCGACCTACGTGCCCATGGTCTCAGCGGTAAGCCGCATGCGCCAAGCTGTTACCCCACCGATATACTGGCCGATGACCAGTTCGCATTGCTCGCGCATTTGGGGATCGAAGATTATGACCTTGGCGGTTATTCATTGGGCGGGCGAACAGTCGCGCGGATGTTGGCGCGCGGCGCGCAGCCCGGCAAGGCAATCATTTCTGGAATGGGGCTGCAAGGGCTTACGCAAACCGGAAATCGCGGCGCGCATTTTCGTGAAGTCTTCGACAATTTGGGGCACCACGAAAAAGGGTCGGCTGCTTGGATGGCCGAGGCATTTTTGAAGACAACGGGCGGCGACCCATTGGCGTTACGCAATATATTGGAAACCTTTGTCGACACCAGTGAAGCCGAGATTGCCCGTTGGGACTTGCCGGTAGGAATCGTCTGCGGCGAGCAAGATGATGACAACGGGTCTGCCGCGGATCTAGCTGCCCTCCTGCGCCACGGGAAGCTGTTCACGGTTCCCGGTAACCACATGAGTGCAGTCACCAAGCCTGAGCTGGGTCAGGCGTTTGTTGCGGCTTTAAAGGCAGATTTCTGATCATGGTGCCTCCATTTGATATCCAGCCCATTTTGTCCGGCAAAAAGGTGATTTTGCGGCCGTTGGTGGAGGCGGACTATGACGCGCTATTTGCCGTTGCGTCTGATCCCGATATCTGGGCGATGCATCCATTTCGTGACCGATACAAAAGCGAGGTTTTTATCCCGTTTTTTGCAGATGCCATCAAATCCCGGGGCGCATTTGCAATTTTGGATAGGGCGTCCGGTGATATGATCGGCGGTACGCGTTTTGCGAACTATGTCGCTGATACCAACGAAATTGAAATAGGTTGGACTTTTTTTGGCACGGCATATTGGCGAAGTGGCGCGAACCGTGAAGTAAAGGCGCTCATGCTGCGCTATATTTTTGAATTTGTGCGAACAGTCGTATTCCAGATTGGAGCGCACAATTTCCGGTCACGAACAGCGGTCGAACGGCTTGGGGGCCGCCTCGTGGGTTCGCATAAGCGCGAACATGACGGGCAATTGCATGATTACACCACCTATCATTTGTCGCGCGAAGATGCCTTGTGCGGCGTGCTCGCGGACGCACTGACGTAACATGCACGGTGAGAGCGCACTTGAACGACGGTTCTGGCGATATTGGCTCGCGGGCATTTTGTTGTTGGCACTGCAAATCGTACTGAACGTCTGCCTGGTGAATGATGTTTCGCCATTGGGTATCAGCGATCATCAGGCCGCGGGTTCAGCCATACGTGTCGATGCCATTCAGGCCGGATGGCAAGCGTCGGGCGTTATGAAACTTGCGCTATCTAGCATGATTTTAGACTGCCTGTTTATCGGCGTTTATTCTTGGGGCGCATATGCGGGTGGGTGGCTATTCGCGTCAGGACAGAACGCTTTATTGTCCCGCCTCGGAAAAATCATCACGGTGGCCGCACTGGGTTTTTGTGCGGCCGATTATGCGGAGACGATCAGTCAGCTCGTCCAAGCCATCCGCGGGCAGGGCAGTGATAGTCTTGCCTATGTTGCAGCAACTATGCGGCCAGTAAAAACGATCGCATTTCTCGTTACGTTTTTTGGTCTGCTGATGGCGTTATACATTCGACGAACAACGCGCCGCGCGGGTTGACGCCGCCACATGAAAGTTTCACCATCGGAACATATTGTTTTCCGGGAACCCTTCATGAAAAATCTTGTATCGATCGCCGCACTGGCATTTGCCTCACTTTCCCTTCCAACCGTCGCCATTGCGCAGGAGTCCACTGCCGCGTCATCTGCGCCGACTGTGGCTGAGGCCGATGCCTTCGTCGCCGCTGCGGAAAAGGACCTTTTTGACTTTTCGATTGAGGCGGGACGCGTTGCGTGGATTAACTCCACCCATATTACCGACGACACGGATGCACTTGCGGCACGCTATGGCGAGATAGGCACCGAAAAATCGGTCCGGTACGCGTTAGACGCGGCGAAGTATCAAGCGCTTCCCGGCCTGTCTTACGATACCAAGCGCAAGCTTGATATCTTACGCGGCGGTATCGTGCTGCCCGCGCCGACTAAAGCGGGTGCAGCCGCTGAACTTGCTACCATCACCACGAAGCTGCAGTCCGCTTATGGCAAAGGTCGTGGCACGCTTAACGGCAAGGAAATCAACGGTTCGGATATTGAGGCTGCGATGGGGTCAAACCGCAACCCCGAACAACTGAAAGAAATGTGGGTGAGCTGGCATGACAATGTCGGCGCGCCAATGGGCAAGGATTATGCCCGGATGGTTGAAATCGCCAATCAAGGCGCGACCGAGCTGGGCTATGCAGATGTCGGCGCGATGTGGCGTTCAGGCTATGATATGCCAGCCGATGACTTTGCCAAGCTGACGGATAAATTGTGGCTTGAGGTAAAGCCGCTCTATGACGAATTGCACACCTATGTGCGCACGCAGTTGAACAAGAAATATGGCGATGCGGTCCAATCCAAGACAGGGCCCATTCGCGCCGATCTGTTGGGCAATATGTGGGCGCAGGAATGGGGCAATATTTATGACGTCGTCGCGCCTCCGGGGGCTGGCGATATCGGTTATGATATTGGCGCGTTGTTGGTTGCCAAGGGCTACAAGCAAACCGAAACCGGCGATTTTAGCGCCAATCGCGGTAAGGCGGAAAAGGACATGGTCAAGGTCGGCGAAGGCTTCTTCTCGTCGCTTGGCTTTGCCCCACTGCCCAAGACATTTTGGGATCGTGCGCAATTTATCAAGCCCGCCGACCGCGAAGTTGTCTGCCATGCCTCTGCATGGGATATCGATAATGTCGACGATTTGCGTATCAAGATGTGCATCAAGGTTAAATCCGATGACTTCGTGACTATCCATCACGAGCTTGGGCATAATTATTACCAGCGCGCTTATAACAAGCAGTCATATTTATATTTGAATGGCGCAAATGACGGTTTCCATGAAGCGATCGGTGATGCTGTCGCTTTGTCCATTACGCCGAATTATCTGGTGCAGATTGGCCTGTTGGATGCGAGCAAAGTTCCCGGAGCGGATAAGGACAATGGACTATTGCTGCGCCAAGCCATGGACAAGGTCGCGTTCCTGCCATTTGGACTGCTGATCGACAAATGGCGCTGGGGTGTTTTCAATGGCTCCATTACGCCAGCCAATTACAACAAGGGCTGGACCGATTTGCGTTTGCAGTATCAGGGCATTGTCCCGCCCGTGGAGCGTGCGGCAGATCGTTTTGACGCCGGTGCGAAATATCATATCCCCGGTAACACGCCATATACCCGCTACTTCCTCGCGCGGATTTTGCAGTTCCAATTCTACAAGGCAGCTTGCGATATCTCGGGCTGGAAGGGGCCGCTCCATCGTTGCTCATTCTATGGAAATAAAGAAGTCGGTACGCGATTGAACGCAATGCTGGAAATGGGCGCATTAAAGCCTTGGCCGGATGCGTTGCAAGCATTTACGGGGACGCGCGAAATGTCGGGCAAGCCCATGCTGGAATATTTCGCCCCACTTATGAAATGGCTCAAGGCGCAGAATAAGGGCGCTAAAAAAGGCTGGTAACCAAAATAGGCCCCGCTGTTAAAGGCGGGGCCCATTTCGTTTTTGATTAAGCTGCAGTCTTAGGTGGCGTCTTAACCGGTGCCGCCTTTTTTGGTGCAGGCTTTGCCGCTGCAGCTGGCTTAGCCGCCTTTGCTGCCGCCGGTTTCGCAGCCGCTTTCGGAGCAGGCTTGGCTGCCACCGCTTTTTTAACAACGGGCTTTTTGGCAGCTGGCTTCTTTGCCGGCGCCTTTGTCCCGCTCGTTTTGCGGTCATACACCTTTTTGCCAGCAACGGCGGCTGCGGCAGTGGCGATAACTGCGCCTGCAACAGCAGCAGTTTTGCCGGGGTTTTCCTTGATCACGGATCCAGCAGTCGCAGCTGCGGTGGACGCTTGATCGACTGCGGATTTTGCCGTTGTCGACGCGGATTGCGCGACCGAACGCGCGCTGCCTGTCAAACCGTCGGCGAATGCGCGGAATGTATTAAACAGTTTGTTGAGCGGTCCGGTGTATTCGGGTTTCTTCGGCATGGGCCGTACCTCCTTGGTTATGCTTTAGGGATAATCACTGGCTTCAGTTTTCGTTCCTGACCCTATCTGAAGGGCGGTTCGTTAAAGGCGCGAAGTTTGCGACTGTGGAGGCTATTTCCGGCTTCCCGAAGCAGTTCGCATGTTTGGATGCCGATTTGCAAATGTGCGGCGATCGCTTCTTCATAAAAACGGTTGGCTTGCCCCGGCAGCTTTATTTCACCGTGCAGCGGCTTGTCGGACACGCACAGCAATGTGCCATAGGGTACGCGGAAGCGATATCCTTGGGCCGCGATGGTCGCTGACTCCATGTCGATCGCAATCGCACGGCTTTGTGAAAAGCGCAGGGCCGATGCCGAATAACGCAGCTCCCAATTGCGGTCGTCTGTCGTAACCACTGTGCCGGTGCGCATGCGTCGTTTCAGATTGGCACCGCTTGTGCCCGAAACATGCTCTGCCGCACTTGCCAGTGCCTGCTGCACCTCGGCGATGGGTGGAATCGGAATTTCGGGGGGCAGTACGTCATCCAAGATATGGTCGTCGCGTAGGTACGCATGCGCCAGGACATAATCCCCAATCCGCTGCGTTTCACGAAGGCCACCGCAATGGCCAATCATCAGCCATGCTTCGGGGCGTAGCACCGCCAAATGGTCGCAGATTGTCTTGGCATTGGAAGGCCCAACGCCGATATTCACAAGGGTAATCCCCGACCGGTCCGGCGCGATAAGATGGTAAGCCGGCATCTGGTGCCGCCGCCATGTGCTGTCCGCAACAAGCTGCGCCGCGTTGTCGGTAGGTTTGTCGACATACAGACCGCCAGCGCCCGACAAGGCGGTGTAACGGCCATTGCCAACCTGTGTGCATGCCCAACTGACAAACTCATCCACGTACCGGTGGTAGTTCGTAAACAGGATGTAATGCTGAACATCCTCGGCGGGCGCGCCGGTATAATGGCGAAGGCGCGCGAGCGAGAAATCTGTGCGCAGGCCGTCAAACAAAGCAAGCGGCGCATTGCCCTTTATTCGCAGCAATCCATCGGCGATTTCATCGCCAATGTCGGCCAGTTCAGTCGTGGGGAAGTGGCGTGCGAGTTCGTTGGGGCTGACCGTGCCCAGTTCCAAATCCGCCGACCCATCTAGAACATAAGGGAAGGGAATTTCCTGTTTGCTGCGGCCAACCGAAATCTCCAGCTCATATTGTTCCATCAGCAGATCGAGTTGCTCACCGATATAGTCGGCAAACAAATCTGGCTTGGTAAATGTGGTCCGGAATGTTCCGACTTTCTCAAGCTTGCCAAATGCAAGGTTGGACTGCGTCTCGCGCTGCTTACCGGCGTAGGTTATGACCAATTCGGGATAACAGAAATCATTGTTGGCGCGTTGGTCGGATGAAGGCGGTGTCCGATCCTTCAAATAATGGGCAAGGGCAGTTTGTAAGCGTTTTACCGAGGCGTCATATTCGGTAACGAGTTGATTAATGATGTTTTGAGCTTGTTCACTAGGCATGGATACACATCACCGAAATTTCCAATTTTCGCAACAAAAAAAGGGAGGGTTGCCCCTCCCTTTAAATACCCAAAAGGGCAAGATTTCGTAAACTTTAAAGCTGACCGAGCATATATTCGGCGGAGCTAACGTTGAAGTCACCAGGGGCTTCGACATTCACATGTTCCACGACGCCGTCATTGACAACGAGCGAAAAACGCTGACCGCGCTTGCCCATGCCAAATGCCGAACCGTCCATCTCAAGACCAAGTGCAGCCGCGAAATCGCCATTGCCATCTGCCAACATGGTGATCGCGTCTGATCCGCCAGACTTGTTCCATGCACCAAGAACGAAGGCGTCGTTCACTGCGGTGCAGGCGATTTCATCAATGCCCTTGGCTGCAAGTTCACCGGACTTTTCAACAAAGCCGGGAAGGTGGCGCGCAGAGCAGGTTGGCGTGAATGCACCGGGAACCGAAAACAGCGCAACGCGGCGGCCAGCGAAATATTCTGCGGACTGGACAGGCTGTGGGCCTTCAGCGGTCGCCTTTACCAACTTAACGTCAGGGATTTTGTCGCCAACGGAGATGCTCATATTTGGATTCCTTTTGAAAGAGGGGTTCGCTGCATATTCCGGGACCCACTGCGGCAAGTCAAGTAGCGGTTCCTCTTCAGTCGTAAATTGCGTTCCTCAAATCACGAAATAGCCGGCTACAATACCATATAAAGCAATCTTTATATTTGATTTCGTTGAAAGCTGCAGCTAAGGGCAGGGCATCAAAAAACTCCCGGAGACCAAGCCTGTGGCTTTCAACGATTATGTCATTGCCGATATTAATGAGGCCGATTTCGGTCGCAAAGAAATAAACATTGCCGAGACCGAAATGCCCGGCCTTATGGCGCTGCGCGAAGAATTCGGCGCATCGCAGCCATTGAAGGGAGCCCGGATTGTCGGCTCGCTGCATATGACCATTCAGACTGCGGTTCTGATCGAGACGCTCACAGCGCTTGGCGCAGATGTTCGTTGGGCAACGTGCAACATCTTCTCGACGCAAGATCACGCCGCTGCGGCAATTGCCGCGCAAAATATTCCTGTGTTCGCAATTAAGGGCGAAAGCCTTGCCGATTATTGGGACTATGTCGGTCGCATCTTCGATTGGGGTGACGAAACCACGGCCAACATCATCCTCGACGACGGTGGCGACGCGACGATGTTTGCGCTTTGGGGCGCAAAGCTTGAGCGCGGCGAAACCTTTGGCGACCCTGAAAATGAAGAAGAAGTTGAATTCCAGCGCGCGCTGAAGGCATTTGTTGCCAAGAAGCCAGGTTATTTGACGGAAACCGTCAAGAATCTGAAGGGCGTTTCGGAGGAAACCACAACGGGCGTGCATCGCCTTTACGAAATCGCCAAGAAGGGCGAACTGCCATTCCCTGCGATCAACGTAAATGACAGCGTTACCAAGTCGAAGTTCGACAACCTTTATGGCTGCAAGGAATCGCTCGTTGACGCCATCCGCCGTGCCACCGACGTCATGTTGGCTGGTAAGGTTGCATGTGTTGCGGGCTTTGGTGATGTCGGCAAGGGTTCGGCTCAGTCGCTCCGTAATGGCGGCGCGCGCGTTATGGTCACTGAAGTTGACCCGATTTGCGCACTGCAGGCCGCGATGGAAGGTTTTGAAGTCGTCACGATGGAAGAGGCTGTACAGCGCGCAGATATTTTCTGCACCGCCACGGGCAACGCCGACGTCATCACCGCCGAGCATATGATGAACATGAAGCCCATGAGCATCGTGTGCAACATCGGTCACTTTGACAGTGAAATCCAGATTTCCGCTTTGTCCAATTACAACTGGAATGAAGTTAAGCCCGGCACTGATTTGGTTGAATTCCCAGACGGTAAGCAGATCATCGTTCTTGCAAAGGGCCGCTTGGTCAACCTCGGCTGTGCAACAGGACATCCAAGCTTTGTGATGTCGGCAAGCTTCACCAATCAGGTGCTCGCGCAAATCGAGCTTTGGACCAACGGTGCAAATTATAAGAACCAAGTCTATGTTCTGCCAAAGCATCTCGACGAGAAGGTCGCGACGCTGCACCTCGAAAAGCTTGGCGTTAAGCTGACGAAGCTGACCGACAAACAGGCGAATTATATCGGCGTATCGACCGAAGGCCCGTTCAAGCCAGACCATTATCGTTATTAATTCATTGTCTTTCGAGACCTAAGAAATGCCCGCTGCGGAAACGTGGCGGGCTTTTTTCGTTGCGCGGCGCAAGCATTTGGGCATTAGCTTGTTCTGGGTAAATTAAAGGGCTTCATGACGATGACAGGCACTGGCCTGCCAATGGCACTGATCGGGGTTTTAATGGTTGCACGTTGGCAAGGCGATGCCCTTGAACTCGTCGTTTCAGACAATGGGCCGGGTATGCGCGAGGTAGACGTCCTGCGCGTTTCTTCGGACAATGCGGTTCCAAAGAACGCCGATAGCAACGGTTCAATCACGCAGGGTTTAGGCTTGCCTTTGGCGCGTCAAATTATTGAATCGCACGGTGGGACGTTGCAGCTCCATTCTGCGCCGGGCGAAGGCACGACGGTTATCATGGTGTTGCCGCGGTCATGATTATTGCGACCGATGTGGATATGCGCGAATATGGCCGCGCATTGGCGAAGACATTGTCGCCATCAGATTGGGTCGCGATCAACGGGCCACTGGGCGCTGGAAAGACCGTATTGTGCGCGGGCATATTGGCAGGCCTTGGATTTGAAGGCGAAGTGGCGAGCCCATCCTACGCCATCGTGCATAGCTACGAACCGCCAGAGGTTTTGGTTGCCGTTGCCCATGTCGATTTGTATCGCTTGGACAATATCGACGACTTGGACGAATTAGGGCTCATCGCCGAACGCAGTGATCGCGTCACGCTGGTGGAGTGGGCTGAACGCTTCGGTGGCGGCTATGTGCGGCCCAGCCATGTAATCGATATCGTACCGCAAGCGGACGGCAGCAGAATTTTGACTTTGAAAATGGATAATGATGACACCCGTAACTGATATGGTTCCGCCCGCTGGACTGGACGAATTTTTAACGCGCCACGGCTGGACCGATGCGCACATATCCCCGGTGGCGGGCGATGCTTCTTTCCGCCGCTATTTCCGCGTGAATTCGGCGACGCGCGGCAAGGCTATATTGATGGACGCGCCGCCACCACATGAGGACCCGCAGCCGTTTCTCGACATTGCCCAATATTTGACCGGGCATCAATTTCGGGCGCCAGAAATTTATGGCACGGACTTGACCCGCGGACTGGTGTTGCTTGAAGATTTTGGCGACCGCAGGATGCGCGAGCATCTGGATGATCACCCAGCGGATGAGGCCCAGATATACCGCGCCGCTATTGATACGATTGTGCGATTGGCAGCCACCCCTGCAGCGGATGCGCAACCCTATGACATGGCGACCTATCTGCGCGAAGTGCAGCTGCTCACCGAATGGTATATGCCGGCGATGGGGCTTTCCTGTGACGCGAGGGCATTTGACCAGATGTGGGTTGATGCGCTGGCTCCATTGGCGTCTTGCCAAGATGTAACTGTCTTGCGGGATTACCATGCCGAAAACATCATGCTGCTTGATGACGGGGAACAAGGCATCATTGATTTTCAAGATGCGCTGGTGGGGCATCCTGCATATGATCTGGTATCGTTGCTGCAAGACGCGCGGCGCGATGTCCGCCCAGATCTTGAGGCAGACATGCTGGCTTATTATCTGACGGCAGCCAATCCGGGGCCTGACTTTGACGCGCATTATGCGTTGCTGGGTGCGCAGCGGAATACCAAGATTATCGGCATATTTACGCGGTTGTGGAAGCGCGATGGTAAGGAGCGATATCTGTCCTTCCTGCCGCGGATGTGGGGCTTGCTGGAGCGCGATTTGGCGCACCCGGCGCTTGCGAACGTTAAGCAATGGTTCGATACCCATATTCCCACTGAAGTCCGCAGCCTTAGCCCATTAGACATTACGCATGGTTAAGCATGTGAACACCGCAATGATCATGGCGGCGGGCAAGGGGACGCGGATGATGCCGCTCACCGCTGACCGCCCGAAGCCATTGGTTGAGGTTGGCGGCGTTGCCTTGCTGGATCATGTATTGGATCATTTGCGTGATGCAGGCGTTGGCAAGATTGTCGTGAACGCACATTATCGCGCCGACCAGGTTGAAGCGCATCTTGCCGCCCATGCGACGGATTTTGACGTGTCGATATCCGACGAGCGCGATTTGCTGCGCGAGACAGGCGGCGGGCTGGTTCAGGCATTGCCGATGATTTTGGACGATCCATTCATCTGCGTGAATGCGGACAATTGGTGGACCAACGACGGGGAGAATGCGATCTCGCGCCTGATGGCGCAATGGGATGCTGCACGCATGGATGTGCTGATGTTGCTGGTGCCATTGGCGACGGCATATAACAGTCAGGGCATTGGTGACTTTAACATGGACGCAGATGGCCGGCTGTCGCGTCGCGTGGGTGACGCGCCTGCGCCTTATGTCTGGACAGGTATTCAGTTGCTTTCCAAAAAGCTGATTGTTGACCCACCGTCCGACGTTTTTTCGACCAACGTCTTTTGGGATCGTGCCATTGCAGAGGGCCGGTGCATGGGGTTGGTGCACGAAGGAATGTGGTTTGATGTAGGCTATCCCGCGGCAATTGCCGCCACGCAAGAACGTCTGGGCCTGCATGGCGCCTGTTAACGCCACGGCGCAGCGCGTGCGCGTTTTTAACGTTCCGCTCGGGAACGACTTGTGCGACGTAACTGCGCAGTGGATATTGCAGACATCGGGGCAGGACCCGCTCACGGTTAGCAACACAATATTGCTGTTACCCAATAACCGCGCCATCAAGGCCATGACGGAGGCGTTCGTCCGGCAGGCCGCACCGGGTTTGCTTTTGCCGCGCATGGTGGCGGTGGGCGATATGCAACTCGATGAGGCATTGGGACCTTTGCTGGATCCCATTTCCTCGGAAGACATTATTTGGCCCGTTATTGGATCGTTTGACCGGCTGATGCTGTTGGCACGCTTGGCGCAGGAACATCGGCCGCAGGGTACGTTTTTGTCGTCCGCTGAAGCGCTGCGTTTGGCGCGCAAACTGGCCGAGCTGATTGATGAGCTTGAGGTCGATTTGGTCGACTTCGATGCGTTGTCAGACATCGCAATCGAGGCTGATCTCGCGGGGCATTGGCAACGTGCTTATGGTCAGCTTTTGACGATCTTGCCCGCCTACCGCGCCGAACTTGCTGCGCGAGAATTGATGGGCCCTGCCGAACGCCGAAACAAGCTTTTGGCCGGGTTGGAGCGCCGTCTGGCTGAAAGCAGTTTTGACATGCCGATCGTTGCGGTTGGCATTACCACATCGGCCAAGGCGGTCGCAAAACTGCTGCGCCGTGTTGCGCTTATCCCAAATGGACAGGTTATTCTTCCCGGTGTTGATCTCGACTTGGCTAAGGACCGCTGGGACAGTCTGTCTGCCGCAGCTGAACACGATAATGTGCCAACGCGTCGCCGGAATTTTGAGGTGCATCCCCAATTCCAGCTGAAACATTTGCTCGACCTCATGGGTATCGACCGAAGCGAAGTCGATATCTTGCCAACTGCACGTGTTGAACGCGTGGCCGACACCATTTCGGAAATTTTCTGCCTGCCTGAACATAGCGTGGGCTGGCAAGAACTCGCACCATCGCGCAAGGCTTTATCACATACGCAATGGTTTGAGGCCGATGATAGCGCGCTGGAAGCAAAGGCCATTGCGGTGCGCATTCGCGGCGAATTGGAACAAGCTGAAAAGCGGATCGCACTGATCACGCCTGACCGGGAGCTCGCGGTCCGCGTTGCGGCGCAGTTGCGTCGTTGGGACATATATGTCGACGACAGCGCGGGTATACCGCTTTTGCAAACGGCAAATGGTTCGCTGGCGCTCGCGTTGGTTGACGCGATTTCGGGGCGGTTTTCCGGAACATCGGTATTGGCGATTGCCAAGCACCCGCTGGTGTTTGCAGGTCCCGACAGGCTCGATTGGCTCGATAAGGTGCGGCTGTTAGATCTCGAATTGCGGGGAACCGCCAACGGCGTCGGGCTGGGTGCCATCATGCGGCGGTTGGAAAATGCCCGCAAAGTGAAGCCAGAGCTGGTTGAATGGTGGCAGGGCTTTGTCCAAATTCTTGCGCCGCTCGAAAATGTCGATGGGCAACCGTTCAGTTTCATCATCGACGCACTGCGCGATGTTGCGACGAACTTGACCGATGGCGCTGTGTGGCGCGGGGCAAGTGGCCGCGAACTTGGACGGATGTGGGAAGAAGTAAGCGGCGGCGACCTTTCGACGCTTGGCCGTATCGATGCCACAGGGTTGGCGGCGACGTTTAACGAAATATTCTCCTGCGCTGTCGTGCGTCCGCCATATGGCGGGCATCCGCGTGTCGCCATTTACGGTCTGTTGGAAGCACGATTGCAGCAGGCGGACCTTATCATCTGTTCAGGGTTGAATGAGGGCACATGGCCGCAAATAGCCCAGCCTGACCCTTGGCTCGCGCCCGCCATCCGGCGGCATTTGAAACTGCCGACATTGGACCGGAATATCGGCCTGTCGGCGCATGATCTTGCGACCGCATTGGGCGGTCGCGAAGTGCTATTAACGCGCGCACGGCGTGATCGCGGCGGGCCAACCGTTGCGTCGCGCTTTTTGCTGCGGATAAAGGCGCTGACGGCGGACGAGCTGGAGCAGGACCAACAGTCGCTTGCGCTGGCAGCGCAGCTGGATGAACCTGCTGATAAGGTGCCCTTTGAAAGCCGCCCATTGCCGCGCCCTTCGGCGCCGCAGCGGTTGGTTAGCCTGTCTGTCACTGATTTTGACCAGCTAAAGTCCGATCCCTATTCATTTTACGCAAAACGCATTCTTGGCCTTCGTGTGCTGGAAAAGGTCGATGCCGAACCTAGCTTCGCGTGGCGCGGATCGTTGGTGCATGATTTGTTGGAACAGTGGTTCAAACAAGACAATTGTGCCGTCGATAAGCTCGTGAAGCGTGTGGATGAGTTGCTGGCACAAGAGGCAACGGACCCGTTGTTACGTGCATTGTGGCAACCACGCATTGCCGCTGGCCTGCGCTGGGTGGCCGAAGAAACCAAAAAGCAAATGCATGACCATGGCCGCGTTGTCGCGGTGGCCGAACAACCCGGCAAGGTCGACATCATGGGCATAACCGTGAACGGACGGGTTGACCGGATCGATAGACTTGCGGACGGAAGTCTGGTGATCGTTGACTACAAAACCGGCATGCCACCCTCGACCAAGCAAGTGAATGCGGGCTTTGCGCTTCAGCTTGGCCTCATCGGCTATATGGCCGAGCAGATGGCGATCAAAGGTGTGGCGGGCCACGCGACCAAATTTGAATATTGGAGCTTGGCGAAAAACAAAGACAAGTTTGGACATATCGCAGTCCCGACGACCACGCGGACCAACGATAAAAAGCCTCTAAGCACCGAGTTTGTGGCCTTTGCCGTCGCGCAAGCAGAAGAGGCTATCGCGCAGTGGATTTTGGGCGACGCGCCCTTCACTGCAAAGCTACATCCCGAATTTGCGCATTATGGTGATTATGACCAATTGATGCGGTTGCAGGAATGGAATGGCCGGCAGTCGATTTCGGAGGAACAGCCATGACCGCTAAATCCCCGACGCTGAAACCACTCATTCCGGCGCAGCGCAGCGCCGTCATCCCCGGTGATAACATCTGGCTTAGTGCATCTGCAGGAACGGGCAAAACGCAGGTTTTGACCGCGCGTGTGATCCGGTTGCTGTTGGAAAGCGATGTCGAACCTGAAAATCTATTGTGCATCACCTTTACCAAGGCTGGCGCGTCCGAAATGGCGGACCGAATTAATGAGCTTTTGGCGTCTTGGGTGCAGCGCGAAGATGGAGCGCTGTTTCATGACCTTGAAGCCATTGGCGCGAACGCGGGACCAGATGCCCGAAAACGCGCACGCCAGCTTTTTGCAAAGGTGTTGGACGCGCCCGGCGGCGGCTTACAAATACTGACCATCCATAGTTTCTGCCAGTCGTTGCTGGGTAGCTTCCCCGAAGAAGCCGGATTGGTTCCGGGATTCAAACCGATTGAAGGACGCGAGCAGCAAGAATTGTTGCGCGAAGCCTTGGTCAATCTAGTGCTGGAAGCCGAAGCGCGCGGCGACACGAAAATGGTCAACGACCTGCAGGAACTTTCCCTCAATATGGGCGAGGACGCTACGCTGCGGTTCCTGCATAGGGCGGCGGCATCGCCCGATCTCATGACCATGATTCCCAATGATGCCGGCGCGGTGGTCTGGGCACGGCGACTGGCAGGCGTTCATTTCGACGGCCGTGTTGAGGATATGTTGGAAGACGCCTTTGCCGACGCGCACATTCCACGCGCGACATTGCAGGCGGTCATTGATGCCAACCTTTTGTGGGGCAAAAACAAGGCAGATAGCCGCGGGGGCAAGCGTGCGGCAGTCCTTCAGGATTGGCTATCGCGCACGCCGACCGAGCGCGCTGCGCTCTTGACCGATCTGCATCGTTGTTGGTCAACGGCCAAGGGTGATCCCCAGATTTCGACGAGCGGACATACCCCGACAACGGAGGTCTATGCCGAACACGCGCTCGAAATGTTCAACTGGACAGAGCAATTATTGGGCGAAGTGACACGTGCGCAATATGCCGATAGGCTGGCGCGCGCATTATGCATCGGCAAGGAATTTGCGGCGCAATATAGCCGCGCCAAACATGCCATCGGCGCAGTTGATTTTGACGATATGATCCGGCGCACCGCCGAACTTTTGCAGCATGGCCAAATGGCGCAATGGGTGCGGTTTAAGCTCGACAAGCAGATCGACCATATCTTGGTGGATGAGGCGCAAGATACCAACAAAGCGCAATGGGATATCATCAGTGCGCTGAGCGACGATTTTTACAGCGGCATGGGTGCCAATCCGGAAAAGAACCGCACGCTGTTTTCCGTCGGTGATTTCAAACAAGCGATATACGGATTTCAGGGGACCGCGCCCGAACGATATGAGGAAGCGGGCCGCTATTTTGCCGAACGCATTGATGCCGCCGGAAGCGAATTGAAACGGCTCACCTTGTCGCGCAGTTTCCGTTCCACCGCGCCGATACTCGATTTTGTAAACGCCGTGATCGATGGGTCTGGTCCTGCGGATTTTGGCATCAACGATATCATTGACCCGCATTACAGCGAAAAGCCGCATTTTGGCATGGTTGAGCTTTTGCAGCCCATATCCGCAAAGCCGAACGCAGCGGACGATAGCGATGCGTCGGATGAGGAAGAAGACTGGTTCAGCGACGAAAAGCGCGCGCTGGCCGAACGATTGGCCGATCATGCGAAAGCCCTCATCGACGAGAAACCTTGGCTGGAAAGCCAGGGGCGTCATTTGGAGCCGGGTGATATCATGTTCCTGCTGCGCAGCCGCGGTGACTTGGCATCGCTGCTGGTTGCGCAATTGCATGAACGCAACGTTGCGGTCGCGGGCATCGACAGGCTGAAGCTTTTGCAGCCATTGGTGGTGCAAGATCTGCTGGCGGCAATCAAATTTGTGCTCCAGCCGAATGATGACCTCAGCCTTGCATGCTTGCTGGTCTCGCCCATCATCGGATGGACGCAGGAACAGTTGCTGGTGCATGGCTATGTCGGGGATCGCGAAGGCAGCCTGTGGCAGCATATCCGTGTGAAGCCCGAACTTGCGGACGATCTTGCGCCATTGCGCGATATCCTGGCTGCGGCTGATTTCACGACCGTGTATCATTTCCTCGAACAAATTTTGTCCGGACCCATTGGCGCCCGGCGCAAATTTACCGCGCGTTTGGGACGCGAGGTTTTGGTGCCTATTGAGGAGATGTTGAATTCGGCGCTTCAGTTCGAACAACAGCATGGCGGTGGTCTGCAAAAGTTCATGGCGTGGTTTGACCGCGGCGAAATTGAAATCAAACGCGAAAGCGACAACAGTACCAAGGAAGTCCGCGTCATGACCGTCCATGGTGCCAAAGGCTTGCAAGCGCCCGTGGTCATTTTGGCGGATATTACGTCTGATCCCACCAAAAAGCCCGATCAGTCGGTTGAACTGTTGATGGATGAGGGGCAACGCACGCCGTTGCTGCCCATTCGCAAAAGCGAGCAGTCAGGCCGCTTGCAAGACATCGTCGAGATGCAGAAAACCCGCGAACTGCAGGAGCATAAGCGGTTACTATATGTGGCCATCACGCGCGCGGAGGAGCGGCTGATTATGGCGGGGTCGTTGGGCATTAGCCGCAAGGGCGAGGCACCTGCCGAAAGCTGGTGCGCCGCGATTGAAAAAGGCATGACGGCGCTCGGCTGCAGCTGGGAGGAAGACCCGCGCTGGGGCAGGGTGATGCGCCATGTGGGCGCGGAAGGCGCGTCGATGGTAGCGCCGGTGACTTCTGCCAAAAAGCAGTCGACGACCGTACCTCGGCCAGCCAGCCCCGAATGGCTATTCGCGCCTGCGCCAATTGAGCAGCGCCCACCGCGTCCTTTGGTGCCATCGCGGCTTGACGATGACGATTATGGCGATGCCCCTGCTAACGCAGCGATGCGCAAAGCCGCCAACCGTGGGAAGCTGATCCACGCTTTGTTTGAACGCATCACGGATAGCGATTCTCTCAAAACTGCGGCGCAATGGTTAGCAGTGCAGGCACGAAATGACGATATCGACATGGCCCAATTGTTGGCCGAAGTGAACGGAGTCATCAGCGATCCGGTCTGTGCGCCGTTATTCGGTCCGCTGGCACGCGCTGAGGTTCCGCTTGTGGCTGTTGTGGGCGAAACAGTGATCAATGGCCGTATTGACCGGCTGCTCGTCGAGCCCGGAATGGTGCGCGCGGTCGATTTCAAAACGGGCCGAAGCATCCCCCGCGATGCACATGGCGTCCCCGTTCCCCATTTACGCCAAATGGCGCATTATCGCGCGGCGCTGCAGACGATTTTCCCGGATTGCAAGATTGAGGTCGCTTTGCTGTTTACGCACGCACCCCGGTTTATAACGCTTTCGGACGAGATATTGGCGCCTTATTATCCTGCCTCTTGATGGCAGAACAAAAACTATCTGCCTTGGTCCTTGTCAGCATTTGGCTGTGGGCATACATGGGTGGCAACAAAGGAGATAAACATGGCTACCAAATCCGTAGGCGATAATGATTTCGCATCAGAAGTACTGGCATCGGGCAAACCCGTATTGGTCGATTTTTGGGCCGAATGGTGTGGTCCATGCAAAATGATTGGCCCAAGCCTTGAAGAAATCAGCGAAGAGCTGGCTGGGCAGGTCGAAATCGTGAAACTGAACATCGACGATCATCCCGATACGCCGGCAAAATATGGCGTGCGCGGCATCCCGACGATGATCCTGTTTAAAGGCGGCGAAATTGCGGACACGAAAGTCGGCGCTGCGCCAAAGGCTCAGCTGAAAAGCTGGTTGGAAGCCGCGCTTTAACTTCGATAATCGGCGTTGATGCTGATGTAGCCGTGGGTTAGGTCGCAGGTCCAGACCGTTGCACGCCCGGCCCCGATACCAAGATCAACGCCGATTTGGATTTCATTTTGCTTAAGATGTTGCGCCACGGGCGCTTCATCATATCCGGCGACCGCCAGGCCATTGCGCGCCACTTGCGTTGCCCCGAAGCTGATCGATAGGCTGTCGCGGTTTGCAGGCTCTCCCGCTTTGCCAACGGCCATAACGACGCGGCCCCAATTGGCATCTTCACCTGCAATCGCGGTTTTCACCAAGGGCGAGTTGGCAATGGCCAAGCCGATCCGCCGCGCGCTGTCATCGTTCGCAGCGCCGGACACGTTGATTTCAATAAACTTCTGCGCGCCTTCGCCATCGCGGACAACGAGATGCGCGAGTTGACGGCAGATGTCATTCAGCGCCGCAGCAAACGCGTCCGCGCCAGCGTCGTCATATGAAGTCAGTGGCTTATTGCCTGCTTTGCCGGTTGCAAATGCCAACACGGTATCGCTGGTCGATGTGTCGCTATCGACGGTGATACAGCTGAAACTGGTTTTGTTGGAAGCCGATAACATCTGCTGCAGAAAAGCGGCGTCGACAGCGGCGTCGGTGAAAATATACCCAAGCATGGTCGCCATGTCGGGCGCAATCATGCCTGAACCCTTTATGATGCCCACGATTTGGACTTTGCGGCCATCGACCATGGCGCTTGCGGTTGCGCCTTTGGCAAAGGTGTCGGTGGTGCCGATCGTGTGCGTCACGTCTTCCCAACTGCACGGTGCCGCATCAAAGACTGCGCGCAATCCAGACTGCGCTTTGTCGATGGGCAGGGGAACGCCAATAACACCCGTGGACGAGACAAAAATTTCCGATGCATCGCAGTTCAGATGACCTGCAACTTGCGTGGTAATTGCATCAACTGCGTCCTTACCGCGCTGGCCCGTAAAGGCGTTGCTGTTCCCGGCATTCACCACCAAAGCGCGCGCGCGGCCATGCGCCAAATTCGCGCGACAAAGGTCGACCTCGGCAGAGCAGCATATATTTTGTGTTGTGACGCCAGCGACCGTTGTGCCTTCGTCCAGCGCGATATAGCTTAAGTCGCAGCGACCCCAATCCTTATACCCAGCACGCGCCACACGGGGCGTTGCACCCGCGATTTCGGGCATGATGGGAAATGGTTTTGCGAGCGGTGATTTTACTAACACTTAAGAAACCTTTTGCTAAACCCCCGTCAGATCAGGGAGAACAAAGACATGCTTTTTTATTCGGTGATGGCGCTAGCATCAATTGTGGCCGAAACAAACGCCGAAAAACCTGCGCCGCCTCCGCCGGTTATCATGGTCCCTTCGGTCCGCTCTGTTTCTACACCTGCACCCGAAAAGGAACGCGAAAGATCGCCAATACCCAAAAACAATCCCGGCACTTGGGCAAACACGGGTGATTATCCGGCCCTCGCGCTGCGCGAATTCCGTGAAGGGATAACTGCATTTACAGTAGATGTGTCTGTCGATGGGCGTGTAACCAAATGTGCGATCACCACCAGTAGCGGACATGCTGACCTTGATAAGGTAACCTGCGATAATGTTATGGCGCGCGCGCAATTTTATCCGGGAAAGGATAAAAAAGGCGTTGCAACCACCGGCAGCTATTCGAACCGCGTTCGCTGGCAAATACCGGAAGTTTTGACCATGGCATCAATGCCTAGGATCGCCGAAAGTCTTCCGCGTCCGCCAAAGCCTTCAAATACAGCGCAGCTAAGAATACCAGCCGACAAATACCCTGCTGCGGCTTTAGCTGAAGGGAAACAGGGCCAGACAACGCTTATGCTCAATGTCGACAGCGCTGGAAAGATTTTAGGATGCTCGATCACCGTCAGCAGCAATTCTCCCGAACTGGACCAACAGGCATGTGCACTTGCGCGCGAGTGGAGTTTTGAGCCTGCGTTGGATGCCAATGGAGTGCCATCTTCCGGAAAGAGCGCACACACCTTATCTTGGCGTCTTCCGAAAAGCGCTGCCGCTGTATCTATGAACCCTCCGCGCACGCGTATAAATCCCTTTTCAAAGCCCGGCTCCATTGGCCTAACATTGGAAATTGACGCGACTGGTAAGCGTACGCTTTGTGAAACGCAGAGCGAAGGCGCGCTCTTTGCTCAAATCCCTGATAAGAACTTCTTGGATCTCGTCTGCTCGGGTAGCGGAAACCTTGATGTCGCTCCGTTTCTGGATAGTGAAGGCAAACCACAGGCCAAACGCATCAAGTTCCGCATATCGGTGGAACATGAAGACCTGAAGACAGGCGCAGCCAGTAAGTAGGCTGCGCGCCTTGGGTGTGGACTTTGCCGCTGCGGCTAACTATATCCCCAAAAGCACGTAACAGGGCCATATATGCGCATATTGATTTACTTACTGGCGATGTTGAGCGGATTTTCCGCTGCGGAGGCTGCGCGCCCCGTTTCTTCATCGTCTATGTCAGTGGATTCGGCTGCAGTTCAGGCTTATGTCGACGCTTCTGCTCAGGAAGCCGAAAAAGCGTTTGAGCAGCCGGCGCATGTGACGCCAACTGCGCGCGTGCATCTTATGCCAGTCGAAGGCAGCATCGCGTTCGTTGCATTGGCACCTGATACGCCCGTTTACCGGCACGATATTATTTTAGGGTAGGGCATCTGCACCCGCTGCGGTGCACCCTTTCAATACCCTATTTCGCGCCAACTTGCGCGCGTCTCCCACATGATTTTAAAGGAATTAGTTATGCTCGGCGGAATTGCCAAAGCCATTTTCGGTTCGTCCAACGACCGTTACGTCAAATCGATCATGAAGATCGTCGACAAGATCAACGCGCTCGAAGACCAAATTTCGGTCATGGATGACGAGCGGTTGAAGGGGCAGACCCAGATTTTCCGTGACCGCCTGACTGCCGGCGAAACGCTGGATGATATTTTGCCTGAGGCATTTGCGACGGTTCGTGAGGCGTCGAAGCGTGTCATGGGCATGCGCCATTTCGATGTGCAGATGGTCGGTGGCATCGTGCTCCATCGCGGCGAAATTGCCGAAATGCGCACCGGTGAAGGCAAGACACTGACCGAGACTTTGGCGTGCTATCTGAACGCGATCGAAGGCAAGGGTGTGCATGTTGTAACCGTGAACGACTATCTTGCGCGCCGTGACGCCGAATGGATGAGCAAGATTTACGGCTTTCTTGGGCTGACCACGGGTGTCGTTGTTCCGAACATTCCCGAGCATGAACGCCGTGCCGCTTATGACTGCGACATCACCTACGCGACCAACAATGAACTTGGTTTCGACTATCTGCGCGACAATATGAAATATGAACGCGCACAAATGGTGCAGCGTCCATTTAACTTTGCGATTGTCGACGAAGTGGACTCGATCCTGGTCGATGAAGCGCGGACACCGCTGATTATCTCGGGCCCAACCGATGATAAATCAGAACTATATATGCAGGTGCATGCGGTTGTCCTTCAACTCGACGACGGCGATTACGAAAAAGACGAAAAGAGCCGCAATGTCACGTTGACCGAAGATGGCACGGAAAAGGCCGAGCGTTTGCTTGAGGGCGCCGGATTGCTGACCGGCACCAACCTGTATGATTATGAAAACACCTTGGTTGTGCACCATCTGGATCAGGCGCTCAAAGCCAATGTGATGTTCAAGCGCGACATTGATTATATTGTCAAAGAAGGCAAGGTCATCATCATCGACGAATTCACAGGTCGCATGATGGACGGACGTCGCTGGTCAAACGGCCTGCATCAGGCCGTCGAAGCCAAAGAAGGCGTCGAGATTGAGCCAGAGAACCAGACGCTGGCAACAATCACCTTCCAGAATTATTTCCGCATGTATCCCAAATTGTCGGGCATGACCGGAACCGCGGCGACCGAAGCCGGTGAATTCCACGAAATTTACAAGCTGAATGTCGTTGAAATTCCTACCAATTTGCCCGTGCAACGTATTGATGAAGACGACCAGTTCTACAAAAATACGCAGGACAAATTTGGCGCCATCGCCAAGACCATTCGTGAAGCAAATGAGCGGGGTCAGCCCGTATTGGTTGGTACTGTTTCCATTGAGAAGTCCGAATTGCTTTCCGAGTTCCTGGAAAAGGAAAATGTGAAGCACAGCGTGCTCAATGCGCGTTTCCACGAAAGCGAAGCGCGTATTGTCGCGCAAGCCGGTCGTTTCGGCAGCGTAACCATTGCCACCAACATGGCTGGGCGCGGCACGGATATTCAGCTGGGCGGTAACTTTGAATTCCGTTTGGAAGATGAATTGCGCGATGTGCCAGAAGGCCCGGAGCGCGATGCCGCAATTGAAGCATTGAAAGCCGAAATCGCTGCTGAAAAAGCCAAGGTCGTCGAAGCGGGCGGCTTGTTTGTTCTGGCGACAGAGCGGCATGAAAGCCGCCGTATCGATAACCAGCTGCGTGGCCGTTCAGGACGTCAGGGTGACCCCGGTCTGTCGCGCTTCTATCTCTCGCTCGACGATGATCTTCTGCGTATATTCGGTTCGGAAACATTATTCTCGCGTATGATGAATTCCAGTCTGGAAGACGGCGAGGCTATCGGCGGCAAATGGTTGTCGAAAGCTATTGAAACCGCACAGCGCAAGGTTGAAGCGCGGAACTACGATATCCGTAAGCAGTTGGTGGAATATGACGATGTCATGAACGACCAGCGCAAGGTTATTTACGACCAGCGCAGCGAAATTATGGACGCCGAAGCCGTCGACGATATCATTGAGGATATGCTCAACGACACGGTGAACAATCTGGTTGGCGATCACTGCCCAGAAGGCACCTATCCCGAGCAATGGGATGTCGATGGACTGAAGCAGCAATGTGCGCAAGTTCTGGGGCTTGCTCCGGACATCGATAGCTGGTTGCAAGAAGACGGCCTTGAGCCCGAAATCATTGAAACCCGAATTGCGGACCTGGCGACAGCCCGGTTTAAGGCAAAGGGCGCTGATCTTGACCAAACTTTATGGCGTCAGGTGGAAAAGAGCATTTTGCTGCAAACGCTCGACCATCATTGGAAAGAGCATTTGTCGACTTTGGATGCCCTGCGTCAGGTTATTTACTTGCGCGCTTATGCGCAGAAGAATCCGGTCAACGAATATAAGCAGGAAGCGTTTGGCCTGTTTGAACGCATGTTGGGTGCCATTCGTGAAGGCGTAACCAAGACAATCGCCACCAACGATTTCCGCGCAGAAGAAGAGCTTGTTCCGCCTCAACTGCCTGAATTGCCGGATTTCCTGACGACACATATCGATCCGTTCACCGGTGAAGATGACAGCAATGACATCGACGCAGGTTCACTTGGGTTCGTCACGACGACGATCCCACGCCCAGAGATCGCGTCGGGTGCAAACGATCCGTTTGCGGGCAACCCGGACTTGCGCCGTAACGACCCATGCCCTTGCGGTTCCGGGCAAAAATATAAACACTGTCACGGCGCGTATTAAAGGCATTGAACGGGGAGGGCGGGGATGATCTGGTTGGCAGGATTCTTCGCTCTCGTCGCTTTTGTCTATGCCTCGGTCGGCTTTGGCGGGGGTTCGACCTATACGGCGCTGCTGGCGCTATGGGGCGTTGATTATCGGCTAATCCCGGTCATCGCCTTGTTATGCAATATCATTGTCGTGACGGGCGGCAGCATGCGCTTCATACGCGCCGGGCTCGTGTCTTGGCCGCAAGTCATGCCATTGTTACTGGTATCCGCGCCTCTCGCGTTTCTGGGCGGGCTTGTGCCTCTAAAGCAATGGATTTTCCTCACGATATTGGGCGGGGCATTACTTGCCTCTGCCATTGCCCTGCTGCTTCAGCCTGAAAAGCTGTCCGCGCGTATATTGCCCAAGCCATTGCTTCTGGCAATTTCAGGCGGTGTTGGCTTGCTGGCTGGTCTATCCGGGATTGGAGGTGGCATATTCATGGCGCCGATATTGCATTTGATCCGCTGGTCGGAGGCACGGCGCATTGCCGCCTTTGCTTCGCTCTATATCCTGATCAATTCAGCCGCAGGGCTGGCAGGGCAAGTCATAAAGGCAGGGGCACAGTCACTTGCTGCGCCTGCGATGGAATATGGCCTGTTGCTCTCTGCCGTGCTGGTCGGCGGGCAGATCGGAAGCATATTCGGAATGCGCTATTTGTCGCCGCAGCTTCTGCGCACATTTACCGCGATATTGGTCGGCTACGCCGCGCTGCGGCTGCTTTGGCAGGCGCAGGCGCTTTCGTAACATTAGGAGCGAGCGGACCTTCAGAATACTATCGGTCGCTTTTGCACAACCCCGCCTTCAACCGCGAAGAGTATCAGGCAAGAACCAGCATATTTTTATCGCGCATGATCCGCTTCGCAAGACTGAGTTCCATCGCCTCTTGGCCCCCGACTTGCTCAATTAGCGTATTCAGTCGTTCGCCTGCTTCACCTGCGCTGTTCGCCGCCAGGTCTTGTGCTCTGGCGAACATCCATAGCATATGCGGCGCGCTGCCCCGCTTCATTGTCACGCCGCGCCAAGGATATTCCACTTTCCCGACATTTGGATGAATTTGTGGCTCTCCCGATTTCGAGACCACATCGCCAGCGTTCTTGTGCGCCGCCCATGCATTGAAGCAGTCGGCATCGGCTTTCAATCCGGGCGTCCAGTCGGCAAAGACAATTTTGAGCACAGCGATGAGCGTTTCGGGAACGGTATCCTGGCCGCAATAGTCCTCACCATAGCCCGGATATTCGCCGTCGCTGATTGGCACAGAGTTCATCCGTTCCGTCCAACGGAACAGGTTGGGTGCCTTTGTCTTCATCAGCATGGCTGGAACAGGATCGCGGCCGAGATGCGCGAACAACGGCGCCATCATGCCAAAGTCCCCGCGGCACGGCCTGCCGCCCAGCAAATAAGGATGATGCTGAAAATGGTTATCCAGCGCATCGATTAGCGCCAGATAGGAATCTTCCATCGCAGCGACGACCTCTGGAAAGACACCAAGATTGGGTAAGAAACCGGCAAAAAATTCCATCGTCCGTGCTGCAGATTCGCGCCGTGCGGAGCGATCCGTTCCCGCGACCATTGCGCGCCCGAATTCTGCACGCAAAAATGTCTCCTGCTCATCGCGGTAGGACCAGCGGTAGTGCATCGCCAGCGGCAGCAGATATTCCGAACCAAAGGCATCAAAAATCAACGACACCCACTGCTGCACTGGCGATTGTGGCTTGAGCAGGGGTTCGGCATGGCGCTGCTCCAGAAAGTCTATGATATCGCCACTGTCCTGGATAATCTCGCCATTGTCCGTTTCGAGCACGGGTACAACAAAATGGCCGACCGCAGGCAATATCCTGCCGGCAAACTCGGGATCGGACGGATACCGCTCGCGAAAAGGCAGGCCCTTCTTGATGAGATAGGATCGCGCCTTGCCCGTATAGAGAGAATGGGCTGAGCCCCATAATGTGTATGTCATACCAAAACCCTAACCGATGAACGTGTAGCGTTCAACACGCCAGAATAAATGGCTCGGCCGAAAGTGTATCGAAAATGGGTGCGCGCCAATGGATATTGAATAACATATATATTATTCATTGCCGTCACAGGCAAAAATGGCTCCCCGGGAGGGATTCGAACCCCCGACCAATTGATTAACAGTCAACTGCTCTACCACTGAGCTACCAGGGAACAGCCCGATATGCTCGGGCAGAGGCGCGCCTATAGCAGCGCTTTTTCGCATTTGGCAAGCGCCCATTGCCAGTTCAGACAATAAATTGTTCCATTGCAATGCGATCATCCAGTGCATGTTCGGGATCGAACAAAAGCGTCAGTGATCGATTGCGGTCCAATGCCACTTCTACTTGCGCAATATCGCGGATCTCGCGCTGGTCGGCAACGGCGCTGACGGGGCGTTTGCTTGCCTCCAAAATGTTGATTTTGATGACATAGCGGTCAGGAAGAATGGCACCCTTCCAACGGCGGGGCCGAAAGGGACTGATCGGCGTCAGCGCCAGCAACGACGAATCGAGCGGCAAGATGGGGCCGTTGGCTGACAGGTTATAGGCGGTCGAACCAGCGGGCGTGGATACCAATATGCCGTCACTGATAAGTTCGGGGATCACCGCCCGTCCATTGACAGAAATCTCCAGCTTGGCCGCTTGCCGGGTTTCGCGCAGCAACGACACTTCGTTGATTGCGGGCAATGTAAACTTTTGACCGCTGACGGTTGTGATGTCCGCTGTCAGCGGACGAACCGAGAATGACTTGGCGCGCTGCAGCCGCGCGTGCAGATCATGCAGATCCCAGCTGTTCATCAGGAAGCCGATTGTGCCCAAGTTCATGCCGTAGGCAGGAATGTCGCGGCGGCTTTCCAACAATTGATGCAGAACCTGCAGCATGTGGCCATCGCCGCCCAAGACGATTACGGCGTCGGCGTTATCCAGCGGGACAAAGTCATGGACGGCGCGAAGCTGTGCTTCGGCCTCGCGTGCCTGCGGCGTCGCTGACGATATTATCGCAAGTTGCGTATATTGGGTCATCCACCTGTTGCATTCATATGTCGCTTCAACCTCAAGTCAGGCTGCGCGAATTGGTTTTCAAATTCATGGCGTTGGGGTTTAAGCCGCAAAGCCGTCTGAAGCAAATGGTCGACGTCGGAAGGCACCCCTTCGCGCAATGCTTTGCGCAAATCGACGTGCAGTTCTGACCCAAGGCACATGTAGATTTTGCCATCGGTAGTAAGGCGGATGCGATTGCAATGGTCGCAGAAATTCTGGCTCATTGGCGTGATAAGGCCCAGGCGCAGACCCAATGGATCGACGCGCCAATATCGGGCAGGGCCGGCGCTTTTATGCGCCAGCGGATGCAGGTCATATTGTTGGCGGATGGGCGCGGTGAATGCGTCGAGCGAGATATATTGCGCCTCGCGCTCCGATACGCCGGTCCCAAGCGGCATTGTTTCAATCAGGGTGAGGTCAAAGCCATGCTCCGCGCAAAACGCCATCATGGGTATCAGCGCGTCTTCATTTTCGCCTTTCAAGGCAACCATGTTGATTTTGATGGCGAGGCCATTGGCTTTCGCAGCGTGAATGCCCTTCAATACCGTGTCGAGGTCTCCCCCGCGGCTGATCGTCTTAAACTGTTCCGGATCGAGCGTATCCAAGCTTACATTGATACGCTTCATGCCAGCGCTGGCAAGAATGGGCGCGAATTGTTCCAACCGGCTGCCGTTGGTCGTCATCGTCAACTCTTCAAGCGCGCCGCTTTTCACATGCTGCCCAAGGGCGTTGATCAGAACGGCAATGTCACGGCGCACCAGCGGCTCGCCGCCCGTTAGGCGAATTTTGCGAATGCCATGGTCTATAAACCGAGCGACCAGCGTCGTGATTTCATCATAGCTGAGCAAATCGGGATGCGGCAAAAAGCTCTGCATTTCGGGCATGCAATATGTGCAACGGAAATTGCAACGGTCGGTCACCGATATCCGTAAATAGTCGATACTGCGTCCAAAACCGTCGATCATTTTTGCGATGTAAGCGGAAAAGCTTGCGCTACCAAGCTGAATTAATTTGCCGAAAGGGTTCGGAAAGTTTTTCGCTGCTATGGTCGTGAAGGGGAACCATGCCGGCGGGCAAGATTTGCAAGGCCGCGTGATAGCTGCAAGCACCCATTGAGCCGCGCTGCGGGGTCGCCCCATATGCGGTTGATAACCAACTTGCTATCGGGACGCAGCTTTGCCGTCTCGCCCAATTTGTCGACATAGGCCAGCAATCCTGTGACATTGGGCGGTGTGTCCTGATGGAAACTGACCAACGTACCACGCGCGCCAACCTCAATTTTTGCGACCTGCGCAACGAGCGCATTTTGCTTGATCTGGATAAGCTTCAGCAGGTTCTGCGTTGGTTCCGGTATCGGGCCGAAGCGATCGGTCATTTCCGCGGCAAAACCTTCGATATCCTGACCTTCTTCGAGATCGTTCAAACGGCGATAGAGCGCCATGCGGACCGAAAGATCGGGCACATAATCTTCGGGAATGAGGATTGGCGCATCGATGGTGATTTGCGGCGAGAAGCTACCGCGCGGTTTCGCGAGGCCATGCGCGCCGGCACGTGCCTCCAAGATCGCTTCTTCGAGCATCGATTGGTACAATTCAAAGCCGACCTCTTTGATATGGCCGGACTGTTCATCGCCCACCAAGTTACCCGCACCGCGAATGTCGAGATCGTGGCTCGCAAGCTGGAACCCGGCACCAAGGCTATCGAGATCACCAAGCACCTTGAGGCGCTTTTCCGCCGTTTCGGTCAGTACGCGATTCGGTTCATGCGTCAGATAGGCATAAGCGCGGGTTTTCGAACGCCCGACGCGTCCACGCAGCTGATATAATTGGGCAAGGCCAAAGCGGTCAGCGCGGTGGATGATCAACGTATTCGCGCTCGGTATGTCCAGTCCGCTTTCGACAATCGTCGTGGACAGCAGGACGTCGTAGCGCTTTTCATAGAACGCGCTCATGCGTTCTTCCACCTGCGTTGGTGACATTTGCCCGTGCGCGGTGACATACTTCACTTCAGGCACTTCAGTCCGCAGATATTCTTCGATCTCGGTAAGGTCGGTTATGCGCGGCACAACAAAGAAGCTTTGCCCCCCGCGATAATGTTCACGCAGCAATGCTTCGCGCAGCACCACGGGGTCCCATGGCATAACATAGGTACGCACGGCCAGACGGTCGACCGGCGGCGTCTGGATGACCGACAACTCGCGCAGGCCAGACATGGCCATTTGCAACGTCCGCGGGATCGGTGTCGCCGTCAGCGTCAGCATATGCACGTCGGTCTTCAGCGCTTTCAACTGCTCCTTGTGATTGACGCCGAACCGTTGTTCTTCGTCAACAATGACCAAGCCAAGTCGTTTGAATTCAAGTGACTTTGCAAGAACGGCATGCGTCCCAATCACGATGTCCAAAGTGCCATCCGCCAAGGCTTCACGCGTTTGTGTCGCTTCGGCGGTTGGCACGAGCCGCGAAAGCCGACCGAGCTTTAACGGCAGGTCACGGAAACGTTCGGCGAAATTCGAATAATGCTGCCGCGCCAACAATGTCGTCGGCGCAATGACCGCGACCTGAAGCCCCGCCATCGCGGCTGCAAAAGCGGCGCGCATGGCGACTTCGGTTTTTCCAAACCCGACATCGCCGCACACGAGCCGGTCCATGGGTTTGCCCGCGGACAAATCCTGAAGGACCTCTTCAATCACGCGCAGCTGATCTTCGGTTTCTTCATACGGGAAACGGTCGACAAAGCCGGCATAAGCGGGGCCATCGACTTCAATGATCGAACCCGGACGAAGGGCACGTTCTGCCGCGGTTTTCAGCAATTCACCCGCGATTGCGCGGATGCGTTCTTTCAGCTTCGACTTGCGCCGCTGCCATGCCTCACCACCCAGCTTGTCGAGCGACACATGTTCGCTGTCGGAGCCATAACGTGACAGAACATCGATATTCTCAACGGGGACATACAGCTTGTCTCCGCCGGAATACGTCAGGGCAACGCAGTCATGGGGGCTGTTGCCCACGGGTATCGAAATCAGGCCCTCATATCGGCCAATACCATGGTCCTGATGCACCACCAGATCGCCGGGGGTCAGCGCGGCAAGTTCGGCCATGAAGGCATCGGCGGATTTACGGCGCTTTTGCCGGCGCACGAGTCGGTCGCCCAGCATGTCCTGTTCGCTTAAGACCGCTATGTCCGGCGTTGAAAAGCCATGGTCCAATGGCAACACAACCATCGCCGTCCGCCCTGCGGCCACGCCCAATGCTTGCTGCCAACCGTCCGCATCGACGATGGACGGGGCGCCATGATCGGCCAGCAAACCCTTCAACCGCTCGCGTGCGCCAATGGAATAGCTCGCAATGATGGTTTTGGTCTTTTTGCTGTGCAGCGATTTCAGATGCGCGGCGACGGCTTCGTAGACATTGGCTTTCTGCGTGCGTTCCGGTGCAAAATCGCGCGCTGCGGCGATGCCAAAATCAATGACGCTGGCGGAGTCGGGCTGCGCGAATGGTGTAATCAGGTGCGCAGCATTGTCGTCGAAAAGCTGGTCGAGTTCGCCGCCGCTTAAATAGAGCATCTCGGGCGGCAAGGGGCGATAGCTGCCGGGTTCTGCGGCCTGCGCCTTCACGCGGTTTTCGTGATAGTCGGTGATGGAGTCCAGTCGTGACTGGCCCGCGGCAATGGCGCCGCTGTCGCGAATGACAAGCGCGTCGGTCCCGACATGGTCAAAGATCGTCGCCATGCGCTCTTCGAACAATGGCAACCAATGGTCCATGCCCGAAAGCCTGCGGCCTTCCGAGACAGCCTGATAAAGCGGGTCGCCCGTTGCGGTCACGCCAAAGCGTTCGCGGTAGCCAACACGGAAACGCTTAATCGCGTCTTCGTCCATAAGGGCTTCAACCGCGGGCAAGATATCGAAGTGTTCGACCTGGTCGATGCTGCGCTGATCCGACGGATTGAAACGGCGGATACTTTCGATTTCGTCGCCGAAGAAATCGAGGCGAAGGCCGACTTCGCTTCCGGCGGGAAACAAGTCTACAATGCTTCCACGGATCGCGAATTCGCCTGCGTCGGCCACGGTATCTACGCGGAAATAGCCGTTGGACTGCAGCAATGACGCAAGCCGTTCGCGGCTGATTTCGCGGCCAGCGGCTAAGCGTTCACCCGTCTGGCGAATGCGGAAGGGCGTGACATATTTTTGGATGACTGCACTGATGGTGGTGACCACCAACTGCTTCTTTTTTGCAGGCTGCTGAAGCGCCTGCAATGTCGACATGCGCTGCGACGTGACCGCGACCGAGGGCGATGCGCGATCATAGGGCAGGCAATCCCATCCCGGCAGAATCAATATTTCAAGTTCAGGCGCAAAAAATGGCACAGCGTCAGCGATTGCGCGCATCGCGGCTTCATCAGGCGCTATATACAGTGTGCGTGCTTTGGCCGCGCGTGTCAGGTCGGCAAGCAGAAGCGGCGCAAAACCCTGCGGCACCGACGCGAGCGTCAGCGCGTTGCGACTGGTTGTGATCCGCTGCAAATCAATCATGGGTTTTGGGTGCTAAGCCCTTCAGGCAGCGTGATGAAATTCAGCTGCATCAGTTGATCCATCAATGGCCCCGCAAAGGCAGGGTCGGGCGGTGCGGTGCCAAGCGCCCACGCCATGATGTCGACATCTTCCTCATCAATCAAACGTTCGAACCATTCATATTCGACCTCGCCCCAGTTGGCGGAGCATTGGTCGAAAAAGCCGCCGACCATGGCGTCCGCTTCGCGCGTGCCGCGGTGATGTGCACGATAATGCAGTTTGCGACGATATGGGTCAGCGTCCATGTAACGCATCCTTTATGCTGGTGGCGTGAAATGATTTGCGGGTTATAAGCGGCCCTAGTCATGCGTCCCGATATACTCAATCCGTTATTTGCAGAAGTTCGCGCCATGAAAGGCGTCGGCCCTGGTCTGGCAAAGCCTCTTGAGCGACTGGGGCTCGAGCGGGTGAAGGATGTGCTGTATCATTTTCCCGCCAACTGGACCTATCGCAAGGCGGTTTCCTTGCTGGATGTCGCCGATGTTGGCAGCAACATCATCGTTACCGTCACAGTCATGGACCACCGCAACAGCAACAACGCGCGCGCACCATTGCGGATATTCGTTGCGGATGTCGCCGGAAACTATCTGACGCTCACATTTTTCGGCCGCAATGGTGGATGGGCGCGCAAGCAACTGCCTGTTGGCGAGAAACGGATCATTTCGGGCAAGCTAGAACGCTATGGCGACGAATTGCAAATGGTGCACCCTGATCATGTCGTTCCCGTCGACAGCGATACGTCACCTGGCCTTGCCGAGCCTATTTATCCGCTCTCGGATGGACTGACCAACAAACGCATGGGGCAACTTGCGGGGGCCGCATTGCAGGATGTGCCCGACCTGCCCGAATGGATTGAGCCAACTTTAGTCGCTGGCCGGACTTGGCCCAACTGGACGGCGGCGATGGGAAGCGTGCATCGCAGGGACGACCAGTCCGTGCGCGATAGGCTGGCTTATGATGAATTGTTCAGCAATCAGCTCGCCATGCGGCTTATCCGCGCGGCGATGGACAAACGTACGGCTGTGCCCGTGGCGGGTGATGGCTCGTTAATCTCGCTCTTGAAGCTGCCATTTGCGCTGACGGGTGCGCAGCAACGCGCCATTGCCGAAATTGAAGGGGACTTGGCGCAATCACGGCCGATGTTGCGCTTGCTGCAAGGGGATGTCGGCGCGGGTAAGACGATGGTTGCGCTCATGGCATTGCTGCGTGCGGTGGAGTCGGGGATGCAGGCGGCGATGTTGGCGCCAACCGAAATTTTGGCGCGCCAGCATTATGCTGGTCTTCAAAAGCTGCTGGCGGGGATGCCCGTGAATATTGCAATCCTAACGGGCCGCGAAAAGGGCAGCCTGCGCGAAGCAACGTTGATGGGGCTGGCCGACGGTTCGGTTCACATACTCGTCGGCACGCATGCGATTTTCCAAGAGGCTGTTACATACAAGTCGCTTGCCGTGGCTGTTATCGATGAGCAGCATCGTTTCGGCGTTTCCCAGCGGCTCATGCTGTCGCGCAAGGGCAGGGGCGTTCCGCATCTGCTGGTCATGACGGCAACGCCAATCCCGCGCAGCCTCGCGCTCGCGGCTTATGGTGAAATGGACAGTTCGATCCTTGATGAGCTTCCGCCCGGTCGTACGCCCGTTGAAACACGCGTCATGTCGCAGGACAGGCTTGCTGAATTGATTGATGGCGTTGCGCGCCATCTCGCTGCCGGGAAACAGGCGTTTTGGGTGTGCCCGTTGGTCGAAGAAAGCGACAAGAGTGACCTTGCCGCTGCCGAACAGCGCGCAGAAATGCTCCGCTTACGTTTTGGACCGCAGGTGGCGTTGGTGCACGGGCGTATGCGGGGTGCGGAAAAAGACGCGGTAATGGAACGCTTCGTTGCGGGTGAAACACGATTGCTGGTGGCGACGACGGTCATCGAAGTTGGCGTTGATGTGCCCAATGCCAGCCTGATGGTTATCGAGGCCGCGGATCGCTTTGGCCTTGCGCAATTGCATCAGCTGCGCGGTCGCGTCGGTCGTGGGTCAGAGAAATCAGTCTGTATTCTGGTGCGCACGACCCAAATTGGTGAGACAGCGCGCGCGCGTCTTGCGCTTATGCGCGAAACCAATGACGGATTTCGGATCGCCGAGGAAGACCTTAAGCTGCGCGGTGCCGGCGAATTGCTGGGAACGCGTCAGTCTGGCGACAGCCCATTTCGCGTTGCCACGCCGGAGCAGGTACGCGAACTTATCGGCGTTGCGGCAGATGATGCGCGGCTTTTGTTGGAACGCGATGGCGGGCTTGATGGTCCGCGGGGGCAGGCTGCCCGTGTGGCGCTATATCTGTTTGAACGAGATGCCGGTGTGGCGACGCTTCGCGGCGGTTAGCGCAGCTTTGGCGAGATGATTTCAAGCAGCCCAAGAAAATTGGGCAAACGTAGCACGCGTTCAAACTGAAAACCGGCCCGCTTGTCAGACGTCCAGATAACCAGCGCCTCGATTCTGCCAATGACGGGCAACCGAAGTTCGACGCGCTCCCCACGTTCGAAGCCGGGGTTATCGTCGATCATGAAGCCATGCGCGGAGACGTTGATGATGTGAATTTGCGTGTCGCCGCGCAATTTACTCTCGGCTATGACGGTGTGGTTCGCGCGGTGACGGGCCGCAATGCGGAAATCCAGATCAGGGTTCGGAACTGCTTGCGCCATATTTTGTGGCCTCGTGCGGTAGTTGGTGTTGGTTAATCAACATACCGCCAAGTTCCAAAGATTTGGTAAAGCCACGCTTCACAATTTTACCGACGCGCTTATCCGAAGCGAATGAGGCCGTGCTTTTTCTTGCCAGCAGAAATTTTGACCGGTTCAGCCTTTGCAGAAATCATCGCATTTTCGTCCGTAATCGCCGCATCGGCAACCCGCGCGCCGCCGCCTTGAATCATTCTGCGCGCTTCTTTTTTGGACGCCACGAAATTCAGCGCCACCAACGCGTCAATCACCGAAATCTCTGTACTGACGTCAATCGTTGGCAAATCGCCGCCTGACGTTCCTTCTTCAAAGGTTTTTCGGGCCGTTTCAGCGGCAAGCGCAGATGCTTCTGCACCACGGCACAATTCTGTTGCGGCGTTCGCCAATGCTATCTTGGCGATGTTAATTTCGGAACCCGCAAGCGATTCCAAACGTTCGATCTCGTCGAGCGGCAAATCGGTGAAAAGGCGCAGGAACTTGCCGACGTCGCGGTCGTCCGTATTGCGCCAGAACTGCCAATAATCATAATCAGGCAGCTGTTCGCGATTGAGCCAGACCGCGCCAGAAACGGACTTGCCCATTTTTGATCCATCGGCTTTGGTGATCAGCGGCGTTGTTAGGCCGAACACCTCTGCACCGTCCATCCGGCGCGCCAATTCCATGCCGTTGATGATGTTGCCCCATTGGTCCGATCCACCCATTTGCAAACGGACGCCCATCGTCTTGCTGAGATGACGGAAGTCATATCCTTGCAAGATCATATAGTTGAATTCAAGGAAGGTCATGGGCTGTTCGCGTTCAAGCCGCAGCTTCACCGAATCAAATGTCAGCATCCGGTTGACGGTAAAATGGGTGCCAACTTCTTGCAGCAGTTTGATATATCCCAACTGACCCAACCAGTCATGGTTGTTGACCATCACGGCATCGGTCGGGCCATCGCCAAAGGTCAAAAACTGCTCAAACGCATTGCGTATCGACGATATGTTGGCTTCGATGGTTTCATCGGTCAGCATCTTGCGGACTTCGTCTTTACCCGTCGGATCACCAATACGCGTCGTGCCGCCGCCCATGACCACGACGGGCTTATGGCCAGCCTGCTGCAATCTGCGCAGCAACATGATGGACACCAGATTTCCGACATGAAGCGATGGCGCAGTTGCATCGAAGCCGATATATCCCGGAACAATCTCTTTGGACGCAAGCGCATCAAGCGCCGCCGCGTCGGTTGTTTGGTGGATGTAGCCGCGTGCATCAAGCTGGCGAAGAAGATCAGATTTATAAGCAGTCATAGCGCGTTAGCGCCTAGCATGGAGTTTCGACATTGGCCAATATTTCGATGACGGAAACGGCGCTTCAATGTCATCCACTGAGCGAAAAGGGCTTTGTCGACGCTATCGCCGTGCACGTTGATCGTGCCGAAGACGGTCGTTTGCAGATAAAATACACGCTGCACGGGGTAATCGACGGGGTACATTTCCCTGAAGCTACGCAACGGGAACGCACCGACGGACTTTGGAAAGGCACATGTTTTGAATTGTTTTGCGGCCCTGCCGATGAAGGCGGCTATGTCGAATTCAACTTCGCGCCGTCGGGGCAATGGGCGGCCTATGCCTTTACCGGATACCGCGAAGGCATGACGGAGCTTGCCTGCGCGCCGCCGCAGATAAACTGCACCGCGGGGGAGGGCATATTCGAAATGACGGTCACCGTGGACCTGCCCGAATCTTTGCGAACGGTGGATTTGGCGGCGGGGTTCAGTGCCGTTATTGCGGACAAGGACGGACGTACCGCCTATTGGGCACTCGCGCACCCACCGGGGAAAGCGGATTTTCATCATAAGGATTGCTTTGCCTTGCAACTGGAGGCACGAAGCGCGGCATGAAATTTGGAATTGATCGCCTCCTCACGGAGCCAGAACTTCGCAAGCCATTGGCGGGTAAACGTGTCGCGTTACTGGCCCATCCAGCTTCTGTGACAGCAGACCTGACGCACGCACTGGACGCATTGGCTGCGCTCGACGATGTTCAGGTGACCTCTGCCTTTGGCCCCCAACATGGTCTTCGGGGTGATAAGCAAGACAATATGATGGAGTCACCCGACTTCACCGACCCTGTCCTCGGTATCCCGATATTCAGCCTCTATGGCGAAGTGCGGCGCCCTTCCGTCGAGTCTATGGAGACTTTTGATGTCATCCTGATCGACCTTCAGGATCTGGGCTGCCGGATTTATACGTTTATTACGACGCTGCTGTATGTGCTTGAGGCGTCTGCCGCGCATGGCAAATCGGTTTGGGTGTTGGATCGCCCGAACCCTGCTGGCCGCCCCGTAGAAGGGCTGACGCTGCAAAAGGGTTGGGAAAGCTTTGTTGGCGCGGGCCCGATGCCCATGCGGCACGGCATGACCTTGGGTGAGATCGGGCATTGGTTTATCGATCATTACAAGATCGACGTCGATTACCGCGTTATTGAAATGGCGGGTTATGAACCAGACGCGGCACCCGGATTTGGCTGGCCTGCCGATCGGATATGGATCAACCCAAGCCCCAATGCGGCAAACATCAACATGGCGCGCGCTTATGCGGGCACCGTGTTGCTGGAGGGAGCGACGTTGTCAGAGGGCAGGGGAACGACCCGTCCGCTGGAGATATTCGGCGCGCCGGACATTAACGCGCGCGATGTAATTGCCGAAATGCGGGCGTTTGCGCCGCAATGGCTGAATGGCTGCACGCTTCGGGAAATTTGGTTCGAGCCGACATTCCACAAGCATGTGCACCAATTGTGTCATGGTGTGCACATCCACGCAGAAGGTCCATCATATGACCATGACGCGTTCCAACCTTGGCGGATCCAGGCATTGGCATTCAAGGCTATCCGGCGGCTCTATCCCGAATATGATCTGTGGCGCGACTTCCCGTATGAATATGAATTCGGCAAGCTCGCCATTGACGTGATTAACGGCGGCTCGGCCTTGCGTGAATGGGTGGATGCACCCGGCAGCACGCCAGATGACCTGGACGCAATGACGTCAGCCGATGAACAGGATTGGCGAGAGAAACGCGCGCAATATCTGCTATATTAGTGCCCGTGCTTCCGACTTAATTCGCGCATCGCGTCATCAAGACCTTCCAGCGTCAACGGGTACATCCGGTCGTTCATCAATTCCTTGATGATTTTCGTGGACTGCGAATAACCCCATTGCTTTTCGGGCACAGGGTTAAGCCAGACCGTGGCGGGATAGGTGTTCGTAATCCGGTTCATCCAGACAGCACCGGATTCTTCGTTGAAATGCTCAACCGATCCGCCGGGATGCGTGATTTCATAGGGGCTCATCGACGCATCGCCGACCATGACCACTTTATAGTCGTGGGGGAATTTGTGCAGCAGATCCCACATCGGTGTGCGTTCGCTGAACCTGCGCTTATTGTCTTTCCACACGCCTTCATATGGACAGTTGTGGAAATAGAAAAATTCTAAGTTTTTGAACTCACTAGTGGCCGCACTGAAGAGTTCTTCACAAAGTTTGATAAACGGATCCATGGACCCGCCGACGTCCAGCATCAGCAACACCTTGATCGCGTTACGGCGTTCGGGGCGCATTTGAATGTCCAACCATCCTTTGCGCGCTGTGCCGTTGATTGTGCCGTCAATATCGAGCTCTTCAACCGCGCCATCGCGGGCAAAGCGGCGCAGCCGGCGCATCGCGATCTTGATGTTGCGGGTGCCCAACTCGCGCGTATTGTCCAAATTCTGGAATTCGCGCTTGTCCCAAACCTTTACGGCGCGCTTGTGCTTGGATTCGCCGCCAATGCGGACGCCTTCGGGATTGTAGCCCGAATTGCCATAAGGTGATGTGCCGCCGGTTCCGACCCATTTGTTGCCGCCTTCGTGGCGCTTTTCCTGTTCCTCGAGCCGCTTTTTCAGCGTCTCCATGAGCTCGTCCCAGCTGCCCATTTTTTCGATCTTCGCCATTTCCTCTGGCGACAGATATTTCTCGGCAATCGCCTTTAACCAATCGGCGGGTACATCGACATCGTTCTGGCCATATTCAGTGAATATGCCTTTGAAAACCTTGCCAAATACTTGGTCGAAACGGTCCAAAAGCGCTTCGTCTTTCACCAGTGTGGCGCGGGCCAAATAATAAAATTCTTCGGGGCTTTGGTCGATAACATCCGCATCCAAAGCGGCGAGCAGAGCAAGGTGCTCCTTCAATGAAGCGGATATACCGGCGGACCGCAACTCTTCCATGAATGAGAAAAACACCGGCAGGCTCCTGTTTAATTGAACAGTTAAAGCTTTTGGCTGTTTCGACACGCGCCGTCAACAACCGGCGATTAACTCTGTGATAACCATATTGGGGTAGGCCCCGTTACAAACGACAGAACAAGGTGCCAAAGCCATGAAAATGGAAAAAGTTGCATTGAGTGAAAATCACTGGATCCACGAAACCGCACAGATATGCGGTGAGGTTACCGTGGGCTGTGCCGAAGCTGCAGGTGTGCTCGAACAGGCGCTACAATCCGCAGACTGGCTTAAGGCAAGGCACGGCGAGATGACCGAGCTTACGCAAGCACTTGATGCGGACATTGCGGAGGTTGCGCTGGCGACCCGAGATGCAAGGAATTTGGCGGAAGCCGCTGTCGCAAAGCTGAAGACGGGGCATGAAACAGTTCAGCTATCACTGGCGAGCTTTTCGGAACTGATCAGTCTCATCATGAGCCTTGGTTCGCATATCACCGGTTTTGCAGCAGCGATGGAGCAAGTGAAGCGGGTGTCGCAATCAATTGATTCGATTGCGCGCACGACCAACATGCTGGCGCTTAACGCCGCGATTGAGGCGGAAAAGGCGGGTGCCGCTGGGCAGACGTTCGCGGTCGTGGCAGCTGAAGTCAAAAAGCTGGCGCATGATACGCGGCGCGCTGCGGTGGAAATAACTGGAACCGTGAACTCTCTTTCGCATGAAGCCGCGAAATTTGTCGTAGAAATCGAGGAGGGTGTATCGACAAGCGGCGCCGCGCAAGAGCAGTTTGCGAGCCTTCAAGAGCTCATTTATGGCGTGAGCGATGTCGTTGCCAAGGTAGGTGATCACAACCGTGAGATTGCGTACAGCACCGCACAAATTCACCGTGGGCTGGTCGATTCGCAAAATGTTCGTGATGCGGTCGAAGGCGCCAATGGCGAAATGTTTACGGCTGTTGTGCGTGCGCATAGCCAGATCGGCGGTCTGGAATTGCAGGCAAACAAGATGTTTGACCATATTGTGCACAGCGGTTTGTCAAAGCGCGATAGCGAATTTGTCGAGCTTGCCCGCCAAAAGGCCGAAGAAGTAAAAGCATTGACCGAGGCCGCAATCGCGGATGGTACACTGACGTTAGAGGCGCTGTTTGATACCGATCTGCGTCTCATCGAAGGCAGCAATCCGCCGCGCTTTACATCGAAGCTTACACCATGGGCGGAACAACATTGGCAGCCATTTATTGAAGCCGTCAAAGACAGCAATCCCGACGAAATAACGTCGGTGGTGTGCAGCAGCCTAAAGGGCTTCTTACCCGTACAGTTGAAAGAACTGTCGCGGCCGCCAACGGGCGATATCGCGCATGACACTAAATATTGCCGCAACGGCCGCGTTATTCAGGATCCGGTGGATATCCCTGCGAAAACAAGCGAGCAGGATTATATGATGGCCGTATTTCGCCACGAAGGCGACGGCCATTCTTACAAGGTCATGCGTAACGTATATGTCCCACTGCGCATAAATGGACGCCGCTGGGGCGACTTTGAAATCGCTTACAGCGTCTAAATAAGGCGCAGCTTAGCTGTTTGGGCGCCGTGCCATAAAGGCCAGTCGTTCAAACAGCATCACATCCTGCTCATTCTTAAGCAGAGCGCCGTGCATTGGCGGAATGGCCTTTGTTGGGTCGCGTGACTGCAGAACATCAAGTGGCATGTCTTCGTGTAGCAACAGCTTTAGCCAATCCAGCAATTCGCTCGTGCTTGGCTTTTTCTTGAGGCCGGGGACGTCCCGAACTTCGTAAAAAATGTCCATGGCCTTCGATACCAGCATTTTTTGGATACCGGGGAAGTGAACATCAATGATGGACTGCATCGTCGTACGGTCAGGGAATTTGATGTAATGGAAGAAGCAACGGCGCAGAAACGCGTCGGGCAGTTCCTTTTCATTGTTCGAAGTAATGATGACGATGGGGCGCTCGACAGCTTTTACGGTTTCCTGTGTTTCGTACACAAAGAATTCCATGCGATCGAGTTCCTGAAGCAAGTCGTTCGGAAACTCGATGTCGGCCTTGTCGATTTCGTCGATCAAAAGAACGGGCAACTGAGGCGCGGTGAACGCTTCCCAAAGCTTACCCTTCTTGATGTAATTTTTGATGTCGTGGACGCGTTCATCGCCCAATTGGCTATCGCGCAGACGCGCAACAGCGTCATATTCATACAGGCCCTGATGCGCCTTGGTCGTGGATTTGATGTTCCATTCAATCAGCGGCGCATTGAGTGCGGTCGCGATTTCCTGCGCCAGGACGGTCTTACCGGTGCCGGGTTCGCCTTTGACGAGAAGCGGGCGGCGTAACCGCGTGGCTGCGTTTACGGCAACTTTCAGATCATCAGTTGCGACGTAATTATCAGTGCCTTCAAAGCGCATGGACGAACCCCGTTTGTTAATCGAACGATTAATTCGTTAAGTGGGCCGCCCGCGTTATGCAATATAATAGTTTACGCGGGGGGGGGGCGGGGCGAGTGGCGCGCATTTCATTTTGCAACGTTGGCCGCGCCAAATTGCGCACACACTACTTCCGCGATGGCCACCGGAAACCCGCACATAAGGGCGAGCATCCGGTCCATAACCTCAACCGTTCAGAGATATAAAAGCAGCAAGCCGTCGCTTATTGGTCGAGAAAGCTGCGCATTTTGCGGCTGCGGCTTGGGTGCTTCAGCTTGCGGAGCGCTTTCGCTTCGATCTGACGAATACGTTCGCGGGTAACGCTGAACTGCTGACCAACTTCTTCCAATGTATGGTCGGTGTTCATGCCAATACCAAAACGCATGCGCAGCACGCGCTCTTCGCGCGGTGTCAACGACGCCAGAACGCGGGTCACGGTTTCCTTCAAGTTCGCCTGAATGGCGGCATCGACGGGAATGATCGCGTTTTTGTCTTCGATGAAGTCGCCAAGATGGCTGTCTTCCTCGTCGCCAATCGGCGTTTCGAGTGAGATCGGCTCCTTCGCGATCTTCATGACCTTGCGCACTTTTTCGAGCGGCATGGAAAGGCGCTCGGCCATTTCCTCTGGCGTCGGCTCGCGGCCTTGTTCGTGCAAGAACTGACGGCTGGTGCGGACCAGCTTGTTGATCGTTTCGATCATATGCACTGGAATACGGATGGTGCGGGCTTGGTCCGCAATCGAACGCGTAATCGCCTGACGAATCCACCATGTTGCGTAAGTGCTGAACTTGTACCCACGGCGATATTCAAATTTATCGACCGCCTTCATGAGGCCGATATTGCCCTCTTGAATGAGATCAAGGAACTGAAGGCCGCGGTTCGTATACTTCTTCGCGATGGAAATAACGAGGCGCAGATTGGCCTCGACCATTTCTTTTTTCGCAATACGCGCTTCGCGCTCGCCCTTTTGCACCATGTTGACGATGCGGCGGAATTCGCCCAGCGACATGCCGGTATTCGCGGCAATGTCGGCTATTTCGGTGCGAATGCGCTCGACGCCTTCGGCTTCGTTCGTCGCGAACGCCGTCCATTTTTTGTCGAGGTTGGAAACTTCGGCCAGCCAATTTTCGTCGAGCTCACGGCCCATATAGCTGTCAAGGAATGCCTTGCGCGGAACCTTGTGACGCTCGGCCAAACGCAGCATTTGACCACCAAGCGCGGTCAAGCGGCGGTTGAACGAATATAATTGGTCGACCAGATATTCGATTTTGTTGGCGTGGAACTGGACGCTTTCGACTTCCGCAGTCAATTCTTCACGTAATTTGTGATACTTATTTTCGGAAGCTGAGGAAAACTCTTCGCCGGCGTTCAAAGCGCGCATCCGCTCGAGCTGAATGTTCGAGAATTTCTTGAACAAAGAGGCTATCTTGGCAAAACGCTCCAATGCCGCGGGCTTCAACGCTTCTTCCATCTGCGCGAGGCTGAGCGTGTTGTCTTCTTCCTCTTCTTCAACCGGACGTGAACGCCGTTCGGTCATATCATCGTCGTCGCTCGCCGATTCCGGCTCTTCGTCGACTTCATCTTCTTCCTTGTAAGAGACGCCAGCGGTTTTTTCGCTGATTTCCCCGTCGCCTTCTTCTTCCTCGTCGTCGGTCAGCGTTTCGGGCGCTTTTGACAACATGGCGTCAAGGTCAAGGATTTCGCGCAGCTGCATTTCGCCGTCGTTAAGCGCGTTCGACCAGTCAATAATGGCGTGGAAGGTGATTGGGCTCTCGCAGAGGCCGAGGATCATCGTGTCGCGACCGGATTCAATCCGCTTTGCAATCGCGATTTCGCCTTCGCGAGACAACAATTCCACCGCGCCCATTTCGCGCAAATACATGCGCACAGGGTCATCGGTGCGTTCACCCGTTCCGGTCTTCTTGACCGTGCTGGTCAGCGAGCGCGGGTCGTTTTCAGAGATATTGTCGACGGTTTCGACTTCTTCCTCTTCCTGCTCGTCCTCGCCATCTTCGCCGGCTTCGTCATTTTCGACGATTTGTACGCCCATGTCATTGATGGCGGACATGACATCTTCGATTTGTTCGGAAGACATCTGATCCTGCGGCAAAGCAGCATTTAATTCGTCATAGGTCAGGAAACCGCGGCGCTTTGCCTTGGCTAGCAGTTTTTTGACGGTCGCATCGTTCAGGTCAATCAGCGGTGCATCGCCGTTTTCGGCCATATCTTCTTCATTCTCATTTACGCGACTTGCCAAAATAATTCCCCGATACTCTCATAAATCGTCCGCATCTCGCCGAAAAAATGCGATGATACGATCGTCAAATGCCTTCTTTTCGTGACGTAACCTTTGCTGTTCAGCAAAAGTTTCGTCCGTCATCTCTAAACTCGCCAACCGTGTAGCGCGTTCCAGTGCTTCTTCGAGCGCGGGACGCTGCTTCATCAGCCTGATAGCTTCACCCAAATCTTTTGAAACGCTGGATAATCCGTCGCCCCCCGAACCGAACTCCCCACGATTGAAGGCAAAGACCTTGCCATTGCTGTGGAGGAGCGTCGATGCAACATTATACAACTTCTCGTCCAATATGGTAATTAGGCCGTCGGTATCAAGCGATTCTTTGGCAAAAGATTCATTCAGCATGATGTTGAGCAAAGCGGCGTGATTCGGGTCGGACGGAACGAAGTCACTCAATGCTTCATGATGCTGCCGTATCATGGATGGATTACGCAGCAATGCACCAAGCACACCTTGCACCAAGAAATCCGATCCCTTTGCATTGAAACTCTTGGTCTCTGCGCCCGGCGGCAATATCGGTGGCTTTCGCCAATCGCGTTTTGGCGTGTTGGTGAAGCGTGCTGGCGGCGCGTTTCTGCGCTGTGCAAAAAGATTATCGAACCGCTCGCGAAATGCATCCGCATAATGCCGTTTGATTTCTCCGTCCGTGATGGTCGCCATATGGACACCAAGACGCTGTTTAAGCCCCGCACGGTCCTCTGGTGTGTCTAACGGGTTCGCAGACACCTCCGCCTTCCACAATCGCTCCACAAGCGGCTCAGACGCCTCCAGAAGCGCGGTGAGGGCCTTTGCACCAGATGCCTTCACAAGGTCATCCGGATCCTGCCCATCGGGCAGCGTCACGAACTGAAGGCTGTGGCCAGGTTTTAGCAAGGGCAGGGCACGTAACGCTGCACGCATGGCGGCTTTTTGGCCAGCTGAGTCTCCATCGAAGCACAGCAACGGTTTTTCGGTCATGCGCCAGAGCATCTGGATTTGCTGTTCAGTCAGCGCGGTGCCCAATGGGGCAACCGCGTCACCAAAGCCGGCCTGCGCAATTGCGATGACGTCCATATAGCCTTCGACCACAATGACGCGGCCCGTCTGGCGCGATGCGGGCGAACATTTGTCCAGATTGTAGAGCGTCCGCCCCTTGTCGAACAAAGGTGTATCGGGCGAATTGAGATATTTGGGCTCACCATCGCCCAATATCCGGCCGCCAAAAGCAATGACGCGGCCGCGTGGGTCGCGAATGGGAATCATCAGCCGGCCGCGAAACCGGTCGTAAGGATCCTTCCCCTCAACCGCGATCAGCAACCCCGCCTCAACCAGCATGGCATCGCCATATTGTTTCAGCGCTGATTTCAATGCTGTGCGATTATCGGGCGCCAGTCCGAAGCCGAAATCGCGGATGGTTTTTTCGGTGAACCCGCGCTTTTTCAAATAGGCCCGCGCACCTGCGCCATCGGGGCTTTGCAGTTGCGTAACGAACCAGTCCTGCGCTGACGTCATCACGTCATACAGGCTGTTTGCTTTTTCGGCGCGCTGGGCGGCTTTGGGGTCAGGGGCAGGGACCTCCATCCCGGCTTCTGCGGCCAATTCCTTGATCGCGTCCATGAACGACAGGCCGCGTTGGTCGGTCATCCACCGAATGGCATCGCCATGCGCGGAGCAGCCAAAGCAATGGTAGAAGCCTTTTTCATCGTTGATTGTGAAGCTTGGCGACTTCTCATTGTGGAACGGACAACATGCCTTAAACTCGCGCCCCGCCTTGGTGACCTTTACGGTACGGCCAATTAAAGCGGAAAGCGTCGTCCGCGACCGCAGTTCATCAAGCCATTGCGGGGTGAGGGTCATGCGCTGACATTCCCCTCACGCAGACGGGAAGGGAGCATATTTACGACAACGCCGCCTTCACAAGGCCGCTTGCCTTGCTCATGTCGAGTTGCGGGCCGTGGCGTTCTTTTAAGGTCGCCATGACACGGCCCATGTCTTTCAGGGTCTCGGCGCCGAGTTCGGCCTTGATACCTTCGATGGCTGCGCTGGTTTCGGCGTCGCTCATTTGTGCGGGCAGGAAATCTTCGATGATTGCAAGCTCTGCGGCTTCAATCGCGGCCAGCTCAACGCGTCCGCCCTGTTCATATAGCGCGATAGATTCGCGGCGTTGCTTGATCATCTTCTGCATGACCTCAACCACCATCGCGTCATCGTCGGGCTGCTGCGATGCGGTGCGCAGTTCGATATCGCGGTCTTTGATTTTGGCAAGGATAAGACGAACGGCGGCAAGCCGGTCTTTTTCGCCAGCCTTCATCGCGGTAATTTGGGCGGCCTTGATGGTATCACGAATCATTATAATCTCATTTCAATCAACGTTATGCGCATGGCCTTAAGCCGACATGCCTGCGCAAACAATGTCTGCGTCCTCGGCGCCTCTGCGTAAATCCGTTTTTTGCACGCAGAGGCGCAGAGGATGCAAAGTTAAAATGACATATTCCACAGCTTTGTCGATTTCCAGATTGACGCATCCGCCCGCCGTCTCTAGGCGCAATCCCTTAGCGACATTGCTGTAATCCGTCTCACAGGAGCGACCCCATCATGGCCGACCCCATTTCTTCGCGCGCGCCTTCTGGAGCGACGGGGGTATTGGTTCTGGCGTCCGGGGAAGTCATCTGGGGCAAGGGCTTTGGTGCAGAAGGTCAAGCCGTCGGTGAAGTTTGCTTCAACACCGCCATGACCGGATATCAGGAAGTCATGACCGACCCGTCTTATGCGGGACAGATCATCAACTTCACCTTCCCGCATATTGGCAATGTCGGCACCAACCCCGAAGATGTTGAGGCGCTGAACCCGCATGCCTTGGGCGCTATCGTGCGTCAGGATGTGACAGACCCATCCAATTTCCGCAGCACACAGCATTTTGATGCGTGGATGAAAGCCAACGGCCGCATTGGCATTTCGGGCGTTGATACCCGCGCACTGACGCGGCTTATCCGTGTTGCCGGCGCGCCGAACGCCGTGATCGCACATTCGGCGACCGGCGATTTTGACGTGCCTGCATTGTTGGCCCGCGCAAAGGCGTGGGCTGGCTTGGAAGGCATGGACCTGGCCAAGGATGTAACGACGTTGCAGACTTATGGTTGGGATCAGGGGCTTTGGAAGCTTGGTTCTGGCTATGCCGAACCTGCCAAGGGCAGCAAAAAAGTCGTCGCCATCGATTATGGGATAAAGCACAATATCCTGCGCAATTTGGTTGATGTCGGTTGCGACGTCACGATCGTGAGCGCAACTGCAACGTTCGACGAAATCATGGCGCATGCGCCCGACGGCCTGTTCCTGTCGAACGGCCCCGGCGACCCCGCCGCGACGGGCGTATATGCCGTGCCTGTGATCAAGCAGTGGCTGGACACCAAAAAGCCGTTGTTTGGCATTTGCCTTGGGCATCAGATGCTCGGCCTCGCGGTCGGCGCGAAGACCGAGAAAATGCATCAGGGCCACCGCGGCGCGAACCATCCCGTGAAGCGCCTCAGCGACGGTGCGGTTGAGATTACCAGCATGAACCATGGCTTTGCCGTGGATGCAGATACCTTGCCCGCCAATGCAAAGGCGACGCATGTCAGCCTGTTCGACGGCAGCAATTGCGGTTTTGAGCTTGCCGACCAGCCCGCGTTTTCGGTGCAATATCACCCAGAAGCCTCACCCGGCCCGCAGGATAGCCATTATCTGTTCGAGAAATTTGCGGGGATGATGGGGTGAATAGCCTAATGCCGGCCCTCTATTCCATGTGCTGCGCACTGACCTCCTCTACACTCTGTCGTATTCATGAAAGTGCGGCTGGGGCCTTTGGAAATATGAATTAAATGCCCAAACGTACTGACATAAAATCCATCCTCATCATCGGCGCTGGCCCCATCATCATCGGGCAGGCGTGCGAGTTTGATTATTCGGGGACGCAGGCGTGCAAGGCGTTGCGCGAAGAGGGCTATCGCATCATCCTCGTCAATTCCAATCCGGCGACGATCATGACTGATCCGGATATGGCTGACGCGACCTATGTCGAGCCGATTACGCCCGAAATCGTTGCCAAGATCATCGAAAAAGAACGCCCCGATGCGGTGTTGCCAACCATGGGTGGGCAGACCGCTTTGAACGTTGCCTTGGCTTTGTTCAACGACGGCACGCTGGCGAAATATGGCGTTGAGATGATCGGCGCGGATGCCGAAGCCATCGACAAGGCGGAGGACCGGATCAAGTTTCGCGACGCGATGACCAAAATCGGTCTGGAATCGGCGCGGTCAGGGATAGCGCATTCGATGGAAGAAGCGCTTGAGGTGCTTGAGCGCACGGGCCTGCCATCAATCATTCGCCCAAGCTTTACCATGGGCGGTACCGGCGGCGGGATTGCGTATAATCGCGACGAATTCATCAAGATCGTGACCGGCGGCCTTGATGCATCGCCAACGACCGAAGTGCTGATTGAAGAATCGCTGCTCGGTTGGAAAGAATATGAGATGGAAGTCGTGCGCGACCGCGCGGACAATGCCATCATCATCTGCTCGATTGAAAATATCGACCCAATGGGCGTGCATACCGGCGATTCCATCACGGTTGCGCCAGCGCTGACGCTGACCGACAAAGAATATCAGGTCATGCGCAACGCGAGCATCGCGTGCTTGCGTGAAATCGGTGTAGAAACAGGTGGTTCGAACGTACAGTTCGCAGTCAATCCGAAGGATGGCCGCCTGATCGTGATTGAAATGAACCCGCGCGTATCGCGTTCGTCGGCGCTTGCATCGAAAGCCACTGGCTTCCCGATTGCCAAGGTCGCGGCGAAGCTGGCGGTTGGCTTCACGCTCGACGAAATCACTAACGACATTACCGGCGCAACGCCGGCGTCGTTTGAACCGACGATTGATTATGTCGTCACCAAAATCCCGCGCTTTGCCTTTGAAAAGTTCAAGGGTGCCGAACCATTGTTGCACACGGCGATGAAGTCCGTGGGTGAAGTGATGGCGATTGGCCGCAACATCCACGAAAGCCTGCAAAAGGCGCTTCGTGGACTGGAAACCGGGCTTTCGGGTTTCAATTATGTCGACGCGCTGAAGGGTGCATCGAAAGATCAGCTTTCTGCCGAATTGAGCCGTGCAACGCCCGACCGGCTGTTGGTCGCGGCACAGGCGCTGCGTGAGGGCATGAGCGTTGCCGAAATTCACGCGATTGCGAAGTTCGATCCGTGGTTCCTTGAGCGGCTAGAAGAAATCGTTGCCGCCGAAAATGACGTCAAGACGAACGGTTTGCCCAATAGTGCCGAGGCGCTTCGTCGCCTGAAAGCCATGGGCTTTTCGGATAAGCGGCTGGCCTATCTGGCGCTGGAATCGGTCAATATCCGCCCAGGTATGGAAACCGCAGTCCGCCGTGGTTCCGGCATTGCCATGCAGGCTGCGCGCGCGATTGCTGGCGCGGTGACCGAAGATGAAGTGCGCGCATTGCGCCACAAATTGGGCGTGCGCCCCGTGTTCAAACGCATCGACACTTGCGCTGCGGAGTTTGAGGCCAAGACGCCTTATATGTATTCGACCTATGAAGCGCCAAGCTTTGGCACGCCGGAATGCGAGAGCCAGCCCACGGATCGTGAGAAGGTCGTTATCCTTGGCGGTGGTCCGAACCGCATCGGGCAGGGGATTGAGTTCGATTATTGCTGCGTCCATGCCTGCTTTGCATTGGCGGATGCGGGCTATGAAACGATCATGGTCAACTGCAACCCGGAAACCGTGTCGACCGATTATGATACCAGCGACCGTTTATATTTCGAGCCACTGACGGCGGAAGACGTGCTTGAGATCCTGCATGTCGAACAGCAGAACGGCACGCTGAAGGGCGTCATCGTCCAGTTCGGTGGGCAGACACCGCTGAACCTTGCAAAGGCGCTTGAGGCAGCTGGAATCCCTATTTTGGGCACATCGCCTGACGCCATCGATCTGGCCGAAGACCGTGAACGCTTTGCAGCGCTCATCAACAAGCTGAAGCTCAAGCAGCCTGAAAACGGCATTGCGCGCAGCCGTGACGAAGCCATTAAGGTTGCCGAGAGCATTGGCTACCCCGTGCTGATGCGGCCGTCTTACGTCCTTGGCGGGCGTGCGATGGAGATCGTCGATACGCAGGCGCAGCTGGAAAATTACATCCAAACGGCCGTGATCGTGTCGGGCGACTCGCCGGTATTGATCGACAGCTATTTGCGGGACGCCATTGAGGTGGATGTGGATGCCTTGTGCGATGGCGACGAAGTCGTTGTTGCCGGCATATTGCAGCATATTGAGGAAGCTGGCGTCCACAGCGGCGATTCTGCGTGCACCATCCCGCCGTACAGCCTGCCCGACAACATCATCGCGGAAATCCGCCGCCAGACCGAATTGCTTGCGGTCAACCTGCACGTCCGTGGCCTGATGAACATTCAGTTCGCGGTCAAAGATGGCGAGGTGTACCTGATTGAGGTCAATCCACGTGCCAGCCGGACCGTGCCTTTCGTCGCAAAGGCCATCGGCGCGCCCATCGCCAAGATCGCCGCGCGCGTTATGGCGGGGGAAAAGCTTAAGGACTTACCGCCCATCAACCTCGACATCGATTATATCGCGGTCAAGGAAGCGGTCTTCCCGTTTGATCGCTTCCCCGGTGTTGACCCCGTTCTATCGCCTGAAATGAAATCAACAGGCGAAGTCATGGGTATTGATCGCGACTTTGCGACGGCCTTCGCCAAATCGCAGATCGGCGCGCGGATGCCGCCACCGATGGGCGGGAAGCTGTTCGTTTCGGTGAAAGACACAGACAAGCCGGTTATCGTTCCTGCGGTCAAACAGGCGATTGCGTGCGGCTTTTCCGTATGCGCAACCGACGGCACGGCAAATTATCTGCGTGAGCAGGGGATAGAGGTCGAGCGCGTGAACAAGGTCGCGCAGGGACGCCCGCATATCGTCGACAAGATTAAAGATGGTGAAATCCAGCTGATCTTCAACACCACCGAAGGTTGGCAGAGCCTGAAAGACAGCGAAGAAATCCGCCGTTCCGCGTTGGTTGGCAAAGTTTCGCAATATACAACAGCCGCAGGAAGCATCGCTGTTGCACAGGCGATTGCGGCGCTGCAGCAACGGCAACTTGAAGTTCGGCCACTTCAAGACTATTATTAACACGAGCAGTATCGTTCCCCGACAATTGAACTGCATATCGGATTGATGGTTATCATTTCTCCGGTCGGGATGTTTTTGTGACGAAGGGTTTTGCCTGATGGCGAGTTTTGAGAAATATCCGATGTTGGCTGAAGGCTATGAAAAGCTTACAACCGACTTGAAACGCCTTCGTGATGAGCGGCCGTTGATTGTGGAAGCAATTGAGGAAGCGCGTGCGCATGGCGATCTGTCGGAAAATGCCGAATATCACGCTGCCAAGGAACGCCAGGGTCAGGTTGAAGCTGCGATTTCAGAAATCGAAGACAAAATCGGCCGTGCACAAATTATCGATCCGACGACTTTGTCGGGCGACAAGATTGTTTTCGGCGCAACGGTGACCTTGTTGGACGAAGACGACAAGCCTGTGCGGTACCAGCTTGTGGGTGAAACCGAAGCCGATGCGAAGGCGGGCCGTATTTCGTACAATTCGCCATTGGGCCGCGCGCTCATCGGGCGTGTCGCCGACGATGAAGTCGAAGTGACGGTACCATCGGGTGACAAATTCTATCTCGTATCCAAAATCGAGTTCATCTGAACGTGCGTTTCGTCATGAAGCGCTGTAATATTTGACATGCAGTTTCCCCGCGGACCTGTCACCAACGCACTGGTCATCATCAATCTGGCAATTGCTGCCATTTTGTTGGTGCCGTCCTTGTGGCAATATGCGGTCGTTGCCGGCGGGCTTTTTCCGGCCCGTTTAAGCGGCGATAGTTCTGCGTTTGCGGACATAACATTTCTCGTGCCCGCGTTGCTTACGCCGCTCACGGCCGCATTTTTGCATGGCGGGATCGCGCATGTCATCATGAACATGCTGATGCTTTTGCTCATCGGCAAAATGGTTGAGCGCGTTTGGGGCGGCGGTCTCTTTTTGGCGCTGTATATGGTGTCGGCTTATGCTGCTGCGGCTACTGAGTGGCTCGCTGCATATCTGCAATTGCCGATGTCACTGGACATGATGGCGCCTGCCATCGGCGCAAGCGGCGCGATATCGGGTGTCATTGGGGCGTATCTATTGCTGTTTCCGAACAAGCAGCCAAAGCGGTGGGGGCCGGTTCCTGCATCGATCGCGCGTCCGCTGCATCTGACCCTGGTTTGGATTGGCCTTAACCTCGCAATGGGCTTTGTTGGGCCGGGGCTGGGCATCGGAATTGCGATCTGGTCGCATATCGGCGGCTTTGTGATGGGGCTAGCGTTGGCACGGCCATTGCTGCTGTGGCGTTATCGTAACGCCTGAGGCTTTGACGTCACCCTGACGGGTTCAGGGTAACGTCCAATGCGGGATTTACGCGCCGGGTTGCAGCAACTTGTGCAAATGAACGACGACATATTTCATTTCGGCATCATCAACCGTGCGCTGTGCGGCGGCACGCCATGCTTCTTCTGCGCTGGCATAGTCCGGAAACATGCCAACAATGTCCAATTTTTCTAAATCCGTAAACTTCAACGTCTGTGGGTTTTCAACCCGTCCACCAAAGACGAGATGCAATTTTGTGTCGGTCACGCTGTTTTCCAATTATTTTTCTTTGGCAGCATCCGTTGCCGCCTGACTCGCGGCCTTTACAGCGAGAGCGGCTTTGCTGACAAGGTCCCTAAATTGCAAACGCAACGCGTCGCCGTTCAGGCCAAGGCTTTCGACCTGATCCTTACCGGCGGCTTTCGCGGCGTCAGCCATCTTGCGAGCCTTTTTGTTCAGCTTTTTACCGGCCTTGCCCAAAACTTTTGTTTCACGCTCTGTACGTGGCAAAAGCGCGCCGACAATGGCGCCAATGGCGATGCCGCCCAAAACGATGGCCAACGGATTTTTGTCAATGCCGTCGCTTGTTTTGCCCTTGCCCTTTTCATATGCTTCAGATGCCTTTGCACGTGCTGCGGCAGTGGATGGTGTCGTTTTCGCCTTCGCGGTTGCAAGGCTGTCTTTCGCGCTGTCAGCTGCGGTTTTGATGCTGTCGCCAATCTTGCTCATGTTTCGTTCCTATATCAATCGCCAACGGGCGTGTTTGTTTTACTCTTTCGCAGGCTTGAAATCCAACGCGAAATCGGACGGCGGGCGGCCACCAATAATGTCGCTGCGCCGACTATGCCGATCAACGGTGCTTTGTTCTTCACGACTTGGATGGTCTCACCCGCAGCCTTTTTTGCCTGCGATTTTTTTAACGCGACCAGCTTGCGGATCTGGTTGCGGGGGGTGAGAATATCCTGAGCAACATCGATGCTGCCCTTAAGTTTACGCCGAAGATTACGCCGTTCTGCATGCGACAATATGACGCTTTCGCGGTCTGTGACGACCGGGTCTTCAGGTAAGATCGTCGACATTCTCTTGCATTTCCGGAAAGTAAACTTTCCTCATCCATTTTCGTGCCAGCGATCCGAAAATGAACGCAACAACGATAAACGTGAAAGTGACAACCAACGTAGCCGCCAGCGGACCAATTAACGGGGCCAAAGTTAGCACGAGCCCTAATACAAAGGCGATTGACGCGCCGATGAGTGCGAACGCCGCAATCGCGCCATAGATGAACGCCGATCGGAACACGTGTCGCGTGTAATCAAGACGCGAACGGTAATAGTGCATTTCGGCCGTCACCAGCGCGCGCAGGTCTTCCATCACCAACGAAACCTGTTCGCTTGCGGTCGCTTCTGCCGGTTTCGGGCTATCCTCCACCAATTCGTCCTGATGCTGATCCATAATCATTGGTTTCACTTATCGGTCAAAAGCGGCCTTTTGCAAAGCCGCTAATGCTGTCTAATTAGGCGTCCTTGCCACCTGAGCGAATGAGCCGTGCGAGGACAAAGCCAATGGCTGCTGCCGCGCCAACCGCAACTGCCGGGCTCTTGCGGACAAATTGGCGGGCGTCATCGGCCAAGGCGTCGACATCTTTTGCGTCCATCTTGCCAGCGAAGCCTTCAACCATGTCTGCTGCGCTACGGGCGTAATCGCCATATTGCTTGCCGACATTGTCATCGATGGTCGCAGCGCTGTCGCGGATAAGTTTGCCAATGCTGTCAACGGCTTCTGTCGCGCGGTCCTTGCCTTTTTGAGCCGCGGCGCGTGCGCTGTCCGTTGCTTTGGATTTGAAATCATTCATTTCTGATTTGACCTTTGATGTAACACCGTCGGTTTTGCCTTTAGCAGGCTGCGCTTTTGCCACGGCCTTGGGTGCCGAAGTCGCCGCAGCGGGTTTTGCCGCCTTTGGGGCGGCTGGCTTGACTGCTGCTGTCTTCGCAGCCGCAGGTTTAGCGGCTGCTTTTTTCACGGGCGCTGGTTTCGCTGCCGCTTTTGGCTTTTCAGTTTCGGCCATGGGAATATGCTCCTATCGGTTAAGTGCGGGCACTCAGAAGGGCGCCGCTATATCTTATATTTGTACGGGCGGTGCCTTAGTCAACTATAGCACCATAATATTACATTTAAAATCCATATGTCTTAGCGTCGTTGCCAAATCCCCAACACAACGATAGACGCGCTGACATTGTTCCCATCACGATTTTACTGGAGCTTTCCATGACTGCGATCCTCGACATACATGCCCGCCAAATTTTGGATAGCCGGGGCAACCCGACAGTCGAAGTCGATGTATTGTTGGAAGACGGCAGTTTTGGCCGCGCGGCCGTTCCATCGGGCGCGTCGACAGGCGCATATGAAGCCGTAGAAAAGCGCGATGGCGACATGTCTAAATATATGGGCAAGGGCGTATTACAGGCGATCGAAGCGGTTAATGGCCCGATTTATGAAGCGTTGTTGGAACTCGACGCGGAAGATCAGGAAAATGTCGATGCCGTGATGATCGACCTGGATGGTACCGACAACAAGTCGAACCTTGGTGCCAATGCTATTTTGGGCGTCAGTTTGGCGGTCGCAAAGGCTGCTGCGGACGCACGCGGGTTGCCATTATATCGTTATGTTGGCGGCGTGAACGCACATGTCCTGCCGGTTCCGATGATGAATATCATCAACGGCGGCGAACATGCGGATAACCCGATTGATTTTCAGGAATTCATGGTCATGCCCGTTGGCGCTGGATCAATTTCCGAAGCGGTTCGCTGGGGTTCTGAAATTTTCCACACGCTCAAAAAAGGCCTGCATGAAAAGGGTTTGGCGACGTCGGTTGGCGATGAAGGCGGATTTGCACCAAATCTTGCCTCTACGCGTGACGCGCTTGATTTCATCATGACGTCAATCGACAAGGCTGGGTTTAAAGCCGGTCAGGACGTTGTGCTTGCGCTGGATTGCGCGGCAACCGAATTTTTCCGCAACGGCAAATATGAAATTTCCGGCGAAGGTCTCTCGCTTTCTCCGCATGAGATGGCGGATTACCTCGCTGCGCTTTGCAAGGATTATCCCATTCGTTCGATTGAGGATGGCATGAGCGAAGACGATTTTGAAGGTTGGAAAGCCATTACCGACAAGATCGGCCAAGAGGTTCAGTTGGTCGGCGATGACTTGTTCGTCACCAATCCAGAGCGTCTCGCAATGGGCATTGGCAAAGGTCTTGCCAACTCTTTGTTGGTGAAGGTCAATCAGATTGGTACGCTGACGGAAACACTGGCTGCAGTATCGATGGCACACTGGGCTTCTTACACTGCCGTGATGTCACATCGTTCGGGCGAGACGGAAGATGCGACCATCGCCGATTTGGCAGTGGCAACAAATTGCGGCCAGATTAAAACTGGAAGCCTCGCGCGGTCCGACCGGTTGGCGAAGTACAACCAGCTCATCCGCATTGAAGAAGAGCTGGGTGCCTCGGCGCAATATGCAGGGCAGGGTATTTTCCGCTGACCCCTCCTTTCTTGCCATTTTTGCGAAAATATGATTCTGTCTGAATATGGTGCGTTCAAACCGAAAGCCTGAATATGTGAAGTCGGTGATTGGGCCAGCCTTGGCGCTTGTCGCTTTGCTGGGTATTGCGTCTTATGCGCTTCTTGGGCCAACCGGCATCATCGCGTGGACCGACTATCGGGCGGCGCTGAGTGAGCGTAAAATTGAGTTAGCAAAGCTGCAAAAGGAGCGGGATGCTCTGCGGAATCGGCAGTTGCTTCTGGACCGCGACAATGTTGACCCTGACTTGGCCGGCGAATTAATGCGCAAGGAATTGAACGTTGTTGCGCCTGACGAGGTTGTCGTTCCTTTAAAGTGATACATTCGTCATAGAATGAATAGCTATGCAGTGCATTACGTTGCGGAAAAGCGCTTTTCACCTCGGTCGATTTTGACTAGGCGACAATGAATTCGCATATAAAAATTCCACTAAAGGAACTTGTTTTGGCAACCACCCCAGCGAAAAAATCTGTGTCGAAGAAGGCCAGTGTGAGCGAAGACGCCGCGCGCGCCAATCGTGAACGTCCGAGCGAACCAAAGCCATATAAGGCGACCAAAGAAGAGCTTTTAAAATTCTATCGCGACATGCTGTTGATCCGCCGTTTTGAAGAAAAAGCGGGGCAATTATATGGCCTGGGCCTGATCGGTGGTTTTTGCCATTTGTATATCGGCCAGGAAGCTGTCGCCATTGGGCTCCAATCCGCGCTGACGCCTGGAAAAGACAGCGTCATCACGGGCTATCGTGACCATGGGCATATGCTGGCATATGGCATTGATCCTAATCTGATCATGGCGGAACTGACTGGGCGTGCGGCGGGCATTTCGCAGGGCAAGGGCGGGTCGATGCATATGTTTTCGACTGAGCATAAATTTTACGGCGGCCATGGCATCGTGGGCGCGCAAGTCTCGCTGGGTGCGGGCCTTGCGTTTGGTCACAAATATTCGAACGATGGCGGGGTGTGCCTCGCCTATTTCGGCGACGGTGCGTCCAACCAAGGACAGGTCTACGAAAGCTTTAACATGGCGGAATTGTGGAAGCTTCCGATCATATTCGTCATCGAAAACAACCAATATGCGATGGGCACTAGCGTAAACCGCGCGTCGTCTGAGGACCAACTATACCGCCGCGGGGAAAGCTTCCGCATTCCGGGCATTCAGGTTGACGGTATGGATGTGCTCGCGGTGCGTGGCGCTGCCGAGGTTGCGTTGGATTGGGTGCGCAGCGGTAAGGGTCCCGTGTTGCTTGAAATGAAGACGTACCGTTATCGCGGTCACTCCATGTCCGATCCGGCGAAGTACAGAAGCCGGGATGAAGTCCAGTCGGTACGAGACAACAGCGACCCTATTGAGGGATGCAAGGCGTATCTGGCCGACCTTGGCGTGGGCGACGACGAGTTGAAGGCCATTGAGAAGGAAATCCGGAAAATCGTGAATGAATCTGCTGATTTTGCGGAAGCATCGCCCGAACCGGATTTGTCCGAATTATATACTGACGTGTTGGTGGAGCAATATTGATGGCAATCGAACTGAAAATGCCTGCGCTTTCGCCAACAATGGAAGAAGGCACGCTTGCGAGATGGTTGGTCAAGGAAGGCGATAGCGTCAAGTCTGGCGATATCCTTGCCGAGATCGAAACCGATAAGGCGACGATGGAGTTTGAAGCCGTTGATGAGGGCGTGATTACCTCCATTTCGGTGTCCGAGGGCACCGATGGCGTGAAGGTTGGCACCGTGATTGCGCTGATCTCCAGCGACGAGGAGGCTGCGGCTCCCGCAAAAACCACCCCTGCGCCAGCCGTCGAACCAACGCCTGCTCCTGAGGTCGTCGTTGCCGTCGCTCCGGCCGCCCCTAAGGCGACGCCCGCCACAACCGATGGCGCTTCGATGCAGTCCGTTACCTTGCGTGAAGCTTTGCGCGACGCGATGGCCGAAGAAATGCGCCGCGATGACCGGGTGTTTGTCATGGGTGAGGAAGTTGCCGAATATCAAGGCGCTTACAAAGTCACGCAGGGCTTGCTTGACGAATTCGGCGCGCGCCGCGTTATCGATACGCCGATTACCGAATATGGCTTTGCAGGCATCGGAACAGGCGCCGCGATGGGCGGGCTTCGCCCCGTCATCGAATTCATGACGTTTAACTTTGCGATGCAGGCGATCGACCACATCATCAACTCGGCCGCAAAGACCAATTACATGTCAGGTGGCCAGATGCGCTGTCCCATTGTGTTTCGTGGTCCAAACGGTGCCGCTGCGCGCGTTGGTGCGCAACACAGCCAGAATTACGCGCCATGGTATGCCAGCGTACCCGGCTTGATTGTGATCGCGCCCTATGATGCCGCAGACGCCAAAGGCTTGTTGAAGGCCGCGATCCGGTGCGAGGACCCCGTTGTGTTCCTCGAAAACGAACTGCTCTATGGCCGCACCTTTGAAGTTCCCGCAGGGGATGACCATGTGCTGCCGATTGGCAAGGCACGGGTCGTGCGTGAAGGCACGGACGTTACTATCGTGAGCTATTCGATTGGCGTGGGGCTGTCATTGGAGGCAGCTGACAATTTAGCCGCCGAAGGCATCAGTGCCGAGGTCATCGACCTTCGCACCATTCGTCCGCTGGATACGCAAACCGTGCTGGCGAGCCTTGCAAAAACCAATCGACTGGTCGTGGCCGAAGAAGGTTGGCCGGTGTGTTCGGTTGGCAGCGAAATCCTTGCAGTGTGTATGGAGCAGGGCTTCGATGATCTCGACGCTCCCGTCTTGCGTATCACGAACGAAGACGTTCCGATGCCTTATGCAGCAAATCTTGAGAAGGCGACGCTCATCAATGCGGACAAGATCGCCGCTGGTGTTCGCAAAACGCTAGGGCTTTAGAGGATATTCGCCGTCCCCGCTTTAACAGGTGGAGACGGTGACCTTCTCATTATTGTATATCCCGTCGCTTCCAGTGGGGCCAACGGTGTCGCGGTTCTCGCGCACGACCATGGATGCAACTTGGCGGATCGTCCTATCGGTCAGGTTCGAAAAGCCGTTTACGATCATTGGTTTGAAATAATATTGCAGCTCAACGAACATTAATACACCTCCAGGGGGAGGGGTTGCTGGCTGTCCAACAGGACCAACTCCGGTAACGCTCGTCGCTGTCGATGTGGTACCGTAGTTTGATTTATAAAAACTTGCGGAGCCGGCGCAGCGTTGCCACCGGATGCGGTATCGCGGTGCGGAAGCGTCAAATGCAGCGACCTCTTCCACACTGGATAAAATGATCCGGGCGTTGCCGCGCGTAGACTTCACTTTGGTTGACGGATCGGTGTAGTCGTGATTTCCACCAAGGTTGATGCGTTTGCCCTCATGCAAAGATCCTTGAAAAACGTCGTTGATTTGCGCTTCGGAAATGGTTTTATTTGCGGACGGGGTTGTTGTTCCAATGCGCGCTGCCGCATCGGCGGTGTGCAGGGTGATTTGATTTATCTGCATGACGACAGAGGCATAGTTTGCAGTTTCGACGCCGCCTATGACCAAGCCCATGAAAAAGGGCAGCGACACCGCAAGTTCGACCATCGCTACACCACTTTCGTTACGCTTTAGTTGGCGGAACATTCTGAGAAATGTGTGTTCCATATATTACACCGTTGGGCAGTTGACTTGGACAGGTTTGCCAAAGCCTGTCTGGTCACCATAAGGTTGGTTTGCGAGAATAGAGTTTGATTCCATTTCGACATTGGCGGGCCAGCCGAGCATGGGTGCCAAGGGGAAAATGCGCGGGTAGCTAACCTTGAACGTTATGATAACGATATCCTTTGCGCCACCTTGTCCATCGGATCCGCCGTCGGCGTCCCAAACCCTGTTTCCGTTGGCATCCATAAAGCTTTCACCGCGATCGCATTTCAAATTACCCGGTGATTGTTCGATAACTTCTTCCGCGCGCGCTAGAGCTGCCGTTGAAAAGGTCTTGTAATAACGTCGGCTTACCGTGACGTTAGCACCTGGGGCGAGTTCGCGGATTGTAGATGCTACCCGTTCATCGATAAGATCTTGTTGTATTAAGGTCGTCGCACCTTCTAACGACGAACTTCTCGCCGCATCCTGCACGGTGCCATCTAAGGTCGCGCGGACGAAAAGGGAGTGCCCGATATCCATGGTCCCCATAACCATCATCATGACAACAGGCGCAATAAGTGCGAATTCCAGGATGGACGCGCCATCTTCATCGGATATGAATTTTGCGATCATCAGACACCCCGTCTTTATTGTGTCAGGCGAAGTGCTGAAATTTTAGCAGCAATCTCTTTGAAGTTACTGACCAACGACGCAACACTGGTGGCTTGAAAGAATTTGCCCGGTGTTGCGCACGCTCTCAACCTGTCGTTGGTTGGCCCACCAACGTCTCCGTATGATACGACCCACAGATTGATATTTTTGTTTTTGATAGCCTTGCAAAGCGCTGCTGTTCGGGCGTCGGTCATAGCGACCAGCTGGCTGTTGGTTGGTGCCGTTCCAGTCGGCGTCTGTCGGCGGTCATACCAATGCACACCATAAGCCGAATAGTCGTCGTGGACGACGTTGGTCTCACCATCGGTCATAAACACCATATGACGCTCAATCGACATGTTCTGTGGCGCATTTAATGCAGCAAAAATGCCTGTTGGCGACATAATGCGCGCGCCCCAGAGCAGTCCGATATCGTGATATGTATAGCCATCAGTGGTCAGGCTGTTCACATAAGTGCGAAAATCAGAAGGCGTCCACGTTTGAAATTTCCTTACAACGGTCGGGCAGCTCTCACCCAGTGTTGGCATCGAGACCCCGTCGTCTTTCCCCACCGATACATTTGAAGTGGTCCGCGTGGACGAACGGCTTTTGTTTCCTGACCCGTCCGTGTTGACCAGATAGCGCTGCCATATGACGCTTGGCAGCATCGGCCCCATTGGGTTTCAGTATTTGATTTCGTTGGCACCAGATCAATGTCCATGTCCAGCGCGGTTGACGGAATCGGATCCCAGTCGTTAGAAGGATCGTTGTCGGGCCCACGGAAGGTTTGCCGCTCCTCGATGCATCCACTCCAGTTGACCGTGGTGTTGGCGCCGTCCGTGCCGATTGGCAGTTGCAACGAAGAACGCCAAGAATTTGTTCCGTTATCTTTCAGGCCGCTTACGTTGAATGTAACCGGTTTGTAGGTCCAACCCGCAAAATTGGTATTTCGTGTCCAGTTGATAGCCTCGGTGGTTGTCGTCGTGGTGGTGCCATTTTGTTGCCCCGTATCACGAGATTGCAACCTGCATATGCCCCTGCCGAGCAAGAGGGCACTATATGAATAACGGTAGGATCGCTGGGCTGTGGAACTTACCTGCTGGTAGGTTCGTGTTATGGAGTTATGAGTACCATAAACGGGCGTGGTTGGCGTCTGCGAGACAAGTTGGCGTGGCCCGTCTGTCGAGATAAGTTCCGTTTTAGGTGCCCCCCCTGGCGGCGGGCATTCGCTCTCTTTTGTCAAAAGAACCGAAGGGTACTGTCCAATATTTTGCCCGGTATCTTCCCAAGGGGTGTCTGCAATAGTTGTTGTTACTGAACCTCCCGGGTTGGGTGAGCCTTCGCCTTGGTATATAGGAATCGCGTTGCTTCCTGTGGTGAACGACGCTTCCCGCGACTGGTAGGTCCATCGGTCCGCCATGTAATCGAGCGGCAATAACCGGCCTACATTTACGTTGACGGCATAAGGCACAAAACCGAATCGCAATTGTACATTGCCCACGTTGGATGGAATGGGATCACCTTTTTCTCCGCAGTCTGACGGCGTGACGTCCGTGATGTTCTGCTTCGCCAGTGCTTCGTAAAAACATTTCACTGCCTTGCGCAGACCATCGATCTTTCGTTCAGATGATCCTGAATCTTGTATCGACTGGTCCATCGACCCTGTTGTATCCAACACAAACATAACGTCAGTGTTGGGGACACGCAGTTCTGCCTGGCAATTGACTGCAACAACTTGCGATTTTTGGCCAAGTACTTGCATCAACGTCATGGGAACGGTGACTGATGCGGTCCCGGTTACGTTTCCGTTGGATTCGGCGAAGCTGCGGGCAAGTCCGGTCGTGCCATAAGCGCCGTCTGGGAAGTTCTGGTCGAACAGCTTTTCCGCCAGCGTATTTGCGGCGCTGTTATTTGCGGCCCATGTGCCAAGTCCCATCGTTTTACGGCCGATGAGCGCGCCGGCATCACAAGCACCTTGCAACCGCGTTTGAGTTAGATAGATCCGGGTCATGTCAAAACCGCCGCCCACAAGACCGAAGACCGGAATTACCGCAACAGCGAAAAGAGCAAGGATATTACCTCCCTCATTTTTTAGCAGGCGCGACATAAGGCCAGACACTTTTTGGGCCTCGACATTCTTCACAGTTGTTGTCCCCTGGTTTCCACAATGGATTCTCGACACCCTCTACGCGCGTCGTAGTAAGTGTTCTTTGAAGGAGCAGGGTTACCCAATTGTTAACCATAGAAAATTTATTGACGTGAAGCGAATGACGACATGAATGGTATCCCGCCACAACTGCCACCTCCGGCCAACCTCGCTGTGGCCTATACGCCCGTTGCATTTCGGCCTGCTTTCACCCTTTTGCTGCAATTGGATATGCGCTTTGCCGACATCGTGCGGAAAGCGCGGGAGCCGATGATCGCGCAAATCAAATTGGCATGGTGGCGTGACGCCTTTGCCGCGGAACCCGCGCTGCGACCAAAGGGGGAACCTTTGCTGCAATCGCTCGGTGCGTGTGGTGACACCATCAAATTTTCTGCGTTGGAGGACTTGGTCTCGGCATGGGAGTTGCTGCTGGGCGAGGATGAGTGGGCCGCAGAGGATGTTGAAGCTCATGCCGCGTTGCGTGGTCGCGCGATTTTTGGATCTTATGCAGTTTGGATGGGCGGGGCATGTGATATCAGTGCTTTGTCACATCAATGGGCTCTTGATGCATTACGACTGGAATTCCCGTCAAAGTTCGTTGCGCTCGATAACCAGCCACTTCCGGCGTTGCCTAAAGGCCGAAAACTTCGTCCCCTGTCCATTTTGGCGATGTCGGTTCGAAAGGTGACGGGATTTCGGCTTATCGGCCATGCCTTAACGGGATGGTAGCTTTGTGGCCCTATCGCCGTGATGTCATCATGAGGGGAAGGTCATGCAGCGGATATTGGTTAGCGGTGTAGCGGCATTGTTGCTCGTCGTTTCAGGGCTTTGGTTCTGGCAGACACAGGCTAACCAGCCGAACCTCATCCCCGCCGCGCCGCCGCCTGAGGCGATTTCTGATGCCTTACCCCAAGCGGGAGCAAACGCGCCTGCATTTGGCCCAGCGCCGCCCGAAGCGCCAAAGGCAAGTCGTGAGGAAATGCGTTTCAACCGTTATGACCGCAACAGGGACGAGCTTATTTCCCGCCTCGAAATGATGGGGAGCCGAACGAAGGCGTTCAAGGCGTTGGACCGCGATGGCAATAATTTGCTCACTTTTGAAGAATGGGCGGCGGCCACCGGAGAACGCTTTGCCGGCGCGGACAGGAACAAGGACCAGTTGCTCACCCGCAAGGAATTTGCGCAGACGCGGCCGAAACAGGCCGAAAAGCCGGCGTGCCGCTGTTAAGCCGCAACCTTTTGCGCGCTGATCCAACTGTTTAAGTCCGTCCGCGCACGGCCCGTCATCGCGGCCTTGCGCGATTTTTTGTGCACTTTTTCGTCCAGCGGCGCGAACAGCCCGAAATTGATGTTCATGGGTTGATAGTCATCGGCCAGCGCATCCCCCGTAATGTGCCCAAGCAGTGCACCAAGCGCGGTGGTGGGCGGCGGCGGGGTGACGGTTCGCCCCGAAATTTCGGCCGCGGTCATAATCCCCGCCATCAGCCCAACCGCGCTGCTTTCGACATAGCCTTCGCAGCCCGTGATCTGTCCGGCAAAGCGGATATGCGGCGACGATTTTAGGCGCAGCTGACGGTCCAAGAGGATTGGCGAGCGAATGAAGGTATTGCGGTGCAAGCCACCAAGCCGCGCAAATTCCGCCTTTTCCAGCCCGGGGATGGTGCGCAGCAGTTCAACTTGTGCGCCATGTTTCATCTTGGTTTGGAACCCGACCATGTTCCACAAAGTGCCTTGTTTATTGTCCTGACGCAGCTGCACCACGGCATGGGCCCAGCGCCCGGTGCGCGGATTATCCAAGCCGACGGGCTTCATCGGGCCAAAACGGAGCGTATCGAGCCCGCGTGACGCCATGACCTCAATCGGCATGCATCCTTCGAAATAAGGTGTGTTGGTTTCCCATTCCTTGAATTCGGATTTCTCGGAATCGAGCAATCCCTGATGAAAGGCGCGATATTGCGCTTCATCCATGGGGCAGTTGATATAATCCTTGCCTTCGCCCTTGTCCCAGCGTGAGGCATACCATGCGATGTCCATGTCGATGCTGTCATGGTACACAATCGGCGCAATTGCGTCGAAAAAGGCGAGGCGATCCTCACCCGTTTTCGCCATGATGCTTTCGGCAAGGTTGGTCGCGGTCAGCGGACCCGTGGCGATAATGACCGGGCGGTCGGCCGGAATGGCATCCACACGTTCGCGCACGATGTCAATATTTGGATTATTTTCCAGATGCTTGGTAACTGTTTCTGAGAAAACATCACGATCAACCGCCAGCGCCGATCCGGCCGGAACCTTCGCGACTTCAGCCGCCTGCATGATCAGCGATCCCAAATCACGCATTTCCTGATGCAAAAGGCCAACGGCGTTGTTTTCCGCATCATCCGAACGAAAGCTGTTTGAGCAAACCAGTTCGGCAAGGCCATCGGTCTGGTGCGCTGGCGTCATGTCGCCGGAACCGCGCATTTCCGAAAGCTTCACCCGCATTCCGCGCTGCGCCAATTGCCACGCCGCCTCGCATCCCGCCAAGCCGCCACCAATAATTTGAACGTCATATGATTTGGTCATGTGGCGCGGCTATCAAAAATCTTTGGCGCTGCACAGGTAAAAGCGGCAAGATGGACTATGGGATTTACGCTTAACCTCACCAAAGACGGCACGATAGCCCGGCCAACGCTGGTCCCGCCGCCGTCCGACGCGCATAAATATAGCCGGGGCCATGCGATGGTCTGGAGCGGGCCGCCGCTTCGAACTGGCGCATCGCGGTTGGCGGCGCAGGTGGCTTTGGCGGTCGGGGCGGGGCTCGTGACCATAATCGGCGACAAGGCCGCGCTTGTGGAACAGGCAGCACATGTGACCGCGATCATGTTGCGTGAGGCGGACGATAAGTTGGCGTGCATCGACCACCGCGTAACGGCGCTCGCCATTGGGCCGGGGGCAGGGGCGGGCATCGCGGATATTGTCTGTGCACTGCTGAAGCGCGATATACCGATTGTGCTGGATGCCGATGCGATCACCGCGTTCGCGGGCGATCCTGCGCGGCTTTTCAAACATCTCGGCGCTGATGACGTCATGACACCGCATTCCGGAGAATTTGCCCGGCTGTTTCCCGATATCGACCTCGCAGATCGCGCGGAGGCTGCATACTGCGCGGCGCGGCGGTCGGGGGCGGTGGTCCTGTTGAAAGGTCCGCAAACCCACATCGCCGCGCCCGACGGGCGTGTTGCCGTCAACCGCCATGCATCGCCATGGCTGGCAACCGCCGGGTCGGGCGATGTGCTGACCGGCCTGATCTGCGGATTGATGGCGCAAGGCGTTGCAGCCTTTGACGCCGCCTGCATGGCTGCGTGGTTGCATGGCGACATTGGCGTGCGTGCGGGGCCGGGGCTGGCCGCGGATAAGATGATGGACCATATTCCACTTGTCTTGCGTGGTTGTTTGCACGATGAACCAGCGGATGACACAGGATCTCGCACATAAACGACCGTGGCTGCTTGCCAGCCTTGTTGCAGGTATCAGCTTTCCTGCGACGTGGCTCTTGCTTCCCCTCGAAGGGGGACTGATCGCCCTCGTCTGGAAAATGGCGGCCGTCGGCTTGCTGGTGCCCTTTGCGCTGCACCGGCATCATGTGGGGGAATTTGTGCCATTGGCGATCATATTGGCCTTTTATGCGCTGGGCGACGGTTTGATTGAATTCAGCATGGTTGCAGGTGCGCTGGCCTTTGCCGCCGGTCATCTGGTCGCCATTTGGCTGTATTTCCGGCACAGGCGTGTGGCGCCGACGTTCAGCCAGAAACTGCTCGCAATCGCGCTTTTCCTGCTCACGCCGGTGATTGCTTATGGCCTTCCGCCGACCACCGACGAAGCGGTTCAAGTTGCGGCCTATAGCGTCATTTTGGCCGCGATGGCGGCGATGGCGTGGAGCAGCAATTTTCCCCGTTACCGTGTCGGGTTCGGCGCGGTTTTGTTTGTCATTTCCGACTTGCTGATATTCGCGGAGCTTGGTCCGCTCGCAAATTCGAAGGTATCGGGCATCGCGATTTGGTATCTTTATTATTTCGGCGTGTTGATGATTGCGGTTGGCGTGGCGCAAACCTTGGTCAAACGCGGGTATTATCCGGAAGGTGAAGAGCGCGATTAAGCTGACGCCCTTTCGCGCGGCGTTCTAAAGCGACAAAAGTGCCCAGCGACGATGTTTTGACTGTCTCGTTTGTCGCTTTAACGATGACATTGCGCTTTGGCATATTCACAAAATATCGACATTGAGAAAGAACGGCCCAGTCAGTTAATTGCGTGCAGAATCTCAAATCAAATCCTACATTGCAACCGTCGTTACGAAACGGTTCTTAACGGCCGCGCGCTTTCCATGCCGCCAACTGCACGGGCACCAGATCCACCATATCCTGCATAACCAGTGACACGTCGATCAGGTGGAGTCCCCAGTCCTGTGCGACAAATGCGCCAAAGCGGACATCACCGCCGACATCGTCAATACGGGGGTCGGCAGGGTCTGCGTTGATGCGGACTGACAAGACATTCGCGCCGTTCACCGTCACACACTGCGCTGCGTATAGTCCGGGGACAGCGACGGTTGGCGTGATAACGGGGGCATTGTCTTTGGTCCAGCGCGGGCTATCTGTCACCAAGTCGCCAATCCCTGCTCCAGAGGGAAAACGTGCGTTAACTGTTGCCATGCCGCCGCCAAGCGCAGCGGGGTTTGCGCAAATGGTTTCCTGCGCGGGGTCGGGTGCACGGCCATAACGGCCGTTTGCAGGCGGGGGCGAGGTTTCACGAAAACTTGTCCAGGCAATGACGCAATTGGTCTGCCCTGCTTTCCGGCACACAGCCGTCTGTTTCAAATCGGCGCCCTGGTCCTTCCCCTTGGGCACGGCAACATTGGTGCCCGCAAGCATGGCCGACAACATCTGCGTCGCAGCTGGTTTGCCTTCGATTTCCTCGGCAATCAGGCGCTTGAGCAATCCCGATCCTTGCGAATGTCCGACAAGAACAAATGGCCGCCCCTTGTTATCGGCCGCCATGTAATGCCGCCACGCATCGCGTACGTCATTATAGCGCAGCTCGGGGTCCATAGGGATGGGGTTGCCGATCATGTTGGAACGCAACCAGGTTAAGGTCGATTGGCGATAGATCGGCGCGAAGGTTTGGCACACAGTGCCAAAACGCGCAAACTGCGCCTCAACGACACGGCGTTCTTCGTCATTGGCGATCATGTCGCTATTTCCGCCCGGATCGTATGACAAGGTCGGGTATACGTAGAAGCAATCGGCTTCAGGTGCTTTGGCCCGCGTTACAGTGCGGACCGTGCGCGTTCCATTTGGCGCAACCTCGGTTACGTCGAGGCTAGGCGTGCTGCACGCGTCGCGACGGCCTGGGCGGCAAAGCCAATTCTGTTCGAGCGCATAATCATTCGGCGCAGCGACGGGAGCAGCAGGTGCGCTTTGCGTGGTGGCTGCAAGGACTGCGGCAATCACATGCGCTGTGCTCATACGGGTTCGTTTCCTTCGGATACTTCGACTACTGCAGATGCAACCTCGTTCGTGTCTTCGATTGCGCCGTCTGCCTCATCATCACTCTCGTCAATCTTCGCTGCGCCGACGACATGTTCATTGTCGCCAACGTTGAACAAACGCACGCCTGCGGTGCCGCGGCCAAGGACGCGTAAGCTGTCCAATGGCATGCGGATCAGCTTTGCCTGGTCGGTGACGAGCATCAACTGGTCCCCCTTGGTTGCGGGGAAGCTGGCGACAACGGGGCCGTTGCGTTCGATATTGTCGATATTGGTGATACCCTGACCACCACGACCCGTGCGGCGATATCCATAAGCCGATGACAATTTGCCATAGCCATTGGCGCATACGGTCAGGATGAACTGTTCACGCTCCGCCATCTCCGCAATGCGTTCCGCGGACATTGTGGGTTCGCCTTCCTTCTCGGGCTTCCATGGGGCGAAGCGCAGATAATCTTCGCGCTCTTCGGGCGTGGTGCCCACGCGCTGAAGGATGGATAGCGAGATAACCTCGTCGCCCTTAGCGAGCTTCATAGCACGAACACCCGTCGACGCACGGCTTTGGAATTCGCGAATGTCGTCCGCGGCAAAGCGGATGGCCTTGCCATTGCGGCTGGCCAGCAAGACGTCGTCTTCAGCGCTTAACAATTCCACGCCGATCAGCTTGTCATCGGCATCTTCGCCTTCAAACTTCATGGCGATTTTGCCGTTGCTTGGGACATTGGCAAATGCGTCCATGCTGTTGCGACGGGCATAGCCCTTGGCCGTGGCAAATACGACGCTGAGGCCGCCCCATTCGGCTTCGTCCTCAGGCAGGGTCAAAACGTTGGAAATGACTTCGCCTTCGCCCAATGGCAGCAGGTTGACCATGGGCCGACCGCGGGTCGATGGGCCGCCTTCGGGCAGCTTCCAAACCTTTAGGCGGTAGACCTTACCAATGTTTGAGAAGAACAATACGGGTGTGTGCGTGCTGGTGACGAACAATTCGGTGACGGCGTCTTCATCCTTCGTCGCCATGCCTGCGCGGCCCTTGCCGCCCCGGTTCTGGGCGCGGAAAGCCGCCAGTGCGGTCCGTTTGATGTAGCCGCCATGGGTGACGGTGACGACCATTTCCTCACGCTCCAAAAGGTCTTCGTCATCAAGACCGTCCCAACTTGCGGTGATTTCGCACAAGCGTGGCGTCGAAAATTCGGCGTCAATGGCGACCAGTTCTTCACGCAGAACAGCGTACAGCTTAACGCGGTCGCCCAAGATTGCGAGATATTCTGCGATGCTTTCGGCAAGTCCCTGAAGTTCCTTGCCAATTTCATCACGGCCAAGCGCCGTCAGACGGTGCAGGCGCAGTTCGAGAATGGCGCGCACCTGAAGCTCCGACAATTGGTAGCTGTCGCCCGAAACTTCGGTTTCAACGGCTTCGACCAATTTGATGTACGACGCGATTTCGGCGATTGGCCATTTGCGCGCGATCAGCGCAGCGCGTGCTTCGGCCGGGCTGGCCGATCCGCGAATGATGCGGACGACTTCGTCCAAATTGGTGACGGCAACGACAAGTCCAAGCAACAAATGCGCCCGTTCGCGCGCTTTGTTCAGTTCGAACTTGGTTCTGCGGGTGATAACCTCTTCACGGAAGCGGATGAATGCCTCGATGATATCGCGCAGGTTGAGGACTTCAGGCCGTCCGCCGCGAATGGCGAGCATATTGGCCGGGAAGCTCGATTGCGCCTGCGTATGGCGCCACAATTGGTTGAGTACCACATCGGTGGTCGCATCACGCTTCAGATCAATGACGATGCGTACGCCCTTGCGGCTGGATTCGTCGCGAATGTCGGAAACACCCTCGATACGCTTGTCCTTCGCGGCTTCGGCGATTTTTTCGACCAAAGCGGATTTGCCAACTTGGAACGGAATGCTCGTCAGGACGATCGAGCGACGATCGCCTTTTCCTTCCTCAATCTCGTGGCGGGCGCGCTGCATGATTGAGCCCTTGCCTTCGCGATAGGCCGAACGTGCGCCGCCTGTGCCAAGGATCAACGGTCCCGTGGGGAAATCAGGGGCAGGAACGATCTCGATCAGCTCATCAATGGAGATGGCCGGATTATCGATATAGGCCAGGCAGGCCTTGATAACTTCGCCGAGATTGTGTGGCGGGATGTTGGTGGCCATGCCGACGGCAATACCGCCAGCGCCGTTGACCAACAGATTGGGGAAACGTGCGGGCAAAACCTGCGGTTCTTCGCGGCTGCCGTCATAATTGGGTTGGAAATCGACGGTGTCTTTGTCGAGATCATCCAACAGCGCGTTGGCGACCTTGTTCAATCGTGCTTCGGTGTACCGCATTGATGCTGGCGGATCAGGATCCATCGAACCAAAGTTCCCCTGACCATCGATCAATGGCACGCGCATCGACCAATCTTGCGTCATACGGGCAAGCGCGTCGTAAATCGCGCTGTCGCCATGCGGGTGATAGTTGCCCATGACGTCGCCGACAATCTTTGCCGATTTGCGATAGGGCCGACCCGCGACAAAACCGCCTTCCTGGCTTGCGAACAATATGCGGCGGTGGACGGGCTTCAGGCCGTCACGTACGTCCGGCAGGGCCCGGGATACAATGACCGACATCGCATAATCGAGGTAACTCGACTTCATTTCATCGACGATGTCGACGGGCGAAATGTCCGATGGGTCCATTGTAACTATGTCGTCGCTCACAGCGCGAAAATCCTTATATTTTTAGGGTCACTAAGCCATAGACCCAAGTCGGTCATATGACCACAAGCGACTGCCCAAATAGGGGTGTTTTCTACAGCTTATCCACAGATTCACGCCCACTGGGCTCTTAGGGGACGACGACGCTGCCATCATAAGCGAAAATCTGACCGCTTTGCTCGGGCTTTAGCCCTGAAACCACGGCAAGCATATCCGCAGCAGCGCGGGCAGGGACGAAGCGTTCATGCGCCGGATTGCCCTTAAATGGCGCGCTCAGCTGGGTCTCGACGGTGCCGGGATGCAGGGCGACCACAACCGATTGCGTATTTTTGCGCTGCCATTCGATCGCAATATTGCGGATGAACATATTGAGCGCGGCTTTCGATGCGCGATAGCTGTGCCATCCGCCAAGGCGATTGTCCGAGATGCTGCCCACGCGGGCGGAGAGCGCCGCAAAGCAGATCGGGCCTTGCTTTGCCATGATCGGCAGAAAATGTTTCGCCACCAATGCGGGGCCTACCGCATTGATGCGGTAGTTTTCCATTATCCATTCAGGATCAAGCTCGCGCAGGCTTTTTTCCGGCCCCTTATTGGCTGTATGCAATAACCCTGTGGCCACGATGACCAATTGCGGCGCTGTGCCTGCCAAATCGCTTGCTGCGGCGGCTATGCTTGCCTCGTCCAATATGTCGATGGCCGGCGCGCTTGCACGATGCAGCCGGATGACGCGGTCATAGTGATCGCCCGTGTCCAAAGCATCGGCAAGTGCTGCACCAATGCCCCCACGTGCGCCAATTATCACTGCTGTGCGTTCGGGCACTTGAATTTTCCTCTGGTTCGTTCAACGGGAATATATGCGACTGCGCTATGTCAATTGCACTGAAGATGGCAAGGTCCTATACACGACGTCAACCAAAGCCCATGGCAATACACCACTAGTCCCGGAGAGTTAAATGAATCTGGTTTCAAAATTTGCCCTTGCACTTTCATTCGCCGCATTAACCGCTGCGCCTGCTTTTGCGCAGTCCGATGAAAAGCCAAAGAAGGAAAAAAAGGGGAAGGAAGCCACGCCTGCGGCTCCCAAGAGAAATTATTCCAAGCCGTTCATTGCGGCCTATGTGCCCGTTGCCAATCTTTTGAACAAAACCAAGGATGCTGCTGCAGCGAAGGTCGAATTTCCGAAGATTCTTGCCGCCATTGCCAATGATGACGACCGTTATGAAGCGGGCGTATTGGCGGTCAACATCGGCGTTTTGACGAAAGACAGCGCATTGCAGGATCAGGGTATCGATCTGTTGCTCGCATCCGCAACCACGCCTGTCGAAATGAAGCAGGCATATACGTTCCGCAAGGGTGCGATTGCTTATGATGGCAAGAAATTTGCTGACGCTGAAAAGAATATGATGGATGCGTACAACCTCGGTTACCGCGCCAACAATATCGAGTTTTTGATCTCCAACGCCATGTCGCAGCAGAATAAGGACGCTGACGCTATCGTTTGGATCGGCAAGGCCATCGCCGCTAGCAAGGCAGCCGGAGCGGTTAACAAAGCCTATGTCGTTCGTGCCGCCAACCTTTCGGTGAAAGCGAAAGATTATGCCGGCGCTGCCAATATCTACAAAGATTTGGTGATTGCCGAGAATAACCCCGATTATTGGCATGATGCCCTTGCGTTCTTCAACCGTTCGCTCAACACGAACCCTGAAGAATCGCTTGATCTCATGCGCTTGATGCGCGCGACCAATGGTTTGCGCTTTCAACAAGAATATGCCGAATATCTCGACAGCTTAAGCTATATCGGCGTTCGTTACCCGGCAGAGGCTGTGTCTGTATTGGACGAAGGCTTTGCAAAGGGCATCATCTCACGGAACAACGTGACCTTTAGTGAGCGTTACAACGAAGCTAAGGGCCGCTTGGCGGAAGATACACGCACATTGGCGGGAACGATCGCACCGGCAAAAGCGAGCCCCAGAGCCATGCTGGCGACCCTGACAGGCGACTCATTCTTCTCACACAAGGATTATAAGACCGCCAAGGATCTGTACGAGACCGCGTTAAGCAAAGGCCCAGTGTTGGATAAGGATGGCGGAAACCAGACCGACCGCACCCGTTTCCGCCTTGCCATGTCGAAAGCCATGCTCGGCGATTATGCTGGCGCGAAAGCCGACTTTGCGCAGATTACCGGTGCAAACCGCAAGGCAATTGCCGAATATTGGGTGATGTATATCAACCATTTGGAAAACCCTGCACCAGCAGCGGCGCCTGCGGCAACGCCGGCGACCTAAGCTTTGCGATAATTGATTGAAAAGGGCCTGAGCAATCGGGCCCTTTTTTTATGCCATCGGTATGGGTACGCCCGGCTCGTCCTTTGCGGTGCGAATGGTCAGCGACGTTTTTACGCTGTTTACATTGGGCGCGGACGTTAATTGCGATGTCAGAAATTCCTGAAATGACTGCAGATCGCGCGCAACGATTTTAAGGATGAAATCAATTTCGCCATTCAGCATGTGGCATTCGCGCACATCGGGGAGTGCCCGAACATGCTGCTCAAACGCCTTCAAATCTTCTTCGGCCTGACTTTTTAAGCTGACCATCGCAAATACGGTGATTGTGTAGCCCAAGGCGCTGGCGTCGACATCTGCGTGGTAGGACTTAATCGTCCCTGACTGTTCCAACGCACGCATGCGCCGCAAGCATGGCGGGGCGGTCAACCCAACCTTGGTTGCAAGCTCCACATTGGTAATGCGACCATCAGCCTGCAATTCCGCCAAAAGCTTCATATCTATCGCATCTAGGTTCATATTAGCCATGATCTTGTTATTTCCATTTCGATAATGCCTCCACTTTATAATATAATTATATTATATTGCAATTGTCCCAATGTGTGACGCACCAATTTTGTCGCTTTCGCACGCCCTGATATCGGTTTATCCGGCGGCCACAACACGGATATTGTAGCATCAGGACTTGCCGAATTTGCGCATTGACGACCGCCTTGAAACCACTTTGCGTCAGGTGGGCGATGATGGCATTGGTTTGTCTGCCAAATGGCAGCAACTGGTTGATATATTGTCGCAAAACCCTTCGGATTTTGATCCGGCTGCGGTAGCTTCCGGATTGCAAAAAGTACGGCAAGTTATGGACGCTGTTCCCGCAACGGTGCGCGAACAATGTGTACGCGCCTTGTCTGGGCGGCTGCGCTCTGCGCCTTTGCTCTTGCTGCTGTCGGGCGATGTCCCGGCGGTGGCCGCAGCGGCGGTCAGTGCCGCCCGGCTGAGTGATCATGAATGGGCAGATATCGTCCCCCATATGTCCACCCGTGCGCGCGGGTTCTTGCGCAACAGCAGGGACATTGGTCCCATGACCCTGCATGCGCTTCGGTCATGCTCTTCGGCGGATTTCGTGCTGGCCCTTGGCACAGCCGAGGCGGAGACGGTCGTGCGTGCACCGCAAGCTTTGCAAATCCGGGACATTGTTGACCGTATCGAAAAATTGCGGCTTGATCGGGAGCAGCACGACCCGGCAGAAATGCCGGCCGAGGCGTCTATCGAACAGGTCGTGTTGTTTGCCGAGCCGAGTGACGAAATACGCTTCGAAACGGACGAATATGGCGCCATCAGCTGGATTGAAGGCGCGCCTGCGGGGGCGGTTGTTGGCGTGAATATCGCGGAACCCGCATTTGACGCGGGGCCGGGACCAGATGCGTATGGCGCCGCGGCCTTTCGACAAAAAATGCCGCTTGAAAATGCGCGTATGCGCCTGTGCGGAGCGCCCGCGATTGCCGGGGACTGGCGGATCAACGCTGCACCGTTTTTTGAACCGGCCAGCGGACGGTTCAACGGCTATCGCGGGATATTGCGTCGCCCCAATCTGGCCGAAGTCGCGCACATTCCGGAAGGCGACACGCATGACGCGGAAAATATCCAGCAATTGATCCACGAATTGCGTACGCCGTTGAGCGCGATTATTGGCTTTTCCGAAATTATAGAACAGCAACTCTTTGGGCCAGTGACCGAAGAGTACCGCACAATAGCTGGTAACATCCTGCACGATGCCCAGCGCCTGTTGGCGGGCTTTGACGATCTTTCAACCGCTGCAAAAATTGAGACGGGAACCTACATTACGGAGTCCGGCTCAACTGATTGCGACTGGCTGTCGCTTCGGTTGGCAGACCGGCTCCGCGAGCTCAGCGACGTTTTGCATGTTACGCTGAACTTGGTCCATGCCCATCCGGTCCGGCCATTTGCGTTAGATAACCATTTGGCCGAGCGTCTTTTTTCGCGGCTGTTGTCTGCCGTCATCATCGGCTGCGAGGCTGGCGAAATCCTCGATGGTCGTTTCCGGACGGAGCCCGGGTTGAACGCCGTTAACCGTTTCGTGCTTAGCTTGCCGAAAACGCTTGCCGGCATGGACGAGAGCGAGCTTTTCGGTTCCGGCCCGATCGATGATTCTCATGACGCGCCATTGCTTGGGCTAGGCTTTTCGTTGCACCTCGTGCGCAGCCTTGCCCGAAATGTTGGCGGGGATTTACGTTTTTACAATCAAGCGCTGATCGTGTCGCTTCCAGCCGTCAATGAAGGGCGAACCGGATTAATGGACGAAGAACGATAATGATATGGCGGGGCAGTGGGGCATATTTGGTCGCTTGCGGAATAGCGGCGTTCGACCACCAACGATGGCGGAAATCGTCAAGGCGAGCCGATTTATATCTTTTTGATGAGATAAAGGCTTGCAAGCGCGCCCAAAGTTCGGCTATCGGCCCGCAGGCAGTTGGCGAGCCGGTCAGGGCCTGTAGCTCAGTTGGTTAGAGCTGGCCGCTCATAACGGCTAGGTCGGGGGTTCGAGTCCCTCCGGGCCCACCAGTTTCACTTTTGTGGAATTTGGCAGGCAGCCAGCCGCGCGGACATTGTTATACCAGTGATCCCATGTCGGGGAGTAGCGCAGCCTGGTAGCGCATCTGGTTTGGGACCAGAGGGTCGCAGGTTCGAATCCTGTCTCCCCGACCATTTCTTCGAAATTCCAATTTGATCACGGATAGCAGTGTCGTAACCGCGTACGGCATGTGCGGTGACCGCACATCATATGGCCGCAGAGTCATTTCGGCGGATTTTTGACGGTTCCCGGTGCTCCGTTCGGCGGAAGAGATTATTTACTGCGCCGTGCCGCCACTTGAATTGGCCGCGTCAATCTCAGCCTTTGCATCCGCCTCAATAAGCTTCGTTGCTTCTTCGGCGGCTTGTTCAATGGTCAGCTTCTGTTGAGCCAGTTCATCTTTCTGGGTGACCGCAGGCGTGTCCGCGTCACCCGCCTTGTCCGCTTCGGTTGGGGCCGTGTCACCACAGCCCCCAACCATAAGCATGAGCGCCAAGACAAGGGCGTGTTTCAACGCGCCGCCTCTGGCTTCAGTTCGCCGTCATAATTTGCAACGAGCGCCAAGGTCGCAACCCATGCCGCGACATTCTGGCGCAATTCGGCTTTGTCGATCTTGTCGAGCGTGTCGTCGGGCGTGTGGTGCAGGTCGAAATATTTCGTGCCATCTTGCTGCAGGTCAATGATGCCCAATTTCTGCGCGGCGATGATCGCGCCAACATCCGCGCCGCCGCCGGCCAATTCCTTGCGCGGAACAACGCCCAATGGGGCCAATGCTGAAACAATCTGACCACGAAGCGCCGCCGCGCTGTCGGGCAGGCGGAAATCCACGGCCCAGACTTTGCCCGCGCCGAAATCCGATTCCATGGCGAAGGCATGGGGTTCAGTAGCGTGCTTCGCGCCATAATCCCGGCCACCCCAAATGCCGACTTCTTCCGCGCCGGCCCACAGCAGACGCACGGTGCGCTTGGGTTGGCCCATCGACTGCAAATGCTTGGCCGCTGCCCCGATGATGCCGCAACCTGCAGCGTCATCAATGGCGCCGGTGCCAAGGTCCCAGCTATCCAGATGGCAGGCGATGACAATCATGGGAAGATCGGGGGTCGAACCCTTCAGCTCAGCCAGAACATTGCCCGAGGTCTGCATCCCGACATTTTTTGGGGTCAGCTTTAGTTTCAACCGCACAGGCTTACCGCGCGCAATCATCCGCTCCAGATTTTCAGCGTCGGGTATCGACAATGCACCAGCCGGAATGGGCGTGACGCCGGGATCAAAGTTGGTGTTCCCCGTGTGCGGGTTGCGATGATAATCGGTTCCGATTGAACGGATAACGATGGCCGCCGCACCCTTTTTCGCGGCGATATTCGGGCCGACAAAGCGGGCAGGGCCAAATGCGCCGTAGCTGCTGCCGTCCTGCGTTGCTTTCATATTGTGGCTGACAAAGGCAATCTTGCCTTTCAAGCTACCATCGGGCGCAGCGCGCAGATCATCAATCGTCGGGAAATACACGATTTCAGCTTCGAGCCCGGCATCGCCTGTGCTGCCGCTATTGCCCAATGCGGCAATGGCGAGTTTCTGCGTAAACGGCGCGACGATGGCTGCGGTTTCTTCGCCGCGCACCCATGTGGGCATCTGATATTCTTCGATGCGGACATTATCAAATCCGAGTGCTTTCAGTTTATTGACCGACCAGGTGCGCGCGCGCGCTTCGGCTTCGGTGCCGCCCTGCCGCGGGCCGATTTCGGTCGTGAGCCCTTCGACAATGTCATAGGCAAAACTATCACTCTGAAGCGCTTTGTCGCGGATTGATGCGACCGAAGCACTGTCCGGCAACGCGGGCGCGCCCAGTGCGAGTGATGGTGAAAGGAACAGCGTGGAGGCTGCGGCGAGCAAGAGGATGTTTTTCTTCATGCTTGGCAGGCTTAATCGCATCGCCGGGATTTGCAATCCCACCTTGCGGCGAAACGCGCAGATAGCTAGGGAAGCGGCCAAATCAAAAGTAATGCAACACAGGAATTAAAGCCCATGGCAGCCCAATATAGCTTCGTAATGAAGGGAATGACGAAAACCTTCCCCGGCGCAAGCAAGCCCGTCCTCAACAACATCAATCTGCAATTCTATCCGGATGCAAAGATCGGCATCGTTGGGCCAAACGGCACGGGTAAATCGACGCTGATGAAAATCATGGCCGGAATGGACACAGAGTTTACGGGCGAAGCGTGGCCCGGCGAACATATCCGCGTCGGCTATCTGGCGCAGGAGCCAGAGCTTGATCCGAACAAAACGGTCAAGGAAAACGTCATGGACGGCGTTCGCGCCGTTGCCGATCTTGTGGATCGTTTTAACGAGATTTCGACCATCATGGGCGATCCGCCCGAAGATGCCGACTTTGACGCGCTCATGGAAGAAATGGGCACGCTTCAGGAAAAGATTGATGCGGTTGATGGCTGGTCGCTCGATAGCCAGTTGGAGCTCGCTATGGACGCGTTGCGTTGCCCTCCCGGCGACAGCCCCGTCACCAGCCTTTCGGGTGGTGAGAAGCGCCGTATCGCGCTGACGCGGCTGTTGTTGGAAAAGCCCGATATATTGCTGCTCGACGAACCGACCAACCACTTAGACGCTGAGTCCGTTGCGTGGCTGGAAAAGCATTTGGTCGATTATAAGGGCAACGTCATTCTCGTGACCCACGATCGCTACTTCTTGGATAATGTCGTCAGCTGGATCCTCGAGCTCGATCGCGGTCGTTACTTTGTCTATGAAGGCAATTATTCGACCTATCTCGAAAAGAAGGCGAAGCGTCTGGAGCAGGAATCGCGTGAAGACGCGGGCCGTCAAAAGGCGATTAAGGACGAGCTGGAGTGGATCCGGCAAAGTCCAAAGGCCCGGCAAACCAAATCGAAAGCGCGTATCAAATCCTTTGACCAGCTGGTCGAGGCGCAGGAAAACCGCACCCCGGGCAAGGCGCAGATCGTCATTCAAATCCCTGAACGTTTGGGCAGCAAGGTTATTGAGGTCAAAAATGTCACCAAGGCTTATGGTGATAAATTGCTCTTCGAAAATCTGTCTTTCACCATTCCGCAGGGCGGCATCGTCGGCGTCATTGGCCCGAACGGTGCGGGTAAATCGACTTTGTTCCGCCTGATCACCGGTCAGGAAGTTCCGGATTCGGGTGAAGTTGAAATCGGCGAAACCGTCCGTTTGGGCTTTGTCGACCAGAGCCGCGATGATCTCGATCCCAACAAAAATGTGTGGGAAGAAATTTCCGGCGGCGCCGACTTTATGAAATTGGGCAAGCATGAAACGCCGACCCGCGCTTATGTTGGTGCGTTCAACTTCAAGGGCACCGATCAGCAGAAAAAGGTCGGTTTATTGTCCGGTGGTGAACGCAACCGCGTGCACATGGCGAAGATGTTGAAGCAAGGCGGCAACGTGCTTCTGCTCGATGAACCTACCAACGACTTGGACGTTGAAACATTGTCGGCACTGGAAGAAGCGTTGGAAAGCTTTGCTGGTTGCGCCGTGGTCATCAGCCATGACCGCTTCTTCCTTGACCGTCTTGCAACGCACATTCTCGCGTTTGAAGGCGACAGCCATGTCGAATGGTTTGAAGGCAACTTTGAATCATACGAAGAAGACAAAATCGCCCGCCTTGGCGACGAAGCCACCCGCCCACATCGTGCAACCTATAAGAAGATGACGCGTTAATGGTGGCATGAAGCGTACCCTCCTCTGCAACGCCAATGCAGCAGGGGAGGGCGCTTTGGCGATTAGGATAGCGTGCCGTGGTTTAGGGAACCAGCCAGTTCCCAAGCCATAGATTTTGCGTTTGGTCCCAATGCCACCGTGCGCGCCGGTGCCCTGCGTTGGCCAGATATAGCCATTCGACGCTGTCCGCCTGAAACATCAGAGCCGCAAAATTGCCGCGGTAATCGGCCAATTGTTCTTCTTCCGGTTGTTTGCCTTCAATCCATTCCGGCAATCCCGATGAAGGTTGCGCGATCGGTGTGCCGGGCGCTGCTTCGGCCATATAACAGCGGCGGGCAAATGGCGTTGAACCGGACCAGGCCGTATCTGCAACATCGCCTTGCGCGGCAATATGGGCGCGACCGGATAGCCGGATCTGCGCCTTTGCTGCTGGGTCATAGACCAAAATACTGGCCGCAGCCTCATCCCGCAGTTGCGCGGTCTTGTCGGACCGTGCGTCGGTATGAAAACGCAAGGTTCGGCTATCACGCGACACCGCCCGCAATATCATAATGCGCAATTGCGGCGTGCCGTCCGCATCAACGGTGCCGACTGTCGGTGTGTGTGCGGGGCTGTTCCGGTCCGTTACACCGGCTGCAACGACATTCCACGCTTCGGCAAAACTCGCGTCAAGGTCGTTATAAAAGGCTGGCAAGGCAACCTGATGGGTCATTGAGCCTCAAACTGGTCAGTTTGGTCGTTGAGCACGTGAAGGATGCCGTCGGCGATGCCGAAATAGGCGCCATGTAGCTTCAACTGCCCGGATTGTTCGCGCTCTGCAATGAAAGGAAATGTGCGCAGGTTTTTCAAACTCACCCGGATCGCGTCCAGTTCCAGATCATGTTGGGGGTCGTCAGAGGCTGATGCTAAAATTTTGTCACGGGCAGGGCGCACAATATCTACCCAGCCATCGATGAAACTGTGGCCGCCATGGCCCAGATTTGCACCTTCCAATGACGCTTTAATGCCGCCGCACTGGGCGTGACCCAGCACAACAATGTGCCGCACTTCCAGCCCCATTACGCCAAATTCAATGGCCGCCGACACCCCATGCAAACCGCCGCCAGTCTCATAAGGCGGAACGAGGTTTGCAACATTGCGCAAGGCAAAAACCTGACCAGGTGTGGTGTCAAACACGGTTGCTGGATCGACCCTGCTGTCGCTGCACGAGATAATCATGATTGGCGGGGCCTGACCATCATTGGCCAGTTCGTCATAGCGGGCCTTCTGACGGACATAAGCCTCAGATTTGAAGCGGCGGTACCCGTCTACCAATTGTTCAAATTCAGACATTAATCGCTCCCAGCCAACAATTTGCACATCACAGATAGTGCGGAAAATTCGGACGCCAATAGCAACCTAATATGTGTATCACTAGGCTCTAACATTTCGGCGTCGAATGCGGGGGCACTCGAACGCTGATTATCATCATAACCTCTTTGCGAATTTTGCAACCCATAGCAGGCAAGTTGCAGTTGGCAAGTTGAGGCATGGCGGCTATTCGAACGCCATGAACTTTCCGATATCGATACCCGAGCGCCCCGTGCGCGAACGCAAGCCGGACTGGATCCGCGTCAAGGCACCTACTGGCGCGGGTTTCAACGAGACCCGCAAGTTGATGCGCGACTTGAATTTGAACACGGTGTGCGAAGAGGCGGCTTGCCCAAATATCGGGGAATGTTGGACCAAAAAGCACGCGACGGTGATGATCCTGGGTGATGTGTGCACCCGGGCATGTGCGTTTTGCAACGTGAAAACGGGAATGCCGCGCGCTGTCGATCCGTTAGAGCCAGAGCATGTGGCGATTGCTGCCGCGAAAATGGGCCTTGAACATATCGTCATTACATCGGTTGATCGCGATGATTTGCCCGACGGTGGCGCGAGCCAGTTTGTGAAGGTGATCGAAGCGCTGCGTCGCAACACGCCGAACACCACGATTGAAATCCTGACGCCGGATTTCCGGAACAAAGCGCAAGCGGCGGTTGAGGCCATCGTTACGGCGCGGCCTGATGTGTACAACCACAATCTGGAGACTGTTCCGCGCCTCTATCCAACAATCCGGCCAGGTGCGCGTTATTACGCATCGCTTCGCTTGCTGGAGACCGTAAAGCGCCACGACCCGTCTATTTTTACCAAGTCGGGCGTCATGCTTGGTTTGGGCGAAGAGCGCATGGAAGTGCATCAGGTCATGGATGACATGCGCAGCGCGGATATCGATTTTCTGACGATGGGCCAATATTTGCAGCCAACGCCCAAGCACACAAAGGTGATGGATTTTGTGACGCCAGCGGCATTTGACGCGTATGCGGCGATTGCCCGTGCGAAGGGTTTCCTTCTGGTTGCAGCCTCGCCGCTCACACGGTCCAGCTATCACGCGGGCGATGATTTTGCGAAAATGCGCGACGCGCGCGCGGCGCAATTGGCCAAGGCTGGGTAACAGCCCGAATGCCGCACCATCACGAACGCCGTCATTTGCCGCACAGTGCGGAACAAATGTACAATCTGGTGGCCGATGTGGCGCGCTATCCCGAATTTTTACCGTGGGTCAGTGCTATCCGCATTCGTAAGGATGAAGAAGACGAAATGCTGGCGGACATGATTGTCGGCTTCAAATCGCTTCGGGAAACCTTCAGCAGCCGGGTCGTCAAAACGCCGCGTTCGTCGATTGTCGTGGATTATCTCGACGGCCCCATGAAGCATTTGCACAACGCTTGGACATTTGAAGATGTCGCGGGCGGTGGATCGTTTGTGGATTTCACCGTTGATTTTTCATTCCGCAACCGTGTGTTTGAGGCACTGGCCGGGCAGTTTTTTGATTCAGCCCTGCGCAAAATGACGACGGCATTTATTGACCGTGCGGATGAACTTTATGGGGCGGGCGGCAGCAAAAGCTCAAGCGCATAAAGCGTTGCAAAGGCGCGGATATCGGCGCGGCTTTTATCTTCACCAAACGCTTTCTTATCGCCGACCACGTCTTCGGGATTTTGGCCTTTCAGCGCGACTGCGAAAACGACCGTGCCGACGGGCTTGTTCGCGGTTCCGCCATCTGGGCCGGCCACGCCGCTGATCGCCACGGCAATGTCTGCGCCACTTTTCTTTAACGCGCCCTGCGCCATCGCCCATGCGACGGCGACCGATACGGCACCAAAGGTGTCGATGATATCTTCATTGACGCCCAGCATCGTCATCTTGGCTTGGTTGCTATATGTCACATAGCCCGAACCCAATATGGCGCTGCTGCCGGGGACTTCGGTGATTGCGGCAGTCACCAGCCCACCCGTGCAGCTTTCAGCGACAGCGACAGTGCGGCCAGCGGCTTTGTTTTCGGCCACAACACGCGCCGCCATTTGCGCGATATCGGCGGGTAAAACGGTTTCCATAATCAATGTTTCTCAAAAGTAGCTGTGGCCTGCGCAGCGATGCCTTCGCCGCGGCCAGTAAAACCCAGCATCTCGGTGGTTGTTGCCTTTACCGATATACGATCGACATCAACAGCCATTATTTCGGCCAGCCGTTGCCGCATCTGTCCCCTGAAGGGACCAACTTTCGGGCGTTCGCAAATGATGGTCACGTCGGCATTGGCGAGTGCATAGCCCTCGTCGCGGGCGAGCTGCATCGCATAGGCCAGAAACCTGTCGGATGATGCACCGCGCCATTGCGGGTCCGTCGGCGGAAAATGGTCGCCGATATCGCCCTTGGCGATGGCGCCCAAGATCGCATCGGTGAGCGCATGCATGGCCACGTCCGCATCGCTGTGCCCCGCAAGACCCTTGTCATGCGGAATAAGCACGCCGCACAGCCACAGTTCCGCATCGGGAACAAGGCGATGCACGTCAAATCCATTGCCACTTCGAAATGACGGCATAGTCGATCCTGCAAAATCGGTTGAAAAGGTGAATTTGTTGAGCGCTTCCGATCCCGGAACAATGCGAACCTGCCCGCCGCTGGCCATCAGCATGCGGGCGTCATCGGTTGGCTCGTCGCCAGTCCAAATTTCGTGCGCGGCCAAAATATCGGCAAAGGCGAAGGCCTGCGGTGTTTGGATACGCCACAACTGTTCGCGGTCAACGGTTTCGGAGAGATTTTGATCGGCTCTGGAAAGGCTATCGACAACGGGCAGGGCAGGAACAGCCCCGGGCGCTTCGTCCAATGCGTGGATCAGGTCATTAATGACCGTGCCGGGCAGAAATGGCCGCGCGGCGTCATGGATCAGGATCCGGTCTGCGCCGCCATCGGTTGCAATCGCCCTTAAGCCCAAATGCACGCTTTCCCGCCGTGTCGCGCCGCCCTGAACAAAGATCGCCGCGGGCAATCCGCGCAATGCGGCCGAAGCCTCGGCCTCTTGGCCCGCGCCAATCGCAACATAAACCTTGGAAATCAACGGATGTGCGGACAGCGCTTCATAGCTGTGCCGCAGCATGGGTTTGCCGCGTACCGGACGAAATTGTTTGGGGATATCTCCGCCCACACGACTTCCAGAGCCAGCGGCTACGATGAGCGCAACGGTGATTGGTTGAGATACCATAGCCGCGCTCTAGCGACAGCACACTTGCCCGCCAAGCCGAAAGCGGGTAACGGCCTGCCTAAATTTTAGGCAAGTTTTGAAAATGCAGCTGAAACCTATCCAAATCGGCAATATTGAAATCAATTGTCCCGTCATTTTGGCGCCGATGACGGGCGTCACTGACATGCCGTTCCGCAAAATCGTCCGGCAATTTGGCTCTGGCTTGAACGTGACCGAGATGATTGCGAGCCAAGCAATGATCCGTGAAACGCGCCAGAGTATCCAAAAATGCGAGTGGGATGCGATTGAAGAGCCCGTGTCGATGCAGTTGGCTGGCTGTGCACCATATGAAATGGGTGAGGCGGCGAAGCTGAACGAAGACCGCGGCGCGGCGATTATCGATATCAACATGGGCTGCCCCGTTAAAAAGGTGGTGAACGGCGATGCAGGCTCTGCATTGATGCGCGACCTCCCGCTGGCGGCCAGCCTGATCGAGGCGACGGTGAAGGCCGTGTCTGTGCCGGTTACCGTGAAGATGCGCATGGGCTGGGACCATGGCAGCCTGAACGCGCCTGAACTTGCCCGTATCGCCGAAGACCTTGGCGCAAAGATGATCACCGTCCACGGCCGCACGCGTAACCAGATGTACAAGGGCTCGGCTGACTGGGCATTTGTGCGCAAGGTGAAGGACGCGGTATCGCTTCCGGTTATCGTCAATGGTGACATTTGCACCATCGAAGACGCGCGCAATGCGCTGGAACAAAGTGGTGCCGATGGCGTGATGGTCGGTCGCGGCGCTTATGGAAAGCCCTGGCTCTTGGGCCAGATGATGCACTGGTTCCGGACGGGGCAGACAATTGCCGATCCGGACATTGATGCCCAGTTCCACCTGATCATGGACCATTATCGCGCCATGCTCGACCATTATGGCGGCGAAGTTGGCCTGCGCATCGCGCGCAAACATATTGGTTGGTATACCAAGGGGCTGAATGGTTCCGCCGAGTTTCGCAATTTCGTGAACCGCATCGATGATCCAGATGTCGTCATTGACGAGCTGACACGCTTTTACGAACCGTTCCTGACGCGGTCGGCCGCCTGATTGATGTCGCAGGTAACGCATCGCCCCGAATATAGCCAAATGCTGGCGAGTATTGCGGTGCCGGTGCTTCTGATCTCGCCTGAGCACCTGATCACTTATGCCAATGATGCGAGCGAAGCCTTTTTCGGCCGAAGCCGCAGGCGGCTTGAGGGGCACCGTATTGATGAGGCGCTGATCTTCGAAAGCGAGCGGATGAACGCGGCTTTGCTCGCGCGTGAGGGCGATATTTCTGCGCAGGATATGGAGCTAAAAACGCCTTATGGCGTGATCATGGTCGATATCAACATATCCGCCGTGGCCAAAGAACCCGACTGGCGCATCGCCGTCATATCCCCGCGCAATGGTGGCCGCGAACATATTGGGGACCAGCGCGACACGGGGCAGCAGCAGGCCATGGGCGCGCCTGCGATATTGGGGCATGAAATCAAAAACCCCTTGGCCGGCATAAAGGGCGCGGCGCAATTGTTGGCGCGTCAGGTCGATGAAAAATGCCGGGCGTTGACCGAGCTTATTGTCAACGAGGTTGACCGCATTGCCCGCTTGTTGGACCAGATGCAAAAGCTTGGGCGGTCCGAGCGGCCTGAATTGGCACCGGCAAATATCCATTTGTTGATTGAGCGCGCCATTCGTTCGCTGCGTGCGGCCAACCGCGCCATGCCCGAAATTTCCATCAATTATGATCCGTCGCTGCCCGATGTGTATATCGATGCCGACGGGATGGTTCAGGTGCTCATCAACCTCCTGCAAAACGCGATCGACGCGCTGAACGGGCGTCTTGACGGCGTGATCGGCATTTCGACGCGCTATGTGATGAGCGGTGCTCTGCGTGACACGGACATCGACCGGCGCGCGATTAAATTGCCGGTTGAAATCGCGATATCCGACAATGGTGCGGGCGTGCCAGAACATATTGTCGACGAACTGTTTTCGCCATTCGTGACAACGAAACGTGACGGGCAGGGGCTTGGCCTCGCCATTGTCCGCAAGCTTGTGCAGCAGATGAACAGCAGGGTCTTGTTCGAACGCGATCATGCCCTTGGGCAAACCACATTCCGGCTTTTGCTTCCGGTAGCTTCAGGGAAGGCAAGCGAATGAAGCGAACTAAGGTTCTTATTGTCGAAGATGACGCGTCCATCGGGCTCGTCGTATGTGCCGCGCTTGAGGCGGAGAATATCGAAACGCAAATTTGCGATAGCGTGGCGGCGCGTGATGCGGCGCTTGCCAATGGCCATTTCGACCTGATGCTGACCGATGTCGTTTTGAAAGACAGCGACGGCCTGTCCACGCTGAAAGAAATATTGGCGCGTACGCCCGATATGCCGGTCATCATCATGTCGGCGCAAAACACGCTTGAGACGGCGGTACGTGCCAGCGAGATTGATGCGTTTGAATATTTCCCAAAGCCGTTTGATCTCAATGACCTTGTCTTGGCCGTAAAGCAAGGCATCGAAAAACGCCGGTCCACCGCCTCTGACCCGTTTGAGGCGTTAAGCGAAGCCAATCTGCCGATGATTGGACGCAGTGCCGCGATGCAGGATGTGTACCGCATGGTGGCGCGTCTGTTGCGGAATGATTTGTCGGTCCTGATTTCGGGGGAAAGCGGAACGGGCAAGGAACTGGTGGCCGAAGCTATCCACAATCTGGGGCACCGCAAAACTGGGCCATTTGTCGCGGTCAACATGGCGGCAATTCCGAGCGAATTGATTGAGGCGGAGCTGTTTGGCCATGAAAAAGGCGCGTTTACCGGCGCGGTTGGTCAATCCATTGGCCGGTTTGAACAGGCGCAGGGCGGCACATTATTCCTCGATGAAATTGGCGACATGCCAATGCACGCACAAACGCGCCTTTTGCGCGCGCTGCAAAGCGGTGTCATCAGCCGCATTGGCGGAAAAGCGAGCATTCGCCTGGATGTCCGCATCGTCGCGGCGACCAACCAGAACTTGGCTGCTTTGATCGAAAAGGGCGGTTTTCGGGAGGATTTGTTCTACCGCCTGAACGTCGTGCCCATCGAGATGCCCCCGCTGCGCGATCGCACGGAAGACATCGGTTTGCTTGCGCAGCATTTCCTGATGATGGCGGCCAAGGACGGCCTTCCTTTGCGCAAAATTGACGATGGGGCTGTTGGTCAATTGATGGCCATGCCCTGGCGCGGAAATATCCGCGAGCTGAAGAACCTTATTTATCGCCTGGCATTGTTGTGCCGCGAAGACACGATCACGGAAAGCACGATCCACCAGTTTGTGGAACCGGCGCATGATGCTGACCCGCACATTCAAGGCGCGAGCTTCGAAGCGGCGGTTGCGCAATTCCTGCGCGACCAAAAACAGCGCGGGCATTTGCGCGAAAAGCTATATCCACGCGCCTTGGCCCAGTTCGAGATCCCGTTGCTGCAGCATGTGATGAAGCAAGTGAAGGGCAACCAGCTTAAAGCCGCAGCTTTGCTTGGCATCAACCGCAACACGCTGCGGAAAAAACTGACCGATTACGGGATTGGCCCCGCCGGGGGGCGTTAGAACGGTGTTTAGCCAAGATGCATGGCGTTTGAAGCGCAACTTTGTGCTTTTCAGGTAACGCAATGAGTGCCACAGTGTCTTAATGGCAACAATCGGATTAGCGGAGGAAACAGGTTCACCGTCCGCTGTTCGTCGTCTTTTTGAATGGCTTGCCGATCTGCTGGGCAACAGCCAATCGATCAAATTTTTGGAAATCGCCAGCGCGCTGATGCTCGTTATTGCGGGCGTTGTGACAGCGATATTGCTCATCGACCAAGGGCCGCAATCGGAGCCTTTGGCACCGGCTGCCTCGGCAACTATGCTGGTGAGCAACCTGTTGCCAGCGACATTGCTTCTTGTTCTCTTTGGGCGGCGCGTTGCGCTGAAGCGGGCGGAGAATAGCAACATTGGCAGCAAGCAATTGCTGCACGTCCGTTTGGTCGCGATATTTTCGGCGATTACGGCGGTTCCGACGGTGCTTTTGGTTATCTTTGCCTCATTGCTGTTCCAAAGCGGCGTGCAATTTTGGTTCTCGGGTTCGGCACGCGGCATGCTCGAAAATGCGGGCGAACTTGCCAAGGGCTATTATGAAGTAAATGCCAAGGATGTCGGCGACGAAACCCTTACGATGGCGGGGGATTTCAGAAACGCTTTGGGGCAGACCAATCCAGATGATCCGGCGTTCCTCAGTTACTATCTCGAACAGGTCTTCAGGCGCCGATTAAGCGAGTCCGCGATCGTTTCAGTTGGCGCCGACGGGGTGCAGCGGACTGAGGCGGTCGCAACTGAAAATGACGACAGAAAGCAAGACTGGATTGCGCGAGACATACTCGCCAAGCTGAACGCAGGCGAGGGGGTTGTTATCGCCAATCGTTCAGACAGGATCGAAGCCGTCACGGTCTTGTTCGATGCACCGCGCAGTTATCTCTATACCAGCCGGGCTTTGTCCGTGCCTTCATTCGCTCTTGGCGAAAAGGCACAGTCCGTTTTGCAAGACTATGACAAAATGGTCGCGCGATCGCGGGCGTTGCAAATCCAGTTCAATCTCGCGCTTTATCTTGTGTCGCTGATGATCATTGGCATCACGCTTTGGATTGCGCTGCGCGTCGCGGACCGATTGGTGCGTCCGGTCAACAATCTGGTGGATGCCGCACAAAGAATTGCGGACGGCGACCTATCGGCGCGGGTCACGGAAGATCAATTTCGCGATGATGAAGTGGGTTTCCTGTCGCAATCGTTCAACCGCATGACCGAGCGACTGCAGCAACAAACGGGCGCATTGCTGGCCACCAACCATCAGTTGGGTGAGCGGCGTTTGTTTATCGAGGCCGTGCTGGAATCTGTGTCGGCAGGTGTCGTCTCGGTCGATGGAAATGGCGTGGTCCAGCTGGCGAATTCCACCGCGGAGAAGCTGCTGAAGCATGAATCCGATACTATCGTTGGCCAAAAGTTCGAAGTGGTTGCGCCGGCGCTCGCTGCTTTGGCCAGCGAAAGCCCACGGGGCGTTGTGCAGCTTGGCGATGGGCCAGAGCCGCTGACGGTTGCGGTCACGGTGTCTCCACGCGAACAGGGCAGTGTGGTCACCTTTGAGGACATCAGCCAGCAGCTTGCCGATCAACGCCGCGCGGCATGGTCTGATGTGGCCCGCCGCATCGCGCACGAAATCAAAAACCCGCTGACGCCTATCCAATTGGCAGCAGAGCGACTTCAGCGTCGTTTCGGCAAGCACATTGCCCAAGATGAAGCGATATTCGCGCAGCTGACCAGCACCATCGTGCGCCAAGTTGGCGATTTGCGAAACATCGTCGATGAATTTTCATCGTTCGCGCGGATGCCAAAGCCTTTGTTCCGTTCGGAAAATGTGCACGACATTGTGGGGCATGCTGTGTTCATGTTTGAGGTTGCACATCCCGACATCAGCTTCCGTTATAATCAGGATGGCCCGTTCCCGACTTTGATCTCAGACCGCCGGCAATTGGGCCAGGCGATCACGAATATTCTGAAAAATGCGGTTGAATCGATTGAAGAGAAAAAGAAAACGGTCGAAGTAGATGGCGCGATAGTCGTCGATCTGGTCGTCGAAGGCGATGGGTTGGTCATACGAATATCGGACAATGGCATTGGCCTGCCGCCGGATCGCAAGCGGATTATGGAGCCCTATATCACCAACCGGGCAACGGGTTCGGGGCTTGGCCTCGCCATCGTGAAGAAAATTATTGAAGAACATTTTGGAGAGATTTCTCTGTCAGACAACCATCCAGAAGGCGCGGTTGTGACGTTGAAGTTCAATCCGGAAATCGTAGCATTGCGGGTAGGCAAGTTGAACGCGCTCCCGCAAGCAGTCAATTCAGATGAGGATATGGGCTAATATGGCACTCGACATACTGATTGTAGACGACGAGCAAGACATTCGGGACTTGGTTTCCGGTGTCCTTGATGATGAAGGATATGGCACGAGAACGGCGGCCTCCGCTGACGAAGCCTTGGCGGCGTTGGACGAGCGGTTGCCGTCGCTTATCCTTCTGGACGTATGGCTGCGCGGGTCGTCCATGGACGGCATTGAACTGCTGCGCGCGATCAAGTTACGCGATCCGCAGATACCCGTCATCGTCTTTTCGGGGCATGGCAATATCGACACCGCGGTTGCCGCCATTGGCCATGGTGCGGCGGACTTTATCGAAAAGCCATTTGAAGCCAGCAAGCTTCTGCATTTGGTGTCGAAAGCGACCGAGACAGAACGTCTTCGCGCGGAAAACGCGGCGCTAAAGGCGCGGGTAGGGCATTCGGAAGAACTCACGGGATCATCCGCCGCGATCAACGCGGTGCGCGCAACTTTGAAGAAAGTCGCGGGCACAGGCAGCCGGATGCTGATCACGGGCCCCGCTGGCGTTGGGAAAGAGGTTGCTGCCCGTTTGCTCCACAGCTGGAGCCCGCGTTCAGACTCCGCCTTTGTCTCGGTGAGCGCCGCCCGCTTGTCCCCCGAACGTTTTGATGAAGAGCTGTTCGGTATCGAAAAAGATAGCCGGCTTGTGCAAGCTGGCATGTTGGAAAAAGCGCATGGCGGGACTTTGTTTCTCGACGAAGTGGCGGACATGCCGTGGACCACGCAGGGCAAGATTTTGCGTGTTTTAACCGACCAAAGCTTTGTGCGGGTAGGCGGCGACCGGCAGATTAGGGTTGATGTGCGCTTTGTGTCGGCCACTGCGCGTGATTTGACGATTGAGATTGCGGAGGGGCGCTTTCGTGAGGATCTTTTCTATCGCTTAAATGTTGTGCCCGTGGAAATTCCGCCATTGTCTGGCCGTCGGGAGGATATTCCGGACCTCGCCAATCATTATGCGGCGCGCTTTGCTTCGGAACATCGCATTCCACCGCCCTATTTTTCGGATGACGCCATGGCCGCGCTTCAGGCGTGTGAGTGGCCGGGAAATGTCCGCCAGCTGCGCAATATCATTGAGCGGACGATCATCTTGGCGCCCGCAAACCGGGTCCACACGATTGACGCCGACATGCTGCCCTCGGAAGTCATCAACAGCTATGAAGGCACGGAGCAGAATGTGACGTCGCTGATGGGCGCGCCCTTGCGTGAGGCGCGCGAAGCGTTTGAACGCGAATATCTGCGCGTCCAGATTAAACGCTTTTCAGGCAATATTTCCAAGACCGCGGCCTTTGTCGGGATGGAGCGTTCTGCACTGCATCGCAAGCTCAAACTGCTTGGCATTTCCGTGCGGAAAAACGGTCTGGAGCTTGAAGAAGAAAGCGACGTATGAGTCCAATTGCGCCTTCTGCAGTCCTCGTGTATACGCGCTTTTGCCTCGGCTCACTCCCTTTTAGGGTCTCCCGTTAAGCCGGGCACAACAAAAATATAATCGGATAATAATAATGACTGAAAAGAATAACGGACTGCAAGATCTGTTTCTGAACTCGCTGAGAAAATCAAAAACACCGGTGACCATGTTTTTGGTCAAAGGTGTAAAGCTTCAAGGCGTCGTCACCTGGTTTGACAACTTCTCCGTGCTGTTGCGCCGTGATGGCATGTCCCAGCTGGTCTATAAGCATAGCATTTCCACGATTATGCCATCTGTCTCACCCGATCGGTCGGTGTTTGATGACATGATGAGCCGCACCAGCCACCGTGTGGGCATGCTGCAGGATGTGTTCTTGCATGCGATGTGCGACAAGAATGAACCTGTCACGACGTTCCTTGTCAACGGTGTGATGCTTCAGGGCGGTATTGCGGCCTATGACCTATTCTCGGTTCTGCTGGAGCGCGATGGCACGACGCAGCTCGTCTATAAGCATGCCATATCGACCATTCAGCCTGCGCATCCTGTAAATCTCGCCGAATATAATCAGGGCGTGGATGAGGATGATATTTGAGCGTTTTTGAACGTAGCGAAACCGACGAATTTGCGCGCGGTGCGCGTGCGTTGGTCATTTACCCCGAATTGCCCGGACGGGCTTCGGTGGGCCCAGAGGCGCGACTGGCCGAGGCTGAAGGCCTTGCACTGGCCATTGGCCTGAATGTCGTCCAGAAAAAGCATTTCCGCGTCCGTTCGCCGCGCGCGGTGACCCTGCTTGGCGGCGGGCAGGTGGAGGAAATTGCGCAGATAGGGCGGGATTCAGAAATCGACCTGTTGATCGTCGATGCGTCTTTAACCGCCATTCAGCAGCGCAATCTGGAAGAACGCACCGGGTTGAAAACGATCGACCGTACCGGGCTCATCCTCGAAATTTTTGGCGAGCGTGCGGCAACCGCCGAAGGACGGTTGCAAGTTGAGCTGGCCCATTTGGATTATCAAGCTGGTCGCTTGGTCCGCAGCTGGACCCACTTGGAACGGCAGCGCGGGGGCTTTGGCTTTTTGGGCGGCCCGGGCGAAACGCAGATTGAGGCCGACCGCCGGATGATCCGCGACCGGATGGCCCGTTTGCGCCGCGAGCTTGAGGAAGTGAAACGGACGCGTTCGTTGCACCGTGCGCGCCGCAAAAGGGCGCCATGGCCCGTGATCGCATTGGTTGGCTATACCAACGCCGGCAAGTCGACCTTGTTCAACAGTCTGACCCGCGCGACTGTGTTGGCGGAGGATATGCTTTTTGCGACACTCGACCCCACCATGCGCGAAATTTCCTTGCCGGGGGTGGAAAAGGCGATTTTGTCGGACACGGTGGGGTTTGTTTCCGACCTGCCGACGCAATTGGTTGCCGCGTTCCGCGCCACGCTCGAAGAAGTGATTTCGGCGGATATCATTGTGCATGTGCGCGATATTTCGCACAGCGAAACCGATGCGCAACGTGACGATGTCCTCCAAATCCTGCGCGATTTAGGCGTTCTGGATGGTGATGATGCCGTAAACCAACCCCGGATGCTGGAGGTCTGGAATAAGATTGACCTGCTCGATGCCGAAAAGCGAGAGGATCTGTCGGCGCTTGCCCGGCGTCATGACGATGTACTGATGATCTCGGCGCAGACGGGCGAGGGGGTTGATGCCTTTAAGGCGCATCTGTCCGCGTTGATTGCCAAGGGCAATCTTGTGCGGTCTGTTCGATTGAAGGCCAGCGATGGCGCTGCGCTCGCATGGCTTCACGCGCGCGGAACAATCAACAGCCAGATTGTGGACGAGGACCTCGTAACCGTCGAAGCCTCGCTCAGCCGCCAATTATGGGGCCAGTTCGATAAGCAGTTCGCCCAAATAGAAGACTGATTATTTCGCTTCCTTGGCCTTCGCCTGTTGCCAAAGATCTTCCTTTTCATCGAGCGATAGCGATGTGAACTGGTCGCCAGCGGATTCTTCCATATCGCGAAAGCGGCGTTCGAACTTTGCATTCGCTGATTTGAGCGCGGCTTCGGCGTCAACGTCATGAAACCGGGCGAAGTTGACAACGGCGAACAACAAATCGCCAATCTCTTCGGCAACATGTTCCGCCGAGGTTGCTGTTGCAACTTCCTCTAATTCCTCAATAATTTTGTCACGCGCACCGGATTGGTCGGGCCAATCAAATCCGGTTCTGGCGGCGCGTTTTTGAATTTTTTGCGCACGTAACAATGCGGGGAGGGCGCGGGCTACGCCTGCTAAGGCGCTGTTGTCCCATCCCGCTTCGCGTTCTGTGGCTTTGATCGTTTCCCAATTGTCGGGAATGCTATGGGTTGGTGCGCCGTGTTCGCCGAACACATGTGGATGACGGCGGACCATTTTATCGCAAATGCTGCGCACGACGTCGTTAAAGTCGAACTGGCCGATTTCAGACGCCATCTGGCTGTGGAATACGACTTGGAGGAGCAGATCGCCCAATTCGTCTTTTAACGCGTCGAGATCATTGTTCTCAATGGCGTCAGCAACTTCATAGGCCTCTTCGATGGTATATGGCGCAATGGTCGAGAAATCTTGCTCGAGATCCCAAGGGCATCCGGTTTGCGGATCGCGCAAACGCGCCATGATGTCTGTGAGAGGGGTGATATCAGCCTGCATCGGTCCAGCCATAAATAAGTTCGATAATATATATTATGTTAAGTACAATTGAATAACGTCGGTTTAAGCGCGTTGTATAGAGCCATTATCATTGCTTCAACGTCATCACATTTCCCTCAACCTTCCAGCTTTGCATGCTGTCGAGAAAGCTCATGCCAAGGACATTAGTGTCGCCGAAACTTTCAGACACTACCACGTTGTGCTGTCCGATTTCCTGCGATCCAATCTTCAACGATAGTATGACACCGCGCTGTGCGGCTACGCTGCCATTCGCCGTATTCAGGAATACCGGATATCCGTTTGCGTCCACTTCGATGCCGGTTTCGCGCGCCGTGTTTGCGTTAACCGCTGTGGTCGTCGCGCCGCTATCGATCATGAAGCGCACCGGCTTTCCATTCACGTCGACCTGAAGCCAATAATGGCCGTCATCCTGCCTCCTGATGGTGATGTCTTCGCCGCTCACGCTCTGGCCAGCGGTTCCGGAAATGTCGGATTTTACGCGTTCCCAGACGGCCTGGAATTCAAAACGGAAGCTAAATATTGCGAACAAAGCCGCGAATATCGCTATCCATGCAAAAGCCGCTTTGGCGACATATCCCAACGGCAAACGCCGCGCCGCGAGCGAGCTTAATAACAACAATATGCAAACGACGCCCCAAATAAGCGATGGGCCGTCTTCCATGATATTCATCGTACGGCCTTGGAAAACAGACTGTAGAAATTGTCTGAAGTTTGTTTCGCGAGCGTGTCCGCGTCAACACCACGCAATTGGGCCACGTAACGCGCGGTATCCGCGACAAATGCGGGCTCGCCCGTCTTTCCGCGATGCGGAATTGGCGCCAGAAACGGGGCATCGGTTTCCACGAGCAATCGGTCCGCTGGCAGCCATTTGGCCACCTCTTGAAGATCTTGGGCATTTTTGAACGTTACGATACCCGACAGCGAAATATATAGGCCAAGGTCCAATGCCGTGCGCGCGAATTCTGCGCTTGCGGTGAAGCAATGAATGACGCCCGTGAATGCGCCCTCGGACATTTCGTCGCGCAATATCTCGGCCGTTTCCGCCTCTGCATCGCGTGTGTGAATGATGATGGGAAGCCCGGTGTCCCGTGACGCCGTTATGTGTTCGCGAAATGAAAGGCCTTGCTGCGCCCGGTCACTGTGATCGTAGTAAAAATCGAGCCCTGTTTCGCCAATTGCGACGACACGTGGGTGCGCCGCACGCTCGATAAGTTTGGCAGCATCAATGCCTATATGCTGGTCCGCTTCATGTGGGTGAATGCCCACAGACGCCCAAACGTCGGGTTCCTGTTCCGCAAGCCCGATAACCTCATCCCACTCGCGCTCGCGGGTCGAAATGTTGAGCATGGCAGACACACCGCTGTCCCTTGCGCGCGCAAGAATCTCGCCTTGCTGCTCGACTAAGCCCTTATAATTCAGGTGGCAGTGGGAATCGACGAACATCAGGCCGCAGTCCCCTCCTCCGCTGGCATTTCCAATCGGGGGAATAGACCCACAGGCTGGGCAATTTGGTAGTTGCTCTCGGCCAAAGGTGAATACCAATGCGATCCTGCCGCATCGAAGTTCCGCACATCAAGGGGAACACCCATTTGGTCGAGAAGCTTGGTCGCTGACCCGGGAATGATCGGTAATGCAGCGATGGCCAGCTGTGCGATGCAGATGAACAGCGTGGCAAGCACGGTTTCCATACGTTCCGGATCGGTTTTCTTAAGCGCCCAGGGCGCTTGCACGTCGACATAGGCGTTGCAGGCAAACACCGCCTGCATCCAGCTTTCGAGTCCCTGTGACATTGCCAAATCTTCGTAATGCGCCGGAATATGCTGCGAAACTGTCGCGCCAACCAAATCCAAAAGCGCTGTATCATCGTCATTATGGCCACGAATGGCGGGTAAATAGCCTTCGCAATTTTTGAAGATAAGCGACAATGTCCGCTGCGCCAAATTGCCGAAGCTGTTGGCGAGATCAGCATTTACGCGCGTTACAATCGCTTCGGGGCTATAGCTGCCGTCCTGACCGAAGCTGACTTCGCGCAGCAGGAAATAGCGCAGCGCATCGACGCCAAACAATTCCGCAAGCTGCATCGGGTCAACGACATTGCCCAAGGACTTCGACATTTTCTCGCCACGTGACAGCAGGAAACCGTGCCCGAACACCTGCTTCGGCAATGGCAAGCCAGCCGACATCAAAAATGCGGGCCAATAGACGGTGTGAAAGCGGACAATGTCTTTGCCGATGATATGCACGTTGGCCGGCCAGAATTTGCGCCATTCTTCGGTATCGTCGGGAAAGCCAATCGCGGAGATATAGGTGGTTAGCGCGTCCAACCAGACATACATGACATGGTTTTCGCTGCCGGGAACTTTGACGCCCCAATCGAAACTGGTGCGCGAAACGGACAAGTCTTTCAGGCCGCCTTCAACGAACTTAACCGTTTCGTTTTTCCGGCTGTCGGGTCGGATAAAGTCAGGATGCGCGGCATAATATTCGAGCAATGGCTGTTCATATTTCGAAAGGCGGAAAAACCAGCTTTCTTCAACCGTCCATTCAACGGGTGTACCCTGCGGCGAAAGCTTCTGCCCCCCCTCGCCCTCCGTCAGCTCGGTTTCGTCATAATATGCTTCGTCGCGGACCGAATACCATCCTTCATACCGGTCAAGATATAGGTCGCCGGCGGCTTCGAGCCGTTTCCAAATAGCTTGGCTAGCTTTATGGTGATGGTCCGACGTTGTACGGCAAAAATGATCAAAGGAAATATCAAGAGTGCTGCACATGTCCTTGAAATATGCAGACATTTCATCTGCAAGATCGCGTGTTGCCTTGCCGGCTGCGCGTGCCGTCTGGTCCATTTTAAGGCCATGCTCATCGGTGCCAGTGACGAAGCGCACATCACGGCCCATCAACCGCTGAAACCGCGCAATCGCGTCGGTTGCGATCGCTTCATAGGCATGACCGATATGCGGCTTGCCATTTGGATAGGCTATGGCGGTGGTAATATAAAAAGGTTCAGACATGTGGACTCTTGTATTTTTTGGCGAATTAGCTCGCCTTATGCGCTTGAACCGATGCCAGCAAGCTTCCCATTTGAAAGACGACGCTCTGCTTGTCCAAACTTAACGCGATAGCGCGCGCGGCCAGCCCGCTTGCGGCCTCCCACGCATCGACGCCAGAACGCACCTGACCGACGCTGAGCATCCGCGTATGTTCTGCGATCAGCGCGGGTGCACGGCGCAGAAAGGCTTCATATCGGGGCTGCGCGGCCTTGAGCGATAGTTTTTCGGCCAAAGCGACGCGAATGGCGTTATCCCGGTCGCCTGAGCACAAAATGGACGCCATGGCGTCTTCCAACTCGTCGAGCCTTAGCCCAAGGAAATCGAGTGCTTGGCCGGGTGCCCCGTTGCCCAAGCGGACCAGCGCATCAATATCGGGCTGGCTCGCCTCAGGCGCGGCGCGTTGCAAGGCCTCGGCCATATCTGCGTCGCACAAGGGTTCAAAGCGCAATATCTGGCAGCGTGAGCGGATGGTTGGAAGCAACCGGTCGCTAGCATGGCTGACCAAAAAGAAATAGGTCCCAACGGGTGGTTCTTCCAAAGATTTCAGCAGTGCGTTGGCACCGCCGCGTTCAAGGTCGTCCGCAGAATCAATAATTATGGCGCGCTTGTCGCTGAGCCCCGGACGCGATGTCAGAACCTGCTGAACGCTGCGGATCTGATCGACCGTTATGCTGCGCTTAAACTCGGTTGCATCAGTGACGTCTTCATCGTCCTTTGGTGCATCCTTCGGAAGCCGCTTCACCCACAAAATATCGGGGTGAGAACCGCGGGCAATGAGATTTGCGTGCACATGCGTCGGATCCACAAGCGCGGCCGCCGCTTTCAGGGCGAATGCAGATTTTCCAAGCCCCCTCGCCCCGGCCAATATCCAGCCATGGTGCGTTTTCCCGCTGTCGCAGGCTTTGGAAAACTGGCGCCATGCCTTGTCATGGCCAACATAGTCCATCAGGCTGGTTCCGCCAATAAGTCTGATATCTGCGCCACAAGCCGCGCCGTCACGTCCGCAGCCGATCCTGACGCGTCAACCAGCCGCACTCTGGGTTCGCACTCGGCATAGCCTACGAACGCAATATCAACGTCCGAATGGAAATCCTCTGCCCGGCCCTGAATTCGGTCAGGACGGTTCTGGTCCCTCGTTGCTGCGCGCTGTGCGGCTTCTTTCGGATCGAGACGCAACGCCAATGTCCGATCGGGCAAAAGCCCGCGACTGCCGATGCCATGTAACGTCATGATGTCAGCATCCGACAAGCCTGAGCCTGCACCTTGATAGGCACGGCTGCTGTCGATGAAGCGATCCGCAATGACCCATTTGCCACTTGCCAATGCGGGTTCGATTAGACGTTCAACATGGTCACTGCGTGCTGCGGCAAATAGCAGCGCTTCGGCGCGTGGGGCCCAGCGTTCTGCGCTTCCGCCCAGCAACAGTTGCCGGATGATCTCCGCACCCTCTGTTCCACCCGGTTCGCGCGTCAGAATCACGTCATGCCCATGGCTTCGGATCATGTCCGCAAGCGCGTTGATCTGCGTAGACTTGCCCACGCCCTCCCCGCCTTCTATCGACAAAAAACGGCCGCGCACGGTCATGCTGCCACCAATGGCCGCTTGGCTGTAATGGCGCGCGTGTAAAAGCCTGCTGGGGCTACCGATTCGTCAGCCAATAAGGGCATGATTTGCTCTGTTCCGTCCTCATGTTTCGCGGCAAGCCGGGCTACTTGTGCGCCCCGCTTAATAGGTGCCTTTAGCGGCCTCGTATAGCGTGCGCACCTATCGAACGATAGCTGGCTTAATTCCGAACCGCATCAGCCAATAATCCCACCGATAGCGCGTAAAAATTTGAACAATTATAGTCCAATATCACGCGGTAGTTTCCGCCTAGTAGATAACCGGTTCGGCCGATGCCATCGGGCTCAATCAAGGTCGCCATCATGCTGTCTTTTGGCCAAAATCCGCGTTCTGGTGTAATTCCCAGTGCGCGCCATTCGGCGATCGTTTTCCACTGACTGTGCCGTCCAAAAACGCGGGGGCAGCGCGGCGATGCCATGCGCGAATTCAACGCGGCGCGGTTGAACGACGCGGGCACATTGACGGCAAAGCCCCATTCCTCGCCACGCCGCCAGCCTGTGTTGACGAAATAGTTGGCAATCGACGTCATGGCGTCAACCTCGCTACGCCAGATGTCGGCATATCCGTCGCCATCCCCATCGCGCGCCAAACGCAGATATACCGACGGTAAAAACTGCGGCTTTCCAAGTGCACCTGCCCAGCTGCCGGTAATGGCATATTGCGGAACGCCCTTGTCGATCATCTTGAGCACGGCAATCAATTCGGCCTCAAACAAGGCGCGCCTGCGGCCGTCATATGCGAGTGAAGCCAAGGCTTCGGGCGCGTTGAAGTTGCCCATGACCGATCCATAATTGGTTTCGTGGCCATAAATGGCGATCATGATTTCTTCCGGTACGCCGGTTTCATTTTCGATCCGCTGCAGCAGCGGGCGAAGTTCGGTATATTTCGCACGGCCCCGGCTAATCCGCGATGCATCGACATGACGGGCTTTATAGGGCGCAAAATTGGGAACCGGCGCATTCGAAGCGCCCTCGGGCTGCTGCCGGTCAAGCCGAACAACGCGCGCGTTAAAGCGTATCGACGGTAACACGCGGTCGAGCGTGGCCGCAGAGACGCCTTCTGTCAGCGCCTTTTGCCGCACTTGACCAAGATACGCGCGAAATCCGGCTTCATGCGCATCATTCGTACTTTCAGTGGTCGGCGCGGTAATATTCTGTGCGGTGCTGGCGGGCCCGCACAAGCCAGCGCTGATGCAGATCGCGGCTGATAGCCAAAACTTCCGGTTAATGCGCACGCGGCCCCCATTTCAGTTGAAGGACATATATTGGCACATTGTACCCATCGTGTGAAATGCTTTGGTCCCAGCCAGCCCACATCCGGTCGCGACCAGAAGCCACACTTAGTCCGCATCGCCCCTTGCCATCGCTTTGCGGGATGGCTAGGGGCACTTCGTAAGCGGACAGGTGGCCGAGTGGTTTAAGGCAACGGTCTTGAAAACCGTCGTGGGTGGAAGCTCACCGTGGGTTCGAATCCCACCCTGTCCGCCAATTTTCTCAACCGAATTTGTTGAACCCACAACGCCGAGATTATTTCTCGGGCGTCAGCTTTGCGCCGTTTTCAACATTCTCGTTGAAGCTAGTGACGATTGAGTCGACAATCATCTGAATTTCTTCGGCAGCAAATTTGTCGGCATCTGCGGCGCTTGCGCCATATGAGCGTTCTGACTTTACCAGAATTTCCTTATATGCGGCACGCTCTGTTGGGCAGGCTGCGTCGCTGGTTTTGATGAAATCGCTCGGGCTCGCTTTTGCCTCAACCGCGGTGTTGTGCGTTTCAATCATGCAATTGTTGAATGCCTTGCGGGCATTGTCCATCGCGTCGCCCTTCATGGCGGCCATGCTGAGCAAAGTTGCTGCGACCAAAGAAATCATAGTTCTAACCCCCAGATGTTCATCATATCGGTTCTATTTATCACAGTGTGCGGTTTGCAATCAATGCAACTTCGCACAGCGTCATATTGGCGTCAGTTGACGATTTTGCCACCTTTAACGACGGCATCGACTGATTCCAGTTCGCGAACATTGGCCAACGGATCGCCATCCACCGCAATGATATCTGCGAAGCGGCCGACCGCGATTGCGCCGACATCCTTTTCACGGCCCAATGCCTGCGCGGCGTTGCGCGTGGCGGCTTGGATCGCCTCCAACGGTGTCATGCCATATTCGACCATGACCTTGAACTGCCCACCGACCAATGCGTGCGGCATCACGCCAGCATCGGATGCGAAGACCATTTTGACGCCCGCTTTATGCGCCTTACGGAAATTATCGCGTTGGATTTGCGCGACTTCGCGATCTTTCCTGAGATTATCTTCAAGCACGCCGTTTTTGGCGCCTTCGGACTGGGTGTAGTCGGTGTTGAAGATATCCATTGAGAACCAGACCGGCCGTGGCCGCGCGGCTGCAAGCTTGATGCCTTCATCATCGACAAGGCTGGCATGTTCGATGGTATCGATGCCCGCCTTGATCGCAGCTTTAATCCCGTCGCCGCCATGCGCGTGCGCAGCAACGCGAAGACCCCATTGATGCGCCTCGTCCGCGATCACGCGAAGTTCGCGTTCGGAAAGCTGCTGCTGGCCGGGTTCGGTATTGCGCGAAAACACGCCGCCCGTTGCGCAAACCTTGATGACCTCTGCACCATATTTGCGCTGACGTCGCACTTGGTAGCGCAGTTCGTCTTCGCTGTCGGCGATGCCTTCTTCCTTGCCCGATTTCTCAAGGCTTGGCGGCAGGAATGTAGAGTCGCAATGGCCGCCAGTCGCGCCAAGTGCATAGCCCGCCGGAACAATGCGCGGCCCGTTGGCGTAGCCGTTTTCAATGGCTTGTTTCAGGCCGATGTCGTTGCGGTTGCCCGCGCCGACGTTACGCACAGTTGTAAAGCCAGCTTTTAGCATTGCTTGCGCGGATCCGACGGCGGTCATGCCCCAAAAGCTGTCGGTGAATTCCAGTCCGCGATAGCCGCCAATATCGGCGGGACCGTCGAGATGGACATGCATGTCGATCAGGCCGGGCAATATGGTTTTGCCGCTTAGGTTGATATGTTTGACGTCACTGCCCCATTTTACGGTGCGTGCATCGGCAATGCTCGTAATACGGCCATCGGCGCCTACAAAAACGGCGGGATAATCGACGGTCTTGCCCGTGAGGACGTCGATCATTTTGTCTGCGGTAATGATGGTATTTTGCGCAGATGCAGGGGCAGAAACTGCCGCCAACGCAATCGCGAAAACGCCAGCATTTCTCAGAAAGTAGAGGCTATGTCCCATGGTCGTTACTCCCGAAAAACTGTTAAGATATACGCATGACAAATTCGGCGCGTGTAGGACAGCAAAAAGCGCAGCTATGCAGATTAAGGTGCGAGGGCCGAAGGAAAATGCCCCCGTCGCTTATGCTGGCGGTAGGCAATGACGCCGCCCGCCATAAGCGCGAAGGACGCACCCAGCATCCATCCACCCAGCACATCCGTCGGCCAATGAACCCCCAGCATGATCCGCGAAACGCCGGTCAGCAGGATCATCGTCGCGGCTGCCAACTGCCATAAGGGATGGCGCGCCTGCGGCACCAGCATGATGAACAATATGTAGACAACCGCTGCATTGTTGGCATGGCCGCTGGGGAATGCCGGGCTGGTGATGGGATCAAGCTGCGCCACAAAATCGGGACGCACACGGGCGAAAAAATATTTCATGACGTCAGACGTCAATGCCGCAATCAGCGTCGTTACGCCCATGGCAAGTGCAGAGCCCCATCCCCACCAACGCCATAAGGCCGCGGCAAGCATCGCGACGATGATGTAGCGTTGGACGCCGCCGCCAATCCAGCTGATGCCCTGCATAAGCAGAATTAGCCAATCAGGGGAAACCCCGCTCTGCATATTGAGTGCGTGCGAAATGGCGATGTCAAATGCGCGGAAATGGCCTGCGGTAACAGCATCTCCCAAAGCAACCATAAGGATGAACAGAACCGCTGCCCCCGCCCAAAGACGAAACGGCAAAATCACATGTGCAACATTTTGCCATAAGCGCCGAGCACGCTTTCGTGCATCATCTCGCTCAATGTCGGGTGCGGGAACACTGCGTGCATGAAGTCTGCCTCAACCAACTCCGCCGTTTTGCCGATGGTATAGCCTTGGATGAGCTCAGTCACTTCCGCGCCCACCATATGCGCGCCCAACAGCTCGCCGGTTTTGGCGTCAAACACGGTTTTGATGAAACCCTCGGCCTCACCCAGCGCAATCGCTTTGCCGTTGCCAAGGAACGGGAAGTTGCCGACTTTAACGTCATAACCGGCCTCTTTCGCTTTTGCTTCGGTCAGGCCAACGCTCGCGACTTGCGGGTGGCAATAGGTGCAGCCGGGAATGTTCTTGGGGTCCATCGCGTGCGGATGACCGCCTGCAATCGCTTCAGCGGCAATAACGCCTTCATGGCTGGCCTTGTGCGCCAACCATGGCGGCGCGGTGATGTCACCGATGGCCCAGAGGCCCGGCACATTGGTGCGGCACATCGGATCGGTCTTCAGGAAACCGCGGTCCATTTCGACGCCAAGCGCCTCAAGCCCGATATTTTCGGTGTTGGGGACAATGCCGATGGCGACGATGCAATGGGTGAATTCGGACGCAATTACTTTGCCGTCCTTACCCTTAATCTTCGCAGAAACGCCCGTCGCTGTGGCCTTGAGTTCTTCAACCCCTGCCCCGGTCATGATCGTCATGCCCTGCTTTGTCAGCGCCTTTTCAAGGAACGTAGACACATCGGCGTCCTCAACGGGCACGATGCGGTCGAGCATTTCGACGACGGTCACTTCCGCGCCCATATCATTGTAGAAGCTGGCAAATTCGATGCCAATCGCGCCGGATCCGATGACCAGCAGCTTTTTCGGCATTTCGGGCGGCACCATCGCGTGGCGATATGTCCAGATGCGCTTTCCATCAGCAGGCGCAAATGGCAGGTCGCGGGCGCGGGCACCGGTGGCGAGGATGATGTTCTTCGCGGTCAGCTCTTCACTCTTGCCATCTTTGGTGACCGTCAGCTTGTTCGCAGCGGTCAGCTTGCCGTCGCCCATATAGACGGTGATCTTGTTCTTCTTCATCAGATGCGTGACGCCCTGATTCAGCTGCTTGGCCACACCGCGCGACCGCTTCACAACGGCGTCGATACCCGCGCTGATATTCGTCGCCGTCAGGCCATAATCGCCCGCATGCTGCATATAATGATAGATTTCGGCCGAACGCAGCAGCGCCTTGGTCGGGATGCAGCCCCAGTTGAGGCAAATCCCGCCAAGATTTTCCCGCTCGACAATCGCGACTTTCAGCCCAAGCTGCGCCGCGCGGATGGCGGCAACATAGCCACCGGGGCCACTGCCGAGGACGATCAGGTCGTAATCAGACATATTACGCCACCAAGCCCAAAGGCTTTTCTACCAATTCCTTGAACACCTTCATCAACTGCGCGCCGTCTGCGCCGTCGATGGCGCGGTGGTCGAAGCTGCCGGTGGCCGACATGACTGTGGCGATGGCGAGGGAGTCATCGACAATATAGGGCCGCTTTTCGCCAGCGCCGATGGCCATGATCATGGCTTGTGGCGGGTTGATGACGGCTTCGAACTGCTTGATGCCCATCATGCCCATGTTGGAAATCGACGCAGTGCCGCCCTGATATTCATGGGGCTGCAGCTTGCCTTCCTTCGCGCGGCCCGCAAGCTCGGCAATTTCGGTCGAGATTTTCGACAGCGACTTGTTTGCAGCGTCCGTCACGATGGGCGTAATCAGGCCAGTGGGCACCGATACCGCAACGCTGATGTCGGCGCGGCTGTACTGCAACATATTGTCGCCGGCGAAGCTGACATTGCATTTGGGTACCTGAATAAGCGCAAGGCCAAGCGCCTTTATCAGCATGTCATTGACCGAAAGTTTGATACCGCGTGGCTCCAGCGAGGCGTTAAGCTCTCCGCGCAGCTTGAGCAAAGCATCGAGGCGGACATCGACGGTGAGGTAGATGTGCGGGACCTGCTGCTTGGACTCGGTCAGGCGGCGCGCAATGGTCTTGCGCATGTTGGAGAGTTTGACGACTTCGTGCGGGATGTCGGTGTCGATGGCCGCAACAGGAGCCGCAGGTGCTTCCCGGCGAAGGCCGGTATCCAATGCAGTTGCTGGGGCTGCACTCCGGCCTGCGCCGGAGAACGCTTCAACGTCAGCTTTAACTATGCGGCCATTGGGACCAGTTCCGCTAACAGCAGCGAGATCAACGCCCGAATTGGCCGCGATGCGTTTCGCCAACGGACTGGCCTTTACCCGGTCGCCTGAGGAATGCGATGGCGCAGCAACGGGCGCTGTGACTGGCGCTGGCGCAGCGGCCACTTCAGCAGGCTTTGGCGCTTGCGCGGCTACAGGCGCCGCAGCCTTTGGCGCAGCGCTTGTTTCGTCGTCTTCACCCTGAATAATTGCAATGACCGTGCCGACTTTCACGCCGTCGGTGCCTTCGGCAACGAGCAACTGTGTGATTACGCCTTCGTCGACCGCTTCGAACTCCATCGTCGCCTTGTCGGTTTCGATCTCTGCGATCAAATCGCCTGACGACACTATGTCCCCTTCCTTCACCAGCCATCTGGCAAGCGTGCCTTCTTCCATGGTTGGGGAAAGTGCGGGCATTTTGAGTTCGATAGACATCGGGTTTGGCCTTTTTTGGTCGCAATTTGAAATAATCGCATAGCCAAGCTTTCCCAAGCGTCAAGCGCGATAAGGTTGCCAAGCATGCAAATTTCGCGCAGGCTATACGAATTCATAAAGGCTGACCGCAAGGGACCATGCCGGGGGAAGCGCATGCGCACATATCTAGTTGTCATTGATGAGACCGAAGAAGCGCGGCTTGCGCTGCGGTTTGCGTCGCGTCGTGCCGCAAAGACGGGTGGGACCGTGCACATTCTTGCGCTCGTTGAGCAGGCGGATTTTGTCGCCTGGGGCGGCGTGCAAGCGACGATGGAAGAAGAAGCGCGCGACCGGGCTGAACAGCTTGTGACCGCTGCCGCGGGATCCATTTTTGACGAAATGGGTGTTCGGCCCGCAATTACCGTGAAGCCCGGCGAAGCCATTGACGTGGTCAAGGTCATGCTGGAGGAGCATCCCGGCATCGCCGCGCTTGTGCTCGGTGCCGCAGCCCAAGGCGCACCCGGACCACTTATTGCGCACTTTACCGGTATTAATGCAGGGACACTGCCCTGCCCGGTTATGGTAATCCCCGGGTCGCTGAGCGACGCCCAGCTGGATGAACTGAGCTAGCGCCGCTTGCCCTGATGCCGAATGTTCCCGGGGCGTCCGCGTTTGCCCGCGTCATATTTGCCCGCTTTCGGCTTACCCTTATGTTTGAACCGGTCCGGCGCATAGCTGCCGCCCTCGGGTAATTCGAAGCGGAGTGATCCGGAAATAGGGTTCGCCTCTGCCAAACGGAGTTCCAGACGCATGCCCGGGCGATATTCCTGCCGCGTTTTTTCGCCGATGAGCACTTGGCTTGCCTCATCATAGTGGAAATAGTCTTTTCCAAGTGTTGAGACCGGAACTAAGCCGTCGCCGCCAACACCTTCAACAGTCGCAAAAAAACCGAAATTCTGAACGCCCGTGATGCGTGCCTGAACCAACTGCCCGACCTGCGCCGACAGATATGCCGCGATATAGCGATCTGTGGTCTCACGCTCTGCTTCCATCGCGCGGCGTTCCGTGCGGCTAATCGCTTCGGCGGTCGCGGGTAATCTTGCAATCGCTGCCTCGGTTAAACCGGTTATCGGTTCAACATCCTTGATCTTCGGCTTGGGCATTTCTAGCCCATAGGCACTGACCAACGCGCGATGCACGATAAGGTCGGCATAACGGCGAATGGGTGAGGTAAAATGCGCATAGCTGCCTAAGGACAGGCCGAAATGTCCGACATTCGTCGGGCCATAATAAGCCTGAGTCTGGCTGCGGAGGACCGCTTCCATAATTTGCGGGCGGATTTCTTCGTCGATGACCTTTGCCAAGATCCCGTTGAAGGTTTCCGGCTTAACCACCTGCCCCAGCGCAAAATCAATGTCGAAGGTTTTGAGATATTCCTTCAACGCGACGAGCTTTTCGCGGCTTGGCGGTTCATGGGCGCGGTAGATGAGCGACGATTTCTTCGCCTCTAACGCTTTGGCGGCCGCGACATTGGCCGCGATCATGAAATCTTCTACCAAACGATGTGCTTCAAGCTGCTCGCGTTCGGCAACGCCGGTTACTCGGCCCTGCGCATCCAGCGTGATACGCTTTTCAGGCAAGTTTAGTTCCAACGGCGCACGCTTGGCACGCGCCTTCGACAGCAAACGCCAACATGCCCATAATGGCTTTAGCGCGGTTTCCAGCAATGGGTTTTCCATAGTCCCGTCAATCGCGGCTTGCGCGTCTGGATAGGGGATGTTGGCGGCTATCCGCGCCACTGCGCGCGTAAAGCGCCATGACGTCACTTGGCCCGTCTTGCCAATGGCAAGGTGGCAGGCGAGTACTGCCCGGTCTTCCCCTGCCCGCAACGAACATTTGTCCGATGATAATGCGTGCGGCAGCATGGGCACGACCAAATCGGGGAAATAGACACTGTTCCCGCGCTTCGATGCCTCATGGTCCAGCGCGCTGCCCGGACGGACATAATAGCTGACGTCGGCAATCGCGACGATGGCATCAAACCCGCCCGTGTCTGCATTTGGCGTTGCCCAAATCGCATCATCGAAATCACGCGCATCGCGGGGATCAATGGCTATAATCGGCAGATGGCGAAGGTCTTCGCGGTGGTCGTCGGTGACGGGCAGTTCGCGTACACGCTCCGCCTCACGCTCCACGGCTTCAGGCATCTCAAACGGAATGCCAAATTTATGAATGGCAATGAGGCTGAAGCTCTTCGGCGCAAATGGGTCGCCCAGAACCTGTGTTACCCGCGCCGATTTTTTGTGCGCGTTTCCGGTCAGTTCAGCAAGCACCAGCTCGCCAGCCTTTGCGTCACCAACATCACCGATTTGCGTGTCGAACCGTGATTTCTTGTCAACGGATTTCAGCCAAAAACGGCCATTTTCGCCGCCTTCGACAACACCCAAAATCTGCTCGCTGCCCTTGGCGAGTTTCTTCATGACATGCGCGGCCCAGCCATTGCCGCGTTCTTCGGTACGCGCCAAAATGCGGTCGCCAATGCCCAACGCACTGTTGCGCTTGCCTTTGGTCTCGATCACCCGGATTTTGGGTGCCGGAATGCCTTCGGCTTCCCAATGCTCCGGAATGGCCACAGGTTGGTTGCCGTCAATTGCAACGATTTTCAGCACCGTGACTTTTGGCACTCCACCCATTTTGTGAAAGGCACGGCCTGGCGCCATGTCGATCAGGCCTTCATCGGTCATGTCTTTCAACAACGCCTTCAGCGCGATCTTTTCATGCCCGCGCAAGCCGAATTCCCGCGCAATCTCTCGCTTTCCCGCAGGGTCGTTAGACGACTGGATAAAAGCGAGTATCTGTTCGCGGGATGGAAGACCTTCAAAATGGGTGCCTTTGGTCATTCCCTAATAAGTCCGGCCAATAAGGATCCGTTCCACGGCGGGTTCTCCGGTAAAAAAGCATGCGCCGTCGACGGCAGCCGCATCAATTGGGCTATTGCGCATCGTCAGCTTGAGCGCTTTTAACTGCTCAACGATTTTATCGAGTGCAGCGCCAGTTGGGCGTGCCCACTGAACCTCTATCCAGCCAGAAAATTTGGCCTCGTCACCGGCAAAATGCGCCGCAAGGTCGGTGACATCACGGCGGATGTTGGCATCAAGCCGTTCTTTTGCTTCTGCGTAGAGGGTGGACTGAATGTCCTCAAGCAATCCAGCGGCCGCCGCGACAAATTCACCACGCGGGGTAAATGCAGTCGCCAGCTTGCCGTCGTCCTTATACAGGCGATCACGGTGCAAAACGGCCGCTTTGCCCTCGCCCACATCGCGCGGGCCGACTTCAACGATGATTGGCGCGCCTTTCTTGACCCAAGACCAACGCTTGTTCGATGCCTTCGCCGCTTTGGTATCCAGCAGCACGCGCAAGGGTTCGCCGAACGCACTTAACGCGAGCAATTCGAGGCGCAGGCTGCGGCAATATTCCAACACGGCCTCGTCTTCGTCATTGTCCCGCAACATCGGTATGATAACAATCTGGTGCGGGGCGATTTGCGGCGGACAGCGCAAGCCATCATCATCGCCATGCGTCATGATAACGCCGCCAATCATTCGCGTGGAAACACCCCAGCTGGTGGTGTGCGCAAATTGTTGGCTGCCGTCCTTATCCTGATATTTGATGCTCGATGCTTCGGCAAAGCCGGTGCCCAGATAATGCGACGTGCCAGCCTGCAGCGCTTTGCCATCCTGCATCATCGCTTCGATGCTGTATGTTGCAACAGCGCCCGGGAAACGTTCATTCTCGGGCTTTTCACCGGCCACCACCGGCATGGCCAGCGGGCCCTCTGCGAAGGCACGATACATTTCAAGCGCGCGCATCGTTTCCTGCATCGCATCGGCGCGATCGGCGTGGGCGGTGTGCCCTTCCTGCCATAGGAACTCACTGGTACGTAGGAACATGCGTGTGCGCATTTCCCAGCGCACAACATTGGCCCATTGATTGACCATCAACGGCAAATCACGCCAGCTTTGGACCCAACGGCTCATCGCCGCGCCGATCACGGTTTCCGATGTTGGGCGGACAACCAGCGGCTCTTCCAACTTGGAATCGGGATCAGGGATCAACTTGCCTTTGCCATCACCAATCAAGCGGTGGTGCGTGACAACGGCCATTTCCTTTGCAAAGCCCTCCACATGGTCGGCTTCTTTTTCAAAAAACGACAAGGGGATGAACAACGGGAAATAGCAGTTTTCCACGCCCGCAGCTTTGATTTCTGCATCCATCAGCTTTTGGATGCGTTCCCACATGCCATAGCCCCATGGCCGTATGACCATGCATCCACGGACACCCGATTCTTCTGCGAGATCGGCCTCCGAAATGACTTCCTGATACCAGCCCGCGAAATTTTGAGCGCGCGTGACGCTTAAAGCATGTTTTATCAAAATCTTACCCGTTACTTTGTAGTGAATATGATTGCGGAATTAATCTGCCGCAATTTTATCGAGCTTCGCCTGCAATTCTGCAATCTGTCGCTTGAGGTCGGCAACCGACTCTGTTTGCGCAGCCTTGCCACCCGTCAGACCGCCAAGATTGGGGATCAACGCCTCACGTGCAGAACGCATGAACTCAATATTCTGTTTCGCAATATGACCAAATGGACCGGTGGTTATTGCGGTTTCAATCGCATCCTGCACTTGCTTTTGGCTCTTGCGGAAATTGTCCATCGAGCTTTCGAGAAACTGCGGGACCATCCCCTGCATGGAGTCCCCATACATGGCGATCAATTGTTTCAGGAACCCGACAGGTAACATTTGCTGCCCGCTATTTTCTTCTTCCATGATGATTTGTGTCAGCACACCATGGGTGATGTCATCGTTCGTTTTGGCATCGACGACCTTGAAGTCGATATCCTTACGAGTCAGTTCCGCCAGGAAGTCTAACGTAATATATTTGGACGAATGCGTATTGTAGAGCCGCCGGTTCGCGTATTTTTTGATGATGATGGGGCCATCACCATTTCTGCTGGCTGCACGTGCCATTCATGTTCCTTTCACGGATGATAAAAGCCCGATAGCACCAAGCTGTGGTGCACTGCAACATCGGCGCGCCGTGCAACGAAAATTGCACACAGTTCAAGGCCTTCTGGGATCACATTGCAGAGAAAATTGCCTGCCGTGCGCTGACTTTTTGATGCCTAAACCTGTCCGATACAGCGGTTCGCCATATGTGGCCTGACGGCAACAATATCTCAAAAAGCAGTTTTTTTCTTCGGAATCTATTGCGCATCTTGTCTGTCTGCGCTTTATCGTAAAAAATTAATTGAAAATGAACAAACAAGCTGGGGATCTTTTTGATGAAGAAGTCACGTTTATTGGTCGCAGGGTCTGCTATCAGCCTCGCGCTGTTTAGCGCCATTCCATCTTACGCGCAGGATGCGCAGCCTGATGCATCCAACGCACAGGAGGAAGAAGCCGACGCAGACGAAGCATTGGAGGAAGGTTCTGGCCAACCAATTTTGGTGACCGGTTCGCGCATCGCACGTCCAACGTTGCAATCTTCCGTTCCGTTGACTTCCGTTACGATTGAAGACTTGACCGGCACTGGCGAGCTTTCTCTCGGTGACGCATTGAACGATCTTCCTTCGCTCCGTTCGACATTCAGCTCGGGTAACTCGAGCCGCTTCATCGGAACCGCGGGCCTCAGCCTGCTCGACCTGCGTGGCCTCGGCACCGACCGCACGCTGGTTCTGGTCAATGGCCGGCGTCACGTTACATCGACGCCAGGCGACAATGGTTTTGACGTCAACACCGTCCCAACCGATTTGGTTGAGCGTATCGACATCGTTACTGGCGGCAACTCGGCTATTTACGGTTCGGATGCTGTTGCCGGCGTTGTAAACTTCATCATGAAGCGCGACTATGACGGGGTCGCTGTGCGGGCACAGGGCGGCCTTTCGTCGCGCGGTGACCGTGGCACATATTTCGTAAGCGCACTTGCTGGTCAAAACTTCGCAGACGGTCGCGGTAACGTTGCTATTTCGGCAGAATATACACGACAACAGCCATTGTACTTCAACCAGCGTGATGCATTGACTGGCGCGGCCAGCGGCCGTTGTCAGTTCCAACAGACGGACCCTCAGGGTGCTGCCGGTGGCGAAGTTGGCTTCAGTGCGACTGATGGAATTCCAGATAACACATTCCTGTGCGGCATCCGCAACGGAACGATCTCTGACGCGGGAACTGTCGGCGGCCTCGGTGGCGGTCGCTTTTTGCGCTTTGACGATTTCGGCAACCTGTTTGTCGATACGCCAACTCAGAGTTTCGCGAGTGTTGGTTCAGGCAACACCCAGGGTGGTTTTGGCTCGACGCTGCGCAACACCGGTGGCCTTTTGGCTGAAGTTGACCGTTATGCCGTAAACCTTTTGGCTCATTATGACGTATCTGATGCGTTCAAACCCTTCATCGAAGCCAAATATGTCCGCACGGACGTATCGGGTGAAGGTCAGCCTAGCTTCTTCACGAGTGTACCAGGTACACTCGGTGGCCCTGCTTTCCGTTGCAACAACGGCTTCCTGAGTAGCCAAAATGTCACTGTGCTTCAAGGATATGGTCTTTGCACCAACCTCGCAACCGGAACTTTTCCACTCGCTCGTTTCAACATTGATCTGGGTGGACGTCGTTTTGAGGGCACACGTGAGACATATCGCGCCGTTGCCGGTATTGAAGGAACGTTCAACGAAGACTGGAACTACGAAGTTGCTTTGAACTATGGCCGTTTTAAAGCAGTAGGCTTCAATACAAATAACCTGGTGATCTTCACTCAAGATGGTAACGACTATGACGGTTTCAATCTTGCGGTTGACGCCGTTCTCGCGCCATCTGGCTTCACCGGGACGAACTTCGCGACCAACGCTGCCGGTCAGCGCGTAATTTGCCGCGTCAATGCGGTTTCGAATGTAAACACATCCTGTATCCCGGTTAACGTGTTTGGTCAAAACGTTGCTGATCCGCGTGCAATCGACTTCATCAATACCGAAGGCCGCACGGACGAGTTTGCAAGCCAGTTTGTAGCATCGGCATTTGTCGGTGGAGACCTCTCGCAATTGTTCGAACTGCCCGGTGGCCCAGTCGCATTCGCTTTTGGTGCTGAATACCGTCAGGAAAAAGCAAGCATCGATTATGATGAACTGACATCAAGCGGCGCAACTTTCCTCAATGCATTGCAGGACTTCCGTCCACCAGCATTTGCCGTCAGGGAAGCTTACGGCGAAATCCAGGTTCCATTGTTGAAAGATGTGCCCTTTGCCAGGGAACTGTCGGTAAACTTCGCAGGTCGCGTATCGGACTATAACACGTCGACGGGTACGGTTTATGCTTACAACGTTCAGGGTATATATGCTCCGATCGAAGACGTTCGTTTCCGCGCTGCATATGCAACGTCGGTTCGTGCACCAACGCAGGGTGACCTGTTCTCTACCGCTTCTGAAAACTTTGCGTTTATTGGCGACCCATGCGATCTGGTTTCGCCAGGAAGCACAACTGCAGCTAACTGCTTGGCTGCTGGTGTCCCGACAACTGCAAACGCAGCATTGGTTGCAGAATGCGCATCGACAGCCTTTCCGGTTGCCTTGGGCGCACCATTCATTAACTGCACCGCGCGTACGGCTTCGACCGGCTTCCTTTCGGGTGGCAACCCCACTTTGATCGAAGAAAAGGGAAAGAGCTTAACTTTGGGTGTTGTAGTTGAGCCAAGCTTCATCCCTGGCCTCAGTCTGACGGTCGACTATTACAAGATCAAGGTTGAAAACCTGATTGCGGCATTGAGTGCGCAAACGATCATCAACCTTTGCTACAGCAACGCTTCGGGCATCAACAACCCGTTCTGCGCAACTGTACAACGTAATCCTTCGACCGGTCTGTTCGTTGAACCTGCGGTGATTTCGGGCGGCGTTAACTTCGCTGCGCAGCGTACCAAGGGTATCGACTTTGACCTCGCTTACCGTAAGACCTTTGACAACGGTGATCGTTTCACTACGCGTTTGATCGCAACCAAGGTTCTTCAGCTGAATAACTTCACTGATCCAACAAACCCTGCGAACCCAAATCGTCAGTTGAGCGAATTGGGTGATCCAAAGTTGTCGGCAAGCTTCTCAGCGGCTTATGACTTCGGTGATTTCGATATTCTGTACGCCGCACGTTATATCGGTAAGCAGACCATCGGTTCGTTTGAAGCGCAGAACAGCTACTTCGGCCAGTGCCCATTGACAGGCACGTTCCGTGGACAAACTGGCATCAACGGCGGCACTTGCGATGCAGTGTTGGGTAACATTGTGAAGCTGGCTCCAGCTAACGCTGACCAGTTCCCACAGATCAACTACCCAGACGTTCTGTATCACGACATCCGTGTCGGCTTTGACATCGGCAACGACTTCCGCTTCTATGCTGGTGTCAACAACTTGCTCGATAAGGCGCCGCCACTTGGCTTGCTTGGAACCGCCGGTGGCGATCCGTTCGACAGCTTCGGCCGTAACTTCTTCTTCGGAATCAATGCTGATTTCTAAGTCGGAGTATCTTCGAAACAAAAAGAAGGGCGCCCATGTGGCGCCCTTTTTTATTGGGTGATCCGCAATCCGCTAAAGCGGCGGAACCAACTACCGCCAAATGCGCTCAAAGCGTGTCTCCAAATTGGTGAGCAATTCGTACTGGGAAAGCCCCGTCAGCGCCGATGCTGTGGGCAAGTCATATTCGACGTCGACCCAGTCGCCTTCGCGAAGCTCAGGTGCTGCACTGATATCGATTGTCACGAGATCCATGGATACGCGCCCCAAAACAGGCAATGCGGCCGCGCCATAATGCGCTGTTCCCTTGCTAGAGAAGGCGCGCAGATAACCATCCGCATATCCCATCGAGATCGTCCCGACTGTCGTATCGCTTCCACAGACATGCGTCGCATTGTAGCCAATAGGCGCGCCTGCAGGCAGCGACCGCACCTGAAGCAAGCGTGCGGACAGACGGGCAACAGGCTTGATGAAAGCCTCCATGCCGGGCCGTGCAATGCCGCCATAAAGACTAATCCCCGGGCGCGTGAGATCATAATGATAATCCGCACCGAGCATGATGCCCGCGCTATTGGCAAGGCTCAGGCGTTTTGCGCCCGAAACTGCCGCTTGTTCATGGAATAGGCGCTGTTGCGCATCATTCTGTGCGCTATCCTCATCCGCCGACGCCAGATGCGACAACAATAAATCGATATCCATGCGTCCCAGATCGCATTGTGACATCTGCTCTGGCCCGATACCAAGCCGATTGATGCCGCTATCAAACATGACGTGGCAACGCCCGCCACCCGATGCTTGCCACATCGATAGCTGTTCTGGCGTGTTCAGCACGGGCACTGCACCTAAAGCCCGTATGTGCGGAATGTCGGCGGCCTGAATGCCGTTTAAGACCGAAATCCATGCCGGAGGAATGATATCCCCGATCGCAGCGGCTTCGCCCCAATGGGCAACGAAAAAGTCGCGGCATCCCGCACCGCGCATCCGCGCAGCCACTTCGCGCGCGCCAAGGCCATAGCCATTGGCTTTTACCGCTGCACCCGCCTGCGCCGAGCCGCTGCGTGCGCTGAGCGCTTTCCAGTTCGAAGCGAGGGCTTCGCCATCAAGGATTAAACGCAGCGGGGGTTCAAAATCGGTCATCGGCAGCCTTTTGCCCCTACCCCATTGCGTGTCAATCCAACTTGGTCTTTCCCGACGTTTCCGGCAGCCATATCAACGCAACGACAAAGGCCAATGCTGTGACGCCGACGGTATACCAAAGTCCGGAGAAAGGCTGGCCGGTCTGCGCGACAATATATTGCGAAATATACGGCAGAAAGCCGCCAAAATAGCCTGCGCCAATATGATAGGGTATCGACATGGAGGTGTAGCGGATTTTCGCCGGGAACATTTCGACCAAAATGGCTGCGACCTGCCCGTACGTCATGCCTGACAGCGCGACCATCAGGAACACCGCGAGGATGATTTTCCATGGCTGTCGTTGAGCAGGGTCAGACTTATCGGGATAGCCCGCCTTTTCCAATGCGGCGACATAGGCTTTTTCGTCAAATCCCTGAAGCTGCGATTCCCCTACCTTCAACGCCAGTGTTTCGGACGACTGCTTGCTGTACGCAATCCCGCGCTTGGTTAGAAAGTTCAGCGCTTGCGCACATTCGGTCTCATGGGTGCGATTGAGCACGTTGAAATCACATTCCGGCAGGGAAAGCGTGACCGGGTTGCTGACGGTCGCACGCGCAAGTGCGGGATTGGCTGCATCGGCCATCATCCAGAAAATCGGAAATACGCCGATGATGGAAAGGCCGTACCCCAGCAAAAGCATCCGCTTGCGGCCCCATTTGTCCGAAAGCCAACCGCACGCAACGTAAGTTGGAGCGGCGAGCGCCGCACCTACGGCCATGTAAAGCAAGGCATCGGTCTCTGGCACACGCGCTGTACCTGTCAGAAAATAGAGCGTTCCGAACTGCGATGTATAATAGATCACCGTCAGACCCGCAGCGACACCGAACAGCGCGACAAACAGACGGCCGATATTGCCGGGATATTGAAAGCTTTCGACAAATGGATTTTTCGAAGTCGTGCCGGCGGCTTTCATCGCCTTAAATACCGGGCTTTCCGAGAGTTTGAGCCGCATATATAGCGACACAGCAAGCAACAAGATCGATGTCAGAAATGGAACGCGCCAACCCCAAGCTTCAAACGCTTCGGTGCTCATCGACTCACGGGTGACAAGGACCACGATAACCGCAAGCAAAAACCCGCCAGCGACCGATGCTTGGATCCAACTGGTATATTGGCCGCGTTTTCCGTCGGGCGCATGTTCGGCAACATAGATCGCTGCGCCGCCATATTCGCCGCCCAATGCCAATCCCTGAAGACAGCGCATCAGCAACAAGAGACCTGCGGCCCAAACACCTGCGGTCTCGAACGTCGGTAACAGACCAATCGCCGCTGTCGCCACGCCCATCAGCGTGATGGTCACAAGAAACGTATATTTCCGCCCAATCTTGTCGCCAAAATAGCCGAATAAAATTGCGCCGAACGGGCGAACACCAAAACCGGCACCGAATATAGCCAGCGAAGCCAGCGTTGCAGCGGTCGGGTTATCTGCAGGGAAGAATAACTTGCCAATCAGTGCTGCGAGGATGCCATAGACAAAGAAGTCATACCATTCGAACACGGTACCAAGCGATGACGCCGTTATAACAAGGCGGTCACGTTTCGGATCAAGTGTGACTTCGTTTTCGGCAGCAGCGGCCATGATGTTCCCCTAACAACTCTCATCCTCGTCTTAATCGCTATGTCGCGCTGTTCAAGCAGCTTGTTGCGCTTATCCACAAGGGCGATTATCGATTTGGGAGAGGAGAAGAGCATGCCGCAATTTATTGACCTGTCGATCCCGATTACCAACGACGTCATTTCCGATCCGCCAGTCATGCGGCCGCAGATTTCATATATGACGCACGAAAACACGTGGGAACAGATTGCGATGTTCTTCCCGGGGCTCACGAAGGATGACCTTCCCGATGGTGAGGGTTGGGCGGTCGAAAGCCTCACTCTTTCCACGCATAACGGCACGCATATGGACGCGCCGTGGCATTTCCATTCGACAACTGATGCCGGTGCAAGCCCTGCCCCATCGATTGATGAAGCGCCGCTCGACCTGTTTTTTGCACCGGGCGTGAAATTGGATTTTTCGCATTTGCCCGCTGGCCATGTCGTCAGTGCTGCTGAAGTCGAGGCGGAGCTCAAGCGCATCGGCTATACACTCCAGCCACTCGACATTGTTCTGGTGCAGTCCGGTGCCGTTTATGGAACGGATAACTTCACCGACCAAGGCGTTGGCATGGGCGCGGAAGCAACGCTGTATTTGACCTCGCTGGGCGTGCAGGTTGTCGGTACCGACGCATGGAGTTGGGATGCGCCGTTCAGCCATACGGCAAAGCGTTGGGCCGAAAAACGCGACCCGTCGATCATTTGGGAAGGACATAAGGCCGGACGTATCCAGCCTTATTACCAGATTGAAAAGCTTACCAATTTGGAAGCGCTGCCAGCCTTTGGTTTTACGCTGTCATGCTTCCCCGTTAAGATCGAGCGTGCGAGTGCGGGATGGATAAGGGCGGTGGCGATTTTGGACTAAGCCACCGCGCGATATTATTCCATTTCCAATATCACCGCATCGACGGCAAGGCTGTCACCCGCCTTGGCATTGACAACCTTCACCGTCCCGGATTTTTCGGCGCGCAGGATATTCTCCATTTTCATCGCCTCCACCACGGCGAGCGGTTGCCCTGCTTCCACGGCATCGCCCGCATTGACATGCAATGTCGTCAACAGGCCGGGCATTGGGCAAATAAGAAATCTGGAGAGATCCGGCGCGATCTTTTCAATCATATGATCCGCAAGATGCGCGATATGTCCTGGCAAGACACGTGCGATGTGCGTTGCGCCGCGTGTGGTTAACTTAAAGCCAGTCCGCATCTTCGAAACTTTGACCGCCAGTTCTTCGTCACCGACTTCCGCCTCGATCAAACGATCACCTGGATCATATTCCATCGAAAGATCGAAATGCTCTCCGTCGACGTGTATGTCGCCATCGACCATTTCGATATCGTGGACAGCCTCACCAATCTTCACTTGCCAGCGCGCGGGCGGCTCCAGCGTGTCGCCCAATTGGCCATCAACATGGCGTGCGCGGTCGGCTTCTGCTGTCGCAACGAACCCTGCGATGGCCGCGAGTGATTTGACCAAATCGGGTGTCGATGCCGCGCCATGGAACCCGTCCGGATACTCCTCGGCGATGAAGCCGGTGGTCAATTCGCCGGAACGGAAGCGCGGATGCTGCATGATGGCGCTGACAAAATCGATATTGTGGCCAAGGCCTTCGATTTCGAAACGGTCGAGTGCTGCGATCTGCAAGTCAGCCGCTTCGTCGCGGGTTTTGCCCCATGTGATCAGCTTGGCTATCATCGGGTCGTAGAACATAGACACTTCGCCGCCATCATAGACGCCGTCGTCAACGCGAACGCCTTCGACACCACGACGGCCGTTGGCATCTTCGTCCTCAGTCCAGCCCGCGACGGGCGGGCGATAGCGCGTCAGGCGACCTGTTGAGGGCAAGAAACCGCGATAGGGGTCTTCGGCATAAACGCGGTTTTCGATGGCCCAACCGTCAATCTTGATATCATCCTGCATCATGGCAAGCTTATCGCCAGCGGCAACGCGGATCATCTGTTCGACCAGATCGATGCCGGTGATGCACTCGGTCACCGGATGCTCAACCTGCAAACGGGTGTTCATTTCAAGGAAGTAAAAGCTCTCGCCGCTCGGGTCTGCACCCGATACGATGAGTTCCACGGTACCTGCCGAATAATAGCCCACGGCACGCGACAACGCGACGCACTGCTCGCCCATCGCCTTGCGCATCTTGGGTGTGACGAAGGGCGATGGTGCCTCTTCCACGACCTTCTGATGGCGCCGCTGGATCGAACATTCGCGTTCGTTTAGGTATAAGATATTGCCATGCTGATCGCCCAAAATCTGGATTTCGATATGGCGCGGGTTGAGGATGAATTTCTCGATGAAGACGCGGTCGTCGCCGAATGAATTCAGCCCTTCGCGTTTGGTCGCTTCAAAGCCTTCGCGCACATCCCGCTCATTATAGGCAAGCCGCATCCCCTTGCCGCCACCGCCGGCGCTGGCTTTCATCATCACAGGATAGCCGATTTCTTCCGAAATCCGCACAGCATGTTCGGTGTCGTCAATCTCACCCACGAAGCCGGGGACGACGTTGACGCCCGCTTTCATCGCCAGCTTCTTGGATTCAATCTTGTCGCCCATCGCGGCAATCGCGTTCACTGGCGGGCCGATGAACGCGATGTTTTCCTTGGCCAAAGCCTCGGCAAAGCTGGTGCGTTCGGACAGGAATCCGTAGCCGGGATGGACCGCTTCAGCACCGGTTTGCTTACACGCCGCGATGATCTTGTCGGCAATCAAATACGACTGCGCGGCGGGCGAAGGACCGATGTGCACCGCCTCGTCGGCCATCTGTACAAATGGTGCACGCGCGTCGGCATCGGAATAGACCGCGACAGTTGCGATCCCCATCCGACGTGCGGTCTTGATAATACGGCAAGCGATTTCGCCACGGTTGGCGATCAGGATTTTCTTGAACATTAAGGAAGCGTTCCTTCAACAATCATAATGCGGGATATAGCTGTCTTATGCCGGATATCAGCGACAGGACGATATTCTTCGGATCTCAAAAATGCCTGGGCAGCGGCAAAATGCGGAAATTCAATGATGACCATGCGGCCGCTGGGATCGCTGCCTTCAACGCTTTCGATCTGTCCTCCACGGGCGATGTAACGCCCCCCATATTGGGCAACGATTTGGAAAACGGCGGATTTGTAATCTTCGTACGCAGCGGCATCGCTGACTTCAACCTCGGCGATGACATAGGCCTTTGGAAGTTGCGCGGCGTTGGCGCTCGCTGAATGCGGCATAGGCGGTGTGGAACCTACCATGTCTGTTTCCAACAAAATCTCATGCCGTTTACTTTGCCGGCTCCAACGCTTTACATGCGCGCAGAGGCTCCTCGGCCTCCATCGGGACCAGCCCCAGCTTCGCCAGCATTGCGGCGTCTTTGTCGTCGCCCGCGTTGGCGGCGGTTAGCAACTTGTCGCCGGTGAAGATGCTGTTTGCGCCAGCCATGAAGCATAAGGCCTGCGTTGCTTCCGACATGGACTCACGCCCGGCGCTCAGGCGGACCATGCTCATCGGCATGGTGATACGCGCCACCGCAATCGTGCGCACAAATTCGATGTCGTCAATCTTTGCCAGTGGCGTATCGGCGAGCATATCGCCCAGCACGGTGCCCTTTATCGGTACCAGCGCATTGACGGGCACACTTTCGGGGTGGGCCGGCAGTGTCGCCAGCGTGTGGATGAAACCGACGCGGTCGGCGCGGGTCTCGCCAAGGCCAACGATGCCGCCACTGCACACATTGATGCCCGCGCGCCGCACCTCGGCCAGCGTGTCGAGCCGGTCGTCCATCGTCCGCGTGGTGATGATCTCGTTGTACCGCTCGGGGCTGGTGTCGATATTATGGTTATAATAATCGAGCCCCGCCTCGGCCAGCATATCGGCCTGCTTGGGCGTCAGCATGCCAAGCGTCATGCAGGTTTCCATACCCATCGCGCGCACGCCCTGAACAATCTGCAGTATTGCGGGCATGTCCCGATCTTTGGGATTACGCCATGCAGCACCCATGCAGAAACGCCGCGAACCGGAGTCCGCTGCCTCGGCTGCCTTTTGCAGCACGGCCTGCACGTCCATCAACTTGGTTGCCTCAACGCCGCTATCGGCCTTTACGGATTGTGAGCAATAGCCGCAGTCTTCCGGGCAACCGCCGGTCTTGATCGATAGCAATGTGCAAAGCTGTATCTGCCCCGCCGCATGATGTGCGCGGTGGACGGTTTGCGCCTGATAGACGAGCTCGTCGAACGGCAGGTCGAACAGTGTCGCGATTTCTGCGCGGGTCCAATCGGTGCGGACGGTCACGTGGCTTCTCCCAAAGGCGGCATATTGTGGCCGAGCAAAGTCAAAACATCGGCTGCGCACTCAACAACATTGCTGCCCGGGCCGTAAATGCCCTGAACACCGGCTTCACGCAGATAATCATAATCCTGCGGCGGAATGACGCCGCCAGCAATGACCTTGATGTCGCCGCGCCCTGCTTCGCGCAGACCCTTTATCAGCTCTGGTATCAACGTTTTGTGGCCCGCGGCGAGGCTTGAGGCCCCCACGGCATCCACGTCATGTTGAAGCGCCAGAACGACGGTTTCTTCGGGTGTCTGGAACAACGGCCCACTGATGACGTCAAAGCCCATGTCGGAAAATGCAGAGGCAATGACGTTCGCGCCGCGGTCGTGGCCGTCCTGACCCATTTTGGCGACGAGCAATTTGGGTTTGCGGCCCAAACGGCGGCCAACCGATGCGACGCCGTCGAGCACTTGCGCCCAGCGTTTATCGAATTCATGCGCGCTGCCATAAATACCCTGCACAGGCACTGGCGTGGTCGCATAGCGGCCAAACACAGCCTCCATTGCGTCGGATATCTCGCCCAAAGTCGCGCGTGCGCGGGCGGCGTCTACTGCAAGCGCGAGTAAGTTCGCGCCGCTCTTCGCACCTTCGGTCAGCGCATTCAACGCGGTCTGACACGCTGCTTCATCACGCGACGCGCGCGTGGCGGCAAGCCTTGCAATCTGGCCCTGACGGACAAAGTCGTTATCGACCTCCAGCGTATCGAGCTGGTCTTCGGTTTCCAGGCGATATTTGTTGACGCCAACGATGACGTCCTCACCCTTATCGACCCGCGCCTGACGCGCGGCGGCGGCTTCTTCGATCAAGCGCTTCGGCATGCCTGATGCGACAGCCTTAGTCATACCACCAAGTTCGTCGACCTCGCCGATGATCTTCCACGCCTGATCAACCAGCTCTGCGGTCAGCGCCTCGACATAATAGCTGCCACCCAACGGATCGACGACCTTTGTGATGCCGGTTTCTTCCGTCAGAATGATTTGCGTGTTGCGGGCAATACGCGCCGAGAATTCCGTCGGCAACGCAATGGCTTCGTCCAACGCATTGGTGTGCAGGCTCTGCGTGCCACCAAGGGTCGCCGCCATCGCTTCAACCGTGGTGCGGATGACGTTGTTATAGGGGTCTTGCTCTTGCAACGAAACGCCCGATGTCTGGCAATGCGTGCGCAGCATTTTGGAGCGTTCGTCCTTTGCGCCGAGCTCATTCATGACGCGGTGCCACAACGTCCGCGCGGCGCGGAGCTTTGACACCTCCATGAAGAAGTTCATGCCGATGCCAAAGAAGAATGACAGCCGCCCCGCGAACGCATCAATATCCAAGCCGGAAGCCATCGCGCGCTGCACATATTCCTTGCCGTCGGCGATGGTGAAGGCAAGCTCCTGCACCGCGGTCGCGCCGGCTTCATGCATGTGATAGCCGGAGATCGATATGCTGTTGAACTTCGGCATATTGGCGCTGGTGTAGGCGATAATGTCCGAAACGATCCGCATCGATGGTTCGGGCGGGTAGATATAGGTGTTGCGGACCATGAACTCCTTAAGGATGTCGTTCTGAATGGTGCCGTCGAGCTGCGCCTGCGATACGCCCTGCTCTTCCCCAGCGACGATGAAGAACGCTAGGATCGGAATGACCGCGCCGTTCATCGTCATCGACACCGACATTTGATCCAGCGGAATACCGTCGAACAGGATTTTCATATCCTCAACGCTATCGATGGCAACGCCCGCCTTGCCGACATCACCAACAACGCGTGGGTGGTCGCTGTCATAGCCGCGATGGGTGGCAAGATCGAAGGCAACCGAAAGGCCCTTTTGCCCCGCGGCCAAGTTGCGGCGATAAAAGGCGTTGGATTCCTCGGCGGTTGAGAAACCGGCATATTGACGGATGGTCCATGGGCGACCTGCATACATCGACGCACGCACACCGCGCGTGAACGGCGCAAAGCCAGGAAGTCCGGGGTCGCCAGCGTCCGCGCTGGTGTACAGTGGCTTCACCGAAATGCCCTCGGGCGTATGCCAGGTTAGGTCTTTGCCCTTAACCTCTTTGTCAGCCGCTTTTTTCCAGTCGTCGATATTCGTCATTACAAACTCACATTTGAATCCCGTGATGCTGAACTTGTTTCAGCATCTTACTTTCACCGTTGCCGATTAAGACCCTGAAACAAGTTCAGGGTGACGGCCTTGGTAGACGGTTACTGTCCCTTAAACTCCGCTTTCCGCTTCTGCAAAAACGCAATCGCACCTTCGCGGGCATCGTTGCTGTCACCAGCAACCTTCTGTCCTTCGGCCTCACGCAGCAGCGCCGTTGCATAATCCGCATCCAACGCCGCAGCGATATTCTGACGCATAATGCCGATGGCTACAGTCGGCCCGTTGGCCAACCGTGTCGCCAAAGCCTTTGCTTCAGTCATCAGTTCGGCATCATCGACAGACTTGTAGATCAGACCCCAATCTGCAGCTTTATCGGCAGGGATTTTTTCACCAAGCAACATCATTTCTGTCGCGCGTGCCTTGCCGACAAGGCGCGAAAGCATCCAGCTTGCGCCGCCATCGGGCACCAGACCAATGTTGACAAAAGCCTGAAGGAAATATGCGGATTTGCCGGCAATCGCAAAATCGCTGGCGAGTGCAAGGCTGCAGCCAACGCCGGCTGCAGGGCCATTGATCGCGGTGATGATCGGCACATCCAGCTTAGCAAGCTTGAGCATCAGCGGGTTGTAGCTTTTGGTCAGCGCTGAATAGGCCCCCTGCCCGCCGCTCACCGATGCACCTGCGCCGCGTGCTGACAGGTCAGCGCCTGAACAAAAGGCGCGGCCTTCGCCCGTAATCAGGACAACGCGCGCGCCGTTCAACTGGTCAAGCGCAGCGCTGATCTCGTCCGCCATCTGCGGCGCCATCGCGTTTAACCGATCTGGACGGTTGAGGGTAATCGTTGCGACATTGTCCGAAATGTCGAGGCGGATGGTTTCGTATGTCATTTTGCTTTCTCCCTGAACTCTCCCGCAGGCGGAAGAGGCGTTACTCTCAATGCCCCTGCGGCACTTCCATAATCTCGGTCAGCACACCCTGCATATCCTTGGGGTGCACAAAGAAAATCAGCGTTCCATGCGCGCCAATCCTTGGTTCGCCCAGCACGCGCTTGCCCATAGCCTCAAATTCCGACTTGGCAGCGTGAATGTCCGGCACTTCATAACAGACATGATGTTGCCCACCCGCCGGGTTCTTCTCCAGAAACGCGGCGATGGAAGCATTGCCCGGCAGCGGCTCAATCAGTTCGATCTGCGTTCCATTCAGAGCGCCATCGGCCCCGGGCGTATCGACAAAGCAAACCTTCACCCCCTGATCAGGCAAGTCGAACGGATCATGGATCTTCGTCGCGCCCATCACGTCGCGGTAAAAGACGATGCTGTCCGCGATGGAAGGTGTCGCGACGCCGATATGGTTGAGACGACCCAGTTTCATACTTCTGCCTTACAACGGAATATTATCATGCTTTTTCCAAGGGTTTTCCAACGCCTTGTTCCGCAACTTCCGTAATCCCAACGCAATCCGCTTCCGCGTGGAATGCGGGTAGATGACCTCGTCGATGAAACCCTTGCTCGCCGCGACGAACGGGTTGGCGAAGCGGTCTTCATACTCCGCGGTCTTCACCGCCTGTTCTTCTGTGGATAGCCCGCGGAAGATGATTTCAACCGCGCCCTTTGCGCCCATCACGGCGATTTCGGCGGTGGGCCATGCATAGTTGAGATCACCGCGTAAGTGCTTGGACGCCATCACGTCATAGGCGCCGCCATAGGCCTTACGGGTGATGATAGTAATCTTGGGCACGGTTGCTTCGGCATAAGCAAAGAGCAGTTTCGCGCCATGCTTGATGATGCCGCCATATTCTTGCGCCGTGCCGGGCAAAAAGCCGGGAACGTCGACAAAGGTGACGATCGGAATTTCGAAGGCATCGCAAAAACGGACAAAGCGCGCCGCTTTTTTGGAGCTGTTGATGTCGAGCACACCTGCCAGCACCATGGGCTGATTGGCGACGATGCCCACCGTCCGACCCTCAATACGGCCAAAACCGATGATGACGTTGGCCGCGTGCGTTGGCTGAACCTCAAAGAAATCGCCCTCATCGACCGTTTTGCGGATCAGCTCATGCATATCATAAGGCTGGTTCGCGCTTGGCGGGATTAAGGTGTCGAGACTTGGTTCAATCCGGTCCCACGCATCTTCGGTTGGCCGTTCAGGAACGCCGGTGCGGTTATTCTCTGGCAAATAGTCAAAGAAATCACGGACAGACAGTAGCGCTTCAATATCATTTTCGAACGCATTGTCGGCAACGCCCGACTTGGTCGTGTGCGAAACCGCGCCGCCAAGCTCTTCCTGCGTAACGACTTCATTGGTTACCGTCTTGACCACATCGGGGCCAGTGACGAACATATAGCTACTGTCCTTCACCATGAAGATGAAGTCCGTAATCGCTGGCGAATATACCGCACCACCCGCGCATGGGCCCATGATGAGGCTGATTTGCGGAACCACACCGCTTGCGAGCGTGTTGCGTTGAAACACCTCGGCATAGCCGCCAAGCGACGCGACGCCTTCCTGAATACGCGCGCCGCCGCTGTCGTTTAGGCCAATGACGGGCGCGCCGACCTTCATCGCATTGTCCAAGACCTTGCAGATTTTCATCGCATGCGCTTCGGACAGTGAACCGCCGAATACGGTAAAGTCCTGACTGTAGACGTACACAAGGCGGCCGTTGATCGTGCCGCTGCCAGTGACCACGCCGTCGCCGGGGATCTTTTGCTCGGCCATGCCAAAGTCGGTGCAATTATGCGTCACATAGGCGTCTAGCTCTTCGAAGCTGCCTTCATCCAGCAGGATATCAAGCCGTTCGCGCGCGGTCAGGCGACCTTTGGCATGTTGCGCGTCAATGCGCTTTTGTCCGCCACCCAATTTAGACGCTGCGCGCCGCAATTCCAGTTCAGCGATATTAGCCGACATGGTTTTCCCCATAAGTAATTTTGTTGCGTGAAGCTTTGGCATCGTGCCGATACAATTGCAAATTAATCGTGCGATTAAATCGACGAATATTCAGGCAATATTGAAAGCTGCCAAAAGCGAAAAAGGACGCTATAGGGCCACGTCATGGAAGACATTCATCCCATCAAAGTCGCTGCACTCTATCGCTTCGTATCGTTCGATGCGCCGGAAGCGCTTCAGCCGCTAATCCACGATCAGTGCACTGCAGGCGGCATCAAAGGCACAATTTTGCTTGCGCATGAAGGTATCAACGGCACCGTCGCCGGAGAGCCCGCCGCTATCGACGCCCTCATTTCGTTTCTGCGCGCCATTCCGGGCTGCGCAGAATTGGACGTCAAATATTCGCACGCGGCCGAAATGCCGTTTTACCGTATGAAAGTGCGGCTGAAGAAGGAAATCGTGACGCTCGGCGTTGATGGCATCGACCCGAAACGTGAAGTCGGTACCTATGTGCAGCCAGAGGATTGGAATGCGTTGATATCCGATCCGGACACTGTGCTGATCGATACCCGCAATGATTATGAGGTTGCGATTGGCACGTTTGAAGGCGCAGTCGATCCGCGGACCAAATCATTCAGCGAATTTCCGGAATGGTTTCGCGCGCATCGCGATGAGCTGGCTGCCGGTAAAACCAAGTTTGCGATGTTCTGTACCGGCGGCATACGCTGCGAAAAATCGACGGCTTTCCTGAAGGCTGAAGGGATAGACGACGTCTATCACCTGGAAGGCGGGATATTGCGCTATTTGGAGAATATTCCAGAGGCCGAGAGCAAATGGCAGGGCGAATGTTTTGTCTTCGACGAGCGCGTGTCCGTGAAGCATGGGCTTGAGCTTGGCGAGATGGAGTTATGCCACGCGTGCCGCAGGCCGATTTCGCAAGACGACAAGGCGTCAGCGCATTTCATCGAGGGCGTCGCCTGCCCGGCTTGCTATGCCGAACGCACCGACGAAGACCGCGCACGTTTCGCCGAGCGGCAGAAACAGATCGCGCTCGCCAAAAAACGCGGCAAACAGCATATCGGCGTCAACCCGCGCATCGATGCCTGAACTGCCCGTCCTCTACAGTTTCCGCCGTTGCCCATATGCCATGCGGGCAAGGATGGCGATTGCGGTGAGTGGCATCCAAGTCGAACTGCGCGAAGTGGTGCTTCGGGACAAACCACCTGAAATGATCGCTGTGTCGCCAAAGGGGACAGTTCCGGTGTTAGTTGTGGGCGACGGCAATGTTGTCGACGAGAGCCTGGACATCATGCGTTGGGCATTAGCGCAAAATGATCCCGAGAACTGGTTGGCCCATCAAGATGCGGGCATGATCGCGGCCAATGATGGCCCGTTCAAACAGGCGCTGGACCGGTACAAATATCCGCATCGTTATGGTCTGGCGGACGGTCTGGAACATCGTGAGGCTGCACGCGATCATTTGTCGGGCCTGAACGATATATTGGCGACGCAACCCTATTTGGGCGGCAGCGCGCCTGCGTTTACCGACATCGCCTTGTTTCCCTTTGTTCGTCAGTTTGCCGCAACCGACCAGCTATGGTTCGATGCATTGCCATTGCCTGCGCTTCAGGGTTGGCTAAACGGACTGCTTGCGTCGGACCTGTTTGGCCAGATCATGACCCGCTACCCCAAATGGACAGCGGGCGACGAAACCATCCTCTTTCCGTAAACCCCAGTGAGAGCCGATAAACGCCCTTCGACAGGCTCAGGGCATCGGTGAAGTTTTCCGCTATTTCATCAACACCAGTTCTTCGGACATGCTTGGATGCAACGCGACGGTGTCGTCGAAATCCTGCTTCGTAAGACCTGCCTTGACCGCGATAGCGGCTGCTTGAAGGATCTCGCCACTGTCCGGCCCAATCAAATGCAATCCAACCACACGCTCGTTTGCGCCCGCGACCACCATTTTATACAAAGCGCGTTCGTTGCGGTCAGCCAACACGTTCTTCATCGCACGGAAATCGCTTTTGTAGATTTTGACGTCAGGATGCGCCGCGCGGGCTTCGGCTTCGGTCATCCCGACGCTGGCAATTGGGGGATTGCTGAACACCGCCGTCGGTATGCAATCATAATTGACCGTCCGGGGATTGTTCCCAAAGACGCTGTCGGCAAAAGCATGGCCTTCGCGGATCGCAATGGGTGTCAGCTGTACGCGATTGGTGACATCGCCCACCGCATAAATGCTGGGCACATTGGTCCGATTGTCGTCGCCAACCTGTACCGAGCCATCCCTGCCAAGCGCGACGCCAACGTCTTCAAGGCCAAGGCCTTTGCTGTGCGGCGTCCGACCAATGGCCCAAAGGAGCAGATCGGTTTCAATCGTCTCGCCTTGATTGGTTTCGATCACCAAGCTGCCATCATCCTGCTTGGTGATAGATTTGAAGCTACAGTTGAAACGAATATCGATGCCCTTATGGCCGCTAATGTCCACGAGGCGGTCGACAATTTCGTCATCATAGCCGCGCAAAATGCGGTCGCCGTGGGTCACGAGGCTGACTTTGACGCCAAGTTCATTGAAGATACCGGCAAACTCGTTCGCGATATAGCCGCCGCCTGCGATCACCGCCCGTTTAGGCAGCTCGGGCAAGCTGAACACTTCATTTGACGTGATGCCGTGCCCCGCCCCGGCTATTTCAGGAACCGATGGCCAAGCGCCCGTGGCGATGAGGATATAGGCCGCAGAAATCTCGCGCCCGCTTGCCAGGCGCACGCTGTTCGGTCCAGTCACAACCGCGCGTTCGCGAAACACCTCAACCTTGTTGTTGCCAAGCGTCTGGCCGTAAAGGCCTTCCAAACGGTTCACCTCCGCTGCGACATTGTCGCGCAAGATGTTCCAATCGAATGTCGCGCCTGCCATGTTCCATCCGAAACGTTGCGCGTCGTGCAGGTCTTCTGCGAAATGGGATCCGTATACGAGCAGCTTTTTGGGAACACATCCGCGGATAACGCATGTGCCGCCAACACGATGTTCCTCCGCAACCGCGACGCGCGCGCCATGCGACGCCGCTATCCGCGATGCGCGAACGCCGCCCGAGCCAGCGCCAATGACAAACAGATCATATTCAAACTCAGCCATGCGATTATTTCCTTATGTCATGGCCATATGGTTGCGCCGCAACGCATTTGCCAATGGCATTTTTTCATCTGTCTTATCGAACGCATATGTGCGGTCAGTTGTCGCCCAATGCCGCTTCAATCAATGCAGTCGTCGACGGATCAAAGCCCGTGGCGCCATTTTCGCCGATGCTTTTTGCGATCTGTTTGCCCAGCTCAACGCCGAATTGGTCAAACGGGTTAATGCCCAGCGACACGGCATTCACAAAAGTCCGGTGTTCGTAAAACGCAATCAATGCGCCCAACGCCGATGGCGTCACATCGTCCATCAATATCGTGGTTGAGGGGCGGTTGCCGGCATAGTTACGTGCCAGATCATCTGACGTCTGCCCCGCCATCAACGCCGCGCCTTGGGCAAAACAGTTCACCAGCAGTGTTTCATGATGTGCGGTATCAAAGTCATGCCCGGGCGTTTTGCTGGCAATGAATTCGACGGGGATAAGATGCGTTCCCTGATGCAACAACTGGAAGACTGCATGTTGCGCGTCGGTTCCAACCCCGCCCCATGTGACTGGCGCGCTGTTACGGCCCAGTGGCACGCCATCGGCTGTTACCGATTTACCGTTCGATTCCATTTCCAATTGCTGCAGATAATCGGGCAGCAATCGCAGCCGTTCGTCATAGGCAAAAACCGCGCGGGTCTGGCAGTCCTTGATCTGGGCATAATATAAATCGCAGAACGCAGCCATCGTCGGCGCATTTTCCAACAGGGGTGCATTGCGGAAATGCCGGTCCATCGCCGCTGCACCTTCAAGCAGTTCTTCATACACGGCCCAGCCAAGCCCGAGCGCAACGGGAAAGCCAATTGAGCACCACAGCGAATAACGCCCGCCAACCGATTCATTGAACGGCAATATGCGGCTTTCATCGACGCCCCATTCCAGTGCCTTGTCCGGATAGGCCGTAAGCGCCACGATCTGGGCATAGGGATCGGCAACGCCGCCGTCGCGCATCCATTCCATCGCGCTGGTTGCATTCAGCAAGGTTTCCGTCGTGGTGAAGGTCTTGGATGCGACCGCGACGATTGTCTTATGCGGGTCCATGCCTTTCACAGCCTCAGTCAGTGCAGCGCCGTCGATGTTCGATACCACCTTGACATCGTACCGCGCGCCATCGCGGCCCAACGCATCGACCAGCAATTTGGGCCCAAGCGCGGATCCGCCGATGCCGATGTGCAAGATATGTTTGATGTCACCCATAAATCCGGCGTCGATCGCTTCGACAAGGCCACGCATCCGTTCTTGAAGTGCACGTGCATGGGCGACGGCCTGCACATCGCCATTACCGCGCTCCGCTGCATGCTCGGCAGCACGGCCTTCGGTCATATTGATCGCAGCGCCCGAAAATAATGCCGATTTGGCGTCGCCCAAATGCATGTCTTCGGCAAGTTTCGCGAATTGGGACAGAATGGATTCATCAAGATGCGTTTTCGACATGTCAAAGCGCAATCCCGACTGCTCTATGGTCATTTTGGCAACACGGTCGGGGTCTGACGCAAACAGCTCAACCAGCGTTTTTTCTTGCTGCTTTTCAAGCTCAGCCCAGCTGTGATCCGTCATCATATACCCTTTATCAATCGCGCGAATGTCGCCTGTGAATCTCGACGCTGGCAAATAGCGCGTCTACGCGATAAAAGGCCAGCCAATCCGTCATAAGACGACATTAATTTGCGAGATTATGTGACCTCACCCACCGACAAGACAGACGACGCGAACGTGTCCGCACATCCGCAACCCGCAGCGCCCCCTTCCGAATGGCGCGAATTTGGCGGCTTCCTTTTGAAGTTGGCCGTATTCGTGTTCATTCTGCGTAGCTTTATCGTCTCGCCGTTCAATATTCCTTCGGAATCGATGCAGCCCCGCTTGCTCATCGGTGATTATCTGTTGGTTGCAAAATGGCCGTACGGCTATTCCAAATATAGCCTGCCCTTCTCTTTGCCCCTCATACCCGGGCGGATATTCGCCAGCGAGCCAAAGCGCGGCGATGTTGTGGTGTTCAAGGCACCCATGTCGAACGGCACAGACTATATTAAGCGCGTGATCGGCCTTCCCGGTGACGTCATCCAAATGCGCGATGGCATTTTGGAGATTAATGGCGTGGCGGTCAAAAAAGAACGCATTGCCGATCTTGTCATTCCGGTAACGCAAAATATGCGCGACACCGCGGAAATGGACCGCAATCCATTCCCATGCTGGCGCCCCGATATGGAAGAGGCCAGCCCCGATGGTGGCACGCAATGCCGATATCCGCGTTTTCGCGAGACCTTGCCCGAGGGCAAGAGCTACGAAATTCTCGACCTCGCCAACGGATTGGAAGGCGACAACACCGAAGCCTTTGTTGTCGGCGAAAAGGACCTGTTCCTGATGGGCGATAACCGCGACCGCAGCGCCGACAGCCGCTGGACACCGATTGATAAGCCCGGAGCCATCGGCATCGTGCCACAAGAAAATCTCGTCGGTCGCGCTTTGGTGTCGGTGTTTTCGACCGATGGGTCTTCACATTGGCTGCTACCATGGACTTGGTTTACCGCGGCACGCCCTGACCGCATTGGACAAGGGTTTTGACCAACAGCGATAAAGACAATTGGCTGAAGGCATTAATGCCCAAGCCGCCGTCGGATCTGGCGCTATATCACCGCGCGCTGACGCATGGCAGCACCGGACAGGCGGACTATCAACGGCTTGAGTTTCTGGGTGACCGGATATTGGGTCTGGTTATCGCAGACATGCTGTACCACCGATATGCCGAGGAAGCCGAGGGTCGCTTGTCGCACCGACTGAACGCCTTGGTATCGGGCCTGACATGCGCAGATATCGCCCGACAGGTTGGCGTTCCGGACCAACTGCGGCTTGGCAAACAAGCGCGCGACGACGGCGCGCAACAAAGCGACAATGTGCTTGGTGACGTCATGGAGGCGCTCATTGGTGCTCTTTATTTAGACCACGGCATCGACGCCGCGCGCGCGCTTATCGAGCACCTTTGGGGGCCGCTGATTGAAACCGCCAATGGTGCCCCAAAGCATCCCAAATCCGCGCTTCAGGAATGGTGTGCCGCGCATGGCCGCAAGGTTCCTGAATATGTAATAACGAAAAAAGAAGGCCCTCCACACGCTATGACATTTGAAATTACCGTCACTGTAAAAGGTTTTGACCCAGTCACCGCGACAGCGCACAGCAAACAGGCTGCTGAAACGGCTGCTGCGCTTGCATTTTTGGACATCCACGCATGACCAAAAAATGCGGTCACGTCGCCATTATCGGCGCCCCAAATGCGGGCAAATCCACGCTGGTCAATGCATTGGTCGGACAGAAGGTCGCGATTGTTAGCCCCAAGGCGCAAACGACCCGCACACGCATGCTGGGCGTCGCGCTTGCCGGCGAAACGCAGATCATATTGGTCGACACGCCAGGCATATTTGCGGCGCAACGCCGCTTTGACCGCGCCATGGTTGCTGCGGCTTGGGACGGCGCGGGCGACGCGGACATGATTGCGCTCATCGTCGATGGCCGGGCCGGAGCCGGTCCAAAGGTCGAGAAGATATTGGAGGGGCTGAAGGATCGCCCAGAACGTAAGTGGTTGGTGCTGAACAAGGTGGATATTGCCGCCAAGGAAAAGCTGCTGTCGCTCACGACAAAATTGACCGAAAAATGCGATTTCGAACAAATTTATTATATCAGCGCGGCGACGGGCGATGGCCTTGACGAATTTAAACAGGCGCTGGCCGATGCCATGCCCGAGGGCGAATGGCATTTCCCTGAAGATCAGGTTTCCGATGCCACAGACCGTTTGATCGCGTCGGAAATCACGCGTGAGCAGCTATATCTCCAACTCCATGAAGAGCTGCCTTATGCCAGCGCTGTCGAGACCGAGAAATATAGCGAACGCGAAGATGGTTCGTTGGAAATCCATCAGCAAATCCTTGTCGCCAGGCCTACCCAGCGCGCGATCGTGCTTGGTAAGGGCGGCGCACGGATCAAGGCGATTGGCGAAGCGGCCCGCACCGAATTGGCCAAATTGATGGGCGTGAAGGTCCATCTATATTTGCATGTTAAGGTGTACGCAAAATGGGACGAGGATCGCACCTTGTATCGCGATATCGGGCTCGAATGGGTCGAGTAACCGCAGGCAAATAAAACTGAGAGATGTCATCCCCGCCGCAGCAGGGATGACATATTTTTCTGCGGCTTACTTCGCTGTTTTTGCCTTGGGCTTGGCCGCCACCTTTTTCTTAGGTGCAGCCTTTTTCTTCGGCGCAGCTTTCTTCTTCGTTTTTGATGGCATGGCCGCACGCGCGTCGATCAATTGTGCGGCCTCTTCCAACGTGAGTTCATCCGGCGCAATCGACTTGGGCAAAGTCGCGTTGGTGGTGCCGTCGGTCACATAAGGCCCAAAGCGACCTTCCATCAGCTTGAGCTCAGCCTCGGTACGTGGATGCTTTCCAAGCTCTTTCAGCGGAGCACGGGCCGCACCGCGACCACGACCCGGATTGGCGGCCGCCTCAGCCAACTTTGCCACGGCACTGTTCATGCCCGTTTCGAACACTTCGGTTGTCGACTGCAACCGTGCATATTTCCCATTATGCGCCAGATATGGCCCATACCGCCCAATGCTTGCGGTTATCGGCTCACCGCTCTCGGGGTGGGTTCCAACTGTGCGCGGTAATGAAAGCAGCTTTACCGCCCATTCAAGGCCGATATCTTCTGCAGGAATATCTTTGGGTATAGATGCGCGCTTGGCCTCTTTGCCCTCACCCATTTCGAAATAGGGGCCAAAACGACCCGATTTGCGGCTAACCTCCAATTGCGTTTCTGGATGTTGGCCAAGTACTTCAGGGCCTGTATCTTCGCCATTTTCGCCACCGGGCTGCGCGAATTTCCGTGTGTATTTGCAATCCGGATAATTTGAACACGCGACAAAAGCGCCAAATTTACCGCCACGAAGGGCAAGCCTGCCCTCCCCGCATTTTGGGCATAGGCGCGGGTCCGTTCCATCTTCGCGCTCCGGAAACAGATATGGCGACAGGAAGATATCGAGCTCAGCGGTTACTTCCGAAGGCTTCTGCTCCATGACTTCAGCAGTCTTTGGCTTAAAATCGCGCCAGAAGGATTCCAAAAACGCCTGCCAGTTTGCACGGCCGCCGCTGATTTCATCAAGCTGATCTTCCAGCCCTGCGGTATAATCATAGGCAACATAACGTTCAAAAAACCGTTCGAGAAATGCTGTGAGCAATCGGCCCGATTCCTCTGCAAAGAAACGATTTTTTTCGACACGGACATAGGCCCGGTCTTTCAGAACCTGAATGGTCGACGCATATGTCGATGGACGACCAATACCCAGTTCCTCCAGCCTTTTGACGAGCGTAGCTTCGGAAAAACGCGGAGGTGGTTGCGTAAAGTGCTGGGTTTTCTCAACGGCATGCTTCGCGGGCGCATCGCCGACGGACATCGCTGGCAAAATTGCGCCATCTTCGCTCTCGCTATCATCGCGGCCTTCCTCATACACCGCCAAGAAACCGGGGAATTTCATCACCTGCCCCGTGGCGCGCAAGCCTGTCTGTCCGGTGCCGTCGACCAGATCAACAGTGGTGCGCTCCATCCGTGCAGACGCCATCTGGCTGGCCATCGCGCGTTTGTAGATCAGGTCATACAAACGGCCGTGATCGCCGGAACCGGCCTTGTCCTTAGAGAAATCGGTCGGCCGAATGGCTTCGTGGGCCTCTTGCGCGTTTTTGGCTTTGGTCTGGTAGACCCGCGGTTTGTCGGGCAGATAGCCACTGTCAAAGCGGTCAGAGATGGTTTTGCGCGCGGCCGAAATGGCGCTGTGGTCCATTTGGACGCCGTCCGTACGCATATAGGTGATCGCACCATCTTCATACAGCCCCTGCGCGATCCGCATGGTGTGGCTGGCCGAAAAGCCAAGCTTGCGCGCGGCTTCTTGCTGCAACGTCGATGTCGTAAATGGCGGTTGTGGGTTGCGCGTAACCGGCTTTGTTTCGACAGAATCGACGGTGAACTTACCCGCCTCAACTGCAGCGCGCGCTTGCTCTGCCTCCGCCTCGGTTTTCAAATCCATTTTATCGAGTTTTTTGCCAAGATATTGGGTCAGACGGGCATCGAACTTCTGCCCCTTATGCTCCATCGCCGCCTTCACCGACCAATATTCTTGCGCACGAAACGCTTCGATCTCACGCTCACGTTCAACGATTAAGCGCAGCGCAACCGACTGAACACGGCCAGCGGACTTTGCGCCCGGCAGTTTGCGCCACAATACGGGCGACAGCGTAAATCCAACCAGATAATCCAGTGCACGGCGCGCGCGATAGGCATCGATCAGGTCGATATCCAAAGCCCGCGGATGCTTCATGGCGTCGGTGACCGCCTGTTTGGTAATTGCGTTGAACGTCACGCGGCCGACATTTGCGGGCAGCGCCTTTTTCTTGGCGAGCACTTCCTGCACGTGCCAACTGATCGCTTCGCCTTCACGGTCAGGGTCGGTCGCGAGGATCAATCCGTCGGCCTTTTTCGCCTCGTCGGTTATCGCCTTCAGCTGCTTTGCCTTGTCGGCATAATTATCCCACAGCATTTCAAAGCCATTTTCAGGATCAACCGAACCATCCTTGGGCGGCAAATCGCGGATATGTCCGTAGGACGCCAATACCTTGAAGCCGGGGCCCAAATATTTCTCGATTGTCTTGGCTTTTGCAGGTGATTCAACGATGACTAATTGCATGATAATATGAGCTTTTCTAAAATCTCTCGCGTACGCGTATAGGCTGATGGGGTTGGAGGGGTGTCGTCAAGACGAAAATTTCATGCGGCGAAACGTACTTTTCCGCCTACCCCGCGCTCCAGTTTTCCGGCCAGTTCCATTTCGAGCAGAACCATCTGCACATTGGCTTGACTGCTGCCCGATTGGCGCACCAATTCATCCACCGAAACATAGGTCATGCCCATCAGGTCAATGACGGCTTGCCGCTCGTCATCGGTATCGTCGCCGATAGTGGCCGGTTCAGACGCAACATATCGCGCCGGCGCCGCGCGCATCCGGTGATCCAATGGCCTGACCAGTTCGGATATTTCTTCGGCATTCTGCACAAGCGTGGCGCCTTCGCGGATAAGTTGGTTGCAGCCGCGTGATCGCGGATCAAGCGGCGACCCCGGAATGGCCATAACTTCGCGTCCGGCTTCTGCGGCAAGCCGCGCGGTAATCAGCGATCCGGATTTGGGTGCAGCCTCAACCACGACCGTGCCCGCCGAAATCCCAGCAATGATCCGGTTGCGATATGGGAAATGCCGTGCGCGGGGTTCAGTCCCCGGCGGTTGTTCGGCGATGAGCAAGCCACGTTCGGCAATCGCATCCTGAAGCGCCTTGTTCTCCGGCGGATAAACAACATCAATGCCGCCTGCGATCACCGCAATCGTTCCGCTTTCGATTGAACCGGCGTGCACGGCGGTATCAATCCCGCGCGCCAGTCCTGACACCACCGGGAATTCCATTTGGCCAACATCATAGGCCAGCTGCCGCGCAAACTGGCATGCGCCAGCCGACGCGTTGCGCGCACCAACGATCGAAATGGCGATGCGGTTGAGCAGCCCCAAATCACCCTTCACGCTCAAGACGGGAGGCGCATTGTCCAAGTGCGACAGCAAAGACGGATATTCGGGATCGCCAATAAAAATATGACGCCCGCCAAATTTCTCAACAAATTGCAATTCGCGGACGACACTAGCTTCGTCGGCCAGCAGAGACGGACCGCCACCGCCGCGACGAACAAGGTCAGGCAAAGCCTCCAGCGCAGCCTTTGCATTGCCAAAGCGGCCCATGAGCTGGCGATAACTGACAGGACCAATATTGGGTGATCGAATGAGCCGAAGCTGATCAAATTGTTCCTGGCTGCCCCCCATTGCCGCGGTCAGCTTTTGCTTTTGCCGATACGCGGTTCGGTGCCGTCCAACAGGCTTTCGATATTCGTCCGATGTTTCCAAAACACGATCAACGTGCATGCAACCAAAAGGGCGACCAAATCATATCGGCCGAAATAAGCCGCGGCTATCGGCGCGCACAAAGCGGCCAGCAGTCCAGCGAGTGAGGATATCCTGAAAATCAGAAGCGCACCGATCCAGGCGATGGCATAGACAACGCCGCCTTGCCAAAATAGACCGAACATGATGCCGGCATAGGTCGCGACACCCTTCCCGCCTTTGAAACCCAGCCACACGGGGTACAAATGGCCAAAGAACGCGCCTGCTGCGGCAAATGCGGCACCACCCGGCAGATAATGCGTGGCGATAAAGACTGCGAAGAAACCCTTTAGCAGGTCGAGCAACAACGTCAGTGCGGCAAGCCCCTTGCGTCCGGTCCGCAACACATTGGTCGCGCCGATATTGCCCGATCCGATGTTCCGGATATCGCCGCCGCCCGATGCCTTGGTCAGCAACAGCCCAAACGGAATTGAACCGAGCAGATATCCAAGCAGAAGACCCGCAATCATGTTGAACCCAATATCATCCATTGGTCGAATCCTCTAAATATCTGTATGACGTAACTGTTTTGTTCCGCCTGCTCAAGGCCACCGACGTGTCAGCCAGCGTGGCGCATTAGCCACCTGACGCGTGACCAGCTTTGGCCTGACACCAACATAGAAGGTATAACTGTCCCGCTCTATCGCGTTTTGGTTTGTCGCAAATCAAATCACTCTAAGCGAAAATATCGCATAGAAGCGTCCATTATACCGCTTGTTGCAAGTCGTTCGCGCTGGATTTTTCTATTTCCGGGGACTAATGGGCGACGATGTGCCGCAGCAGCGGCTTAAACCCGGGGTTAGTATCCGTGAATTACGATGCTGTTTTCGAAAAAGCGATTGACCGTCTTCATGCCGAGGGCCGCTACCGTGTGTTTATCGATATTTTGCGGAACAAGGGGAATTATCCCAACGCGCGCTGCTTCGCCGGACATAACGGCCCCAAGGACATCACCGTGTGGTGTTCAAATGACTATCTCTGCATGGGGCAGCACCCCAAGGTCATCACCGCTATGGAAGATGCGTTGCATGACGTAGGCGCTGGCTCTGGCGGGACGCGGAACATTGGCGGCAACACGCATTATCATGTTGAACTAGAGCATGAACTTGCCGATTTGCATGGCAAGGATGGCGCATTGCTGTTCACGTCGGGTTATGTTTCCAACGATGCGACGCTGTCGACATTGGCTAAGGTTTTGCCCGGATGCATCATCTATTCCGATGAATTAAACCACGCGTCCATGATTGCCGGTATTCGCAATGCGGGCTGCGAAAAGCGCGTTTGGCGGCATAATGATCTGGCGCATTTGGAAGAGCTGCTCGCGGCCGATGATCCAGAGGCACCGAAGCTAATCGCCTTTGAAAGCGTGTACTCGATGGACGGCGACGTTGCGCCCATCGCCGCCGTTTGCGATTTGGCCGATAAATATAATGCGCTTACCTATTGCGACGAAGTGCATGCCGTTGGCATGTACGGCGCACGTGGTGGCGGCATTAGCGAACGGGACGAAGTCGCCGACCGCGTCACGATCATTGAAGGCACGCTGGGCAAGGCATTTGGCGTGATGGGCGGTTATATTGCCGCTGATCAAAAGATCATTGACGTCATTCGGTCCTATGCACCCGGCTTTATTTTCACGACATCGCTCTCACCGGTCCTTGTGGCAGGCGTATTGGCATCGGTCCGTCACCTGAAGGCATCGAGCGAAGAGCGCACAGCGCAGCATGCAAATGCCGCAATGCTAAAGACGTTATTTGCGGATGCGGGTTTACCCGTCATGGTCAGCAATACCCATATCGTGCCATTGATGGTCGGTGATCCGGTGAAGGCCAAGAAGGTCAGCGACATATTGCTCGCGGAATATGGCGTATATGTTCAACCGATCAACTACCCCACTGTGCCACGCGGCACGGAGCGGTTGCGTTTCACGCCGGGTCCTCAACACACCGAGGCTATGATGCGCAATTTAACGAGCGCATTGATTGAAATTTGGGGCCGGATGGATATCCGCGCGGCTCAGGCGGCTTGAGCCAAAAGCTGCACGAAGGTTTCCCGGTCTACATTCCCGCCCGATAACGTAACCGCGGTTACCGGCTTTAATTCTATCTTTCCGGCAAGCACGGCCGCGAGCGCAACTGCGCCGCCCGGTTCGACCACGAGGTGGAGTTTCTCAAACACCATTCGCATGGCTGCAGCCACTTCAGCGGTGGTAACCGACACACCCTGTGATACGCGATTGCTTAGGACGTCGAAGTTTATTGGGTAAGTCTGCGGTGTCTGTAAAGCATCGCAATAGGTTGGGTGCAAAAGGTCTTTAACAGGCAAAATCTCGCCTGCTTCAAGCGAACGGATGATATCATCCCAGCCTTCGGGCTCGACGATTGCGATGTCCGCGTCGGGACAGGCAAGCGCAAGGCCCGAGGCAAGACCGCCGCCACCGCAACAGGAAACAATCAAATCTGGCCCTGTGATGCCAAGGCTTTGCAGCTGTTCGGCAATCTCAATACCGGCGGTGCCCTGCCCTTCGATAACCCACGGATCGCCAAAGGCGTGCACGAGCGTCGCATTGCTCTGTGCAATCAACGCGGCGGCCACTGCTTCACGCGATTCCGTTGCGCGGTCATATAGCACCACTTGCGCGCCAAGCGCCTTTGTCGCTTCAAGCTTCATACGCGGGGCGTTCGAGGGCATGACGATGGTTGCGGATATGCCAAGCTTCTTTGCCGCCCAAGCGACGCCCTGCGCATGGTTGCCGCTCGATACGCCAACGACGCCGCGCGCACGCTCATCTTCGTTCAAATCGGAGAGGCGGTGCCACGCGCCGCGAATCTTGAACGCGCCGATGGGCTGCAGCATTTCGGCCTTGCACCAAATCGTTACGCCATCCACCTCAAGCGGCAGCAAGGGCGTTTTTGGCAGAATAGCGGCTATCTTAACCATCGCCCGCTGCACCCCTTCGTGCGTTGGCGTCTTGGTGGCTACAGCCAATTCTTGTTCTGTCATAAAAGGCCCCTATATGCGTGCGCTGAACGAATCTCTGATAAGTGGAAATAGCATATGAGCAAGGTATTGGTAATTGGCGCAGGCGGCGTTGGATCGGTTGCTGTCCACAAAATGGCCATGAATCAGGACATCTTCAGCCATATCAGCCTCGCAAGCCGGACAAAGTCGAAATGCGATGCCATTGCCGTTTCGGTCAAGGAACGCACGGGCGTCGTTATCGACACTTATGGCCTTGATGCGGATGATGTTGCTGCGACAACCGCGTTGCTGAACCAGATTAAGCCAAGCCTCGTCGTCAACCTCGCGCTGCCTTACCAAGACCTCAACATCATGGACGCCTGCCTTGCCGCGGGCGTGCATTATATGGACACTGCGAACTATGAACCGCTGGATGTCGCGAAGTTCGAATATCATTGGCAGTGGGCATATCAGGATCGTTTCAAGGATGCGGGCCTCGCCGCTTTATTGGGTTCAGGCTTTGACCCCGGCGTGACATCGGTATTCACGACCTATTTGAAAAAGCATCATTTCGACCGCATCGACACACTCGATATCCTCGATTGCAATGGCGGCGACCATGGTCAGGCCTTTGCCACCAACTTCAATCCGGAAATTAACATCCGTGAAGTCACCGCCGTCGCGCGCCATTGGGAAAATGGCGACTGGGTCGAAACCCCAGCAATGTCGGTGAAGCAAAGCTTTGACTTTGAAGCGGTTGGTCCAAAGAACATGTATCTGATGTACCATGAGGAAATCGAAAGCCTCAAAACCCATCTGCCCGAAATCAAGCGCATCCGTTTCTGGATGACCTTTGGCGATGCGTACATCACCCACCTGAACGTCCTTCAGGCGGTTGGCATGACCCGGATTGATCCTGTCATGTATGAAGGCAAGGAAATCATTCCGCTGCAGTTCCTAAAAGCCGTTCTGCCCGAGCCCGCTTCGCTTGGCCCAACGACCAAGGGCAAGACCAACATTGGCTGCATCGCGACGGGCCTTGGCAAGGATGGCAAGGAAAAGACGCTCTACATCTACAATATCTGCGACCATGAAGATGCCTATGCCGAAACGGGCAATCAGGCGGTAAGCTATACCACTGGCGTACCCGCAATGATCGGTGCTGCCATGCTGCTTACGGGCAAATGGTCCGGTGCAGGCGTTTGGAACATGGAACAGTTCGATCCCGATCCCTTCATGGACATGCTCAACGCGCATGGTCTGCCTTGGCAGGTGAAGGAACTGGACGGACCTTTGACGTTCTAATGGAAACCAAGGCCGGCGATCCTGGCGCATTTGCGCATTTTGACCTGTATCGCGTTCCTTCGCCGGCATTTGTCGTCGATGAAGCGGCGCTGCGGCAGAACCTTGCTATTCTGGCGGATGTAAAAGCACGGTCGGGTGCCAAAATTCTGTGCGCGATGAAGGCGTTTTCCATGTGGAAAGTAGCGCCCATCATCGGCGAATATCTCGATGGCGTGTGCAGCTCCGGTCTGTGGGAATCGCGCCTTGCCCGGGATTATTACAAAGGCGAGATCGCAACCTATTGCGCTGGCTATAAAGAAGCCGACATGGCCGAAATCGTAGAGATTTCTGATTATGTCATTTTCAATAGCCCGCACCAGCACAAACGTTTTGCAGCTTTCCTGAATGACAGCGTGGATGTCGGGCTTCGGCTCAACCCCGAACATGCCGAGGGCGAAGTTGCGAAATATGACCCCTGCTCGCCCGGCTCACGCCTTGGCTTCCCTATAAGCCAGCTGAGGCCAGAACATTTGGAGGGCGTGTCCGGTCTGCATTTCCACACCTTGTGTGAGCAGGATTTTGAACCGCTTAAGCGCACATGGGAAGCGCTGAAGCCACAGATAGCGCCCTATTTTGGTCAGTTGCGTTGGTTGAACTTTGGTGGCGGACATCATATCACCCGCGCGGATTATCAGCGCGATGACCTTGTAGCGTTCATTCAGCAAGTCCGCGCTGAAACCGGCCTCGACGTCTATCTTGAACCCGGCGAAGCGATTGCGCTTGATACCGGCATATTGATTGGCGAACTGCTGGATGTGTTTGAAAATGGATTGCCCGTCGGCATCACCGATATCAGCGCGACCTGCCATATGCCTGACGTCATTGAGGCACCTTATCGCCCCGCGATGCTTGGCGAGCTTCAGGGCGGCCCTGCGGTGCGTCTGGGTGGCCCAAGCTGCTTGGCTGGCGATATCATCGGCGATTATCGTCTTCCGGTCACTGCAGAGGCCGGAGCGCGCTTTGCATTCCTTGATCAGGCGCATTATTCGATGGTGAAGACGAACACCTTCAACGGGGTTCCGCTTCCGTCCATCTGGCTTTGGAACAGCGACACAGACGCGTTGGAATGTGTACGCGCATTCGACTGGACCGAGTTTAGGGACCGGCTCAGCTAAAAACGCAACGAATCACTTTACATACCCCCCTGCTTTTCATAAGGGACGCCTCCGCTGCCCCAGGGGGACTTCCAATAACCGCAAGGCAGCCTTGTTGTTTCACGTTATTTTTTTTGGGGGTCCCTTGAGTTGCACGAGTATCTTGACGCTCTAGCTGTAGTCCGCGCCCAGCGCCCTGACGAACCTATCACGCTCCTTCGCCCGCATGCCGCTTCGCGCGCCGCCCGTTTCTTCGTTGAGAAGTTTCAGGGTAAGTCGCTGTACGCGGTAAAGGCCAATCCTTCGCCTGCATTGCTTGAGACTTTGTGGGACGCGGGCATCACGCATTATGACGTCGCTTCGCTCGGCGAAGTGCGTTTGGTGAGCAAATTCCTGCCCGATGCGAAGCTGTGCTTCATGCATCCTGTGAAAAGCGAACGCGCGATTGCGCAAGCTTACCACAACCATGGAGTCCGCACATTCAGCCTCGACAGCCATGAGGAATTGGAAAAGATTGTGCGTGCCACCGATGGCGCGACCGACCTAGAACTGTGCGTGCGTATTCGCGTGTCATCAGAGCATGCGAAGCTCAGCCTTGCATCAAAGTTCGGCGCAGATCCGTCCGAAGTAGCATATCTGCTCGTCGCGACACGTCAGGTCGCCGACAGCTTGGGCATTTGCTTCCACGTTGGAAGTCAGGCCATGACGCCGGCTGCTTATGCCGAGGCAATGGAGCATGTGCGTGCCGCCATCGTTGAAGCGTCTGTTACGGTTGATATTGTCGACGTTGGCGGCGGTTTCCCATCGGTCTATCCCGGCATGGAACCACCCGCGTTGGAAGGCTATTTTGAAGTCATCCACAATTGCTTCGAAGATCTTCCCATCAGCTACTCCGCAGAACTTTGGTGTGAGCCGGGCCGCGCATTGTGCGCCGAATATGCATCGCTGCTAGTGAAGGTCGAAAAACGCCGTGGGCAAGAGCTGTTCATCAACGACGGTGCGTATGGATCATTGTTTGATGCAGCGCACATCGGCTGGCGCTTCCCTGTGGCGCTTCAGCGGTCGGACACCTCAATTGGTACCCAGATGGCTGAATTCAGTTTCTACGGGCCCACCTGCGACGATATGGACCATATGGCGGGGCCATTCATCCTTCCCGATGATGTGCAAGCCGGTGACTATATCGAAGTCGGCATGCTGGGCGCATATGGCTGCGCGATGCGGACAGAATTCAACGGCTTTGGCGAGACCGACACGGTTCCGGTCGAAGATGAACCCATGGCGAGTCTTTATGCCGAGTTGCCCGCCAATGACGCGAACAACGTCGTGAAGATCGGCAAGCGGTCCGCGCAATAAGATACAATTGACAATTGTTGACAGGTGCATCACCCTCCCCATCTCACGACGGGGAGGGTTTTTGATATGAATATGCCTATTTTGGCGCCTGCAGCGGTACTGGTGCTGTGGTCCGTTTTCATGATGTATTGGCTCATGGCGGCGCGGCTTCCCGCGATGGCGAAAATCGGTGTGGATCTTGGCAAAGCTGCGCCCGGCGGGCGTGGACAAGACATTGATCCCAATTTACCGCCGCCCGTGGCTTGGAAGTCCCACAATTATGCGCATCTTATGGAACAGCCCACGGTATTTTATGCCGCGGTTCTAATCTTGGCGGTTTCGGGCGGCGCAAGTGAGATGTCTGTGTATCTGGCGTGGGGTTACGCGATTTTGCGGGTGATCCACAGTGTCTGGCAATCGACGGTCAATATCGTCAGCGTCCGTTTTGTTTTGTTTGTGTTGTCATCATTGTGCCTGACGGTTTTGGCCGTTCAGGCCGTTCTTGCGACAATTTAAGGGGAGAGTTAATATGAATAGTGCAATTTTAGGACCAGTCGTCGCGCTTGCGGCATGGACGATGATTATCTGGATATGGATGTATGCCACGCGCATACCCGCCATGAACCGCGCAGGGATTGACGGGTCGAAGATTGTTGGTTCTTCCGCCGGCGCGTTGCGCGATGCGCTGGCTGCCAAAGGCGAAGAAAAAGCCTCATGGGTTGCAGACAATTACAATCACCTGCACGAAGCACCTACGGTGTTTTATGCGGTATGTTTGACACTTGCCATGGTTGGTCAGGGCGACAATCTAAACGCAACAATCGCTTGGGTATATGTCGGCCTTCGTGTGGCACATAGCTTGGTACAAATTTTGTCGAACCGCGTTCTCATTCGGTTTGGACTGTTTGCACTGTCGTCAGTGGCACTCATGATGCTCGTCGCACATGCCGTAATGGCGGTGCTTCTGCACTAACGGCTGAAATGCCCAACCAGCTCGATATGGGTTGACCAGCGGAATTGGCCAACAGGCCAAATCCGCTGCAACCTGTATCCAGCGGCCACCAATGTTTTTGCATCCCGCGCAAAGCTCGCAGGATTGCAGCTGACATAAGCAATCGACGGAACCGTGGAAGCGGCAAGATTTGCCACCTGCTCCTTTGCGCCGGCGCGCGGCGGATCAAGGACGACGGTCTGGAACCGGTTCAGTTCCTCAGGCGATAGCGGCCGACGGAACAGGTCACGGTGCTCTGCAAATATAGTGCGGCCCGAACGGCCCGCGGCGGCCTTGAGCGCCAGACTAGCCTGAAGATCAGCCTCACCCGCATAAATCTTACGCCCAGTGCCCATCGACAGCGCAAATGTCCCTGAACCCGCAAACAAATCCGCGACAATCGTGTCTTCGCCGATAATGTCATTTACGGCCTGCACCAGTGCCGCCTCGCCATCCAGCGTTGCCTGCAAGAAACCATAAGGCTGGTACCCCACAGCAACACCGCCAAGGGTGACTGTAACAGGCTCTGGCTCATAAAATGGAACGGGCCCGTAGCCTTCATCCAACGACAGGCGGGCAAGGCCATAGGTTTTCGCAAATTCAGACAAGGTCTCATGCGTATCGAGATCGTTCGCGATCCAGTTTTCAATCAACACGTCCACGCCTTGATCGACCATCGCCAATTTGATCTGAACCTGACGTGCGCGGTTAAGCCGCGGCTCAAGCAAGCTGCGCAATGGCTTAAGCAGCGCGAATAGCTCCGGCACCACGACGTCACATTGCCTTAAGTCTATGATCCGGTGACTTTTTTCGGTGCTGAAGCCCAGTTGGAACTGTTTCCCTGCCCATGCCGAACGCACCGCAATGCGCCGGCGTGTGGCGGGTGGAGACAAATGAACGGGCATGACCTCGCCGATGTCTACCTGCTGCGTCGCCAGTGCATGCGTGACGCGCTCGGCAACAAACAAGCGCAGGCTGTCCTCGTCGAGATGCTGCAACTGGCATCCCCCGCATAATGGGAAGTGCTGGCACGGCGGCGTTGCGTGATGCGGTCCGTGGATCAAACCGCCTGCGGGGTCGACGATGTCGCCCGGGGCTGCGTGCGCCACATAGCGTCCATTTGCGGTTACGCCGTCGCCGCGTGCTGCGACCCTGATAATCTCTTCTGTGATACTCATAGCGCCCCATGCCCTTGAAGGCGCGCGCAATCAACCGGCGTCTTTGCTTGCGCCTTCTTCCGCTGCAATTTGCTCGGTCGGGACCGCGCCATCTCCGCCGCAGCCAGCTAGGCTGGCGAGCAGCAAAGTTGCCGCCGCATATTTAGATATCGGCGTAGACATGCGTTTCGGCGCTGCCACCGGGATGCGTGACTGCGCCTTTATAGGCAGGCCCGACATTTTGAGCATAACGCCATATTGCGCCCGACCCATAATCGGTGGCGCGTGGCGTCCAATGTTTCCGCCGTTCTTCAAGGACTTCGGCAGATACATTGAGGTCGATAACGCCTGTTTCGGCATCGATCATAATCTCGTCGCCATCCTCAATCAAAGCGATTGGTCCGCCTTCGGCTGCTTCGGGGCCGACATGGCCAATGCAGAAGCCGCGTGTGGCGCCAGAGAAGCGTCCATCGGTGATGAGCGCAACTTTCTCGCCCATGCCCTGCCCATATAGAGCCGCCGTCGTCGAGAGCATTTCGCGCATGCCGGGACCGCCCTTTGGCCCTTCATAACGGATGACAATGACGGATCCTTCGCGGATTTCGCGTGCTTCAACCGCGGCAAAGCAATCTTCTTCGCAGTCAAAAACCTGTGCAGGACCTGTAAAGGTCAGGCGGTCCATACCGGCGACCTTCACGATTGCGCCATCGGGCGCCAATGTCCCGCGAAGGCCAACTACGCCACCGGTCGGCGTTATTGGCGCCGTTGCTGGATAAATCACCTTCTGGTTCGGGTTCCATGTGATTTCTTCGATATTCTCGCCCAGCGTCTTGCCGGTAACGGTCATGCAGTCGCCGTATAGAAGCCCTTCGGCCAGCAACGACTTCATGAGCATATACACACCGCCCGCGTCATACATATCGCGCGCCACAAACTGTCCACCCGGCTGCAAATCGGCCATATAAGGCGTTGTTTTGAACGCCTCGGCAACGTCGAACAGATCAAATGAGATACCCGCCTCATGCGCCATGGCTGGCAAATGCAGCGCACCATTGGTCGACCCGCCGGTGGCAGCAACAATTCTTGCCGCATTTACAAAGGCTTCACGGGTGCAGATGTCACGCGGTCTAATGTTTTTCGCGAGCAACTCCATTACCTGAACCCCAGCGGCATGAGCGATTTGGTCACGTGTCGAATAAGGCGCAGGCGCCATGTTGCTGTTCGGAAGCGAAAGGCCAATCGCTTCGCCCACGCACGCCATTGTGTTTGCGGTATATTGACCGCCACAGGCACCATGCCCCGGGCATGCAACGCGCTCAAGCTCTTCAAGCTCCGACAACGGACATGCGCCCGCCGCATATTTGCCAACGATTTCAAAGACATCCTTAACGGTCACGTCCTTTTCATGATAGCGACCGGGGAGAATGGAGCCGCCATAGACAAAGATGGATGGCACATTCAGCCGGAGCATCGCCATCATGATCCCGGGCAGTGACTTATCGCAACCTGCAAAGCCAACCAGCGCATCGTAGCAGTGGCCACGCACCGATAACTCAACCGAATCCGCGATAACTTCACGGCTCACGAGCGAGGATTTCATGCCCTGATGGCCCATGGCGATGCCGTCGGTCACTGTTATGGTGTTGAACCGGCGTGGCATGCCGCCGCCCTGCTCCACGCCCTTACGCGCGATGTCGGCTTGCGCGTCCAATGTGGTGTTGCATGGCGCACTGTCGTTGCCTGCCGACACGACGCCTACAAATGGGCGTGCAATTTCCTCAGCGGTCAAACCCATCGCATAATAATAGCTGCGGTGTGGCGCACGTTCCGGGCCAACGGAAACATGGCGGCTGGGCAATTTGGATTTGTCGAATTGGTTTGGCATGATGGTCTCCATTATCGCCGCGGCCTTTACGCGTTTTTATGTGGGTAAGCCAAGCTGTTCCGAAACAAAATGGCACATTCCGGACAAAATATGTACAAATCTTGCTTGGCCCACAGCATCGCCGACCAAATCCTGTCGCATTTCAATACCGATATAGGGAATGTCATTGGCCTCGGCATGCCGGTTCATCGTCGCGTTTAGCAATTTGCCTGAATAAGGAAGCTGGTCGCCGACGTTAAGGCCGGCATCCTGTAAGAACGGGATAGCCGTTTTCGATGCCGCTTCGTGCGCATTGTACAGCACACCAACATCCCATGGGCGCGCCTCGTCTGGCCGTGTTTTCAACGCGGGTGTAAAGCTATGCAGCGACAATATGAGTGCTGGCCGGCACTCCCGCAAAAGCGTTTCTAGCCTGTCATGATAGGGCCGGTGATATCGCGCGATGCGATCCGCGCGCTGCGTTTGGTCCAAATCATTACCCGGGATGTGACGTCCATCGCTTTCGCGTGGGATAGCGCCGTCTTCGTCCTCTTCACGGTTTAAGTCTACGACCAAGCGAGAATAACGTCCAAGGAACGCGGCAAAACGTGCGTCTTGCATCAAGATATGCGCGACGGGGTCAACGCCAATGTCCCATGCAATATGGGCATTGAGGTCATCAGCATCCAATCCCAAAGCCACGTCGTCAGGAACCGCATTTGCAGCGTGGTCGCCAATAATCAGGATGCCCCCGATTTTGGGTTCGCCCAATATCCGGAAAGGATCCACCATCATCGCAGCTCGGTTCCCATCGACCACCAACGCGGGTCCAAATTTGCTTTGGCAGCGTCCAAATCCTTGGCCTCATTAAAAAGCGCGAAACATGTGGCCCCTGACCCCGACATGCGAACCATGGCCGGGTTAGCGCGCGCAAGTATGTTCAGAATGTCGGTAATGGCGGGACAGATGGCCGCAGCGATGGGTTCAAGGTCGTTTCGTCCCGATAACGTCGCTTGCCAGATGTCGCCCCGCGCCACTGGTCCCTGGTCCTTGCCGTCCCATGCCTTAAAAATGGCGGCTGTCGATACCGACTGAAGCGGGTTGACCAGCAACAGATGCCGCGCAGGCACATTGCTGTCATCGCGCAATTCAATAGCTGTTCCGGTTCCGCTGCCAAAACTTGTGCGGCTAAAAACGCACGCGGGAATGTCGGCACCAAGCGGCGCCAATATATCAGCAAGTTCCTGCTCGCTGGCCTGAATATCCCACAGCCGGTTCAACAACCGTGCCGCTGCCGCCGCGTCGGCCGAACCGCCACCGATACCCGAGGCTATCGGCAGGTTCTTTGTCAAACGGATGGATGCGCCTTTGCTGATGGAAAAATGCGCGCGAAGACGGTTCGCGGTTTGCATCACCAGATTATCGTCACCGACGGAAAGTCCGCTGCCAAAGGGGCCGTCGATCGAGAGTTCGAGCGTATCAGCAAGCGACGCCTGCAATTGATCGCCATGCTGTGCAAAGGCGAACAGGGTTTCAATGTCATGATAGCCGTCCTCGCGGCGACGACGCACGTGCAACGCAAGGTTGATCTTGGCATAGGCGGTCTCGGTATCCGCCGGCATCACTTCGCCGCCTTGATGTCGCCGGGCAGGCCTGCTTCCAATTTTGATGATATACGCAAAGCAACCGCGGTATCTGCCGAAATTTGGGCGCTATTCCACGCATGTCGCGCGTCGCGCCGACGGCCTGCCCGCCAATATGCGTCACCCAGATGCTCGAAAATCGTCGCGTCAGCATTTTCGATCGACGCGGCTTTTTCCAGCATCGTTACGGCGTCCATATATTTGCCGCTTTGAAACAAAGCCCAGCCAAGCGAGTCCGCATAAGCCGATGATGTTGGTTCTGCATTATATGCACGCCGAACAAATGCCTCTGCGTTGACCACGTCCTCGCCCCGCTCCAGCATGGCATAACCCAGATAATTCAGCGCGCCCGCATTGGATGGATCTAAAGCGATCGCGTTTCGAAGCTCTCGTTGGGCTTCATCCCACTGGCCATTATCATCCAACGCGCTTGCGAGCATGAGATGAAATGAGGCGCGGCTTTGGGGTGTCTGACGTTTGAAGTCGTCCAAGTCCATTGCGCGCCCATATTGGGCGATAGCCTCTGGCAAACGGCCATTTTGCTGCAGCATTTGGCCAAGGAAGGTTGCGCGTGCAGCCGATTTGGCATTCTGATCGTAGCTGAGGCGCGCCAGTTCAACTGCGCCATCATTGTCACCCATATCGCGCAACAACGCCGCCTTTGCGAAAACGGCGCGTGTCCAATACGGCGAAACGGGCGGAATTTTATCCAAAAGTGCAGCCGCGTCACGGCCGCCAGATAATTCGCCCAACGCATGTGCCGTGGTGATGATGGCAGGAGCATATTCCGGGGCAGTCCATAGTGCCAACCTTGCAAGCGCAAGGCCGGGTTCCGGCACATCCTGTTCAATCAACGAGGTTGCGATCCGCACATATAGTGCCGCAAGCCCTATATTGGGGCTGATATTCTTTGCCGCTGCGTCAGCGCCGTTCAACTGGCCAGCGAACTCGGAACCCATCGCGCCCCCAAGCATTGCGTTGGCAAAAGCGGTGTCGCCTTTATGCGCTAAAACGGGGGCGGCGTTGATGAAGAGATCGCGCATGGCATCGCCGCCAACCGATACCATGTTCCGCAATCCCAATTTCGCTTTGGCATTTTGGCCCGTGGCGAGATCAAGATACACGATCTGGTCCACAGCGTAGAAATTGAAAAACGAGTCCGTATTTCCCTCTTTAAGGGTCAAGTCATGCGTGCCCGTCTTCGCGACGGATACCCAAGCGCGCAATATGGGCGCCATAAAGCCAAAATTGCTGCGGGCTTCCAATTCATCGGCCGCCAGCAAAGCCATGGACCAGCGACGCTTTTGAAAGGCGTCGGTGAACAGGATCAACGGCCCCTCGGGCGGCACGTCATTTTTCAGTTCCTGAACGCGAATGGATTGCAGTGCTGCGGCAAAGTCACCTTGCCGCACCGCATTTTGGTAGACCCGCTTCGCCAAGGTCTCGCTGTCCGAAGATTGTTCAAACAGCTTGAGATATCCCGTCAACGCTTCGCCGTGGCGCGCGTCAAACTCTGCCGCACGCGCATTCGCATAGGCGGTGACGCCGTCATCAAGGGTGGCATAAGCTGGCGCCGCACATAAAAAGAGTGCGGCGGTCAGCTTACATATTGGGGTAATTTGGCCCACCGCCACCCTCCGGCGTCACCCAATTGATATTCTGATTGGGGTCTTTGATGTCGCAGGTTTTGCAATGTACGCAGTTTTGGGCGTTAATCTGATAACGTGGGTCTTTGCCCTCTTCCTCAATCCATTCATACACGCCTGCGGGGCAATAACGCGTGGATGGGCCAGCGAATTCCATGAACTCGCTGTTCTTTTGCAGGTCCATATCCTTGACCTGCAAATGGATGGGCTGATCTTCGGCATGGTTGGTGTTCGACAGGAATACCGACGACAGCCGGTCAAAGCTGAACACGCCATCTGGCTTTGGATAATCAATCCGCTCGCCTTGGCTCTTCTTTTTCAGCGCCTTGTGATCCGGATGATGCTTCATGGTGAAAGGCATGCGGATACCAAAGTTTTCGAGCCACATATTCACGCCCGCCAGCATCGTTCCAACAACATTGCCGTATTTTTCAACAAGCGGCAGGACATTGCGCACCATGTGCAGCTCTTTGGAAACCCAGCTATTGTCATAACCGGTCTGGTAAGCGGTCAATTCGTCATGTTCGCGGCCAGCGGCCAGCGCTTCCACAACGGCATCTGCGGCCAACATGCCGGACTTCATCGCGGTATGCGTGCCCTTGATACGTGGCACGTTTACGAAGCCTGCCGAACAACCGATCAATGCGCCGCCCGCAAATGCCAATTTCGGCACCGACTGCCAGCCACCATCGCTAATCGCGCGCGCGCCATAAGAAACGCGCTTGCCGCCGGCCAAAATCTTCTTGACCTCAGGATGCGTTTTCCAGCGCTGAAGCTCTTCAAAGGGTGACAGATAGGGGTTGGAATAGTTCAACCAAACCACAAAGCCTAAGGCCACTTGGTTGTTCGCTTGATGGTACAGGAATGCGCCACCATTTGCGTCGGTCAATGGCCAGCCTTGGCTGTGAATGACGCGGCCTGCCGAATGTTGTTCCGCTGGAATGTCCCACAATTCTTTCAGACCAATGCCATAAACCTGTGGCTCGCAATCCTTGTCCAATCCGAACTGCGGCTTAATCAATTTGGTCAGATGCCCACGCACACCTTCGGCAAAGAAGGTATATTTCGCATGCAGTTCCATGCCGCGCATATAATCGTCTTTGTGGCTGCCATCGCGCGCGACGCCCATGTCGCCCGTTGCCACGCCCTTGACCGAGCCGTCCGCATTATACAGAATTTCTGCAGCCGAAAATCCGGGGAAGATTTCAACGCCCAGATTTTCCGCCTGCCCCGCAAGCCAGCGGCACAAATTGCCAAGCGAACCTGTGTAGGTGCCTTTATTGTGCATGAAACCCGGCGTCAGGAAATGCGGCATGTTAAACTTGCCGGTCTTGGTCATTATCCAATGCTGGTTATCGTTCACAGGCGTATCGGCCAATGGGCAGCCCATATTGCGCCAATCCGGCAACAGTTCGTCAAGAGCCTTTGGATCTATGACCGCGCCGGATAAAATATGCGCGCCAACCTCTGACCCTTTTTCCAAAATGCAAACGCTGGTGTCGGGTGACTGCTGTTTAATGCGTATCGCTGCGGATAACCCTGCTGGCCCCGCACCAACAATAACAACATCATATGGCATCGACTCGCGTTCACTCATTGCCTTTATCCTTTACCCGGCATGTAAATCAGGCCATCCGAATTTTCGGACAGCTCGTGGAAATTGCCATGCCAAGCAATTGACCCTGTCGTCAACAAGTGACTTAAGGGATTTATGGGGGATCGTGCAGAAATAGCAGCCTTGGCGGCTGTTGAATCACTAACTGGCTGGTGGACACTGGCCGGTGTGGATTCTGCCGTGGGCGATGAAACCGTCAACTGGCTGGCCGCCAATGAAGTGACGGATCCTGCAAAACCGGCTGCTACCGCCAATAACAGTGCCGCCAATGTCCCTGTTGCACCGCAAATTCCGTGTATTCCGTGGCCCAATGATGTTGCGACCTTGCGGCAGATGGTCCGCGATGGCGCACCGCTTCCGGGCAACGACCTCGGTCCCGTTCATATTCCCCCAATTGGCCCGGAAAACAGCGCGATTGTCATCATATCCGACCTGCCCGATTTGGCAGACGCCGACGAAGCAACCGCGGGAACGTCTGCGGCGCACATTTTGCTGGAACGTATGTTGGCGGCGATTGGTATCAACATTTCGGATTGTTACCGGACCTGGCTTGCAACCACTGTGCCGGCGACGGGGGAACTGCCAGATCATATTCTGCCGGAATTGGGCAAATATATGCACCATCAACTCGGCCTCATTAAACCCACATCGGTGATTTTACTCGGTTCATCCGCCTGCAAGGCTCTGTTAGACGCCGATCTTATGAACGCCCGCGCAGAATTACGGAATGTTAACCATGATGGCCGCAAAATCGCCGCATTGACGACATTCCATCCGCGTACGCTCATCGCACGGCCTGCCATGAAGGCGCAGGCGTGGAGAGATCTGCAGATGTTCGCAAAAAGGGATGCCTTGTGAGCCCCAAGAACGCGCATAGCGAAAACATGCGCCACAGCAGAATGCGCGCGCTTAGGTGGCTTGGCCCACTTTTGGCGCTGTCACCGGTGGCGGCTGCGCATGCAAATACCAGCGAGGGCTTTCGTACGATTGTGTCTACGCAGGTTGCTCCATCGGTTTTGGATGCCAAGGAAAAGGCCGTTTTTTCCGCAATTTACGACGCAATTCGAAACCAAAAATGGGATGAGGCTGCAAGGTTAATCGATGAAGCGCCGCAAGGTCCAATGGCCGCCATGGCGCGCGCCGAATTATATCTTGCCCCCGACAGCCCAAAGGTGGAGGTCGCGCAATTGCACGATCTTTTGCAGTCTGCACCCTATCTTCCGCAGGCGGAACAGCTTGCAACAATGGCGCGCAAGCGCGGTGCCGAGATTCTGCCTGAGCGCCCGGGCATCCGCCGTTTCTCATGGCTCGGTGGTGCGCCAAAGCGCGATTTGCCCGCAAACGCGGCGAGCGATAACATTCGCAGCGAGCTTCAGCAGTTTATCAAAGACGATCAGCCTTTGGCCGCAGAGCAATATCTGGAAACCAAGGTCGAAGAGCTTTCACCCCAAGCATTGACCGAACTTCAATACCGCGTCGCATGGTCCTATTATATCGAGAATGACGACCAGTCTGCGAAACGTGTGGCTTCACTTGCGCGCACCGCCGGTGGCGAATGGGGCACACAGGCGGCATGGGTGCATGGCTTGGCATCATGGCGGTTGGGTGAATACGCCGAAGCTTATGAGGCATTTGATGTGGTCTCACGCCTCGCGGCCAATGACGACCTCAAGGCAGCGGGCCTTTTTTGGGGCGCGCGTGCAGCAATGGCCGCGAAATATCCACAATTTGTGCAGCCAAAAATGCAAAAAGCGGCGCAGCTGCCCGAAACCTTTTATGGTCTGTTGGCGAGCGAAGCGCTCGGTATGGAGCCCATTGCCCGGCGGGCAGCCAAAGTTGCGAAGCTTGATTGGGCCAGCCTGAAAGATCAGCAGAATGCAATCCTTGCGGTTGGTTTAGCCGAAATTGGCCAAACGAAACTTGCAGATGAAGCATTGCGCCATCAAGCGCGCATCGGTGATGCGCGGCAGCATACAAATTTGGCGCAGCTGGCCGGATCGCTGAACCTAGCCTCCACCCAATTTTGGTTGGGTCATTATGGCCCCGCACGCAACCAGAGCAACGCCATGGCGCGCTATCCCATGCCCAATTGGGAACCCCTCGGTGGCTGGCGGGTAACGCCGGCACTTGTCTATGCCCACACGTTGCAGGAATCCAACTTCCGCACGGACGTGATCAGCCCCGCGGGCGCACGTGGGCTTATGCAGGTGCGGCCTGGAACAGCGCAGGATATGGCGCGGGCGCGCGGTGCATCATTTGCGGCGTCGCAGCTTGATCGTCCGTCGATCAATCTCGAATATGGACAATCCTACCTCGAAAAATTGCGCGATTTGCCGGCCACGGGTGGCCTGCTGCCCAAGGTGATTGCGGCCTATAACGCAGGCCCCGTTCCGCTTGCGCGGTGGAATAGCGAAATTCGGGACAATGGCGATCCGCTGCTTTTCATTGAATCCATCCCTTATTGGGAAACGCGGGGCTATGTCGCGATTATCCTGCGCAACTATTGGATCTACGAGATGCGGACAAACAAGGCGTCGGGCAGCTTAAAAGGGCTCGCCCAATATATGTGGCCGAAATTCCCGGACGCCAATGGCACCGTAACTGCGCGCCGCGTCACAGGAGGCTCCATTGCCGCTCGATAACAACATGGCTTTCAAGCCCGTCAATATTGCGCTTCTGACGGTATCCGACACCCGTGGGCCGGATGATGACACAAGCGGCGATTTATTGGCTGAACGCATCAGGGCGGCGGGGCACAAGATCATCGAACGCGCAATTTTGCGTGACGATACAGCGCTGATTACAGCCCGCCTGCACAATTGGATCGATGACGAAAATATCGACGTTGTCATATCCACGGGCGGAACAGGGCTCACTGGACGCGATGTGACGCCGGAGGCACTGGATCGCGTTAAGACCAAGGATATTCCTGGGTTTGGCGAGCTATTTCGTTGGCTAAGCTTCGCTAGCATTGGCACATCGACCATACAGTCACGCGCCTGCGCGGTGCTGGCACGCGGTACATATATCTTTGCGCTGCCCGGCTCAAATGGCGCGGTGAAGGATGGATGGGACCAGATTTTGGTCCATCAGCTGGATAACCGGCACCGCCCCTGCAATTTTGTCGAACTGATGCCGCGCCTGTCCGAAAGGTAAATGCGGGGATTACTGCCGTTCGTGGTGCTATTGCCCTGAACGCATATTTGTTCTTTATATGTTCTCATTCTTATGGCATAAATTGCCTATGGAGAATGTAGTCGAACGCAATATTACAAAGGGACGCGGCGCGCCCACGAACGCGGTGCCAGCGCGGTTTAACCTCAATAGCCGTGTTGCCGACGGAGACTGGCTGGACGCGCGCGTAGCGTTAGATGGCGGGAAGCCAGCGCTTAAGACGACGGTGACCGAAGAGTTCGCCAAATCCATACTCACGTTCAACAATTCTCCCGACGTCCCTTTTGACCGCTCGGTAAATGCATATCGCGGTTGCGAGCATGGCTGCGTCTATTGCTTTGCACGGCCAACGCACGCCTATCATGATCTGTCGCCGGGGCTGGACTTCGAAAGCCGTCTTTTCGCCAAGCCAAATGCAGCGGATATCTTGCGCAAAACGATCGCTAAGCCGGGATACCGCTTAGCGCCCATCGCGATAGGAACCAACACAGACCCGTATCAGCCGATTGAGCGAACCTATCGCATCACGCGGTCGATCTTGGCGCTGATGGTGGAAACATCACACCCGATTGTCATCACAACAAAATCCGCGCGCATAATTGATGATATCGACCTGTTAAGCCAGCTGGCATCAAAGCAACTGACGGGTGTTGCGATATCTGTGACCTCCCTCGATGCGAAACTCGCCCGGACATTGGAACCCAGGGCGTCATCGCCAATGACCCGGCTTGCGGCGGTGCGCAAACTTTCCGATGCCGGTATCTATGTGCATGTGAACATCGCGCCGATAATTCCGGCGGTAACAGATCATGAGATTGAGGCTATCGCCGCCGCCGCTGCAGAATGTGGCGCGACGAGCATCAGTTCGATACCCATTCGCCTTCCGCATGAAGTCGCCCCTTTGTTTTGCGACTGGCTTGACGTTCATTTCCCCGACCGCGCTGCGAAGGTCATGAATATCATTCGCGATATGCGCGGCGGCAAAGACAATGATGCCGAATTTTTCTCAAGGATGAAGGGCCATGGTCCTTGGGCCGACCTGATCCGCAGCCGTATGCAAATCGCGCGAAAGAAACATGGCTTGGACGGTTCCAAATGGAACGTCAGAACCGACCTGTTCGTGCCGCCAAATATGAATGGGCAGCTGAGCCTGTTTTGAAAATCAGCTGCTCGGCTGCCCATAATGTTGGGGTCAATCTTCTAGGACGAAATCCTTGAACTGCTGGCGCAGCGCAACCTTCTGGATCTTGCCGGTGCCGGTGTGTGGCAGCTCATCAACGAACAGGACCCTGTCTGGCATCCACCATTTTACGATCCGTTCGGCGAGATATGCTTTCACCGTGGCTTCATCGACCTCCGCGCCGGGTTTCTTTACGGCAATCAGCACAGGGCGTTCATCCCATTTGGGATGTGGAATTCCGATGGCGCCAGCTTCCGCAATTCCGGGACAGCCAACGGCGATATTTTCCAACTCAACCGAGCTAATCCACTCACCACCCGATTTGATAACATCCTTTACGCGGTCGGTGATCTGCATCGTGCCATCGGGATGCAGAACGGAAACGTCTCCAGTATCAAACCACTGGTCGGCGTCGACTGTATCCGCTTCCGCCTTGAAATAGCGTTTGATGACCCAAGGTCCGCGTATCTGAAGCGCGCCCGAAGTCACGCCGTCACGCGGGGCGACATTGCCGTCCTTATCAATGACACGCAGTTCGACACCAAATGGCGTTCTGCCCTGCTTACACACAACGTCTATTTGCTCATCAAGGGTCAACTCGTCCCAATTGGGCGTGGGTGCGCCCATTGTGCCGATAGGTGACGTTTCTGTCATGCCCCATGCGTGCGATACGCGGACATTTGCCTTCATTAGGCGTTCAATCATCGCGCGCGGCGCAGCGGAACCGCCGATGGTGACAAGGCGCAATTTGCCAAGCGATGCATCGCGTCCAGCGGCAGCCTCTGCATCCAAATGCGCGAACATGGCAAGCCAAACGGTAGGAACACCAGCGCTATGCGTGACGCCTTCTTTCAGCATCAGCCCGTGCAACGTCGCCGCATCATTGGTGGTGGAAAAGACGAATTTAACGCCCGCTGCGGCCCCTGCAAATGGCAAACCCCAGCTCGCCGCATGGAACATCGGCACGATGGGCAACAACGCCGCCTGCGGGCTGAGATCGAATATGCTCGGCGCGATTTCCGCCATCGCGTGCAGCATCGTCGAACGGTGCTGATACAACACACCCTTTGGATTGCCTGTCGTACCACTCGTATAACAGAGCATGCATGGGTCACGCTCGTCACCGGTCGCCCATTCATAATTGCCGTCTTGGCCATTGATCAATGCGCCATAGCTGTCGTCACGGTCGAACACGATATAATGTTCAACGGTCTTCAGATGCGGCTTTATCCGGTCGATAATTGGCTGGAACATGGCATCATACATCAACACCTTATCTTCGGCGTGGTTCATGATGTAGATCAGGTCTTCGTCGAACAACCGAACGTTGACGGTATGAATGACGCCGCCAAAACCAATGGCCCCATACCAAGTGGCAAGATGCCGATGGTGGTTCATGGCAAAGGTTGCGATCCGGTCGCCCTTTTGCAGGCCAAAGCCAGCAAAGGCTTGCGACAGCTTGCGGGCTTCGGCCGCGACACCCGCCCAGCTTGTCCGTTCAAAAGTGCCATCAGCCCAACGCGTTACGATTTCGCGCGTGCCATGCTCTCGCGCTGCATAATCGATTAAATGGGTTACCCGAAGATCCCAATCCTGCATCGTACCGTACATCCAAGCTCTCTCCCTCATCTAACGTCGCCAATATTCTTGGCGTATATTTCCGTGTATATTCCCGATCAATGCACCAATGCTAGGCTTGGCCCAATCGGTGAAAGTTCAACATTATCTATGCCTTCAATTCCCTTTACTTGGTCCAGCAAAGACACGTCTATACGGTATTTGCGGCCCAGCACGATCTGCACCCATTGGCCATCGGAAGACCGCGTTTTGATAATGAGTTCGCTCCGCCCGCCTTGCAGCGGTTCAACCATCTCGGCCAAACGTGCAATGGCGGTTTCTTGCGACACATCCAGCTGCATTTTTAACCGCGATACGCTTGTCAGCCCGCTGAGCGCCTTTGCGCTTTTGACGGTGAAGCTGGGCACTTCGTCCCCTGCCCGCATATCCATTTCACAATGCAGCAAAAGGCATTCGGCATCCTTCGCCCATTCGGCCAGTTGACTGCCCACGGCCTCATCAAAGCAGCGCACCGAAAACTGTCCGCTCATGTCCGAAAAATCGGCAATCATGAAGCGTTTACCCTTGCGGGATTCACGCCAGCGCACGCCTTCGATAAGTGCGGACATGGTCGCGGCGCGACGCACGCCCTCAGGTATGGGACCACTCTCCAACCAAACCACATAGGGTTTTGCGCCATGGCTCGCCGCTAGCGCATCATATTGCGAACATGGGTGGGCAGAGAAATAAAAGCCAAAGGCGTCTTTCTCTTGGTTCATCTGCTCGCCCGGCGCCCATGATAGCCGCCCATCGATACGCAAGGCCGCCATATCGGAGCCGCCTTCGCCAAACAGTCCGCCCTGCCCGCTTTCACGGGAATCGCGCGCAGATTGCGCTGCGGCTAAAAGCGTCTCTGCAGCGCCATGCACGGCAGCGCGATTAGGCTCCAGCGCATCAAATGCGCCAGCAGCAGCCAGATTTTCTAGACTGCGCCGGTTTATCTGACTGGGGTCAACACGATTGGCGAAATCATCGAGGCTTTTGAAAAGCCCTGCAGATGTTCGCTCCGCCACAAGCACTTCCATGGCACGTTCGCCGACATTTTTTATGCCGCCCAGCGCATATCTGACGGCATGTTCGCCATGGGCGTTCGTCTCAACGGTAAATTCGGCTTCGCTTTGATTGATGTCGGGCGGATGGCACACGACCTCTAAGCGGCGCATGTCATCCATGAATATCGCAAGCTTGTCGGTCTGATGCATGTCGAAACACATGGATGCGGCGAAGAACTCTTCCGGATGATGGGTTTTCATCCATGCTGTTTGATATGCAAGTACGGCGTAGGCTGCGGCATGGCTCTTGTTGAAGCCATATCCAGCAAATTTATCGATCAAATCGAACAGCTCATTTGCCCGGTTCGGCGGAATGGCATGGGTGGCGCAGCCGGTTACAAAACGTTCGCGCTGCGCGTCCATTTCGGCCTGAATCTTCTTACCCATCGCACGGCGGAGCAAATCTGCCTCGCCAAGGCTATATCCCGCCAATATCTGGGCGGCCTGCATAACCTGTTCCTGATAGACGAAGATTCCGTATGTTTCGTTCAATACCGGCTCAAGCAGCGCGTGCGGATATTCGATGCTCTCTTCGCCATTTTTGCGTCGACCGAACATCGGGATGTTGTCCATCGGGCCCGGGCGGTAGAGCGATACGAGCGCAATGATATCGCCGAAATTGGTTGGCTTAACCGCAGCAAGCGTGCGCCGCATCCCTTCGGATTCCAGCTGAAATACACCGACGGTGTCGCCGCGCTGCAGCAATTCATACACGGCCGGGTCATCATGCGGCAAAAGCCCAAGGTCAATGTCGACCCCGCGCTTCGCCAACATCTGTGTGGCTTTTTGCAGAACGGACAGTGTCTTCAGACCCAGAAAGTCGAACTTAACAAGGCCCGCACTTTCGACATATTTCATGTCGAATTGCGTGACGGGCATATCCGAACGCGGGTCGCGATATAATGGCGCAAGCTCGGACAATTCACGGTCGCCGATCACAACGCCCGCAGCGTGGGTTGAACTGTGGCGTGGCAAGCCCTCAAGCTTCATGGCAAGATCGAACAAGCGCTTCACTTGCGCGTCGCGACGATATTCCTCACGCAATTCGGCGACCCCCGCCAATGCGCGCTTCAAATCCCAAGGATCAGCCGGAAGATTTGGCACCTGCTTGCACAGCCGGTCCACTTGGCCGTAACTCATTTGCAGAACGCGCCCGGTATCGCGCAGAACAGCGCGGGCTTTCAGCTTACCAAAGGTGATGATCTGCGCGACTTGGCGTGTGCCATATTTTTTCTGCACATAACGAATGACCTCTCCTCGCCGCGTTTCGCAGAAGTCGATATCGAAATCCGGCATGGAAACACGGTCGGGGTTCAAGAAGCGTTCGAACAGCAAACCAAGTTTGATTGGATCAAGGTCTGTAATGGTCAGCACCCACGCGACGAGCGAACCCGCGCCTGACCCACGGCCGGGCCCCACCGCAATGTCTTGCTCCTTTGCCCACTTAATGAAGTCCGCAACGATCAAGAAATATCCAGAGAAGCCCATCGAGCAAATGACGTCCGCTTCGAACTTCAGCCGGTCGAAATAGACCTGGCGCATTGCTTCATCAGTAATGCCTGCGGTCTCAAGACGCGCCAACAGCCCCAAACGGGCGTCTTCGCGCAACTGCGCATCCTCGGCCGTGCGATCACCTGCAAGGCTTGGCAAGATTGGGTTTCGATATGGCGCCAGCGAGGTGCAGCGCTGGGCAATAACCAGCGTGTTGGCCAGAGCCTCAGGCACATCGGCGAACAATGCGCCCATTTGCTTGCCGGTCTTGATCCATGTGTCACGGCTGCTCCGCCGACGGTCTTGGCTTTCGACATATTCGCCATCGGAAATGCACAGCATTGCGTCGTGCGCATCGAAGAAATCCGGTTCGGCAAAAAATGCGGGGTTCGTCGCAACCATCGGAATATCGCGGGCATAAGCGAGATCAATCAACGCTTCTTCCGCTGCTTCTTCACGGCTGTCGTTCCGCCGGCTTAACTCGATATACAACCGATCCGGAAACAAGGCCTGCAAGCGCGATAGATACTCACCCGCGGCATTGTTTTGGCCGTCACTTAGCAACTGCGTTACTGCGCCTTCAGCGCCACCCGTGAGCGCAATCAGGCCATCGGAAAATGGTGCAAGTTGTTCGAGCGTAACATGCGCATCCAAATCTTCGGGACGGTCAAGATGCGCCATGGAGACCAGACGGCACAAATTATTATACCCGCTCTCGTCCTGCGCAAATAATGGCAACCAGTCGCGGATGAACTTGCCATCGCTTGTCGGCCGCCGGACGCCAAGCAGCGCGCCAATGATCGGCTGCACGCCCTTTGACTTTGCGCCATCCTGAAATGGCATAACGCCATAGAGACCATTGCGGTCGCAAATCGCAATCGCCGGAAACCCTAGCTTTTTTGCGGCTTCACCAATCGCCTTGGGCTCGATTGCGCCTTCCAACATGGTGTAAGCGGAAAATACGCGCAAAGGGACGAACGGCACATAGGACATAAATCTATGTTAGATGACCCGCGGGATTCGACAATCCAACTTTTCGGCTAATCTGTGGACAATCAGGCAGGTTGCGCAAGAAGCTTTTCGATGTCCTTGGCAAGCGCTTCGGGTTTAACTTGCGGGCCATGGCGGGCAACCACATTGCCTTTGCGGTCCACCAGAAATTTGGTGAAGTTCCATTTGATGCCGCGCGACCCGAGCAGGCCCGCTTGCTGTTGCTTGAGATAATGCCAAAGCGGGTCTTCATTGTCGCCATTGACGTCAATTTTGGAGGCTAAAGGGAATGACACATCATAGGTCAGTGAACAGAAATTCTTGATCTCTTCCTCATTGCCGGGTTCCTGCGCACCAAACTGATTGCACGGGAACGCCAATATCTCGAGCCCCTGATCCTGATATTGCCGATACAGCGCCTCAAGCCCCTTATACTGCGGCGTAAAGCCACATTTCGACGCGGTGTTCACGACCAGTATGACCTTACCCGCATGCGCCGCCATGGCTTCGCTTGCGCCGCCGGGCAATTTGACCGAAAAATCGTAAACTGACATCATCTATCCCCTTAGATTAAGCTAATCTTCCGTCCTTCAGCCGCACGACGCGGTCCATTTTGGCGGCCAGGCGTTCGTTATGCGTCGCGACAATGGCCGATGAGCCCTGCTCACGCACCAATGCCATAAACTCTCCCAGCACAATGTCGGCGGTGTGTTCGTCCAAATTACCCGTCGGTTCGTCCGCCAGCACCAGTTTTGGCCGGTTCGCAAGCGCCCGCGCGACGGCAACCCGTTGCTGCTCGCCGCCGGAGAGTTTGGACGGCCGGTGATGGAGCCGCTCAGAAAGCCCAAGCTGCGTGAGCAAATGGGTCGCGCGTTCAACCGCATCCTCTGGCGTTGCGTCGGCAATCAATTGGGGAAGGACGACATTCTCAAGCGCGTCAAAATCGGGCAGTAAATGGTGGAATTGGTATACAAACCCAAGTTTTTGTCGGCGTATTTCGGTTTGACGATCGACACTCGCCGAGCTGACTTCTTCGCCATCCAATTTGATGGAACCCGAAAAGCCGCCCTCAAGCAAACCAACCGCCTGAAGCATCGTTGATTTCCCGGAACCCGACGGACCAAGCAAGGCCACAAGTTCGCCCTTCCCAACCACAAGGTCGACACCGCGCAGCACTTGTATGGTGACATCGCCCTGCACAAATTTGCGGCGCACATCGACGAGTTCAACGACATTATTCATAACGCAGCACCTGAACTGGATCGGTACTTGCCGCCTTCAGCGCGGGGTACAAGGTGGCAAGGAAGCTGAAAAGCAGGGCCAGCCCACAAATCGCCATCACCTCGACTGGGTCCGTTCGCGATGGTAGCTCGGTGAGAAACCGGATCGATGGGTCCCACAAGTTTTGGCCTGTGAGAAGCTGAATGAAATTGACCACCGACTGCCGGAAATACAGGAAGATAGCGCCCAATATCAGGCCAAGCACAATGCCTGAAGACCCGATCAACAAGCCCACCGTCATGAATATCCGCAAGAGCGACTTTCGTGACGCCCCCATGGTCCGCAATATCGCAATGTCCCGCGTTTTCGCCCGCACCAGCATGATGAGCGATGACAAGATGTTAAACACGGCGACGAGCACGATGATCGAAAGCACGACAAACATGGCGACGCGCTCAACGGCCAGCGCCTCAAACAAAGATGCGTTCATGCTCTTCCAGTCCACGATAAGGCCTTTATTTTCCAGTTTAGGCAAAAGCGGCGCCAGAATCTCATTCACCTTGTCGGGATTTTCCGTCTTGATCTCGATGATGCCGACTTCATCACCCAACAGCATGAGCAGCTGTGCCCGTTCGATGGGCATGATAACGAACGCTTTGTCATAATCATAAACGCCAACTTCAAAGATCGCAGCGACTTCATATGAAATTTCCCGCGGCACCGTACCGAATGGCGTCGTCCGTCCAGCGGGGTTAATGATCGTAATGCTTTGCCCGACCTGAACCCCCAAATTTTGGGCAAGACGCGAACCGATAGCGACCTTGTCGTCGTAGGAACTCAACGCCCGCAAGCTTCCGGCGACTGTTTTCCCCTTTAGCGTTTCGTTCTTCAGTATGTCATTTACCGACATTCCACGCGCCAAAATGGCTTCGACCCGGCCATTGAAGGTGGTGAGCAATGGTTGTTCAATTAACGCAGTGGCGTCGGTCACGCCGGGCGTCTTTTCGACATCGTTCAAAATCTGACGCCAGTCCTGAAGCCTTCCGCCATAGCCCTGAACAACGGCATGGCCATTCAGGCCAACAATCTTGTCGAATAATTCGGCGCGAAAGCCGTTCATGACGCTCATGACGATAATCAGCGCAGCGACGCCAAGGGCAACCGCAACAAGGCTAATGCTCGCGACGAGGAAGATGAAACCTTCGCCTTTGCCCGGCAGCAGATACCGGCGCGCCACCATGCGTTCATATCGCGACAATATCATGTGCGGTCACTCGTCAATGTTTTCGGCATATTTGTTTCTTAGGTTCCACCATGAGGACTGGCAAGCATTGTTGCAGTGGCGCCACAGCCTTTGAAAAAGCGTTGGGCGGAGTGTGGTTCCAATTGCAAAGCTAACCGCAAAGGAAGATGACATCATCGAATTCGTCGAGAGCCTGTAAAGGCCGATGGTTCAGGGGGAAAATCAGACCCGCCGGTGGGGACCGGCAGAGGACTGAAACTACGCGCTAGCAAAGCTGCAGAGCGAGGCCGTTCGGAAATATCCGGGCGGCCTTGTTTTTTGCGCCTTCCTTTTTTGATGCATTTTTTCATCTTGCAATTTTGTGGGCACTCCCCATCTCATGACGCGGAGGCCGAAACGCTCCAAAACGACATAGCTGACCGCTGCGCTTGCGGGGTTGGCACACACCAAATTGCTTGATGGAGAATTTGATATGCAACGTTTTGATTTTACACCGTATCGCCGCAACACTGTCGGCTTTGACCGCTTGTTTGAACTGCTCGAAAATACCGGACGCGCAGCGACCAACGAAAACTATCCGCCTTTCAATATCGAGCGCACCGGCGAAAATGACTATCAAGTCACCGTCGCAGTTGCCGGGTTCAAGTCCGAAGAGATCGATATTGTTGCACAGCAGAATCTGCTGATCGTCACGGGTAGCAAGCACGCTGAAGGCAACGACAATCGCGATTTTCTGCACATGGGCATTGCAAGCCGCAATTTCGAACGCCGCTTCCAACTTGCGGACCATATTCATGTGACCGACGCTGATATGGCCGATGGTCTTTTGATTATATCGTTAGTGCGCGAAGTGCCGGAGGCATTGAAGCCACGCAAAATCGCTATCGGCGGCAAAACCGCACCTAATGTGATCGAACACGCAGATAGCGCCAAGAAAAAAGGCACCAACGCAGCCTAAACATATTTGGGGCGGTCGATTGCTCGTCCGCCCCTTCACATCTTATGCGCCCGCGCCGGAATTGGGTCCGCACGGTTGTGAACCGCGTTTGCACATTCTTTAAAAGAGCCGCTTCGTCGATGCCAATGCGCCGATGAAAGCGTTTCGAATCGCTACACCAATCGGCTTTGCTTCACCGCGGCAGCAACGAAACTTGCAAACAACGGATGCGGTGCAAAGGGACGCGATTTTAGTTCTGGGTGGAACTGCACCCCGATAAACCAAGGGTGATCGGGGCGTTCTACGATTTCTGGCAGCTCACCGTCTGGCGACATCCCGCTGAACACAAGGCCGCCCTGCTCCAAAGCAGATTTGTAATGAACATTCACCTCATAGCGGTGGCGATGCCGCTCAGAGATGTCCTGCGTGCCATAAATACCCGCGACATGACTGTTTCCAGCCAACTTTGCGTCATAAGCACCAAGGCGCATCGTGCCGCCAAGATCGCCGCCCGTTTCACGTTTCTGGATGCCCTCTTCGCTCATCCATTCGGTGATGATACCAACAACTGGTTCGGTGGTTGCGCCAAATTCGGTACTTGATGCGCCGGCGATACCCGCGGTGTTTCGCGCGCCTTCAATGCACGCCATCTGCATGCCGAGGCAAATGCCAAAGAACGGCACTTCGCGTTCACGTGCAAATTTGACGGCTGCAATCTTACCTTCCGACCCGCGCTCACCAAAGCCGCCGGGAACGAGGATTGCATTCATCGGTTCAAGCGCTGCGGCAATGTCATGTTCTGATTGCTCGAACAGTTCAGCGTCAATCCACTTGATGTTCACCTTTACCCGATTGGAAAGTCCACCATGCGTTAGTGCTTCATTCAAGGATTTATATGCGTCGGCAAGGCCAACATATTTACCGACAACACCGATGGTGACTTCACCTTCGGGGTTTAGCTGACGATCAATGATATCATCCCAGCGGGTAAGATCAGGCTCACCGTCTGATTCCAGACCGAATGCGCGCAGGACTTCATTATCCAAGCCTTCGGCATGATATTGCAGCGGAACTGCGTAAATGCTTTTCGCGTCCAAGGCAGGAATAACCGCCTCTTTACGCACGTTACAAAATGCCGCAATTTTCGCGCGCTCATTTTCCGGCAGCGGATGTTCGCAACGGCACAAAAGGACATCGGGCTGAATACCCAATGATGTAAGCTCGCGTACGCTGTGCTGCGTCGGTTTGGTCTTCAACTCGCCTGCCGCCGCAATATAGGGAACAAGCGTTACGTGGACGGACAAGGTCCGTTCGCGGCCAAGCTCGTTCCGCAGTTGGCGGATAGCTTCGATGAAAGGCAGCGATTCGATGTCACCAACCGTTCCGCCAATTTCGCACAAAACGAAATCAAGGTCTTGGGTATCCGCCTTGGCGAATTCCTTGATAGCATCCGTCACATGCGGAATGACCTGAACCGTCGCGCCGAGATAATCCCCGCGACGTTCCTTTTGAATGATGGTCTGATAAATGCGCCCCGACGTTATGTTGTCGGACTGTCGCGCAGAAACCCCGGTAAAGCGTTCATAATGCCCAAGGTCGAGGTCGGTTTCCGCCCCGTCATCAGTCACATAGACTTCGCCATGCTGATAAGGCGACATCGTGCCTGGATCAACATTGAGATAGGGATCGAACTTCCGGATTCGGACGCGGTATCCGCGCGCCTGCAAAAGGGCAGCAAGCGATGCTGCCATAAGACCTTTGCCAAGCGAGGAGACCACGCCACCGGTGATAAAAATGAACCGTGCCATGGGAGAAAAGGCTTAAGACACGTTTGCGGTAAAACACAAGCGAACGAATCCGTTCACCGAAAAATAACCTGTGTAAAAACCGTTTTTTGTGTCGAAGCGATTATTTATCCAGCGGAACTTCTGATGCAGGGGCCGCCGAAGCTGGAGCCGCTGGCGCAGTCGTCGCAGGTGCCGTTGGAGTCGCAGGCACTTCTGTACGCTCAAGGCTGTTATCGATTTCGCCCGTGCCACCTTTTTGCGCGGCGACGAATGCCAATGAAATCGAAAGCACGATGAACAAGGTCGCCAATATGGTGGTCATGCGCGTCAGAAAGTCGGCTGCACCACGTGCGGACATCAATCCCGATGGGCTTCCACCCATTCCCAAACCGCCGCCTTCAGACCGCTGCATCAAGATAACGCCAACAAGCGAGGCTGCGATAATAGCCTGAACAACGATAAGAAAATGGAAAATGCCCATGATGAATTCCGAATAAATAAAGGCAATAATATGCCGGTTGTTGCGCCCACATAGCGAGCGCATGACTGTTCTTCAATGCTATTCGCCGAAAGCTTGCGCTGCGGCTAAAATGGGCTCGAATTTCGCGCAGGTCAGACTTGCGCCGCCAATCAATCCGCCATCGACATTTTCGACCGCCAAAAGTTCGGCCGCATTGTCTCCGTTCATGGATCCGCCATATAATATTCGAACGCCGTTACCGACCATGCCATAGCGATCGAACAGTGCCGCACGAATGGCGCCGTGCATTTCGCGTACATCCGCCATTTCAGGAATACGCCCTGTACCAATCGCCCAGACGGGTTCGTACGCCACACTCAACCAGTCGCCAGATATGTTTTGGGGCAATGAACCCGCAACCTGTCCCAAAACAATATGTAGCGCATTGCCTGCGTCCCGCTCAGCCAGCGTTTCCCCGACACAGATGATGACTTTAAGACCTGCCCTGTGCGCAGCTTCAGCCTTTGCCAGCACGTCGTGATCCTGCTCATGTTGAGCGGCGCGGCGTTCGCTGTGCCCAACGATTGTCAAAGACGCCCCTGCATCAACCAACATATCCGCCGACACACATCCGGTATGCGCGCCTGATGGCTGCATGTGGCAGTCTTGCCCGCCGATTGGGAAGCCTTGTACACTATCGCTCGCACGGCTGATGAGGGTTGCTGGCAAACATAATGCGGATTCGACGGCTGGATAGTTCAGAGATTTTCCTGCGATTGCGGCAATTTCGGCTAAATCGCTGGCCACGCCGTTCATTTTCCAGTTTCCGACAATCAACTTACGCATGCCATTATCCTATCTGTGGGGTTTGCGAATCTTGTTTGGGCTCTGGCATGGTTTCGGCAATCGGAGCAAGTCTATCCCTTGATTGCCAAAGCCTTGCCGCCTAAAGCGTCTCGCAACAATCGGCACAGTCCGTGATATCAGGAAATTGCAATTCATGATTACCTCCATTCGTTCGCTCATTTACTCCAAATTCGGCGCGATTTTTGCGTTGCTATTCATCGGGATGATTGCCATCGCCTTTGCGCTTGGCGATGTATCCGGATCAGGCAGTTTTGGTGGCTTGAGTGGCGGTAACGTTGCACGTGTGGGTGACCGGAACATCACATTGGGTGAACTGAACGATGCGCTCGATAATCGCTTAAAGGCGGAACGTCAGAACAACCCGACATTGAATATGGCCGGTTTTGTCGAAGGTGGTGGATTGGATGCAACGCTCGACCAGCTAATCAATCGCTACGCCATCACTGTGTTTGGTGAAGAATATGGTGTCGCCGTCAGCAAGCGTCTCGTGGATTCGGAAATTCGCAAAATACCCGGTGCCATGGGGCTTGATGGTAAGTTTAGCGCAGACGCCTTTCGCGCGTTTGCCCAACAAATTGGCGTCAGTGAAAAAGCCATCCGCGACGATCTGACGCAGAATTTGTTTGCGCAACAAATCTTGCCCGCTGCGGCAAGCGGTCCGGCGGCGCCCGATGGCATGGCTCTGCCTTATGCATCGTTGATGCTTGAACAGCGTGCGGGACAAATCGCTTCGATTCCCGCCACCGCATTTTTGCCCAAGGCGCCTCCAAGCGCTGCTGCACTCGCAAAATTCTATTCGGAAAACGCGGTAAAATTCACGATCCCTGAAAAGCGCGCAATCAGTTACGCGATTTTTGACAAGACTATCATTGCAGGCCGCGCAAAACCCACCGAGGCAGACATCGCGGCCTATTATAAAGCCAATGCCGCAAAGTTTGCCGCATCGGAAAGCCGCAATATTAGCCAAATGATCGTGCCAACCGAAGCCGCTGCCAAATCGGTTATCGGCCAGGTCGCGGCAGGTAAATCGTTGGCCGACGTCGCCAATGGCTTGGGTCTGTCCGTAACGACAACCGCCAACGTCACCAAAAGCAGCCTTGCCAGCACTGCAACCGCAGCGGTTGCCGACGCGGTCTTTGCCGCAAAGCAGGGTACATTGGCAAAGCCAGCCCGCGGCAAGCTGGGCTGGACCGTTGCGCGCGTCGACAGCGTGAACAATGTCGCTGCAAAATCACTTGCCGCTGCCCGCGCAGAAATTGAAGAAGAACTATTGCAAACCCGCAGCGAAGAAATGCTGACCGAGATGACTTCGGAAATCGAAGATGCCTTTGCCGATGGCGGGACGATATCTGACATTGCCAAGCAAAACGGCCTGTCGGTGAATACCTCGCCAAAATTGCTGGCGACGGGTCAGGATATCAGCAACCCGGCATATAAGCCTATTCCGGAAATGCAGGTCATTTTGCCCGCAGCGTTCCAAATGGAAACCAGCGGTGAAGCCCAATTGATCGAGTTGGTACCCGGCGAGAAATTCGCGATGATCGCGGTTGCCGATTTCGATGAAGCCGCGCCGCCACCGCTTGGTGACGTCCGCGCCTTGGTTCAGCAACAATGGGCGCTTTCCGAAGGCGCAAAGGGTGCGCGCGCTGCTGCAGACCGTTTGCGTAAGCTGGTCGATAGCGGCCAACCGCTTCAGGCTGCCCTTGCAGCGGCCAATGTCCAAGGTGCCCAGATTGAACGGCTGACCGGCACGCGTGCAGATCTTTACCGCGAAGGCCAGCCCGTGCCGCCGCCATTGTCGCTCATGTTCGCCATGAAAAAAGGCACCGCCAAAATTGTTCAGGCAGGCGGCGAGCGCGGATGGTATGTGGTGTATCTGACCGACGTCATCAAAGGCAACGCCAGCGGCAATGCGGACTTGCTTCGTGCACGCAAGCAAGAGCTTTCCGGTATATTGCAGCAGGAATATGCCGCACAGTTGATCGTCGCTGCATCGAAAGATGCCGGTGTTGAAAAGAACGAAGACGGGATCGCAGAAGTGCGCACTCGCCTAACCAACCGTGACGGCAACTAAACCTGAACTCATATGGCGCAAGCGCATTGCTGATACCGAAACGCCGGTATCAGCGGCGCTGAAGCTGTTTGTTCCGGAACGCGGTGATTTCATCCTGGAATCGGTCGAAGGCGGCGAAACGCGCGGACGGCATAGCCTTATCGGCCTCGCACCCGATCTGGTGTTCCGCGCGGCCGGCGATAGAGCCGAAATCAACAGTCAGTGGATGACTGACCGGACCGCTTTTGCGCCCTCTCCTTTGTCATCATTGGATGCGTTACGGGCGCTTGCCGCTGATTGCCGCATGGATGTTCCCGAAGAGTTGCCCCCCGCCCTCGCCTGCTTGGTGGGCTATTTCGGTTATGAGACAATTGGCCTCGTTGAAAAGCTACCGCGCGCACCGCAATCGGCGCTTGAGCTGCCTGATATGCTGTTCGTCCGCCCAACTGTCATATTGGTCTTCGATCGGTTGAAAGACGAAGTATTCCTCGTCTCGCCAGTTTGGACCGGCTTAGGTGATCCACAGGCAGTGGCATTGGCGAATGAGCGCCTTGATGAGACAGAGCGGTTGTTGAACCTCGGGCAAGTGCCCTTGGCCGGCGCGGTGCCCGTATCCGAAGAACGCGAAATCAAGCTCACACCCGTATTGCCCGAGGGCCTCTATGCCCAGATGGTTGCGTCGGCCAAAGACTATATTGAGGCAGGCGATATATTCCAGGTCGTGCTTGCCCAGCGCTTCACCGCACCGTTTGATCTGCCGCCGGTGCATTTATACCGCGCATTGCGCCGGATTAATCCTTCGCCATTTCTATACTTTATCGATCTTCCCGGTTTTGCGCTGATCGGCTCCAGTCCCGAGATATTGGTCCGCGCGCGCGGCGGCGAGGTCACAATCCGGCCAATCGCTGGAACGCGCCCGCGCGGCAAGAGCAGCATTGAAGACGCTGAAAATCGTGCCTCATTATTGGCTGACCCCAAAGAACGCGCAGAACATCTGATGCTGTTGGACTTGGGCAGAAACGACGTTGGCCGCGTAACCAAAGGTGGCAGCGTCACCGTAACCGACAGCTATATGGTCGAATTTTACAGCCATGTGATGCACATCGTTTCCAACGTTGTTGGGGAGCTTGCTGAGGATAAAGACGCCATCGACGCTTTATTCGCAGGCTTTCCCGCCGGCACTGTTTCAGGTGCCCCCAAGGTGCGCGCCTGCGAAATCATTGCCGAACTCGAACCCGAAACCCGCGGAGCCTATGCGGGCGGCGTTGGATATTTCTCGCCCAATGGCGATATGGACAGCTGCATCGTTCTACGTACTGGCATCGTCAAAGACGGTGTCCTTCATGTACAGGCCGGCGCCGGTATCGTCGCGGACAGCAACCCCGAATATGAGCAGCGCGAGTGCGAGGCAAAAGCCGGGGCGCTCATTGCAGCAGCGCGTGAAGCTTTTCGTGTCGCGGGTGAAGCAAAATTCGGACAGTAGCTTGACGACTACGGAAAGGTCGTTAGCTAGTATCCATGCGTAAATTTCTGATAGCTTCACTGGCATTATTGTCAGCAATTCACACTCCGGCCAAAGCTGAAGTTGCGTCCCCCGCAGAGGCAGACACTGTGTTCGCGAACTTTACCTTTGCGAATGGCGAACGTCTGCCAGAACTCAAAATTCATTATACAACGCTCGGCACGCCAAAGCGCGACGCGAAGGGTAACGTCACCAATGCCGTGATGATCCTTCATGGCACCGGCGGCACGGGGCATCAGTTTTTTCAGCCTCAATTTGCGGGAGAGCTTTTCGACCCTGGCCAAGTGCTCGACACAACCAAATATTTCATCATTTTGCCGGACAATATCGGCCACGGAAAATCGACGAAGCCAAGCGACGGGCTTCGGATGGCGTTTCCGAAATATGACTATGCCGACATGATCGCGGCGCAGCATAGGTTGGTAACCGAAAAGCTTGGCGTGAAAAGGCTGAAGTTAATCCTTGGGACCTCAATGGGCTGCATGCACGCGTTTATGTGGGGCGCGACCTACCCCGACGCCGTCGAGAAGCTTGCACCATTTGCATGCCTTCCCGTCGAGATCGCCGGGCAAAATCGCATGTGGCGCAAGCTTTCGATGGATGCGATCAAAGCTGATCCCACTTGGAACAATGGTAACTACACAGCGCCGCCATTGGCCGGGCTGCGCACGGCAGCGAGCCTTAACCTAATAGCGGGTGCAAATCCGTTGGCGTTGCAAGCGCAATATCCGACCCGCGCCGCCGCGGAGGCGTTTACAGATGAAGCCTTCGCGCGGATCGTTACCCGCAACGATGCAAATGACATTATCTATCAGTTGGATTCATCGCGGAACTACAACCCATGGCCAACGCTTGAATCGATCAAGGCTCCGACATTATGGATTAATTCGGCTGATGATTTCATCAATCCGCCCAATTATGGCATCACGGAAACTGCCATGAAACGGATGCCAACGACAAAGTTCATCCTTATCCCTGCATCGACAGAAACAAAGGGCCATGGAACGCATAGTTGGGCCAAATTCTGGAAGGAAGAACTGGCAAAATTGCTTGCGCAATAGTGCCTCTTCCAACCGCAGGTTAAAGCCGCTAGGGCGTCGCCCATGATCCTTGTCATCGACAATTACGACAGCTTCACTTGGAACCTCGTCCATTATCTGATGGAGCTTGGCGCTGAGGTCGAAGTTGTCCGCAACGATGATATGTCGGCGGCACAAGCTTTGTCGTCGGGAGCGCAGGCCTTTCTCATTTCGCCCGGGCCAAAAACGCCGAATGAAGCGGGCGTGAGCCTTGAACTCGTCGCGGCTTGTGCAGAGGCTGGAAAGCCGTTGCTGGGCGTTTGTTTGGGCCACCAGACCATCGGCCAGCATTTCGGCGGCACCGTTGCGCGCGGCGGATTGATGCACGGCAAAACATCGCCGGTCACACATGATGGAAGCGGACTGTTTGAAGGCCTGCCGTCCCCGTTTCAGGCAACGCGCTATCATTCGCTCATCGTCGAAAATGTTCCGCCGAGCCTTGTCGTGAATGCAACGAGCGATGACGGCCATGTCATGGGCTTTCGCCACGCGACGCTGCCAATCCACAGCGTTCAATTCCATCCCGAAAGCATTGCCACGGAACATGGCCATGCGATGCTAGCCAATTTTATGCGCATTGCCGGTATGGCAATGAAGGACAGAACATGAACCCCTTTGGTCCCCTGCCCGACCCGCAGCATCTGTTTGACCATGATGAGGCCGCACAGGCATTTGCGGACATCCTCGACGCGCGTGCCTCTGAAGACGAAATACAGGCGTTCCTCGTTGCGCTCACTGCGCGCGGCGAGACAATGGTGGAAATTGCCGCCGCTGCGCAAGCCATGCGTGACCGGCTGATCCCCATTGATGCACCTAAAGGTGCCATTGATGTTTGTGGCACGGGTGGTGACGGGCATCATACGCTTAATGTGTCCACCGCCGTGTCAATCGTAGTCGCGGCGTGCGAGGTTCCTGTTGCGAAGCATGGCAACCGCGCTGCGTCATCCAAGGCGGGTGCGGCAGACACGCTTGAAGCCCTCGGCCTCGACATGGAACGCGCCGGACGCATGGCGGAAGAAACGCTGAAAGACTTGGGCATTTGCTTTTTGTTCGCCGCGAACCATCATCCCGCGATGAAGCGGATTCAACCGATCCGCCAACGCATCGGCCAACGCACGATTTTCAATCTGATGGGCCCGCTTGCCAACCCGGCACGCGTCAAACGCCAGCTGATCGGTATTGCGCGGCCTGCTTATGTCCCTGTGTATGCTGAGGCACTTCATCACCTTGGCACCGACCATTCGCGGATCATTTCGGGCGATGAAGGCCTTGACGAATTAAGCTTGGCCGGTGGCAACGAAGTCGCCGTGGTCGAACCCGAAGGTGTTCGGTACCAACGCACCAGCGCCGCAGATGCCGGCCTACCCGTGCATCCGGTTGACGCCATTCGCGGCGGCGATGCGCAGCATAATGCGGCTGAGTTGCGCAAGTTGTTGCTGGGCGAACGTGGCGCCTATCGCGACGCCGTATTGTTCAATGCCGCGGAGGCTTTGTTGGTCGCTGGCGTTGTTGAAACCATGCCCGATGGGGTTGAAGAGGCCGCAGAGGCCATCGATAAAGGCCTTGCCAATGCGTTGCTAAACTGTTGGGTGAAATATTGATGGCCGACAAGCTTGCAGAAATCTGCGCGACCAAGCGCATGGAAGTGGCCGAACGCAAGCCCAAGGGCGTGTCGCATTGGCCTGCCCCATCCCCGCCGCGAGGCTTCGAAGCGGCGCTGCGTTCCAAAAGCGCATCGGGCATTGCCTTGATTGCGGAAATCAAAAAGGCGAGCCCGTCAAAAGGCCTGATCCGCGCAGATTTCGATCCTGCAGCCCATGCCATTGCCTATCAGGCGGGCGGTGCGGCTTGCCTGTCCGTATTAACCGACGCGCCGTATTTTCAGGGGCATGAGGATTATCTCATCGCTGCGCGCAACGCATGTGACCTGCCGGTCATCCGAAAGGATTTCATGGTCGACCCATGGCAGTGCGCCGAAGCACGGCAAATGGGCGGTGATGCCATACTGATTATCGTCGCGGCATTAGACGATGTTGCCATGGTCGAAATCGAAGATGCGGCTTTTGCTGAGGGGCTGGATGTCCTTGTTGAAGTGCATGATGAGGCCGAATTGGACCGTGCGCTTACGCATCTGAAATCGAAATTGGTCGGCGTGAACAACCGCAATTTGAAGACATTTGACGTCGATCTGGCGACGACCGAGCGTTTGGCAAAGCTTGTGCCTGCGGACATATTGCTGGTGTGCGAAAGCGGCATTTCGACGCATGCCGATTGCCAACGTATGGCCACATCTGGGGTCAACACGTTCCTGGTCGGCGAAAGCCTGATGCGGAACGCCGATGTTCAACTTGCCACACAACGGTTGTTGACCGGACATGGCTGATCTAACGCATCTGGGTGCCGATGGCGCGGCACATATGGTCGATGTGTCTGCCAAAGCGGATACGGCCAGAGAAGCCGTTGCCGAAGGACGCATCACGATGTCTGCTGAGGCGCTTGAGGCTGTGCGCGCGGGCAATATCAAAAAAGGCGATGTGCTGGGGACGGCGCGGATTGCCGGCATCATGGCCGCAAAAAAGACGAGCGAACTGATACCGCTTTGCCACCCGCTCATGCTGTCCAAAATTGCCATCGCGTTTGAATTTGAAGACCATGGCATTCGCGCAGAGGCGCGTGTGCGTTTGAACGGTCCGACGGGTGTCGAGATGGAGGCTTTGACCGCTGTGTCCGTTGCCTTGCTCACGCTGTACGACATGGCAAAGGCTCTCGATAAGTCGATGGTGATTTCCGACATCCGGTTGCTGTCCAAAACGGGCGGCAAATCGGGCGATTGGCACGCATGATTTCGGTCGCCGAAGCGCAGGCCAGATTATTGGCGCTGGCTTCGCCATTGCCGCCTGTCGAACTGGAACTCACAAAGGCCGCGCGGCATTATCTGCACGGCCCACTCCATTCGAAACGCACACAACCCGCGGCCGATCTATCGGCAATGGATGGATATGCTTTATCATCCGCTGCGTTTCCTGGGCCATGGCAAGTAATCGGTGAAAGCGCGGCAGGTCGGCCCTTTGCGGGCATATTGGAACAGAACCAAGCCGTGCGCATCTTTACGGGTGCGCATGTCCCCGTTGGTGCGGATACCATTTTAATTCAGGAAGACGCTGCGCGTGACGGCGATACCCTGATGGCCACGGCGAAGGATGCACTTGCACCGGACATGCATATTCGCACAGCTGGTGGCGATTTTTCGTCCGGCGATACCGTTCTCGCGACAGGCACTATGCTGGAGGCTGGGCCATGTGCGCTGGCGGCTATGGCTGGTCATGGCACCGTTCGGGTTGGCCATTGGCCGCATGTAACGATTGTCGGGACAGGCGACGAACTTCTGCCTCCGGGCATAGAGTGCAGTCCGGCGCAGATACCATCATCCAACAGCCCGATGCTGCACGCGATGTTATCCAACATCCCATGTAAAATCATGGATGCCGGCATAATTGCCGACAAGCTCACCGATCTGGAAACAAGGTTGAGCGCGCTTGCTTCAACCACCGATATTATCGTCACAACGGGCGGCGCGTCGGTTGGCGACCATGATTTGGTGCAAACTGCGCTGCGCAATATTGGCGCAGATATGGACTTTTGGAAGGTTGCTATGCGACCCGGAAAACCCGTTATGGCGGGAAAGATTGGTAACACAATAGTGCTGGGTCTGCCGGGCAACCCCTCTTCGGCGTTCGTAACCGCCTTTCTGTTCCTGCTGCCGCTGATCCGGCACATGGCGGGCAGCCTGTCGCCGCTCCCCGAAGTCTTTGAAGCGAAAGCCGACAACGCATTGTTTCCGGGCGGAAGCCGGACAGAATATCTTCGCGCCAGGGTCGAAGGCGGTGCCATCACAGCTTTTACCTCGCGGGATAGCGGTTTGGTCTCGCCGCTATCGCACAGCAACGCGCTGATAATCCGCGATATAGATACACCTGCCACGCCCTCTGGCGCGGTTGTGCAATATCATCGGTTGTTCTGACCGCGGCACGCTTACAGTGCACAAATGTTTTTCAGGCTTGCCTAGCCAGCATACGTGTGCAAGTTTGCAAATTGCAAAATTTGACAATTTATCATGAATTTGATCACGCACGAATTTTCGGAGGGGAATGCATTAGGGGAAGCTTTGTTGAAACCACGCTCGCACCGGGCGAGACTGTTAAGTATCAGGCTCGGGTAAGTGTGTGGTCTCTATGGTTTCTGATTTTACTAGGCGTTGCTACAATGTGGTTTGTGGTCGGATTTGTTTTTTTCCTGATAGCTTTTCTGAGATGGTGGAGCACTGAACTGGCGATCACAGACAAGAAAGTTGTCGCTAAATATGGCCTAATTAGCCGCCAAACCGTTGAAATACTCTTGCCCCGTGTTGAGAGCATTCAAGTCCAGCAAGGATTTATAGGCAGAATTTGCAACTTTGGGACATTGGTAATGTCGGGCACGGGAACGGCACAAGCGCCCATTGTAGGCATTAGCAATCCGCTGATGTTCCGGCGAGTTCTCCTAAGCGTTCAAGAGGAATCTAAAAGCTAGGTTGTTCTTGACATAACCACATTTGTTCTCTAATCGTTCTTCTCATGTTCAACATGATGGAACCCTGAATATGCTCACAGCCAAACAGCATGAACTGCTTGTGTTCATTAACCAGCGACTTGATGAAAGCGGTATTTCGCCCTCATTTGAAGAAATGAAGGAAGCGCTGGATTTGAAGAGCAAGTCAGGTGTGCATCGGTTGATTGGTGCTTTGGAAGAGCGCGGCTTTATCCGCCGTCTTGCAAATCGCGCCCGTGCGCTCGAAGTGATGAAACTACCCGATGGCGGCAACTTGCGCAGCGATAATGTGACCAAGCTCACTCCTGCGGTTGCCAGCAACAAGGCGCAGGTGCAGTTGCCCGTGGCTGCGAACGACGTCATGGAAATCCCGCTGCATGGCAAAATCGCTGCTGGTGTGCCGATTGAAGCTTTGGAAGGCCAAAGTTCCTTGTCTGTGCCCATGGCGCTGTTGGGCGCTGGCGAGCATTATGCGCTTGAAGTTTCCGGTGACTCAATGATCGAGGCGGGGATATTGGATGGTGATTACGCCCTCATCCGTAAAGCAACGACCGCGCGCGATGGCGAGATTGTTGTGGCACTGGTGCACGGTGAAGAAGCGACGCTAAAATATCTGCGCCGTGAAGGTCAGCAAATCCGTTTGGATCCGGCCAACAGCACATATGAACCACAATATTATGCGCAGCATGAAGTTGAAGTTCAGGGTAAGCTAGCGGGGCTATTGCGCAGATATCATTGATCTAAATCTGCGTTCTGCTGCGCCGCTTTGGCCGCTTGAACCCATGGCATACGCGCGCGATTTTCGTTAACGGTCATCACGCGTTGATCGGCCAAATAGATAGCAAGTCCGCCGGTCTGCTCTAACAGTCCGCGGTCTGCTTTAATCCATTTGGGCCGGCAACTTTGCGGCAACCATCGGTCGCTCACGACGATGTCCACGCGCCTGCAGGCCGCGGCCATCTCCATGACTGGGACCTGGTAAGCCGTGCGCGTTGCCAATATGGTCCAGGCCCGGTTGTGCGCAGCTAACGATATAATGCAGTTATCAGATGTGCAGTTTGCGCCCGGCCATTGTTCGATCGGTGTGGCGACAGCATTGCTTCCCGCTTTTTCGGAGATCATATCCCGAACAAAGTCGCCGGCCTTGCCGCGCAAAAGCGAGACTTTTCCGTCGGCTGTGACGAGAGCCAGATGTTTTCCATCGCCCGTGACCAATATATCGGGCCGAGGTGCTAAGATCATTCCGGCAATGCCAATAAGGAAAATCGGGATGCCGACATAGCGAATATGCGTTTGCAGCAGTCCAAACAGCAATGCCCCCGCCCAGAATGCCGCATAAGACCAGATGGGCATTTCAGGCATCATCGAAACCGCGCCCGGCAAACCGCTCACAAAATGTGCTAATGCCAAAATCGCTAAAATCCCGTGTCCGGCGAGCCACCAGAAGGGCCCGCCAAGGCCGACCAAATCGAGGAAAAGTGCCAATGCTTCCAATGGCATAATAACGAAGGTCGTCATGGGTATCGCGACGACATTGGCGAAGGCACCATAAAGTCCTGTCTTATGAAAATGAAACAAGGCGATCGGGGCCAAGATTATTTCGATAGCGAGCCCGGTGAGAACAAGTGAAACAACGGCCCGGGCAAGTCGATATAGCGTCGGCTCATCCCGCCGTTCGGCAAAGCGCTTCACCAGTGGCAGTTCGTGAAGGATGACAATCGTGGCAACAGCGGCGAAGCTGAGTTGAAAGCTTGGCCCGGCCAATGCCTCTGGCCAAAATAGCAGCACAATCAACGCGCCAAATGCAACCAAACGCAGGGTAAGCGCCTCCCTTCCCAACGCCAGTGCCACGAGCACCAAAAGCGCAGCAATGCAGGATCGTATCGTTGGTACCTCTGCGCCCGTTAAAAGGGTATATGCCAGTGCCCCCATTGCGGCCGCCGCCGCCGCACAGATCGGCACCGAAATCCGCAAGGCCAGCCACGACGACAAGGACAGCAAACGGCTGACCGCGATAAAGATAAATCCAACAACCGCCGTCACATGAAGCCCGCTGATCGACAGCAGATGCGCCAATCCGCTGTCCCGGATCGCTTGCGCATCCGCCTCGCCTATATGCCCCTGATCCCCCGTCACCAGCGCCGCGCCAATGGCTCCTGCATCAGGCGGCATGGATGCCAAAATATGCTGCGTAAGTTGCGCCCGCTTTTCCGAAAACATCGCATTGGTTCTTGCAGGCTCAACCAAGGTTACGGTTCCCAATGCAGACCCGGTTGCGCCGATCTGTTGAAACCATGCCCGGCGCGCAAAATCATATCCGCCCGGCAAGGTTGGTCCGGCAGGCGGCATCAATCTCGCCCGCAATCGAATGACCGCGCCCACTTGAAATGTTGATTGATATTGTGCGGGCGTAAGATTTACGCGGACGACCGGGGGCAATTCGCCCTTCCCATCCGTCCCAAGGCGCAGGCGAACAACCTCGCGCGCCGTGAGATTTTCGACGGCCTCAATCCGCCCATAAAAATCGCCGATCCAAATCTTGGCCAGAACGGGTTTGTCGACGACCGCCGACTTCAGGCTAATGAGCCCGAAACCAAGCAAAATGGCGACTGCCGCCATCCCGAAAAATTGACGGCTGCGGCTATGCGGTTTCGCCAGCAACGCAAACAGCGCAACCGCAATGGCCAATAACAATAATCCAGGGGCCGCCGAAGCCCCACCAAATTGCCAAATGACGATCCCGATGCCTATGCCAACCGGCAACCACAAAGGCAGCTGATCGCGCTCCCGATCAAGCCAGTTTTCAAGGGCGCTGAACCACCTACGCCCCCCGCCCAAGCGCGGCATATTGTTGAGGGCCAAAATGTCCGATATCCCCACCACAAACGCTACCTACCACCATTATGCAGCGTGGCAAATAACCTCCCAATTTTTGGCTATTGTTTGCCTTGACGGCTGCTAAATTTGCTACCATTGGGCTAGCAACGACAAAGCCATTTTCTCCCCATGAAATAGTGGCATTTGAAGGACCGAAAGCAGTCGCAAACGACGTTTTGAACGTTCTGTGTCTTAAACGGAAATATGCCCGGTTGGGCGGCCCGATATGTCGGGTAGCAATGTATGGAGTTTGAAAATGGCCAATAATAACGCAACTCTTACCGTTGGCGAAAACAGCTTTGAATTGCCGATCATGAAAGGTTCGGAAGGACCCGACGTAATCGATATCCGCAAATTATATGCCGTGTCAGATCATTTCACGTTCGATCCCGGCTTCACCTCGACCGCAAGCTGCGAATCTGCGCTGACGTTCATCGATGGCGATGAAGGCATATTGTTGCATCGTGGTTATTCCATTGAAGAACTTTCGGAACAGTCGAGCTTCATGGAAGTATCATATCTGCTGTTGAATGGTGAACTGCCCAACAAGGCGCAGCTCGATCATTTCAGCCACACCATTTCACGCCACACAATGCTGCATGAGCAGCTGGCGACATTTTATCGCGGCTTCCGCCGTGACGCGCACCCAATGGCGATCATGTGCGGTGTCGTCGGCGCGCTGTCGGCATTTTATCATGATTCGACCGATATCAGCGACCCAACGCATCGCATGATTTCCAGCCATCGTTTGATTGCCAAAATGCCAACCATCGCCGCAATGGCGTATAAATATTCGGTTGGTCAGCCATTTGTTTATCCGGACAATAGCCTGTCCTACACCGGCAACTTCCTGCGCATGACCTTCGGCGTCCCTGCCGAAGAATATGTTGTGAACCCAGTCATCGAACGCGCGATGGACCGGATTTTCATCCTCCATGCCGACCATGAACAAAATGCTTCAACATCGACGGTACGCCTTGCCGGATCATCGGGTGCCAACCCGTTTGCATGTATTGCAGCGGGCATTGCCTGCCTTTGGGGCCCAGCGCATGGCGGCGCGAACGAAGCTGCGCTCAACATGCTGCGCGAAATCGGCACGCCGGACCGAATTCCGCATTACATTGAACGTGCCAAGGACAAGAACGATCCCTTCCGTCTCATGGGCTTTGGGCATCGGGTCTATAAAAACTACGATCCGCGCGCGTCAGTCATGCAGAAAACGGTGCGTGAGGTTCTGACCGAGCTGAACATTACCGACCCAATCTTCGATGTTGCGATGCAGCTTGAAGAAATGGCGCTAAATGATCCATATTTCATCGAAAAGAAGCTGTTCCCGAACGTTGACTTCTATTCCGGCATCATTTTGTCGGCGATTGGCTTCCCGACGGAAATGTTCACCGTATTGTTCGCACTATCCCGCACCGTGGGCTGGGTTGCACAATGGAATGAAATGATTTCCGATCCGGCACAAAAAATCGGTCGCCCGCGTCAATTGTACACGGGTCCAAACCACCGCCCATATCCGGGCCTAGACCAGCGTTAATTGTTGTGGAAGGCGGAGCGTGAATTTAGCGCCTCCGCCTTTTGCATCCTCAACGGTAAGATCACCGCCCATCGCGCGTGCCAGGCGGCGCGATATATAGAGCCCTAGGCCGCTTCCGCCATCGCCGGTGCGCCCCAAACGTTCAAACTTGGCAAAAATACGTTCGCGGTCATCTACGCCAACACCCGCACCTTGGTCCGACACGGATACGTACGCAAATCCATCCTCGGCGCCGACTTCCACCCGAACCTCAGTTCCGTCGGGCGAATATCGGATCGCATTGGTGATAAGGTTCAGCATGATCTGAAGCACGCGCCTCAATTCTGCTATGGCCGTGACATATGTTTGGCCGTCAGGCAGCGAAATCGTCATGCGGTGATCTGCGGCCGTTAACGCCAGAAAACCAGCAGCGCGCCGCGCAACGTCCCCTAATTCGATATCATCCTGTGCGGTGGAAAAGCCAGGTCGTTCGACGGCTTCCAAATCGCTCAGATCCTCAACAAGGGCCGTAAGATGCCGCGCAGCGTTGGCAATGTCGCGGGCATATGCGGCATAGTTTTCACGGATCGGCCCGCACAATTCGCCCGCGATCGTTTCGGCATTCGCGATGATGCGATCCAATGGTTGCCGCAGAACCGGCGCAAGCTGTTTCCCAGAAAGTGCGCCCGAAGATGATCTATCCGCCTGCGTAAAGCTAGCCGCTTCGACCGTCCCATTATGGGCAAGGGACAGCGTATACCCAGAAATCTGCCCAGCGCCGTCACGTTCGGCCTGCCCCCAAACCCACATACTCGCACCGTTGAGCGTAGGAACGCTGCGGCGACTGATTGGGACAAACCTCGCAACATTCTGGAACGCTGCCAGTGCGTCTGGACCGAAAAGCCTGCCGAGTATCATTGTCGCTGAGGAACCAAAATCTGTATCTTTAACAATGTCTTCAACTGGTCCGCAGGCGTCAACAAGGCGCAAGGCGTGATCAAATCTAAGCCTGACCGGTTCTTGACCTCGATCAGGCCATATATCCCGCGGGCTTGGCTTGACCGACACATTGTCTATTTTGCGCCAACTCAAAATGGCAAGTTTGACATCATTGTTGAAAGGCTCGGCCTCGACCCACAGTTCCCAATTGTCGGCACCTTCCGCAACTCAAACAGGCCGCGCGAGCCGCATCCTTAGCCGTAAAACCATCTGCGCGAGGCTGAGCAAAGCGGGACATGCAAGGACGCCGCCAGGCACGCCCCCTGCCCTTATATGAAGCTGCTGCAACGCGTCATCGGCACGCAGTAAGATGCCCTTAGGCGACACCTCGCCTGTGACAGCGCATACGAACGGCGCGGCCCCGTTCATGTTTTGCCAAAGCCTAAAAACGACAATCGCGCCGCAGGCCAATAACGACGTTGCTCGCGTGCCATTTCAGGGATGAGATGGGCATATTCAGCCGCAAACAGCGCAGCTTCCCGGGGCAAGAATATCTGAGATCTCAGATTGATAACAGCCTTCAGAGCGTCATCTTTCGAAACGCCCGCGGAAGGGATTATGATGGATGCGACGTCGTCGCAAAGTGCATCAACATCGCGGGCGTGGGCGCACGCGATTGAGAGCAAATCATCTTGGGGACTAAGTAAACCGTCCAAAGCCTATCCACTAACGTTCGTGGCGGCCGTTATAGGTTTTGTCGGTTAACGGCGTTTTAAGGCTGATCCGCCTTTTTATCGGGGCCGCTATCATAGCATGCAAACATAAACGCGCTTAGCTGCGCGACCATAATCCATTGCAGCGCATTGGCTAAACCAAGACCGGCAGTGCCGACTAAAGCCAAAATGGACAGCAAGGCTGGCGACCGCAGAAGCCCGTCCGCCCAACGCGGCAACACGACATGCATGCTAATCCATGCGATGGAGGCTACCGCAAACGCCGCAAATAGGCCGTCGTTCGTGTACGAGGTGTCCATATACGCCGCGCCAAACATCGCAATAACAAGCAGCGACAAGGTCACGGCCGTCAGCTTGGGCATTTTCCCCTGCCCGTTCAAATCGTCAGTCGTTGCAAGACGCAGAGAATTGGTTGCGACAGCACCAAAAGCAGCGCCAGTTGCTGCCAAATCGAAGCCGGACACACCCAGGCCCGCAGCGCCCAACGCAAATATCGGACCGGCAAATTTTACGAACTTAAGCGCGATGGGACTTTGCCATATGATGGGAACCAATTTGGCGGATACTGGCCCCAAAACCCTAGCTTCAACGAAGCCCGGCTGACTTAAAACCCGCCTGCGTAAAATTTGCTTGTTCAGCTGGACAAAATCCTGCGAACCTTGGACGATGTTCAAGGTTCCGTTGTTAACATGTTGCTGCGACAAAGGTCTCAACGGCACATTCGCGAGGATGGCCTGGCGCAGCAGTGAGGAAATGATGCTCCAGTCTTCGGGTAGATCTTTCAGCATCGCGATCGTGCTGGCGCCGACAATCGAGATACCGGCCCAGCGCGTATTCAAATCGATGCGCTCAAAAAGGCTATTTTCGTCGCGCCCATCCACTGTAGCCACGAAGTTATCCGGCGATTTTGAGAGCGTTTCGACAAAGTCAGGCTGCACATATAGCTGCCCAGACTGAACCCAAATGCGGTCGTCGAGCTTTAAATAGCGTTGAATATCCGCACCTGTGCGGACGAAATCGACGAGGACGTTTTTCTGCCGCCATTGATCGGCCAAGGCCAACATTGCCCCGTCCATATTCTCCAGTTCAACGAGAAACCGTGAAATTCCCGCGCGAAAAAGCGTCTTAATTTGATAATCTACGAGTGAACCGCCCGCCAACTCGGTATTTGGCTTGTCCGTGGGCACTCGCGACGCGGACTCGTCGCCACCGGTAACGGAGAGCAACGCGACAGAAAGCTTTTCGGGAATGCGCGGGGACACCATAGGTCAGATATGAAGTTTAGATGTCATTTGCCAATCAAAATCTACAAAAATGGGTCAATCATTGAACAATGAAATGATCGATATCGCATATAGCATTGTTGAGCCTGCGAACGACACACGCAGTTCCGCCATTAAGGATGCTTCATCCCCCACTGTAGCCATTAACGCTGTGTCAAATGCGCCATAATCCATCGACATTTTTCGGGGTTACAACAGATGGTGTTAAGTTTGCGTTTCTCTCTCGCAATAATGTGGTAATTAGGGGATTATGACCACACGCTCAAAAATCGTCGGCTTGACGCAGCATATCTCAGACCAATCTTCGCACGACGAAGTCGCGGCGGAAACGCAAGTGACGGCGGATTCGCTTCGCGATGCTTTCGACACAGAAAATGTTGAAGATATGTATGAAGTTGAACAGCCGCGGCGTAGTATTTTGGCATTTGTGGTGCCGACGATGCTTCTCCTCGCATTTGCGGGTTGGACTGCATTTTTCGGACTGACCTATTGGCCTGAGGCGCAATCCGGCCTCGACAACAATCGCATTGTTGAACTCATTGTGCGTTGGGCTGTCCCTGCATTGTTGATCGCCGTGTCGTGGTTGTTGGTGATGCGTAACAGCAGCCGGGAAGCAACCCGATTTGGCAACGTTGCAGCGTCGTTGCGCAACGAAAGCGTTTTACTGAGCCAGCGGATGCGCACCGTGAACGAGGAAATCGCGTTGGCCCGCGAGTTTTTGTCACAAAATGCACGCGATCTCGAGTCGCTTGGACGCCAGTCCTCCCAGAAATTGATGGAGTCAGCCCAGGTCCTTACAGCGGCGCTTGCCGATAGCGACCAAAAAGCAAAGACACTTGAGACTGTAAGCCAATCCGCAAACACAAATCTTGAGCAGCTCCGCAAGCATTTGCCAGTTGTTACAAGCGCAGCGAAAGATGTGACCAACCAGATCGGCAGCGCTGGCAATAACGCGCAGATCCAGATCAAAGCGCTCATTGCAACTTTGGAGCGCGTTCGCGATGCCGGCAAATCGGTTCGCGATTATGTCGATGGCGTTGAAGTGCGCGCCGACGACATGGCTGTTAAATTGGAACAGTCGCTCAGCAGCAGTGCAAAACTGCTCGACATGCGGAGTACAGAGGCGCTTGATAGGAGCGCCGAAATGGCGACGTTGATGGACAGCGCAACGCAAGCCATGTCCAGCGGCATCGCACAGGCATCGGGTGATATCGACGCGATCCTCTCCAATAGTCAGGAACAGATTCAGTCGAGCCTTTCCGACTTGCGGAAGGCACTTGGCGACGTTGGTAGCCAGACTGAACAGGAAGAAGCGCGGATCCGTGCCATGATTGCCACGATTAGCGCGCACATTGATTTAAGCGCACAGCAGATTTCAGAGGTTGACCGCGTCGCGACCGACCAGACGTCCAAACTGGCCTTTGCCGTATCGGCCTTGGGCGAGAGCACGCGCACGGTTGGTTCGGCGCTGACAGACAATCAACTTGTCACCCAACAGCTGATTGATCAGTCCCACAAGCTGCTGGAGTCGCTTGGCACAGCAAACCATGAAATTAGCGAGACAATTCCTGCATCTATGGACGTCCTCAGCGTGCAATTGTCCGATGGCGTCGCGCAGATAAAATCCGCATTGTCGAACGCACAATCGCTCGAGGAATTGAGTGGCAGCATGCTGGAGAAGCTGAACGGGCTGGAGCAGATTATTGCGACCCAGCGCGACTCTGTGGACGCGCTCATGACGCAGAGCGATGCCCATTTTGCCGCCCGCCATGACCAAGTCGATGCACTTGGTTCGTCGTTGCGACAAACACAATCGCTGCTTCAGGAAATGTCGGATGAGGCAAATGGCCAACTGGTGACCGCATTACTGCGTGTCCGCGAATCCACACGCGCTGCGGCGGAAAGCAGCCGGAAGATCTTGGATGAAGAACTCGCCCATATTTCCGAGCAGCTGACCGAGCAAAATCGAACCGCGCTCGCCAATGCGTTGGATGCGCAAGTTGCGTCGATGAATGCTGCCGTTCAGGAAGCGATTGAGCGCAATGTAGAGCTATCCGAAGCTGCGACCGGTCTGGTCGTCAAACAACTCGCCGAGCTAGGCGAAATGACGACCACTCTTGAAGGCCGCATTGCCGATAGCAAAAACAGTTTTGAATCGGTTCAAGATAACAGCTTCGCGCGTCGTATGGTGCTGTTGACGGAATCACTGAATTCCACGGCCATCGATGTAACGAAAATATTGTCGAATGACATCACTGACACCGCATGGGCGTCCTATCTCAAGGGCGACAGAGGCGTGTTTACCCGCCGTGCCGTGCGCCTTATCGATTCAAAAGAAGCAAAGATCATCGCCAATCATTATGGCAACGACAGCGAATTCCGCGAGCATGTGAACCGCTATGTGCACGACTTTGAAGGCATCATGCGTCTGTTGCTCAGCACACGTGATGGCAACGCCATTGGCGTCACGCTTTTGTCGTCCGATATTGGCAAGCTATATGTTGCGCTGGCCCAAGCGATCGAGCGGCTTCGGAAATAAGCCTTAAACAGGCCTATGTATCAGCCAGTCAAAACTGTGGCGGTCGACCCAGCCATAGACATAATTGGCATAATATAGACCAAAGAGCGCTGCGGATAACAATGTTGTCCGCAAAAGGATGATGCGGGGCTGGAAGTTCCCAGGGGCGCTGTCCGCCTGCCCGGGTACCTTAGGCAGCCCCAATTCTTCATGCGTTCGCACGCCGATGGGAAGGATGACAAACGCGGTCATCACCCAAAAAAGCGCGTAAATCGCTATAATTGATGTCCAGCTCATGCGGTCTCCAATATCATCACATCAACAATGGGTTTTTTGCCGGTCCAACTAACGGCAACACGGCGAACGGCCAAACGAACGGATTCGCGCAGCTTTTCATAATCGCCACGATTGTCCTTAATTGCCTTTACGGCAGCGGTCGTGGCTTCGTCGATAAAATCATCCAGATCTTCTTCGATGGGAACGCCATGCAAACGGATTTCCGGGCTGCCCAGCAATTTGTCATTCGCACCAAGCGCGAACGCCACCGAAATTAACCCGTACCACGACAGACGCCGGCGCTCGTTCAACGTGGCGCCATCCGCCGCGATGATGGTGTCACCATCGAGGATAAGGCGCCCAGTACGTTCCTTGCCAATCGTCTTCGGTTCGCCAGGCGCCAAGCGCACCACGTCACCATTTGACTGCACAACAGCCTTTGGAACGCCATGCGCGCGCGCGAAACGGGCTTGCTCTGCCATGTGCCGACGCTCGCCATGTACTGGGACGAGGATTTCAGGCCTGATCCAATCATATAGAGCCGCAAGCTCCGGCTGACCCGGGTGACCCGATACATGGACATGCGCCTGCTTTTCCGTAACCGTCAGAATGTTGCGCTCGGCAAGCTTGTTCATGATGATGCCTATGGCGATTTCATTGCCCGGGATCTGCTTAGACGAGAAGATGACGGTGTCGCCCTCCTCCAGCTTCACGGGATGATTACCCTCTGCAATGCGCGCTAACGCAGCGCGGGCTTCGCCCTGCCCGCCTGTCGCAACAACCATGACTTCGTGGCGCGGCAGGCTGTCCACTTTTTCCATATCAATGGTTTTGGGCAGGTCTTTCAAATAGCCATTGGCCTGCGCTGCCTCAAGGATACGGTGCAACGACCGACCGGCAAAGCACAAGGTCCGGCCGCTTTCGCGTGCAACTTCGCCCAACGTCTGCAACCGCGCTGCGTTGGAGGCGAAAGTTGTCACAACAACCCGCCCCTTCGCGGCCTTGACGGACTTTAGCAGGTCGTCCTTCACGCTGCCTTCGCTGCCGCTATGTTCAAGATTGAAGACGTTGGTGGAATCACACACCATCGCCAATATGCCGGTGTCCCCAATCGCGGTTAGCGCGTCGGCGGTCGTTGGGCGGCCCAATACAGGCCGTTCGTCCAATTTCCAGTCACCAGTATGGAAAATCTTGCCATAAGGCGTGGTGATCAAACAGGCGCTCATTTCAAGGATGGAGTGCGCCAGCGTCACAAATTTAAAATCGAACGGCCCCATGGAGAATGCGCCTTCCATGGGAATAACATTCAGCTCCACAATATCGGCGATGCCTTCTTCCTCCAGCTTACCGCGAATGAGCGTTGCTGTGAACGGCGTCGCATATAAAGGCACACCAAGGTCCGCGGCAAAATAAGCCACCGCGCCAATATGGTCTTCATGACCATGCGTCAGGACGATGCCCAAAAGGTCTTTTTTCCGCTTCTCGATAAATTCCAGATCTGGAAGTACGAGGTCAACGCCGGGATACTCTGAATTGGCAAAGGTGAGGCCAAGGTCGACCATTACCCACTTGCCATCGCAACCGTATAAATTGACGTTCATGCCAATTTCATTTGACCCGCCAAGAGCAAGGAAAAGCAGTTCATTTTTTGGGGTCGTCATTATGTTTTTTCTCTATTCCTGTACAAAAGCGCCAGCCCCCGCAGCGTCAAATCGGGTTCTACCCGGTCAAATAAATGGCCATGTTGCTGAAACAAGATTGCTAAACCGCCGGTCGCAATAACCGATACCGGTTCACCAATTTCATTTTTCATTCGGGCAATCATTCCCTCGATCATTGCCACATAGCCCCAATAGATGCCAATCTGCATTTGTCCAACAGTGGTTGTGCCGATGACACTTTCATTTGGCGGTGGTTCGATTGCAATTCGCGGCAGCATCGCCGCTGCGCCGTATAAAGCGTCGAGCGACAGATTAACGCCCGGCGCGATGCTTCCGCCTCGGTAAGACCCATCGGGGCCGATATAATCAAACGTCGTCGCCGTGCCAAAACTGATCACGATCTTATGCCCGTCTGCAAGCGCATGCGCCGCAATGGCATTCACGGCGCGATCTGCGCCAACCGACTGTGGTTCCGCAACACGCAACTGAATGCCCCACCCAACAGCGCCGCGCCCAGCCACAAGTGCTTCACAGCCAAAATAGCGCGTCGCCAACAGCTGTAGATTGTGCAGCGCGCGCGGCACGACGGTCGCGATGATTACGGCATCGATATCCGAACGCTTGTACCCCGCCATCTGGATGAGCCGGTCCAGCCAAACCGCATATTCATCGGCAGTGCGCCGCGCGTCTGTGGCGATGCGCCAGCGGTGCAATATCTCGCCGCTGTCATCGACCAAAGCAAACTTCGCGTTGGTATTACCCGTGTCTATTGCGAGCAACATCGCCCACCCCTTTAAACTAGAAAAACATCTGCTGCGTGAATGGCACGAATTGCGCCGTCCGCCAAGCTAAGCCGCAGCGCACCTTGATCGTCCAAGCCTTGGAAAAGCCCATGCAGTTCCTCTCCATCGGGCAATCGTGCCGACAGCGCTGTTCCGCGCGGATGCGCACATTCTTCCCACTGGCGGATAATCGTGCCCGTGCCCGACAGCCGCCAGATCGACAGGTACCGCGCAAAGGCATCGGCCATGATTTCCACGCTCGACTGCGCGTCGGGTGGTGTGGCGCCAAGTGCGCGTAAGTCTGACACTTTCCGGTCAAGATTTTCCGGATGCCAAACCAAGTTTAGCCCAATGCCAACAATGACCGCATCGGCCGATCGTTCCAACAATATCCCGCACAATTTCGAACCATCGAGCGAGAGAATGTCATTTGGCCATTTCAGGGAAATGTCGACATGCGGCGCGATCTGCCGGATGGCGTCGAACACGGCCAATGCTGTTACAAAAGCCAGACTGGCTGGTGCAGGGTCGGTATCGCGCAGACGAACGATGGTGCTTGCGAACAGATTGCCCTTTGGGCTTTCCCAGCTGCGGCCGAGACGGCCTCTGCCGCCGTCCTGCGCATCAGCGCGAAGCCATAATCCTTCCGGTGCACCCTGCGCCGCGCGCGTCAACAAATCCGCGTTCGTTGACCCAGTGAGCGCGACCTCTTCAAATATCAGCGTCAGAACAGCGCTTCTGCCGCAACCGCCGTCCAAACGCCGAGCGCTGGAATGGCAAAATACCCAAGCGGTGAGTTGGCTGCGGCAAGAATGCCACCGGTCCAGACAAGCACCTTATCATCGCTTTCCGCGATAACATCTGCCGCATCATCAAAGTACATCACTTTGACAACCTTAAGGTAATAGAATGCTCCAATAACCGAAGCCGAAATACCAATGACGGCCAATGGCAGCAGGCCGGCGGCGACAGCGGCATTGAATACCACCAGCTTACCCCAAAAGCCGAACAATGGCGGAATGCCCGCGAGGCTGAACATGAAAATGGCAAAGGCAGCGGCAAGCGCCGGGCGGGTCTTTGACAAGCCAGCGATATCGGCAAATTCTTCCCGATAGTTGCCGTCTTTGTCCTTCAATTGCATCAAGCACACAAAGCCGCCCAAGGTCATGGCGACATAAATAGTCAGATAGACAAGCATGGCAGCGATGCCTTGCTCGGTTCCGGTGGCAAGACCGATGAGGATGAAGCCGACATTGTTGATCGAGCTATACGCCATCAGGCGCTTGAGGTTCTGCTGACCAATTGCGCCAACCGCGCCGATGATGATCGACATCAACGCCACTGCAATAATGATTTGCTGCCACACCAGAACCTGCGAACCAAATGCCTCAAGCACAACGCGCATCAACAAAGCGATGGCCGCAACCTTTGGCGCGCTCGCAAAAAATGCTGTGACAGGCGTGGGTGCGCCTTCATAGACGTCGGGCGTCCACATATGGAATGGTGCGGCACTGATCTTAAATGCCAATCCAGACAGGATGAACACGATACCAAAGATCAGACCAAGGCCGACTTCCTTGTCCATCGCGAGGCCGATTGCCGCAAAGCTTGTCGAACCGGCAAAACCATAGACCAAGGATGCGCCGAACAGCAGCATGCCGCTCGCAAGACCGCCAAGGACGAAATATTTCAGGCCCGCTTCCGCCGAACGGCCATCTGAACGCACGAAGCTGGCCAGAACATAGGCCGAGAGGCTCTGAAGCTCCAAACCGATATACAAGGAGGCCAGGTCCGTCGCCGATACCATAATGCCCATACCGACGCAGGAAAGGACGATGAGAACCGGATATTCAGCACGCATCGCGCCCGCCTTCTCCAAGAAACGCGGCGCGATGGTCAGTGACACCGCCGCAGCAATGTAAATCAGCAGCTTGGAGAAATTGCCAAAGGCATCATTCACCATCAAACCATCAAAGGCCGACGCGTTGGCGCCCGAACCAAGCGAGCTGGCGGTGAAGGCAGCGGCGGCACCTAGAGCCGCAACAGCCAATATGCTGATGAGGCGTCCGGCCTGATCCTTCCAAGCAGCCAACAAAAGCAAGGCAAGCGCCGAGAAGCTGAGAATAATCTCAGGACGCACCAAGGAGAGCGAAGCATTAAGTTCCATTATTAATGGCTCCCCTCAGCCACGTCTTTTTTAGGTTCATGAACAACGCGAAAGCGCGCTGTGGTCGGGTCGACGGCCATTAATTTGCTGTCGCCAGCGGGAGCCGCCCGTTCAATACGATCAACTATTGTCGCAACATCGCGGCGAATGGGGGCAAGGAATGTTTCGGGATATACGCCCATCCACAACACAACGATCGCAATCGGCGCGAGCAGCCACATTTCGCGGCCGTCAATATCCTGCATCGCAGCCGCGTCTGCATTGACCTGAGGCCCAAATGCAATCCGGCGATAGAGATACAACATATATCCCGCGCCAAGGATGATGCCCGTTGTCGCAATCAGCGTGGCCCAAGTGGACACCTTATAGGCACCCGCGAGGCTCAGAAACTCACCGACGAAACCGCTTGTTCCGGGCAAGCCGACGCTGGCCATGGTGAACAGCATGAACAGCAGTGCATATTTGGGCATATTCACGCTGATGCCGCCGTAACGGCTGATTTCGCGTGTGCGCAGACGGTCGTAGATCACGCCAACGCAAAGGAAGAGCGCGCCCGATACCAAACCGTGGCTGAGCATCACGATGATCGCGCCTTCAATACCCTGTTGGTTAAAGGTGAATAGGCCAACCGTCACAATCGCCATGTGGGCGACCGACGAATAGGCGATCAGTTTTTTCATATCCTGCTGCACCAGCGCCACCAGCGATGTGTAGACAACCGCGACCATCGACAGGCCGAACACCAAAGGAATGAAGTTTGCACTCGCCTCTGGGAACATAGGCAAAGAGAAACGCAGGAAGCCATAGCCACCCATTTTCAACAACACGCCAGCCAGAATGACTGAACCCGCCGTTGGCGCCTGAACGTGCGCATCGGGAAGCCATGTGTGCACGGGCCACATCGGCATCTTGACCGCAAAGGATGCAAAGAATGCCAGCCACAACAATGTCTGCGCCGGCACAGGGAAATCGGTGTTGAGCAAAGTCGGGATGTCTGCGGTGCCGGCAAACTGGATCATCCACAACATCGCGATCAGCATCACCACCGACCCAAGCAAGGTGTAGAGGAAGAATTTGTACGACGCGTAAATGCGGTCCTGACCACCCCATATACCGATGATGAGATACATCGGGATCAGACCGGCTTCGAAGAAGATGTAGAACAGCAACAGGTCCTGCGCCGCGAACACGCCGATCATCAGCGTTTCCATCAAAAGGAAAGCCGCCATATATTCGCCAACGCGCTTTTGAATGCTGTTCCAGCTTGCGCCGATACAAATGGGCATCAGGAACACCGACAGCATGATCAGCGTCAACGAGATACCGTCAATGCCAAGCTTCCAACCAATCGGACCGAACAATTGCGCGCTTTCGGTAAACTGCCACTGCGCGCCTGCGGGATCATAGCTGATCCACAGCACCACACCGAGGATGAAGTTAGCGAGGGTCGCACCAAGCGCAATCGGGCGCGCCAGTTCGGCACGAACGAACAAACACAATGCAGCCGCCACCATCGGGATGGCGAGCATGATTGACAGGACAGGAATATCTGCGGCGTTCATTATGTTCTCACCATCATCCAGCTAACCGCTGTGACAAGGCCCAAAAGCATCACCAGCGCATATGTATAAAGATAACCCGACTGCATTTTAACCGCGAGCTTGCTGCCAAAGGACACGACAGCAGCCGAACCATTTGGTCCAAACCGGTCGATAATGCCAATGTCGCCCTGCTTCCAGAACAGGCGTCCTAACCAGAACGCCGGGCGGACGAAGACCGCATCATATAGTTCGTCGAAATACCATTTGTTCAGGAAGAAACGGTACAATGGTGCAAAGGCAGTCGCCAAGCGCTGCGGCGCATCCTTTGACTGCTGATACATCACATAAGCAACCAACAATCCGGTCAGCATGGCCACTGTCGACGACAGCTTCACCCACAAAGGCACCTCGTGCATGGCGTGCATCAAATGTTCATTGAAGAACAATGTGCTGTTCGCCCAAAATGCCTTGCCGGTTTCAGCTTCAATGAAGCCTCCGTGGAATACAAAACCTGCAAAAACCGCGCCCAATGTCAGCACGCCCAACGGGATGAGCATCGGTAGCGGGCTTTCATGCGGATGATAGCCAGCGGTTCCGTCAATATGCGCGTCGTGGGCATGATCATGCGCATGTTCACCATGGTCGTGCATCGCATGCTGAATATGCTCCGACTGCGCCCAACGCGGCGCACCGAAGAATGTGAGGAACATCAGGCGCCAGCTGTAGAAGCTGGTCAACAATGCCGCCAAAACGCCAATGCCAAACGCATACATATGGAAGGTTGAGTGGCTCGCAAATGCGGCTTCGATGATCGCGTCCTTGGAATAGAAACCAGCGAACCCGCCGACGCCAACAATACCAACGCCGGTAATCGCCAAGGTGCCCGCCATCATCGCCCAGAATGTCAGCGGGATATGTTTCCGCAAACCACCATAATAACGCATGTCCTGTTCATGATGCATCGCGTGGATGACGGAGCCTGCGCCAAGGAACAACAAAGCCTTAAAGAATGCGTGCGTGAACAAATGGAACATCGCCGCGCCATATGCGCCCGTGCCCGCGGCAAAGAACATATATCCAAGCTGCGAGCATGTGGAGTACGCAATGACGCGTTTGATATCGGTTTGCACCAAGCCAACCGTTGCTGCAAAAATGGCCGTTGTCGCGCCGACTATCGTTACAACATCCAACGCAAACTGGCTTGTTTCAAACAATGGCGACAGGCGGCAAACCATGAACACGCCAGCGGTAACCATCGTTGCCGCGTGAATAAGCGCCGACACCGGTGTCGGACCTTCCATCGCGTCGGGCAGCCATGTGTGCAGGCCCAGCTGCGCAGATTTGCCCATCGCGCCAATGAACAACAATATGCACAGAAAGCTCATTGTATCGACGCGGAACCCAAGGAAACCGATGCTTGATCCAACCTTGTCCGGTGCCGCCGCCAAAATGTCCGGAATGGAAACCGTGCCAAACAACCAGAACACGCCGAAGATACCCAGCATGAAGCCAAGGTCGCCCACGCGGTTCACGACAAATGCCTTGATCGCTGCGGCGTTCGCGCTTGGCTTTTTGTACCAGAAACCGATCAACAGATAAGACGCCAGACCAACCCCTTCCCATCCAAAGAACATTTGGACGAGATTGTTGGCGGTCACGAGCATCAACATCGCGAAGGTGAACAACGACAGATACGCAAAAAAGCGCGGCTGATCGGGGTCTTCTTCCATATAGCCCCAGCTATACAGATGAACGAGCGCGGACACGGTGGTGATGACCACCAACATCACCGCGGTCAGCGCATCAACACGCAATTCCCAATCGAATGACAAATCACCCGATTGAACCCAGTTCATCACGGGCGCGACATAAGCGGTTTCGCTGCCGTTGAGAAAGCCGATGAAAATCGGCCAGCTCAGCAAGGACGCCGTGAACAGGCCAGCTGTGGTAATCGTTTTGGATGCAACCGCGCCAATAAAGCGTTGGCCAAGGCCAGCGACAAGCGCAGCCAAAAGCGGAAGAAAAACAATGATATAGATCGAAGTCACTGGATGTTATCCCTTCATCCGGTTGACATCGTCAACGGCAATGGTGCCCCGGCCACGGAAGTAGATGACCAATATGGCAAGGCCGATAGCCGCTTCACCCGCAGCCACCGTCAGCACGAACATCGCGAAAATCTGGCCCGTAAGGTCGCCAAGAAAGACGCTGAACGCCACGAGGTTGATATTTACCGCCAGCAAAATGAGCTCAATCGCCATCAAGATGATGATCACATTTTTGCGGTTCAGGAAAATGCCCAGCATACCCATGACGAACAGAATGCTGCTCACCACCAGATAATGTTCGATACCAATCACAACTCGATCCCCTGCCCTACCGGTTGATTGACATTGCGCGTCGCGTCTTCGGGACGGCGCTGTACCTGGCTGCTGATGCTCTGGCCGCGCGTGCCATGGCTCTTACGATGGGTAAGAACAATCGCGCCCACCATTGCCACCAAAAGAATGAGGCCCGCGGTTTCAAACATGAACACATATTTGCTGTACAACAGGCCGCCGATAGCTTCGATATTGGGAACCGCCGCCGACACAGTGGCTGCGCCCGCCTCTGGCGTGCCCAATGTGACTGCACCAGCCTGATACGCGCCAATGCCAAGCACGAGCTCAGCGGCGAGAACAACGGCGAGCAATAACCCAAGCGGAACGTTTTTCACAAAGCCTGCGCGCAGTTCGGCAAAGTCGATGTCGAGCATCATCACCACAAACAGGAACAATACGGCGACTGCGCCAACGTAGACAATGACGAGCAGCATCGCGATAAACTCAGCGCCGATCAGGATCATCAGTCCAGCGGCATTGAAGAACGCGACGATCAGCCACAGCACGCTGTGCACGGGGTTACGGGCAAAGATGACCATCGCGGCGGACGCGATGACTATGCTTGCGAAAATATAGAATGAGACGAGTTGGATCACGATGGGCCGCCCTTAACGATAGGGTGCATCGGCGGCAAGGTTCGCGGCAATTGCCCGTTCCCATTTCGCGCCGTTGTCGAGAAGCTTGGCCTTGTCATAAAACAATTCCTCGCGTGTTTCGGTTGCAAATTCGAGGTTTGGTCCCTCGACAATTGCATCCACTGGGCAAGCTTCTTGGCAGAAACCGCAATAGATGCACTTCGTCATGTCGATGTCATAGCGCGTGGTGCGGCGGCTGCCGTCTTCGCGCGGTTCGGACTCGATGGTGATGGCCAAGGCAGGGCACACTGCTTCGCATAGCTTGCATGCGATGCACCGCTCTTCCCCATTGGGGTAGCGCCGCAAAGCATGCTCACCGCGAAAACGCGGGCTCAACGGGTTCTTTTCGAACGGATAGTTAATCGTCGCCTTTGGCTTGAAGAAATATTGCAAGGTCAACCAGTGCGCCTTGACGAATTCCCAAAGGGTAAAGGTTTTGATGAGATGCGCGATGGTGGTCATGCGAAATGTCCTGTGAACATAAGATAGCCGCTCACCAAAAAGACCCAAAACAGCGAGATTGGCAGGAATATTTTCCAACCCAGACGCATCAATTGGTCATAACGGTAACGCGGTACAGTCGCCTTCACCCAAGCGAAGACAAAGAACATCAAAAGGATTTTGACGAAGAACCAGATGATGCCGGGAACGGCATATAATGGCGCCCAATCCACTGGCGGCAAATATCCACCCCAAAACAGAATGGCGTTAAGCGCGCACATCAACAGCACGTTGGCATATTCACCCAGCCAGAACAAAGCGAAGGCCATCGACGAATATTCGGTCTGATAACCGGCGACCAGCTCGCTTTCCGCTTCGGTCAAATCGAAAGGCGCGCGTGCGGTTTCCGCCATGGAACTGATGAGGAACATGATCGCGATAGGAAACAGCAACGGGTTGAACGCATAAGCGTTGATGAAGCCAAAGATATGGCCCCGCTGGCCCTCGACAATGCCGCCCACATTGAATGTACCCGCCCACAACACAATGCAGATCAGGATGAAGCCAATAGAGACTTCGTATGAAATCATCTGCGCCGCCGCGCGCATGGCGGAATAGAAAGGATATTTCGAGTTGGATGCCCAACCGGCAATGACCACGCCATATACGCCAAGGCTGCTAATCGCGAGAATGTAGAGCAAGCCTACGTTGATGTTGGACAGCACAACGCCGTCAGCAAACGGAATAACCGCCCACGCCATCAAAGCGACGGTGAAGGTAATAATCGGCGCAATCAAAAACAGTCCGCGGTTCGACGCGCTGGGGATGATTGTTTCCTGCAGGAACACCTTAAGTCCGTCAGCGAACGACTGAAGGACGCCGAAGGGACCAACCACGTTGGGACCACGGCGGAGTGCAAAAGCCGCCCACAATTTGCGCTCAGCGTAAATGATGAGCGCGACGGCCAGCATCAGCGGCAATGCAATGAGCAATATGCCCGCGATGGTTGCGGTGAACCATGCGGCTTCGTAGCTCATACCCAGAGTTTGGAAGAAAGATGTCATTCCGCTGCCTCCAGATATTGCGTGCCGTGCACCAGTTCAGCCGAGCACCGCTGCATCGTTTCTGATGCGCGGCAGATTGCGTTGGTCAGATAGAAATCCTTAATCGGATAATCGGCAATCTTGCCATTTACGGCTGACGGCAATGTGGGTTCAGACCAGCCATAATCGGCAAGGCCTTCGACGCCCAATGCAGGGACAGCGTTGAACATTTCAACGCGGAGCGCCTCAAGGCTGTCAAACGGCAGGCGCTTGCCAAGCACATCCGACAAGGCGCGGAATATCGCCCAATCTTCACGCGCATCACCGGGTGGGAACACCGCACGCTCTCCGCGCTGCACGCGGCCTTCGAGGTTTACGTAGGTACCCGATTTTTCGCTATATGCTGCGCCTGGCAAAATGACGTCCGCATGATGCGCGCCATTGTCGCCATGGTGGCCGACATAAACTTTGAAGCTGCCCGCAAACAGGCTGTAATCGGCTTCATCCGCCGCGAGGAAGAACGCGAGCTTGGGCGCCTTGGCCGCCAACGCTTTGATACCGCCATCATGCGCATATCCAAGCATCAGTCCGCCCATACGCGCCGCTGCAAAATGCAGCACGTTAAAGCCATTCCAGCCATCACGGACGAGCTTATATTTCGATGCAAACGCCAATGCCGCGCCATGGACGCCTTCATAACGTAGCGCGCCGCCACCGACGATAATCGCGGGGCGTTCTGCCGTCTTCAACGCATCAGCAAGAGCCTTTGGCGCTTTCGCCAGCGCGCTCAAATCATCACCGAGCCATTCAACCTTGTAGGTCAGATCCGTTACCGGACCGACGGCAAACACCTTCGCACCGCGCTTGCGGATCGCTTTTTGGATACGCGTGTTCACCAAAGGTGCCTCACGGCGCAGGTCGCTTCCTACCAACAAGATCACGTCCGCATTTTCGATGCCAGCGATGGTGGTGTTGAAGTTTACGGCCGAAAGCGACGACGTATCGTACGCAAGACCCGTTTGACGGCCCTCAAGCATGGACGACCCTGCAAGCGCACGCGCGGCAAACATTGTTTCGCAATCGACTTGATCGCCTGCGATTACCGCAGCATCGCCGGACCAATTGGCCTTGATTGCGTCAAATGCCTCTGCCCAGCTGGCTGCAACAAGCTTCCCATCCTTGCGGATATACGGCTTGTCCAAACGACGATGCGTAAGGCCATCCACGGCGTGGCGTGTCTTATCCGACGCCCATTCTTCGTTCACATCATCATTGATGCGCGGAAGTGCCCGCAATACGGCCCTGCCCCGGCTATCAAGGCGGATGTTGGTGCCGACTGCGTCCATCACGTCGATGCTTGGTGTCTTTTTCAACTCCCATGGGCGTGCTTCGAAAGCATATGGCTTCGACGTCAGCGCACCGACCGGACACAAGTCCACGACATTGCCCGAAAGCTCGCTCTGCATGGCGTGCTCCAGATAGGTCGTGATCTGCATATTCTCGCCACGGCCAATCGCGCCGACCTCTTCAATACCGGCCACTTCTTCCGTAAACCGAACGCAACGTGTGCACTGGATGCAACGTGTCATCGCCGTTTTGACGATTGGGCCCATATATTTTTCGGTGACCGCACGCTTGTTCTCTTCGAAGCGCGATGCACCGCGACCATAAGCCACGCTTTGGTCCTGCAAATCGCATTCACCGCCTTGGTCGCAAATCGGGCAATCCAACGGGTGATTGATGAGGAGGAACTCCATCACACCTTCGCGTGCCTTTTTGACCATCGGGCTGTCGGTCTTGATGATCTGACCTTCGGTGGCGGGCAGCGCACAGCTTGCCTGCGGCTTTGGCGGCCCAGGCGCAACCTCGACCAAGCACATGCGGCAATTGCCCGCAATGGACAGCCGTTCATGATAGCAAAAGCGTGGAATTTCCTTCCCCGCCATCTCACACGCCTGAAGCACAGTCGCGCCTGCAGGAACTTCGAGTTCTAAACCGTCTACGGTGACTTTAGGCATTATTATTCTGCTGCCTCCAACATATCGTCGCCCTTGGCTTCGTGAATGCGGCGTTCCATCTCCGGACGGAAGTGCTTGATAAGGCCCTGAATTGGCCACGCAGCGGCATCGCCGAGCGCACAAATTGTATGGCCCTCAACCTGCTTCGTAACATCGTACAGGGTATCAATGTCGCCAATATCGGCATTGCCCGTACGCATCTTTTCCATGACGCGCCACATCCAGCCAGTGCCTTCGCGGCACGGCGTGCACTGGCCGCAGCTTTCATGCTTATAAAAATAAGAAAGCCGCGAAATTGCGCGGACGATGTCTGTCGACTTGTCCATAACGATCACCGCTGCGGTACCAAGGCCTGAACCGACGGCCTTACAGCCATCAAAATCCATGGGCACGTCCATCATCATGGCGGCAGGCACCAAAGGCACCGACGAGCCACCCGGGATGACGGCGAGCAAATTATCCCAACCACCGCGAATACCGCCGCAATGTTTTTCGATCAGCTCGCGGAATGGAATGCCCATTTCTTCTTCGACGACGCATGGCTTTTCGACATGGCCCGAAATCTGGAACAGCTTCGTGCCATGGTTATTCTCGCGACCAAAGCTTTTGAACCATGCCGCGCCGCGACGCAGGATTGTTGGAACGACCGCGATGCTCTCGACATTGTTCACCGTCGTTGGGCAGCCATAAAGGCCAGCGCCTGCAGGGAATGGCGGCTTAAGGCGGGGTTGGCCCTTTTTGCCTTCAAGGCTTTCGATCATCGCGGTTTCTTCGCCGCAGATATATGCGCCTGCGCCGCGATGGACGAATACGTCAAAGTCATAACCTGACTTGGCGGCATTTTTGCCCAGCAGCCCGGCTGCATATGCCTCTGCAACAGCCTTTTCGAGGACCTTGGCTTCAAAAATATATTCGCCGCGAATGTAGATGTACGCCGCACGTGCGCGCATCGCAAAACCGGCGATCAACGCGCCTTCGATCAGCTTGTGCGGATCATGGCGAATGATTTCGCGGTCTTTGCAAGAACCGGGTTCAGATTCATCGGCATTGATGACGAGGAAGTTTGGACGTTCCGGCGTCGGTGCCTTGGGCATGAAGCTCCACTTCATACCGGTCGGGAAGCCAGCGCCACCACGGCCACGAAGTCCGGATGCCTTCACTTCTTCGATAATGGCGTCTTGTCCGGCCTTCATCAGATTGGCGGTTTTGTCCCAATCGCCGCGCGCCTGCGCAGCTTTCAAGCCAAAATCTTGATAGCCGTAAAGATTGGTAAAAATGCGGTCTTTGTCAGCGAGCATTAGCCCAAACCTCCAAGAAGAAACCATGCGCCGCCGGCAATCAATAGCGCAATGACGGCAAGTTTAATGATGCCCTTGAGCAGTTTCCACGCCACGAACGCAGCCACAAGAACGCCGATGAGGGGGAGAAATTCCATCAATATTCCCCCCGATAATCATGGTTCTTATCAACCATCGCCTGCAAAGTCGTAGCGCCACCATAAGGTTCAACCGTATGGCGTCCGGGCAGCTGTGTGCCGACCTTTGGCTGCTTGCCATCCGACAAGTCCTGCAAAATCGCGGACATGCTGTCGTAATCGAGATCTTCGTAATTATCGTCGTTGATCTGAACCATCGGTGCAGAGGCGCAATTGCCCATACATTCAACTTCGTTCAGCGTGAACATGCCATCGGGCGTTGTTGCGCCTTTAACGAGGCCCCGGTTCTTGCATGCCGCCATGATATCGTCCGAGCCACGCAGCATGCACGGCGTTGTGCCGCATACCTGAACATGGAAACGGCCGACAGGCGCGAGATTGTACATGGTGTAGAAGGTCGCGACTTCATATGCGCGCATATATGGCATGCCGAGATAGCTTGCGACATATTCGATCACAGGAACTGGCAACCAGCCTTGCGTCTGTGTTTCTTCGCCCACCTGACGTTGTGCCAAATCAAGCAGAGCCATCACCGCAGACTGCTGACGCCCGGCAGGATAGCGTCCGATGTATATGTCGGCGGTCTTCTTGTTTTCAGCTGAAAACGCAAAGGCGCCAAATTGGGCTCGTGCATCCGCTTCGTTTGGAGTGTGTGCTGCATCAGCCATGTGCTTCGTTCCGTCCCCAAATACGTCCCAAATATGCGCCAAACATCATGGCCGCAGCGGTCGAACCAACTTCCTTGATCGAGACTTCGCCATGGAACAGCCACAGATAAGCCGCAACCATCGCGATGGAACCCAATGCAGCGCTCGCTAGAAAAAGCACTTCCCGTGTCATTATCGGTCACACTCCCCAAACACGATGTCGAGTGCGCCCAAAATCGCGGTCGTGTCCGCAAGCATATGCCCACGGCTCATGAAATCCATTGCCTGCAAATGCGAGAATGCCGTCGGGCGGATTTTGCAACGATATGGCTTGTTGGTGCCATCGGAGACCAAATAGACGCCGAACTCGCCCTTGGGGCTCTCTGTCGCGACATAGACGCTGCCGGCAGGAACCTTGAAGCCTTCGGTGTAGAGTTTGAAGTGATGGATCAACGCTTCCATCGACTGCTTCATTTCCGCGCGCTTTGGCGGCGAAACCTTACGGTCGTCGCTGCAGACAGGGCCTTCAGGCATCTGCTGAAGACATTGCTTCATAATGCGAACGGACTGACGCACTTCTTCAACGCGGACCATGAACCGGTCATAGCAATCGCCGCGCGTGCCGACAGGAATGTCAAAATCCATTTTGGCATATACGTCATATGGCTGGCTCTTGCGGATATCCCACGGGATGCCCGCGCCACGGATCATTGGGCCCGAAAAGCCCCATTTAATCGCGTCTTCTTTAGAGACAATCGCGATATCCACGTTACGCTGTTTGAAAATACGGTTGTCGACAACCAATGACATCGCGTCTTCAAACAGACGCGGCATACGATCATCGAGCCATTCGGCGATATCGGTCAAAAGCTTTAATGGCACATCCTGATGCACACCACCGGGGCGGAACCAAGCGGCATGCATACGCGCGCCGCTCGCCCGCTCATAAAACGCCATGCAGTCTTCGCGGATTTCGTAAAGCCACAAGGGCGGCGTCATCGCACCAACATCGATAATGTGGTGCGCGATGTTCAGCGTATGGTTTTTGATACGCGTCAATTCGGCAAACAATACACGCAGATATTGCGCGCGGATGGGCACTTCGAGATCCAGCAGCTTTTCGACCGCAAGAACATAGCTATGCTCCATCGCCATCGGCGAGGCATAATCCAACCGATCAAAATAAGGCAAAGCCTGCAGATAGGTTTTATACTCGATCAGCTTTTCAGTACCGCGGTGCAACAGGCCGATATGCGGGTCTAGACGCTCGACGATTTCACCGTCGAGCTCCATGACCAGGCGCAGAACACCGTGCGCGGCAGGGTGCTGCGGACCAAAGTTGATCGTATAATTCTGGATGACTTCATCGCCAGTTGTCGGGGCGAGATCTTGCTGCATGCTCATGCTTTGTCTCCCGTCGCCTTTGGCTTGCGCGCTGTCCGCTTAACCGCTTCCTTGTTCGCAGTTTTATCTGCGCCCGCTGGTGCGGCGGGGCCCTCACCCGTTTTCTCGTCGCCCGGCAGGACATAATCTGCACCTTCCCATGGGGAGAGGAAGTCGAAGTTACGGAAATCTTGCGCCAGTTGGACTGGCTCATATTTCACGCGTTTTTCTTCTTCGGAATAACGCAGCTCAACATAACCCGACAGCGGGAAATCCTTACGCTGTGGATGCCCGGAAAAGCCATAATCGGTCAAAATGCGGCGCAGATCGGAATTGCCCGAAAACAGCACGCCATACATGTCGAACACTTCGCGCTCCAACCATCCGGCGACAGGCCAAATGCCAGTAACCGAAGGCACGGGATGATCTTCATTGGTGGCCAAATGCACGCGAATACGGTGGTTCTTGGTCAGGCTTAGCAAGCAATAGACAACTTCAAACCGTGGATCACGATCAGGCCAGTCAACGCCAGCCATTTCCATCAGCTGCTGATACGCACATTCATCGCGTAGCTTGATCATGCATTCAACGAGCGAATCCCGGTGGATATGCACCGCGACTTCGCCATTGGCTTCCTCAATGGATACCAAATTGGCGCCAAGCGCTTTGGTGATGGCTGCAATCGTGCCATCGGGCGTGTGAATAAGGGGCGCGGAATGGCTCACCGTTCGATTGTCCCTACGCGACGGATTTTGCGTTGAAGCTGCATAATGCCGTACAACAATGCCTCCGCTGTTGGCGGGCAACCTGGTACATAGATGTCCACAGGAACAACACGGTCGCACCCACGCACAACGCTATAGCTATAATGATAATAGCCACCACCATTGGCGCAGCTGCCCATGGAAATGACATATTTCGGTTCCGACATCTGGTCGTATACCTTGCGCAAGGCCGGGGCCATTTTGTTGCACAAGGTGCCAGCCACAATCATAACGTCCGATTGGCGCGGTGACGCGCGCGGCGCGATCCCGAAACGTTCAAAGTCATAACGCGGCATATAGCCGTGGATCATTTCGACCGCACAGCATGCCAAACCAAAAGTCATCGGCCACAAAGAACCGGTGCGCGCCCAATTGAACAGGTCTTCGGTCGACGAAACGACGAAACCCTTGTCGTTCACTTCGCTCTCAATATCTTTGAAGAACGCTGCATCGGGCACCTGCGCGTCCGTCAGTGCAGGTGTGATTACTCCCATTCGAGTGCTCCCACTTTCCATGCGTAAATGAAGCCAATGACCAATTCGAACAAGAACAGCATCATGGTGCCCCAACCAATCCAGCCTGTTTCACCCAAGCTAACGGCCCAAGGAAACAAAAATGCGGCTTCAAGGTCGAAAATAATGAACAGAATCGCGACGAGGTAAAAGCGGACGTCAAACTGGCTGCGCGAATCTTCAAACGCGGGGAAGCCACATTCATATTCGGTAAGCTTTGCCTCGGTCGGTTTATGTGTGCCGGTCAGGCGCGATACGCCCATCGGCAAAAACACAAACGCTGACGACAGCGCGAGCGCGACCACCAGAAAAAGCAGAATGGGCAAATATTGCGACAAATCAGTCATATCAGACTCGCTTCCGGACCCCGTAAGTTGCGGCGCTTTTAGGCATAAGAATCTCGCCCCGCAAGGCCAAGACTCGGCATTTTTTCAGCCAATTTAGTGCTTTATTTTATCGCCCCAACAAGCAGCTTGTGCAGCTTACTGTGCAAGATGTCATTTGCCGCCAAAACCTGTGTGTCCGCGATATGCGGGCTACGTCCGCGATAGTCGGTCACAAAGCCCCCTGCTTCACGCACCAGCAGGCATCCTGCAGCCGTATCCCAAGGCGACAAACCGCTTTCCCAAAAGCCGTCATAGCGCCCTGCGGCAAGCCATGCGAGATCAAGGCTGGCCGCACCAAAGCGGCGAATTCCGGCGACCGATGGACCAATGGCAGCAAAAATCTTGCCCCATTCGTCAAAGTCGCCATGCCCCTTATACGGTGTGCCCGTGGAGATCAGCGCTTCGTTCAACTGGCGACGCGCCGATACGCGCAGACGGCGGTTTCCAAGCCAGGCGCCCTTGCCGCGCTCTGCCCAAAAGCTTTCGTCGGTGATCGGGTTATAGACCAAGCCAGCGAAGATATCGCCCCAGCCCGAACCATCGGGCTTTGGATCCTGCACCGCGATCGAAATCGCAAAATGCGGAATGCCGTGTAGAAAGTTGCTGGTGCCATCAAGCGGGTCGACGATGAAGCGGGGTTTGCCCTCTGCCCCTGCGATTTCGCCGCCTTCTTCCATCAGGAAACCCCAGTCGGGACGCGCGATTTCCAGTTCGCGGAAGATCGTATCTTCTGCGCGCTCATCAGCCTTCGAAACAAAGTCTGCCGGTCCCTTTTGCGAAACCTGCAGATGTTCGATTTCGCCAAAGTCACGGCGCAATTTGCCACCCGCTTTACGGGCAGCTTTTTCCATTATGGTCAACAGACCGGTCAGCGCTGGCATTAGTCGGCCTTCCGGACATATTCCCGTTCGTAAACGTCGACGACAATGCGCGTACCCGCACTGATAAATGGCGGCACCATAACGCGCACGCCATTATCCAAGATCGCTGGCTTGTAGCTCGACGACGCTGTCTGTCCCTTAACAACGGCATCAGCCTCGACAATTGTCGCTTCGATCTGGTCGGGCAATGCAACCGACAATGCTTCGTCGTCATACATTTCCATGACAACGTCCATGCCGTCCTGAAGGAATGCCGCAGCATCACCCAACAGGTCCGTCGGAAGCGTTACTTGATCATAGGTTTCTTTGTCCATGAACACCAGATTGTCGCCCTCGGCATACAAAAACTGGAAGTCTTTCTGGTCAAGACGCACCTTTTCGACGCTTTCGGCCGAACGGAAACGGATGTTGTTCTTACGACCATCGCGCAGGTTTTTAAGTTCAACCTGCATATAAGCGCCGCCCTTGCCCGGCTGGGTATGCGCGGTTTTCACCACGCGCCACAGACCGTTTTCATATTCCAGAATATTACCCGGCTTGATTTCAACCGCGTTGATTTTCATGAGAGCACTCGCTTAACAGATGGAAAGAGCAGGCACGCAAATACGTGCCGTTGGACGCGGCCTTTAACGACGACAGCGCAATTAGGCAAGCAGTGCGTTGAACGCCTTTACCGCTTCGGCAGCGCCTTGCGGGTGGTTCCACACAGCACCGCTGACGGCAAGGAAATCCGCGCCCGCATCAATCAACGGTTTCGCGTTGTCAGGCGTGATGCCGCCAATCGCAACGCATGGCACTTCGGTAATAAACGACCATTTCTCGACGGTGTCGAGTTCGGCGACATGATCGACCTCTTTGGTGGTCGTCGGAAAGAAAGCGCCAAAGGCGACATAATCGGCGCCAGCCTCTGCTGCTTCCATCGCGAGGTGCCGGCTGTTGTGACAGGTAACGCCAATCTGCGCATCGGGGCCAAGCGTTTCGCGGGCTTCGCGAACGTCGCCATCCCCCTGCCCCAGATGCACGCCATCGGCCTTCAACCGCTTGGCAAGCGCGACGCTGTCATTCACGATAAAGGCCACATCATGCGCAGCGCATATGGCTTGCAATGGTTCGGCTAAGGCCGCCGCTTCATGCTGGTCCAAATCCTTGACGCGAAACTGGAAAGCAGCGACCGGCCCGGCCGACAGCGCGGATTCAAGAATTTGCGGGAAATCTCCGCCAACATTGGTCGGCGAGATCAGATATAACTGGCAGGGAAATTCTTTCATGCCGCGCTCTTAGCGAGGCTTAAGGCCGGCGGCAAACATCTTGCGCATTTGCCGCCGACCCCTCTCCAAACTTATGTCGCCGACGCAGCGTGAATTTCGTCAATTGCACCACCGAGCGCGGCATCAAATTCTGCCGGTGTCATTTGGTGACGCAAATCTTCCAACAATGCGCGGGAGAAGCTGGCGATCATGCCCTTGTTTTTGGCAAGCTCTGCGCAAGCCTCAGGCCGGGCAAATCCGCCGGACAAGGCAACAACGCGCAGCACGCGCGGGTGGCTCACCAGCGCGTCAAATGTGCCCGCCTCAGCAGGAATCGACAGCTTCAACATCACCTTATTGTCGCCCGAAACGGTATCCAGCGCTTTCAGTATCTCGTCGCGCAGGATGACATCGCTTTGCGCACGGTCGGCGCTTTTGATGTTAATTTCAGGCTCAATAATCGGCATCAGGCCGTGGGCGAGGATTTGCTCCGCCACTTCAAATTGTTGCTGCACGATTGCGGCAATGCCCGATGGAGAGGCCTTGTTAATGACCGAGCGCTTTTTCGTTCCGAAAACGCCCTTTGCTTTGGCCCGCGCGAGCAGCGCATCCAAATCTGGCATTGGCTTCATCATCTGAACGCCGTCTGCTTCGTCCTCAAGGCCCTTGTCGACCTTCAAAAATGGCACGACGCCGCGATCGCGCAGTGCGTCTGGCACTGGCTTGCCGTCCGCATCGCCGTCCATTGTGCGCTCAAACAAGATGGCACCCAAGACCTTACCGCCGGAAAAGCTTGGCGATGTGATTATGCGCGAACGCATGTCGTGGATGAGGCCGAACATTTCTTCCTCGGTCGAATAGGCATCTTCTTCAATGCCATAGCCGCGAAGTGCCTTCGGCGTAGAGCCGCCACTTTGGTCAAGCGCAGCAATAAAGCCCGTTGCCGTCGCTACTTTTTCGAACATCTCTTGGTCGTTCATCCGCTCTTCCCTGTACCTCTGCGTTGCATACGTATGCAATACCATCCGAAAAAAACGGGGCAAGGCCCCGCATGTTTAAATTATATTCAAAGCATCCACGCCCGGAAGCGGTTTGCCTTCCATCCATTCCAAAAACGCGCCGCCAGCGGTCGAAACAAAGGTAAAATCCCCCGTCACACCAGCATGGGCGAGCGCCGCGACCGTATCGCCACCGCCGGCAACCGATACAAGCGAGCCTTCACGCGTCAGCGCAGCCGCCGTGCGGGCCAGTGAGACCGTCGCCGCGTCAAATGGCTCCATCTCAAATGCGCCCAGCGGTCCGTTCCAGACCAAGGTCCGGCAAGTCTTCAGGACATCAGCCAGCGCCTCAACCGCCGCAGGGCCGACATCCAGGATCATTTCATCAGCCGCCACTTCATGGACATTCACCGTGCGTACGGGAGGATTTGTGCGGAATTCGAGCGACGTCACGACATCATATGGGAGATGCACGGTGCAGCCCGCAACGTCCGCCGCATCCAAAATGGCGTTCGCCGTGTCGGCAAGATCATGTTCGCACAGCGACTTGCCAACATTGATACCGCGGGCAGCGAGAAAGGTGTTCGCCATACCGCCGCCAATGATCAAATGATCGACCTGCTTCACCAGATTGTTCAGCACGTCGAGCTTGCTCGATACCTTTGCACCGCCCACGACGGCAGCGACCGGATGCTCCGGTGAACCCAGCGCTGCTTCCAACGCCTTCAGCTCCGCTTCCATCGAACGACCGGCATAGGCTGGCAAAATATGCGCGAGACCTTCAGTCGACATATGCGCGCGATGTGCCGCCGAAAATGCGTCATTCACATACAAATCGCCATTTGCAGCCACAGCGCGGGCAAGTTCGGGGTCGTTTTGCTCCTCACCTGGCCAAAACCGGGTGTTTTCAAGCAAGGCGATGTCGCCATCCGCCAATATGCCGATGGATTGCGCGACGATGTCACCCGCAATCTCGGGCACGAACATGACTTCGCGGCCAAGCACCTCTTGCAGCGCATCCAAAACCATGGAAACCGACATTTCGCTATGCTTCGCACCCTTTGGGCGACCGAAATGGGCAAGCAATAGAACCTTGGCGCCCTTATCAGCCAGTTCGCTGACGGTGGGCAACAACGCCCGCAAACGCGTTTCGTCGGTCACACGCCCGTCGGCCATGGGCACGTTCAAGTCCACGCGCACAAATACGCGCTTTCCTTTTATGTCACCAAGATCGTCGAGCGTGCGAAATGCCATGATTAAAGCAACTTTCCAATGACGCCGGCGGTATCCACCATGCGGTTGGAGAAGCCCCATTCATTGTCATACCAGCTGAGGACACGGACAAGCTTGCCGTCGATGACGGCTGTTTCAAGGCTGTCGATGGTCGAGCTGGCCGGGCAATGATTATAGTCGATCGATACCAATGGTTCGTCGGAATAAGCCAGAACGCCCTTCAAAGCGCCTTCAGATGCGGCCTTAAGCAGCGCATTGACCTCTTCCTTCGTGGTATCGCGCGCAGGCGTGAAGGTCAGATCAACGATGCTGACATTGGGTGTCGGTACGCGAATGGACGATCCATCAAGCTTACCCTTTAGTTCCGGCATAACTTCGCCAACTGCGCGCGCAGCGCCCGTTGTTGTCGGAATCATCGACATCGCAGCAGCACGTGCGCGGCGCATATCTTCATGGATCTGGTCGAGAATTTTCTGATCGTTGGTGTAGCTGTGGATCGTGGTCATCAAACCGCGTTCAATACCAATTGCGTCGTTCAGCACTTTCGCAAGTGGTGCCAGGCAGTTGGTCGTGCAGCTCGCGTTCGAAACGATCACATCAGCGGATGTCAAAACGTCATGATTGACGCCGAATACCACAGTTTTGTCGACATTTTTGCCAGGTGCCGAGATCAAAACGCGCTTTGCGCCCGCAGCAAGGTGCTTTTCTGCGCTTGCGCGGTCGGTGAAGAAGCCGGTGCACTCCAAAGCGATATCGACGCCATTTGCGGCATGCGGCAAATTGGCGGGATCGCGTTCGGCGGTGACATGAATGCGCTTGCCATTGACGATGATGTCATTGCCATCGGCTTCGACTGTTCCGGGGAACGGGCCATGCACGCTGTCACGCTTGAACAATAATGCGTTCGCCTTGGCTGGCGCGAGATCATTGATCGCCACCAATTCTAAATCATGGTCATCACGCTCCAAAATCGCGCGCGCGACCAAGCGACCGATGCGGCCAAATCCGTTAATAGCTACTTTAATAGTCATGCGTGCTCCAATCAGCCAAGTTTAGCGAGAATTTGCGCGGTAATCTTATCGGCGGTCAGGCCGAAATGCTCATAAAGTGCATCAATTGGGCCTGAGGCCCCGAAACTATCGATCCCGATCCGAAGACCGTCACCGACATAACGTTCCCAGCCCATTGTCGTGCCCGCTTCGACAGAAACGCGAAGTGCATCGGATGGCAGAACCTCAGCCTTGTAAGAAGGCGACTGTGCATCGAAGCGTTCCCAGCTGGGCATCGAGACGACGTCGGCGCCAATGCCCTTTTCTTCAAGCTGCTCTGCAACCGAAACGGCGATAGCAACTTCAGATCCAGTGCCGATTAGCACGACTTTGCGGTCAGCCTTTGCGGAACGCAGCCGGTATCCACCCTTGGCGGACATATTTTCGCTGATGTCCGTGCGCAACTGTGGCAAGTTTTGACGCGAGAGCGCCAATACCGATGGTGTATGCGCGCTTTCAATTGCGAGCGCCCAGCATTCTGCGGTTTCGATGGTATCACATGGGCGATACACGTCGAGGTTTGGAATAAGCCGCAGCGACATGATTTGTTCAATCGGCTGGTGGGTCGGGCCATCTTCACCAACACCAATGGAATCATGCGTCATAACATAAGCGACGCGGGTTTCCTGAAGCGCAGACAAACGAATGGCGGCGCGGCAGTAATCAGAGAAGATCAGGAACGTTCCGCCATAAGGAATGATGCCCCCATGCAGCGCCATGCCGTTCATGGCCGCCGCCATACCGAATTCACGAATGCCGTAATTGACATAGCGCCCCGAATAATCGTTTTTATCCAGAGTATTGGTCGACGCAGTTCGGGTAAAGTTTGAACCCGTCAAATCCGCTGACCCGCCGAGCAGGTCCGGCAAAGCGGCAGTTGCCGCCGTCAGTGCAATTTCCGATGCCTTACGCGTCGCAATATTCTGCGGCGCGGCGATCAGGCTTTCAAGATGCGGCTGTAACCATGCGGAATCAACCGCACCCGACATGGTCTTTGTGAAGGTGTCCGCATGATTTGAAGACGCAAGCCGCTTTGCCCAGCTGGCATGGGCCTCAGCCCCTGCCTGACCGGTTGCCCGCCATGCGTCCAGAATATCCGCAGGAATTTCAAACGCCGGATAGGGCCAGTTGATTGCAGCCCGCGTCGCGACGATTTCGTCTGCGCCCAATGGGCTACCATGCGGCGCTTTTGTGCCTTCCTTGTTTGGCGAACCTTTGCCGATAAGTGTCCGGCAGGCAATCAACGATGGACGATCATCTGCAAGCGACGCATGAATTGCGCGCTCTATGTCGTTGAAATCATGGCCATCGCATGCCTCAACATGCCATCCGCTTGCACGATAGCGTGCAGCGATGTCTTCACTGGTCGACAGGTCAGTCGCGCCGTCGATGGTGATGCGGTTATCGTCCCAGAATACGATCAAACGGCCGAGACCCAAATGTCCGGCAAGCCCGATGGCTTCATGATTAATGCCTTCCATCAGGCAACCATCGCCAGCGACAACCCATGTCCGGTGGTCAACCAAATCGTCGCCAAAGCGCGCATTCAGGTGCCGTTCGGCAACGGCCATGCCCACTGCCATGGCAAGGCCCTGCCCCAGCGGACCTGTGGTGCATTCAACGCCATCAATCAAAAAATTCTCTGGATGGCCAGCACATGGGCTGCCCAACTGGCGGAAGTTTTTGATGTCTTCGATGGTCGGGCTTGCATATCCGGTCAGATACAAGGTCGCATAAGCGAACATGGACCCATGCCCAGCGGACAGCACGAAACGGTCACGATCGGCCCAATCTGGGGCTTTCGGATCAAATTTTAGGAACTTCGAATAGAGTACCGTTGCGACGTCGGCCATGCCCATCGGCATGCCGGGATGGCCGCTATTTGCGGCCTGCACAGCATCCATGGCCAGCGCCCGGATTGCATTGGCCATTTGCTGTTCAGTAACGGTCATGTTCTATCCCCACAAAATACTCCTGATTGGGAGCGGGAGGCGGGCGCATACAACATATGCGATACCGCCGAGTCGTTTGTTGCCAACCCTTTGCGGACGCAAGCGCGCAGCGTCAAGGGACGGGCGCGCATTTCCTGCGGGGAATCTTCTGCCCATTGCGCTTTGATGCATTTGCATGACATCTTTAGTCTGTTACACCGTCTCATCAAAAGGATGTAAGCCATGGCAGATGAACGATTAATTGGTGCGATTGGCCGCATAGAGCGCGCGCTTTCGCGGGTGGAAAAGCTGGTAACGGCGCCAGCGAATGCACCTGACGCCGAACTGGCGGATCGCCATGAACGTCTCAAGAAAGAGACGCTGGACGCTATTCGCGGCATCGACCAGATATTGTCGGGAGCAAATTGATGGCTGAGGTTAAACTTTCCATCGCTGGCCGCCAATATTCGGTGGCGTGCAATGACGGCGAAGAAACGCGGTTGCTGGCCTTGGGTGCGATGGTTGATGAAAAGGCGCGGGAAGCTGGCGGCGGCTCGGCCGGGCTGAATGAAACCCGCAGCCTGTTGTTCTCGGCGTTGCTGCTCGCCGACCGTCTGCATGACATGACGAGTGGAATACCGGTTGTTGCGGATAGTGCTCCGGCAGCCGAGAAATCGTCACAAGTCGCCGAAGCTTTAGAAGGCTTGGCCAGCAGACTAGAAAATCTGGCACTAAGGCTTGAGAATTAACGTAAGACGCCTATATTGAACATGGCGGAACTGCCCGGTACGAGCTGATGAGAACATCCCTGAGGCGATTATTTATCTAAGGGAGCTGTCCCTGCCTGGGCCATTTGGGCAACCTTAAGGTCCAGATCACACGGTGCCCACCTGACGTGCTGGCGTCAGAGGATATTCCGGAAAACGACCCATGGTGGTTCCGCCAACCGATTTCGGGAAATGCTGTGACTTCAGAATTAGACAAACCAACACAGCGCGCCGCGTTTCGGCAAATTCGCGATTCTTACGTCGATGGTTTAACGGCACAGGACCGATCGCTGGCCTTTTCTAAAATTCCTAGCCCCTTGGCCAAATTTTTAGCGCCCGGTAAAATCGTGGCGGGCTATGTCGCAAAGGGATCTGAAGTCGATCCCGCGGCGATCCTTGCCCAAGCGCATGCCTTGGGCTGCGACCTTGCCCTGCCCCATGTAACCAGCAAAAGCGCACCCATGCGGTTTTTACGCTGGTCGCCCGATGATGACCTTGTCCCGGGCGCATTCGGCCTTCTACAGCCTGCTGAGACGGCCCCTGAGTGCAAACCCGATATAGTCCTTGTTCCCATGCTGGCTTATGACGACAGGCTCATCCGGCTTGGCCAGGGTGCGGGGCATTATGACCGTGCACTCAGCGTGCTGGATCATTCCATCGCCATCGGCCTTGCCTGGTCGGTTCAATTCGCCTCTGCACTCGCATCGGATATTTGGGACGTCCCGCTCGATGCCGTGCTGACAGAAAAATCCTGGATAACATTATGAATGGACCACAGAAGCAACCGACATGGCGTAAGCCCGCGGGCATGCTGGCGATATTGCTAATTATTTTGGTTTGGGCGGTGCTGATCGTCAGCGCGTCTGAATTCATCGGCCAACTGCACATATTGTTGCAGAGCGTCATTTATTTGATCGCTGGCGTGATCTGGATTGCGCCGATGCGGCCGCTGATGATCTGGATGGAAACAGGATCGTTCCGCGCACCACCTACAACCTGATTTTCAGGGAAGTGGCGCGAGTGACGGGGCTCGAACCCGCGACCTCCGGCGTGACAGGCCGGCGCTCTAACCAACTGAGCTACACCCGCTAACTTGCGGTGGGGGCGCACTATAAGCGACGCAAGATTCTGTCAACGGCATTTGTCATAAAAGGGTCGTTTTCGGGCAAATGAGTTTGAAGCACAGCTTTTTCGCCGCCAGCAACTCGACGTGCAAATTTTAATCGGTGAATAGCAAAACGGGCGTTTCCATAAGCTTTTTCAACGCCTGAACATAATTGGCCGCATCCCAGCCGTCGACGACACGATGGTCGCAGCTGATCGACAGGTTCATCAATTTACGCGCCTCGATTGTGTCGCCGACAAACATCGGACGCTCGACAATCTTGTTGGGCCCGATGATCGCGACCTCAGGTCGATTGATGACAGGCGTGGTCGCAATGCCACCCAAGGGGCCAAGTGACGTCACTGTAAGCGTGGAGCCCGACAGCTCTTCACTTTTCGCTGTGCCGCTCCGTGCAGCGTCGGCAAGGCGCGCAATTTCCGTTGCAAGCTGCCAGATATTTCTGTCCTGCGCGTCGCGGATGACGGGGACCATCAATCCCGCATCGGTTTGGGTCGCCATGCCCAGATGCACCGCGCCATGGCGCGTCACGACGCCATTTTCGTCGTCGTAACGGGCGTTGATCATCGGGAATTGCGGGATCGTCTTGCAGATCGCCACGATAAGCAATGGGAGCATGGTCAGCTTTGGCCTTACGCCGCGATTGGCGTTTAGGTCGGCGCGCATCGCTTCAATCGCGGTGACGTCAATTTCTTCGACATAGGTAAAATGCGGGATGTGGCGCTTTGACGCGGCCATGTTGTCCGCGATACGCCGGCGCATACCAATGACTTTGACATTTTCGTCTTCACGGCGCGCGCTGATATGGGATGCGCGATAGCCCTGCCCGCTTCCATAGGCCAAAAACGCGTCGAGATCCGCGTGCCGGACATGCCCGCCCGCCGCCTTGACGTCAGTCAATTCCACGCCGAGTTCCTTGGCACGTTGGCGCACCGCAGGGGACGCCGTAATCTTGTGATCAGCGCTCATGCTAGGCGACTGGGCCGGCGCAGCGGCAGGCCTTTCCTGCACGACCACTGGTTCCGCAGCGACTGGTTCAGGCGCATGTGGCAGTTCGTCTTCGACCGTCGCAACAGGCTCTACCTGCACCGTGCTTTCCGCCTGACTGACGTCAGTCGCGGTTTCAATCTCCACCAGCATAGATCCGATGGCGATGACATCGCCTGCCTCGCCAGCAACCTTGGTCACGATCCCCGCCACCGGGCTTTCCATTTCGACGGTTGCTTTGTCCGTCATCATGTCGGCCAACGGCTGATCTTCAGAAATTCGGTCGCCAACCTTTACATGCCATGCAACGATTTCTGCCTCGGCTATGCCTTCACCAATATCGGGCAAGTTGAATGTGAATATCGGCATAAAGTCAGTCCTTCATGATCTTGTCAAATGCACGGGCGAGCCGCACGGGGCCGGGGAAATATGCCCATTCGAGGCTGTGTGGATATGGCGTATCAAATCCTGTCACGCGTTCTATTGGTGCCTCGAGATGATAGAAGCACCGTTCCTGCACCTGTGCAGCCAATTCGGCGCCAAAGCCGCTCGTTCGGGTCGCTTCATGCACAACCATACAGCGGCCCGTCTTTTTGACCGATGCCTCAATGGTTTCGATGTCCAATGGCAATAATGTCCGCAGGTCGATGATTTCGGCGTCAATGCCATGCTCTGCGACCACGGCTTTCACAACATGCACCATCGTCCCGTAGGTCAGAACCGTGACAGCCTGCCCTTCCCGCACGACCGCCGCCTTGCCTAAGTCGATGCGATAATAGCCTTCTGGAACGGCGCTGCCGTCATGTTTTGACCATGGTTCGACCGGACGGTCATAATAGCCGCTGAACGGGCCATTATAGATCCGCTTGGGTTCAAAAAACACGACGGGGTCATTGTCTTCGATCGCGGCGATCAACAGCCCCTTTGCATCATAAGGCGTCGCGGGAATAACCGTCTTAATCCCGCAGACATGCGTAAAAAGGCTTTCGGGGCTTTGGCTATGCGTTTGCCCGCCAAATATGCCGCCGCCAAAGGGCGAACGCACAGTCATGGGGCAAATGAAGTCATTGGCGGAACGATAGCGCATGCGCGCGGCCTCACTGACCAGCTGGTCGAGGCCGGGGTAGATGTAATCGGCAAACTGAATCTCGGGCACGGGACGCAGGCCATAGGCCGCCATGCCAACACCAACGCCGATGATCCCACATTCGCTAATGGGCGTATCAAAAACGCGGGTTTTGCCATGCTTTTTCTGAAGCCCCGCAGTCGCGCGGAACACGCCGCCGAAATAGCCAACGTCTTCCCCCATGATGACAACTTCGGGGTCTTTCGCCAGCATCACGTCGAGTGCGCTATTGATAGCCTCAATCATGTTCATCGTTTTGGTGACAGGCTCAGACATCAGCGCGCCTCCCATTCAGGGCCAAATTTGTCGCGTTGTTCTTCCAACATTTGTTCGCATTGTTCTTTCAAATGCCATGGCATTTCTTCGAACACATCTTCGAACATGCTTTCCATTGGGTGATGCAGGCCATGCCCTAAAATCCCGTTCTGCTCCGCCTCTTTCTGGGACGCCTTTACGGAATTCGACAGCTCCAGAATGAGCGCCTCATGCTGTTCGTCACTCCACGCGCCAATCGCTATCAAATGGTCCTTAAGGCGCGTCACAGGGTCGCCAAGCGGCCATAAGGCATATTCTTCCGCCGCACGGTACGCGCCGGGGTCATCCGACGTCGAATGCCCTTCGCCGCGATAGGTGAAATATTCGATCAATGTTGGCCCACCGTTCGTCCGCGCGCGGTTGGCCGCCCATTGCATGGCGGCAAAAACGGCCAGCGCATCATTGCCGTCCACGCGCAGTCCCGCGATGCCATAACCAATGGCGCGGGCGGCGAACGTTGTCCGCTCACTCCCTGCAAAACCGGAGAATGACGATATCGCCCACTGGTTATTCACCACCTGAAAGATAACCGGCGCATTATATACGGCGGCAAATGTGAGCGCGCTGTGGAAGTCACCTTCCGCGGTCGACCCATCACCACACCACACCGCAGAGATGCGCGTATCAGCGCGCGACGCCGACGCCATGGCCCAACCCACTGCCTGCGGATATTGCGTTGTCAAATTGCCCGAAATACTGAAAAATCCGTAATCCTTGGCGGAATACATGATGGGCAACTGGCGTCCCTTCAGACGATCGCCACTGTTGGAATAAATCTGGTTCATCATATCAACCAGCGGATAATCTCGCGTAACCAGAATGCCTTGCTGGCGATAGCTTGGAAAACACATGTCATCCGAATGCAGCGCCATCGTGGTTGCAACCGACGTCGCTTCCTCGCCAAAGGACTTCATATAAAAACTGGTTTTGCCTTGGCGCTGCGCCCGGAACATGCGGTCATCAAAGGCACGCAATAACAGCATCTTGCGCAGCATGGCGCGCAGCGTGTCTGCATCAAGCCCGGGGTTCCAACTGCCAACGGCCTGATTGTCATCGCCCAAAACGCGGACAAGGCCATAAGCCAGTGCATGTATGTCCGCCGGGCTGGCATGCTCATCGGGGCGCGTTATGGCGTCCACTTCAGGCACAATGATGTCGCTAAAATCGGCCTTATCGCCGGGGCGGAACTTGGGTTCCGGTACATGGAGATGAAGCGGCGCGAGATTGTCCTTGATACCGTGCACCATCACCATCTCCGCAGTTACGTACCCGAAACGACTCAGGCAGTTTATTATCGACGGTTGTTATAATATTTCAAACAGTCCTTTAGGTCAACATAGCTGTCCTAATGCGCAATTAGACCGCAACAGGCGCAGAAATGTGCGATTGCGGATGATAATCCGACACTTCAAAATCATCGATGCGGAAATCAAAAATGCTGTCGGGCGTGCGCAAAAGCTTCAGCTTTGGGTTGCCAGACGGCGTTCGGATCAACTGCTCCTCAACCAATGGTGCGTGGTTCAGATATAAATGCACGTCCCCACCCTGCCAAATGAGCTCGCCCGCCTTGTACCCACAGACCGCGGCAAGCATCCGCGTCAACAAGGCAGCAGAAAATGCATTGAACGCAAATCCCAATCCAAGGTCGCACGAACGCTGAAACAAGATGCAGCTCAATACATTGTCCGCGACATGGAATTGGTAAGTCTTGTGGCAAGGCGGAAGCGCCATTTGATCGAGCTCGGCAACGTTCCACCCTTCGATGATGTGGCGGCGCGAACCCGGGTTGTTCTTCAAACTTTCGACGAGCAGACTTACCTGATCGATGCCCTTCTCGGCACGTCGGAATAGTCCGTTGTCGGTGGCCTCATAACGCGGCCAGTTGACCCATTGTGCGCCATAGACTGGCCCCAAATCGCCCCATTGCGCGGCAAAGACATCATCTTCGACAATGCGCTGTTCAAATGCCTCCTGCGTGATCTCTTCGCCCGTTTCGCGCCGATATCGCGCCAATGGCCAGTCGGTCCAGATTTTGACATTCTGTTGAAGCAAGGGCTGGATATTTGTGTCGCCGGTCAAAAACCAAAGCATCTCGCGCGCCGCTGTTTTCCAGTACACCCGTTTTGTAGTCAACAGCGGAATAGCATCGTCGGCCAGCGAGAAGCGCATAGTGGCGCCGAACAGCGCTTTGGTGCCCACGCCCGTCCGATCGCGCTGAACAGCGCCCTCGTTCCAAATGCGGCGCATCAACGATAAATATTGCTCTTCATAATGAGGCGTAGTGTGCATGCCCCACCGCTAAGGCCAGAGCATGTTTTTGGCAACTGTCCGAATGCAAACACCTTCGGACAGGTCCACGGGCAAATAGCCCGCGAAATACGTGTAGCGGCTTAACCATTCCTTGAGGTTATGCCGATACCGCCGCGCCATGCATGCGCGCATTGTCATTGTAGACGACAGATCGACCAACTTACGCGTTTACGCGCAATATGTTGCGATGATGGGGCCGGAGTTCTCCGCGAAGTGCTTTCACAGCGCGATTGACGCTTTGCAATGGCTTGAGGACGAGACCGCAGACCTGCTTGTGGTCGACTACCGCATGCCCGACATGAACGGTGCAGAATTCATCAGCAAAATCCGTTCACGTACCGTTGGCGCGCATATTCCTGCGATTATCATTACGGCGCGGCAAGACCGCGAATGCCGCATTACAGCGCTGGACGCCGGCGCGACCGACTTTTTGCAATCGCCCGTATCCCACATCGAATTTCGCGACCGCGCATTATTGCTTTTGGGTCAGCACTATCGCCAGCAGGAGCTCAAGCAATCACTTGAGGCCAATCGGACAGGCGCAGATAGCAAGGACGGCGACGATAAAGGCGGCAAGTCGATGTTAGAGCAAATCATCGACACGACGCCGATTTTGATCAACGCGACTGACCGAAACGGTAAATTCCTGTTTTTAAATTCCTATCAGGCAGCGCTGTTCGGTCGCGACCCCGACCAACTGGTGGGCCGTCCCATTTCGGATATCATGGACCCCGAATTGCTTGAGCGCGAAACGCGCCGGAATAACGTCATTTTGGAGAAGGGAATCTCTCTACCTAATTTCGAAGAGAAATTTGTCAGTGAAGGCATTGATCTCATTTTTCACTGCAACAAATCACCGCTCCGCAACAAAGATAACCAAACCATAGGCGTCCTGACCACCGGGCTTGATATCACGGCGCGCAAATTTGCCGAAGAGCACCGGACGCATCTCGCCTTGCATGATATGCTCACAGGCCTTCCCAATCGCACGTTGCTTGCGCAGTGGGTGCGCACCGCTATCGATGAAAGCAAGGCAAGCGGCACGGTTGCGGCGCTGCTCCTGCTCGACCTTGACAGATTTAAAGTCATTAACGACACGCGCGGGCACCAGACAGGCGATGTTTTGCTGCGCCAAGTCGCCGAGCGCCTTACCTCCGCCCTGGACAGCAACGGCTTTGCCGCGCGCATCGGCGGGGACGAATTCGCCATTGTTCTTCAAAATCTCGCGGACAATAATAAAGCCGCAGCCGTGTGCACCAAGCTGCTCGCAGCCATCGGTGATCCCTATATGATAGGCGGCGTTGAGCAGCTCATCGGTGCCAGCATTGGTATCGCGCTTATTCCTGAAGACGGCACCTCCCCCGACGAACTGCTGCGTCTGGCTGACCTTGCCATGTATGAGGCCAAATCGGCTGGCCGCAATTGCTTCTGCTTCTTTTCACCGCAAATGAACCACATCGCGCAATTGAATGCAGGCATCGAGAGCGACCTACGTGACGCGCTCAACATCGATCAGTTGTTCCTGGAATATCAGCCGATCGTCGATACAGCGTCAGGCAATTATGTAGGCCTTGAGGCTCTATTGCGTTGGAACCATCCGGTCAGGGGACGCTTGTACCCGTCCGATTTTATCAAGGTGGCCAATGACTCCGGCTTAATTGGCCGTATCGGCACATGGGTCATGGAAGCCGTGTGCAAACAGATTGCGTTGTTTGCCGAAGATGTCATTGAGCTTCCACAAATAGCCGTCAACGTATCACCGAAGCAGTTTGAATATGCCGCCATGTGTTCCGAAATACTCGATCTGGCAGCGAAATATGCCATTCCCCCCGGCAAGCTGGCGATTGAAATTACCGAAGAGCTGTTAATTGACAACAGCCCGAAGGTGCGCGAGCAATTGGCAACTTTGCGCGCGGGCGGCATTGAAATTTCGATCGACGATTTTGGCACGGGCTATTCATCTCTTCAATATTTGCGAGACCTGCCGGCCACCCGTTTAAAAATTGATCAAACCTTCATCTCGCGGATCGAAACGTCGGCAACGGATCGCGCCATCATCTCCACTATCGGCCATTTGGCCCATGCGCTGAATATGCGGGTCGTCGCAGAGGGCGTTGAGACAGAGGCCCAGTTCACGCTGCTACGCGCTTCCGGTTGCGATGAGGTTCAAGGATATCTCATGGGTCGTCCGCTTTCGGTCTATGACCTGCACAGTTTATTTAAGGGCGATCCCCAACCGTTCAGGCTAGCGGCAAAATGAGGTCCTTTTTGAAAAAGCTGCGTGGTTATTTAACGCTTGGACAGGATATCCTGCGCAAACGAACCACCATAGGCAGTACCCACCGCGTCAAATTACCATCGGCCACGCGCTACACGCCAAAGCGCGTATTGGTGGCGGATGACAACCGGACCAACCGGAATGTGCTAGCCGCCATTTTGGAAGCTTCTGGCCATATAGTTGTCATGGTGACCGACGGCGATGAGGCGCTTGAGGAAATGAAAAAGGGTGCCATCGATATATTGTTGATCGATGTGAACATGCCGCGACTTAACGGCATCGACACCTGTTCCATATGGCGTGAGCGTGAAGGCGGACGAAACCATCTGCCGATTATCGGCGTAACAGCAGACGCGACCTCAGAAACGGAAACCAAGTGCCGAAACGCCGGAATGGATATGCGCATCACTAAGCCTGTGGACGCGCAAATCCTTCTCACTACCATCGAGAAATATTGCTGCGTTGACACGAATGGGCCGCTAATCCAGCAGGCATTGCCAATCGATCCATTGCATAAAGTCGCACACATCTTTGGAGATGTTCCAGCAGCTGAAGCGCCAATCGACGAAGTTCAAATCCAGTATCTTCTGTCGATTGGAGATCAGGCATTCGTGGACACGATGATTGAAGGCTTTGTCGAAGATGTCGAACAAACGCTGGGTCCCTTGCGTAAAGCCGTTGCGGACGGCGATGTTTCGGAATTCCGCTTCTGCGCACATGCGTTCAAAAGTTCCGGCAACAACATGGGCGCCCGTTCGCTGTCGCGGCTATGTGCGCAGCTTGAAAAAGTCAGTGAAGCCGACTTCTTGGAACATCGATTTGCCTATCTTCAGGAAATGGAACAGGAAGCCGCAACCGCCGTCAACGCCCTTCAGTCAGATATGTATTTCACGCCAAATGGCGTCACTGCACAGGCGGGCTAACGCTCCGAAGGCCACGCTGCATCGGACAGCGACATCGCTATTTTGACCGAAGACGATCCACGGCGGGCCAATAAACGGCGTGCTCAGCCGCCAAACGCTGCGGATTACGTTTGTTATAATTGAAAATTTGCAGCGCGTGTTCGCCGTCTTTCATAACAAATGTCCCAACCCTTCTCGGGTTGTCGCTTCTGGTCGGTATCATCAACGCAATCGATTATTGTGACAAATCAATCTCGTTGGGCTTGGCGACGCATCGCCAGTAACTGCATCATATACCCATGGGGTTTCCTGGGTAAAACGGGAGAACATATTCATGAAAATACGTAACATCGCCCTCGTCGCGCTGCTTGCCGCCACATCACCAGTGGCCCTCGCATCTGCGGCACATGCCGAAACGGCCGAACCAAAAGCGGAATGGTGGCCAAAGAAGGTCGACTTGACTGCGCTGCGCCAAAATGAAGCGCGCGCAAACCCTTATGGCGACGACTTCAACTATGCCGCCGAATTTGCGACACTCGATCTTGATGCAGTCAAGGCAGACATCCGCAAAGTCCTAAAAACATCGCAGCCTTGGTGGCCATCTGACTATGGTCATTATGGTCCGTTCTTCATCCGCATGGCATGGCACAGCGCCGGCACCTATCGCACCGGCGATGGTCGTGGTGGATCTGACGGCGGCGAGATGCGCTTTGAACCGCTTAATTCTTGGCCCGATAACGTAAACCTCGACAAGGCACGCCGCTTGGTATGGCCAATCAAGCAGAAATACGGCCGTAAGCTGTCATGGGGCGACCTGATGGTTCTCTCCGGAAATGTGGCCATGGAAGATATGGGCTTCAAAACCCTTGGCTTTGCTGGTGGCCGCGTTGACACATGGCAGCCTGATCTGGTGTTCTGGGGACCTGAAACCAAATTGCTGACCGACCAACGCCGCGACGCAAAGGGCAATTTAAAGGGTCCATTGGCGGCAACGCAAATGGGTCTGATCTACGTCAATCCTGAGGGTCCAAACGGCGTTCCTGACCCCCTCGCCGCGGCAACCGACATCCGCCGTGCATTTGGTGCGATGGCAATGAACGATGCCGAAACGGCTGCGCTGATCGCGGGTGGCCACACCTTTGGAAAGGCACATGGCGCAAAGAAGCCCGAAGAGTGCGTTGCCGGTGACCCCGGCGTGTCGCCCATTGAACAGCAAGGCTTGGGCTGGACAAACAAATGCGGCAAAGGCCATTCAGAAGATACAATTTCCAGCGGACTTGAAGGTGCGTGGACGTCCAACCCAATCGCGTTCACCACACAGTATCTGGACAATCTTTACGGCTTTGAATGGGTAAAGACGAAAAGCCCTGCTGGCGCGGTACAGTGGATACCGACTGACCCATCGGCTGCGAACATGGTTCCAGATGCACATCGACCTGACGTGCGTCATGCACCAATCATGTTCACCACCGACATTGCATTGCGTGAAGACCCCGGATTCCGCAAGATTACGAAGCGCTGGCAGAAAAATCCGCAAGAGTTTGCGGACGCGTTTGCGCAGGCATGGTTCAAGCTCACCCACCGCGACATGGGGCCGCAAGCCCGTTACCTTGGCAAGGACGCGCCAAAAGTAACCTTGAAGTGGCAGGACCCGCTACCAAAGGCGAATTATGCGCCCATCAGTGCGGAGGATATCGTTCAGTTGAAGGCAAGCATTTTGGCTTCAGACCTAACGACTGCAGAACTCGTGCGGACAGCATGGGCATCGGCCTCAACCTTCCGCTCGACCGACATGCGTGGGGGAGCCAATGGTGGCCGTCTGCGCCTCGCGCCGCAGAAGGATTGGGCCGTCAATGACCCTGCCGAAGTCAGCAAGGTTGTGGCTAAGCTTGAAACCGTCCGCACCGCGTTCAACAAAGGCGCAAAGGCCGGCCAGCAGGTTAGCATCGCGGACTTGATCGTACTTGGCGGTAATGCGGCCATCGAACAAGCTGCAAAGGCTGCTGGGCAGGATGTCACCGTTCCGTTCAACGCTGGACGGGTCGACGCCGGACAGGACCAAACCGATGTGGACTCCTTCAACCAGCTGCAACCAAAAGCCGACGGTTTCCGCAACTATTTTGCATCAGACGCCTATTTCGGTCCCACCGAAGCGTTGATCGACAAGGCGGACTTGCTTGGCCTGACCGTCGCAGAAACGACCGTATTGGTCGGCGGTATGCGCGTTCTGGGTGCAAATGCGGGCGGTTCGACTGCCGGTGTTTTCACCAGCAAGCCCGGCACGCTGACCAACGACTTCTTCACCAACCTGCTGTCCATGGACACAGTCTGGGCGAAGTCGGCGACGAATGCGGGCCTGTATGAAGGCAAGGACCGGGCAACCGGTGCGGCCAAGTGGACCGCAACGCCGGTCGACCTCGTTTTCGGGTCGAATTCCGAGCTGCGTGCCGTCGCCGAAGTATATGCTTCGGACGATGCGAAAGAAAAGTTCGTGGCCGATTTCATCGCGGCATGGACAAAGGTCATGGACGCAGATCGCTTCCAATAACCCATATTGAAGGCGACGGCGGGTCATCCTGCCGTCGCCTTTTTTCTATCTATCAACTTAACTGGTGAGGCTAAGCGTGCGCTATTTCCCGCTATCGGTGGTTCTTGCCGCGTTTCCCATCTTTTTGGCGGCAACCCCGCTATTTAGTCCGGCGACGGCGCAGCAAACACGCCCACCCGCATTTGCGGTATGCGCGGGCTGTCATTCGACACAGGTTGGAAAGACAGCCTTTGGCCCTAGCCTAGCGGGCGTCGGCGGCCGCCGTGCTGGCACGCTTGCAGGATATGCCTACAGCCCCGCACTCAAGGCGTCGGGGCTGACGTGGAACGCCAAAACACTGGATCGATGGCTAACTGAACCGAAGAAGACGGTACCCGGCACCAAAATGCCCATTATCGGCATTCAAGACCGCAAAGCGCGCGAACAAGTCGTCGCCTATCTGCTGACTTTATGATGCTGTGACGGCGCAAAGATGACCGTACGAAGCAAACCGCCGTTCACTGCTTGCTATCGGAATAAACGGCTCGGCTCGCGGCAGGCGCGTCCAGTAAAACCCACAATGAAACGGACGCTGCCCCCAGCAAGGTGACAAGGGCTATGGCCCGTGCCTTTCGAACCTCGATCCCGGGCCAAAGTGGTAGTGTCGATAAAACGGCCAACGCCAGTGGTAGCGCTGCGACGAACGGAAGCGTCGGCCCCACCCCTTGCATCAACTGGTGACCCAGCGCCAACATGTAGCCTCCGACCAGTGCCGCAATACCAATCCGCACGGCAGAAGGCCGCACCCAAAGGGTAATGGTGACGAGCAGCATTGGTAGAACCAGCACATAAGCTGCCGTCGGCGCCAAAGCTTGCGCGGCAAGGCACATGATAAACAGTGGTAGCGCCGAACCTACGACACCGACGCGACTTGGCCGCCAGCTGGCAAAAGCCGTGAGAAACGCCGCCAGCGAACCCAACACCGCCATAACCTCTAGCCGGGGGATCGCGGCCAAGCGGTCATAATAATTGGCGGGCTCGAGCCCAAGGGATAAGCGGTTAAGCGCGAAGAGTATCGCTGCGCTTGCCACGATCAGCGCCAACATACGTCCAACACCCGCGGCTAAACCGGCTGTTCCGTCTTGCCGCAAGACCAGGCCCATTCCGCCCGCCGCGATGATTATCATTCCCCAACCAAGCCAAGCGGGATAGATCGCCGTGAACAACCCGAATACGTCAAAAAACACGGTATCAGGCGCCCTTTGGGGAAGCCTGTCTGTTTTTAGGAGCGCTTGCGTTAGATCGAGTACCTGTCCACCCATGTCCTGTAATGCGCCTTGATCAAGGTTGTCTGGCGTCGCCATTGGTGAATGGTAGAGGCCGGATCGCCCGATAAAGGCAAAGTTATAGGCGGCGTAATCATGCTTGATGACAGGTGTCAGATCGGAATCATTGGGTAGGAGCGCGTAAATGAACGCAGCAAGTGAAGATGCACCAGGGCGACGGACCGCATCGGCGTAAACCTGCATAGCTTCGCCATTCTGGTGTGACGTCTGAAACAGGGTCGTCCGTCCCCCGCCTCCGCGTGCTTCCATATTGATAACCGCGCCTGCGCCTTTGCGTAAAGGATGGTTCGCCCAGAATTGACGCGCGCCCTGTAGGCCAAGTTCTTCGCCATCGGTGACCAGCATGACCAGATCGCGTTCCTGCTGCCCGCGGGCGCGAATTGCGCGCACGACTTCCAAGCTTGCAGCGACACCAGATGCATCGTCTGCGGCGCCGGGCGAGCCCCAAACCGTATCATGGTGCGACATCAGGACGACTGACGGAGCGTTGCGATTTTTCCCGGGCAGAATGCCGATTAAATTGACCAAGGTGGCTGGTGGGTCATTGCGTCCGCTCCAATGATTGCGCCGTTTTGTTCCCTTGGCGTCGATGAGGCCCGTGCTGGTCGAAACTTCCATCCCGAGAGCTTCCATGCGGCGTAGGATATGATCGCGCACGACTGCGTTCTCCGCCGAACCAGTAACGTGCGGATGTTTTGCCATTGTCCTCACATCCGCCATAGCCCGAGTGGCAGAGAAGCTTCGCAGCCCCCAGTCTCCTTGGGTCGGACAGGCTTTATGACTTCGTGTAAGCGGTGAGACCAAATGCACATTTTGTCAAAACATAAGGGCAGGCAAAAAATGGCGGAGAGATAGGGATTCGAACCCTAGGTACCGTCACCGGCACGCCGCATTTCGAGTGCGGTGCTTTCGACCACTCAGCCATCTCTCCGCAAATCATTAGGACTGGTCATTGCCGGCAAACCGGCGTGTCCTGATGACAGAGCGGGCCCATTAACTGATGTTTTTCGCTTTGCCAAGACTGAAGGTTGATTTGCGCGGCATTAGGCATGATATTAGTCACATGACGTCACAAATTCCTCTTCCCGAACAAGCTGAAGCTGCATTTTCCATCGGTGATGTGGTCCGCCACCGCATTTTTGACTTTCGCGGCGTCGTTTTCGACATCGATCCGGTGTTCGCTAACAGCGACGAATGGTATGAATCGATACCCGAGCCCATTCGGCCGATCAAAAATCAGCCATTTTATCACCTGTTCGCTGAAAATGCCGAAAGCAGCTATATCGCTTATGTCAGCCAGCAAAATTTGCTGTCAGACCGCGAGCAAGGTCCGGTCAGCCACCCCGGCATCGGCGCGGTGTTTGAAGGTTGGGACGGCAACCAGTATCAGTTAAAGCGTTTAATGCGTCAGTGAGTATTTGACGGCATTGCGGCGATCCATTGCCGCAACAATTCGACGCCTTCTTCATGCACCGTTGATCGGCCAAGTTCTGGCATCGCGATGCCCGGATCGGTGCTTTCCATGCGCTTTATCAAAATGGACTGGTCGGGCTGACCGGGGGCGATGATGAAATCAAGATCGCCGCTTGCCCTGCCCGCTGCGACCGGCCTTTTGCCGACGCCGAGTGCCGCAGCGCCCGTCGCAGAACCATCCAGAAACAGGCCGCTATTGCTTGCGGAGCCTTGGGGCGCATGACAATGGCCGCAATTCACCTTCAGATATTGTCGCGCCCTGTCGTCCAGTGACCCCGTGCGGCTGTCATCCCATTTTGGATATGGCTGAAGCCGCGCAAGCGCCGGCACTGCCTTTACGATAGTGCGTGCGTCGGCCGGCCGGGGAAACGCCATATTTTGCCATACTGGCCCGATCGGCATGATATTTCCTGCCGCTGAGTGGCATTGCTTGCACTGGTTCTTATTCGGCACGCTGTAATTTACCGACAGGTCATTACCCCCATGGGCAAAGGTGACGGGCACCCTCGTGCCGCCGACGCGCAAGTCAGCATCTTTGCCATCCGCGCGCCACACATAGGGCAAAGCAACCCAGCCCTGCGCTTGATGCAACAAGACCCGGGTTTCAATGACATTCAGTCCACCCGACTTTGCCGGATACCCAAAGCTTTTGATAAGCGCGCTACCGATGGGGAAGATCAGCTTTCCGTCTGCATCCGCGCCAATTTGGGTGCCCTCGGGCACATAGATGAAACGTTGTTTTGCAGCATAATCGCTGAACAGCGGGGTACGCAGTTCATAAGGTATCAGGCGGCCCGATGGCCGTGCTGCGCCGCCGTCGAAAAAGCCAAAGGCTGATAAAGTCGCCGGACTTTGCGGACCAGCGATGGCAATAACTGCCGGATCATCCGACGCAGCCGAAGTGGCCACGGCGGCTGCAAAAGCCAGCACAAACGGCACTACAAAACGCATTAGCGGACGGCAGCTTCCATTGCTTCAGGTAGCACGATCGTTGGCAATCCGGCAGGCCGCGATGTTGCACGGGCCATGGGCGCCGGTTGCGCCATTGCGGTGTCCGCGGCCACGTCTTTTAGCCCAAGTGATAGCGCGGGGACGTCGTCCTGAATGACCGGTGTATATTCGGATCCACCAGCGCCATCCCAAAATATCGCAGGGAAGCTTCCGCCCATGGCGGCTGCAATTTCGGTGCCGCCGCGAAATTTGGGGTCCCACCCTGCCCGGCTATGTTGGTTGTCCCAGATGCTTACCTCGCGCGGTAATGGGTCATATTTGTGATCCTGAAAAGGAAAGCGATAGCCAACGATCATGATGTTGGTCGTGCCGTTTTCGCCAATGACATTATCAAAGATTTCGACCCTGCGGTTGGCCATAACCATGACGCCCGTTCCGGTCGGAACGTTGGCCACAATATTCCCCTTCGGCGCAAAATTCGGGGTCATGTTGTTGACGATGATATTGTCAAATATCCGGACATTATGTCCGCCCATTTGCGGCAAATTGGGTAAGTCGAACACCAAAACGCCGCCTGTATTGCGGGTCGCAATATTATCATGAACATCTGCGTCAAAGCTGTTTTCAATTTCAATGCCTGCGACATTTTCAACGGCCGTTGAATGGCGCACCACGATATTGCGCGACTGCCCGACATAAATGCCCGCATCCGACGCGCCGCGCACAAATACCGAGTCAATCAGGACATCTTTGCTTTCGACAGGATAGATCCCGTAAGCGCCATTGGTCGCCAATGGTCCGCCCGTCCATTCAACGCGCAATTTGTGATAGACGATGCGGTCCGCACCCTTTGACTTGATGCCATCGCCCTTGCTGTTCTCCACCGCAAAGTCTCTCAGCACAACATCATCGGAAGTTACCAACAATCCTTCGCCAGCGCCTTGCTGACCGGAGAAATCAAGGATAGTTATTGAACCACCCTGCCCTTTTACCGTCACCTTGTTGACGTCAAGCGAGAGCCCGTCAGACAGCTTGAACCGCCCGGCGGCAAGCTCAACCACGTCCCCCGGCTCCGCGGCAATCAGCGCCTCTTGCAAACGCTCTTGCGCGCCTTCACCGGGCGAGACCGCAATAGTCTTTGCCGAAGCAGGTTGAACGAGCGCGCAAAATGCAGCGCCAACGAATAGCAGCTCTCTTATCCTCATCGGCGCAACATGCCTTAGAGAATGATAAATGCAAGCGAGATTAGGCGTGCCTGCCCAATTTCCGATCAACGCCAGTTTTACGCATATTCGCTACCGCTGACATGAAACGAAAACCGCCCCGAGATTGCTCCGGGCGGCCTTTGTTAATAGATAGCGTGACGTGACCTAGTGCTGCAAAGCCTTGACAATGTCTTCGCACATCTTTTTGGCATCAGCGAGAAGCATCATCGTTTGGTCCATGTAGAACACGTCATTGTCGACGCCGGCATAGCCCACACCGCCCATTGAGCGTTTCACGAAGAACACGGTCTTTGCCTTGTCGACATCAAAAACGGGCATGCCGTAAATCGGTGATGTTTTGTCGGTTTTCGCCGCCGGGTTCACAACGTCATTCGCACCGATGATGAACGCAACATCGGTTTGCGCAAATTCGCTGTTGATGTCCTCAAGCTCGAATACCTCATCATAAGGCACCTGCGCTTCGGCCAGCAGTACGTTCATATGCCCGGGCATGCGTCCAGCGACCGGGTGGATGGCGTATTTCACCGAAACACCCTGCTTCTTCAGCACATCGGCCATTTCGCGAAGGATATGCTGCGCCTGTGCAACCGCCATGCCGTAACCAGGTACGATGATAACGCTTTCGGCCTGCTGCATCATATAGGCAGCGTCTTCAGCCGAACCACGCTTCCATGGACGCTGTTCTTTGGCAGGGCCACCGGTCGCGGCCGCCTCTGCACCAAAGCCACCCGCGATAACGCTGATGAAGCTGCGGTTCATGGCCTTACACATGATGTACGACAAAATCGCGCCAGACGAGCCCACCAGCGCGCCGGTGATGATCATTGCTGTATTGTGCAACGTGAAGCCCATGGCCGCCGCTGCCCAGCCTGAATAGCTGTTGAGCATCGATACCACGACAGGCATGTCCGCGCCGCCGATTGGGATGATAAGCAAGAAGCCAATCACAAATGCGAGTGCCGTAATCGTCCAGAATATCCAAGGGCTTTGGTCAACCGTGAAGTAGCCGATGAGACCCAAGATCGCGGCCAGCGTACCCAGATTGATCACATGCCGCATAGGCAACATGATTGGCGCACCAGACATCTTGCCAGCGAGCTTAAGGAACGCGATTACCGATCCGGAGAATGTAATCGCACCGATCGCGATGCCAAGGCCCATTTCAACGCGGCTAACGGGGTTAATCAGGCCTTCCGCGCCGTTGATGCCAAATGCTTCCGGGTTAAGAAAAGCAGCCGCGGCAACAAGCACTGCGGCCATACCGACAAGGCTGTGAAACGCGGCAACCAGTTGTGGCATATCCGTCATCGCAATTTTACGCGCCGTCACCCAACCGATGCCGCCACCGATAAAGATTGCGCCCAAAATTTCGGGCAATGACGCAACTTCATGCGTAACCAAGGTCGTCACAACGGCAATCAGCATGCCGGCCATTCCGAAACGGTTGCCTTGCTGTGATGTCGCTGGCGACGAAAGCCCGCGCAAAGCGAGAATGAAAAAGACGCCCGATATCAAATAAGCGAGCATCACCCATGCGGGAGGAGCAGCATGTTCCAACTTAACGCTCCTTTTTCTTGTACATTGCGAGCATGCGCGCGGTCACCGCAAAGCCACCGAAGATGTTCACGCTTGCCAGCGCAACCGCAATCAGACCCAGCCATTTTGCAGTCGGCGAACCACCCGCTGCCGACGCGATCAGAGCGCCCACAATGATGACCGAAGAAATTGCGTTCGTAACCGCCATCAACGGCGTGTGCAGTGCCGGTGTAACCGACCAAACGACATAATAGCCCACGAAACACGCCATCACGAAGATGGATAAAATTGAAATAAAGTCCATGGTGCCCCCTTACGCCAACAGGCGATCATTCACGACCTTGCCATCTTTGGTCAGGCGAATGGCTGCGGTAATTTCGTCGTCATCAGGCAGCACTGGTCTGCCCGCTTCCTTGTCCCAAAACGCGGATAGGAAGTTGTACAAATTGCGCGAAAACAGTGCGGATGTATCCGCGGCCAAATGCGCCGGCGTGTTTGAGTAGCCGACAATTTTAACGCCGTGCTTGACGACGATCTCATCTGGCTTTGAACCTTCGACATTGCCACCTTGGGCAACCGCGAGGTCAAATATCACCGAGCCCGGCTTCATCGTCGCAATCTGCGCATCCAAAATAAGGCGCGGTGCTGGCCGACCGGGAATTAACGCGGTCGTGATGACGATATCTTGCTTGGCGATATGTGCGGAGACGAGCTCGGCTTGCGCCGCCTTATATTCGTCGGACATTTCGGTCGCATAGCCACCAGCGCCCTCACCTTCGATACCGGCGACATTCTCAACGAAGATTGCCTTGGCCCCGAGCGATTCGATCTGTTCTTTGGTCGCGGAACGGACGTCGGTTGCCGAAACCTGCGCACCTAAGCGGCGCGCTGTTGCAATCGCCTGAAGCCCAGCAACGCCAACCCCCATAATGAATGCTTTGGCGGCACTTACCGTGCCAGCAGCGGTCATCATCATTGGAAAGGCACGGCCATATATAGACGCGGCTTCGATCACAGCCTTGTAACCCGACAGGTTCGACTGCGACGACAATATGTCCATCGACTGCGCGCGCGTGATGCGCGGCATGAATTCCATGGCAAGCGCATCCACGCCCGCCTTGGCATAGGCATCAACGCGGGACCGCTGCCCAAATGGATCAAGTCCCGCAACCAGCCAAGCACCCGCCTTCATCCCAACCAACGCCTTAGGGTCAGGCCCCTGAACGCCAAGGATGATGTCGGCGTCCTTCAGAACCGAAGACAGACTTCCGACCGAAGCGCCCGCGCTTTCATAGTCGCTGTTACCGATAGAGGCCGTGGCCCCGGCGTCATTCTCGACGGAGACCGATGCCCCTAATGCGATGAATTTTTTCACCGTTTCAGGCGATGCGGAAACCCGCGTTTCGCCGGAAGCGGTCTCTTTCAGTACAGCGATCTTTACCACTTAAGCCGCGCGGCTAGCGATGATGAGGACCACCAAAGCGGTGGCAACAACGGCAACTACAGTGCCCCATTTGAACAATGCGATAAAACCGGCATAGGTTTCTTTTGCAGGTCCCAGGTCGTGATCTTGTGCCAAAACAGCCTCCATATAAACTTTTATTACGTTGCAGCCATAACTTGTGATTTTCCAATGCTCAAGCGGCATGGACAAAGAAAATACATAGACTGCTTAATAGGGTCTTTACCCATTTGTCGTACCATGGCCGTCCATGAACATTGGCGGACGGTGAATGCAGGAACAAGAAACCAGATTGTTGATGCTTGTCGACGATGAACCTGCCCAGTGCAGGCTCGTGTCGGCTATCGCATCACGCGCGGGATGGAGAACGGTTTTTGCACGTGATGCAGAAACCGCGATCGCGATGCTTGGCACGCAAGATGGCATGATGCTCGATGCTATCATTCTGGACCAATGGGTCCCGGGGGCGGATTCTGCGTCGCTGATTTCGGAACTCAAATCGCGTCGCGCTACACTCCCGATCCTGTTGATGACCTCCATCGGCTCGAACGAAGCGGCCATCGACGCCATGCGCGCCGGTGCGTCTGACTATATCATCAAGCCTGTCGCCCCCGAACGCCTGATTGCCGCGCTCAGCATGGCGGCAGACAAAAGCAAAAAGTTGGGCGAACTTCACCCGCTGACCGAGAAAATCACCCAGCCATTGGCGTTCGAAGAAATCATCGGTTCCGCGCCAGCATTACGCACAGCGCTGGCCATCGCAGCAAAGGCCGCGCGCAGCCGTGCGTCGATCTTCATCGAAGGTGAGCATGGGGTGGGCAAAGAGGTCGTGGCAGACGCCATCGAAGCCGCAAGCCCGCGCGCGAAGCTTCCCTATCTCAAAGTCAATTGCGGCGCGATATCATCCAACCTGCTCGATTCCGCTTTGTTCGGGCATGAAAAAGACGCGTTCGCTGGTGCCTTTGACCGCCGCATCGGTATATTTCAGCAGGCTGAGGGCGGGACGGTGTTTCTGGATGAGGTGGATTTACTGCCGCCGGAAACGCAAATCAGATTAGTTCGCCTGCTCACCCAAGGAGAAATTTCCCCTCTGGGTGCTGCGCATAGCTATCGCATTGATGTCCGCATTTTGTCGGCCAGCAACGCATCATTGGCGAACAAATTGGCTGACGGTCAATTTCGCGAAGACCTCTATTATCGATTGAATGTGGTGCAGCTAACGATACCCCCCTTGCGCGAACGGACATCGGACATACCCGCACTCGCGCGCCATTTCCTCGGTCGCATGGCAAGCCAGCCCGGGCTTCGCAGCCTGGGCATCACCGATGAGGCACTGGCGATGCTACGTGGCTACAACTGGCCGGGCAATGTCCGGCAGCTGCAAAGTGTGCTGTTCCGCGCCGCGGTCCTGTGCGAACGTGATGCGCTTACGCCCGAAGAATTCCCCCAAATATCGGCGGCCGTTGGCGTGCCGGGCAATGGCGGATCGGGCGGTGCTGGCACCAATGACGGCATAGGCGTGACGTTGTACGAAAACGACGGCAATATGCGTCCGCTCGAGGAAATCGAAGCGGACGTCATCCGGCTGGCGATAGGGCATTATCGCGGCAGAATGACCGAAGTCGCCCGTCGCCTCGGCATTGGACGTTCCACCCTGTACCGTAAGCTCGCCGACCTTGGGATCAGCGACGCTGCTTAGGTGCTTTTGCCGAGCAACGCCTGCGTAATCCAAAATCCAGCAAGCGAAGCCGAACCGGTCAAAAACGTGCCCCAGATGATATCGAGTATGGTGACTTTGGTGCTCCACACTTTCAACGTGGAAAAGTTGGTCAGATCATAGGTCATATAGCAAAAGAAGCCGAGCATCGCGCCCCACAGCAATGCGGTCTGCCATTTGCCCGAATGCAGCGCAGGTCCGACCGCAAAGATCATCATGCCCAATATATATAAGATATAGAATATGATAGCCGGCCCCATGCGGAACCCGCCCTTCATCAGCAGCTCACCAATCTCTGGCTGGTAAAGCCGCGTATACATATTGCGCAACCAAATGCTGTCGATCATCGCGAACGCAAGCCCGGTGGCGACGTAGCCAACTATATATTTCAAGAGCATATCGTTTCCTCCCTAAATCTGGTCCTTTTTGCGCGACGGCAACCCCGTCAACAAGACAGCCAAATAACGGTAGCTTAGGCGCTCGCGGTTAACGCCGCATCGCGCATCCCGCGCCATACCTGCACGGCTTGCACCGTTTCAGCGGTGTCATGCACGCGAATGATATGCGCACCCTGTTCAACCGCCTTCATCGCCAGAAAAATAGACCCACCCAAGCGGTGTTGCGCGTCCGCTTCATTGGACAGAGCGCCGATCAGCCGTTTCCGGCTCGCGCCAAACAATATCGCGCAGCCCAGCCCATGGTAGACCGACAGATTGTTAATGATCGCGAGATTTTCGGTCAGTGACTTGCCAAAGCCAATGCCCGGATCAACGAGTATTTTATCGCGCTTAATGCCCGCCGCTTCCACGTCGGCGATGCGTTGTTCAAGCCAATCAAAAACGTCGCAAACAACATCGTCATAAACCCCGTTTTTATGCGGGTCACTGCTCTGGCTAGGCGCGTGCATCAGAACAACGGGAACATCGCTGACGCGTGCGACTTCAAGCGCCCGATCGTCATATAGCAATGCAGAAATGTCGTTAATCATCGCCGCGCCAGCGCGAACCGCGCCCTCCATGACCGAGGCTTTACGGGTATCGATAGAAACCGCAGTCCCTGCCCCCGACAATCGCTGGACGAGCGGCTCCACACGGGCAAGTTCATCGCCTTCCCACACCAGCGGCGCACCGGGGCGTGTAGATTCACCCCCAATGTCGATAATCGATGCCCCTGCGCTCGACATTGCGAAGGCAGCTTCGGCGGCCACGTCTACGTCAACATTCTTCCCACCGTCTGAGAAGCTGTCGGGCGTGGCGTTAATGATGCCCATCACATGTGGCTGATCCAGCCTGATTGTCCGCGTTCCCATGTGCAGGGCTGGCCGGGTCGCAGTGATGCGCTCGAATAATATGGCCGCCTTTTGGCGCTCCTCATCAGGAAGTCCGGCAGCAAATTTGTCCCATTGGCTGACGGAGACCATCTGCCTCTGCGTTGACGCTGCGGCTCGCCGGATAACTTCAAATTGCGAGAACCACAGCATATGGCCCGCAAGCCGCAAGCATTCCCCTTCGTGCCGCTGGGGGCTTTCCACAAAGCCGGTGGGACGAAGATAGATTTTGTTCATGGTTCCGTGGCGAGCAAATAGGTCTGGCGCAAATCGTCAATCGGCTTCAAGGCGCCGTCGGCCGCAGCATAATGCCAGTATGTCCATCCATTGCAGCTTGGTGCATTTTGAATGGTCGAACCAACCTTGTGGATGGAACCATCAACGGCACCGCACAGGATCGATCCATCCGCACGAACAACGGCTTCAAAATTACGCTTCCGGTCAAAGATTTTTGTGCCGGGGTTCAGATAACCCGCCTCAACCAATTGGCCAAAGGCGACCTTTGGTGCAGATTTTGGTGACTGCATGGTTTTGATAGCGCTTTCGTCCAACGGCAGTGCGGCGGCGATGCGCTCTTCAGCGACTTCGCAATAAACAGATTCGCGTTCGCAACCAATCCAGTCACGACCCAGACGGCGCGCAACGGCGCCTGTTGTGCCTGTACCGAAAAACGGATCAAGCACGACGTCGCCAGGTTTCGTGCAGGCGAGCAAGATGCGGTACAGAAGAGCCTCTGGCTTTTGCGTTGGGTGCGCCTTGGTACCATTGCGCTTCAACCGTTCTTGTCCGCCACAAATGGGGATCAACCAGTCAGAACGCATCTGAAGTTCATCGTTTAAAGTCTTCATGGCACGATAGTTAAATGTGTATTTCGACTTTTCGCTTTTCGATGCCCAGATCAATGTTTCATGGGCATTGGTGAAGCGCGTGCCTTTGAAATTCGGCATCGGGTTGGACTTGCGCCAGACGATATCGTTCAAAATCCAGTATCCGGCGTCTTGCACAGCGGTGCCGACACGGAAAATATTGTGATAGCTGCCAATCACCCACAATGAACCATCTGGTTTCAAAATGCGGCGCGCTTCAGCAAGCCATTCGCGGGTGAACTTGTCGTAAATAGCAAAGCTGGCAAACTTGTCCCACTCATCATTTACGGCATCGACCTTGCTGTTGTCGGGACGCAGCAAATCCCCGCCGAGCTGAAGATTATAGGGCGGGTCAGCGAAGACCATGTCGATGGAGCAATCGGGCAACGACCGCATGGCTTCGATACAGTCCATCCGCAGAATCTGGTTGCGCGGCAGGTCATGGACCTCAACCGCCTTCGACTTTACTGCTGGCCTGATTTTCTCGATGACGCCCACGGCTCACTCCTCAAAACTGTAAGAAGCAGCGATGAGTCAGCCCGGGGGCAAGGTCAAGGACGTTCATAACATAAGGATTCACCGCGAGTCGCACGATCTGGGGCCATTTAGGTGGAACGAAAGGAGTCCGGCACAAGATATGGAGTCTGGCGATTCCAGCGGGACTCAACCGGTAGTGGTGTTGCCCGAATGACTCACTGACCAAAAAAAACTCACAACAAAAGCATTTGTGACACGGGCGCGAAGCTTTTGCGGTGCAGCGGCGTTGGTCCGTGCAAACGCAAAGCGGCCAAATGGTCCGGCGTTCCGTACCCCTTGTTCCGTTCCCAACCATAATGTTGATGCTGCTGTGCCGCTTCGCACATCATCCGGTCACGATGTTCTTTCGCGATGATGGAGGCCGCAGAAATGCAGGGCTCAAGGGCATCGCCGCCCACAATGGCCCGCGCATTCCAACGCCACTCGGACCGACGTCCCGCCGGCGTCATATTGCCATCGATCAGCACTTCCGTTGGATCGTACCCAAGCTTCGCGCACAAGCCCTCAACCGCGCGCGTCATCGCCAACATCGTCGCGCCGAATATGTTCAGCCGGTCGATGTCATCAACACCCACAATGCCCACCGCCCACTGGCACCGGCGCTTTATCGTTTCTTCCAGCTCGGCGCGGCGCGCGGCACTGAGTTTCTTGCTGTCATCCAATCCCGACGGGCGCGGCTTGCACAACAATACTGCGGCAGCCACCACTGGCCCCGCAAGTGGCCCGCGTCCGGCCTCGTCCACACCGAAAATCATATGCGCCAGGCCGGATATCGCCGGTTCTCGCCCGCATGGTACAGGCACACCATATTCCCGGCAGGATCAAGCAACCGCGCCTCGCGCCAGCCCCAGCTTTCGTCCTGCGGCATCTGTTCGAAAACATATCCTTGGCTGGTCAGTTCGGTCACCCATGCATCCAACCGCTTGCTTTCAAAATACACCACAGTCGATGTCGCGCAGTCATCATTTTGGTGGATTGAAAAGGTAACACCATTTGGCGTTTCAAACCGCGCGTAGCCGTTGTCGGGGCTGTCGACGATCTGTTGAAGACCGAGCGTTTTGTAAAAATCAACCGAGGCCGCATAATTGCGGCAACCAACGGTGACGTGATTGAGCGAGGGCCCGGCAACCATCGCATCGTCGCGCACGGCTTGGTGCCCCATGGGCCCATGACCTTGGCCAAGCCCAGGCGCGTCGAGCAGTGCCAAGCGCACGAACACGCGCGCACGTTCAATGGCAGGAATGAGCTCCATACCCTGCCCCAACCCCGTCGCAATCGCCGTGGCCAAGGTGCAGCCCGTTCCGTGGGTACTGCGCGTTTCAATCCGCGCGTCACTCCAGCTTTCGCTTAAGCCCGGCGCGACGTGAAGTTCATCCACAATCTGGTCGCCATCCGCATGCCCGCCTTTGATCAGCAACGATATGCGCCGCTCCAGCAAGCTGTCTCTTCCGCCGAGCGCCTGCAGCTCGGGCAGATTGGGCGTCGTGAGTGTCGCAAGCCGCATAAGCCGTTCAAATGCGGCAATGGTATCGGCATCGGCCAGCACCGCGCCACTGGTCGCCACCATGACCGGGTCGAATATGATCGGACATGACAGCTCCGAAAGACTGTCCGCAACGGCATGTGCCGTGGCAGCATTTCCAATCATGCCGATCTTTACGGCATCCACGCCAATATCGCTCACAACGGCCGCGATCTGGTCAATGACCATCTGCGTTGGCACCATATGCACCGCATCGACACCAAGCGTGTTCTGCGCGGTGATGGCGGTAAGCGCAGTCATCGCATGACCGCCGAGCATGGTTACCGTCTTAATATCCGCCTGAATACCAGCGCCGCCGCCGCTGTCGGACCCAGCGATGATCAGAATGCGCGCGGGTGTGTTGTGAGGCATCAGGCCGCAGCTGCCCTCACAGCGTCGCATATGCCGTCAACGATGCGCTCGACCTGTGCCGCGTCGTCTCCCTCCGCCATCACGCGGATGACGGGTTCGGTGCCCGACGGGCGGATGACGAGCCTGCCGGTGCCGGCCAATTCGGCTTCAGCCTCGGCGATAACGCTCTGAACGCGCGCATCGTCCAGCGGCTTTCCGCCCGAAAAGCGCACATTCTTCAAAAGCTGCGGCACCGGATCGAACAGATGCAGCACTTCACTGGCTGGCTTCCCGCTCTCGACGAGCTGCGCCAATACTTGAAGCGCGGCAATCGTTCCGTCACCAGTTGTCGCGTGATCCAAAAGGATCATATGCCCCGATTGTTCGCCACCGACATTGATGCCGTGCTTGCGCATTTCTTCGAGGACATAGCGGTCACCCACTTTTGCACGGATGAGCTTTAAATGCTGGCTCTCCAGATAGCGCTCTAGCCCAAGGTTCGACATCACGGTCGCAACGATACCATCGCCCGTAAGCTTGCCCGCGCGGCGCATCGCGCAGCCAAGCAGCGCCATGATCTGGTCACCGTCGACCACTTGGCCATGTTCATCGACAACGATCAACCGGTCGGCATCGCCGTCAAGCGCAATCCCAATATCCGCGCTCGATGCGACAACGGTCTCCTGAAGCGTCGCAACATGCGTTGAACCAACCTTGTCGTTGATGTTCTTGCCATTTGGCTCAACGCCGATGGAGGTTACCTTGGCACCCAGCTCCCAAATGGCAGTTGGCGCAACCTGATACGCCGCGCCATTTGCGCAATCGAGCACGACATGTAGTCCATCAAAACGGATATGTTCCGGCACCGACGCCTTCACCGCATGAATATAACGACCACGGCTGTCTTCGATACGGCGCGCGCGGCCAATTTCGGGGGCATCAGCAAGCGTCAGTCTCTCGCCCAGCAATGCCTCAATCGCTAGTTCATCGGCGTCAGATAGCTTATATCCATCAGGTCCGAACAGCTTGATGCCATTGTCTTCATAGGGGTTATGGCTGGCAGAGATCATCACGCCAAGGTCTGCGCGCATGGACCGTGTCAGAAGCGCAACGGCAGGGGTCGGAATCGGGCCGAACTGGACCACATCCATACCCACGCTGGTAAACCCAGCCACAAGCGCGTTTTCGATCATATAGCCCGACAGCCGCGTATCTTTCCCAATGACGACCCGGTGCTTATGCCCACCGCGCAGGAAGTGCGTGCCTGCAGCCTGACCGACCTTCATCGCCATTTCCGGTGTCATAGCGCCCGTATTGGTGCGCCCTCTGATACCGTCCGTCCCGAAATATTTGCGCGCCATTTTGCTTCCTGCCGTTCTGCGGTTCACGTTGTGAATTTCCACGCTGCCAAGCCTCTCCCTTGCATAGGGAGCGATGGGCTGGCAAGACCCGATCCTATGTCAAACGCTACCCGTATTCTTATCGCCCTTGTTATTGGCCTTGCCCTCGGCATTTTCGTGACCGCGCAGTTGCCTGCCGCTGGCGAAAAACTGGATTTGATCCTCGATATTGTAGGAACATTATGGCTCAACGGCCTTCGCATGACTGTTGTTCCGTTGGTGGTCGCATTGGTTATCACTGGAATAGTCAAAAGCGCGGAAGCGGCGCGGGCCGGACCAATGGCAGCGCGCACCATCAGCTGGATCGTCGTGATGATGTTCATGTCGGCTGCGTTGGGCGCGCTGTTGACGCCAATGGTGCTTTCACTTTGGCCCATGCCACAAGAAAGTGCCGCCGCTCTACGCTCGGCGCTGACAACCGCGCCAGCGGTGGCCGAACAACCAAGTTTGCGTGATTTCGTCGTTGCGTTGGTGCCAACCAATCCGATTTCGGCGGCCGCAAGTGACTCCATCTTGCCGCTTCTGATTTTTACGCTCGTCTTTGCCTTTGCCGTGACGCGCCTTGCGCAAGAGCCACGGGCGCACATGGCAGGGTTTTTCAGCGCGCTTGCAGACGCGATGATCCTCGTCATCGAATGGGTGCTAAAACTCGCACCCATCGGTGTGTTTGCTTTGGCATTTGTCGTTGGCGCGCGATCCGGATTGGCCGCGTTGGGTGCAGTTGCCCATTATATCGCTACGGTATCAATCGTCGGTATCATCGTCGGCGCCTTTGCTTATCCAATTGCAGTTTTTGCCGGCAAAGTCCGCTTCCGCGATTTTGCCCGTCAGATTGCCCCGGTTCAAGCCTTTGCCGTATCCACCCAATCATCGTTGGCCAGCCTTCCGTTGATGTTGAAGAAGTCAGAAGCGTTGGGCGTTCGTGAGTCCACTGCAGGACTGGTCCTCCCAATGGCGGTGGCATTGTTGCGTGCCACGGGCCCTGCAATGAACCTTGCCGTCGCGCTTTATGTTGCAAACTGGTTTGGCATAAAGCTTGACGCGTTCGATTATGGTGCGGCGATTTTTATCGCCGCACTGACCTCAATGGGCGCCGTAAGCCTTCCCGGCACCGTCAGCTTTGTCACCTCAATCGCGCCAATCTGTATTGCGCTTGGCATTCCCGTTGAGCCGCTCGCGCTGTTAATCGCAGTCGAAACGCTGCCGGATATTTTCCGTACAACCGGCAATGTCCAAATGGACGTCGCGCTCGCGACCGTCATTGAAGCCCCCGAAAAGGAAAACGCCCATGCAATATCGTGAACTTGGCCACGGCCTGAAAGTCTCCGCCATTGGCGTCGGTTGTATGCCGATGATCAAAGGCGGCAACATCACTTATGGTCAAGATGCTGATCCGGATGAGGCAATCAAAACGATACATCGCGCGATCGACATGGGCATTACCTTTTTCGATACGGCCCAAATTTATGGCCCCTTCCAAAATGAAGAACTGGTCGGCGAAGCTATCAAAGGCAAACGCGACGGGCTGGTTATCGCCAGCAAATTCGGTTTCAAATTCGACGGCGGAAATATCGTCGGCGTGGATGGCTCTGCAACCAATACAAAAGCAGCTGTCGAAGGCACGTTGAAGCGCTTGGGCATCGACTGCCTTGATCTTTATTACCAGCACCGCGTCGACCCTGCTGTGCCGATCGAGGAGACCGTCGGTGCAATGGCGGATTTGATCACCGAAGGCAAAATCAAGCATATCGGGCTATCCGAAGCTGGGCCCGAAACGCTTCGCCGTGCAGCGGAAGTTGCACCAATCTCTGCCCTGCAAAGCGAATATTCGCTGTGGGAACGCGATATCGAAGACGAAATCCTGCCAACCTGCCGCGAACTTGGCATAGGCTTTGTGCCATATTCGCCATTGGGTCGCGGTTTCCTGACGGGTTCGTTCCGTAGCCTTGACGAACTGCCTGAGAATGATTGGCGGCGGCAAGACCCGCGGTTTCAGGGTGATAACTTTGCCGCGAACCTTGCCATTGTTGATGTCGTTGGCGAGATTGCGGCCAAGCACGATGCGTCACATGCGCAAATCGCGCTGGCTTGGATATTGGCGCAAGGCACCGATATTGTTCCGATCCCGGGCTTTAAGCGCCGTGTGACAATGGAGGACAGTGCACGCGCCGTTGACGTTACGCTGGATGCGGACGACCTTGCTAAACTTGATTTAGCGGCTCCGCGTGGCGGGACTGCTGGTCCGCGCTATGGCGAACGCGGAATGCGGATGGTTCGGCTTTAAAAGCTGAACCACCGGAACAGGCCAGCGCCAGCGACATTCCAATATGGGTGCGCCCACGTTGCAGCAGCCCAGAGGATTATGCCCGCAATCCAAGGACCGATCCCGACCTGAAACAAGGCAACGGGATGGATGGCGAAATGCGTCCGGCGCAACCACGCGTCCCATTCCACACCCATGAGCTTGCGTTTTTTGATTTCCTGCGCCTTGGAACCCACCAGTGCGAGGAAAACCAAGCTTCCGGCAAAAATGAAATTATCGATCCGCGGCGCCACCAAAATATGCGCAATGCCCCACAGCGCAAAGCCCCACATCATCGGGTGACGGGTCGCCTTGAACACACCAAAGGGCGCTTGCCCAGCCATGGCATCGGGCACACCCGGCAATGACGGGTTGCGAATGAACGATCCGGAAAACAGGACAGCGGCAACCAAAGTCAGCACGCTTGCAACGATCCACACGGCGTCACTGGCTGGCCACAGTGCGTCACCCTTTGGCGCACGCCCAAATTCAAAAAGCATCCAACCAAATGTTGCGAACGACACGAGCGAATAAAGCCCCAGAAATCCGTTTGTACCGAATCTCCTGACCATATCCGCCCTTAATGGATGCGACATGAGAAAATGGCTACCGACAAACGATATGGAGGCCGCAGCCAAGAACAAATATTCGCCCATAACCTTTACTCCTGCCGCCGGACGTCTCCACTCAATCGCAGACCATTAAATCAACGATCATATGCCTTTGGCAAATTGCCTTCTGTTGGCCTTGCATAGCGGTCACGCAGTCGATTTTGGCGATTATCCAGCGGTTGTTCAACGCCGTCGATGATCACTGTGGTCGGCGCAGAGGACAGCTCAAGCGGATCGCCATCCCAAACAACGACGTCAGCGGCTTTGCCGGCCTTTAGGCTACCCAAACGGTCACCAACACCCATGATATCGGCCGGAACCGAGCTTATCGCGGCAAACGCCTCATCCCATGTCAGGCCAGTCGCGCCGGGTACGCGCTCAAGGCTTACGATATTGCCGGCATATTGCGTCGTGTACCGCAGCTGGTGCGAATCGCGGTCATTGATCATACCGATGGCAACCTGCACACCGGCATCTTTCATGCGACCAATATTGCTCTGCGTTGCCCCCAGCATTTCAAACGATGCGGGCAAGTCGTTCAAAGCCGACGCGATCACCGGAATACGGGCTTGCGCGAGTTGCGGTGCGACCCGCCATCCTTCGCTTACCCCGACAAATACCATTTTGATCGATGGGAAGTCGCGTTTCAACTCCATGAGCCGAAGCATATCATTTGCGCCTTCGACATGGATCAAAAGACGCGTTTCGCCGCGAAGCACTGATAGCAACGCCTTGGCGTCCTCTGCCTTCAGCAAATCATCATCAAAGGTACCCCGCCCAGCGGCGTAATCCTGCGCTTCCCGCAACATCGCGCGGAAATGCAGATGCGTTCCAGCGCGGCTTCCGCCAGCGGCATCCGCGCCATCCTCTCCGAATTCGGCAAATTGAAATGCACGTGCCTTGGTAACGGGGTTGCTGTCCGCACCCAGATCCGCAATGGCGCCCTGCCCTGCAAAAATAGAATTGGCGCCTTCAGGTGCAACGACTGCGCGCGTTACGCCGGCGGAGCGGTTAACCGCAAATGGCGAACGGAACGGATCAATCGCAGGCGCAACGTCGATCGCGGCCGAGAAACCGGTTCGACCGCCGCTCTTGTCGTTCGTGCCGTTAACGGCATCGACTTCAGCGAGGCCAAGACGGGTAAACCCGGCGAAAACGCCCGGTGTTACCCATTTGCCTGCGGCGTCGATGCGACGTGCGCCCGACGGGACTGCAACACCGGCACCAGCAGCAACGACAACGCCATCGCGGACAACCACAGTGCCGCCTTCTATAGGTGCACTACCATCGCCAATCACAACGCGGCCGCCTGTAATGGCTATCGTTTCAGCCGAAACGGGTGTCGCAAAAGCCGCAAGCGCGGCGGCAGCATAGAGGAAATGCCTCATTTCACATCTCCTTCACCGGGTTGGCCAAGTTCAAAGTCGCTGACCGGACGTATTTTCGGGTTACTTGCATCAAACATCAACGCGCCGTCGATCCAAACCTTATCAGGTCGTGCGTACACGCTGAGCGGATTGCCATTCCACAACACGAGATCGGCCATTTTACCGGGCTTCAAACTGCCGGTTTTGTCCGAAATGCCAAGCGCCTTGGCTGGGTTATATGTCAGCCATTTGATGACTTCAGCATCGCTGATATTGATGCCCATCCGGCGACCATCGGCCTGCGCCTTTGCCGCTTCTTGGTTCAGACGCTGGATCTGGTTTTCATCATCGGAGTGAATGACCACACAAGCGCCCGTGTTGTGCAATATCGCGGCATTTTCAGGGATCGCGTCATAGGCTTCCATCTTGAAACCCCACCAGTCCGCCCAAACGGCGGAACACACGCCATTGTCGCGCAGCAAATCAGCTATCTTGTAGCTTTCAACAGCGTGGTGGAATGTCGAGACCTTGTAGCCAAATTCCTTCGCCATATCGAGAACGAGCGCCATTTCGTCCGCGCGATAGCAGTGGTTTTGGATCGAAATGTCGCCATCCAGAACACCAGCAAGCGTTTCAAGGCCAAGATCGCGGGTATATTCCTTACCGCTGTCGCGCTTTTTCTTGTAATCCTGCGCCTTAATCCATGTCTGACGGTTGACGGCGATGTTGCCCATGCGGGTTGAGGGCATGCGCCCCTTGCTGCCATACACACGCTTGGGGTTTTCGCCGCAGGCCATTTTCATGCCGTACGGCGCGCCCGGGAACTTCATGCCCTGCACCGTGCGCGCATAGACATTCTTTAGGACAACGGAGCGGCCACCCATCAGGTTAGCCGATCCGGGCAAAACCTGAAGCGCAGTAACGCCGCCATTGGCGAGTGCGCGGCTAAAACCTGGATCCTGCGGCCACACGCTGTGTTCCGCCCAAACTTCGGGCGTAATCGGCGATGTCGCTTCGTTCCCGTCGCTATGGGCTTCCACCGATGGCGTAGGATAATCACCGAGATGTGAATGGATATCGATGATGCCCGGCGTCACAAACTTGCCAGCACCGTCCACAACCGCCGTACCCGAAGGTATAGCAGTGTCCGGCCCGCCGACGCTGCTAATCTTGCCGCCAGAAATGAACACCACGCCATTTTCGATTTTGCCACCTTCGCCATCGTAAATGGTGACATTACGGATGGCGGTAGCAACGCCGGGATATGCCTTATATGTCGACGGGAACGGCACAGGTGCCTTTTCCACCGGCTTTGCAACAGGTGCCGCAGAAACCGTCTTTGGACCTTCTACGTTTGAACAGGCCATAAGAGCCAGCGGCAGCACAAGATATGCGCTGCGCAATGCATTAAACTTTGCCATCACTTAACTCCAGTTTGTGGGGCGAATGCCAGCGGCAGCAGCTCCGCCTGCTTCTGCCTAACCTTCAAGATTTCCGTCATCACGCAAGGTGTCGAGGTGCATCAGTTTCTTGATAAGCGGCGAGATTACGACAACCGCAACACCTACGCCAATCGCGATCCAGCCGATTTGGCTGTACACGGCCATAACGACTTCGCGGCCAGCACCTTCGCCGGATGCAGCTTCGGAACCCGTTGCAGAGGCGATGAGGCCAGCTGCGAAGTTACCTGTTGCTGATGCAAAGAACCATGTGCCCATGATCAACGATGCAAGATGTGCAGGCGCGAGGCGGTTCATAGCGCTTAGACCCACAGGTGACAGGCACAATTCGCCGGTCGTGTGAAACAGGTAGATGAGGAAAATGAACAACACAGGAACCATGCTGTCCGCGCCCGCAGCTGCAGAACCTGCGACCAGAACGAGGAAACCAATTCCGAGTTGTACAATACCCAAACCGAACTTCGCCGGTGCAGAAGGCTCAAGCCCCTTGCGGCCAAGTGCCGTCCAAAGCCACGCAAACAGCGGCGCAAGCAAGACGATGTAAATGGCATTCAACGATTGGAACACTGATGCGGGAACGCCAGCACGATCGACATGGCGGTCCGTAAACAGATTGAGTGACGATCCAGCTTGTTCGAACAAGGCCCAGAACAGGATCGAACCGATGATCAGGAACATCGCCGCAAAAATGCGGTCACGGTCATGTGGTTCAAGCTTGCGAACAGCAGTCCACAAAACATAAGCCACAAGAATGGCACCGGCGATGCCAAGCAATGAACCAACGACGGCCTGATTTTGCACCAGCCACCAGCAAGCGGCAACGGCGACCAAGCCGACCAAATACAAAAGCCACTCCAGCTTAAGACCCATCACAGGCTTATTCAAAGCTGCGGGATCAGCGGGTTCGCCGCGTCCAAGCAACAAAGGCTTGAATACGACAAATACAATGAGGCCAAGCAACATACCGACGCCGGCAGCACCAAAACCGTATGACCAGCCATAGGTCTCACCGAGATAACCGCAGAGCAATGCGCCCAGCGCCGCGCCCAAGTTAATGCCCATGTAGAAAATGGTATATGCACCATCGCGACGGACGTCGGTCCGTGGATAGAGCTGCCCAACAATCACGGAAATATTGGCCTTCAAAAAGCCAGATCCCACGATAATGAACGCCAACGCGAGCCAGAAGATGTTCAACGAGGCAGCATCTTGTCCGCCCGCACCTTCAAAGCCCATGAGCAGATGCCCAAAGGTCAACAATACAGCGCCATATGTCACCGCCTTTCGCTGTCCGAGCCATCGGTCAGCCAAATAGCCGCCCAGTACCGGCGTGATATATACCAAAGCCGTGTACGCGCCATAAATGACGCCCGATTTTTCATCCGAAAACAGCCAATGCTTTGTCAGATAAAAAATCAGCAGTGCGCGCATTCCATAATAGGAAAAGCGCTCCCACATTTCGGCAAAGAATAAGACGAAAAGACCTTTGGGATGGCCAAGGAATGTCCCTGCTGCATCTCCATCTTGCGCATATGATGTCGCCATCGAGCGAAACCCCTCATTTCTGTTATGTTTGATGTTCCATTGAAAGGAACGATTGGCGGCGAACCTACCGAAAAAATTGCGCGTGTGAAGAATTTAATTGCGGATACCGTTAAAATTCGTCGAAGGGAGTGGAATGTTCAACGACCTAACCTCCGTAACCCGCTATCTCGAAACCCGCCGGTCCGGCAAACCACGCGATATGGTGGAGCCCGGACCCGACCAAGCCACGCTTAACCGCATATTGCAGACCGCTATGCGCACCCCCGATCATGGCAAGCTATTCCCGTGGCGTTTTGTCGAGATCACCGACCGCAGCGCCTTTGCTGAACTCCTTACAGATGCATTCACCGCTGCCAATCCCGACGCGCGCCCTGCACAAATTGACGCAGCAGTATCACCATCCCGTATGGCCCCAACGCTTGTCGTTTTGGTGTACGCGCCCCAGCCAAGCGCGAAAATTCCTGCGTGGGAACAACAACTCAGCGTTGGAGCCGTCGGCATGAACTTGCTGCACGCAGCGCATGCACATGGCTTTGTCGGAAGCTGGATTACCGGATGGGCGACGTACGACGACAGCGTGCGCAAAGCGATTTGTACCGGCGACGAACAAATTGCGGGGCTATTCTTCATGGGGTCCCCGGCCCTGCCTCTTGAAGAGCGGCCACGCCCCGACCCGTCGCACATCATCAGGCAATGGCCGTAAAATAGCTGCCTTGACGCGACCTACTGTATTATGGCAGTAAGCACGTAATGAAAAACGACGTTAAACCCGTATATTTGAAATTGCGCGATGTGATTGCCGCCGCCATTTTGGACGGCGCGTATAAGGAAGGCGACATGTTGCCTTCGGTTCGCGCATTTGCTGCTGACCAAGGCGCAAACCCGTTGACGGTCGCTAAAGCCTATCAGCTATTTCAAGACAGCGGGCTCGTGGATGTTAAGCGCGGCGTCGGCCTTTTCGTGGCGAATGGCGCTATTTCAAAACTGCGCAGTTTCGAGCGCGACAATTTCATGCACAATATTTGGCCTGACGTAAAAGCCCAAATGCAGCGTGCCGGTATCGATCCGGCCGAATTACTGGCGCTCAGCTAATTTTTTTACCGCAGCTTTTGGCTGATTCACGTCCCATCACACATGCAGATCATATTGCTTCATCAGATCGTACAGCGTCGGCCGGCTAATCCCCAATAGCTTCGCTGCGCTGGAGATATTGCCCTCTGTCCGCGCAACAGCCCGCGTAATCGCGTTGCGATCAGCCGCCTCGCGCGCGGCTTTCAAGTTGAGTTGCAGATCGTCCGCATTCCCGTCGCCCAAGTCGAGGTCATCCGCCGTGACAAACATTCCCTCTGCCATGATGACAGCGCGCTTAACGCGGTTTTCAAGTTCGCGGACGTTTCCCGGCCAGTTCCATGCATCAATTGCCGCCAATGCGCCGGTGGACATGCCCTTTATCGTCGGGTTCATCTCGCGTGCAAATTTGTTGACGAAATGCTTGGCCAACAAAATTGCGTCCCCCGTGCGCGCGGCGAGCGGCGGAATGTTGACGGTGACCTCTGCCAATCGGTAATATAAATCATCGCGGAACGTTTGTTCCGAAATCATCTTGCTGAGATTGCGATGGGTGGCGCAGACAACACGGACATCGACGTGAATGGCTTTGCGGCCGCCAATGCGCTCAATATTGCGTTCCTGCAGAAAACGGAGCAGCTTTACCTGCAGCGCTAACGGGATGTCTCCCACTTCATCCAAGAAAAGCGTTCCGCCATGTGCCAGCTCAATCTTGCCCTCGGTCGTTTTAACCGCGCCGGTAAACGCACCTTTTTCATGCCCGAACAATTCGGATTCCAACAAATTTTCAGGGATTGCGCCGCAGTTGATGGCAACAAATGGCTTATCGCGCCGACCGCTGGCATTGTGCAGACCGCGCGCCAGCAATTCCTTTCCCGTACCGCTCGCACCCAACAGCAAAACCGAAATATCAGCTGGTGCGATGCGCTCTATGGTGCGGGCAACCTTCACCATCTCCGGCGATGCGGTGCGTATTGTTCCCAGCAACAACGCACCGTCGCTATCGGGTTGTTGCAATGATGCGTTCTGCACCTCTAGTTCACGCACATGAAATGCGCGCCGAACCAGCAGGTGAAGCTCGTCCATATCCACGGGCTTATGATGAAAATCCCATGCACCGGCCGAAATGGCACGCAGCGCGCTTTCATGTGCGCCATCTCCCGACACGACAATGATTTTGGTGTCAGGCTCTACTTCGCGCAGCACGGCGAGCGCTTCTTCACGACTGGACGCGCAAGAGACGTCGAAACCGTCATATGACCATCTGAGTTGCTTCTGAAGATCAAGGTCGTCTTCCACAATGAGCAGCTTTTGCCGATGTTCGGTCATTTATGCGGGCTCCTGATGGGACACGCTGCCATCACTGTCGTGCGCGACCGATGTCTTGATCCGCAGGAGACCATCTAGCGCCAGAAACGGCACCCCATAGGGCATGTAATGCCTAAAAATCCGTATCATCGCGCCGTGTCCATGTCGGCTTTGCTAACGGGCAATGGTAAAGTGTCGATTAATTTTACAGTCTGCGGTCACGTCAGATGAAATGCTTTACATGAACTTGAACATGCACGATTTCGCCAACGACTGACACACGCAATATTCGATCGCCGCTTATACAATTAAACCGTCCGGTCGAATACGAATGGCGACAACCCTCGTTCGCGCTCATTGAAAACAAGCACCCTGCCCGCTGGCGGCGCGCTGCGTTGCGGGCAGTCCGATCGCGTGCAGGCAGGACAGCCCAATCCGATCGGCGTCGCGGCCGCATCGCCTAAGTCCCAACCGCGTGCCGCGGCCAAGGGTGCCGCCAGCTTCGCATCAATCCCCAAACAAATGGCGAATTCAGCTTCAACACCGCCGCTCACGGCGGTTTGCGGGTGCACCGTGCGCGATAGCGTGAACCAGCGGCTTTTGTCCTCCAGCTCAACCAGATGCGGCATCAGCGTGCCAGGTCGTGCAAAAACATTGTGTACGTGCCACAAGGGACATCTGCGGTCCGTTTCCACCAAGGGTGATGCGCTCGCGCCTGCATAACGCTTACTGCTCTGCCCGGCCCGATCAATGCGCAGCATGAAAAATGGCAATCCGCGCTGCCCAACCCGCTGCAAAGTCGTGAGGCGGTGCGCGACGTGTTCAAAACCAGCCCCAAACCGGCGTTGCAGCAAGATAAGATCATAGCCTGTCGCTTCGCAGGCGCGCAGGAAACGTGCGTAGGGCATCATGACGGCGGCGGCGAAATAGCTGTGCAAATGGCGTCGGTAGAGACGCTCCCCTGCCCGTTCGGTGAAAGAGGCCCCAGCAACGAGCGCCTCTATCTCCGCCTTTGCCTCCAACATACCGAGTTGCAAGGCTGCGGCGAATGTGCGGCTTGCGGGGTCCAATAGCTCCGATAGCTGCAATTGCCGGGCATGAAGGTCCAACCGGCGTAATCGGTCAGGCATTACATCGAACGGCAATATCCGTATCGACAACTGATGCTTCACGCGCAGCCGTTCGGTAATCGCGCCATACAGGTCCGCGTTGGTGAGGCGTAGTTCATCCGCGAGATTTTCAGCTTGCGAGTCCAAATCTGCAAAATGGTTGCGCCAGCGCTCAATCTCGCGCCGCGCCGATGCGATGGATTCAGGCTCAATGCTTGCGCCGCCTTGCAAGGTGCCCGCTGCGCCATGCGACCCGCCGGACAAGCGGTCAAACGCGCGGGCAAAAGCTTCGGCTGCATCAGGGCTGGCGGCAATCCATTCTTCCACCTGTGTTCGGTCGACCGACAGATCGGCAAACATGGGGTCGCTCAACCGGCGGCGAATGGCCTCAACGCCGCCGCCAGGGGTTGTACCAGTCAGTGTGCGTGGGTCGAAGTCATATGACTGCGCGAGTTTCAGCAACAAGGTGGCCGTGAGTGGCCGCTGGTTGCGCTCAATGAGGTTGAGGTACGACGCAGATATTGTGAGCGCATCGGCCATAGCCCCTTGTGTCAGTCCGTTTGCACGACGGATTCTACGGACGGCATGACCGGCAAATAGCTTTTGTTCACTCATGGCAGCGCCTTGTCATTTATATTACAGATTTACAATTAATCCTTAGATTATCTGCACCATAACACAACAAATATTACAAAATTAACTCGTCCTTTGGCCATTTCAACCGCATATCTATCGGCATAAATCAGGTTACCGAAGGAATTGTAAATGTCGTACCAGTCGCTCATTGCTGAAAACAGCACGCACATTGCCGCGAACAAGGGCACATGGGACTCGATTAGCGCAGAGTCCGTGGCGCGTATGCAGTTGCAAAACCGTTTCCAGACGGGCCTCGACATTGCGCGTTACACCGCAAAAATTATGCGTGAAGACATGGCGGCTTATGATGCTGACCCCGCACAATACACGCAGTCGCTGGGTTGCTGGCACGGGTTCATTGCCCAGCAGAAGATGATTTCGATCAAGAAGCATTTCGGCACAACCAAAAAGCGCTATCTTTACCTGTCGGGTTGGATGATCGCGGCGCTGCGCAGCGAGTTTGGCCCACTGCCCGACCAATCGATGCATGAAAAAACGAGCGTCCCGGCCCTGATCGGCGAACTTTACACGTTCCTGCGTCAAGCGGACAGCCGTGAGCTCAACCTGCTCTTCAAGGACCTTGATGACGCCCGTGCAGCTAATGACGCGGCTAAGGAAGCACAGGCGCTTGCCAAAATCGAAAACCATGAAACCCACGTCGTACCGATCATCGCGGACATTGACGCAGGTTTCGGCAATGCCGAAGCAACCTATCTTCTGGCCAAGAAGATGATCGAAGCGGGTGCATGTGCATTGCAGATCGAAAATCAGGTTTCGGACGAAAAACAATGTGGCCACCAAGATGGCAAAGTGACCGTCCCGCATGAAGATTTTCTGCAGAAAATTCGGGCCTGCCGCTATGCGTTCCTCGAGCTGGGCGTTCCTGATGGCATCATCGTTGCGCGCACGGACTCCTTGGGTGCAGGCCTTACCAAGCAGATCGCGGTATCGAAAGAAGCTGGCGACCTTGGCGACTTGTACAACAGCTTCCTCGATTGCGAAGAAATCGACCCAAGCACCGCGCAAAATGGCGATGTCATCCTGAACCGCAATGGGAAGCTTTTGAAGCCAAAGCGTTTGCCCTCCAACCTTTTCCAATTCCGTTCAGGAACAGGCGAAGACCGGTGCGTGTTGGATTGCATCACATCGCTGCAGAACGGCGCCGACCTTATTTGGATAGAAACCGAAAAGCCGCACATTGAACAGATTGCCGGCATGGTCGACCGTATCCGCGAAGTCGTTCCCAACGCCAAATTGGCATATAACAACTCGCCAAGCTTCAACTGGACACTCAATTTCCGTCAGCAGGTGTTCGACGCCTGGGCTGCTGAAGGTAAGGACGTGTCGGCTTACGACCGCGCAAACCTGATGAGCGCATCATATGACGAAACCGAATTGGGCAGCCAAGCCGATATGTGGATCCAGAATTTCCAACGCGATTCTGCAAAGCGCGCGGGCATTTTCCACCACCTGATTACCTTGCCAACATATCACACCGCGGCATTGAGCACGGACAATCTGGCGAAGGATTATTTCGGCGAGATGGGTATGCTTGGCTATGTTGCCGGCGTCCAACGCAAGGAAATCCGCCAAGGCATCGCCTGTGTTAAGCACCAGAACATGTCAGGTTCCGACATTGGCGACGAACATAAGGAATATTTCGCTGGCGAAGCGGCGCTTAAGGCCGGTGGTAAAGACAATACCATGAACCAGTTCAGCAACGCAGCGTAAGAAAGGTGAATCCATGAGCGAACCAGCACGCGCCCGCGCCGTTTTGTCGACCGAGGACCTCACGCTTTTGAGGCAAGCCTTGGTCCACTATCTGGAAGCGATCAAGGATCAGCCGGAGTCGATCAAATTTGCCCGCCTCTACCACCGTTTGGGGAGTGCAGGCGGCAAGTAAGCGCAGATATTTACGAGTTTTCCTGGGGAGGAAAACACCTAACCGCCGGCAGCAATGTCGGCGGTTTTTTCTATCGGCCAACGCATCGTCGCTAATATTTTCTTAAGGCCGTTGGTATATCCCCCTTGCAACCAAACAGGCCGGGGCGCGTGGACAATACTCTAAAAATCTTGCTTGGGGTTCTGTCGGTCACCGGGTTCATCACCGTGGTCATTCCGCAGGGCGATCCCGTTGCACCCCGCGAAGCCGCAGATATCGCAAACGCAGAAGTTAACGCCCCGCCGCCCGAACCAACAGCACCGTTACCATCTCCGCCGCCATCCCCGCCGCCTGTTCCATTCGATTCTGGGGTTTCTGTTGGATTTATAACCGGCGCGCCATCGATTGACGGCAGACCAATTCAAGCCGATTTCGGATTGCCATTTGGCGTATCCCCGCGATCAGAGAGGGAAAATCCGGACGCACCCCAAAGTCACACAAATGGCTATAAGCCACCTGTATTTAGCATGCCGGGCGCACCTCCCCAAGACGATGAGGAGAAAGAGGAGGAGGACACCGAGACGCGCGTCATCCTTTCGCAGTGAACCCAGAAGCCAAGATTTATTGGGCAGTCCAGCCACCATCGACCGATAGGTTCGTTCCGGTAATCGCGCTGGCCTCATCGCGGCACAGGAACACCGCCAAAGCCGCCAATTGTTCCACCTGAACAAATTTTTTCTGCGGTTGGTTGGCTAACAACACATCGTTAATGACCTGTTCGCGCGTCAATCCACGTGCCTTCATCGTATCGGGAATTTGGTTTTCAACCAATGACGTCCACACATATCCCGGGCAGATATTGTTAACGGTTATGCCCTGCGTCGCGACCTCAAGCGCAACAGTTTTGCTAAAGCCCGCCAGGCCGTGCTTTGCCGCGTTATACGCCGACTTAAACGGTGACGCGACAAGGCTGTGCATCGAACCGGTGTTGATGACCCTGCCCCACCCCTTTGCCTTCATCGCGGGCAAGGCAGCTTTCGTGGTATGGAACGCGGACGACAAAATGATCGACATGATTGCGTCCCATTTATCTTCAGGGAATTCATCAACCGGCGCAACATGCTGGATACCCGCATTGTTGATCAAAATATCAGGCGATCCCAGTTTCTCGCTACATTCGGCGACCATCGCCCTGATTTCATCTGGTTTCATCATATCCGCGCCGGAATGGAGCGCTTTGCCACCGCTTGCCGCGGCGAGTTCCGCGACATAGCCTTGTATGGCATCTGCATCACCAAAACCGTTGATCATCACATTGGCGCCCTCGGCCGCCAGTGCACGCGCATAACCCAATCCAATGCCAGATGTTGAACCAGTGATAAGCGCCGTTTTGCCTTGGAGGAACATGGGAGATAGCCTTTGCATTAGGGATGGACTTTATTTGCGTTGAACATCGCTAAACGCAATGTTGGTGCAGGACAATATGGCAGAATGCCAAGACCAAATAGGTGCAATTTTATAAAAGGCCTGTCATAAGCGCCGCATGCGTTTGAATGATTGTCATAATGTCGCCGATTTTCGCCAGCTGGCGAAGTCGCGCCTGCCGTCACCTATCTTCAACTATATCGACGGCGCAGCCGATGATGAGCGGACGAAAGGTCGCAACAGTGCGGCGTTCGACGACTGCGATCTTGTGCCCAATGTGCTCGCGGGCGTTTCAGATATCGACACAAAAGTGCGTGTCATGGGCAAAGAAATTGCCATGCCGCTCATGCTATCGCCGACCGCGTTGCAACGCTTATTCCATTGGCAAGGTGAACGCGCCGTTGCCGCCGTGGCGCAGCAGTTTAACACATGGTTCGGCATTTCATCGCTGGCCACGGTGAGCATTGAGGAAGTCGGCGAACGCATCAAGACGCCAAAACTGTTTCAGCTGTATATTCACAAGGACAAAGGCCTGAACGCGTCGATGATCGAACGCTGTAAAGCCGCGAAATTTGATGCCATCGCGTTAACCGTCGATACGATCGTATCGGGCAACCGGGAACGCTGCCTGCGCAGTGGCTTCACCTCACCCCCGCGCTTCACACCTGCATCGGTGCTGAGCTACGCGATCCATCCATCATGGGCGCTGAACTATATGTTCCGGGAGAAATTCTCGCTTCCCAACCTGCAGACACATGTTGACGCAGGGACCAATGTCGCGGTGTCTGTGGCCGAATATTTCAACACGATGCTCGACACATCAATGGATTGGAAAATGGCGGAGAAAGTCCGGTCCGACTGGGGCGGCGAATTTTGCTTAAAGGGCATCATGTCCGTTGATGATGCAAAGCGCGCTGTCGACATAGGCGCGACGGCGATCATGGTCTCCAACCACGGCGGACGGCAATTGGACGGATCGCGGTCGCCATTCGACCAGATTTCCGAAATCGCCGACGCCGTTGGCGGTAAAATCGACATCATCTGCGACGGCGGCGTGCAGCGCGGCAGCCATGTATTAAAGGCGCTGGCAGCAGGCGCCACAGCATGCTCGGGCGGACGGCTATATCTTTACGCATTGGCCGCAGCGGGCCAACCCGGTGTTGAACGTATCGTTGGCAAATTGCGCGACGAAATTGATCGTGACATGCGATTGATGGGCGTCAAATCCGTCGCACAGCTTAACCGCTCTATGTTGCGCTATCGCTAAGGCTTTTTGCGCGCCTGCAATGTTCAGGAAAATAGCGTTAGGCGGTGCTCACCAAGAACCAGATTGCGACCATCGCCAACAGAACCGCAAATATACGGCGCACTTGGTTCCGGCGGTTGCCCAGTGTCATCCATCCATGCGCCTGCGCCGCCAACGCAACGATGACGAGGTGCACCACTGTCGCAATCGCGACATAGCTGGCGGACAGCAGCATGGTCTGCGGAACAATCGGCGCATTCGTTGCGATATAGGCTGGCAGGACCGTGACAAAAAACACTGCGGCCTTTGGGTTCAGTAAGTTTAGCAGCAAGCCGTGGCGGAACCATGCTGCCATTGCCGTCGCGTCGATTTCACCGGTCGCAACTTCGTTCTCCCCCACCCATGTTTGCCATGCCAACCACAATAAATAGGCCACGCCTGCGTAGCGCAGCAAACTAAAGGCAAAAGGTGCGCGGGCTGCGAGCGCGGCAAGCCCCATGGCCGAAGCCAAAGCAAGGATCGCAAGGCCCGTTGCAATGCCCGCCACAGCGGCGAAACCGGACCGTTTCCCTTGCGTCGCACTGGTGAAGGCGAGCCATGCCATGTTCGGCCCCGGGGTCAGTTCAATCAGCATTGTGGTGATAATAAAGGGAAGGAACAGCGCAGTGATCATCCGCAATTTATACACGCCTTCACCCGATAGTCGATTGCGCTTGGCATTACGCGTGAACACACCCATTTAGGGTTCATGACCAATTACTCTTTGCTTGACCTAGTTCCCGTTGTCGAAGGTGGTTCAGTGGCTGGCGCGCTCGCCAATGCCGCAGACCTTGCCGCCCACGCCGAAAGTCTGGGTTTCAGCCGTTACTGGGTTGCCGAACATCATGGGATGCGCGGCATCGCCAGCGCGGCCACCAGCGTCGTCATCGGGCATATCGCTGCCGCAACAAAATCCATCCGCGTTGGTTCAGGCGGCATCATGCTGCCCAACCATGCGCCATTGGTCATTGCCGAACAATTTGGCACTTTGGACGCGCTTTACCCGGGCAGAATCGACCTTGGATTGGGCCGTGCGCCCGGCAGCGACCAACGCGTTGCCGCAGCGATCCGCCGGACATTGGACAGCGACCCGAACGCGTTCCCGCGCGACGTGATGGAACTGCAAAGCTATTTCGCCGATGACTGCAAAACCGGCATCGTCGCAACACCCGGCGCAGGCGCAAATGTGCAACTCTATATCTTGGGCAGCAGCCTCTACGGCGCGCAAGTGGCCGCTGCACTTGGCTTGCCCTTTGCCTTCGCCAGCCACTTTGCACCGCAAATGCTCGACGAAGCCCTGCACATCTACCGCAGCCATTTCCGGCCAAGCGCCGTGTTGGACAAACCCTATGCGATGGCGGCATTCAACATCATCGCCGGCGAAACCGATGCAGAAGCGGAGTTTTTGGCGAGCTCACTAATGCAAAGCTTCGTCGCCTTACGCACCGGCAACCCCCGCCAAATGCCGCCGCCGGTCGAAGGCTATGTGGCATCACTGCCGCCGCAATTTACGTCTGCGTTGAACGACATATTATCGGCCAGCGCAATCGGCTCCGCTGACACTGTAAAGGCGGGCGTCAAAGCGTTTTTGGCGCGCACGCAAGCGGACGAAATCATCGTCGCCTGTTCGGTTTTCGATCATGAAAAACGAAAACGGAGTTTGGACATAACAGCCTCCGTTTTCGCGGAACTTAGTAAACACGTGGTTTAGGCTTGATATACTCTGCCTCGTCGGTCAGCGTATAGTCATGCACTGGGCGGTAGTCGATTTTCACCGCGCCGCCTGAACCGCCCCAACCTTCGAACCATGAAGCGGTGTGCTTCATCCAGTTTGCGTCATCGCGCTCTGGATAATCCTCATGCGCATGTGCGCCACGGCTTTCCTTGCGGTTGTTGGCGCTTTCGATGGTGCAGACGGCCTGCGCCATCAGATTGTCGAGCTCAAGCGTTTCGATGAGGTCGGTGTTCCAGATCATGCTGCGGTCGGTGACGTGCACGTCGGCCAGACGTTGATTGACCTTTTGCATCTCGGTAACGCCTTCGGCCAGCAATGCTGTGTCGCGGAAAACCGCAGCGTGCTTTTGCATTGTCCGCTGCATTTGCAAACGAATGTCTGCAGTCGGCGAACCGCCCTTTGCCGCACGGAACTTGTCGACGCGGGTCAGTGCCAAATCGGCGGCATCTTTCGGCAGCGCCTTGTGCGGCGCACCTGGCGTCAACGACGATTTCAAATGCAGACCAGTTGCGCGTCCGAATACCACCAAGTCGATCAACGAGTTTGATCCAAGCCGGTTCGCACCATGCACCGAAACACATGCTGCTTCGCCGACCGCGTAAAGGCCACGCACGATGACTTCGGGGTCATCACCAACCTTGGTGACCACCTGACCATGATAATTGCAAGGAATTCCGCCCATATTGTAGTGCACGGTTGGTGTCACGGGCAGTGGTTGACGCGTCAAATCGACGCCAGCGAAAATCTTTCCGCTTTCGGTGATGCCGGGCAAACGCTGGGCCAAAACCTTGGGATCGATATGGTCGAGATGCAGATAGATATGGTCCTTATGCGGACCGACACCACGGCCTTCACGCATTTCAAGTGCCATCGAACGGCTGACAACGTCGCGTGAAGCCAAATCCTTAGCGGACGGTGCATAACGCTCCATGAAGCGCTCGCCTTCGCTGTTGGTCAGATATCCGCCCTCGCCGCGCGCGCCTTCAGTGATGAGAACGCCAGCGCCGTAAATACCGGTCGGGTGGAATTGCACGAACTCCATATCCTGAAGCGGAAGCCCGGCGCGCAGCACCATGCCGCCACCGTCACCGGTGCAGGTATGCGCCGAAGTGGCGGAGAAATAGGCACGGCCATATCCGCCGGTTGCCAGCACGACGGCGTGGCTCTTGAAACGGTGGATGGTGCCATCTTCCATGCACATGGCGATCACGCCGCGGCATTCGCCATTTTCCATAATCAGATCGAGCGCGAAATATTCGATGAAGAAATCCGCGTCATATTTCAGGCTCTGCTGATACAGGCTGTGCAACATGGCGTGACCGGTGCGGTCGGCCGCTGCGGCAGTACGCTGAACAGGAGGGCCTTCGCCCATATTCTGCATGTGGCCGCCAAAGGGACGCTGGTAAATTGTGCCGTCGGCATTGCGGCTAAATGGAACGCCGGCATGCTCAAGCTCATACACCGCAGCAGGCGCTTCACGCACCATATATTCGATCGCGTCTTGGTCACCCAACCAGTCGGACCCCTTTACGGTGTCGTACATATGCCAGGTCCAATGGTCCGGCGAGTTGTTGCCAAGCGACGCCGCAATGCCGCCCTGTGCCGCAACCGTATGCGAACGGGTGGGGAAAACCTTGGTGATACAGGCTGTTTTCAAACCGGCTTCAGCGCTACCCATCGTGGCGCGCAAGCCAGAGCCACCGGCTCCGACAACAACCGTGTCATAGGTATGGTCGATAATCTTGTAAGCGTCTGACATCAGGCGGATGCTCCGGTAAATGCTAATTTTGCTACGACGAAAATGCCGAACACGGCGCTCGCGACGACATAGAAGTTGAGCAGCGCCATTGCGCCAAACTTCAATCCTTCGTCATGCACATAATCTTCAATCAAAACCTGAAGACCAAGGCGCGCGTGCGAAAAAATGTTGACGATCATCAATATCATCGGGACCGCAACCGTTGGCTGAGCCAGCCATTGCGCCAAAGTTGCTTGATCAAAATTCGGCATGAGAAGCAGCGAGACAACGAGCCACGTGGTCAGCAAGATATTGCCAATCGCGGTCAGGCGCTGTTTCAGCCAATGTTCGCCGCCATGCTTTGCTGAACCCAGCCCGCGCACGCGTCCGATATATGTTCTACTGTCCATCATCAAACTCCCAGAAAGCGCGATGCCACAAACAGGACAACGAATGCAGTTGCAAAAAAGGCCGCAATGAATGCAGCCGAAGCCCAGGTCCGGTTAGCCTTCAATTCGTAACCAGCGCCAATATCCAAAACGAGGTGGCGAATGCCAGATGCGAGATGCTGGAAAAAGCTGAAGGTTACAGCAAGGCCCAAAAGCCGGAAGAACCAGTTGACCGCCGTTTCAAAACCGGTTGCGCTTTCACCTGCGGAGACCACATATTTTTGAAAGGTCGCATAGCTTTCCGCGCCACCGCCAATTGCAGACAACCACCACAACAAAGTGACCATACCAACCGTCGCGAGGATGAATCCTGTTGCACGGTGGAAAATCGAAATCGCCATCTGCGGTGACCAGCGATACACCTGCAAATGCGGTGATAACGGGCGGTTCGGGTTTTTCGCCATGATTTCAGCGTCCTTCATTTAAGCGCGGCCTGTATTAAGCGTCGCTCTTTAATCGTTTAATGGCGTGGCGCAAGGCCTCCACCGTCAGAATCGCGCATTGGGATGATGGATTTGTTCAATCACAACTTTGCACAAAATCTGCGCCAGAGCATCGGAGGCGTTTGGCCAATAACCGCCTATTAACCATTTACCGCTTAAAGATGTGAAATCGGTCCGCATTGCGGAAGACCATGACACAGGAATGCGAGTATGGCAGAAAAACGGGACATTGAACAATCGGACGTCCAGGCGATTATTGATGTGTTTGTCGAAGACAAAAACTTTGCGCCCCGCTGCCGCAAAGTCGGCGAGCTGTTGAAAGACCGGCTATATGACATTAGCAGCTATTATTGGGATTATTGGACCCGCATGGGTAAGTTTCCGGAAATGCAGGATCCCGAAAATGTAGAAAAAGCCCGGATCAAAACAGCGGCCTTTATTGGTAAACGCCTTAGCGATATCGAAGGCGCGGAATGGTCAAAGTTTCTAACCCGCCAGATTATGGATTCTTGCCAGCGGGGCATCCCGCCCAAAGCTCTTAATGCAGCGTCGATACGGACGAACGCCTTCACGCTAAAGTTGCTTGGTGAAGTATATGGCGTCGAACAGGAAGATTATCAGGACCTTGCAGCTGCCGTTCTGACCGCGACGGGCCTGGAACTGTCCATCATGGCAATGTGTCACACGGCATATCACGCTAATCAGAACGCGACACGCCGCCAGGAACAATCGGCGCAGTTTGAATCCGACATCGGCATTGCGGCACATGAGGTTGCCGACCGCACAGCCGTATTGCGCCAACAAGCCGCGAGCAGCTCGCAAATGGCGAACGGCATGCTGTCCAAGGCGTCTGAAGTTGCGGCAGCGTCTGAACAATCTGCAGTCGCCATGCGCGAAGCAGCCCAAACTGCCGCAGGCCTCATCCGCGCTATTGAAGATGCACGGACAGAAGTGGAGACTGCCGCCGACGTCGCAAACCGCGCCGCCGCCGTGGCAACCAAAGGTGCAGTGGCAACCGATACGCTGTCCGAACAATCCCAATCTATCGAATCTATATTGGGCCTTATCCGCGACATCGCCGGGCAAACCAACTTGTTGGCACTGAACGCCACGATCGAAGCCGCACGCGCAGGCGATGCGGGCCGCGGGTTCGCCGTAGTCGCGCAGGAGGTAAAAAGCCTCGCAAATCAAACAGCGCAGGCAACGGACGAAATTGCGCAGAAGATTTCATCCATTCAAAGTGCGACCAAGGCATCCGTTGAATCAAACGCATCCATCCGCGAAACTGTTGACGAAGTGCGGATGTCTGCCGAACGGATCCGGCGGGCGATGGAGGACCAAGCACAAACGGTGACGATGATTACCGCGTCGGTCGACGAAACCGCGCTGGCCGCCGATTTAATGTCAAATACCATCTCCGCCATCCGCAGCGATACGGAAAATGTGGTGTCGGAAATCATGCAGCTTGAAGGCGGATTTAGCGAAGTAAATGAGAAAATCTCATCGCTTCAAGCCAATGCCACGCGCTTTGTTGGAAACCTCATCCGATAACTTCGGTTGAAATTTTGTCGGCGCTGTGAAAAGCAGCGCGGATGAAAACCCATATCCTTATCACCGGCGCATCACGCGGCATCGGCGCTGCTGCCGCCGCCAGCTTTGACCCCGCAACGACTTCCGTGCTGGCGCTGTCCAGCACAGATGGCGACCTAAGCGATCCCGCAACGCCACAGCGGCTTTGGAACCATGCGCTTGATCGCCTTGACGGACGTGTGGATGTATTGATCAACAATGCCGGGGTATTTGAACAAAACCCGATTTCGACCTCTGACGAGGAATGGCTCGCCAATTGGAACCGGACCATGCAGATCAACCTGACGGCCAGTGCGGACTTGTGTCGCCGTGCCGTCCTGCATTGGCAAGAATCGAACGCAAGTGGCAGAATCGTCAACATCGCCAGCCGCGCCGCGCATCGCGGGGATAGCCCGGCCCATTGGCATTATGCGGCATCAAAGGCCGGCATGGTCGCCATGACCAAGACAATTGCGCGGGCGTACGCGGCCAACAAAATCTATGCCTTTGCCATATGCCCCGGCTTTACCATGACCGGCATGGCAGACGATTATCTCGCAAGCCGCGGCGGCGATAAGCTGCTCGCCGATATCCCACTTGGCAAGGTCGCTGATCCCGAAGAGGTCGCGGCCATGGCAAAATTCTGTGCGCTTGATGCGCCGCCGTCGATGACGGGCGCCGTTTTAGATATAAATGGCGCGAGCTATGTACGCTAAGCTGGGCGCCCTATTGGCGTTAGCCCTGACGGCCTGCGCACCGGTCGCACCCGTCAAGAGCATGCGCGGCGGGGCCACACTCGCGTCACAGTGCCAAGGCCGTGACGGCTGGAGCGACCCTGCCCCGCCTGCACATATATTCGCCAATGTTTATATGGTGGGCACATGCGGCATCGTGTCGTTGCTCGTCACGTCACCCAAAGGTCATATCCTCATCGACGGCGCGACCGCCGAAGCTACGCCGTTCATTGCCGACAATATTCGGAAGCTTGGTTTCCAACCAACAGATGTGAAATATCTGGTCAGCAGTCATGAACATTATGATCATGTTGGCGGACTTGCCGCGCTAAAGGGCATTACCGGTGCCCGCATGTTGGCACGGGCCGAAGCGCGCAAAAGTCTGGAGACCGGTATTTCCGACCCTACCGACCCGCAGTTGGCAATATTGCCGCCTTTCGCCGGCATAAAGGTCGACCAGATCGTCCGCGACGGTGAAACCATCACCCTTGGCCCGATAAAAATGACTGCCGTCGCCACGCCCGGTCACGCCCCTGGCGGAACGAGTTGGACCTGGAAATCATGCGAGGGCGCGACCTGTCATCAATTTGTTTTCGCCGACAGCCTTGGCGCTGTGTCTGCTGATGCGTACCGATTTACCGACCATCCAGAATATGTGGCGGTGTTAAGGGCGACCATGAAACGCGTTTCTGAACTAAACCCATGCGACGTCCTAATTGCCCCGCACCCCGCGCAATCACGTTTCTTTGAACGCGTTTCGGGCAAGGAATCTCTGGCCGACCCTGCAGGCTGTGCAAATTATGCGAAAGCAGCGATGGAGCGGCTCGACGCCCGGTTAGCCAAAGAAGCAGCACAATGAGCTGGAAGGTGACCCTGCCCTGCACCCGCAACGAAGCGGAAGAACTGCACCATGACGATGAGTGGTTGGCCGCATTGGAACCCATGCCGACCATCGTTGCGGACGAGGTCGAAGCTTTCAATGACGAGAAATGGCGGCTTGAGGCCTATTTTAACGAGAAGCCAAATGCTCAGGTGATCGCCGCCATCCAAATCCGCTTGCCCAGCGCTGTCAAAGCAAAGGCAGTGGTTGAAAAACTTCCCGATGCCGACTGGGTCGTTATGAGCCAACAAGGGCTTCAGCCGGTGCATGCCGGGCGCTTCTACGTCCACACAATGGCCAACAAAGGCACAGTGCCCGACGGTGCAAACCCGTTCCAAATCGAGGCTAGCCGCGCCTTTGGCACGGGCGGACATGAAACGACCAGCGGCTGTCTTGATATGCTCGACAGAATGAAACGTGCTGGCAAACACTTTGACCTGATTGCCGACATCGGGACCGGCACTGGCCTGCTGGCTTTTGCCGCGCATGTGTTGTGGCCGAAAGCATATTTGACGGCATCGGATATCGACCCAGTCAGCATTGATGTCACCGCGGCCAATGCCGTGGTCAACAACGTCCCTTGCGGCGTTGCGCAGGGTCAGTTGGCGCTGTGTGTGGCCGCAGGGACAGCGCACGACCTTATCACCGCCCGCGCGCCTTATGATTTGGTGATCGCCAATATTTTGGCGGGCCCGTTAATCGAACTTGCGCCGTCACTATCAGCGATATTGCGTGAAGGTGGCTCGCTGATATTGGCAGGCTTGCTGAATACGCAGGCAGAAGCGGTCACGCGCGCATATCGCCTACACGGGTTTCGACTGCAAAAACGCAAGGATATGGGCGATTGGCCATGCCTGTGGCTCGTCAAGCGCCGCAATTATGGCTGGCAACGTCCGCTGCGCGCTTCAGGCCGCACCAGTCAGCCGCCGGATGATTTTGGAACCTGGTAGCGGCTTGCGCCCTTCACATATTCCTGAGTGCCCTTGGTAATGAGCGCATCTTCGGCAATGGTTTCGCCAACCAATATCTCGGGCAAGGATTCGAGCCGTTGATATAAGGGCGCGAAATCGGTCTCAACGGTCACCTCAAGCAGCTGATCCATGCTGGAGACCACAAAATAGTTCTGCTGAAAATCATCAATCCGGTAATGGCTGCGCATGACGCGCAACAGATCGAACGCGATCCGGCTTGGACTTGGGTCCTCCAGCGCAAAAATGCTCTCTGCATAGCTTGAAACGATCCCAGCGCCGTAAATCCGCAAGCCATCGGCCTGCTGAATGAGGCCGAACTCCACCGTATACCAATATAGCCGCGCGAGATGGTCAAGCGCGCCAAAACCGAGCGAGCGCAATCCGCCCTTGCCATAAGCGACCATATAATCGGCAAATACGGGGTCGGCCAACATGGGCACATGGCCAAACACATCATGGAAAATGTCTGGCTCTTGCAGATAATCGAGCTGCTCCGGCGTCCGGATAAAATTGCCTGCCGGAAAACGGCGATTGGCGAGATGGTCGAAAAACACGTCGTCGGGAACCAAACCCGGCACGGCAACAATTTGCCAACCGGTGGCCGCCATCAACCGCGCGTTCAATTCGCGATAATCCGGAATACCGGGACGCGTGAGCTTCAGAACATCGATCCCGCGTAGAAATGCGTCAGCCGCGCGGCCCGGTAGCATCGCGGTTTGGCGCGCAAAAAGGCGGTCCCACATCGCATGGTCATCAGCGCCAAAGGCGTCCCAGTTTTGGGGCACGGTCCAATCGGCATTTGCGCCGGCAGGCGGCGCGTCATAAACATGGCTCGAGCTATCCATGGCAATTAGTTACACTTGAAACTGTTTTGCATCAACCGCGTTGGCAGCGATCTCATCAAACCAAAAGACTTTGCTAGTCGCGGCTAAGCCTGCGCCACGATGCGGGCCCATTCGGCCTCATCAATGACTGAAATGCCAAGGGCCGTGGCCTGTTTCAGCTTCGACCCCGCGCCCGGGCCCGCCACGACCAAGTCGGTCTTTGCACTCACCGATCCCGCTGACTTTGCCCCAAGTGCTTCTGCTTGTGCCTTCGCCTCATCCCGGCTCATGGTCTCAAGCTTTCCGGTGAACACAATATTTTTACCCGTCCACGCACTTTCACGGACGTTTGAAACATAAGCAGGCGGCGCTATTTCGTTCAAAAGATCATTCCACACCAACCTATTGTGCGGTTCGTGGAAGAAATCGCCAAGTGCCTCGGCAACTGCGCCGCCAACACCGTCAATCGCTGTGACGTCCGCGACAGCCGCTTCATCATCCTGCGCCAAACGCAGCCCGACGTTCCCGACATCTTGTACCGTCCCAAACGCCTTAAACAAATCGCGCGCAGTGACTGCGCCGATATGGCGAATCCCAAGCCCAAAGAGCAACTTGGCGCCATCTGGTGCGCGCTTCGCCTCAATCGCTGCCAACAGGTTATCCACAGACTTATCCTGCCACCCGTCGCGCGATAGAATATCTGCCCGCCGCGACCGGAGCCTGAAAATATCTGCGGGACTTTCGAGCCATCCCAGATCGAAAAACTCTTGAATGGTTTTCTCGCCAAGCCCCTCAATATCCAGCGCACCGCGGCTGACAAAGTGAATCAGCCGCTGAACGCGCTGGGCCGGACAAATCAGCCCGCCCGTGCAACGCACATCGACTTCGCCCTCTTCGGCGACGGCTTCCGAGCCGCATTCGGGGCATTGCGACGGAAACACATAAGGCGCGCGTTCTGTGTCGCGTGTCAGGTTTTCGACGATCTGGGGAATGACGTCCCCTGCCCTTTGCACCACAATGCGATCCCCGGGGCGCACGCCCAATCGGGCGATTTCATCGCGGTTGTGCAGGGTTACGTTGGACACAACTACGCCGCCCACCGTTACGGGGGTCAGACGACCCACGGGCGTCAACTTGCCCGTGCGTCCCACTTGGATATCGATAAGCTCAAGCGTTGTTTCGGCCTGTTCAGCGGGAAATTTATGCGCAATCGCCCAGCGCGGGGATTTTGCGACAAAGCCAAGCCGTTCCTGCCATTCAAGCAGGTCAACCTTGTAGACCACGCCGTCAATATCATAGGGCAAATCCGCCCGCTGCCGTTCGATACTGGCATAATGGGCGAGCGCATCGTCGCTATGCGGCACGCGGACCAGCAATGGCGACACGGGCACACCCCAGGCCGAAATGGCCGCCATCACGCCGCTTTGCGTCTCGGCTGGCAGGCCACTGACCTCACCCCATCCATGCGCAAAGAACCGCAACGGCCGTGACGCGGTAACCTTGGCATCTTTCTGCCGTAATGACCCCGCCGCCGCATTGCGCGGGTTGGCGAATATCTTCCCGTCCTTCGCCTTTTGCGCCTCGTTTATCGCCGCAAAGTCAGACTTGGCCATATAGACTTCGCCGCGTATCTCGAAGATATCGGGCACATCGCCGTGCAACCGCTGCGGGATGTCCGAGATATGGGCGACATTGGCGGTCACATCCTCACCCACGCTGCCGTCGCCACGTGTGGCGGCCTGAATCAGATGCCCTTTTTCGTACCGCAATGAGAGCGAAAGGCCGTCAATCTTGTCCTCCGCCGTCAACGCAACATCCGCATCGGGGGCGAGGTTTAGAAAGCGCCGGACACGCGCTACGAAATCATGCACATCTTGCGCCTCAAACGCATTGTCGAGGCTCATCATGCGCTTGGCATGCGTGATTTTCTTCAGGCCTGAACCGTCTACAGCCGCGCCAACCAATTTATTGGGGCTGTCGGCGCGCACGAGATGCGGGAAAGCCGCTTCAAGCTCATTATTGCGCCGCACCAACGCATCATATTCCGCGTCCGAGATCTCGGGCGTGTCTTCGGCATGATAGCGCTTGTTGTGATGGGCAATCTGTTTCGCCAACCGCATCAGCTCATTGGCAGCGTCTGCTTCTGTCACTCACCGGCTCCAGAAACCGGCTTTTTCAGGTCAAATGAAACCCGGAACAACCGCCCCGGCCTTGCCAGTTCATATGTCAGGACCTGTCGTGGCGTGACTTCAAACGCCCAGATATTGGCATTTGATACAGTGCGCCCTTCTTTGGTGAACATGTCTTTGGAAAAGGCATCCGCAGGGAATTCTTGCCGCATGACGCTGCCTGACGTCACGGTATCGCCGCCATATTGGGATACAGGGTCTTCGGTGCCATCTTTTAACATATGGCGATGCTTCAGACGCAGGCCAGTGTCTGTCTTGCTGATAATCCATGTGCGCGATTTATCTTCGCCAACATCAAATGCGATCCGAACTTCGCGCGATGAACATTCGCGGACATGCGCGCGCATCTTGGCCGAATTAAAGCTAGCGTCGCTTTCATCGCCCGCCGCCAATTTTCCTTCAAATGACTTGCCGCACAGCGCGGAAAGTTCACGAAAAAATCCGTCGGCCGGCAGCGCTGCGGGTTCTGTGGTCGTGCAGCCAGTCAGCAACAACGCCAAAATCAAACCTATTTTCTTCACACAACCTCCAAAAGGCGTTTTGCTTGCGCGCGCGCTTCATCCGTTACTTCTGCACCCGAGAGCATCCGGGCGATTTCTTGGCTGCGCGCGTCGTTATCCAGCAAGACGACGCCCGTGCGCGTCACCGTCCCTTGGCTGGATTTGGCGATGAAGTAATGCGCCTTGCCTTTGGCCGCGACCTGCGGACTATGCGTGACCGCCAGCAACTGCGTATGTTGGGCCAAGCGCGCAAGCCGCTCGCCGATCGCAGCCGCCACAGCACCGCCGACGCCGCGGTCGATTTCATCAAAGATGATTGTCGCCGCCCCGCCCTCTTCCGCCAACGCGACTTTCAGCGCGAGGATGAAGCGCGACAGTTCGCCGCCCGATGCAATTTTGGCCAGCGGCGCGAATGGCGCGCCGGGATTTGTTGAAATCAGAAACTCGACGCGGTCCATGCCCGACGCGGCCCAGCGGTCTTCGGGAAGCTGCTCGACAGATGTTTGGAACTGTGCCGCATCCAGCTTTAACGGCGCCAACTCGACCTTAACGGCGGCATCCAGCTTCGCTGCTGACGCACGCCGCGTTTCCGACAGTGCCGTGGCGGACGTAACATAGGCTGCGTGCTTTGCAGCCACCTCAGCCTCTAACAGAGCGAGCCCCTCGCCCCCTGCCTCAATCGACTGAAGCTGCGCGGTCAGGCGCTCCTGCAGGGCAATGATGCCGTCGGGCGCGACATTGTGCTTACGGGCGAGCGCGCGCAATTCGAACAGGCGCTCCTCAATTTCATCGAGACGTGCTGGTTCATATTCAATCGCCCGCGCAGCCGCATTCAACTTGTCTTCGGCTTCGCTTGCTTCAATCACGGCACGGTCAAGCGATGTCAGCGCTTCTGCCAGCAACGGATGGGCATCTGCCAAGCGATCAAGCTTACGTGCCGCAGACCGGATAAGCGCAAGCCCGCTTTTAGGGCCATCAAAGCTCTCGAGCACCGCCTTCAAATCTTCGGCGATGCGCTCGCCTTTTTGCATGTCCGACCGCTCGCCGGCCAGCTCCTCTTCCTCACCCGGCTGGGGATTAAAGGCAGCAAGTTCCGCCACCGCATGTTCAAGCCACTCTTGATCGCGCGCCGCATTTTCCAGCGCTTCGCGTGCGATATCAAGCCGCACTTTCGCTTCATGCCATGACGTGAAATTGGCCGCGACGGTTGCGGTGTCGCATCGGCCAAAGGCGTCAAGCAGCGCCCGGTGCCCGCGCGGGTTCAGCAACCCCCGGTCATCATGCTGTCCGTGTATTTCGACCAAAGATGCACCGACATCGCGCAACAAAGCCGCAGAGCAAGGCTGATCATTTATGAACGCCTTACTACCGCCATCGGCCTTGACCGAACGGCGGATCAGCAGCGGTTCGCCTATGTCGATTTCAATGTCATTTTCGCCCAGAAACGCGACCACATTGGCTGGCGCATCAAAGCTGGCCGTCACTTGCGCCTTATCAGCGCCTGCCCGCACAAGGCCACTATCGGCGCGCGCACCCAGCGCAAGGCCAAGAGCGTCCAGCAAGATCGACTTACCAGCGCCCGTCTCCCCGGTTAACACACCAAGGCCGTTTGCGAATTCAAGGTCCAGCGCCTCGATCAGCACCACATCGCGGATCGACAGCCCCGTTAGCATGTCATTACGCGGCGGGCGCGTTCTTCTGCATCAGGTCATAGGCGCGCTGATACCATTCGCTACCGGGGTAGTTGGCACCCAGCACAGCCGCAGCTTTCTTCGCCTCTTCAGGCACGCCCATCGCCAAATAGCTTTCGGTCAGGCGGTACAAAGCCTCTGGCGTGTGCGTTGTTGTATCAAATTTGTCGATGACTTCGCGGAAACGCAGCGAGGATGCGAGCCACAACGCACGACGTTGATAGAAACGACCAATCTCCATTTCCTTGCCCGCCAAATGGTCACGCACAAGATCAATTTTCAACGTAGCGTCCGCGGAATAGCGCGAATTGGGATAGCGACGCTGCACTTCACCCAATGCCGCCAATGCCTGCTCCGAAATCTTTTGATCGTGGGTCACGTCGCTCATTTGTTCATAATAAGACAAGGCGATCAGATAATATGCATAAGCCGCATCTTTGTTACCCGGATGGATCGACAGGAAACGGCGCGACGATTGAATCGATTCGTTATATTTCTGCGCCATGTAATAGCTAAATGCGCTCATCAGCTGCGCGCGGCGCGCCCATGGCGAATAAGGATGCTGGCGTTCGACTTCGTCAAACAAAGCGGCAGCAACTTCATATTGCTTGTTATCCAGCTTGTCCTTTGCCGCTGTATACAGCGTGTTGACGTCACGCGCGACATAACGGGTGTTGCTGCCCGGCTTTGCACCACCGCCGCCAAGGCCAAGCATAGCGCAACCGGAAAGCATGGAAACCGAAGCCAGCAAGCCAGCGGACACAAGGATTTTTCTGTTCATGGAATTGTCCTTAGATACTCTTGGGGCCGTCGCCAAGGGTTTTGCGCATGTTAGTGCGAGATGCTGTATCGGGCATGAACTGAAGCCGAGACAGCTTCGGGGACAGCGGGCTTTGCCTATTAATAGCCGTCAACGCCTACAACGAAAAAGGGGCCACCGCAGCGACCCCTTTTCCTCTCCAATCCTTTTGCAGGATGTTCTGTATGCCGCGCGGGCTTAGTCCTTCAGGAACGCTGGAACATGGTCGGGATCGCCCCCGCCGTTGTTTCCGCCTTCTGAACGCTCTTGGCGTGGACCACGATCGCCGCGGCCTTCACCACGACCACCGCCATCACGACGCGGTCCGCGATCGCCACGGCCTTCGCCGCGTCCGCCACCGCCGCCTTCACGACGGGGACCACGATCGCTGCGCTCGCTCTTTTCACGTGGCGGGCGTGTGTCTTCCAGTTCTTCACCAGTTTCCTGATCAACGACGCGCATGGAAAGGCGAACCTTACCACGTGGATCGATTTCAAGGACCTTGACCTTAACGTCCATGCCTTCGCTGACGACGTCGGTAACCTTCTCAACACGCTCATTGCGCATTTCGCTGACGTGGACGAGACCGTCCTTGCCACCCATGAAGTTTACAAACGCACCGAAATCGACGAGATTGACGACCTTGCCGTCATAGATTTTGCCAACTTCAGCTTCTTCAACGATGCCGGAAATCCACTTACGTGCAGCTTCGATCTGGGCAACGTCGGACGACGAGATCTTGATAAGACCTTCATCATCGATGTCGACCTTCGCACCAGTGGTGGCGACGATTTCACGAATGACCTTACCACCGGTACCGATGATGTCGCGGATCTTCGCTTTGTCGATCTGCATGGTTTCGATGCGTGGTGCGTGCGCCGACAATTCACCGCGGGCTTCGCCCAAAGCTTTTGCCATTTCACCAAGGATATGCGCGCGGCCTTCCTTGGCTTGGTTCAATGCAGCTTCGAAGATTTCACGGGTAATTCCGGCAATCTTGATGTCCATCTGCATCGTGGTGATGCCTTCTGACGTACCAGCAACCTTGAAATCCATATCGCCGAGATGATCTTCATCACCCAAGATGTCGGAAAGGATCGCGAAATCCTTACCTTCAAGGATAAGACCCATTGCGATACCCGAAACCGGACGCTTGATAGGCACGCCTGCGTCCATCATGGCGAGGCTGCCACCGCAAACCGACGCCATCGACGACGAGCCGTTCGACTCTGTAATGTCGCTGGTCAAACGGATTGTGTAAGGGAATTCGTCCTTGGTTGGCAGCACTGGGTGCAACGCACGCCATGCAAGCTTACCATGGCCAATTTCGCGGCGACCAGGCGCACCGAAACGGCCAACTTCACCAACGCTGTAGGGTGGGAAGTTGTAATGCAGCATGAAGTTTTCATAATGCAGACCGCCAAGACCGTCGATCATCTGCTCTGCGTCCTTGGTACCCAAGGTGCAGGTTGCGATGGTTTGCGTTTCGCCGCGTGTGAACAAGGCAGAACCATGTGCGCGTGGCAAGAAATGCGTTTCCGAAACGATTGGACGGATTTGCGTGGTGCTGCGACCGTCGATGCGGGTTCCGTCCTTCAGGATGGCGCCGCGAACGATTTCAGCTTCAAGCTTCTTCATCAACTTGCCGGCAGCAAGCTGATCCTGAGGCGCAGCGTCAACAAACGCTTCCTTCGCCTTTGCGCGTGCAACGTTCAACGCGTTGCTGCGTTCCGACTTGTCGGTCAGCTTATAGGCTGCAGCAATATCCTTGCCGATCAGCTTCTTAAGCTTGTCCTTGGCCGCGGACAGGTCAGCCTGTTCCGCCATTGCCCAAGGATCCTTGGCAGCTTGTTCAGCAAGCTTGATGATTGCCTTGACGACTTCCTTACATGCGTCATGCGCAAACAGGACGGCGCCAAGCATGATTTCTTCCGAAAGCTCATTGGCTTCGGATTCAACCATCATCACCGCGTCATATGTCGCTGCAACAACGAGGTCTAGGTCACCTTCGGCAACCTGCTCATCTGTTGGGTTAAGGATATATTCGCCATTCAGGTAACCAACGCGTGCTGCGCCGATTGGGCCCATGAAAGGAACGCCCGAAATGGTCATCGCAGCTGAAGCTGCAACAATTGCCAAAATGTCAGGCTCATTCTCGCCATCATAGCTAAGAACTTGCGCGATTGCGTTGATTTCGTTGTAGAAACCTTCTGGGAACAATGGACGCAATGGACGGTCGATCAAACGGGAAACCAACGTTTCCTTTTCAGTCGCGCCGCGTTCCCGCTTGAAGAAGCCACCTGGGATACGGCCAGCTGCCGAATATTTTTCTTGATAGTGAACGGTCAATGGGAAGAAATCCTGACCATCCTTTACCGACTTCGCCGCGGTAACCGCGCAAAGTACAACAGTTTCGCCCAAAGACGCCATAACAGCGCCATCAGCTTGACGGGCAACCTTACCCGTTTCGAGTGTCAGGGTTTGTCCGCCCCACTCGATTGATACAGTTTTCGTATTAAACATAGATTTTCCTTTGACCCGCATGCCCTATGCGATGCGGGGCCTCAATTGAGCGGATGATCCGATCCGCAAACGGCCGGGGCATTTCAAAGCCCCCATGGCAGTCCAGCCTCATTGCCGGACACGCCCTTTTCCATTTTTCGTCATCCTGAACATGTTTCAGGATAACAAGAAACGGTCATTTGGTATCCTGAAACAAGTTCAGGATAACCCAATACGTAAACGGCCCGCCGAGGCGGGCCGAACGATTGTGTTACTTACGAAGGCCGAGCTTCGCGATGAGCGCCGCGTAACGGTCGCCATCGATTTTTTTCAGGTAATCCAAAAGCGAACGACGCTTGTTGACCATCTGAAGAAGACCACGACGCGAATGATTGTCCTTGTGGTGGTCTTTAAAGTGGCTGGTCAGCGTATTGATACGGTCAGTCAGGATTGCAACCTGCACTTCTGGTGATCCGGTATCATTTGGCTCGCGTGCGTGCTCTTTGATGACCTGTGCTTTACGTTCTGCAGTAATTGACATATTTTTCCTTCGAACATCATAGAGTTAGGTTAAAGCCACGGACGGTTTTCAAAGCACCGTCGATGTTCTCCACCAGTGCAATAGGCCGCAAATCTGCGTCCCTCGCCCAATGTAGCCCATCTTTCATGGCAATCCCGGTCAAGACGCGACCCTGTTGGATCGCCCTTGCCTGTTCCGGGGAGAGATCAAGAGCCGGGATGTCGACCAGCCCTGCCTCTATCGGCAAGATAATGTCTTCTTGGGCTGCCCCTTGGCCGAATGCATTCAGTTTGTCCAGCGAAATCGCGCCATTCAGGGCGAACGGACCCGCACGCACGCGGCGCAGCATAGAGACATGGCCGACCGTACCCAAAGCATAGGCAATATCGCGCGCCAAGCTTCGGATGTACGTACCTTTAGAAACGTCGGCAGTCAGTGTGATTGAGCTCAAAAGCGCGTCATCCTGAACTTGTTTCAGGGTCTTACTTTCATCACGGTCAAAGTAAGATGCTGAAACAAGTTCAGCATGACAAATGGTGAGCTGATAGACCGTCACGGCCCGCGACTTCATCTCGACCACTTCCCCTGCCCGCGCCAGATCATAAGCGCGCTTGCCATCAATTTTGATCGCCGAATAAGCCGGTGGAATCTGTTCAATCGGTCCCGTGAACTGCGCCAGTGCTTGCTGCACCTGTTCCAGCGTGGGTCGCACGTCCGAAGTTGCAACAACCTCGCCCCCGGCATCTAGGCCGCTCGTCTCTGTCCCAAAGCAGATGGTGAAATCATATGTCTTGGACGCGTCGAGCATCCGGCCACATAATTTGGTCGCCTCACCCAATGCGATGGGAAGAACACCGGTAGCGAGCGGATCAAGCGTACCGCCATGCCCCACCTTGACCTTACCAAAGCCGGCAGATCGCAAGTTGCGCTTTACCGCTGCAACGGCCTGCGTTGAACCCAGACCAAGCGGTTTATCGAGGATGATCCAGCCATGCATGCCCGCCCTTTAGGGCGCGGCGTAGCATCAAGTCAATTTGAAGGCGCGGCGGCTTCCCTGCCTGCAGCTAATGTTTGCTTACGCAGCTTTAGGCGCTCTTTGCGGGGCAATGGCTTATTGGCGGTCACAAGGCTGGCCAATTGGCATTTGTCGCCAGCCACGACGATCGTGCTGAACCTGTCGAAAGTCGCCGAACCGCGCGTATCAAACCCAATCGCTTGCGCGAAATCAAGTTCCTGGCATCCACCAAGCAACTCAGCATAATACCAACGCCGCTGCCGGTCCTCCAGCCATATGCCGTCATTGCCATCGGCTTCGAAATTGCGGATCGCGCCTTGGTTAGGGAAATTGATCTTGGTTTCCACGCCGACTTCGGGCCACACATAGGGCTCCGGCCTTTTGGAATGCACAGGCGCCGCGATGGCGGCCGCGACCAACAATGAGAGCAAGGCTTTTTTCATCATAGGCCCGACGATATGCCTTTCTGGATGAACGGCAAATGAAAAGTCAGCCTAAGCCGCGTGCCTCATTAAAATGCTTTCGGCACATTGCGACGTAACGGTCATCGCCACCAATTTCGGTTTGCGCGCCATCGACAACGGCTTTGCCTGTTTCATCAACGCGCAAATTCATCGTCGCTTTGCGACCGCAGTCACACACGCCTTTTAATTCAACCAGGCTGTCCGCGATGCCCAGCAATGCAGCGGAGCCGGGAAAAAGTTCGCCCTGAAAATCCGTGCGCAAGCCATAGCAAACAACCGGAATACCGGCCTTGTCGGCTAAGCTTGCGGCCTGCCAAACCTGTTCTTTGGTCAAAAACTGCGCTTCGTCGATCAACACGCACGCAAGCGGCGTTTGTGCGTGTTTGGCAAGGACTGCGCTTTCGATGTCGGTGTCGCTTTCAAAGCGGCTGGCATCGCCTGCGAGACCAATACGCGAGCTGATGGCGCCGAAACCCGGGCGGTCATCAATAGCGGCCGTCCACAGCATCACCTGCATACCGCGCTCGCCATAATTGAACGCCGCCTGCAACAATGTCGTCGATTTGCCAGCGTTCATCGACGCGTAATAGAAATATAGCTTGGCCATAGATGACTATTTCAATCCGTTAAGCCAGCGCACAAAATGTCCGGCAAGTTGTATCCGGTGATCTGAAAACGAATGATCGGTCTTTAGCATCGTTGCTGCTGCCGAGCCTTGGCTTGCAGCCGCGAGCATCGCCGCATAATCCCGGCCAAGGCCACGCTCAGCATATACCAAGGCCAACGGTCGGTCGGAAATCGTCGTCACTGTTTTTCGCAGATCCAACAACGCGGGATTGGCGCGCATTTCAAGAAGAAGCGCGTCATCGTTCGTACCATCTAACGGCTTTAAGTCGTCGGCCAAACCAAGTTTGAACGCCATCTCAGCGTTGCGATCGGTCAGGCTGCGCTCCTCTGCGGAAATATCCCAAGGGTCTATCAAATACGCACCCGCCAAACCAGATACGTCCGCCATGGTGCGGGCCGCCATCATTCCGCCCATGCTATGCCCGGCCACAGCAATCCGACTTGGAACATGTCCGGTCTGTTTGATAAAGGATTCCGATTGCAGCCATCGCGCCGCATTTCGGGCGTCCTCGATGCAGTTCACAAAACTAAAAGTTCCGTCGCTTCCCCAACTTCCCCTGTAATGCAATGTCAGAACATCCCAACCCGCGCGACGGGCAGCCTGCGCAAGATCCAGATTTTGTTCGTTGCCGGGAAACCCATGCAGCAGCAAAAGCGCGGGCTTTGGACCATCACCAGCAGCGAGATAAAGCAGGGCGTTGATTTTTTCCGTACCGGTCGGCAACTGAAACGCGACCATCCCTGCCGGGTTTGCCGTATCAGGCATCGGGTCTGAAATGACCGCGTCAGGTGACGGGTTCAGCTCCGCAAATGCCGGGGTGGCGCAGACAAGGGCGGCCGCTGCGATTAAGCGCCGAACAATCATTCGGCTTCATCGTCGGTCAGGTCCTGCTGGACCTTGGGCTGTGCCAATAAGCCTTCGATATGCGTGGCTTGGTCGAAGCTATCGTCCGCCAGAAACTTCAACTTCGCCGCATATTTCATGCTCACCCGCGAGGCGACTTCTTTTTGGAAAAACGCCGTATTGGTGCGCAGTGCCTTAAGCACCTTTTCTTCATTTGCGCCCAACAGCGGCTTAATGAACGCCGTTGCATGGCGTAAATCCGGGGACATCCGCACTTCGGTTACGCTGACGCTGTGGCTGTTAAGAACGTCGTCATGCACTTCGCCGCGCGAGAGCAGTTCCGACAATATATGCCGGAATTGTTCGCCTACACGCAGCAACCGCACGGAACGGCCCTCGGTACCAGTGTCGTTATGTTTGGCCATACAGCTCCCCTTTCAGGTTCGAGCTAAGCTCACAACGTCCGTTCACGTTCCTCGACTTCAAAGACTTCGAGCATATCGCCCGCCTTGACGTCGTTGGTATCCGCCAACACGACACCACATTCGAGGCCAGCACGAACTTCGTCGATATTGTCCTTGAACCGGCGGAGCGAGGCAATCGTGGTTTTCGACACGATGACGTCTTCGCGGGTGAGACGTGCATGAAGGCCCTTTTTGATGATGCCTTCGGTGACCAGCAAACCAGCGGCCTTGTCGCGCTTGCCCGACTTGAACACGTCTTTGACCTCTGCACGTCCGACGACGGTTTCGATGATTTCCGGACCAAGCTCGCCCGCCATTTCCTTGGCGATGTCTGCAGTCAGGTGATAAATCACATCGAAATATTTCAACCGGACGCGGTCACGCTTCGCAAGCGCCGCAGCCTTGCTGTTCGGACGCACGTTAAAGCCGATCAGCGGCGCATTGGACGCGGCAGCAAGCAGCATATCCGATTCCGTGATACCGCCAACGCCAGCCAACAGAACGCGAACCTTGATCTCGTCTGTGGAGATATTGTTGAGCGCCGTGACAATTGCTTCGACCGAACCCTGGACATCGCCCTTGATAACAACAGGATATTCCTTCGCCCGCGTCGCGGACAAATTATCAAACAGGTTTTCAAGATTTGGCGTGACTTGCGCCGTACGCACCTTCGTGGACTGTTCCTTACGGTACAGGGCAACTTCGCGGGCACGCGCTTCGTTTTCCACGACGGTCAAAACGTCACCAGCGGATGGCACACCCGTCAGGCCGAGCACTTCGACCGGCGTTGCCGGGCCCGCTTCGGGCACCTGTTGGCCCTTGTCATTGATCAGCGCGCGGACCTTGCCGCTTTCTGCGCCAACAACGAAGATATCGCCACGCTTCAACGTGCCGCGCTTTACCAGCACGGTCGCAACCGCGCCGCGGCCCTTATCCAGCTGTGCCTCGACCACAACGGCTTCCGCCGCACGATCAGGATTGGACTTGAGCTCCATGACTTCAGCCTGAAGCGCCAACTTGTCGAGCAGATCGTCCAAGCCGGTTTTCTTCAGCGCGGAAACTTCCACGTCCTGAACATCGCCGCCCATCGCTTCGACAACGACTTCATGTTCAAGCAGACGCTCACGTACCTTCTGTGGGTTGGCGCCTTCTTTGTCGATCTTGTTGATCGCAACGATCATCGGCACATTGGCAGCCTTGGCATGCTTAATGGCTTCGATCGTCTGCGGCATAAGGCCGTCGTCGGCTGCAACCACCAGAATGACGATATCGGTAACCGACGCACCGCGCTGGCGCATTTGCGTGAACGCTTCATGGCCCGGTGTATCGAGGAAGGTGATGAGCGAGCCATCCTTTGTCTTCACCTGATATGCACCGATATGCTGCGTAATACCGCCAGCTTCACCCGATACGACATTTGCGCCGCGCAAGGCGTCAAGCAGCGATGTCTTACCATGGTCGACATGGCCCATGACCGTCACGACAGGCGGACGCGCCTTCAACGTTTCTGGGGCATCAACATCTTCGTCATGAACGATGTCAACGTCAGCGTCGGAAACGCGGGTGATGTTGTGGCCAAACTCTTCGACGAGCAATTCCGCCGTATCTTGGTCGATCGTCTCGTTGATGGTGACGGGCATGCCCATTTTGAACAGGGCCTTGACCAGGTCACTGCCCTTTTCTGCCATACGGTTGGCCAGTTCCTGAACGGTAATTGTTTCAGGGACAACGACGTCACGGGTCTGTTTGACCTGTGCCTGACGGCTGCCACCGCCATGCAAACGCTTTTCTTTTTCACGCGCACGTTTCAGCGCAGCGAGTGAACGCGCACGGGCACCATCATCGCCCTCAAGCGCACGGGTGACGGTGAGCTTGCCCGACTGGCGGCGGTCATCCGCTGCACCGCGCGTTGGGCGATGCGGAGCTTTTTTAACTTCTTCACGCTCGCGCTCAGGGCGTTTGGGCGCTTCAACCGGTGTAAAGCGACGCGGCGCAGGCGCTGCGGCGTCCTGGCTGGCTTCTTCAGCTACAGGTTCAGATGTTTCAGGCTCGGCAGGCGTTGCTGCTGCTGGCGGCGGGGGCGGTGGAGCTGCGGCTTCCTCACGATTGGCTTGCGCGCGTTGGCGCTCTTCTTCGGCGCGCTGTGCGCGTTGCTCGGCTTCACGGCGGCTGCTTTCTTCCAGCATGGCCAAACGCGCTTCTTCGGCTTCGCGAAGCAGCTTTGCCTGACGCTCTTGACGGCTCAGCATGTCATTGCCCGTTGGACGCGGTGCTGGTGCAGCCGGCGCCGGCGCAGGTGCGGCCGCGACAGGCGCAGCCGGTGGCGGCGGAGGTGGCGGTGGCGCGGCTACTTCAGCCTCAGGCGCATAACCGGGCTTACCGACAAGCTTCTTGCGCTTAACCTCGACAACAACTTTGTTTGTGCGGCCATGGCTAAAGGTCTGTTTGACTTCACCAGACTCGAGCGAGCGGCTCAAAGTGAGCGGCTTGCGCGTTAATGTCGGTTTATTGTTGGTATCATCACTCATCGAAACAGAACCCGTCCTTACTCAGTCAATTGCGGAGACGTCAGAAATATGGCCCCGCACGTCCGCAACCGAAGCTGCGGAATCGAGGGGCGCATTACTGCATCCTTTGAAATTTAGCCAGCGTCCAAGATGATGCATCACCCTGTCCGCTGCTTTTTGGTCAATCAATGCGACATGAACGGCATTTGACCGTCCAAGCGCTCCAGACAATGCGTCACGGTCGACAGGCAGCTTCAAACCACCCTTGCCCGTCCCTTCGGCATCTTCACCAACGCGCCAAGCCTGATCGCGCTTGCCACTGCCGTCGGCGCTGGCATCGGCCGCATGCAAAAGCAAACGGACCTGCCCGCTGCGTGATGCAGAATCGATCTTCTCAGCACCCAATATAAGGTGCCCTGCCCGCGCTTCCAACCCAAGCCGGTCGAGAAAAGCCTTTTCAAGCCCGCGATCAATGCGCCCGCTCAGGTCATCAATGATGTCAATCTTGTCGGTTTTGAAGGCGCGGCGCAGCAATCCGGCAAGCTTGCCCTTTTCCTGCGCCTTTGTCAGCTCCGCGCCGGATACGCCAATCCACGCGCCACGGCCGGGGGCCTTGGCGAACAAATCAGGCGCGATGCTTCCATCGGGGCCGAGGGCAAGCCGGATGAGCTGGGCACGAGTCCCATGCTCACCTGACAATATGCACTTCCTTATTGGGGAGTGTCGGTTCTCATTGGGAGTCGTCCGCTGCAACCGCGTCCTCCTCTATGATATCCGAAGCTGGCGCGCTGTCTTCGTCCTCGAACCAGTGTGCGCGTGCGGCCATGATGATTTCATTGCCCTGCTCTTCAGACAATCCAAACACCGCCAACACGCCAGCCTTATCTTCCGTACGATTACGACGCATTTCGCGGTCGCTACGTTCGTTGCGGCGCGGCTCACGTGCCTTTTGGATCAGTTCGTCGGTCGCCAAGTCAGCGAGATCATCAAGTGTCTTGATGCCGGCCTTGCCCAGTACAACAAGCATCGCTTCTGTCAGAATGGGGAGTTCCGCAAGTGCGTCTTCAACACCCAGTTCGCGGCGTTCGGTCCGGTTGGCTTCCTCACGGCGATCAAGCGCCTCTTGTGCGCGGCTCTGAAGCTCTTCCGCCAGACCTTCGTCAAAGCCTTCGATGGCAGCGATTTCAGACGGATCGACATAAGCGACTTCTTCAAGCTCGCTAAAGCCTTCAGCAACCAGAAGCTGCGCCAAGGTTTCGTCCACATCCAGCTCTTGCTGGAACATTTCGGAACGCTCAACGAATTCCTTCTGACGCTTTTCGCTCGATTCCGCTTCGGTCATGATGTCGATGCCACGGCCGGTCAGCTGCGAGGCCAAACGGACGTTCTGGCCACGACGGCCAATGGCAAGGCTCAACTGATCGTCAGGAACGACAACTTCGATGCGGCCTTCTTCTTCGTCGATGACAACGCGGCTCACGGTCGCAGGCTGCAGCGCGTTCACGATGAACGTCGCTGTATCTTCCGACCATGGAATGATGTCGATTTTCTCGCCCTGCATTTCCTGAACGACGGCCTGAACGCGGCTGCCCTTCATACCGACGCATGCGCCGACGGGATCGATGCTGCTGTCGTGGCTAATAACACCAATTTTGGCGCGGCTGCCGGGGTCACGTGCGGCGGCCTTGATTTCGATGACGCCGTCGTAAATTTCAGGAACTTCCTGCGCAAACAGCTTTTTCATGAAGTCAGGATGCGCACGGCTCAACAGGATTTGCGGGCCACGATTTTCGCGCTGCACTTTCATGATCAGCGCCCGGACGCGGTCGCCACCACGGACAACTTCACGCGGAATTTGCTGGTCACGGCGGATAACGCCTTCAGCACGGCCAAGGTCGACAACAACATGGCCGAACTCAACCGACTTTACGACGCCAGTGATAATTTCACCGGTACGGTCCTTAAACTCTTCAAACTGACGCTCGCGCTCTGCATCGCGCACCTTTTGGAAGATAACCTGCTTTGCGGACTGCGCATCGATACGGCCCAGATCAACAGCTGGCAGCGGATCGACGATAAAGTCGCCAACAACGGCGCCCTTTTGCAACTTGTCTGCCTGCTTCAGGTCGACTTGCTTGAAGTAATCTTCGACGTCTTCAACAACTTCCACAACGCGCCACAGGCGAAGATCGCCAGTCTGCGTATCCAGTTTCGCGCGAATGTCATTTTCTGCGCCATAACGTGCACGGGCAGCGCGCTGGATGGCTTCTTCCAACGCCTCAATGACAATAGCCTTGTCGATCATCTTTTCGGCAGCAACCGCATTGGCAATTGCAAGCAATTCAGCCTTGTTCGCGGCAATCGTGTTAGCCATGTTCTTAGTCTTCCTGTGCTTCGTCGTGAATGGGGTCTGCCTCAACTTCGTCGGCACCATCGCTGTTGATGGGGGCAGTCGACGCAATAAGGCGGTCTGTCAAGAGCAGCTTGGCGCTGCCCATATTGGAAAAGGCGAATGTCAGTCGTCCGGATTTGCGGTCATCGACATGAACATTGTCACCGTCGACGCCAACAATATCGCCACGGATATTCTTGCGGCCATCCATTGGTTCGGCCAGCTCAACCTTAACCTCATGGCCTGCCCAGTCGGTAAAATCGGCAAGGCGGGTCAATGGCCGGTCGATGCCGGGCGAGCTAACCTCAAGCCTGTACGCTTCGACAATTGGGTCAAGCTCGTCAAATTTGTCGGATATACGGTGCGACAACGCCGCACAGTCATCGATACCAAGCTGCCGCGTATCGGGGCGCTCGGCCATCACCTGCAAAGTTGGCTCATCGCTGCCCTGCCCGCCGGTTTCAAACCACGCGACACGCACCAGCGCAAAGCCGAGCGCTTCTGCTTCGGGTGCGATCAACGCGGTCAGTTTATCCAAATCAGGCAAATTCAGTCTTTCTTATACGACATGCAAAGCTTCTGGCTGCCAGCACCTAGTGGCGCTAGCCCTTCCAAGTTCTCACAATGTAAGGATGACAGCCGTATAGCGCCGAACTCTCTTATATGCAAGCCTCTTGCATATACACCCGTCAGTACCCAACTGCGATAAGCGGTTATTTGAGGAGCACTTATACATGTCGAAATTATCATTCCTAATTGGCGCGTCTTTTTTGGCAGCGGCCTGCCAGCCATCCGTGAGCGATGCCGCGCCCACCGATAGTGCATCGCAACCGTTCGATGTCACGGTGATGGCGGACTTTGAAGAGCCTTGGGCGATGACATTCGTTCCCGGCACGCCATATGCGCTGGTGACGGAGAAGAAGGGTAAGCTGAAGCTTTGGAAAAAGGACAGCGCCGCTGTCGACGTCACGGGCGTACCCGCAGTGGCCTATGGCGGACAAGGCGGCTTGGGTGATGTCATTCTCCATCCCGACTTTGCGAATAACAAGTTCGTTTACATCAGCTTTGCTGAAGCAGGCGAAGGCGGGTTTGGCGCCGCTGTCGCGCGCGGCAAGCTTAATGTTTCAGGAAACACGCCGACTTTATCCGACGTTCAGGTGATCTGGCGTCAGGAACCAAAAGTTTCAGGCCAAGGGCACTTCGGGCACCGTTTGGCATTTGGACCGGACGGTATGTTGTACATCAGCAGCGGTGACCGCCAGAAATTCGACCCTGCCCAAGATCTCAACCAAAATCTTGGCAAGATCGTCCGTCTGACCGATGGCGGCATGGTGCCATCGGACAATCCCTTTTACGACCAAGGGCGCGTGAAATCGCAAATCTGGTCCTATGGCCACCGCAATCCGCTGGGCATCGCCTTTGATGCGCAGGGGCGTTTGTGGAATCAGGAAATGGGACCTGCAGGTGGCGACGAGCTAAACCTTGTCAAGAAGGCTGCCAATTATGGCTATCCCATCGTGTCCAACGGCGATCATTATGACGGCCGGGACATCCCCGACCATTCGGCGGGCGATGGTTTTGAAGCCCCGAAGGTTTTCTGGAACCCGGCCATTTCACCCGGCGGCCTGATGATTTATTCGGGCAATATGTTCAAGGATTGGAAAGGCAGCGCATTTATCGGCGGCCTTGGCGCAAAAGCGTTGGTCCGCGTAAAACTGGACGGCGAGAACGCGACCAAGGCTGACCAATGGAATATGGACGCCCGCATTCGTGAAGTCGAACAGGGTCCAGACGGCGCAATCTGGCTGCTGGAAGACGAGCGTGCCGGATCGCAGGGCCGCCTGTTGAAGCTTACCCCAAAGAAATAAACCGTGCGGCGGCGCTTAAGGCGCCGCCGTTACTGTTCCTGTTAGGTCCGCAAGAAACGCGCGAACGCGTTTCGCATTCATACCCAGATCGCTGACCCCAACCCGGCTGACCGATCGCATATCAACAATGCTGCCCTCGCCGGTTTCAGATGGACGAACGCGCAGCACCACATCATCCTTAAACTGAAAGAACGCGCTGGTCTCGGTAGCCTCAAAGCGCCCTTCTTCAGGTAAGGACACCGCAACGTCCCAACCACGCGCTTTGGCGAGGCGTTCCGCCTTGGCGATGACCATGGGAACCGGTTCATTGCTGCGGACCGAGCGAATATCGCCATAAGCTTTTTGATGCACAACCGCCCAACGTTGCAGCGGCGTGAGGCCCCTCATATCTGCATCATCAGCGCCCGGAATATTGTCGAGGTTGTCGGCGCGCAATGCCAAGGTCTGAAATGCCGGCGGGTCTGCTAAATCCGTTGAGACATCGTGGATCGCCGGCACGGTTAAGGCCGCGATCAAAAACGTTCCCACCCACGCAACATATGCAAGCGCAACACCCATACCGACCCATCGACGCGCACGCGGCGGCGGGTTTATGGCCTTACGCACGCGCCAGCCTTGCACTGCGCCGATCAATATCGCGCCAAGGCCCAGCAAAAACGCCCCGGCCACGCCCTTTAATCCGGACGTATATTCCCAATAACCCCAACCGGTTCCAACGGCAGAGACAAGGCCCCAAAAGAGCGCGCCAACGCCAGCGGCTAAGACAATATAGCCCCAATAGTCGATCTTCTTAAGAACAGGCTCAGCCTGCTGCGGGGACGCCGGAGATGCTTGCGCATTCATGGTCTCATGAGGGATATCTTGCTCGTTCACCAAATTGTCTCCTGCCCAGCATTTTCTAACGGGCGCAGGTTAAACGATGTTCCAGACAAACGCAATTTTCCAAGATTACATCACAAAACCATCGATAATCGATTGGACAAATGCTGGCTTCAATGACAGGGGCCGCATATGTTTCGTCCAACATCCCCCTCGTGCGATTAATCATGCACGCAACGGCACTCTCAAGCCTTGCCGATAGCGTTGTAGACGCGCTGCTGGATGACGCCTTTGGTCTCGACCGCCATCAACGCACCGCCTATCTTCTGCGCAAGGGCATGCGCGCGATTGGCCATTTGTCGCTCGGCATCTTGGACGGCGACGAGCTTGTCGGAAGCATCCAATGTTGGCCGATACGCGTCGGCAACGCGGCGTTAGTTTTGGTCGGCCCAGTCGCGGTCGCCAGTCATCGTCAGAACGCCGGCATTGGGACACGTCTTATGCAGCTCATGCTCGACGCAATGCAGCCGGACGATGCGTCGATGGTGATGATTGGCGACCCTGAATATTATGGGCGGTTTGGATTTACCGCTGAAGGCACATCGGGTTGGACTTTGCCGGGCCCTTGGGAACCGCGCCGACTGTTGCTGCGCAACCCGGCAATGCTGGCCTTGCCGGAACATGGCGCGCTCGGTCCAGCCGACTAAGCTTTGACGACCGTCCGCTTTAGCCGTATCGCCAGCCTATGCCTTACGAAGCCCCTGATCTTGCGAAACTGAGCCTTTCGGACATTGCCGAACTTGTGGCGGCACGAAAACTGCCGCCGGTCGAAAGCTGGGCACCTGAACAAACAGGCGACAGCGAGATGCGTATCGCTGCCGATGGCAAATGGTATCATCAGGGCGGTGAGATCAAGCGTCCCGCAATGGTCCGCGCTTTTTCGAGCTTGTTGTTATGTGACGCCGATGGAAAGCACTGGCTTGTCACACCGCAACAAAAGCTGACCATCGCGGTCGATGATGCGCCGTTCATTGCGGTTGAACTGCAAAGTGAAGGCGAAGGCAAAGATAGGACCCTCGCGTTCCGATTGAACAGCGACGATCTGGTCTTTGCAGATGCCGACCACGCCATCGAAATGCGCAATGGCCTGCCCTATTTGCATGTGCGCGGCGGACTTTGGGCAAAGCTCGCACGGCCCGTTTATTATGAACTTGCCAACCTTGCGCTTGCCGAAGACCCCGAAGGCGTCAGCATCTGCAGCAAAGGTGCGCAATTCAGCTTGATGGCGCCTGCATGAGTTGGCGGCATCGCATACATCAGGCGCTAGACCCCGCGCTGGATATCGAGATTGAGGATGAGCGCTACTTGGGTGACACGGTTCAACATCGTGCCGCTGCCGTCCTAATCCCGATAACCGACCGCGCCGAACCGGGCGTTATTCTCACCCAGCGCCCGACATGGCTGCGCAGCCATGCTGGCCAAGTCGCATTTCCCGGCGGCAAGGTTGATGACAGCGACGAAAGTTCTATCTTTGCCGCATTGCGTGAGGCGGAAGAGGAACTGAACATACCGCCAGCCCGCGTCGAGGTTATCGGTGTGGCCGACACTTATTATTCAGGCAGCGGATACAGCATTGCACCCGTTGTTGGCATCATTCCACCCGACCTTGAGCTTAAGCCCAACCCGCAAGAGGTGGAAGACTGGTTTGAAGTCCCGCTTGCGTTTCTGCTTGATCCTGCCAATTCCATCAAGAAAGAGGCCAACTGGAATGGGCAGCAGCGTAGCTATTACGACATGCAATGGGGCGAACGGCGGATATGGGGCGTAACGGCGGGGATAATCGCCAATCTGGTACGGCGGCTGGCATGATTGCGGCACAGCTTCCGCACGCCGAATGGCAACAGGCCGCGGGCTTACAAAAGGTGCTGGCGCTGCTCGCAGATTCTTATGGTGGCCCCCGATATGTCGGCGGCGCTGTGCGCGACACATTGTTGGGGTTGCCCGTTTCAGACGTTGATATTGCCACCGCATTGTTGCCCGAAACCGTTATGGACCGATTGGAAGCGGGCGGCGTCAAAGCCGTGCCCACGGGGCTGGACCACGGCACAATTACTGCGGTCGTGGACGGCAAGAATTACGAAATCACCACATTACGCCGCGATGTCTCCACCGATGGTCGGCGCGCGACGGTGGCTTTCGCAACCGATTGGCGGGAAGATGCCGCACGGCGGGATTTCACGATCAACGCGCTATATGCCGACCCACAAACAAGAGAGGTTTTCGATTATTTCGGCGGTTTAACCGATCTCGAAAACGGCTGCCTGCGCTTCATCGGCGACGCGGCGCAGCGGATCGCCGAGGATTTCCTGCGGATATTGCGGTATTTCCGCTTCCTTGCCCGATTTGGCAGCGGTCCGGTGAACGCGGACGCAATCCATGCCTGCGCGCAAGGTGCGCACGGGCTGACGGCGCTGTCACGCGAGCGCATTGCGCAGGAACTTGCCCGGTTGCTGTCGCTCAAAAATCCAGCCGCGTCTGTCGGCCTCATGATCGAAAATGCTATTTTCGCACCGTTTCTTCCCGAGCTTTGCAGCGATGCGCATGATCGATTGCAGCGGCTTGTGCGCAGGGAGCAGTTGCTCAATCAACCGCTCTCGCTCCCTGCCCGGTTTCTCAGCATATTGGTGACGGACCCGGTCGCGGTCGACAAAGTGGCAGCACGGCTAAAGCTGTCGAACAAAATGCGGGAGAATCTCGCCAACCGGTTGAACGCTGGCGCGCCGACTGAGGGCAATATCCGCGCCATCGCTTATCGTTTTGATAACGACACCGCGCGCGACGTCGCCATGTTATTTGCCGACGACAATGCCCTGCCGTTATGTCTGGCGCGCTTGGACAATTGGGATAGCCCCTTCATGTACATCAAAGGCGGCGATCTAATCAAAATGGGATTGCCCGCTGGTCCACTCGTGGCAAAAACCTTGCAAGAACTCGAAGCTATCTGGGTAGCCGAAGATTTCCCGGTTTCGGACCGCCAGTCCGAATTGGCGCTTCAGCTTGTCGAGGCAGCGATGTCAGCGGCCAAAAAGGCATAAGCCGCATCTTCAGACAAAGGCCGCGCATAATAATAGTCCTGCCCAACGGAACAGCCAAGGCGACGGAGCAACTGCTCTTCAAAACCGATGCGGTTGCAAAATCCGGTCAGGCTATCGCTCAGCATTACGCGGCGTTAAGCATAGCGATTGTAAAAGATGTTCACCCTGTGCGTGGTTAGTTTACATTAAACCTAATCGAAGCGGTTATTCCTTGGGAAACCTTGCGGCGGAAGTCGACCCGCCGCGCCGCGCGCTACACGCCACAATGACATATCGTTTTCCGTGCGCATCCGGCCGCTATCGCCGCCCATCGCCCAGCTGAGCCCTTCGTTCATCTTAAAGCAGACGGCATCGGCAAGACCGCCATCCTTATAACGCTGCAAGGTAACGCCCTGCCCCTTGGCCATTTCGGGAATTTCACTGAGCGGGAAGACCACCAATTTGCGGTTGTCACCCACTACGGCGACATATTGGTCCTTCAACGTCGCTTCGTCCGTGGTCTCTGCCGGAGCAAGGCGAACCACCGAAAGCTTCGCGCCCGGTTTCAACGTAACGACGCCGCGTCCCTTGCGGGTTTCGGCGATAATGTCGCTCATCCGCGCGATAAAGCCCTTGCCCGTGGACGCAGCGAGCAACATGCGCCCGTCCGCCACGGCAGGGAACGCCGCAACGATATCGTTCCCCGTTTCGATGTCGATCATGGTACCCACAGGTTCACCGAAACCACGCGCTCCGGGCAGCTTGTCGGCACCTAAAGTATAAAAACGGCCATTCGCTGTTGCGATCAAGATCTTGTCTGTCGTCTGCGCATGGAATGCAAAGGCAGGGCCATCGCCTTCCTTAAACTTGAAATCGGCGCGCGCAGATAGGTCCGCATGGCCCTTCATGGCTTTAATCCAGCCACGTTTTGACATGATAACCGTGACGGGTTCGCGTTCGACAAATGCCTCGAGCGAAATCTCGCGCGCTTGCCCTGCTTCTTCCAAGCTTGTGCGGCGGCGGCCAAGTTCGGTATCTTCACCGTAATTTTTGCGCAGCGCAGTCAGGTCTTTTTTCAACCGCGTCTTTTGACGCGCCGGGCTTTCGATCAGCTTCACCAGCTCTTCGCGTTCAGCTTCCAAGCCCTCAAGCTCACGCCGAAGCTCCATTTCTTCCAACCGGCGAAGCGACCGCAAACGCATGTTAAGAATGGCCTCGGCCTGCCGGTCATTCAGCTGGAACTCAGCCATCATAACCGGCTTTGGTTCATCTTCGTTACGAATGATTTCAATGATGCGATCAAGGTTGAGGAACGCAATGATATAGCCTTGAAGCAGTTCAAGGCGGCTATCGATCTTTTCCAGCCGATGCTGCGATTTGCGGACCAAAACTTCGATCTGGTGTGTCAACCAACGCAGCAAAACTTCGCCCAAGCCCATGACCTTTGGCGTCCGGTCGGCATCGAGCACGTTCATGTTCAACGAAAAGCGTGTTTCAAGGTCCGTAAGGCGGAACAAAGCGTTTTTCAGATCTTCGGGATCGACATTGCGGCTTTTGGGTACAAGCACGATACGAACGCGTTCGTCACTTTCGTCGCGAATGTCGTCCAATATGGGCAGCTTCTTATCGGCAATCAGTTGCGCGATTTGCTCAATCAGCTTGCCTTTTTGCACCTGATACGGAATTTCCGACACAACAAGCTGCCACGTGCCGCCGGGCAGTTTTTCCACGCCTGAGGGTTCCCAGCATTTCTCGCTGTCCTGCCATCCGTTTGAAAAACGCGCACGCACGCGCATAGCACCGCGACCGCTCGCATAGGCTGCACTTATGACCGCTGGGCTGTCTACGAGCACGCCACCTGTTGCAAAATCGGGGCCCTTGACGATTTCCATCAACTGCTCGTGACGCGCCTGTGGCTCATCAATGAGGAGCATGGCAGCGTCGATAATCTCGGCCGCATTATGCGACGGAATGCTGGTCGCCATGCCGACGGCGATGCCGCTTGCACCATTTGCCAACAAATTGGGGAACAGACCGGGCATAACCTCGGGCTCTTCGTCTTCACCATTGTAGGTAGGGCGAAAGTCCGTTGCGTTCTCATCAAGCCCGTTCATGAGCTCAATCGCTGTGCGCGTCAGACGCGCTTCGGTATATCGATACGCAGCTGCATTATCGCCGTCGATGTTGCCAAAGTTGCCCTGCCCGTCCACCAGCGGATACCGCAGCGAAAAAGTCTGCGCGAGCCGCACCATTGCGTCATAAACGGATTGGTCGCCATGCGGGTGATATTTACCGATGACATCACCGACAACACGGGCACATTTCTTGTAGCCGCTCGCCGGATCAAGCTTGAGCAAACGCATCGCCCACAACAAACGCCGGTGTACCGGTTTCAACCCATCGCGCAGATCAGGAAGCGACCGCGCGGTGATTGTTGACATCGCGTAGATCAGATAGCGTTCCGACAAAGCCGCATCAAACGGCGCATCGACAATTGCGTCAAATGGATCTTCTGCTGGAGCATCTACTATGTCAGACATAATTGACCCGATAGCGAGCGAACCCGCCGTCGCAAAGCAACGATTTCAGCAATCCACAGCTTAATGCGCTAAGCACAATATGTTGCGTTGTAATAAAGACACATTTCCCCTGCAAAATTGCAATAAAATACGAGTTTACTGGAATTTGGCGTAACAAAGTGCCAGCCTCATGCTCGTCAGTAGAAATATACAGTTAAATCGGGGAATGATAATGAAATCATATAAGTTAATCTCTGCACTTGCGGTGACGGTCTCGTCCACCGCGCTCTTCGTGGCAGCAGCCAATCCGGCGTTTGCACAGCAAGATACATCTGCGCAGGCAGCCGAGGCCGAAGAGGCGACCGGTATAAATGCCATTATCGTGACCGGCACACGCCGGACCGACCGCACCGTCGCCGACAGCACCGTGCCCGTTGATGTCATCTCCGGCGAAGCGCTGCTGAATAGCGGCACAACCGAGACCAACAAGCTGCTGAACCAGCTGGTTCCATCATTCAACTTTCCGCAGCCATCGTTGACCGATGGCACCGACTCGCTTCGTCCGGCGACCTTGCGCGGACTTGCGCCCGACCAAGTGCTCGTGCTCGTCAACGGCAAGCGCCGTCACCAGTCTGCGTTGGTCAACCTCAACGGTTCAGTAGGTCGCGGATCAACCGCGGTTGATTTGAACACCATACCGCCGCTCGCCATTGAACGCCTCGAAGTCCTACGCGACGGCGCAGCATCGCAATATGGTTCCGATGCAATTGCAGGCGTGATCAACATTCAGCTGAAAAAGGGCATTGGCGGACGTGCGCAGGCAACGTTCGGCAAATATATTACCGAGATGGAAGATGTCGGTCAGGTCGATACCGTTTCCTTGACCACTGGCCTTTCGGACAACCCGGTCATCACATACACCGGCGAAGACCGCAAACGCCGCGACGGTGACACATACACCTTCGCATCAAACTTTGGTCTACCCTTGGGCGACAACGGTTATGTAAACCTCACGGCTGAATATAAGGACCGTTCACCCACCAACCGTTCGGGCCCAGACATCCGCCGCAATTATTTCAACGCAGGCGATCCGCTCGAAGCGACCTTCAACCGTTATGCGCACCGTTACGGTGACGGCGTGTCGCAGGATCTGAACTTCTTCGTCAACGGCGGCATTGAATTCTCTGACTCAGCAGAATTCTACACCTTCGGCAGCTACGGCATCCGTAAAGGTAATGGCGCTGGTTTCTACCGTCGTTCCGCGGACGTACGCAACCGCGATTGGGCAGCGTCCACGACGACATTTGTGCCCATTTACGCAGACGGCTTCCTTCCCCTGATTGCCAGCGAAATCGTTGACATCTCTGCAGCGGCTGGTCTTCGTGGTGCCATGAGCGGATGGGATTACGACCTGTCCGTGGTCTATGGGTCCAACCGTCTGGATTATAACATCGAAAATACGGTCAACACATCCTTGGGCGGCGCCGTAAGTGCGCGGCAATTTGACGCCGGCGGCCTGCGTTCAGGCCAGACGTCGATCAACCTTGATATGCGCCGCGATTTGGATATCGGCATTGGCCAAAGCGTCTCGCTTGCCGTCGGTGGTGAATATCGCAACGAAAACTACAAAATCGTCCCAGGTGAGCTTCAAAGCTACGTCAACGGGCCGTTCTCGGCTGCGCCGTTCAATGCCGCCGGTGGCGCGCAGGTGTTCCCGGGCTTCCGCCCTGCAAATGCAACGGACGTATCGCGCGATAGCTTTGCGGGTTACATCGAACTCGATGCCGATCTCTCCGACAGCTTCACGATGCAATTGGCGGGACGCTACGAACATTTCAGTGACTTTGGCGATACCATCAATGGTAAAGCCGCCGCACGGTATGAGGTCGTTGATGGCGTGGCCCTGCGCGGTTCAATTTCAACCGGATTCCGCGCGCCAAGCCTCGCCCAGCAATCATTCGCAACCACATCGACCAACAACGTAGGCGGCGTGCTTATCGAAGTCGGGACATTCCCGGTTTCATCACCCGTGGCCGTTGCGCTGGGTGCACAGCCACTCACGCCAGAAAAATCGGTTAACATTGGCGGCGGCGTTACATTTACGCCGATTAGCGGGCTCAGCATCACTGCGGATTACTACAATATAAAAATCAACGACCGCATCACCTTGACCGAAAACCTTCAAGGTACAGACGTTCTGGCGTTGCTGACCTCAGCCGGTGTGACAGGCGTAAGCTCGGCGCGCTTCTTCATCAACGGTATTGATACCCGGACTTCGGGTCTTGATATCGTTGCCAGCTACCGTGTGCCAGAATTCGGCCTCGGCAAATTCCGCGTCAGCGTCGGGTATAATTTGAACAATACCAAAATTACCGACCGCCGCGTATTTTCGGGCTTCACAGCACAGCGTTTGTTCGCACGGCAGGAAAGCTATCGCCTGACCGACGGACAGCCTAAGAACAAGCTGAACGCAACGCTCGATTGGGATTATAACAATCTTGGCATGACGTTGCGCACGAACCGTTACGGCGAAGTGTTCTTGCCAAGCGGCTTTTCGACATCAGCAAACAATAACAACATTGCGCTCGCTCCAGGTGATGTCCCAGGCGATATATTCTTGTCGCCAAAGTGGATTACCGACCTTGAGTTCCGCTTCAAACCAATTGAGTCCGTCTCAATTGCATTTGGTGCGAACAACGTGTTGGATGTGTATCCAGATCGCCTTCCGTTCGGAACGGTTGATGGTGTGAGCTATGGCTTTAACAACTCATTCCTGCCTTACAGCTCGCAATCGCCATTCGGCTTCAGCGGACGGTTTGTGTATGGACGTGTGTCCATCGACTTCTAAATTGACGACTTTTTGATAAGCAAGGGCGCGGCGTAAAACCCGCGCCCTTCTTTTTTGCGCGCTTCAGGCGCGTCATTTTTGACGCCTTGCGGTGCGCCTGCTAACGGGGCGACGACTCCCGATAGAAGCAGAAAGCGAACAATATGATCCCACGTTATTCCCGCCCCGACATGGTGAAGATCTGGGAGCCTGAAAACCGCTTTCGCATTTGGTTCGAAATTGAAGCACATGCAACCGATGCGCTGGCCGAACGCGGCGTTGTTCCCGCCTCTGCCGCGCAAGCGCTTTGGAAATGGTGGGACACCAATCCAGCTATCGATGTTGCCGCAATTGACGCGATTGAGGCCGTCACAAAGCATGATGTCATCGCGTTCCTGACATGGGTCGCAGAGCAAGTGGGCGATGAAGCCCGCTTCATGCATCAGGGGATGACATCATCCGATGTGCTCGACACCTGCCTTGCGGTTCAGCTCACGCAAGCGACCGATCTTTTGCTCGCCGACATGGATGCCTTGCTCGCCGCGATTAAGACGCGCGCCATGGAGCACAAGTTTACGCCAACGATTGGCCGCAGCCATGGTATTCATGCGGAACCCGTCACCTTCGGTATGAAGCTTGCGCAAGCCTATGCCGAGTTCGCGCGTGGCCGTGAGCGCCTTGTGGCTGCCCGCGCTGAAATCGCGACTTGCGCCATTTCCGGTGCAGTCGGCACCTTTGCCAATATCGATCCGGGCGTTGAAGCGCATGTTGCGGCAAAGCTTGGCCTCGCGATTGAACCTGTATCTACACAGGTCATTCCGCGTGACCGCCACGCCATGTATTTCGCAACACTTGGCGTTATCGCCTCGTCCATTGAACGCCTCGCGACTGAAGTGCGCCATTTGCAGCGCACCGAGGTGCTAGAGGCGGAGGAATATTTCTCACCAGGTCAAAAGGGCAGCTCGGCCATGCCGCATAAGCGCAACCCAGTGCTGACCGAAAACCTGACGGGCCTGGCCCGCATGGTGCGTGGCTATGTGACGCCTGCGCTGGAAAATGTCGCTCTGTGGCATGAACGCGACATCAGCCACTCAAGCGTCGAACGCTATATCGGGCCGGACGCAACCATCACACTCGACTTCGCCCTCGGCCGACTGACGGACGTGATTGATAAGCTGTTGATCTATCCTGAGCGGATGCAGAAGAATCTCGACCGCATGGGCGGCCTTGTCCATTCGCAACGCGTGCTGCTGGCGCTCACGCAGGCTGGCATCAGCCGCGAGGACAGCTACCGCATCGTTCAACGCAACGCGATGAAGGTTTGGGAATCCGATGGCGCAGAATCACTCATGGAGCTTTTGAAGGCCGATGCAGATGTTTCTGCGAAAATGTCTGCCGAAGAAATCGAAGACCGCTTCAATCTTGATTACCACTTCAAACATATCGACACCATTTTCGAACGCGTATTTGGCTAAGCCTTGGCCGCTGCCAAAATGCGCGGCGGCTTGGTTTGTTGGATAGCGCTACCCAAAGGCTAAAACTTGCCATAAGGTAGCGAGATAAGAAGGAGCTGCGGACCGATGCGATTTTTGAAGATACTCATTTGGGTAACGATCATTATCGGGCTTATCGTGTTCGCGACCAACAACTGGGTGCCGGTATCGGTCAGCCTATGGGGTGGCCTTCGCCTAGACACCAAATTGCCGGCGTTGGTCATTGCGGCGTTTCTCATTGGATTTTTGCCGCTGTATTTTGTGCACCTTACGCAGATGTGGCGCCTGAACAAGCGCATAACAACGCTTGAGGCGAACCAACGCGGCTCGGCCCTGCCGCCGCCAGCCTCCCCTCCCCCTGCCTACGCCGCTGTGGATATGATATGACCAACCCGATTTACGTCGCAATCGACACGCCTTATCTGAATGACGCGCTGGAATTGACGCGGCGCATTAAAGACCAAGTCGGCGGAATTAAACTTGGCCTCGAATTTTTCTGTGCCAACGGACATCATGGCGTGCACGAAGTTCAAAAGCTTGGCCTGCCGATCTTTCTTGACCTGAAATTGCACGACATTCCCAATACCGTTGCCAAAGCGATGCAGGAGATCAACACGTTGGAACCAGCCATTGTCACCATCCACGCCGCCGGTGGCCGCGCAATGATGGAAGATGCCAAGGCGGCGGCCGGTGCCCATACTAAAGTTGTCGCCGTTACCGTTTTGACCAGCCTCGACGACCATGACCTTAACCGCGTCGGTGTGTCCGATACTGCGGATCTTCAGGTCGCCCGATTGGCGTCGTTGGCGCAGGAAGCCGGACTCGACGGCATCGTATGTTCGGGCCACGAAGTGAAAGCGGTTAAAAAATATTGGAAGGACGGGTTTTTCGTTGTTCCGGGTCTTCGTCCCGCCGGTGGCACCAGCGCCGATCAAAAACGCACCGTTACCCCGCGTCAGGCACGCGACGACGGCGCAAGCATATTGGTTATCGGGCGTCCCATTACCAAGGCCGAAAGCCCCGAAGATGCAGCACGGGCCATTATGGGTACGTTGTAACGCAAGACGCTGGCCCCGAGGTTGCGCAAGTTCAGCATGACGGAAGCCTTCGGGTTCGCTAGTTAGCCAGCATGCAAACGCAAATCAAAATCTGTGGCCTGAAAGACGAAGCAAGCGTCGATGCGGCGGCAAAAGCTGGCGCCACGCATGTTGGCCTTGTCCATTTCGAAAAAAGCCCGCGCCATGTCGCGCTTGACCAAGCCGCCGCGTTGCGGATGCGCGCGCCCGCCGGTGTAAAGGTCGTCCTGCTGCTGGTGAACGCCGAGCCCGGCTTTACCGCCAAGGCTATTGAAGTCGTAAAACCCGATATTGTGCAATTTCACGGATCAGAGACGCATCAATGGTTGCGCGTTTTAAAAAGCGCGGCGGACATTGAAATCTGGAAAGCCTTCGGCGTGAAAGATGCAGCAACGCTTAAAAACGCTGACCAATATGAAGGCGCAGCAGACCTCATTCTGTTTGATGCGCCGGCTCAAGCATTGCCCGGCGGCACGGGTACGCGGTTCGACTGGTCGTTGCTAACACAGCATAAGCACAAGCTGCCTTGGGGCCTTGCCGGCGGCCTGAACCCTGACAATGTTGGTGAAGCTCTGCGGCAAACACGTGCGATATTGGTCGATACCTCGTCTGGCGTTGAATCCGCGCCGGGCATCAAGGATATGGACAAGATTGCGGCCTTCTGCCAAGCGGTGCGCAACCATGACCACAGCTGAACTCACACCAAACTCATTCCGCAACCAACCCGACCATCGCGGCCATTTCGGCCAGTTCGGTGGGCGCTATGTCGCCGAAACGCTCATGCCGCTCGTGCTCGACCTGGAACGCGAATATCGCGCCGCGAAACAGGACCCGGCATTTGCGGCCCAGTTTGATGATTTGTTGGAGCATTATGTCGGCCGTCCGTCGCCGCTTTATTATGCCGAGCGCCTCACCGAGGAAGTCCGTAAAAACGCACCTGCAGGCAAAGGCGCGCAAATCTGGTTCAAACGTGACGAACTGAACCACACCGGCGCGCACAAGATCAACAATTGCATTGGCCAGATACTGCTCGCCATCAGCATGGGTAAGACGCGGATCATCGCAGAAACCGGCGCGGGCCAGCATGGCGTTGCCACGGCAACCGTCTGCGCACGTTTCGGCCTGCCTTGCTTCATTTACATGGGCGCCAAGGACATTGAACGGCAGCAGCCCAATGTCTTCCGCATGCGCTTGTTGGGCGCGGAGGTCATTCCAGTCACCAGTGGCGCAGGCACGTTGAAAGACGCGATGAACGAAGGGCTTCGCGACTGGGTCGCCAATGTCCACGACACATTCTACATCATTGGCACAGCCGCTGGCCCACATCCGTACCCTGAGTTGGTCCGCGATTTCCAAAGCGTCATCGGCAAGGAAGCGCGCGCGCAGATGCTGAGCCGTATCAACCGCCTGCCCGATTTGTTGGTCGCAGCCATTGGCGGCGGATCAAACGCCATTGGCCTGTTCCACCCGTTTTTGGACGACAAAGACGTTCAGATGCTTGGTATTGAGGCCGCAGGTCATGGTCTTGAGAAAGAACATGCCGCGAGCCTTGCGGGCGGCCGCCCCGGCATCTTGCACGGCAACAAAACCTATTTGTTGCAGGATGACGACGGCCAAATCGCCGAAGCGCATTCGATTTCGGCTGGCCTCGATTATCCCGGCATTGGCCCAGAGCATAGCTGGCTCAAGGAAATCGGCCGCGTGCGTTACGACAGCGTGACCGACACAGAGGCGCTTGCCGCGTTTCAGCTGCTTTGCCGCACCGAAGGCATCATCCCCGCGCTGGAGCCGGCCCACGCGATTGCAGCGGTGGAACGCGAAGCCAAGAAAATGGACCGCGACCAGATCATCCTCGCGAACCTCTGCGGTCGTGGTGACAAGGATATCTTCACCGTCGCCGAGGCTTTGGGGACCAAGATATGAGCCGCCTCTCCACCGCCTTTTCCAAGCCCCACCCCGCCCTCGTCGCCTTCATCACTGCGGGTGACGGCGACACCGCAGCCAATCTCGATGCGCTCGTAGCGGGTGGCGCGGATGTCATTGAACTTGGCATGCCATTCACGGACCCAATGGCCGACGGCCCCGCCATTCAGGAAGCCAACATCCGCAGCCTGAACGCTGGCACCACCACGGCGGATATCTTCGCCCTCGCCTCAGCTTTTCGCAAACGCCATCCAGACACGCCCTTGGTGCTGATGGGTTATGCCAACCCAATGACGATCCGTGGCGGCGATTGGTTCGCGTCCGAATGCAACAAAGCCGGTGTCGATGGCGTCATATGCGTCGACATTCCGCCCGAGGAAGACCCTGAGCTTGGCCCTGACTTGCGCAGCGCGGGCATTGACCTCATTCGTCTTGCAACGCCCACCACAGACACCGCCCGCTTGCCCGCCGTCCTGAACGGCGCATCTGGCTTCCTATATTATGTGTCGGTCGCCGGTATCACTGGCCTGCAAGTCGCGGCGCAGACCAGCATTGATGAGGCTGTGGCGCGGCTAAAGGCCCATACCGATCTGCCCATCGCGGTTGGCTTTGGCGTCCGCACACCTGAACAAGCCGCCAACATTGCACGCGTTGCCGATGGCGTCGTCGTTGGTTCCGCTATCGTTGAGCTCGTCGCCCAGCATGGCGTCAACGCCGCTGGTCCGGTCCGCGATTATGTGGCGTCGTTGAAATCGGCTATCATTTCGGCGCGTGGCTGATTACAAAACCGTAGCCCTGAGCAGCAGTCGCCCAGCGACTGCGTCCGTCGATGGGCGCCTCTCGGGTGTAGCGTTAGCCTGGGAAGCGTGCTTCGACAGGCTCAGCACTACGGTATATTTTACACTGCGTATTTTACAGGGACAGAAAACATGAACTGGGTCACCCGCGTCCGCAACGCCATTCCCTTCATCGCCAAGCGCGAAACGGCGGAAACACTCTGGCACAAGTGCAAGGGGTGTCAGGCGATGATCTTCCTCAAGGAATTTGAGGAAAACCAGTCTGTCTGTCCAAAATGTGACCATCATGGCCGCATTGGCCCCGCCGAACGCTTTGCTGCTTTGTTCGATGATGACAGCTATGACGTGCTTAAACCGCCCGTTGTCGGCGAAGACCCGTTGAAGTTCAAAGATACAAAGAGATATATCGACCGCATCAAAGCCGCCCGCCTCGCAACGGGTGAGCAAGACGCGATGATGAGCGCGCGTGGTAAAATCGACGGCCAAGCGGTTGTTGTCAGTGTTCAGGATTTCGCCTTCATGGGCGGTTCCATGGGCATGGCGGTTGGTGAGGCATTCATTGACGCTGTAAAGGCCGCGATCCGCGCGAAATGCCCCTACATCATCTTCACAGCCGCAGGCGGCGCACGCATGCAAGAGGGCATATTGAGCCTGATGCAGATGCCGCGTTCAACCGTTGCCATTCAGATGCTGCATGATGCGGGACTGCCCTACATCGTTGTACTCACGGACCCCACCACCGGCGGCGTTACTGCGTCTTACGCGATGCTGGGCGATGTCCAGATTGCCGAACCCGGCGCGCTCATCGGTTTTGCCGGACAGCGGGTAATCGAGCAGACAATTCGCGAGAAACTGCCCGAAGGATTTCAGCGCGCCGAATATCTGCTGGAACATGGCATGATCGACATGGTCACCCACCGCCACGAACTGCGCGGCGTATTGTCGCAGCTCATCGGCTACCTCGCGCCTGAGAAGAAGGCGGCTTAAGTAAACGACAACCAATCTCAATATTGTCATTCCCGCATGCCTGACCACGCCATTTCCTCTGACCCTGCTGTACAGGCGCAATTGGACCGGCTGACGATGTTGTCACCCGGCAAGGATGTCTTGGGGCTAACGCGTATTGCGGCGTTGCTGGAGCGCCTCGGTAATCCGCACCTCAATCTTCCGCCGGTGTTCCATGTCTCTGGCACCAACGGCAAAGGTTCGACCTGCGCGTTTTTGCGCGGGGCGATTGAGGCGGCGGGCATGACGACGCATGTCTATTCAAGCCCGCATCTGGTGCGTTTCAATGAGCGGATCCGCGTTGCTGGCAAGTTGATTGATGACGCAACTCTCTCCGCGCTGCTTTCGGAGGTTTTGGACCATGCCGAGGGGCTGGAAGCGAGCTTTTTTGAAGTCACCACCGCAGTCGCCTTTTGCGCCTTTGCGCGGACACCAGCCGATGCCTGCATCGTCGAAGTCGGCCTGGGAGGCCGGTTAGATGCGACCAATGTGCTCACGCAGCCCGTGGCGTGCGGGATAGCATCCTTGGGATTGGATCATGAAGGCTTCTTATTGGCGGCGGAGGACGGTGTTCCCGATATGCCGCCGCTCGACCGCATTGCCTTTGAAAAGGCGGGAATTGCAAAGTCCGATTCACCTCTGCTCACGCAAAAATATTCGGCATCAATGGCCAACACCGTTGCCGCGCAAGCCACTTTGCATAACGCACCGTTGCATGCGCGCGGCGAAAGTTGGGATTCGGCGGTATATGATGGCCGCCTGCATTACCGCGACGCCACCGGAAAGCTCAACCTGCCACTTCCCCGCATGATAGGCGCGCATCAGGCCGACAATGCGGCTTTGGCCATTGCAATGCTACGCTATCAAAACGCCATCCATATTCCAGAGGCAGCGCTGTCTGCCGCGATGGAGTGGACACTTTGGCCGGCACGGATGCAAACATTGTCTGCGGGGCCACTAACTGACCGACTACCGAGTGGTTCAACCGTCTGGCTAGATGGCGGCCATAACCCTGATGCCGGGGCGGCGATTGCCAAAACGCTTGAGGACGGCCTGCCCGTTCACGTCATCATCGGCATGTTGATGAACAAGGACGCGCTTGGTTTCCTGACGCCATTCGCACACAAAATTGAAACGCTATACGCCGTGCCGATTACGGGCCACGAGCATCATGATCCGTTGGATCTCTGCCGGATAGCCACAGACCAACTTGGCATCGCATTGGCCACACCGGTCGGCGATGTTGACGCTGCGATGGACCGCATTGCAAGCCATCGCCAGGCATCGAATGTATTAATCTGCGGTTCGCTCTATCTCGCCGGAGAAGTGCTGCACGCGAACGGTCAAAGTCCAGACTGACCTTAAGGCTGCGTCAACCGCTTAGGCTGCCCCTTCCACGCCAGCAATCCACCCGCCACTAACAGCACAGCAAATGCCAAAGTAAGGTTCGTTTGGAATTCCAGCGGCTGCGACAGCAACAGTCCGATGAGGCCTGCCACAACGAGCAAGAATCCGAAGATACGCAAAGGCCCGACCGGTTCCTTCAAAGCCTTCTCGTCCACCGCTTCAACCTGATGAATGCTTTGGACGACATAGCCTTTGCTCCACAGCAGCCATAGCAAGACCATGCCCGGAATGGCTGCGACGACAGTAAAGCCCCAAAAGCCCACCCAACCGACATTTTCCGCAACAATCCCCGCCGGGCCCGCCATGAACGTACGGCCAACCCCCGCAAAGGACGACAGCAGCGCAAATTGCGTTGCGGTGTAAGCGATGCTCGATAGTCCCGACAAATAGGTCGCAAACACCGTCAGGCCGATACCACTGGTCAAATTCTCGGTACAGATGGCCGCAACCATCATCCAATAATTGTTACCCGTCGCCGCCAAGATCATGAACATGACATTGGAGAACATCATCAACATACCAGAAATCAGCAGCGCGCGGCCCATGCCAAGCCACAGGATGAATGGCGCACCCAGTGCGGAGCCCACAATCAGCGCACCAAAGCCCCACAATTTGTTCGCCGAAATGTAATCCAGATCGGAAAAGCCAAGATCCACGATCATCGGGCTTAACATCGCCTGCCCCATGGCATCGCCAACCTTGTACACCAGAACAAAACCAAGGATGATGAACGCGCCATGCCGCGTGAGGAACTCGCGGAACGGGTTCACCACAGCCTCTGTCAGCCACTGTTTTGGCTTCATGCCCTCCACATGGGCAAAGCGGTCAACAAACTTGCCTGGGCCGGCCCACAGGGCACCGATGATGGCAGGGATGATGCAAAAAGCCGTCAGACCATAAGCAGTTGCCCAGCCAAGCCCCAGCCCTTCCTGAGAGGCAAAATAGATGGTGCCTGCGCCAGCGATCAGATTGCCGGTGCGATAGCCAAACTGGTTGGTTGCGGTACCATGGGCGAATTCTTCTTCTTCCAAAATCTCGATACGATAGGCATCGATAACGATGTCCTGTGTCGCAGAGAGAAACGCCGTTATCAGTGCCCAAATCGCGAAAAGGCCCATCTCGCCCGGCTGCGGGTTGCTTGCGCCGAGTTGCCAGATCGACACAAACAGCAACGCCTGAATGAAGAACAACCAGCTGCGGCGTTGGCCGAATATCTTGGTAAGCACGGGCAAGTGCAGCTTATCCACCAACGGCGCCCAAAGGAATTTGATCGTGTAGGGAATGCCCAATGCGACGGCAAAGCCAATGGTCGCGGTGTCGATCCCGACCTTCGCCAGCCAGAATGTCATTGTGGCCACCAGCAACGTTAACGGAAAGCCGCTCGAAATGCCCAGCAGGAACGTAATCACCGGGTTTTTGCGCATATAGGGCCGGAAGGCCGGAACCAGCATTGCGATAACCGGCAATGCGATCAAAATGGCGGCAAAAATGATAAAACGTTGCAAATCAACTGACATGCGGACCCCTCTGAGCGTGTTGCGCAGATGACTAACGGCATTTTCCTGAATGGCCAGTGACTTTTGAAGCAACATGCGTCAAAGGCGCTTTATGGTAAAACCTCCTTCAAAAGCCCCTGCCCGTCCAGCCAAGCCACCGCGCCTGCGTTGGGACAGCAAACCCGTCCGTAAGCCCAACCCTAACGCCGCGCCGAGCAAGGGTGCGTTGGAGCGTAAGGATGGCGAAGAACGTATCGCAAAGCTGCTCGCGCGGGCGGGTGTTGCGTCGCGTCGCGAAATCGAACGTATGATTGCCGATGGCCGTGTGACGTTGAATGATGAGAAGGTCGAAACCCCTGCAACATTGCTGAAATCGCTGCGCGGTGTCGCTGTTGATGGCAAGGCGGTTGGTCAACCTGCGCCTACGCAATTGTACATGTTCCATAAGCCTGAGGGCTGCCTGACGGCCGAACGCGACTTTAGTGGGCGTAAGACGATTTACGACGTTCTACCCAAAGACCTGCCGCGCCTCATGCCCATTGGACGGTTGGATTTGAACACTGAAGGCTTGTTGCTGCTCACCAATGATGGCGAATTCAAACGCCAGATGGAATTGCCGTCGACTGGCGTGGAGCGGACATATCGCGCGCGCTGCTTTGGTGACGTCAGTCAGGAACAGCTGGAAGAGCTGATCCACGGCATTGAAATTGAAGGCGTCAAATATGGCAAAATCGACGCCAATCTGGAGCGTCGGACTGGCCGCAATGGTTGGGTTGAAATGACCCTGACCGAGGGCAAGAATCGTGAAGTGCGCCGTGTCCTTGAACATCTTGGACTTGAAGTCAGCCGTCTGATCCGCACGCGTTATGGGCCATTTGTATTGGGTGAGCTTGCACCCGGCACCGTCGGCGAAGTGCGCCGCGTCGACCTCATCGAATTTCGAAAGACATTGAAATAATGCGTATCATTTCAGGGGAGTGGCGTTCACGTCCGTTGGTGGCGCCCAAGGGTGATACGACACGGCCGACGGCAGATCGTACGCGTGAGACATTGTTTTCCATGCTCACTAGCCGGCTGGGTTCATTCGAAGATTTGCGGGTGCTCGACCTGTTTGCAGGTTCAGGCGCGCTGGGGCTTGAGGCTTTGTCGCGCGGTGCGGCGCATTGCACCTTTGTCGAGCAGGACCATCTGGCGCTCGACGCGCTTGAAAAGAATATTGCAAAGCTGGGCGGCAAAGACCGATGCGATGTCCGCAAATCATCGGTATTGTCGATGGGCAGCGCCCTGAAGCCTGCCGACATCGTCCTGATGGACCCACCCTATCTCAGCGGCGCTGGGTCGGTAGCGCTGGACAAGCTTGGCCGTTTTGGATGGTTTGCACCCTCCGCATGGATCAGCGTTGAGACCAGCATCAAAGAAGATGTCGAGGTCAAGGGCTTCACCGTCGATACCGTGCGCAACGTCGGCAAGGCACGGATCACATTGCTGCGTCCGGATCATGATCAGGCATGAAAGCCGCGCCAAGCCGGCGGCGGCGTGTTGATTGCCGCCGGCCTTGTGATCCTGGACGGGCGGCTATTTCGCCGGGCGTAGCATCCAAAGCCCGGCAAGGCTGAACAGCGCAATAGCAGCCAGATAATAGCCGACATATTCAAGGCCTGACTCCGATAGTTTCAAAGCGATGTTAGGGGCCAGCGCGCCACCCAATATCCCCGCTGCGTTGAAGCAAATCGATGCACCCGTATAGCGCACCCGCGCAGCAAACAGCCCCGGCAGCCATGCGCCAAGTGGTCCGTAAACCAGCCCCATCACAAAGAGCAGCAGCGAAAGATACATCCCGGTGAGCATCAGGTCACCGCTGCCCAGCCATGGCCCGGTTGCGAAACTTGCGCCAACCAGCGCCGCGCATCCAATCGCTAGCACCCGGGCCGGGCTGGTCCGATCGGCCCAGTAACCCGAAACAATGATACCAGCGGCCATGAACAGGATCGAGATCAGCTGGATGCCCAGAAAGGCCTCGCGCGCGATGCCCAATTTGGTTGTGCCATAGCCGAGCGCAAAAGCGGTCGAGAGATAAAAGATCGCAAAGCAGGCGATCGCCGCAAATGTGCCGCCGAACAGTTGGCGTGGGTGGGTGCGCACAACCTCTGCCATCGGAACGCGCGGCGGCGGAGCCTCTTCTAGTGCTGCGGCAAACGCTGGCGTTTCGGTCAAACGAAGGCGGACCCACAAACCAATGCCGACCAGAAGCGCGCTCAACACAAATGGAATGCGCCAGCCCCATTCACGGAACTCGGAATCGCTGAGTATGAGGCCAAGGATCAGGAACAGGCCGTTCGACAGGATGAAACCCACGGGCGCGCCGAGTTGCGGGAACATTCCATAGCGCGCGACCTTGCCCTTGGGTGCATTTTCCACCGCAAGCAACGCTGCTCCGCCCCATTCGCCGCCAAGTCCAAAGCCCTGACCGAAACGCAAAAGGCATAAAAGCGCCGGCGCGATCCAACCGGCAACGGCGTAGGTCGGCAGCAGCGCAATCAGAAAAGTCGATACGCCCATGATCATCAACGACCAGACAAGCGTTGCCTTGCGCCCGATGCGGTCGCCATAGTGACCAAAGACCAGCGCGCCAACCGGCCGGGCGATAAAGGCCAACGCAAAGGTCAGCCAGCTTTGCAGCAACTGAGCCTCGGGGCTCGATTGCGGAAAGAATAGCGGGCCAAAGACCAGCGAAGCGGCCGTTGCGAAAATATAAAAATCATAGAATTCGACGGCCGTTCCGGCCATGGCCGCGCCAAGAATGCGACGATGCGAAGGAGCAGTCGCGGTTGCGGCTTCACCTGCGTTGGTGGTTGTCATTTTGCTCCCCCCTTGTCCTACATTTCTGCTGGCACCGACGGCGGCGAAAGGAAAGCGGAAAAGTGCATTGCCCTTCGATGATCTGTTCCCTAATCGTTCGCACGTGAATCATCCCTCCCCCGCCCCGACGCCGCCTTGGTTGGACGGTTTGAACGCGCCGCAGCGCGAAGCCGTTTTAACCACTGAAGGCCCCGTGCTTCTGCTGGCCGGAGCGGGCACAGGGAAAACGGCCGCATTAACGGCGCGTATGGCGCAGATTTTGTACACGCGCCTTGCATGGCCGTCCGAAATTCTCGCCGTGACCTTCACCAACAAAGCCGCGCGTGAAATGCGTGAGCGTATTGGCGCAATGGTCGGTTCCGCGGTGGAAGGCATGCCATGGCTTGGTACGTTTCACAGCATTGGGGCAAAGCTGCTTCGCCGCCATGCCGAAATAATCGGATTGCAAAGCAATTTCACGATTATCGACACCGATGATCAGATCAGATTGCTTAAGCAGCTTATTCAGTCGGAAGATTTGGACGAGAAACGATTTCCGGCGCGCGGGCTCGCGGCATTGTTGGACAAATGGAAAAACGCCGGCAAGTCACCCTCCGATCTCGACGCCGGTGATAATGAGGCTTTCGCCAATGGTAAGGGCCAACGGATGTACGCGCTGTATCAGGCGCGCCTGCTTGCCCTGAACGCGTGCGACTTTGGCGATTTGTTACTGCACGGGCTGAATCTGTTGAAGAACAACCGCGATATCCTCGAAAAATATCAGGCCCAGTTTAAATATATTCTCGTCGACGAATATCAGGACACGAACGCCGTCCAATATCTTTGGCTGCGCCTGCTCGCACAGAAGCGCAAAAATATTTGCTGCGTCGGTGACGATGACCAAAGCATTTATTCATGGCGCGGCGCAGAGGTTGCCAACATTCTGCGCTTTGAAAAAGACTTCCCTGGCGCGAAGACGATTAAACTCGAACAGAATTATCGCAGCACGCCGCATATTTTGGCCGCCGCCTCTGGCCTCATCGACGCCAACAGCACGCGGCTCGGCAAAACATTGTGGACGGAACTCGACGATGGGGAAAAAGTCCACATCATCGGCGTGTGGGACGGTCCGGAAGAAGCCCGCCGCGTCGGCGAAGAAATTGAAGCATTGCAATATAAAGGCGAAAGCCTCGACAGCGTCGCTATACTCGTGCGCGCGCAGCACCAGACCCGTGAATTCGAAGACCGCTTCATACAAATCGGCGTTAACTATCGGATAGTCGGCGGTTTTCGCTTTTACGAACGCGCCGAAATACGCGATGCCATTGCCTATTTGCGTATAGTAAACCAGCCGGCCGACGACTTGGCCTTTGAACGTATCGTCAACGTGCCAAAACGCGGTATCGGCGACAAAGCGGTCGAAAAAATCCACATTGTTGCCCGCGCAGAGCGTGCGCCGCTTTCGGTCGCCGCCGCGCGATTGGTTGGAACCGATGAGCTAACCGGCAAGGCCCGCAAGTCGCTCGCCGATTTGGTGGTCGATATCGCCCGCTGGCGCGACGAAGCGGCGCACATGTCGCCAGCGAACCTGACGCGGCTGATCATGGATGAATGCGGCTATACGGCCGTTTTGCAGGCAGAACGCAGCACCGAAGCCTCGGCCCGCCTCGAAAACTTAAGCGAGCTTGCCCGCGCGATGGAAGAATATGAAACGCTGGGCGAGTTTCTGGAACATGTCAGCCTGGTTATGGACAATGACCGCGGCGATACCGGCGCAAGTGTCACGATCATGACCATTCATGCCGCCAAGGGCCTTGAATATGACAATGTCTTCCTCGTCGGATGGGAGGAAGGCATTTTCCCATCGCAACGTGCGCTTGATGAAGGCGGCCTTGCTTCGTTGGAAGAAGAACGCCGACTGGCTTATGTTGCGATAACCCGCGCGAAACGCCGGTGCACCATCATCCATGCGGCGAACCGGCGCATTTACGGCCAATGGACCAGCAGCATTCCCAGCCGTTTCATTGAGGAACTGCCCCTTGACCATATTGAGGCCGAGCAGACCATGACCGGCGGCGCATCACTTTGGCGTGCCAACTGGAGCGAACAAACGGACCCGTTCGCGCATCTGGCGGCCGCCAACCAAGGCCGCAGCAATGCGCGTGGCCCGGGCTGGCAACGGGCAGCCACATCCGGCGGATTTAACCCGCGCCCACAGCGCATACCGGAAAATACCCGCAGCGCGGTCAGCCTTGGCAATAAAGGTCGCAGTGACCTCAGCATCGGCCTACGCGTCTTCCACGAGAAATTCGGTTATGGCGAAATCGCGGAGATCGAAGGAAATAAGCTTGAGATCGAATTCGAACAGGCGGGCCGCAAACGGGTGATGGACAGCTTTGTAACGATCAGCTGACGTATCTGCTCTGGTAATGCCTATCGCTTTGCGGTTATGGAAAGCCATGACTGCGGGGCCTGCACACATCATATCGGACGCAAGAGCCGCGCTTGGCCGCCGCGACGCCGCTTCTGCAATACGCTTGCTGTCGGAATTGCCCGATGCCCAGATGCCGTGGCTCATGATGGCGCAAGCCTGTAGCTTGGCCGGAGATGCCAAAGCGGAGGAAGCTGCGTTGCAGCGTCAGTTGGAAATTGACCCGCGACATTTGCCGGCGTTGATTTTGTCGGGCGAATTAAAAGCACGCTTGGGCGATGACCGGGCAGCAAACGCTTTCTTTCAGGCAGCGCTTAACCAAGCCGCGACGATGCCAGACGTGCCGACAACCCTGCACCCCATGTTGAACCGCGCGCGCGATTTCATCGTGCACGTTCAGGCGAAATTCGAACAGCATTTGGTTGATGGGCTTGCGCAAGCGGGTTTGCACCGCGACGGACGGGTTGGCACGGCAATCGACATGTTGCTCGGCAAAAAGCAGCTGTACGTGCAGCAGCCTTCTAGTTTTTATTTTCCCGGGCTCCCGCAGCGGCAATTTTACGAGCGTTCCGAATTTCCGTGGATCGCCGAAGTCGAAAATGCAGTACCGGCCATGCAAGCGGAATTGCGCGCGGTATTGGCCGATGGGCAAGACTTCGCGCCTTATGTCGAGGCAAGCAGTGACCGGCCGAGAGCGGCAAACCCGCTGATCAACGATCCAAGCTGGGGCGCGTTTTATTTTTGGCGCAACGGCGAAAAAGTTGAAGCCAACGCGTCGCGTTGTCCGACGACGATGGCTGCGCTGGAATTGGCACCGATGCCGCGCATCGATAAACGCTCACCCATTGCTTTATGGTCATTGCTGAAGCCGGGCACGCATATTCAGCCGCATCATGGGCTTTTGAACACAAGGTTGATTTGCCATATTCCGCTCATCGTTCCTGACGACTGCGCCATTCGCGTCGGCAACGAGACGCGTGCATGGCGCACGGGCGAGGCGCTGATTTTTGATGACAGCTTCGAACATGAGGCATGGAATAAAAGCGCGGATACCCGCGTTATATTGTTATTCGAAGTCTGGAGGCCGGAGATTTCCGCCGAGGAACAGGCTGCGCTCACCACCATTTTCGAGACGATCAATGACTATCATGGCATGCCCGAAGATGCAGGATAATCGCTGGCCTCGTGAAATGGCCGCTAGCGGCGTCATGAAAATCTCCTCATTGCCTTGGGCAAGACCTGCCGATAGGCGCATACAACATGTCTGACACGAACCCCACCATCCACCCGCTCAGCATAGCTGACTTCCGCTATTTCTGGCTCGCGCGGTTTATGGCGGTGCTGGCAACAATGGGGATGGTCGTCGTCATCGGTTACCAAGCCTATGACATCGCGCGCAGTGACTATGGCATGTCCATTCGCGAAGCATCGCTGCAGCTTGGATTGCTGGGCCTTGTGCAATTCGTGCCGCTTGCGTTGTTGACCCCTGTTGCCGGATGGGCCGCAGACCGGTGGGAACGCCGGACAGTCGCCCGGCTGGCCAACAGCATCGACATGATGGTGGCGTTGGCGCTTGGTTGGTTCACTTATATCGATGGGCTCACCCTGCCCCTGCTTTTCCTGTTTGCCGCATTGCATGGCGTCGCCCGCGTATTTGTAGGGCCGTCCATGTCGGCGATCGCGCCCAACATTGTTCCACCGGCGTCATTGCCGCGCGCCATCGCGCTGAGTTCAATCGCGTGGCAAGTCGGGTCCGTTTTTGGTCCAGCTGCAGGCGGGCTGATGTTCGCCGAGAGTGCATCGCTGCCTTATTGGGTTTCGGCAGGTTTGATGTTGGCCGCCACAATCAGCTTGAGCTGTGTAAAGCCAGTCCATCCGCCCCGCATGGAAAGAAAAATCCATCCCATCAGGCAAATGATCGATGGTCTGCGGTACACATGGTCCGAACGTTTTCTGCTGGGTGCCATTACCCTGGACCTATTTGCCGTCCTGCTTGCGGGCGCCACCGCGATGCTGCCTGTGTATGCGCGCGATATCCTGATGGTCGGACCGGATGGTCTTGGCCAGTTGCGTGCCGCGCCAGCGGTTGGGGCATCCGTCGTTGCGCTTATGCTCGCGATCTGGCCATTACGCCACAATGTCGGTGCCAAAATGCTTTGGGCGGTGGTGGTCTTTGGCGTCGCAACGATTGGTTTTGGCCTAAGCCATGAAATCGGCAGCCATGTTTTTGGCGACGCGCGCATCAGGTTCCTGAACATGGGCGCCGGCATGGCGGTCGCGTTAATCTCACTCATCATCCTTGGCGCGTCAGACATGTTGTCCGTCTATGTCCGATCATCGTTGGTTCAGCTGAACACCCCAGATGAGATGCGCGGACGCGTAAGCTCGGTATCTGGCCTTGCCATTTCTGCCTCCAATGAATTGGGCGAACTTCAGTCCGGCGTGGCGGCGGCGGCCCTTGGACCTGTTGGCGCGGTTGTATTCGGCGGCGTTGGTGCCATATTAATCACTGGAATGTGGGCGCGGCTATTCCCCGAGCTTAAAAACGCCCGCACATTTGAACCACAATATAGAGGAAGCAATCCATGAAAGCCCAATCGATCCTCGAAACCATCGGCAATACTCCGCACATCCGGATGGGGCGCATGTTCCCCAATGCCGAAGTCTGGATCAAATCCGAACGGTCAAACCCCGGCGGTTCAATCAAGGACCGCATTGGTCTTGCCATGATCGAGGCAGCCGAGAGGGACGGCAGCCTGAAACCCGGCGGCACGATCATTGAACCGACGTCGGGAAATACCGGCGTTGGCCTTGCCATGGTCGCAGCGGTGAAGGGTTATAAGCTCATCCTCGTCATGCCAGAGTCCATGTCGCTGGAGCGCCGCCGGCTCATGCTCGCTTATGGTGCAAGCTTCGACCTGACGCCGCGCGAAAAGGGCATGAAGGGCGCGATTGAACGTGCTTTGGAACTGGTGTCGCAGACGCCGGGTTCGTGGATGCCGCAGCAGTTTGAAAACCCGGCCAATGTCGACGTCCATGTGCGCACAACATCGCAGGAAATATTGGCAGACTTCGCCGATACGCCGATTGACGCTTTGATTACCGGCGTTGGCACAGGTGGGCACATCACTGGATGCGCAGAAGTGTTGAAGAAGGTCTGGCCCAATTTGAAGGTCTTTGCGGTGGAACCCACTTTGTCGCCAGTGATCAGCGGTGGCCAGCCCGGACCACATGCGATTCAGGGGATTGGCGCAGGGTTTATTCCCGACAACCTGCACACCGCATTGTTGGATGGCGTCATTCAGGTCGACCCTGAAGTTGCCAAGGAAACCGCACGACGCGCCGCACGTGAGGAAGGTATGCTTGTTGGCATTTCATCCGGTGCGACACTTGCCGCCATCGCGCAGAAGCTGCCCGAATTGCCAGCGGGGTCACGTGTCCTTGGTTTCAGCTATGACACCGGCGAACGCTATTTATCGGTCCCGGACTTTTTGCCGGTCGACTAAACGCAAAATGCCGGGACGTGATATCCCGGCATTTTTGTATCTGAGCATGAAACGCCGGAACGGTTACGCTGCGGCGAACATCTCTGGCGACAAGGCCATTAACGCTTCACTGCCCGCCTCAATCTTGCGCCGAAGGGCCCCACAATCGGGCAAATACCGCTCCGCAAAATAGCGCGCGGTCACCAATTTGGTTTCGTAGAACGTCGCATTGCCAGTGCCGGCATCAAGCGCGCGTTGCGCCGATTCCGCCATGCGCAGCCATTGTAGGCCAAGCGCCACGATGCCCATGATGTGCATATAATGATGCGCGCCCGCGCCGATGTTGTTCGGATTGGCCATGCCATTTTGCATGAACCACATGGTCGATGCCTTCAAATCGCCACAGGTTTTTTCAAGACGGGTTGCGAAATCCGCGAGTGCCCCGCCCTTTGCGGCCTCACATTCCTCGTCGACAATCTTAAAGAGCGCCTGAATGGCTCGGCCACCATTTTGCGCCAGCTTCCGGCCAACAAGGTCCATCGCCTGTACGCCGTTGGTGCCTTCGTAAATCATCGCGATACGGGCATCGCGCACATATTGTTCCATGCCCCATTCGGCGATGTAGCCATGGCCGCCATAGACTTGCTGCGCATTGGTGGCGACTTCATAGCCCTTGTCTGTGCCATAGCCCTTAATGACGGGCGTCAGCAGCGACAATAGGTCGTCCGCCATCTGCCGTTCTTCCTCGGTTTGCGCATGGTGCAGCAAATCGGCTTGCAACGCGCCCCACAGGCACAAAGCGCGCATACCTTCTGTAAAGGCCTTGGCATCCATCAGCATGCGGCGCACATCAGGGTGCACGAACAGGGTGTCGGCTTTCTGCTCCAGATCCTGCGGACCGGTCAGCGCGCGGCCCTGACGGCGATCTTGCGCATAATGCACGGCATTTTGGTAAGCGACTTCGGCAATGCCAAGGCCTTGCTGGCCAACGCCCAGGCGCGCGATGTTCATCATGATGAACATGGCCGCGAGTCCCTTATGTTCTTCACCGACCAGATAACCCGTCGCGCCGTCATAATTCATGACGCACGTCGCATTGCCGTGAATGCCCATTTTATGTTCGATCGAACCACAGGACAGCGTGTTCCGCGCGCCGAGCGAGCCGTCATCATTGACCAAGAACTTGGGCACGATGAACAGCGAAATGCCTTTCACGCTGTCTGGTGCGCCGGGTGTTTTGGCCAAGACGAGGTGAATGATATTCTCGGTCAGGTCATGGTCGCCCGACGAAATGAAGATTTTCGTTCCGGAAACGGCATAGCTGCCATCATCATTGGGCACAGCCTTGGTGCGGATGAGGCCAAGGTCGGTTCCGCAATGCGGCTCGGTCAGGTTCATGGTCCCGCCCCATTTGCCCGAAATCATATTCGGCGCATATTTGGCTTTCTGTTCGTCGCTGCCCTTCACCAAGATCGCCGATACCGCTCCTTGGGTAAGCCCCGGATACATCGCGAAGGCCATGTTTGAACTCGCCATAAGCTCTTCAAACGCCATTGAGACGATGTGTGGCATACCTTGGCCGCCGAACTCCTCCGGCGCTGACAATGTGCCCCAGCCGCCTTCGCAGTACAGCTTATAGGCTTCTTTGAAGCCATCAGGCGTGGTGACGCTGCCGTCTTCATGGCGCGTGCAGCCTTGCAAGTCGCCGACCTGGTTCAACGGGAAAAGAACGCCCTCTACAAATTTGGCGCCTTCGGTCAGGATCGCGTCGACCATATCCGCGCTGGCATTTTCGAAGCCGGGTAGATTGGCGAAGCGTTCAACAGCCAATACTTCGTTGAGAATGAACTGCATATCGCGAACGGGGGCGGTGTAGCTTGGCATTTTCGATCCTTAATTGGCTGGAAATATCAAATTAGGCTGCGGAGGACTTATCTGCCGCCTCTGCCTTTTCGACGGTTGAAACAAATTGGGTAAGCTCGTGAATTGCGCTTTCGATATCGTCACGCTGTGCCTTCAACAGATTGATCCTGTCGCGGCATTTTTCAATGGTCACGCGGCGCTGAATATTGCGACCATCATTCAGATCGTAAAGATCGATCATTTCCCGGATTTCAGCAAGGCTGAAACCGACGCGCTTTGCGCGCAATATCCACGCAAGCCGGGCGCGGTCGCGCTTGGAATAAATGCGGGCAAGCCCAAGGCGTTCAGGGGAAATCAAGCCTTGGTCTTCGTAAAAGCGCAAGGCCCGCGCGGTTACATCAAACTCGCTCGAAAGATCCGAGATTGTGAATGAATCGCGGTTAAATGCGTCCGGCGTATCGATGGTCGCATCGGCCCGCCTTTCCTCGCGCGTAATTGATTCCATGGCGCCTTCCCTCTTGTGTGCACTAGCGTCACTACTTTACGTTAGCGTAAACGTCAATTGGCGAAGTTACCCCTGCCGCGACTTAACATAGCCTGCATTTAAGTGCGCGTGTCGGGTTTTGGTGGCGAAGAGGGCGGGGTGACGGACGCGTCGGCCGACGGATCGCCGGTCAGGGGTGCAGGCGCAGGGTCAACCGTTGGTTCTGGCTTGGGCGGATTCCGCTTCACCGGCGTCGATGTATCTTTCAATACCACCACTTCCTGATCCAATTTCGTGACCGCGAACAATGATTTCGCAAATTGGAGTGGCAAGCGAATGCAGCCATGCGATGCTGGATATCCGGGTACATAGCCGCCGTGTATGGCAATCCCGTCCCATGTGAGCCGCTGCATATAAGGCATTGGGGCATTGCTATAGAGGTTGGATTTGTGATCGATATTTTTTTGCAAAATATTGAACGCACCAATGGGTGTTTCTTTGCCCTTTTTACCTGACGAGATCGTGCTGAAACCAATCAGCTTGTCATTCTGGAATACATAGACCCGCTGCGTATCCAGCACGACGACGATTTTCATCGGCCCCTCATAGCGGTCTTGCGGGATCCACACATATTGGCCGGGCTTAAGCGTATCCACTGGTCCCTTTTTCGGGACGGGCTTTGGCGCAGGTGCGACGACGGGTGGTTTAATGACAGGTGGGACAACAACCGGCGGAGTCACCACGTTTTCAGGGACGGCAACGGGGCTAGCAGGGATGTTCGTCGGCACAGCTGGAACAGCGTTCTGCGCAACCACACCAACGGGCGCACTGGCAAACAGCGCAAGCGCACACATGAGGTGCAATGTCCGGATGCCCGCGTTCAATTTCATGGAATTGGCTTTAAACCCTCAAGATACAGCAACACACTGCATTTCAGGCATCTTAGCAAACAACTCAGATGAATTCGATGTGAATTTCGCTGCAATCCGTAAAAACAACTTCGGCAGCAATGAGGTTAACTGTCCTAGTTTTGCGTCGAAACGCCTGTGGGCCACTGTCGCTTGCAAACGTTCGTCCCTATCTCATTGTCATGATCATTGGTCGCAGACATTTTATTCAATCCGCCATTGCCGGTGCCAGCTTGCTTGCTGCGCCCTCGACGGCGACAGATATCGTTTTCGCCCCGGGAACCGGTAATAACAGCGCCGGGTCTGTTCCACCTTTACTGCTCAGTCGCGCCAAAGCTGCGCTGGACACGCACAAAAGCCGCATTCGCAATCACGATCTCATTGCTATTGCCGATTTTTCGAAACCGTCACGCGACCCTCGTTTTTACATCGTCGATTTACGGAACGGTTCATCCGCGCATTATTTGGTGGCGCATGGAAAAGGGTCCGACCCTAGCCATAGTGGATGGGTGCAGAATTTCTCAAACGTCCATGGTTCAGAAGCGACATCGGCTGGCAGTTACCTCGTCAGCGACACCTATATCGGGCAATATGGGGAGTCTCGCCGGCTCATTGGTTTGGATCCGCAGAATGACCAAGCCGAAGCACGCGCGATCGTTATTCATCCGGCATGGTATGTGAACCAGTCACTTATCCATGATCAGGGCAAGATTGGCCGCAGCCAGGGTTGTTTTGCCTTCGCCAAAAATGACATCAACGTCATTTTGGAACGCGTGGCCCCCGGCTGCCTTCTATATGCAGATAAAGTGTAGTTTCAGCTGCCGTTACCGGATTTGAAGACACCGCAAATGATCCGTTTGCCGCTGTTCCCGCTGGGGTCTGTTTTGTAGTCATCGGCCTTTTCGTGGATCACCAACGCACCACCGTCGGCATCCAGCAGCCCGGCAGGTCCTGAAATCGCAAAATCGGGCAATTTAAATTCCAATGTTATTTTGCGGTCAGCGCCAGCCGTTACATTTGGCAAATCGCCATGGTGCGCGCCCATTGGATTATCCAGGCCATGTTGTTTCATCTCGGGGTTCCAATGTGGTCCGGCAGACGTAAAATCGGGTCCTTGGCATGTTCCCACCGCGTGGAGGTGCATGCCAAATGTTCCCTCTGCAGGCGCTTCGGCGGATAGGCTTAGGAACAGGCCGTCCCCGCGCCGCGATATCGTTGCAACGCCTGCCCGGCTGCCATCTCCCCGCGCAAGCTCAGCCGTGATGACTTCCGACGCTTCACCGGCCTTTGTTGGCATAAGCGTCGCACAGCTCGCGAGGACCGGGATGAGTAGAACAGGCAGAAATGCACGCATATTATGCTCCTATAGAAAAACGGAATGGGGCATCATAACATCAACCCTAAGCCGCTCAATGTGTTTCACTTACTCAGCGCGCCCATGCATCGGGTTTAATGCCCTGCGCAAAAAGGAGCGCAGTCAGATCATTATGGCGCACCGCAAAATTGGCTGCGGCCGCAAGTTGCGGTCGTGGATGATAGCCCACGCCAAGGCCTTCGGCCGATACGGCCTCTGCGATCATCGGCATGTCATTGGCGCCGTCACCTACGGCGAGCGCGGAGTTCAGGCCTAATCCCAACGTCCCTGCCGCGGATTGAAGCACCTGCCGCTTTGTCGCCGCATCGACAATATCCGCGGCGAGACGTCCCGTCAGACGCCCCTGTTCAATTTCAAGGACATTGGCATGCACCTCTGCAAAGCCGAGCATGGCCGCAACCGGGCCTGTGAAACTGGTAAAGCCACCCGATACCAGCACGGCATGCGCGCCCCATGCGGTCATGGTGCGCACCAATGTCTCCGCCCCGGGCATAGGACGGACGCGTTCGTGCAGGCATTGCTGGATCATGTCGGCATCAAGCCCAGCCAGCAACGCAACCCGCGCCTTTAACGCTTCGGCAAAGTCCAACTCCCCAGCCATCGCCCGCTCGGTAATTGCGGCGATTTCGGGCTTTATTCCGGCAAAGTCGGCCAACTCATCGATACATTCGACGGTAATCATCGTGCTATCCATGTCGGAAACCAACAGCATTTTGCGCCGTTGCTCTTCATATTGGACGACGACATCGACGCGATCTTCGAGGGTTGCAACCGCAGTGCGCGCATGCGCCAGCGTGCCGTCAAAAACTATGTCCACGGCCTTGCCCTCCGCAAGCCAGTCCGTGGTCGCTGGAACACATTTATGTGCAGCCAATCGGTCGCAGGCTTCTGAAATAATGCCGCTTTCCAAAGAATCTGCTGCTATCAGGGTTAAGATGGGCATTTCGAATCCTAAAAAGATGGTCGCGCTTATTGCGGGTCCAACCGCAAGCGGCAAGACAGCATTAGCGCTGCAATTGGCGAAGTCGCGCAATGTCGTGATTATAAATGCCGATAGCGCGCAAGTTTATTCCGACCTACCGATACTCAGCGCCCAACCAACCGAAAGCGAACAACGCAGCGCGCCGCACCGTTTATTCGGATATCTGGACGGCCAAACGCATTGTTCGGCGGCACGCTGGGCCAATGATGCGAAAGACGCGATTGACGAAGCGCATGACGCAGGCGCGCTGCCCGTATTGGTCGGTGGAAGTGGTCTATATATCCAGACATTACTCGATGGCATTGCGCCCATACCCGACATCGACCCGGAATTGCGCGCCCGCATTCGGGCATTGCCGGTCGCACAAGCTTATGCGGCGCTCCAAAAGCTCGACCCCGATATGGCCGCGACAATAGGCCCCGCAGACATCATCCGTATCACCCGCGCGCTTGAGGTTATTGAGGGCACTGGCCGCAGCATCAGCGAATGGCGTAAAATCAAGACGGGCGGCATCGCGCAAGACATCTCGCTGCACCCCCTCCTCCTCTTGCCACCGCGTGAATGGCTATATCAGCGGTGCGACATGCGGTTCGAACAGATGTTGCACAGCGGTGCTATTCAGGAAGTTGAAGCCTTATTGGCGCAGCAAATGCCGCACGATGCGCCAATCATGCGGGCCATCGGCGTTCCAGAGATCGCTGCGCTTCTTGGCGGCACTATGTCAGAGGCAGAAGCCATTGAACGCGGCCAAATTGCGACCCGCCAATATGCAAAGCGGCAGTTTACCTGGTTCAGGAACCAAGCCCCCGCCGCATGGCCTCGTATCGTCGATGAAATAAATGATTCAAATAGGCGTTATTTTGAAACAATATTTCAATGATTATCGTTGACATGTCATTTTGTAATCTTTAGCTAGCCCGCTCTTGCCTACTGTGTTGCGCTGCAACATAGGGCAGTTTCATAATGAGTGAGGACTTTGCAGTGCCCGAAAAATCCGGCGCAGAAATTTTGATCGATACCTTGATCGAACAGGGTGTGGACACCGTATTCGGGTATCCCGGCGGCGCAGTTCTGCCGATTTATGACGCGCTCTTTCAGCATAAGAAAATCCGTCACGTCCTCGTCCGTCACGAAGCCGGCGCTGCGCATGCCGCAGAAGGTTACGCGCGTTCGACGGGCAAGCCGGGCGTCGTGCTGGTCACGTCAGGCCCTGGCGCGACCAATGCCGTCACCGGCATTGCGGATGCCTTCATGGATTCCATTCCGCTTATTGTTCTGACGGGACAAGTTGCCACCAACTTGATCGGCTCGGACGCGTTTCAGGAAGCGGACACGGTGGGCATCACGCGCCACTGTTCGAAGCACAATTATCTTGTGAAAGATCCCGCGGACCTCGCATCCACAGTGCGTGAGGCATTTGCCATCGCGACCAAGGGACGCCCTGGCCCCGTTGTCATCGACATTCCGAAAAACGTTCAGGTTGCGACGACATCCACCGACGTAAAGCGCGCAACGTCATCGCGGTTTAACCCTGCGGGTGAAGCCGATTACGCCGAAATCAACCGCGCGGTTGAGCTGTTGGCCAATGCGAAGGCGCCGATCCTCTATACCGGCGGCGGCGTCATTAATTCCGGACCCGATGCAAGCGCAGCCCTGCGCGAGCTCGCCGAACTGTGCGGCGCGCCCGTCACATCAACCCTCATGGGTCTTGGCGCATATCCTGCCTCCGGCGACGCATGGCTGGGTATGCTTGGCATGCATGGCACATATGAAGCCAATATGGCGATGAACCAGTGCGACGTGATGCTATGCCTAGGCGCGCGTTTCGACGACCGTGTCACAGGTCGCCTGGATGCCTTTTCACCCGACAGCATCAAAATCCATATCGATATAGACCGCAGTTCAATCAACAAAACGGTACGCGTTGATCTGCCCATCGTGGCGGATGTGGGCGCGGCGATGCGGCAAATGATCGAAGTGTGGAAAGGCCGTAAATATAAAGCCGCGGCGTTGGATGACTGGTGGGCACGTATCAAAGGCTGGCGCGCAGTCGACTGCCTCAGCTACGCTGACAGCACGCAGGAAATCATGCCGCAATATGCGATTGAACGTTTGTTCGCGGCCACCAAAGACAAATCGCCGATCATCACGACGGAAGTTGGGCAGCACCAAATGTGGGCGGCACAGCATTTCCATTTTGATGCCCCGAACAAATGGCTCACCAGCGGCGGCTTGGGAACCATGGGCTATGGCCTGCCCGCAGCGGTCGGTGCACAAATGGGTAATCCGGACGCGCTGGTTATCGATATCGCCGGCGAAGCATCGATCCAGATGAATATTCAGGAAATGGCAACCGCGACCCAATATCGTTTGCCGGTCAAAGTCTTCATCCTGAACAACGAATGGATGGGCATGGTCCGCCAGTGGCAAGAGCTGACCTATGAAAGCCGTTTCTCGGAGAGCTATTCAGACAGCTTGCCCGATTTTGTGGCGCTGGCCGAAGCTTATGGATGGAAAGGCATCCGTTGCAGTGACCCAGCCAAGCTGGATGAGGCCATAGCCGAAATGCTTGCCTATGACGGCCCGGTGATGTTCGACTGCCGCGTGCACAAAACCTCAAATTGCTTCCCGATGATACCGTCAGGCGCAGCCCATACGGACATGATCCTGCATTCCGATGAAGTATCAGGGACGATGGACGACGAAGCAAAGGCGCTCGTATAATGCATATCAAACAGGAACTCACCGAACGGCATGTGCTCACGCTGACCGTCGATAACGAAGCAGGCACGCTCGCGCGGATCGCGGGCATGTTTACCTCGCGCGGTTACAACATCGACAGTTTGACCGTTGCCGATATCAGCGAAGATCATACCACCAGCCGGATTACCATCGTCACCCGCGGGCCACCACCGGTCATCGACCAGATCATTGCGCAGTGTGAGCGCCTTATCCCGGTGCATAAGGTCACGGACCTGACCGAGGCCGGCCCCCATGTGGAGCGAGAGCTTGCGTTGGTTAAGGTGCGCGGCACCGGTGACCAACGGGTTGAGGCCATGCGCCTTGCCGATATTTATCGTGCCCGCGTGATCGATGCGACTGTCAACAGCTTCATTTTTGAGATAACCGGCGGCCCGGACAAGATCGACACGTTCGTCGCGTTGATGCGCGAAGTCGGCCTGGTTGAAGTCGGCAGAACCGGAATTGTCGGCCTGATGCGCGGAGCCGAAGGCAGCTAAATTTCATCGTCAAAATATTACGCCGTTGAAAGTAAGACCCCGAAACACATTCAGGGTGACGGCAAAGCAGAAGGACTAAAACATGAAAGTATTTTACGACGCAGATTGCGATCTGGGCCTGATCAAGGACAAGAAAGTCGCGATTGTTGGTTATGGCAGCCAAGGCCATGCACATGCACAGAATCTGCGCGACAGCGGCGTTGCGGACGTAGCCATTGCGTTGCGTGCTGGATCGGCCACCGCGAAAAAGGCCGAAGCTGCTGGCTTCAAGGTATTGGCAAATGCCGATGCAGCAGCGTGGGCCGATATCTTGATGGTGCTGGCACCTGACGAGCATCAGGCCGCCATTTACGCCGATGACCTGCATGCAAATATGAAGCCCGGCGCGGCGCTTGCCTTTGCCCATGGCCTGAACGTCCATTTCGGCCTTATCGAACCACGCACAGACATTGATGTCATCATGATCGCGCCAAAGGGCCCCGGCCATACCGTACGCAGCGAATATCAAAAAGGCGGCGGCGTGCCTTGCCTGATCGCGGTTGCGCAAAATGCATCGGGCAATGCCCATGACATCGCGCTCGCCTATGCAAGCGGCGTTGGCGGCGGACGCAGCGGCATCATCGAAACCAATTTCCGCGAAGAGTGCGAAACCGATCTGTTCGGTGAACAGGCCGTCCTTTGCGGTGGCATCACGCACCTTATCCAAGCCGGCTTCGAAACGCTGACTGAGGCGGGCTATGCCCCTGAAATGGCCTATTTCGAATGCTTGCACGAAACGAAGCTCATCGTTGACCTGCTATATGAAGGTGGCATCGCTAACATGCGCTATTCCATCTCCAACACCGCAGAATATGGCGACATCACGACTGGCCCGCGCATCATTACCGACGAAACCAAAGCGGAAATGAAGCGCGTTCTTGCGGACATTCAGTCCGGCCGTTTTGTGAAGAACTTCGTTCTGGACAACCGTGCGGGACAACCTGAACTCAAGGCCGCACGCAAAGCCGCTGCCGCGCATCCAATCGAAGCAACTGGCGCAAAACTGCGCGCCATGATGCCTTGGATCGCCAAGAATAAGTTGGTTGATCAAGCGAAAAACTAAGCTTCTTCGCATCTTGACAGTTTAAGGGGAGGCATCGACACTGGTGCCTCCCCTTTTTCATGTCTGGAGCAATTTTATGCGTAAGCTTTTATGTGCCCTTCCCCTCTTCGCTGCTGTCCCGCTCATCGCACAGAGCGCACCACAAACCCCCGGCGCAGTGGATGTCACGCGCGTGACCGCAGGAACGTACAACACCGATCCCGGACACACGCTGATCGGCTGGCGGGTTAGCCATTTCGGTTTCAACGACTATTTTGGCATCTTCGGCGATGCGACGGGGACATTGGTTCTGGACCCTGCAAAGCCAAACGCTTCAACGGTCGATATCACTATTCCTATAGGCAAAGTCACAACCGCGAGCGCGGGCCTCACGGGCCATTTGCTCCGTGCTGGCAAAGAAGGCGGCAAAGCGGACTTTTTCGGCCCAGCGCCAGCGGACGCAAAGTTTGTATCCACCAGCGTGGTCGCCAAGGGCACGACAGCCAAAATCACGGGTAACCTAACGCTGAACGGCGTCACCAAGCCAGTCGTGCTCGATACGACCTTTTCAGGTGCTGGCAACAATCCGTTCAATAAAAAACCAACCGTCGGCTTTCATGCCACCTCTGTCATCAAACGCAGCGAATTTGGCATTAGCTATGCCGTTCCGATGATTTCGGATGACGTTATCTTGGATATCAGCGTCGCCTTTGAAAAGGCGAGCTAACGATCAAAAATAAAACGCCGCAAAAGCACAAAGGGGAAGTTTTCCTCGCCTTGTGCCTTTGCGGCGTCATATGCATATATTGCTGGCTACGCCATGTCGGGGATATAATTAGCCGCGGAAAGCTGCATCCAAAGCAACCTTGGCTGCGCGATACTCTGCCTCAAGCTGATCAATAAATTGTGCCACGGTTTGCACTTCCTTGATCGCGCCGATACCTTGGCCTGAACCCCAGATATCCTTCCAAGCCTTGGCTTCGCTATTGCCGCCCGAACCAAAGTTCATTGTGGAAATATCGCCCTTTGGCAGATTGTTGGGATCCATCCCTGCGCGTTCGATCGACTGGCGCAGGTAATTGCCGCTCACGCCGGTAAACAGGTCCGAGTAAACAATGTCGGAAGCTTTTGCTTCAACGATGTTGTCTTTGTAGCCGTCAACGGCATTGGCTTCCTTCGTCGCGATGAAAGCGCTGCCGATATAGCCAAAGTCTGCACCCATGGCTTGCGCTGCCAAAACGGACGCACCGTGTGCAATCGATCCGGACAAGGCCACTGGGCCATCAAACCACTCACGAATTTCGCGCATCAATGCGAAAGGTGAGGTTACGCCAGCATGTCCGCCAGCGCCTGCAGCAACGGGAATAAGACCATCGGCGCCCTTCTCGATTGCCTTGTGCGCGAAACGGTCATTGATAACGTCATGAAACGCAATACCGCCCCAGCTGTGTACGGCTTGGTTCAGTTCTTCCTGCGCGCCAAGCGACGTGATCGTGATGGGAACCTGCCATTTCGCGCAGACGGCCAAATCTTCCTGCAACCGGTTGTTTGACTTATGCACGATCTGGTTCACGGCATAAGGCGCGGCAGGGCGCGTGGGATTATCGCGGTTATGTGCGGCGAGTTCTTCGGTGATCTGATGCAACCATTCGTCCAGCTGGCTGGCTGGACGTGCATTGAGCGCTGGGAATGAACCGACAACACCGGCCTTGCATTGTGCAATCACCAGCTCTGGGCCTGAAACGATAAAAAGCGGCGATCCAATCACCGGAAGACGAAGATTGTCGAAAATTGCCGGAAGTGCCATGCGCCGAATCCCTTGTTAATTGAGCATTTAACGGTGGGTTAGCGCCTGCACATTGCGGCTGTCAAATGGCTGGCACGGAACAAGCCATTACGTAAGGTTAGGTGGGCGTGATTTTTCATGCACGCCCACCTTAGATCGACTTACGCGCCGTTAGCGGCACTCAAAATCGCCCGAACGGACGCGGTTGCGACATCCCTGCTGATCCCGACACCAAACAAAATCGGCCCATCGCCAACCCGGCACTCAACATAGGCAGCGGCGCGTGCGTCGGTACCGTGGCCGATTGCGTGCTCGCTATAGTCAATGATGTCCAGCGGGCCCCCAAGAGCCTCCTCAAGGGCATTGGCAAGGCTTGAGATAAGTCCATTGCCGCGACCGCTCACGCTTTGCTCGACGCCATCGATGCGGATGTTGCCCGCGAAGATACGCTCATCCAGTTGACGCTGGCTTTGGCTTTCGCGGAAGTCGAGCAACCGGAAGCGCCCTTCACCTTTCAGATGATAGCGCTTTTCAAACGCTTCCCAGATATCGGCGCTGGTCAATTCACGGCCAGTGGTGTCGGACAATTCCTGCACCGTCGTGGAAAAATTAGCCTGCATACGCTTCGGCAGTTTGAGGCCGTGGTCCTGCTCGATAACCCAGGCGACACCGCCCTTGCCGCTTTGCGAATTCACGCGGATGACGGCTTCGTATGACCGGCCCAAATCCGCTGGATCGATCGGCAGATAAGGAACCCGCCAGATTTCGTCATTTTGCCGTTCGTGGGCGGCAAAACCTTTCTTAATGGCGTCTTGGTGCGATCCCGAAAAGGCCGTGAACACCAATTCACCGGCATATGGGTGACGCGGATGAACCGGCAGTTGATTGCAATATTCAACGGTCTGAATGACTTCATCGATATTGCTGAAATCAAGGCCAGGGTTCAGCCCTTGCGTATACATATTCAGCGCCAGCGTAACGAGGTCGACATTGCCCGTGCGTTCGCCATTGCCGAACAGGCAACCTTCGATCCGGTCGCCGCCCGCCAACAGGCCAAGTTCCGCCGCGGCGATGCCACTGCCCCGGTCATTATGCGGATGCAGGCTGATGACGACAGCATCACGCGCGCTGATATGTTTGCACATCCATTCGATCTGGTCCGCATATACATTGGGCATCGCGGCTTCGATGGTGGCGGGCAAATTCAGGATCAGTGGCTTGGCAGCGGTCGGTTTCAAAACCTCCATCACGGCTTCGCTCACCTCAAGGCTGAATTCGAGCTCGGCAGTGGAGAAGGTTTCGGGGCTATATTCAAAATGCCAATCGGTTTCGGGGAAGCGCGCGGCTTGCTCCATCAACATATGCGCGCCTTCAACCGCGATGGCCTTCACGCCCGCTTTGTCGAGGTTAAAGACAATGTCGCGCCAAGCGGGGCTGACGGCATTATACAGATGCACGATCGCACGCGGTGCGCCCGCCATGCTTTCGAACGTTTTCTCAATAAGGTCGCGCCGCGACTGCGTCAGGCTCTGGATCGTCACATCATCGGGGATGCTTCCGCTATCGACCAAACCACGGATAAAATCGAAATCTGTCGCGCCGGAGCTTGGGAAACCAACTTCGATTTCCTTCACGCCCACTTTCAGGAGAAGATCAAAAAAGCGGCGCTTTTTCTCGGCGCCCATCGGGTCGATCAGCGCCTGATTGCCATCGCGCAGGTCGGTCGAAAGCCAACGTGGCGGTGCGTCTATTGTACGATTTGGCCATTGACGATCGGGCAGATCAACTTGTGGGAATGCACGGTATTTACGAGATGGATCGGATAACATCATGTTCTTTGCAACTTCGCTATTGCGCCCATTATCTGGACTGTAAGACTTGGCGGGGTTTCATGAAGCCCTTAGGCGGCCTGCCGAACGATGCCGACATCAAGCGCACGCCTAAGGGCGTGTAAGTCGTAGAAGGAGCAAGGTCGCGTTATGCAAAGACATTATGTTGCGGCGATAGCCATTCAAAGCAACATTCGTCCAGTATAAAATTTATGCGCATCCATTTAGTTGCCAGCCAAATGGCGCGACCCATGTGCTATCGGGTGGAGTTTATGGCCTCTTTACCAACAACCAAGCGTGCATTTACTGTGCCCTGATCGGGGCTGGGCGTCACGACAACAACCTCATCTGCATGCAAACCGGGCAGCTCAAGTGCGCGGTCATATGGCCCTTGCGTGGCAAGGTCGTGCACAAGGCGCACCACATAACGCATAGCTTCATGCGCGGGCAGCTGCGGATACGCGAAGGTAAGTTCCTGATCGCATAGCCACGCCAACCCTGTGGTTTGCACGATAGCGATCGTCGACATGTCAAAGCCAACACACAGCAACGCCGGAAAGGCCGCACCTTCGGCATATTGCGCCACAGCCTCCGCGTAATAATCATATCCGGAAACAACATCAGCCGGAGACCAAAACACGGCCTTGATACCCAAGTTGCGCCCCAAAACGTCGCCAAGCTCCAGCATAGCCTGAACAATTGCGGGAACAATGCGGCCAGATGCGACTGCTGGGCCTAAATCGATGTGTACCGCGGACTGGATATCGGTGAGGTCAGCGTTACAAAAAATGTGGTGCGTTGCCGCTGGCGCAGGGCACGCCTGCAACGCATAGCTAAAGGCGATGCCGCTAAAGAGCAGACTGCCCGATGCGCTCGCCGGATTACTGCCGTCATCCAAGGTGACGCCAAGCCGGTCGAAATCGACGGATTGCCACATTTCCTTCAAATCGGCGCAGCTAGTCGCCGAAAGCAATGACATAACCGACATACGATCTTCCAATCGAAGTTCCTGTTTGTTCGTATTGGTCGAAACAAAAAGGTTCAAGCGATTTTGCGAAAACACATGGTCAACGCGGCGTAGCGTCTTAAATTTCGACTTGGCTTCCCAGTTCGACCACCCGGTTGCTGGGCAGCTTAAAGAACTCCATGGCGTTTGCGGCGTTGCGCAACATCCATGCAAAAATCTTTTCGCGCCAGATAGCCATGCCCGGGATCTTCGACGCAATAAGCGTCTGCCGCGACAGGAAGAAGCTGGTGTGCATCATATCAAACTTTGGACCACACAGATCGACCATATCGAGCGTCGCGGGGACATTGGTTTCTTCCAAGAAGCCAAAGCGCATTTTGACGCGATAGAATCCTTCACCAAGGTCTTTGCAGATAATCCGTTCGCCGGTTTCAACAAAGGGGACATCTTCGATCTGTACCGTGAGAATGATGACGCGTTCATGCAATATGCGGTTGTGCTTGATATTATGCAGCAAAGCCGAAGGAACGCCGCTCGCGGCCGACGCCATGAAAATCGCCGTGCCGGGAACCCGCGTGGCGCTGTTTGCAGCCGATTTGATGAAGATTTCCATCGGCATGGTGCTTTCGGCCATACGCTCGCGCATCAGCGCGCGTCCACGTGACCAAGTCGTCAGCAAGGTGAAGATCACCAAGCCAATCAGCAGCGGCACCCAGCCGCCCGACGGAACCTTGAGCAGGTTTGCGCCGAAATAGGCAAAGTCGACGATGAAGAACAACGCCAATATCGGAATGGCTTTCCACTTTGGCCATTGCCACAGCGACACGAGCACGACCGCGATGAGGCAGGTATCGATGAACATCGCACCCGTAACCGCGATACCATAAGCAGCGGCAAGGTTTGACGAAGACTGGAAGAACAGCACCAGCAAGAGGACCATCACCGCCAGGCCCCAGTTGATTGCCGGAATATAAATCTGGCCCGCGGCTTTTTCGCTGGTGTGCAAAATGCTCAAGCGGGGCATGAAGCCCAATTGAATGGCTTGCTGGGTCAGCGAGAAAGCACCCGAAATCACGGCTTGGCTGGCGATAATCGCGGCCAAGATCGTCAATATGATAACCGGCGTGCTAATGATGTCCGGCACCATCAGGAAGAACGGGTCACGAATGGCCATCTGGGCTTCCTCAGGCGTCATCGACAGGATCATTGCCCCCTGCCCCATATAGTTCAGCATCAAGGCTGGCAGAACGAAGAACAACCAGCTGAACTTGATGGGGCGCCGTCCAAAATGCCCCATATCGGCATAAAGCGCCTCGGCTCCGGTAACGGCGAGCACGACAGTGCCCATCGCCACAAATGCGCGAAAGCCATCGGCGTAGAAAAAATAAAGCGCATTTAGCGGGTTCAGAACATCGAGAATGATCAACGGCATCTTTGTCAGATGCATAATGCCAAGACCGGCAAGCGTTGCGAAATAGACCAGCATAATCGGCCCGAACCATGCGCCAACCTTTGCCGTGCCGCGCGATTGGAATGCAAACAGTCCACCGATAATCACGATCGATATGGGCAAGATCCAAGCGCTAAAACCTTGGCTGACATATTTCAGACCTTCCGCCGCCGACAGGATCGACATCGCAGGCGTAATCATGGAATCGCCGTAGAATAATGCGGTTGCAAAAACGCCCAGCATCACGAAGGGCGCGGTCCATTTTGCGCCTGCAGTCTGCCGGTTAATCAGCGCGAGAAGAGCAAGACTTCCGCCCTCGCCCTTGTTGTCAGCTTTCATGATCGTGAAGACATATTTGAATGTCACAACGATCATCATCGACCAAAAAACGAGACTTAGCACACCATTAATGTGCATCGGATCGGGGGTGATGGGATGATGTCCGGCGAATGTTTCGCGGAAAGCATAAATCGGGCTGGTGCCGATGTCGCCAAACACAACGCCAACTGTGCCAACGCACAGCGCGAGCAACGACCCCTTCGGGGCATGGCTTTTATGTTGATCTTGCTCGCTATGACCAAAATCGTCTGCGGCTTGCGGTCCAACCATTTCGTTTCCCCGGCGTTTCCCCCGATTGCCCCTAGAAGCAGTCAGGACGCGCGCATTAGCATGGGCACCAACCCATCACAACAAAGCAATGATGTCAGCTATTGATATGAAAAATCAATTATATCAGCTACTTAGCTGCATTGGCGGCTTGGGCATTAGCTGCCTGCGCCTGCAATGCCTTTGCCGCTTGCAGTTGCGACTCAATACGTGCCTTCCACTTGGCTTGCGGTGTCGCGAGCGACACGGTCTTTTCCCACAGCAAAATGGCCCCGTCGAGGTCACCGGCAAAGAGCCGCGCAAGCCCCGCGAAATAATATGGCGCAGGATAATTGGGCCGGATTGCCCGCGCCTTATCAAATGCCAATTGCGCCGGAGGCGACATTTGGCCTTCACTTGCGAGCATCAGCTGCAAACCCAATGCGGACCACAAATCGGGGTTGTTGGGGTCTTTACGCAAACCAGCCTGAATATAGGATGCCGACAGCGTGTAATCGCCCTGCTTGGCAAATGAATCCGCGGTGACGAGCCAGCGTTTTGCGCTGCCAAAGCTTTGGTCCATATCAGCCCGTATGTCGACAAGCTGGGTCGCGGCGACTTCGCTTGCCGCCAGTGGCTTGGCCGGTGACGATGGTGTCGTGGGCCGTCCCTGAAGCGCGTACCCCGTCATACCCAATAGAATGACAGCCGCGGCAATCTGCCACAAACCTCTCGACGATCGGACATTCCAGACGAGCACGGCCAGGCTGAGTACCGCCAAAATGCCAAGTGCAAACCAACCGTTCATGCGCCCCTCCGGAATAGTCCGCGTGCCAGCCATATGCCAGCGATCAGGACCAACAAGGGGGTAAGCCAAAGCAACAGCCCTGCCCCCTTCATATCAGGTTCAAAGCTGACCCATTCACCGTAGCGCGCGATCATCCAGCGCCGAATGGCCTCGGGCTTTTGCCCCGCTGCAATTTGTTGCCGCACCTCCGCGCGCATCGTACCTGCCATATGCGCGTCACTATCGGCGATCGATTGGCCCTGGCATTGAATGCAGCGCAAGCTGTGCATCAACTTGGTCGCCGCCGCTTCCTGTGCGGGATCGGGCAACTGACGGTTCGCCAATGCGGGCGTGGGACCGCTGCCTTGCGCGAACACGGGTGTTGCAAGCATCAGAGAGATGAGCGCGAGCATTCTCATTTCGCTGCGTTCACTTTTTCAATCAGCATCGGGACATGTTCGGCCCGGATATCACCGATATGCTGATACAATATCGTTCCGTCACCGCCGATGACATAGGTTTCCGGAACCCCTGACGAGCCAAGCTTAAGCTGAACAGCCATTTCGCTGTCCGATCCAATCCGCCGGAACGGGTTACCAAATTCACTCAGAAATGCTGCGACGTCTTCGGGTCTGTCGCGGATGGCGATAGCGTCAATTTCGACACCTGCCTTTTTCAACGCTTCAAGATACGGCGCTTCCGCCTTGCACGGCAGGCACCAGCTGGCAAAAATGTTGAGCAAACGAGGCTTCCCATCAACCATATCGCCGCTGGCCAAGCCTTCGACTCCCGCCGCTGCGGCAGGCAATGAAAATGCTGGCAGCTTTTGGCCAATCATCGCCGAATGCACCTGTTCGTCTTTCGGCACAGCCAGGCCGTAAATGGCCAGACCACCTATTAAAGCGACCACCGCAAGCGGGATCCACAGAAGCCAGGGCCGGTTCATGCCGTCTGCCACTTGTTTTTAGCAGGCTTTTTCGCGCGCCGGAACATGCGGCCAAGCAGCGCAATGATGCCACCGACCGCGATGAGCAGTCCGCCATACCAGATGAACGACACAAAGGGTTTCCACCACAAGCGCACTTGCCAGCGGCCATCGCCCTCTTGGTCAGGCTGCGCAATGACGGCATAAAGTTGGCCATTCCAACGGGTCAGCAATGCCGCCTCACTCGTTTGCATTTCAGGCTTGAAAAACTGCCGTGATTGCGGACGAAGCACGAACGCATTGCCATTTTTTACGGCATGCATCTGGCCTTCAACTGCGACCCAATTGTCCCCGACAACAGGATTGACGTCGTCGAGCTTCACTTGCCAGCCCGCGACTTGCGCGCTTTCACCCGGGGCAAGCGCGGTCAATGTTTCTGATGAAAATCCGGACTCTGCCGCCATACCGAAAACGCTCACCGCAATGCCGAAATGCGCGATGACCATACCGAATATAGGCAATGGCGTGCGCAGCAATTTGCGGCCGCGTAAGGGCAGCCAAGCGGCGACAGCCAGTGCCAATGACAAGGCGATCCCAAGCAATGGGAAAAGCCCAATGTCCGGCGCGAACTTCCTCACGGCAATGCCGCTCCACAACAAAATTGCAGCGCCGCCGATAAGCCAATATTTTAAGCGTTTGAGATCATCGCGGCGCCAGCGCAGCATTGGGCCAATCAAAAGGGCAAGCATCAACAACACAGCGATTGGCACCGTTGCCTTGTTGAAATAAGGCGGGCCAACCGAAATCTTGTCGCCCATCGCTTCGGCGGCCAACGGGTACAGCGTGCCGATGAGCACCACGGCAAGGATAACGCTGAGGAAAATATTGTTCGCCACAATGCCGCCTTCGCGGCTGATGAGCTGAAACGGCTCGCCTTGCTTGACCGAACCGATGCGCAAAGCAAAAATCACAAACGCAAGGCTGGTGTATATCAGCATCAAAGCAAGAATGAATGCCCCGCGTTCCGGATCGACAGCAAATGCGTGGACGCTCGTCAAAATGCCCGACCGCACCAAGAACGTTCCAGCCATCGACATTGCAAATGCAACGAGCGCCAGCATGATCGTCCATGCGCGCAAAGCGTTCCGGGTCGCAAGGACGCTGACCGAATGCAGAAGCGCGGTCGCCGCAAGCCATGGTAGCAGCGATGCGTTTTCAACGGGGTCCCAGAACCACCAGCCACCCCAGCCAAGCTCATAATAGGCCCAATAGCTGCCGGCGGTGATGCCGACGGTCAGGAATATCCACGCAGCCAACACCCAAGGCCGCATAGCGCGTGCAAACGCCGGCCCAACCTGATTAGTCAACAGTGCGCCCACAGCAAAGGAAAAGGCGATCGAAAGCCCCACATAACCAAAATATAAAGTCGGCGGATGGAACGCGAGGCCGACATCCTGAAGCAATGGATTCAGCCCATTCCCTTCAACAGGCGCAGGGACGAGACGCTCGAATGGGTTAGATGCGAACAAAAGGAACGCAAAAAAACCAAGGGCAATGAATGCCTGCACCGCCAGCGTGGCATTGAGCGTTTTGGGCTCAATCCGCTTTTCCAGCAGCGCAATCGCAGCGCCGGACACCGACAAAACCGACACCCACAGCAGCATTGAACCTTCATGGTTGCCCCATGTGCCCGCAAGTTTGAAAATCAGTGGCTTATCAATGTGGCTATTGCTGGCGACCAGCAACACCGACAAGTCGGTTACGTAAAACAGCCACATCAGCGCGAGAAACGCAAAGGCGCATAACGCACCTTGGACATAGGCGGCAGGCTTGATGAGCGGCACAAGCTGCCCCGCCCCGCCGCGCAACAATGTCATGCCGCCCACAAGCTGCAACAGCGCCATTGCGGCGGCCAGCCACAATGCGGCAAGTCCTGCCTCTGCCATCATGTCAAAGCCTTCATTTTGAAAGCGTGTCCTTTGTGTGTTCTGCGGAATTCATGTCGATATCCGCCAGTTCTTTGGGCACATAATTTTCGTCATGCTTCGCCAACAAGCTGTCCGCTATAAAGATACCGTCGGCGCCAAGCCGGCCATCTGCAACCACGCCGGACCCTTCAACGAACAGATCGGGCGTAATACCCCGATAGGCGACCTTTTGCGTTTTATCTTTGTCCTGCACCGTAAAGATAATCGAAACGCCATCGGGCGCGCGGACGATTGAGCCCTTTTGCACCATTCCGCCAAGGCGAATGGCCTTGCCCGGCGCAACATTGGCACTGGCCAAGGTGGTGGGCGTGTAAAAATATGAAGCTTCTTCGCGCAATGCCGCCGCCGCGATCAGGCCAGCACCTATCAGGGCGAAAACCGCAATCACGGCAAGCAGCAGGCGTTGATGCTTGGGCTTCATGGCTGTTGCCTCAATTCATCTGCCGATGCCTCTGCACGACGCATGGCAAGATAGCTGGAGATCACAAGCCAGCTGATGCCAACGCCCGTGACAACAAAAGACGCAATGATGAACGGTGCGTGCGGCATCAATAGTCCGCCATCCGGCGCATACGCGCCTCAATCCGCATTTCTGCCAGCGCAGTGCGCATCCGCATCAACACCAACGCGCCGAACAACAGGCTGAAGCCCGCAACGGAAACAAAAAGCGGCACCAGATAGGCCTGATCGATGGAAGAGCCACCCAAGGTGATGCTCGCCTTTTGGTGTTGGCTTTCCCACCAGATGACCGAGCGGTTGATGATTGGAATGTTGACGGCACCGATGATGCCGAAAACGGCGGCAACGCGGCTCGTATCGCCCTTCTCGCTCGACGCGTTAGAAAGCGCGATATATCCAAGATATAGGAAAAACAGCACCAGCATGGATGTCAGCCGGCCATCCCACACCCACCATGTGCCCCATGTTGGCCTGCCCCAAATCGACCCGGTGATCAGGCAAATCGCCGCAAAGGTCGCGCCGGGGACCGCAATTGCGCGCGCGGACACGCCAGCAAGCGGATGACGCCAGACCAGCTGAACGATGCTCGCAATCGCAATGCCCGTCCATCCGCCCATACCGAGCCATGCGGCGGGCACATGAACGAAAATAATCTTTACGGTATCGCCCATAAGGCGCTCAGTTGGCGTGAAGAACACACCCCACAGGCACGCACCAAGGGTCAAAGCGATGCCCATCCACAACAGCCAAGGCGTGAGTGGCTTTGCAATGCGTAAAAAACGAGCAGGATTGGCGAAACGATGCATAAGTCGGCGATGCATCTAGCACCGCCAAAGCGTTACGCCAATGGATTTGGCATCAGCGGCCAATAAGCTTTTGTGCCATATTGTCGGCGACTTCAGCCGGTGTTTTGCCGGTCGAATCGCTTTCATTCCAGATAGCCGCCAATCGGCCTGCAATGGCATCGATGCGCCGGTTAATCTCGGCATCGTCGGCATTTTCGATCTGGCGCAGCACGTTGATAATACCGCCTGCGTTAATGACATAATCCGGCGCATATAAGATACCGCGGTCGGCGAGCATCCGGCCTTCAGGGCCAGTTGCGAGCTGATTGTTTGCACCACCGGCAACGGCGCGCACTTTTAACACGGCTACACTGGCTTCGGTCAGCACTGCACCCAGCGCGCACGGGCTGAACACATCGGCTTCCACCGTCATAATGGCATCGGCCGCAACACTCTGCCCACCCAGTTCACGCGCAAGATCTGCAGCGCGCTGCGCGTCAACATCTGCAAGCGTCAGCTTGGCGCCCTCTTCCGCCAGATAACGCGCGAGCCCGCCACCGACGCTGCCGACGCCCTGAATGGCCACATGGACGCCATTCAGGTCATCTGTACCAAGCGCATGCTTGACCGCTGCCTGAACGCCCAGAAAGACGCCACGCGCTGTATATGGCCCAGGATCGCCACCTTGGCCCGGAAGTCCGGCAACATGCGGGGTAACCTTGGAAACGGCAACCATGTCCGCTTCGGAAATGCCCACATCCTGCGCAGTGATATATTTCCCGCCGAGCGAGTCGACAGCACGTGCAAATGCTTCAAGCAGTTCCTGTGGTTTGGCGGGCTGCGGATTGGCCAGAATGACGGCCTTACCACCACCGGCCGAAAGCCCCGCCATGGCGTTTTTGTAGCTCATACCGCGCGACAAACGGAGCGCGTCGGTGATCGCCGCTTGTGGGTCGGCATAATGCCAGAAACGCGTTCCGCCCGCTGCTGGCCCCAAATGGGTCGAGTGCACCGCAATGACAGCCTTGAGCCCTGTCGCGCGGTCATCAAACACATGGACCGCTTCATGCGAGTCAAAGTCTGGCAAATCCCAAATAGCGGGCATCTCGTCACTCCCAAATGCGGACGAATTCATTTCAACAGCGTCGGAATCAAATTACGCATCGACGTAATAATATTACGCAATGCGAATGTCACTCGGATTATGCGGGGGAATAAATGGGGCGACCGAGGGGTCTTGAACCCCCGACCTCTGGTACCACAAACCAGCGCTCTAACCAACTGAGCTACGGTCGCCATAGCGCCACTAAGGCAGGCGCGTTCCTATATTTTGGCCTTAAGATTATCACATGCCGGGCGTCAACCCGGCACGCTGATTATCTTACTTCTTGAGGCTAAGGCCACCAAAGCGCTTGTTGAACTGCGCAACGCGGCCGCCTGTGTCGAGCATACGGCCCGAACCACCGGTCCATGCTGGGTGCGAAGTCGGGTCAATATCCAGAGCCAACGTATCGCCTTCCTTGCCCCAGGTGGAGCGTGTTTCGAAGACGGTGCCATCGGTCATCTGCACCTTGATCATGTGATAATCGGGGTGAATATCGGCTTTCATATATAATTCCTTTGTTCAGCGACCGGTTTCCGACCGGAAGCCCTAAATTCGGAAGCGCCGCGCATAGCGGTGGACGCCCGTTATAGCAAGATTCAATTATCCGCGAATGTCATCAAGCTGGCGGATCTGCGATCATGGCCATGAATTCGGCTTCTGCCGCGACCTGATCCCCCATCATCGCACGCCCCGCGAATTTGCAGACACGCGGACGCTTTTGCACAAATTCGACATTCAGATGCAGCAAGCAACCGGGCTCAACGGGCGCACGGAACTTGGCATTGTCGATCGACATAAAATATACGAGCTTACCCGAACCAATCAACCCGAGGCTTTCCATCGCCAAAACGCCAGCCGCTTGGGCCAACGCTTCGACAATCAGCACGCCGGGCATGATAGGCCTTCCAGGGAAATGCCCCTGAAAGAACCCTTCATTGATCGTTACGGCCTTGATCGCGCTGATGCGCTCATCAGGGACAAGCTCTTCAACGCGGTCAACCAGCAACATCGGGTAGCGGTGCGGCAGCACTGACATAACCCGGCGGACGTCATAGTTGCTAAAATCAGCTGCGCTCATTCCGCTTATCGGCTTTCAGGCTGTGCTGCAGGGTTTGCTGGTGCGGCAGCACGTGGCTGAGCCGCAGCGGCCTGGGCGGCTTGCATCTGCGCTGCGTTGTTAAACAACTGCTGAATTTGCTGATACAAAGCGCCAATCTGACGCGACGGACGATAGCCGGCAGGTGGTGTGATTACGGCTGCTGGAATAGCTTTATCCAATTCAGCGGTAATTGCAGGCGTAACGTCAACGGCTTCAGGTGCCCAAACAAATGCATCCGGTGCCAAAATGACGCTGATTTTCTTTGCAGCAACAACCGCCTGCTGCGCCGCTTCATACTTCAAGGCAACCTGCTCAACGGCATAAAGCTGCGCCAAGATAATTGGTTCTTGAAGCGTATTGATTTCCTTTTGCTTGGCATCAAGCTGCGTCAGCAAAGGGTTTTTCGCCTTAATTGCTGCGTCGAGCTCAGCCTGCGTCAGCTCTTTATCTTTATTGGTATCAAGCTGCACATTGATGTTGTTGATTTCCTGACGCTTGGTCTGCATCTGCTGAACAACGGCGGCGTATTGCGTGCCGATCTGCTGATACGCTGTACCGAGTGCCTTTGTACGGGCAATAGCGACGGATGTTTCAGCGGTTGCAATGCCGGATACCTGAGCCGTTGCAGGAACAGCGATGGCTGTTGCGGACAAAAGAGCTGCCACGATGGCGGTGTTACGAATTTTCATTAGAATTGAGTTCCTACGTTGAATGTAAACAATTTGGTGTCGTCGCCGGGCTGTTTTAGCAGCGCACGGGCGATATCAAGCCGGAACGGACCAAAAGGCGAGTTCCAGTTTACGCCAAAACCAACCGACAGACGCGGCTTCCATGTGTCACCATAGAACCGCTCTTCGAACCGCAGCGCAGATATGCGCGCCGATCCATCGGCATTGGTCGCGGTGGTTGACGTCTGAAGCGTTCCTGTGGTGTCGACAAAGTAATAAAGTGGCGCGCCCTGCGTACCATCAGACAATATTTCGCGTTGCTGAACCGTCTGCAATATAGGACGAGTCACGTCAAAAACCGAACCAACATCGAGGAACAAGGATGGGCGCAGACCCAGCTCCCTGGCGCCACTGCCCAGTGGAATCTGAAGCTCTGCACGGCCCATATAATAGGCCCGACCGCCGATGGCATCGTCTTGAATCTGGTTCCGGTCGGTCAATGCCGTGTTCACGGCTACACCGTTGACGATGTCGCTTTGAAAGAACACGCGCTGTACCCGTGGACCGATACCACGAATATCAAACCCGCGCATCTGTGGTTCACCGAGGTAGAAACGGTCGGTCAAACGAACGCTATCAACGCCCACCGACTCAAGGCCGCGGCTTTCGAGCGGATGAATATATCCGCCCTCAAGTGACAGGCCGAACACAAAGTTCCCAAATGGCTTCCAAAATTTGTCGGCGTTAATGCGCGTTTTGACATATTTAACGCTGCCGCCAAGTCCTGCAAAATCTTGGCTGATACCAATACTCTGGCCTCGCGTTGGACGGATCCGGTTGTCGCGATCATCATATAACAAGGTATAACCCAGCGATGACGTCAGACGTTTGCCCGTGGCATCACACAGGAACCGGCCGGCGACGATTGGGTCGCACGACGCAGGTAGCGGCCCCGTACCATCTGGGTCAGTGAAAAAGGTGTTTTCATCCAACGAGATGTTGTCCTGGCTCAGGCCATAGCGTGCCTGGAAATAGACATATTCGTTCACCGGCACACCAACGCGCAGTTGGAACCCGGTGGTTGCCTGCTCATAGGTTGTGTTGCGTTGATTGTTGAAGAAGTTGAAGCTGTTCAAATCGCGGCGGAAGATATCGCCGGACACCGCAATTGAACGGTCAAACAGATATGGTTCCGTAAACCCGATTTCAGCGGACTTCGAGTAAGACGAATATGAGATATTCGTGCGCAATTCCTGACCAACACCGCGGAAGTTCCGCTGCCTTACGGAACCTTGGAAAATGAAGTTTTCGATGGACGAAAAACCAGCCGAAAGCGACAATTCGCCCGTTGCTTTTTCCTCGACATTGGTCGTCAGCACGATGCGGTCGGCCGCGCCACCCTGCACTTGCTCGACTTCGAGCTCTTCCTGAAAATAGCCAAGCGACTTGATGCGTTCTGCGGTGCGCTTCACCTGAATGCTGTTAAATGCGTCGCCTTCGTTCAAACGGAACTCACGGCGAACCACTTTGTCTTGGGTCAGCGTATTGCCGTTAATGTCGATACGCTCAACGAACACCCGCGGCGATTCCGCCACGTTGAAGGTGATACCCATCGTCAGGGTTTCTTTATCGCGCTGGAAATCGGGGTTCACGTCCGCAAAAGCATAACCAAATAGACCAGCGGTTTCCGAGAGGCTTTCGACCGTATCTTCGACCATCTTGGCGTTGTACCAATCGCCCTTTTTCATGCGCAATGTCGCCGTAAGACGTTCGGAATCGAAATCGCGGATTTGGCTTTCAACCTTCACATCGCCAAATTTGTAGCGATCGCCCTCTTCCACCACATAAGTGATGATGAAATCCTGCTTATCGGGGGTTAGTTCCGCAATCGCGGACACCACGCGGAAATCGGCATAGCCCTGCGTCAGATAAAACTGGCGCAGCTTTTGTTGGTCAAACGCCAGACGATCAGGGTCATAGCTGGTGCCTGAGCTAAAGAAGCGGTAAAAACGCGATTGCTTCGTCACCATTTCGCCACGCAGGTCACCATCGGAAAACTTTTCGTTACCGATGATGTTGATCTGCTGGACCTTTGATTTTGGGCCTTCAGTGATTTCGAAGACGATATCGACGCGGTTCTGATCCAACTGGACCAGCTTGGGCTCGACCACCGCAGCAAAGCGTCCCTGACGCTTGTAGAGTTCGACGATGCGCGCAACGTCTGCGCGGACTTTCGAACGCGAGTAAATCTGGCGTGGCGCCAATTTGATTTCGGGTTCGATCTTGTCGTTCTTGATGCGCTTGTTGCCTTCAAGAATGATGCGGTTGACCACCGGGTTTTCGCGCACTTCAATAACAACCGCGCCCGAATTGTTGCGCACGGCGACGTCCGCAAATAATTCAGTCGCGTATAAATCTTTCAACGCTTGGTCGGCAGAAACCTGAGTCCAAGGCTGCCCTGTCCGCAAGCGGATGTACGACCGGACCGTATCGCCCTCGAGTCGCTGGGTCCCAACGACGGTGATAGACTTGATTTGATCGACCGCAACTGGCGCAGTCGCCTCAGCGGTAGGCGCCGGTGGCGTTGCTTGCGCAAAGGCCGGCGTCATCGTGCCTGACGCCGCAAGGGCCGTCGAACCCATCAAAAAAATGCCAACGCTTTTGAGGTTGCCGAAAGGTCTACTTTTCATTGTCATCCGATCTGATGTCCGGGCCCCACCGGGAGTTGGCTTATTGCCGCTAAAACGGTTTTGCGTCCCTGCCCCATGCAGCGTCCGCAATCAAGTATGCAATGCCTTCAGCCGCTTTCAAAAAGCCCGAAAGACGCAAGGTCATTAAATGTCACCATAAGCATAAATGCCGCTAGCATCGCAAAACCTGCACGAAAAGCCCACTCCTGCACCTGCGGTGTTGCTGGGCGCCTGCGTATCGCCTCAATTCCGTAGAGCAAAAGATGTCCTCCATCGAGCATCGGGATTGGCAGCAAATTGATGAACCCCAAATTAATCGAGATGAGCGCAGCAAGGCTTACGAACGTTAATATGCCAAGGCTCATCGCTTCGCCGGAAACTTTCGCGATTTTCAACGGCCCACCAAGTTCGGAAAGCGGACGCCGCCCCGAAATAATCTGTCCAAGGCCAGTCATCTGCTGACGCAAGACATTACCTGTTTGCAAGACAGCGGCCCACGGCGCCTCCAATATCCCGACTTCACGGACTTCCACCTTGCTGGCGCCAACGCCAATACGGCCAATACGATATTCGTTGCCAAAGCGATCGACTTCTTTGATTTCGGCCACGACGGTTTCTTTTACCAACCGCTCGCCATTGCGTTCGATTTCGATGGTCACGCGCTCACCGGGGATCATGATGCTCTCGTTGGCCATCTGGTTAAAGGTTTCTATGCTGCGTCCGTCGAATTTTAGTACACGGTCGCCTGGCATCAGACCGGCGACGGCAGCAGGGCTTCCGGGTTGGACGACGTCCAATACCGGCGGTGTAACGGACTTCCCGAATGCCAGCAGAAAGCCCATGAAGATCAATATCGCGAGCAAGAAGTTCACCGCAGGCCCAGCAAACACGATCAACGCGCGCTGCCACAGCGTCTTGGATTGAAAAGTCTGGTTGCGTTCGGCCTCGGGCAGTTGCCGCCAGCTGTCATCGGCTTGGCTTGACGGGTTCATGTCACCTGCAAACTGGACAAATCCGCCCAATGGCAACAGACCAATGCGCCACAGCGTGCCGCGCTTGTCTACACTGCCCCAAATTTGCGGGCCAAAGCCGATAGAGAATTTGTCGGCCTTCACGCCGAACCAACGGCCGACGAAATAATGCCCCAGTTCATGGACAACAACCAAAAACCCGATCAGCGCAATGAACGCGATCAGGGTCAAAAAGATATTGGGTGATTCAGTTGCCACGCGTCAATGTCTCCAATTCGTGCCGCGCATAAATCCGCGCATCTGCATCTATGCTGAACAGATCGTCCAGATGTGTGGGCGCATCCGGTGCATAGGCCGTCAATGTTGCCTCCACCACATGTGCGATATCCAGAAAGCCAATCTGGCCGTTCAAGAACGCTTCGACAGCCACTTCATTGGCGGCGTTCAGGATGGCCGGCTTCGCGCCGCCTTCGGTAATCGCCGCGCGTGCCAAGCGGAGTGCAGGAAAGCGCACCATGTCGGGCTGCTCAAACGTCAGTTGGCCGATGGTCGCGAGGTCCAATGGCTTGCAGTTCGTGGCCATACGCTCGGGCCATGCCAGCGCGCTGGCGATGGGTATGCGCATGTCCGGCGAACCAAGCTGCGCGAGCGTTGAACAATCGTCATACTCCACCATCGAATGGATGACCGATTGCGGATGAACCAAAATGTCGAGCTTATCAAGCCCCACGGGAAACAGATGATATGCCTCAATCAGCTCAAGGCCCTTGTTCATCATCGTCGCGGAATCGACGCTTATCTTTGCGCCCATGTCCCAATTGGGATGCGCGACTGCCTGCGCCGGTGTAACGGTGCGCATCTGGTCAAGCGAGAACGACCGGAAAGGGCCGCCGCTTGCGGTCAGCGTGATTTTGCGCACATGTTCCAGCTTGCTTCCGGCAAGGCACTGAAAAATGGCATTATGCTCGCTATCCACGGGCAGTAACGCGGCGCCGGACTGGCGTACCGCGGCCATCATCAATGCGCCTGCGGAGACCAAAGCCTCTTTGTTGGCCAAAGCGACGGTCTTGCCAGCCTCGATTGCAGCCATCGTAGAGGGCAATCCAGCACAGCCGACGATTGCGGCCATTGTCCAATCGGCATTGCGTCTGGCGGCCTCCACAAGCGCTTGGGAGCCTGCTGCGGCTTCGATGCCCGTGCCTTGCAACGCATCTTTCAGCGCCGGATAGGATGCCACATCGGCGACAACCGCCAGCTCTGTGCGAAATTCAATAGCAAGCTTTGCAAGCGCAGACGCATTGCCATTGGCGGTCAGGGCGACGACGCGATAGGCGTCACGATGCTGACGCACGAGATCGAGGGTGGAGAGCCCCACAGAGCCAGTGGCCCCGAATATCGAAACGCTGCGCGTCATCGCTAACTGCCCATTGCGCTTTGCGAAACGGTGATCAGCCCGGCAACAAATGCGACGGCGATCAGACCGTCGGTACGGTCAAACACGCCACCATGCCCGGGAATAAGCCCTCCGGAATCCTTTACCCCTGCCCGTCGCTTCATCCAGCTTTCGAAAAAATCACCGATTTGCGCAACAACTGCAAGCGCAGCGCCGGCCAAGGCAAGACGCTGCCAACCATAAGTCAGATAAACGTCGCCATCACCCGCGTTGCCGCCCCTGAATGCGTAAATCGCGGCCTGAATAGCGATCATCATCAAGCCAGCGCCAACCATGCCACCCAGCAAACCAGACCATGTTTTGGATGGGCTGATGCGCGGCGCAATTTTTGGCCCGCCGAATGTCCGCCCAGCGAAATATGCGCCGACATCGGTACCGATCACGCCTGCGATGAGCATGATGGTGGGCGTCATTCCAAAGAAGGGTGCGCTAAACAGCAACAAAGTGGAGCAAGCGAGCCCAACGTACAAAAGCCCGCCAAAAAGCCAGATGATACGCGCGGGCATATTGCGGGCAAACGCAACCGCGAGCCTTGCAAATTCCCAATACACGCCCAACCCGACCAGAACGATCAGCGCCATAAACGCATAGCCGCCCAGCCAGATCGCGCCGATAGCCACCGACATCATGGCAACGCTCGACAATGTCCGCACGCCCAAGTCGGAACGCGGCTTCAGCAACGGAACGATCTTATCGGTCATCGACCACCATAACGTCGCTCACGCGTCGAAAACTCTGACAAAGCTTGCGCAAGCTCATCCTTGCTGAAATCGGGCCACAGCGTGTCTGTAAACCAGAACTCGGCATAGGCTGCCTGCCACAGCATGAAGTTCGATAAGCGTTGCTCGCCCGATGTCCGGATCAACAGGTCTAGCGGCGGCAACCCGGCCGTATCCAAATTGGCTTCGATAGATTCTACGGTAATCTCACCCTGCGCAGCGGCGGAACGTGCCGCGCGCGCAAGCTCATCCTGCGCGCCATAATTCAGCGCAACGGCCAGCGTCGTGCGCGTGTTCTGTGACGTTCGCGCAATCGACTCTTCAAGCATATCCACAATATCGGGCGCTAATGCTTTGTAATTGCCTATTATCTTTAAACGAACATCGTTCGCAGCAAATTCATCGAGATCCGATTTGATGAATTCGCGCATCAACCCCATCAGGTCGTTGATTTCATCTTCGGGACGCTTCCAGTTTTCGCTGGAAAAAGCATAGAGGCTGAGCGCTTCCAAGCCCAGCTCGCCCGCTGCCCGCACGATTTTGCGAACAGTCTCAACGCCCCTTTTGTGCCCCATTGCCCGCGGCAACATGCGTTTTTTGGCCCAGCGCCCGTTGCCATCCATGATGATCGCAACATGGCGCGGCATTTTTCCGGTGCCGGCTTCAATACGCTCTTGGGCTTCAGCGACCGCCATCACGTACCTATACCCGATGAAGTTAAAGGGCTGGCCAATATCACTGGCTCAGGATTTCCTTTTCCTTGTGCGCAGCGGCGTCATCAACGGCCTTGATCATCTCGTCGGTCATCTTTTGAACTTCAGTCTCAAGCCGCTTGCGATCGTCCTCGCTGATTTCCTTCTTATTCTCGTCGGTCTTCAGCCCGTCATTCGCATCGCGGCGCACGTTGCGGATCGCGATTTTCGCCTTCTCCGCATATTGGCCTGCAAGCTTCGCCAGCTCTTTGCGGCGCTCTTCGGTCAAATCGGGGATAGGCAGGCGCAATGTCTGGCCATCGGTAATCGGGTTCAGGCCAAGGCCCGCCGAACGGATAGCCTTTTCAACGGGAGTCACGTTTGAACGGTCCCAAACCTGCACCGACAACAGCCGCGGCTCAGGCGCGCTGACCGTTGCAACTTGGCTCAACGGCATGTGTGAGCCATAAACTTCGACCACTACGGGGTCGAGCAAGGTTACGTTCGCACGGCCCGTGCGCAAACCGGAAAGGTCGCTCTTAAAAGAATCAACAGCGCCTTTCATGCGGCGCTCGACATCAGTCTTGTCATATTGCGGCATGATTCAATTTCCTTCGCTTGTTACCACAGTAGAAGTGCCGCTTCCGTCCAGCACTTTCAAAATATTGCCCTGTTCGCGGATGGAGAACACCACGATTGGAATGTTGTTGTCACGGCAAAGCGACACGGCGCTCGCGTCCATAACCTTCAGATTATCTGCCAACACCCGGTCGTAACTTAATGTTTCATAACGGGTTGCTGTCGCAACCTTCTTCGGATCGGCATCATATACACCATCGACCGACGTGCCTTTGAACAAGGCATCGCACTGCATTTCGGCAGCACGCAATGCAGCGCCGCTATCGGTCGTGAAGAATGGCGCACCAACGCCAGCGGCGAAGATCACGACCCGGCCTTTTTCCAAATGACGTTCTGCGCGGCGGCGAATGACGGGCTCGCACACCTTGTCCATTTCGATGGCTGACTGAACCCGTGTGGGAACGCCAAGCTGTTCGAGCGCATTCTGCATGGCCAAAGCGTTCATGACCGTTGCCAGCATGCCCATATAGTCCGCCTGTGCGCGATCCATGCCCTTGGCAGCACCGGCCATACCGCGGAAGATGTTACCACCACCGATAACGAGGCACAGTTGCAGCCCGGTATCTTGGGCTGCCTTCACTTCTTCGGCCACACGCGCGACGGTATCCGGGTCAATGCCATAGGCCTGATCCCCCATCAGCACTTCGCCCGAAAGCTTAAGCAATATACGACGATAGCCGTGCGCGCTCATAATGTCCCTCGTCCCGATACAATAATGGCGCCCAGCTATAGGAGCCGCGCGCCACATCGCCAAGGCTTTATCCCCGTCATGTGACGGGGAAGCCCAGAATATTTATCCGCCGACCGCAGCAGCCACTTCAGCTGCAAAGTCAGACACTTCCTTTTCGATGCCTTCACCAAGCTGGAAGCGGACATAGTCCTTCAACACGATTGGCTTGCCAGCTTCTTTACCAGCTGCGGCAACAACGTCGGAAATCGGTGTCTTGCCGTCCATTACAAATGGCTGGCTCAACAAAGCATTTTCCTTGGCGAACTTCTTAACAGCGCCTTCAACCATCTTTTCGACGATATCTGCAGGCTTGCCGCTTTCCGAAGCCTTCTCACGGGCAATGCCACGCTCGCGCTCAAGTGTTTCTGCGTCCAAACCGGTTTCGTCGAGCGAAAGCGGGAATGCAGCAGCGATGTGCATCGCCAGTTGCTTGCCGAGGCTGTCTAGCGTTGCAGCATCTGCTTCGCTTTCGAGCGCCACGAGAACACCGATACCACCCATGCCAGGCGCAGCAGCGTTGTGTACGTACGACACGACGCGACCATTGCTGACCGAAAGCGACTTAACGCGGCGGATAACCTGGTTTTCACCGATGGTTGCAATGTTGTTGGTCAAACGATCCTGAACGGTTTCGCCATCGCCATAAGGCGCCGCCAAAACCGCTTCAGCGTCATTTGCGCTGAGGCTCAAGGCAACATTGCTGACAGCAGCAACGAATTCTTGGAACTGTTCGTTCTTCGCAACGAAGTCCGTCTGGCTGTTGACTTCGATGGCCGTACCCTTGGTACCTTCAACGGCAACGCCAACAAGACCTTCGGCAGCGGTGCGGCTCGACTTCTTGGCAGCAGTGGCAAGGCCCTTGGCACGCAGCAAATCTACTGCGGCTTCGATATCGCCATTGGTTTCTTCAAGCGCCTTTTTGGCGTCCATCATGCCGGCGCCGGAAAGCTCACGCAGTTCCTTGACGGCTGAAGCTGTAATTGCAGACATATTTTGTCCTTTCGAATGAATGCGGCGGCATCCATAGCCGCCAATTTTGTCATTCCCGTGAAAGCGGGAATTTATGATCCGAAAACGATGTTTACACCGATATCTCAGACCATGGCCCCCCGAACAAGTCGGGGGGACACAAGCTTTATTTAAGCTTCGGCAGCTGGTGCTTCTTCTGCAGCGACTTCGGCTACAGGTGCAGCTTCTTCGGCCAATGCAGGTTCAGCAGCTGGCTCAACTTCGGCGCCAAGGTCAACGCCCTTGGCAACCTTAGCATTTACGTTGCCCTTGGTTGCCGCAGTGGCAACCGCGTCGCAGTACAAACGAATGGCGCGTGCTGCGTCATCATTTGCAGGAACCGGGAACGCGATACCGTCTGGCGATACGTTCGAATCGAGGATCGCGATGACAGGAATACCAAGAACATTGGCTTCCTTGATGGCGAGTTCTTCCTTGTTGGCGTCGATGACGAACATCACGTCAGGAATGCCGCCCATATCGCGGATACCGCCAAGGCTCATTTCAAGCTTGTCGCGCTCGCGCGTCATCTGAAGAATTTCCTTCTTCGTGAAACCGTGCGTGTCGCCCGAAAGCTGCTCTTCGAGCGTCTTGAGCTTCTTGATCGAGTTCGAAATGGTCTTCCAGTTGGTGAGCATGCCGCCCAACCAGCGGTGGTTGACGAAATGCTGACCCGAAGCGCGTGCTGCGTCAGCGATTGGGCCCTGTGCCTGGCGCTTTGTGCCAACGAACAGAACCTTGCCGCCCGACGAAACGCTCTGGGCAACGAAATCAAGCGCACGTGCGAACAATGGCACGGACTGCGAGAGATCGAGAATGTGGATGCCGTTGCGCGCGCCGAAGATATACGGCTTCATACGCGGGTTCCAACGGTGTGTTTGGTGGCCGAAATGGGCCCCAGCTTCAAGCAATTGCTGCATGGTTACGACAGGTGCCGCCATGGTACTTCTCCTTCCGGTTGAGCCTCTGGGAAACTAGAACGTCACTGTTGCCTAAAAGACAAAGATCAGCACCGGTATGTGCGTTTCCCATGTGGAATGAGCGGGCCGTTATAGTCGCGGCGGGGATTCGTCAAGAACAAACACAATCAAACGGACACATAAATACCGCCTAAGTGACCGGCAACTTTCCTCCGTAATGGATAAAGAGCTGCGACAGAGCGACGCCTGCGGACCGGCATCGCTGGGACAATTGCCCCGAAACGGAGGAGCATCAACTGTGGTGCACGCGAGCCCAATGTTAGCATTTTCCCTGAGCCAAATCGCGGCTCGTATCACCAAGGGAAAACATCAATGACCACGCGTATAGCCAAAGAACATGTGCCGTTTCTTGTCGCTGCAATGGACGAAAAACATGGCCTCGGACCACACACAGCCCCGAAAGCAACTCACGTCCAAAGCACTTCTGCGGAAGACATAAAAGGACCCATGAGTATTCCCGAACCGGTATCGGTCGATGCGTGCGGTGATATGTCGCCCGAAGACTATCAAAAATGCTCCCTCATCATGGCGGTTTGCACAAATATGGTTCAACAGACGATTTCCAACGCGGCGATTGATGCGGGCGTACCCATCGCAGATGCGCTCAAAAATATGGATGCTTGGGTCACGGGGTTTACGACCTTTCCGTTCCCCTTTTTCACCTTCACCAGCCAACAGGACGATGTTTACCAAAAAGCGGATTTCAGTTTGAAAGCCGACCCGGACGTGGTCGAAAAGATTGTGAACATAAAAAATGTGGGGGGGCTCAAAGACGCAGTGATCGGCGCACTGAAAAACAGCGGTGGTGAAATCGCGCGCTATTCCAAGGAAGAGCGTGACTTCAACTATTTTGGCGTGATCACCGGATATAATGAGACTAATATTTCAACGCGTGTCATCAAATACGCGCTGCACATGAAAAATACCGACACAAAGGCACTATGCGTAACATATGCCTCAACTGAGCTTAACAGTTCATACAATACTTATGAATTTGTTGGTGACAAATATATGATGATTAAGATTCAAGAAGCCATTCAAGACAAATTGGTCGATAAAATCGCAGAAAAGCTATTGATATTTATTGATGAATTCTATTCAAAACAACTAGAAGATTACAATGATAAGGTCAAAAATATTATTTCCGGAACGTAAATTTATTGAACAGTTTTTATATTTCAATTATTTTTTGGAGGTTGAATCATGGCCATATCAACGGGGTTTTTGATCAAACATATTAGACCGATTGGTGACGGATACGACACATATTGTAGCCAAGGGCTCATCGCGTATCTGCATAATCATTTAGACTTTGCCATGCCCGATATCGTCACCATTTTTGCCCAATGGCAAAAGACATCGCTAGCAAACCCGCATAAAGCGTCCGACATATTTGTCGCAGCTGCAAAGGAGGTCGCCTTTGCCCGATGGGCCGAGCTGTACCCGACATTGTCCAGTACGTTGATGTTTCTAAACAGTGACCAGCTTGCTTCGCTAAGCCTCGCCGGCCAGACAGCAGGCGCAAACAGCGAATTCGACTGGAATTACGGGAATGATTTGCCGATTTGCGTGACCATCAACCACGATACCGGCGCGTACCATATACGATGGGGCGCGGTAGGTTGCAGGGTCGGGACCGATGGCAATGGCAACGTCAACCACTTCGTGAGATTGCTTTGATATTGCGAACATCGTTAGGACGCACCCGCAGATGAGGCGAACCAGCCAGTTCATATGAGGTTCACCACACAGCCCTAGGTTCGCCCTATAGCTTTGCGGGAGTGTCGCTGTTTCCAAATTCTATATCTTCTTGGCTTTACTCATTGCTGCGCCGGGGACCAATATGTCCTCGGCGTTTGCTCATGAGCCATCACTTGGTGACGCACAGCAATCGGCTCCTCCTGAACGCATTTCGTTTCTCGTCACTTTCGGTGCAGACAAATGCCCCGAGGCAGTCGGCGACGAAATTGTCGTATGCGCCGCCCAACCCGAAAGCGAACGATACCGCGTTCCCGAATCGCTGCGCAAAACCGAAGGTGCGCCGGTCCGCGGCGGGAGCTGGACCTCCGCCGTCGAGAGCCTCGATGGCTATGCCCGCGCAGTTCTTCCCAACAGCTGCTCGGTAAACGGATCAAATGGATTTACCGGCTGCACACAACAGGCGTTGCAGGCATGGTTTGCGGAACGACGCGGGAACAGCGAAGCCCGTTGAACCTGTCCTGATTAGGAAAGTTATCCACAGATAATCCCCGAAATACTCCACGTTAGTTTGTTGGTGAGAACATGCTTGACAAGTTAGAACAAATAGGGAACAATGGCTCAAACGCTGACCACACCGGGCCAGCATAGCCCGCTAATATTTTGGCGGGGGACAGAAAGGACCAGTGCCATGACTATCGTAGCTTCCCTTCTTTTTGTGACCGCGCTTGGCTTGTCAGCCGGCACAATATTTTTAACAGTGCGCAACGCCATGCCGCGGATACGTGAAGTCGTTGCAATGGAATTTGCGGGCGAAGTTGCACGCGAACGGCGCATCATATGTGGCGACATGCGTCGTCGCACCCCTGCAACGATTATCGCATTCCCGGTCGCTGGCCGTGCCATTGGCGAAATGCGCCTCGCCGCTTAACAGATTTTATTGCGTAAACGGGCCGGGCAAATCGGCTGCATCATCACGCCGCCGTCATGGCGGCGTTTTTGTGTGTGCGTTATATCTGCCATGTTGCACCGCGGCCATCCGCGCCGGCGTCGGGCATAAAAAAAGGGCGGGTGCTTTCGCCCCGCCCCTTTCACCAAATAGATTTGGTCTGTCTTAGTTGACGGCATCCTTAAGCGCCTTGCCAGCCTTGAACTTAGGCTGAGTCGATGCTTTGATGGTCATTGGTTCGCCAGTGCGTGGGTTACGGCCGGTCGAAGCCTTACGCTTTGCAACGCCGAATGTACCGAAACCAACGAGACGTACTTCGCCGCCGCTCTTCAGCGCGCCAGTGATTGCTTCAAAGGTCGCTTCTACTGCTTTACCAGCGTCTGCTTTGGTCAGGCCGCTTGCTTCTGCAACTGCATTGACGAGATCTTGCTTGTTCATATTGGGAACCCCCCTCTCAAAAATTGTATAAAACTCAAAATATTGGTTAATTGAGTCGCGGCGTGAGCCGGTCGGGCGATAATGATGACATTGATGGTACTGTCAAAGGAAAAATCCGCCCAAAACCGTCATTTTCTGTGAAAAACGGCAAGTTTTGCCCACAATATGCAATCCAAAGCGATATATTACACTTTAATGGGTCACCGACGCCCCGTTTTCGCCGCCCACTGTGGGCGGCAAGGCCGCGGCAAGTTCATCGGCTTCCGTCCATTCTACGGCCACCAGAGGCGATACCAGCGCACGCGCCAGCACTTGATCGACATGGCTAACAGGAATGATTTCCAAACCTTCTTTTATGTTGGCTGGAATATCCGCAAGGTCCTTTTCATTCTCCTGCGGAATGAGCACCGTCTTGATGCCCCCCCGTAGTGCCGCGAGCAGTTTCTCTTTCAGCCCGCCAATGGGAAGCACGCGTCCACGCAAGGTAACTTCGCCCGTCATGGCGACATCGCGGTGCACGGCAATGCCGGTCAGGGTTGAAACGATACAGGTCACCATGCCAATACCTGCCGATGGACCATCCTTGGGCACAGCGCCTTCGGGAAGGTGGATGTGGACATCCTTGCGCCCAAATAGGCTCGGCTTAATGCCATAGCTCGGCGCGCGCGCCTTAACATAGCTCAAAGCAGCCTGAATGGACTCGCTCATCACTTCGCCAAGCTTACCGGTGGTCTTGATCTGGCCCTTACCCGGAACAGTCACCGCTTCGATGGTGAGCAGTTCGCCGCCAACTTCCGTCCAAGCAAGCCCCGTAACCGCGCCAATCTGGTTTTCTTCCTCGCCCATATCGTGGCGATATTTACGGACGCCCGAAAAATCTGCGAGATTTTCAGGGGTAATGGCAATGCTGGTGGCTTTGCCTTCCAATATGCGGCGCAGCGCTTTACGCGCCAGCTTTGCGACTTCCCGCTCAAGCGTACGCACACCCGCTTCCCGTGTGTAATAGCGGATCAGATCACGCAGAGCATCATCGCTGACCGAGAACTCTTCGGGTTTCAGCCCATGGGCTTCGACTTGCTTGTCGAACAAATGTCGCTTCGCAATCTCCAGCTTCTCGTCTTCGGTATAGCCTTCCAACCGGATGATTTCCATGCGGTCCAAAAGCGCCTGTGGCAAATTAAGGCTGTTGGCCGTTGTCACAAACATCACGTCGGACAGATCCAAGTCGATTTCGAGATAATGGTCATTGAACTTGTTGTTCTGTTCCGGATCGAGAACCTCAAGCAATGCAGACGCCGGATCACCGCGGAAATCCTGACCAAGCTTGTCGATTTCGTCGAGCAGGAACAGCGGGTTCATCGTTCCCGCTTTTTTCAAATTGGCCGCGACCTTACCGGGCATCGAACCAATATAGGTCCGGCGGTGGCCACGAATCTCTGCTTCATCACGCACGCCGCCAAGCGACTGACGGATAAACTCACGCCCCGTTGCTTTCGCAATCGATTTGCCTAGCGACGTCTTACCAACGCCGGGTGGTCCGACGAGGCACAAAATTGGGCCTTTAAGCTTGTTGGTGCGCGCCTGCACCGCGAGATATTCGACAATGCGGTCCTTGACCTTTTCTAAAGCAAAATGGTCCTCATCAAGAACGTCCTGCGCTTTGGCGATATCGCGCTTCAGCTTGGACTTCTTGCCCCACGGTATGCCCAGAAGCGTGTCGAGATAATTGCGCACGACAGTCGCTTCGGCGGACATGGGTGCCATGCCGCGCAGCTTTTTCAATTCGGCATTGGCTTTCGCCTTTGCTTCCTTGGACAGCTTCATCGTGTCGATCTTGTTTTGAATCTCGGCAGCTTCGTCGCCGCCTTCGCCATCGTCATTGCCCAGCTCGCGCTGGATGGCCTTCATCTGTTCGTTCAGATAATATTCGCGCTGGGTCTTTTCCATTTGGCGCTTCACGCGGCCACGGATTTTCTTTTCGACCTGCAATACGCCCAATTCGCCTTCCATGAAGGCAAACGCCATTTCCAACCTGCGAAGCGGGTTTGCTTCAACCAGAAGCGATTGCTTATCCGACACCTTTAACTGGATATTGGCCGCAACGGCGTCCGCCAGTGCCGATGGCGTTTCGATTTCCGAAAGCTGCACCGCGGTTTCGGCAGGCATTTTCTTGTTGAGCTTGGAATAATTTTCAAACTGGTCAGCAACCGAACGCATCAGCGCGGTGGCTTCAGGACCTTCAGCATTTTGTTCAACAACGAGTGACACAGCCGCTTCGACATATTCACTGCCGTGCTCAACCAAATCGCGCAGTTGCGCGCGTTGCTTGCCTTCGACCAAAACGCGCACAGTGCCGTCGGGCAGCTTCAGCAGCTGCATAATCGTCGCGGTTACGCCGATATCGTACAAATCATCTTTGCCGGGATCATCCTCGGCAGGGTCAAGCTGCGCGACGAGGAAAATTTCCTTGTTCGCCGCCATCGCTTTTTCCAGCGCGACGACCGACTTATCCCGACCCACAAACAAGGGAACAATCATACCGGGGAAAACAACGATATCGCGCAGGGGCAATAAAGGAAGGTTCAGATCCATAGATACTCCAAGTGGGGTCGCGCAAAAATGCGGCACGCCCGTTCCCACTCAATATGAGCGCTCTGCGCAGGCTTTCAATGCATCTGGTCCCCAAAAGCGCAATTTGCTGGGGAAAAAACGGGTTTAATGGAAAATGGCGCCAATGTTGGCGGAATTAAAACGGCAGTTTGAACCCGGCAGGCAAAGGCAGGCTGCTCGACATTTTGCCCATTTCGGCATTGCTCGCGGCATCGGCTTTTTCACGGGCGTCATTAAATGCTGCGGTAATGAGGTCTTCCAGCATCGTTTTGTCAGCAGGAACGATCAGGCTGTCATCAATTGCTACATTCAGGATGCGGCCTTTCGCCGTTGCGCGGACTTTCACCAAACCGCCGCCAGACTGGCCTTCGACATGAATGGTGTCGAGCGTTGCTTGCGCTTGTTCCATTTGCTGCTGAATGTTTTGGGCGGCCTCTTGGGCTGCCTTGATCATGTCTTCCATGCTTTTCATGCGCTCTTACTCCATTTCATGTCATGCGCGTCGCCGTCGAGCAGCTCCGCCTCAGGAAACGCAGCAAACGCTGCTTTGACCAGAGGTGACTCCAATATTATGCGTTTTTCGGCGTCGGCCTTCGCTTGCTCTTGCTCCAACAAGCTTGGTGCAGCCTCGCCAGCGCGTTCTTCAACGTCCCAGCGCGTACCGGTCACCTTCGCCAGAGCATCGCGCAATTCCGCAACGAAATCGGGCGCAACTGGGCCGGCAAGCTGATATGCCAACACCGGTGGCGCATATTCAACGAGACGGACGACATCCCGCAGGGTCATCTCAAGACTGACAAACCCCTCGCGCGCCAAACGATCCAAGAGTGCATGGAAATCGGTCGGCATTAATGTCTGCACTGTCGCGGACTGTGGGATGTCGAGACTGGTAGGTGCAGAGGCCGGTGGCGCTGCAAAACTGCCCTGCCCAATCATCTTGGCCAACTCACCGGGATCGGGAAGTGTCGCGGCATGAATGACGCGCAGCAACGCCATGTCCGCAGCATCGAGCGGCACAGAGGCGCGCGCGACCTCTTCCTGCCCCTTCAGCAACAGCTGCCACAAACGGTGCAGGACGGGAAAGGACAGACGATCTGCATGTTCTTCCACCAATGCAGCAGCATCGGCATCCAAAGCGCCATCGCGCGGTGCGCCAACCTTTGCGAGCGTCAACCGGTGCACTTCGGACAAAAGCCCGGCAAACATCGCGAGCGGCTCTACGCCCAGATTATATTGACTGCGGGCTTCCGACAGCATGCCCTGCGCGTCGCCCGCCAATATCAGGCCGAACAACCGACGGATTGCGCCGCGATCCGACAGGCCAAGCATATCGCGCACTTGCGCGGCCGTAACCTTGCCGTCACCTTCCATGTCGGCATGGGCAATGGCTTGGTCGAGTATCGACAGACCGTCGCGTACGGAGCCCTCGGCGGCTTGTGCCACCAATGTCAGCGCCTCAACTTCGGCCTCAACATGTTCTTTCGCAGCGATGTCCGCGAAATGGTCCGCCAGTTTTGCGGTGGAAATACGCTTAAGGTCAAACCGTTGGCACCGCGACAATACGGTAATCGGAACCTTGTTCACTTCGGTGGTCGCAAACAGGAATTTGACGTGGCCGGGTGGTTCTTCAAGTGTCTTCAGCAACGCGTTAAACGCGTTTTTCGACAGCATGTGGACTTCGTCGATGATGTATATCTTGTAGCGTGCTGAAACAGCGGAATAACGCACAGCCTCAATAATCTCACGGACGTCATCAACGCCGGTGTGGCTTGCGGCATCCATTTCGATGACATCGATATGGCGGCCTTCGGCGATAGCAACGCAAGGCTCACAAGTGCCACACGGGTCGATAGTTGGTCCGCCCTGCCCGTCCACACCAATGCAGTTCAGCGCCTTGGCAATCAGTCGCGCCGTTGAGGTTTTACCGACACCGCGAACGCCGGTCATCAAAAACGCATGCGCCAAACGATCACGCTTAATCGCATTGCCAAGCGTCTGCACCATCGCATCTTGGCCGATAAGCTCGGCAAAGGTTTGGGGGCGGTATTTGCGGGCCAGTACGCGGTAGGCCGCGCCGCCGGTATTCGCCGGGGCAGTTGATGGAGCTGATGGCGTGGGTGCGGCAGGCGCTGTCGGTTGCGCTACGGGCGGCAAATCCAAGCCAAGTCCCAAGGCATCATCGGGCATATCCGGGTCGCGTTCTGCGAATTCTGGGCGATTGGAATCGGGCATCAAAGTTACGATAGGACGGTCACCGACCTTTGTCGAAGTTTTCTAAAACAAAAGGCGGGGAAAAGTAGGAGCCGGATGACCCGCAGCGAATTCGTTGTGGCTGCTTCCGTCAGGATCTGACCAGGTTGGCGAGTGCCACGTCCATCCGACTCCCACGCCGCATATGGCCGCGACATCGGCTAAATGCAAGTGGGGCGGAAACGAATGTCGGTTAACCATTTGTTTACCATAATTCCATACGTTTTGACCGTCACAGCGGAAGAGGAAGCCATGGTCCAAGCACCCTCGCAGATAAAATCTTACCAACGATATGAAGACGCCGCACAGGAAGACCGCAGCGCGCCGCGCGTCCAACTTGATATTCCGGCGTCAATGCGACCGTCAGGATCGCGCGGCTTTGCCGTCATCGTCCGTGATCTGTCGCTGTCCGGGGTTGCTTGTGAGGCATTGACCGCCATGAGCGCAGGCACGCGTGTCTGGTTAACGTTACCGGGGCTCAGCGCGCTTCAGGCCAAAATCATCTGGAACGATGGCACGATGGTTGGGTGCGCGTTCGACACGCTGTTAAACCCTGCGGTAATGCAGAATATCCTCGCCCGCTTTCCCGCCGTTAGCGCTTAAGCGTTGCGCAAATACCAGTCATAGTCGATTGACGGGACCTGACCGAAATAGCGGTCCTGTTCGACGCGTTTGACGATCGTGAACATGTCCACAAAGCGTTCGCCCAGATATTCGCGCATCAGCTTTGACCCATGGAAGCGGTCAACCGCAGCGAACCAGTTGCTTGGTGGCTTATCATCGCCTGAACTGTCGCGGTCATACCCATTGCCGACCACTGCGGGGCCGGGGTCAATCTGGTTGACGATGCCGTGATGAATGCCCGCAAGCACGCCAGCCACGGCCAGATAGGGGTTGGCATCAGCGCCGCATGCGCGGTGTTCGACATGACGGCTTGCCGCCGGGCCGGCCGGTATCCGGAACGAAACTGTGCGGTTGTTGACGCCCCATGTCGGCGCGACGGGCGCATAGCTGTTCGCCTTGAACCGGCGGTAGCTGTTTGCATGTGGCGCAAAGAGGGCAAAACAATCGCCCACCGCTGAAATCATACCGCCAATGGCATGGCGCAGCATTGGGGTGCCTTCGGGATCATCCGACGCAAACAGGTTTTTCCCGTCGGCATCGTTCATCGACACGTGAATATGCATGCCCGAGCCTGCTTGTTCAGCGAACGGTTTGGCCATGAAGGTCGCTTCCAAGCCGTGCGCTTGCGCCACGGCCTTCACCACGCGTTTGTACATGATTGCATCATCACACGCCCGCAACACGTCGGGCTTGTAGCGCAAGGTCAGTTCGCACTGCCCCGGCGCAAATTCGGATATCGCGGATTCCAGCGGAAGCCCCTGAATATCGCAGGTTTCATACAGCTCATCAAAAAACGGCCGGAAGTCGTCCAGTTCCCGCAAGCCATAAACCTCAACCATTTGTGGTGTTTCTTGGCTATAGTCGGGCCGCGCGGGGCGGATGGAACCATCACGGGCACGCTTTGGATCCAACAGGTAAAATTCAAGCTCCACAGCCAATGCAGGGGTCAGACCCATTTCGGCGAAACGGTCCACGACCAGACCCAGCACATGCCGCGAGTCCAGATCATGCGGCTGACCGTCCAGCTCATAAAAATCGACCATGAACTGCGCGGCATTGTCCCCCGCCCATGGCGTCCGCACGAGTGTTCCCGGGATTGGCTTCATTGAGCGGTCAGCGTCGCCATCCTCCCAGACCAAGCCTGTTTCAACGGTATCTTGTCCAGTAATGTCGACCACGGTGATGGAGCCGGGGAAAAAGCGACCGATTTCATACACCGATAGCACCTCGTGCTGGCGCAGACGTTTGCCGCGCGGCACGCCGCCCATGTCGGTGTAAATCATCTCGACAGAGTCAATATCCGGGTTCGCCGCAAAAAAGGCCTCAGCCTCGCTTCGTGCGGCGATGGTCGCAGATGACTTGGCCCGCTTAATTGTCATGACGTCACTTTCACTTACCCTGTTTAAGACGCTTGTAGCTCAGTCAGCGCATTGTTCAACTCAAACGCCAACCGATCGACCTGCGCCGGCGAAGTCACGGGGCTGACCAGCATCATATTATGGAAAGGCGCCAGCAATATGCCGCGGTTGGCGAGGTACAAATGTATCGTACTTTCCAACGCATGGTCCATTGCGGCACGCGCCTCGCTGCCGTTACGCGGCGGCACAGTAGAGCATATCAGTTCCACGCGGGCACCGACATGGCTGACATGCCAGTCAAGCCGGTGCGCCGCGATCACGGCATTCAACCCCGATACCAGCCGGTCAGCCGTCGTCAGCATATGGGCATAAGCATCCCGCGTAATGACCTGCCCCAACATCGCGTGCATGGCCGATATCGCGAGCGCATTAGCCGACAAAGTCGTGCCGATGCCGCTATGCCCAGGCGGGCGCGACTGGTTCAGCGCCGCCATCTTTTCCGCAATCTCGTCCGTAAACCCATATACCGCACATGGCACGCCGCCGCCGATGGATTTCCCAACCACCATGATGTCGGGCTTTGGCCCGTGGGTGTTACTGTGCCCGCCATAGCCCGATGAAATGGTATGGGTTTCATCAAGCACCAATATCGTACCTGTTTCGTCACACAACGCGCGCAACGTCTCCAAAAAGCCCGGCGCGTCTCGCACCATGCCGATATTGGTCATCAACGGCTCCGCGAGCACACATGCGATGTCGCCACCCCGTAATGCCGCCGCAAGCGCGTCCACATCGTTAAACTCGATTGCAACCGTGGTCGGCAGCAAATCCTGCACCTGTCCGATCAGGCTTGGCCGGTTGACCGCCTCGCCGTCGCGCAAGTCAACAAAAACATCATCGACCGCGCCATGGTAACAACCATTGAAGATCAAAATCTTGTCGCGGCCAGTCAAGCCACGGCACCAGCGAATAACGGCGCGATTTGCCTCGCTTGCCGTGGTCGTGACTTGCCATTGCGGCAGTCCGAACATCGCGGCAAGCATATCGCCCACGTCTGCACCCTTTGATGTGGGGAGCATATAGCTTAGCCCCTGCCCCGCTTGCGTGGTCAGGGCATCGACCAATGGCTGTGGCGAATGACCGAACATGCTCGCGGTATCGCCAAGGCAGAAGTCATCGAAGACCTGCCCGTCAACACTCGTCAGCGTCGCCCCAGACGCCTCCTGAGCGACGATCGGGAATGGCGTGGACCAATCCAGCATCCAATGGAACGGAACGCCCTGAAACCAGCCTGTCGACGCTTTGGACTGCGCAAGCGACTTTGGGTTGGCTGCGACAAACCGCGCAACCTCACGCGCGCGCATCATTTCTATCGCGGCCCTTTCAATCACAGTCGGTCTCGCATCGCATAATAGAGCAGTCCAAGGGTCGCGAGCGGCTGTGCCAGCCATTTGCCGCCCGGGAACCGGCTGTGCGGCAGACTGGCAAAGACATCGAACTGCGACATGGTGCCAAGCACAGCCTCAGCCATCACCTCGCCCGCGACCGTTGTGACCAACGCGCCATGACCGGAGAAGCCGTGCGCGTAGAAGACATTTCCCTTACGTCCCATATGCGGCAGCCGGTTCATCGTTACGCCCACGGCACCTCCCCATGCATAGTCGATCCTTGTCTGGGCAAGCGAGGGAAACACCTCCACCATATGCTTTCGCACAAATCCGGCAATGTCGGCCGGCGGGCGCCGGACATATTTCTCTCCACCACCGAAAATCAGGCGCTTATCTGCGCTCAATCGAAAATAGTTCAGAACAAACCTGCTGTCCGCAACCGCCGCGTCACTGGGCAAAAGCTGGTCTGCATTGGGCAGCGGCGCGGTCGCGATGTTATAGTTCATAATGGGGACAGTGTAGCGGCTAAGTTCCGGCGCAATATCGCCCGTCCAGTTGTCGGTGGCGATAATCACGTGACGGGCGGTCAGCGATCCCGTCCCGGCCGCGATCTCGACATGGCCGCCCCTGTCCAAAGGTGTTTGGGCAGCGGTATGTTCGAATATCGAAACACCTGCCGCCAGCGCGGCTCTTGCTAGACCAAGCGCGTAGTTCAACGGATGGAAATGCCCGCCTTTGCTGTCATAAAGGCCGCCGTGATATGCGCCGCCGTTGATGTGCGTATTGATGTCGGCAGGTGCGACAACGTTGACCGAATCCCAGCCAAATTCGCGTGACAAGAATTCCGCCTCGCGCTGCATATCTTCGAAATGTCCGGTCTTATAGGCGGCTTCCAAATGGCCAGATTTCAGATCGCATGGGATATCATGCCTGACGATGCGGTCATGCACTCTTGCGCCTGCACCCCATGCCAAATCGAATATGGCTTTTGCCCGCTCTCGTCCAAACGTCGCGTCGATTTCCCGCATCGACCAACGCAGGCCGGGAATGAGCTGCCCGCCATTGCGGCCTGATGCACCAAAGCCGATATTCTGGGCCTCAAGTAACGCGACCTTAAGCCCTTTTTCGGCGCAGGCTAATGCGGCAGACAAGCCCGTAAAGCCGCCGCCAATGACAGCGACGTCGCAATCCAAAGCATCATTGAGCGGGCGCTGCGTTTCCCAGCCATTGGCGGTCGCGCGGTAATAGCTATCATTCAACCGATCAGGCATCACACCCTCAGCAACAAATGCTCGCGTTCCCAGCTTGATACGACCGATTGGTAGTTGAACAATTCATAGTCTTTGATGGCATAGAAAATGTCGAAAAACTCTTCGCCGATCAGGTTGCGGACGGGCTTACACGCGCTGAAGCGGTCCAGCGCTGCTTCCAAGGTTCGGGGGAGCGTGCGCGCACGATTATAGGCGCTGCCCGTGATCGCCTTTGCCGGGATCATGCGTTCCACCATACCGATATAACCACAGACTAAGGATGCGGACATCGCGAGATAGGGATTGGAATCCGCGCCGGGCAAACGGTTTTCGACGCGGCGATTGGCCTTGTCGGAAATCGGCACGCGAAAGCCGCAGCTGCGGTTATCTTCGCCCCACTGCACGTTAATCGGCGCAGCGCTATCGGGGCGCATCCGGCGGAAGCTGTTTACGTTCGGCGCCCAAAGCGGTGATACTTGCGGCATGAATTTCACAAGCCCCGCGATGTAGCTTCGGAACAGCGCACTGTCGCGGCCGTTGGCGTTGGAAAACAAATTGCGGCCGGTTTCAGCATCCACCACCGATTGGTGCAGATGCATCGCGCTGCCCGGTTGCCCCGCCATCGGGTTGGCCATGAATGTGGCATAGACGCCATGTTGTTTGGCCACGGCGCGCACGACGCGCTTGAACAGAAATACCTGATCCGCAAGCTTCAGCGGGTCGCCGTGTAGAAAGTTCACCTCAAGCTGGGCAGCGCCCATTTCGTGAATCATCGTGTCGATGTCGAGACCCATCAATTCACAGTCATCATAGATGTGATCGATGATGTCTTCATATTCGTTCATCGCCTCAAGACCATAAGGCTGACTTGCCGTTTCCGCCCGTCCGCTTGACCCCGTTGGCGGCACAAGCGGAAAGTCGGGATCGACATTTTGGCTGACGAGGTAAAATTCAACCTCGGGCGCTATAATGGGTTTCCACCCGCGGCTGGCGTAAAGGGCCAGTATCTTTTTCAAAATCGTCCGCGGCGCGATTTCCACTTCAGTGCCATCGCCATGCAATACGTCGGCAATCACAAATGCGGTGGGCGATTTAAAACCGGGTGCAACGCAGATGGTGTCGGGATCAGCGATCAGGATTTTGTCGGGATCCTTGTCCCAAATATCTTCTATATCTTCGGGATAATGGCCATCGATTGTGCAGATAAAGACGCTTCCGGGAATGCGGAGCGATTTATCGCGGACAGACGATAGGAATTTCTTGGCCGGCAATACTTTGCCGCGCTGCACGCCGTTAATGTCAGGAACGATGCATTCGACCTCGTCGATCTTATGCTCGGCTATCCAATTGGCGAGGTTTATAGTCATAAAACAATATGTGCGCAGACCGGCTTGAAAAGGTCAAGCCAGCCCGCGCACATCATGGGATTCAATTTACAGGTTTAGAAACCGTAGCTGAGCGAAAATACGACGCCAGCAGCGCTGTCTTTGAATGCAAACACCGAACGACGGTTGGTGTCGACATAAGATGCGCCAAGTGTAAAGCCTGCAACATTAGCCGTCAGACCAAGCGTCCAATCGAGCTTTTCACTGCCCGCGGTAAATGCGCCATCTTCAATGCCTATTGAGCCGACGATCGAAATTGGCGATTCAGGCAAAGCAATCGACGCATTGGTAGCGACATAGACGTTATCGGTGTTACCGGTGTTGTCCTGGCTTGGAACGTAGCTCAACTGAGCGCCAACGGTTGCTGGACCGACTGTCGAGCCCAGCTTACCGGTCAGCTCGAGATAGTTGAAGCTGGATACGCCTGGGTAGACATAATAAGTCGCACCGATGTCGTAGGTCAGTTCTTCACCACCCGAAAAACCGACATAGAGGTCAACTTCCGCATCATCGCCGGCATTTTCGGAGAGATTTGAAGCCCACGCGCCGACATAAAAGCCGGACTCATGCTTGACGGTCAAATATGGCTGAAGCGCAAAGCCCTTGTCAGAGAGCGATACGCCGCGGAAACGATAGTCGGATACCAAAGCGGCACCGCCCGAAACAGTGATAGGGCCGGAGGCTTTTTCTGCCGCCGCGTCTTGGGCGAAAGCAGGAACGGAAATGGCCATCGCGCTCATCGCGACGCTCATTGTTGCCAGCTTCAAAATGGATTTACGCATAAAATTACCCCTTCTTAGGTACACAAAAAACTGCGCCGAAAGCGACCGCATAGCGCTACATCCGGCAGATACCGTTCTATCCCGCTAAATCTAAATGCCTGCGCAATACCGGTATATTTCGGCCTGCGCTTTATTGTGCAGGTGCACACAAACATCAAAACTTACCGCAGGCAAGTTATTTTGTGTCAATGTCATTGTCCTTTTTACGCAATGTGACAAAACCGTCACAGTCTGACGCAGGATTACGGTATCGGCGAGCGCAGCACATAGTATCGCCCGGTTCGATTTTAAGCGATCAGTCGAAAAGCCGCGGCGGGACGGTGCGGTTGACGACTTCGCGCAGTGCAAATGCTGTTTCGATGCGCGCTACCCGGGGCAATCGCGCAATTTCCTGCCGGTGAATGAGCTCATAATCCTCAATTGACGCCGCACGCACGACGAGCAGATAATCATTCCTGCCGCTCATAAGGTGGCATCGGATCGTCGACGGGCTTCCTACCACGGCGGCTTCAAATGCCGCCATTGCCTCTTCGCTCTGGCTATCAAGCGTGATGGTCACCATCACCGTTGCCGCGAGCCCAAGTTTGCGCAGGTTCACATCCGCGCGATAGCCACGCAGGATTCCGTCATCTTCCAATGATTTCTGCCGACGCGCAGCCGCGCTTGGCGACAGCCCGGCAGCTTCGCCCAATTCCGCCTGCGTGGCCCGTCCATTCTGCACGAGTGCGCCCAATAATTTATGGTCCGTTCGATCAAGCTGCATAAATATTCCATATATATATTAAAAATCGCCGATTTTATGCGCTCATTCATCAAAACAGGCGAATCTTTGCACAGTATCGTCATATCGAAGATGCTATTTCCGATACAGATAATTTTTCAGGAGTGAGATTATGCGTGTCGGCGTCCCCAGCGAAATTAAAGTGCATGAATATCGTGTCGGCTTAACCCCCGGCGCGGTTCGTGAATATGTCGCCCATGGCCATCAGCTTGTGGTGCAATCGGGCGCAGGTGCGGGCATCATGGCAAGCGATGATGCCTATCGCGCAGCGGGTGCCGAAATCGCCGCGACAGCCGCAGAAATTTTCGCTGGCTGCGACATGATCGTAAAGGTCAAAGAACCCCAGCCGAGCGAATGGGTCCTGCTGCGCCCCGGCCAGTTGCTTTTCACCTATCTCCACCTCGCCCCAGATCCTGAGCAGGCCAAAGGCTTAATCGCCAGTGGCTGCACCGCTATCGCCTATGAAACCGTCACCGATGACAAGGGCACCCTGCCCCTGCTGGCACCCATGAGCGAAGTTGCTGGCCGCTTGGCCATTGAGGCCGCAGGCGAAGCGATGCGTCGCAGTAAGGGCGGCGCAGGCATATTGCTTGGCGGCGTTCCCGGCGTGGCCGCCGGCCGCGTTACGGTACTGGGCGGCGGCGTTGTTGGCACCCATGCCGCGCGTATGGCCGTTGGCCTTGGCGCGGAAGTCACCATCGTTGACCGCTCAATCCCGCGCCTGCGCCAGTTGGATGAGCTGTTCAACGGACGGGTCCGTACCCGCTATTCAACACTTGAAACCATTGACCATGAAATCAGCATCGCCGACGCTGTGATCGGCGCCGTCCTTATCCCCGGCGCAAGCGCACCAAAGCTGGTCACCCGCGAGATGTTGAAGCATATGAAGCCGGGGTCGGTTCTGGTTGATGTTGCGATTGACCAAGGCGGCTGCTTTGAAACCAGCCATGCCACCACCCATGCCGATCCAACCTACGTCGTTGATGGCATCATCCATTATTGCGTCGCCAATATGCCGGGCGCCGTTCCGCAAACCAGCGCGGCTGCGCTCAATAACGCGACATTGCCTTATGGCCTGGCGCTGGCAAGCAAGGGTACCGCCGCGCTTGATGGCAGCACAGAAACGGGTCGCGGCTTGCTCGCCGGTTTGAACGTGCATCGCGGCAAGGTGACAAGCAAAGCCGTCGCCGAAAGCCTTGGCCTTGATTTTGTCACGCCGGAATCCGCGCTCGCCGCGTGACTTGCGCAGGTTCAGGTGCTAACAGCGCTGCATGGGCAAAGAGGGGCGAATAACGGCGCATCAAATCGCCGCAATGCTGGGGGTGTCACAACCAACAGTTTCGCGGGCGTTGCGCGGTGACAAAAAGGTAAATGAAGTCACGCGGGCGCGCATTGTCGCGCTCGCGAATGAACTCAATTACTCCGTCGACCACAACGCCCTTCGCCTGCGCACGCAGCAAACCTATTCCATTGCGCTGGTTATTCTGTGCCGGCGTGGTGAGAATAAAGCGAACATCAATCCATTTTACCTCTCGCTGCTGGGCTGCATCGCTGCGTCCGCGTCTGAGCGTGGGTACAATCTCATCGTTTCGTTTCAGGATTCCCCGTCAAACTTCTTCGCCAATTACACCGGCAGCCGACAGGCAGACGGCTTGATTGTCATCGGCAGCGGCCAGAACATCGAAGGTTGGCAGTTTTTTGGCGAATATGCGCGGCACAACACGCCAATGATATGCTGGGGCGCAAGCAAGGAAGACCTTATTTCGATCAAGAGCGACAATGTGCAGGGTGCACGACTTGCCATTGAACATTTGCTGTCCAGCGGATGTCAGAAAATTGCGTATATTGGTCCGACAAACAGCGAACAGCCGCCATTTCAGGATCGGCTGACAACCTATATGGCGGTAATGGCGCAAAAGGGCATGCCGCCCATATGCCCGCCGCTTCCCGAAAACGCGGTGCGTGAGGACCAAGGCTATGCAGCTGTAAACGGCCTCATCCGCGACAAGGTTGATTTTGACGGCCTGTTCTGCGCCAATGACTTCATTGCACTGGGCGCGGTGCGCGCACTCGATGAACAGCATATCGCAGTCGGCACCGATGTCCGTGTCATCGGCTTTGATGGCATTGCAACCGGCGCCTATGCACAACCGCCGCTCACCACGATTGAGCAGGACTATGTTCAGGCCGGCGAAATGCTGGTGGAGGCTTTGATTGCCGTGTTGAAGGGCGATGCTCCCAACATCGCACCCGTGCCGGTTAAGCTGCTGAAGCGCGGAACCGCTTAAACGCGGGCGACCGCCAAGATGATGGACGCAAATGATGCGCAGCGATAAAATCGCTGCATAACAATAACTTGTTCAGAAAAATGGTGGACAGGGCTGGATTCGAACCAGCGTACGGAAAACCGGGCAGATTTACAGTCTGCTGCCTTTAACCACTCGGCCACCTGTCCACTTCTTTGACGGGGCATTATGCCAAAGCATAAGGGCCGGTCCCGACGAAGAAGCAGCCCAATGGCGAAACGGCCCTTGCCTGTCAATGCCTCAAGTGGGAAAGGGGCCTATATCGTCTTCTTTTTCATCAACAGGTGTTTCAAATGTCTTCCCATAAGAGCCAGCGCCGCCGCGGCGCTGCAGTTTCCAGCGGCAATCCCAAATTTTACGGCCGTCACGCCGTATATGCCGCGCTTGATAATCCCGATCGGCGACTCATCAACCTGTGGGGCACCCGCGAAGAAATCGGCAAAATCGTGATTCCCGACGGGCTGACCGTCCAATATGCCGAAGTGAATGATTTGGCGCGCTTTGTACCGAAAGATGCACCGCATCAGGGACTCGTGCTTGAAGTTGCGCCATTGGAAGACGTCTGGCTGACCGATGCACTTGCGGTCGACAATGATGATAACCGCCCCTTGCTGATTCTCGACCAAGTTACGGATCCGCACAATGTCGGCGCTATATTCCGCACGGCCGCCGCGTTCAATGCAGTCGCCGTTGTGACGCAGGACCGGCACGCGCCGCCTGAATCCGGGGCATTGGCGAAGGCGGCTTCGGGCGGGCTTGAAATCACGCCATGGGTCCGGGTTGTTAATCTGGCACGTGCATTGGAAGAAATTGCTGAGGCTGGATATTGGCGAATCGGTCTGTCGGGCCATGCCAGCGTGACGTTGGACGAGGCGCTGACGCCGGGCCGCAACGCGCTTGTTCTGGGCGCTGAAGGTGATGGCATGCGTCGCAACATTGAAGAGCATTGTGACCAGCTGGCGAAGCTACCAATCAGCGAACATATGGAGTCGCTGAACGTATCGAACGCTGCGGCGATCGCATTATATGCGGCCACCGTCCGGCGAGGCTAAACAAGGACAGCAAACATGCGGCAGAATCGCGTGAATTTAGAGATGAAGGTCGCTGCCATGCCCATGGCGTTGCTAGGGGTAGCGCGCTGATGGGTATTCCTGCTGCACAATTGCATGCCGCCCTTGATGCACTAGCGGCGCTGGAACCGGGCATAGCGCAGGCGCTTGCGGTGACGGGTTACCCGGACGAGCGCATCCGGGAACCGGGCTATGCGACATTGCTGCGCACGATTGTCGGGCAACAGGTGAGCGTCGCGGCCGCCGCATCGGTCTGGAACAAGCTGGAGGCGCTCATTGGCCCAGAATGCCCGCCAGACAAGCTGTTGGCGCAAGATTTTGACGCCTTGCGAGCATGTGGGTTGAGCCGCCAGAAGCAAGGCTATGCGCGTTCGCTTGCGGAGCTCGTGCTGTCGGGCGAATTGCCGCTCGACGCCCTGCCCGCCGAAGATGAGGAAGCGATTGCCTACCTCACCCGGGTAAAGGGCATTGGCCGCTGGTCTGCAGAAATATATTTGCTGTTTGCGGAAGGCCGCACCGACATTTGGCCCGCGGGCGACCTTGCCGTGCAGGAAGGCGTGGGCCGTTTGCTAAAGCTGGATACACGGCCATCGGAAAAAGACATACGCGTCATTGCCGAACGCTGGCGTCCCCATCGCGGCGCGGCTGCCATTTTTACCTGGCACATTTACGCCAAGGGATTTCAGGCGATTTGAGAACGGACTAAAGCTTAAGTCCGTTCTTCAGTCCCGGCAAAGCCGCTGCCGCAATATTCAGTTGACCTTTCGGGTAAATTAATGTGGCTGACAGACATGTGAATAAGGGAGAGACGAAATTATGTCCGAAACGCAAAAAAGCATTTTCATCACTGGCGCCGCGTCTGGTTTAGGGCGCGAAGTCGCGCGTTACTTTGCCAATGTCGGCTGGTTCGTGGGCCTTGCTGATGTCAATGAAAAGGGCATCGACGAAACCGCGGCTCTATTACCCGCAGGTCAATGGTCGCGCCACCGCCTTGATGTGACGGATCGTGCGCAGTGGAAAGCCGCCGTCGCCGACTTTTCCAAGCACACAAATGGCCATATGACGGTCTTGTTCAACAATGCGGGCATTGGATCGGGCGGACCTATTCAGGATATGACCGACGAGGACATCGACAAGATGATCGCGATAAACCTGACTGGCGTTATCAGCGGAACCCGCGCCTGTTTCGAACTGTTGAAAAATACGTCTGATGCCTGTGTCCTCTATACCAGCTCGGCCGCTGGCATTTACGGATCGGCTGGACTTAGCGTGTATAGCGCAACCAAGTTCGCGGTGCGCGGTCTTGCCGAAGCGCATGACATTGAATGGCGCCCATACGGGATCAAGGCCCGCAGCCTCATGCCCGGCTTTATCGACACCAACATCATTGGCGCGGTTGATACAAACAGCAACATGACGGGTAAAGAAAAGCTGCAATCAGCAGGCGTCGAAGTCAGCCCGGTCTCGATCATCGGCCCAGCCGCATGGGAAGCCATCCACGGTGAAAAGGTTCACACGCCCGTCAACAAAATGGCGAAGCAACTTGCTTTTTCTGCCCGCTGGTTCCCGAACCGGTTGCGCAAGCAATTGGGCTTGCTGGGCGGTTTAGGTGATGTGGTTAAGCCGTCGGCGCAATAGCGTCGATGGCCGCGGCCAGTTCAACGTCGCGCCGCGATAAGCCGCCGGCATCATGCGTTGTCAGCAATATCTCAACGCGGTTGTAAACGTTGAACCATTCGGGGTGATGGTCTGCTTTTTCGGCAAGGATCGCAACGCGCGCCATAAAACCGAAGGCTTCGGCAAAATCGGCAAAACGCAACGTGCGCCTTATGCCTTTTGCGTCAGCGTCATAAGACCACAAAGGCAGCTGTTCCAAAACCGCCGCGCGATCCGCTTCATCGAGTCCTGAAACCTGCATAACGTCATCCTGATTTTGCAATTGGTGGAATTCATGCCTAAGTCGCCAAATGTCGTCACGTCAAGCACCCTTGCCGTCCATCATCGTTGACAATGTCGCGGTTATCCGCGGCAACCGGCTTGTGCTGCGCGGGCTGACGGTCACTGCGCGCAGTGGTGATATCATTTGGGTGCGTGGCGCAAATGGTTGCGGCAAATCGACGCTCCTCCGGCTCATCGCTGGTCTTTTATATGCGACCGCCGGTTCGATAAAAGCCGAAGGCCGGATTGCCCTCGCCGATGAAAATGTCGCGCTTGATGCAAATTTGACGGTCGAAAAAGCGCTCATGTTCTGGGCGGATATGGACGGCGCGTCTGCGGATGCGCGCGGCGCGGCATTGGCTGACATGGATTTGCAAGCTCTGGCGCAGGTTCCCGTGCGCTTCCTGTCGACCGGCCAACGCAAACGCGCCAGTATCGCACGCGTTCTTGCGTCGAAGGCTGATATCTGGTTGCTCGACGAACCCTATAATGGCTTGGACAGCGCAAGCTGCGCCCGCCTTGACCAAGCCATCACCGCCCACGCCGCAACCGGTGGCATAGTGCTCGTCGCGGCCCACCAGCCCCCATCGATTAACGTGGCGCACAGCCTCATTCTCGACAGACCAGAGGCCGACGCATGAAGGCATTCGCAGCCTTGGTTGCGCGCGAGGTGCGTTTGGCATGGACGGGCGGCGGGCTATGGCTGCCAGTGATATTCTATCTTGCGGTTGCGACGCTGTTTCCGTTTGTGACGGGGCCGGACAAAGCACTCCTTGCACGCACGGGCGGCGGCATATTGTGGATTGCCGCGCTGCTGGCGACGCTCCTGCCGATTGAGCGGCTTATACTTCCCGACCGGCAAGCGGGCATATTGGATCAGTTGGCGCTGCGTGGCTGGTCTGACGAATTGGTCGCGACCGCCAAAATCATTGGCCAGATTTTTGCCTTTGCCCTTCCCCTCCTTCTTGCGACGGTCGTCGGTTCCGCGCTCATCGGATTGCCAGAGGCGCAATTGGGCACATTGTTGCTTGGCCTTGCCCTCGCTTTGCCCGCGCTTTCCGGGCTGTCGGTCACCATCGCCGCGCTGACGGCGGGTCTTAGCGGGGCAAGCGCGCTCGGCGGGCTGCTGCTCGTGCCCATCACGATACCGTTGCTGATCTTTGGCGCAGGCACATTGTCCGAAAATCCCGGCAACGCGATGCAGCTGCTCGCAGCAACTGCGCTCGCAATCACCGCTTTGTCGCCCTTTGCGGCCGGCGCGGCGTTACGCGCAGGCCGCACTTAAGGAGCAAAACCGTACCTGTCGCGGGGCTCATGGACGGCCCCGTCGTCAGACAGATTACCGCGCCGCGATTTTCTGCGCATAGCCGTCGGCGACCATCGCTTCGACCATGTCGAACAGCTTTTCGGGATCCTGTGCACGCAGCACGGGAATGCCTGCCTCCATCCCTTCGGCGATAACAATCTCGCGCTTTCCGGCATCAACCGCATCCCAAATCGTGGTTGCGACAACGTCTGGATCGATACCGTTATCGATGGCGGCATCGCTCGTGCCACGCACCGTTCCGTCGGCATTCAATGCATTGCGCGATACGTTTGTCCTTACGGAACCCGGCGCGACGACGAGCACTTCGACGCCCTGCCCTGCAACTTCGCTGCGTAACGCATCGGCATAGCCGATCAACCCGTGCTTGGCCGCGCAATAGGCCGTCCGCATGGGGATGCCTGCCTTACCTGCGACACTCGAGATCATGATAATCTGGCCATCTCCATTTGAAACCAAATGCCCCAAAAGCGCTTGCGTCAGCGCGATCGGCGCGAGCAAGTCGACATCAACAATCCGCTGGTAAACCGACAGATCGGTATCGATGGCGGGTGAACGCTGCGAAATGCCCGCATTATTGACCAGCACATCGATCTTACCCTGATAGGCAATGGCTTCAGCGACCTTTGACGGCAGGGTGGCATAATCGACGGTATCGAATGGCAGAATGCAGCAGCGTTCAGGCGCGCCGGTAGCAAGCGCGACGCGTTCCAGTTCAGGAACATTTCGGCCCGACAGCACCGCATGGCCGCCGCTTGCGACAAATGCTTTGGCCAGTGCCTCGCCTATCCCCGACGATGCGCCCGTTATCCAAGCTGTTTTATGCGACTGATCAACCATTTTTGCTCTCCTTTTGACGCGCTAGGTCAACCGTGGCTTCGCCCCTGTCAAGACATTCTGGCTTGCACTTTTACCGTCACCGCACCACATGCGTGAAATGCTGATAGAAACTGAACTGACCCCAAACCCCGCCACGATCAAATTTCTGCCCGGCCGCGCCGTGATGGAAAATGGAACGCGCGATTTCGCCGCCCCTGAAGAGGCTGAAGCCTCCCCATTGGCGGAGGCACTTTTCGGGCTTGGTGATGTCACCGGGGTATTTTTTGGACGCGAATTTATTTCGGTTACTGCTGCCCCCGGTTCAGAATGGTCCAGCCTGAAACCCGACGTGCTCGCGATATTGCTCGACCATTTCAGCGCGAACATGCCGCTGTTCAAACCAGCTGCCGCCGGATTTGCTGTGCCATCGGCAGATGCAGATTACCCGCTCGATGATCCACAAGATGCCGACATCGTTGTCCAGATCAAGGAATTGATTGAAACGCGTATCCGCCCTGCCGTTGCCAATGACGGCGGAGACATAGTCTATCGCGGCTTTCAAAAGGGCATCGTCTTTTTGCAGATGCAAGGCGCATGCGCCGGTTGCCCATCTTCTTCGGCAACGCTGAAAAATGGCATTGAACAATTGCTGAAGCATTATGTGCCCGAAGTCATCGAAGTGCGTGCCGCCTAAACTTTTCACCTGAAAGAAATCTTATGTCCGAAGCATTAAACGACACCGCGCTTGATCAGCTGTTCCGCGAAGCCCGCAGCTACAATGGCTATCTCGATACGCCCGTGTCGCAGGCGCAGCTTGAGGGCATTTGGGACCTGATGAAATTTGGCCCGACATCTGCGAACTGTCTTCCCGCGCGCATCATCTGGTGCACATCCACCGAAGCGAAACAAAAGCTGGCGGCATGCACGATGCCGTCGAATGGCGACAAAATTCTGCAAGCGCCTGTCACGGCGATTATCGGAATGGACCTCGAATTTTACGAACAGCTTCCCGAATTGTTTCCCCATGCCGATGCCCGCAGCTGGTTTGCCGGAAACGACGTGGCCATTGAAAAGACGGCGTTTCGGAACAGCAGCTTGCAAGGTGCCTATCTGATGCTGGCCGCGCGTGCATTGGGGTTGGATACGGGTCCAATGTCGGGCTTTGACAATGCCGCTGTCGACAAGGCATTCTTTGCCGGAACCAACGTGCAGTCCAATTTCATCTGTACGCTTGGCTATGGCAACACAGCGAGCATTTTTGCACGCAGCCCGCGCCCCGAATTTGCCCGCTTCAATCAGGTCGCCTAACCTAAACGGCGGCAAGAAATCATGCGTACATTGGTCATCGATACCGCCACACGGGCGTGCTCAGTTGCGTTGTTCGATGGCAAGCAGTTGCTGGCCGCCCAACATGAGGTGATTGGCCGTGGACATGCGGAACGCTTGCTCCCGCTCATCGCCGCGCTGCCGGATAACGGCAAAGCCGAGCAGATCATGGTGGATGTTGGCCCCGGGAGCTTCACCGGCATCCGTGTGGGCGTCGCCGCCGCCAAAGCATTGGGATTGGCATGGCACATAAAAGTGCACGGCTATGGCTGCCTATCCTTGGTCGCCGCGATGGCGCGCGCACAAAGCGGATCACGAGCAGCTGTCGATGTTATCATGACAGGCGGCCATGGTGAGTATTTCTTCGAAGCATTTAATGACGCCGGGCATTCGATAGCGCCAGCGCGGTCGGTTCTGCCGGACCTATTGGCGACTACTGCCGTCGCTGACCATGTTGCCGGCGACATTGACCCGCAACGCGCGGATCGTATCTGGACCGACATTCTGCCCGACGCGCGCGCATGGGCACATTTACCGGACGACCACGCCCTTCCGCCCGTTCCTGTGTATGGAAGGGCGCCAGACGCAAAACCGGCCGCAGTCCGGGCATGATCCACGTCGTTGAAGGCGGTGCGATAGACGTTGCGTCGATCATGCCTATCATGACCGACGCGTTCGACCCCCGATTTGGTGAAGCGTGGACCGCGGCGCAATGCCTGTCCACTTTAGTACTGCCGGACTGCCAACTGTTACTTGCCAAAGACGGTGACGACATATGCGGTTTCGCCATTACGCGCTGGGTTTTTGAGCATGAAGAATTGCTGATGATTGGCGTTGCACGAAGTTACCAGCGCCAACAGATTGGCCAAAATCTTCTCAGCGACGTGATAAATAGAGGCAAAGCCGCGGGCCGTGAGAAATTATTTCTTGAAGTTCGCGACGGGAACCCTGCACATTATTTCTACTTGAAGGCTGGTTTTGCCCCCATCGGACGGCGCAAAAATTATTACAAAAGCGCGGAAGGAATAAGTCCAGATGCGATTACGATGTTCATTGATCTTTAATATTTGAAAGCTAGCGGCTTTTCTTGACGACGTAATTTCAAGCCTATATGCATCGGAAAAGTCACAAAATATAAAAAATGGGTCCAGGGGTTCAAAAAATGTCACAAGAAAGTAACGATGTCACCGAATTGTTAATTACTCTGACCGCCGATATTGTCGCTGCCCATGTCAGCAACAACAGTGTCGCGGTATCGGACGTATCAACTTTAATCGGAAATGTGCACGCTGCACTCGCCGGTCTTTCCGGAACGGCTGCTGCGCCCGAGACAGTTTTGGAGCCTGCTGTTCCAGTCCGCAATTCGGTGAAACGCGATTACATCGTCTGCTTGGACGACGGTAAGAAGCTGAAAATGCTAAAGCGCCACCTGATGACACATTATGGCATGACGCCTGATGACTATCGCGCAAAATGGGGTCTGCCCGCCGATTATCCGATGGTTGCACCTGCTTATGCAGAACAACGTCGTGAACTCGCAAAGGCTATCGGCCTTGGTCGTGCACCGGGTTCGGGTCGGAAGAAAAAAATCAAGTAAAGCGCGCAAAGCTTCACTGGAAAATAAGGCCGGGGCATTCTCCGGCCTTTTTCTTTGACGAATCGTGGCGCGGCACTAAATGTGCATCGCGATGGACATCAAAATCGACATTGAAGCGCTATGTAACGAACGTGGCCTGCGTATTACCGACCAGCGCCGCGTCATCGCGCGCGTCATTTCGGATGCGACTGATCATCCTGATGTCGAAGAACTCTATCGCCGTTCGTCAGCTATCGATCCCAAGATTTCAATCGCCACTGTATATCGGACCGTCCGCTTGTTCGAAGAAGCCGGCATATTGGACCGGCATGACTTTGGTGACGGGCGCGCACGCTATGAAGCGTCGCCGGAAGCACATCATGATCACCTCATCGACGTCGAAACCGGCAAAGTCGTTGAATTCGTCGACCCCGAGCTGGAAGCACTGCAGAAAATCATTGCAGAACGCCTCGGCTACCGTCTCGTTGACCATCGCATGGAACTCTATGGCGTCGCCATCGACCGCAAGGATTAAACGCCGCAACCCCGCTGCATTTTTAGCTGGCCAATGTTTGTTTGCCGCCCGGCTGCTGCTGATGGCCGCCAGCTTGGTAACGAGTCTGCTCCTCCACAATCTATGGCGCCTTCTTAATCGGCCATCGCCGTGGCCGCGCCTGTTCCTGCTGTCGATCAGCTGGACCAGCGGTATTGCAACCGCGACGACGGGACAGCGGGTGCGCGCGAATGTGTTTTATGCGGCCAACCATCATAGCTGGATCGACATTCCCGTGATGTCGGGCGTTACGGGTTGCACCTTTGTCGCCAATGACGGGATTGAGGGCTGGCCATTGATTGGCTGGCTTTGCAAAATCAACAACACCATCTTTGTCAGCCGCGAAAACCGCGCAAGTGTCGGAAATCAGGTGGAAGATCTGCGCGCGGCCATGACGGGCGATCAACCGGTCACGATATTCCCGGAAGGCACGACCCATGACGGTTCGGGCCTTTTGCCGTTCAAACCATCGTTATTTGCCGCACTCGTTCCGCCACCATCGGGCATGCTCGTTCAGCCGGTATTTTTAAGCTACGGGCACCATACCCCGCGTGTGGCGTGGGTCGGCGATGAGAAAGTGACCGAGAATTTCTGGCGGCTTTTGTCTTATCTGAAACCAATTACGGCGACCCTGCATTTTCTGGAGCCGTTCGATCCGCTGCATTACCCCGATCGCAAGGCGATTTCCGCTGAAGTGCGCGCGCGCATAGGTGCAGCGATGGAGGGTGGCGGCGGCACACTGCGCTATGTATAGACGCGCGCTATGAGCACGGATTCTCCCAAAACCTATTCGATCAAAAATTACGGCTGCCAAATGAACGTCTATGATGGCGAACGCATGGCCGAAATGTTCGAAAGCCAAGGCATGACGCCCGCCGATGAAAAGGCAAATGCCGATCTCGTCGTGCTTAACACCTGTCACATTCGCGAAAAGGCCGCAGAGAAGGTCTATTCCGAAATCGGCCGTCTGCGTCGCAAGGACGGCAGCAGCCCCGTCATTGCCGTGGCCGGATGCGTTGCGCAGGCCGAAGGCGGCGAGATTAGCCGCAGAGCGCCTGAAGTCGACATCGTTGTCGGCCCGCAAGCCTATCATAATCTGCCAGAGATGGTTGCAGCGGTCGGACGCGGTGAACGCGTGGTCGACCTTGACCTGCCCGGTCTCGATAAGTTCGGCAAATTGCCCGCACGCCGCAAGCAAGCGCCCTCTGCGTTTCTGACGGTTCAGGAAGGCTGCGACAAATTCTGCACCTATTGCGTTGTGCCTTACACGCGCGGTGCGGAGATTTCGCGCGGCTGGAACGAGTTGATTGACGAGGCAAAAGCCATCGTTGACGCGGGTGCCGCAGAAATCACGTTATTGGGGCAAAACGTTAACGCTTGGGATGGCGAGGACGACAAGGGTCAGTTGCAGGGTCTCGATGGCCTCATCCGCGCGCTCGACAAAATTCCCGGCCTGCGTCGCATCCGCTATATGACGAGCCATCCTAACGACATGACCGAGGGGCTGATTGCCGCGCATGGCGATGTCGAAAAGCTGATGCCGTTCCTCCACCTACCCGTGCAGTCCGGCTCTGACCGCATTTTAAAGGCGATGAACCGCAGCCACAGCCGCGACAGCTATCTGCGCATTTTGGACCGCGTGCGCACCGTTCGGCCTGACATCGCCTTTTCGGGTGATTTCATCGTCGGCTTTCCCGGCGAGACCGAAGAAGATTTCGAAGACACCCTGCGCCTTGTACGTGAAGTCGGCCATGCGCAGGCATATTCGTTCAAATATAGCCCGCGTCCCGGCACGCCCGCCGCCGATATGGACGATCAGATCGCTATGGAAATCATGGACGAACGGCTCCAGCGGTTACAGGCGCAAATCGTTGCCGATCAAACCGCGTTCAACCGAAATACCGTTGGAAAAACCTGCGATGTTCTTCTTGAACGGCCGGGCAAATTTGATGGCCAATTGATTGGCAAATCGCCTTGGCTGCAATCGGTTCATGTCCTTGCGCCGGACCTTTCTATCGGCAATATTGTTAGCGTTCAGATTACCGATTCTGGCCCCCTTAGCTTAAAAGGTGAACCAACGATGAGAGCAGCCGCCTGAATGGCCAAAAAAGCCCAAGCGCAAGCCGGTGACCTGTCCCGGCTGGAAATGAGCTTCGACAAGCCACATCTTATCAATGCGGTGTTTGGCGAATTTGATCGCAATCTGGTGACAATTGAAAACAGGCTTGGCGTTTATATCTCGGCCCGCGGCAATCGCGTCCAAATTGAAGGTGAAGCTGGCGCCATTGGCCGGACACGCGATGTTCTCAACGATATTTATTCGCGCATTTCACGCGGACAAGAAATGGATTCCGAAGCCGTGCAGTCGATTATCGCAATGACCGCCGAACCCACGCTTGAAGGCATATTGCGCAAGGAAGACAATGCCGCCCCCGGCATCATGATCCGCACGCGCAAAAAAACGTTGGTGCCGCGTTCCGCCACGCAAATCCCCTATATGGAGGCATTGGCGCGCGACGAGATTATCTTCGCACTTGGACCCGCAGGAACCGGAAAAACCTATCTGGCGGTGGCGCAGGCTGTGGCGATGCTGATTACCGGCGCCGTGCAACGCCTCATCCTCTCGCGTCCAGCGGTCGAAGCGGGCGAACGGCTTGGATTCTTACCGGGCGACATGAAGGAAAAGGTCGACCCCTATCTGCGGCCTATTTACGATGCGCTGTACGACTGCTTGCCAGCCGAACAGGTCGAACGCCGCATCGCTTCGGGCGAAATCGAAATCGCCCCTATCGCCTTCATGCGCGGCCGCACCCTCGCTGACGCCTTTATCATTCTCGATGAAGCGCAGAACACAACTGCCGCGCAGATGAAGATGTTTCTGACCCGTTTTGGCATGAACAGCCGCATGGTCATTTGCGGAGACCCGCATCAGGTCGATATCCCCGGCGGCGAACGGATGTCGGGCCTGAATGACGCTGTTCAGCGCCTCGAAGGTGTGGACGGCATTCAAACCATCCGCTTCAATAGCAGCGACGTCGTCCGCCATCCCTTGGTCGGACGGATCGTCGATGCCTATGAGGGCGGGCGTGATTGACGTCGAATTAGACATCGGCTTGCCATGGGGCAGCTGCAATTTCGGGCAAAGTGAAGTTGAAAAGGCCGTCGATGCGGCTGTCCGTTTTGCCGCGATACCTGAACTGGCGGACCCCATTGTGCCCATGAGCGTGAGCGTGAAGTTGTCCGACGATGCTGAAGTGCACGCACTCAACCGTGAATGGCGCGAAAAGGACAAGCCAACCAACGTGCTGTCCTTTCCCATGCTCGACGATGATGAAATCGACGCCTTGCTCGATGGGACCTATAACGCGCCGGAAATCATGCTGGGTGACATCATCTTGGCGTATGAAACCTGCGCTGCAGAAGCGGAGGAAAAGCAAATTTCCGTGGCGGACCATGCAACACATTTGGTGATCCACGGCATGTTGCATTTGCTTGGTCATGACCATGTTGACGACGAAGAGGCTGAAGCCATGGAGGCGCTAGAGGTAAAAGCGCTTGCATCTATGGGGCTTCACAATCCATATGATGCCTAATTCCATTAAAAAGAGGCCAATACGCTTCCATTATGCCCGAGGGTGACAGTTTTAGCGGTTCAAGAACCGCAACCGACGACGATAACGACGGACGAATATGGCAGCGGCTGAAAACGATGTTTTTTGGCCGCGATCACGAACCGACGTTGCGTGAGCAGCTTGAAGAAGCAATTGCTGAACACGAAGAAGACAGCGACGATGCCGACCAATCGGACAATGGCGGCGACCTAACCGCGGTTGAGCGCACCATGCTGCGCAACCTTTTGCATTTTAGCGAGCATCGCGTTGACGACGTGATGGTGCCGCGCAGCGATATTGTCGCCATTGAAGAAAGCGCTGGCTTTGCTGATTGCATCGCGGCCTTTGCCGAACATGGGCACAGCCGCTTGCCCGTCTATCGCGACACGTTGGATAGCATCATCGGCATGATCCATATCAAGGATGTGTTCGCCGTTCTTGCATCGGGCGAGCAGCCTCCCGAAAGCTTGGAAGCCTTCATCCGTCAGCCCCGCTTCGTTCCGCAGAATATGAGCGTATTGGCTTTGCTCGACGAAATGCGTCGGACGCGCACGCATTTGGCGATCGTTCTCGACGAATATTCCGGCACCGAAGGCCTGGTGACGATTGAAGACCTGGTTGAAGAAATCGTCGGTGAAATCGAAGATGAGCATGACGAAGAACCCGAAGCGATGTTCACGCAGTTAAGCCCCGTCATGTGGGAAGCCGATGCGCGCGCTGAGCTCGACGATCTCGCTGAAGCCATTGACCGCAAGCTTTCCGAAGTTGAAGAAGATGTCGACACGCTGGGTGGACTCGCTTTTGTTATTGCCGGGCAAGTTCCCGATGTCGGCCAAATGCTGACGCACGAAGCGAGCGGGTGGAAACTCGAAATATTGGAAGCGGACGAAAAACGGGTCACGCGCATCCGGTTGTTCGCGCCATCGCCCGACACGGACGAAACAGACGAATAAACTGCCGTTAAAGCTGCGCGGCGAGTTTGGCGGCGCGTATGCGCCAGGATTCGGCCAATGTTTCAAGCTGCGTAAGCGCCTGCAATTCTGCGGGGGCGTCGGCTTTCTTGTGCCCGCCGCCGATCAGCAGCTTGAATGTGCGGGCGACGGTCCAATCATGTCCCGCCTGCTCAACCTGCTCTATGCGGTCACCCGGTGCGACTTCGCCTTCCTCCATAACGCGAAAATAGCCGCCACAGCGGCCTGAGCTGATGACCATCCCGGACAGGCCATGGACGCCGAAATGATGGTCCAGCTTCCAACATGGCTGACGCCCCTGTGCAACCTCAACCAAGGCCTTTCCGATCCGAAGCCTGTCACCGATGCGCAATTTGTCCTCGGCAAGCCCCGATGCACTAATATTTTCGCCAAAGGCGCCGGCGTAATCGAGTTTCGGATTCGTAAATCCTTCCGCTGCAAAATGGGCAATCCATTTGGGATAATGTTCAGCAGGATAAAAATGCACCGCTTTATCAACGCCGCCATGCACGGTTGGATCGGCCACCTGATCGCCTTCAAACCCCAGTTTGCCTAGCATCACGGGCCGGTCCACAGGCGCACGGGCCATGGCGCTCATCGTGCCGTCAACGCGGAAGGGCTTGGGGCCGCCAATCAGCAGCGTATCGACTTGGGTCAAGATCATCGCAACGACATATCCCACCAAATGCAGCATTCCCATTGGCATTTTGCTTTACCGCAGATAAAAGCGCAGAAATGCACACCAGCGACCTTCGCATTGCGCTTTTCAGCGGCAATTATAACTATGTACGTGACGGCGCCAATCAGGCGCTCAACCGGCTGGTGGGATATCTTTTAAGCCAAGGCGCGTCGGTGCGTGTTTATTCGCCTACCGTAGAAAATCCCGCGTTTGAAGCAACGGGCGATCTGGTGTCGGTGCCTTCAATGGCCATTCCCTTTCGCCCCGAATATCGCATACCATTGTCGTTATCGCGAAGCGTTCGACGTGATCTTGAGGCGTTCAATCCAAATATAGTTCACATCGCAAGCCCTGACCGGGTTTCGCGCAAGGCCGTCAAATGGGCAAAAAAGCAGAATCTTCCCGTTCTGTGTTCGGTGCACACCCGTTTCGAAACCTATTTCCGTTACTATAACCTGTCCTTCATCGAACCGGTCGTGGAAGCATGGATCCGTCGCCTGTATCGCAAATGCGACGCCTTGGTTGCACCGTCCGAAAGCTTCGCTCAGGTCTTGCGCGAACAGCGGATGAACTACGACATCGACATCTGGTCGCGTGGTGTCGACAGGGAAATTTTTAATCCGGGTCGCCGCGATATGGAGTGGCGACGCGGGCTTGGCATGTCGGACGATATACCTGTCATCGGATTTCTGGGCCGTCTGGTTATGGAAAAGGGTCTTGATGTCTTTTCCGACACCATTGACCAACTCAAGCGACGTAACGTCCCGCATCAGGTTTTGGTGATAGGAGATGGCCCCGCACGTGCATGGTTTGAATCGCGGATACCAGATGCCAAATTTGCAGGCTTTCAGGTCGGTGCGGATCTCGGCCGAGCCGTCGCGAGCATGGATGTGTTTTTCAACCCATCGGTGACGGAAGCATTTGGCAACGTAACGCTGGAATCAATGGCCTGCGGGCTGCCCGTCGTCGCCGCAAAAGCAACCGGCAGCCAAAGCCTAGTCGAAGACAAAGTGTCGGGACGCCTTATAACGCCGGGCGCAATCAACCAATATGCCGACGCGTTGCAGGCTTATTGCGTAAATACAGACCTGCGCGCCGATCATGGCGGCGCCGGTGAACGCAGGTCACATGATTATAGCTGGGATGCGATCAACCAGACCGTTGCAGACACGTACCTGCGCCTCATCCGTCAACGTGCCGCGCGTGATATTGCTGCGCGCTGACGGGATGCATATGTTAGGCAGCCTGCTCGGTACCGGATCCCAATACGCATGAGCGACCTTTTCCACGACGAGCCCGCACAAACAGGAACGCTGCCGAAAACAGCGCCACTGGCGGATAAGCTTCGTCCGGCGCAGCTGAGCGAGGTCATTGGTCAGGAGCATCTGACCGGACCAGAGGGCGCGATTGGCCGGATGGTCGCCGCGGGCAAGCTGTCGTCCATGATTCTCTGGGGCCCGCCGGGTACTGGAAAGACGAGCATTGCGCGTTTGCTGGCCGATGCCGTCAACATGCATTATAAGCCGATCTCGGCGGTCTTCTCCGGCGTCGCGGACCTCAAAAAGGCGTTTGCCGAAGCCGAGACTATGGCGCGGACTGGCAAGCAAACCTTGTTGTTCGTGGACGAAATCCACCGTTTTAACCGCGCGCAGCAAGACGGATTTCTGCCCTTTGTCGAAAGCGGCCTCGTCACGCTCGTTGGCGCTACAACCGAAAATCCGTCGTTCGAACTAAACGCCGCGTTGCTGTCGCGTTCGCAGGTCATGGTGCTTCACCGTCTTGATGACGCCGCATTGGCAACATTGCTCGCGCGCGCAGAAGATATCATGGAGCACCCCCTGCCCGTCACGGCTGATGCCAAATCCGCGTTGATATCCAGCGCGGACGGCGATGGTCGGTTCCTGCTCAATCAAGCCGAGACGCTGTTTTCCATTAGAATCGAAAACCCGCTCGATCCGGCTGCGATGGCGGCGCTGCTTCAGCGGCGAATGCCCGTCTATGACAAAGACCGCGAGGGCCATTACAACCTGATATCCGCGCTGCACAAAAGCTTACGCGGCTCTGATCCGCAGGCCGCGCTCTATTGGATGGCGCGGATGTTGGTGGCGGGCGAAGAACCGTTGTACGTTCTGCGCCGCCTCGTCCGTTTCGCCAGCGAAGATATCGGCCTCGCCGACCCGCAAGCGCTCGTCCAATGTCTCGCGGCCAAGGACGCTTATGAATTTTTGGGCAGCCCCGAAGGGGAAGTGGCCATTGTGCAGGCATGCCTGTACCTTGCGACCGCGCCAAAATCGAACGCGGCGTATAAAGCGCAAAAATCCGCGTGGAAGCTGGCACGCGACACCGGATCGTTAATGCCGCCCGCGAACATATTGAACGCGCCAACCAAGCTGATGAAAGACATCGGCTATGGCGCGGGATATGCGTATGACCATGACAGCGCGGACGGATTTTCCGGTGCCAATTACTGGCCGGACCAAGTTCCGCCGACGCAGCTCTATCAACCCGTCGAACGTGGCTTTGAACGCAAGATCATAGAACGGCTGCAATATTGGGACCGTCTGCGCGCCCGCAAAACCGATCCCGACGCGGCATGACGTCCGTCCACCGCCAAAACGCCTGATGCGGCCCTTTACGCGTTTTGCCTGCGCCGATTGGTCCGGGGCAAAGGGCAGCCGCCATCCCGGCATCGCCCTTGCCGTCTGCGAAGCCGGCAGTGAAGCGCCGCGCCTTGTTCCTGCACCTTCCGGCATTTGGTCGCGTCAGGCGGTTGCCGATTGGCTGCTGGCGCAAGATGATGATTTGCTGATTGGCTTCGACTTCAGCTTCGCACCGCCCATGATTGCGCGCGGCGCCTATTTACCCGGCGATGCATTGCCGACATCTGCCAAGCCTTTTTGGGCCTATGTTGACGACATCTGCGATGATCCCGATTTGGGAGCAGCCTCATTTTTGGAAAAGCACCATCGCCGTCATTTTTACTTCGGCGCTGCCGATGGCGTAAAATCGACATTTCTGCATTGGCGGCAATGCGAGTTGTTGAACAAGCACAGCAGCGGAAAAATCTCGACCGTCTTCGACGCCATCGGCGCGTCACAAGTCGCAAAGGCCAGCTTTGCCGGCATGCGCTTTCTAAACCATGTCCGCGACCATGTCGCCATTTGGCCGTTTGACCCGTTGCCCGAACGCGGGCCTGTGGTGGTCGAGATATATACAACAATCGCTGCACGCGCCGCAGGCGTCGCCAAAGGCCGCAGCAAGATTCGCGACGCAAAGGGGCTGGACGATGCTCTTAGTGCGCTGGATTCCCTGCCCCACACACCGCTGGAACGCTACACAGACCATGCGACAGATGCCTTGCTAACCGCCGCATGGCTGCGCGCAACCGCCTCAAATCCACAATTTTGGACGCCAGCTGCATTAAATTGCGAAATAGCCGCAACTGAGGGCTGGACCTTTGGCATCATTTGAGGCAATGGCCGCCACAGTGCCGGCTTAGCTCAGTTGGTAGAGCACCTGATTTGTAATCAGGGGGTCACGAGTTCGAACCTTGTAGCCGGCACCATTTTTTCAAACACTTAAATGTCGATGCCGGTGCAAGTCGCGGCATCTTTCATTTTCCAGCAATCACATAGCAATCATCGCGCGACGCTGCGTTGCCTGTTCGCGGGCACCTCGGTCATTCACGCGTTCCAAGCAAATCACGCGCGACCACCCAATTGTGGATCTCGCTTGGTCCATCATAAATACGCATCGTGCGCAGCTTGTTGGAAAGCAAATATAACGGCATTTCGCGTGTCATGCCCATGCCACCGAACATCTGCATCGCATGGTCGACGATGTCATATGCCGCTTCGGTGCAATAGGATTTGATCATCGAAATTTCCTGCCGCGTGTCGCGCCCTTCGTCGATTTTCCACGCGCAGTCATAGGTCATCAAACGCATGGCATGAATGCGCGTGGCGGCATCGGCGATCCAATTTTGAACCGTCTGACGGGAAGACAAAGGTTTCCCAAATGTGACGCGCTGTGGCGCATATTCAACCATCATGTCCAATGCGCGCTGCGCCATGCCGATCGACCAGGACGCCATTTCAATACGCCGCGTGCCAAGCCGCACCTGCATGGGCAGAAACCCCTGCCCGCGCGTGCCGAGCAATTTCCAGCCCGGAACACGGCAATCGTCCAGCGCGATTTCATAGGTCGCGGTGCCGTCAATCATCGGGATTTTCCGCAACACGTTGAACCCGGGCGTATCGCGGTCCACCAAAAATGCAGACATGCCATTGCGACCATTCGCGTTCTTGTCGGTTACGGCCATCAAGATCGTAAAATCGGCCTCATCCGCTTTGGTAATCCAGATTTTGCGGCCGTTAATGACCCAGTCGTCGCCATCTTGGACGGCGGTAGTTTTCATCAATTGCGGATCAGCGCCAGCGCCCGGCTCCGAAATACCAATGGCAGAAATGGTTTCTCCGCGCACATAAGGCGCAAGATAATGTTCGCGCTGCTTTTCGTCCGCAGCCGCCATCATCATACGCAAATTTGGAGAGTCTGGCGGCAGGGTATATGGCGTCGCAGTCCGACCCAATTCCTCACCGACCCCAACCATCGCCACCATGGGCAAATTCATGCCACCGACTTCTTCAGGCGCATCCAGCCCCCACAGGCCCAGATCTTTCGAGACGGCATCAACCTTGGCCTGTTCATCCTTGGTCAGATAGCTGCCTTTGCCTGCAGTATCGCGCGCCAGAACGTCACTTTCGAGCGGCACCAATTGGGAGTCCACAAATTTGCGGACCAGATCCTTTAACATCCGATGTTCTTCGGCGAGTTCAAAATTCATCCATTGGGCCTTTATCGACTAATGTGGCGGCTGTGTTGTCGATTTTCATGTCCGAAATCATGTCAATCAATAGCTGCGGGGAAGACCGAGAACATGCTCGGCAAGATAACTTAGGATCAGGTTGGTGCTGATCGGAGCAACGGTATAGAGGCGTGCTTCACGGAACTTGCGCTCCACATCATATTCTTCGGCAAAGCCAAAGCCACCGTGCGTTTGGACGCACATGTCGGCGGCGGCCCAGCTGGCTTCTGACGCCAGAAGCTTGGCCATATTCGCCTCTGCCCCCGGGTTACCTCCTGCGTCAAATACCTGCGCTGCATGATGCACCATCAGTTCCGCTGCGCACATCTGTGCGTAGCAGCGCGCTATAGGGAACTGCACGCCTTGGTTCTGGCCAATGGCGCGACCAAAGACGTTGCGCTCGCTGGCATAATCGCTGGCTTTTTTAATGAACCATTTGGCGTCCCCAATGCACTCTGCGGCAATGAGGATACGCTCGGCATTCATGCCCGACAGGATGTAGCGGAAACCTTTGCCTTCCTCGCCAACCAAGGCTGACGCTGGAATCCGCATATCGTCAAAGAATATCTCGGTCGTTGAATGATTCATCATCGTGCGGATCGGCTTGATGGTCATGCCGTTTCCGACCACCTCGCGCATATCGATGAGGAAAACCGAGAGCCCCTCCGTCTTACTGGTGACATCTTCGCGCGGCGTCGTGCGCGCGAGCAACAGCATAAGATCGGAATATTCCGCGCGGCTCGTCCATAACTTTTGGCCATTGATGACATATTCGTCGCCATCGCGAACCGCGACGGTGCGCAAGGAAAGCGTGTCGGTGCCGCTGGTCGGTTCAGAAACACCAAAGGCCTGAAGGCGCAGCTCCCCTGTCGCGATACGTGGCAGATATTCCTGCTTCTGTTCTTCACTGCCATATTTCAGCAGCGTGTTCATGATGTACATCTGGGCATGGGCCGACGCGCCGTTGCAGCCTGAGGCTTGAATTTCCTCCATGATAATGGCCGCGTCAGAGAGTGTGAGCCCTGAACCACCATAAGCTTCCGGTATCAACGCAGCGAGGAACCCTGCCTTGGTCAGCGCATCCACAAATTCGCCCGGATAGGCGCGCGCGCTGTCCTTTTCCCGCCAATATGCACCCGGAAAATCGGCGCATAATGCCTGCACAGAGCGGCGGATTTCGGCGATATTTTCACTCTCACTCATTTCAAATATGTCCTTGCGCCGAAGCTGCCATGATCTGTCGTCCGTCGCCTGCAAAGGCGGCCAGTTCAATCTCGTTGCCTGATCCGCGCATCACCAGATGCAAGGCCTCTCCGCAGATTGCTGGAGATAGGCCCCGAAATGCGAAGCTGGCCAATGCGTTGTCCCCCAATGCCCGGCGGGCAAGGTCCAGCAGCAAACTCGCTGTCAGCGGACCATGAACCACCAGCCCCCGATAGCGCTCTTCATCGCGCGCATAGGGCAAGTCATAGTGGATCCGGTGGCTGTTGAACGTGAGCGCGGAATAGCGAAAAAGCAACGGCTCGCTGGGGACAACAACGCGCTGAGCGTCCCAGCCGTCGGCATCAAAGCTGCGCGCGCTGCCCACGGGTGGCGATAGCGGCGTTTCTAACCCCACGGCCGCGCGATACACGATGCTTTGCACCTCGCGCACGGCCAGTCCGTTTTCAGTGGAGGTTTCATGCGCGACATCGACAAAAACCAGTTGGCCTGAATTGCCGGACTTTTCGGATATCGACAATATGCGCGACGTCCGCGTGACCACCGCACCAACATGCAATGGCTTCAAAAAATCGACCTTGCCTGAGGCCCACATGCGGCGCGGCAGCGGCACTGGGGGCAGGAAGCTTTCTACGCCATCATCGCGCAATGGATGCCCATCGGGGCCAAGCTTTGCGGTCGCGGCATCCGGCAGACAAAGGCACCAGTGCAAACCCTGCGGCACATTGCCATCACCCGGCGCATCACGGTCAAGCGTTGCAAGCCAGCGCGAAACCAGCCCAGCATCTACCCTGTCTGTCCGGACTTCCTCACGCCCAATCCAAGCATCCCATGCTCCCATCAGTTTACGCCTCCCATCAAGCCCTTAGCGATGACCTGCGCCTGAATTTCTGCGGCACCTTCAAAGATATTCAATATCCGCGCATCACATAAAACGCGGCTGATTTCATATTCCAACGCATAGCCATTGCCGCCATGAATTTGTAAGCTCGCGTCGGCATTGCTCCACGCCGCGCGGGCCGCCAGCAACTTCGCCATGCCCGCCTCAATATCGCATCGTTTTCCGGAATCCTTGGCGCGGGCAGCAGCATAGGTCAGTTCACGGGTCATCACGAAATCGGCCACGCTCATGGCGATTTTGTCGGCGACACGCGGGAACCCGATGATGGCCTTGCCAAACTGCTTGCGGTTGACGGCATATTCGAGGCCAAGCTCCAACGCGCGTTTGGCGACACCCACGGCGCGGGCTGCGGTCTGGATACGTGCGCCTTCAAATGTGCGCATCAACTGCTTGAAACCCTGCCCCTCTTCGCCGCCCAACAAGGCATCGGCAGGGGCAAGCATGCCATCGAATTGCAACGCATATTCGCGCATGCCGCGATAGCCCAGCACTTCGATCTCGCTGCCGGACATGCCTGTCGCCGGAAACGGGTCGCTATCCGTGCCGCGCGGCTTGGGGACGAGCAGCATCGACAGCCCCGCATAGCCTTTCGCATCGGGCAACGTGCGGACAAGCATCGTCATCAGATCGGAACGGCTGCCATGCGTAATCCATGTCTTTGCACCATTGATCGCCCATCCATCAGCGGTCCGTTGCGCGCGGGTTTGCAGCGCGCCGAGGTCGGACCCTGTGTCGGGTTCGGTAAACACTGCGGTCGGTAAAATTTCTCCGTTCGCGATTTTCGGCAGCCAATGCGCCTTTTGTGCCTCTGTTCCGCCCATGGAAATCAATTCACCGGCGATTTCAGACCTTGTGCTCAGCGAACCCGCGCCGATCCAGCCACGCGAAAGCTCTTCGGTTATCACACACATGACCAGCTTGGATAAACCAAGCCCGCCATATTCGGTAGGGATGCAGACGCCGAAAGTGCCAAGCGCCGCCATTGCCGAAATCGTGTCATCGGGGATCAAATCATTCGCCAAATGCCAGCGATGCGCGTGCGGCAAAATCTCGCTGTTCGTAAAGCGGCGATATTGATCGCGAATGGCGTCAAGTTCTGCGTCGTGAAGGCTTTCGCTCGGCATCGCACCTGACGCCAGCGCCTGCGCAACATCGGCGCGCACCGCCGCATGATCTGCACCCAATAAATCTGCGCAACGTGCGGCCAACAGTGCCGCCTGTTGCGACATGCCAAGATCAACGGGACGGAATATTTCATTCTGCCCCATCGGCAATCCGCCGGTCAATTGCCCAAGTGTTTCAGCAAAAATCAGCGTCGCAATGTTTCGATCAAGGTCGGTTCCTCCATTATGCAGGCGAAGCCAATCCGTGACTGCTTCGAGCGCAGCCACGCTTGTCGCAATCCACGAAAAGCCGTGGGCCGCACGTTGGTCGGCGTCCATCGACCGCTCTTTTACCCGGTCGGACAGCGCCGCCTTCGCTGCATCGCGGTAGTCTTGGGTAGCAACTAATGCGGCATCAAAACTCATGCGCGCTCAAACACCGCCGCTATGCCCTGACCACCGCCAATGCACATTGTTTCAAGCCCGAAGCGCACATCACGCCGCTGCATTTCACGCGTCAGGTTCGCCAATATCCGGCCGCCAGTTGCACCAATGGGGTGACCAAGCGAAATACCGGAGCCGTTGACGTTAAGCATGTCATGGCGGCTGTCATCATCCGACCAGCCCCATCCTTTGAGACAGGCGAGCACTTGCGGCGCAAAGGCCTCATTCAATTCAACCAGACCGATGTCGTCCCAGGAAAGGCCATTGCGCGCAAAGAGCCGCTGTGTCGCGGGAACGGGACCAAAGCCCATGCGCGATGGCTCGCAACCCGCAGCCGCCCAGCTGTGGAAATAGGCTATCGGTTCCAACCCAAGCTCTTCAAGCTTATCTTCTGCGACAACAAGGCATGCGGCTGCAGCGTCATTTTGTTGGCTGGCATTGCCCGCAGTGACCACGCCGCCCTCAAGCGGGCGTAACGCGGCCATTGTCTCAGGCGTCGCGTCGGCGCGATAGCCTTCGTCATGATCAAAGACGATTGCGTCGCCTTTTCGTTGCGCAATGCTGACGGGCACCAATTCATCGTCAAACAGACCATTTGCCCATGCCGCCGCCGCGCGCTGATGCGATCGGGCCGCATAGGCGTCACATGCTTCGCGGCTGATGCCATGGTCTTTGGCTAGGTTCTCGGCGGTTTCAATCATCCCCGATATCACGCCAAAGCGTTCAACGGGCTGACTCATCACGCGTCCGCGGGTCAACCGATCATGCAAGGTCAGATTGCCCGCCCGAACGCCTTTGCGGATGTCGGTGGTGTAATGTTCAACGTTGGACATGCTTTCGCAGCCACCTGCGACCACCATGTCGCTCACACCTGTTTGCACCATCATCGCGGCGTTCACAATTGCTTGCAGGCCAGATCCGCAACGACGGTCGACTTGATAGCCAGGCACCTCAATCGGAAGGCCCGCCGCAAGCCACGCCCAATGTCCAATGCACGGTGCTTCTCCATTGCCATAGCCTTGGGCAAATACCACATCGTCCACGCGGGTCGGATCAATCTTTGTCCGCTCAATCAGTGCCTTAAGGATGATACCGCCCAAGTCACCGGCGTTGAGTGAGGAGAGCGCACCGCCAAATTTGCCGACAGGCGTGCGGATGGGGGCGACGATTGCGGCACGGCGAAGCGTATTCATTTGGCAATTCCTAATATTCCAGAGTCAATGAGACGGGCAATTTCGCCCGAGGACAGGCCGAGCGCAGTGCTCAATATTTCCTCGCTATGCGCCCCATTGCGCGGGGCGGCCTTTGCGTCACCACGCGGCAATTGGGGAATAGTGCCAAAAGCACCAGCAGCGGGATAATTGAAGCCCGACGGGTTTGCGTCAAAGTCGCTAAACATCGGGTTATTGCCGACCAAGCGCGGATCATGCGCCGCGTCCAACATAGTGCGATAGGCCGAATGCACAATTCCGGCCTCATCCAGCGTTGCAGCCATCACCGCGTGATCGAGCGAACCAATTGCCCGTTCAAATAACGGATAAAGCGCATCGCGGTGCTGAAAGCGAAGTCCATCGTCTTTGGCGAAGCTAACTCCGCGCTCCGCCTCTATCGCCTCCACGTGCGCCGTCAAACCAAGCGCACCAATAAGGTTCGCCCATTGGCGGTGGGTGACAACGACCACCATCGTGCGCACATTGTCTTTGGTCACAAAATCGCGCCCGAACAAACCATAGACCGCGTTGCCGAGCCGAGGGCGATTGGCATTATTGTGCAACACTTCTGCGACACCGCCCAGATTGGCAACGGTGCCAATGGCGACGTCCGACAGGGGAATGCGCACCTCACTGCCCTCGCCGGTCTGTTCGCGCCTACGAATGGCCGCCAGCATAGCGAACGCGGCATAGGCGCCGCTGATGACATCCCAAGCAGGCAGCACATGATTGACGGGTTCGGGGCCAGCCCCAGTCATCATGGGATAGCCAACCGCATTATTCACCGTGTAATCGAGCGCTGGCGCCCCGTCGGCCCAGCCCATGACCCGCACGGTTACAAGATCAGCACGGCCTTCAGCCAATTTTGCGTGCGACAGAAAACCATCTGCGGGAAAATTGGTGATGAACTGACCGGTGACCCGCACCAGTTCCTGCAACAACTCGCGCCCCTGCGGGCTGGATAGATCAAGCGCGACTGATTTTTTGGCGCGGTTTAGATTTTCCCAATAGAGCGAGTCATTCGCCGCAGTCACTGGCCAGCGATGGTAATCCGGGCCGCCGCCAATCTGATCGACGCGGATCACCTCTGCCCCGAACTGCGCACAATATAGGCCAGCTGTCGGCGACGCCACAAAGGACGACGCCTCGATAATCGTCAGACCATCGAGCAAATTATACATGCATCAGGCCTGCGCCGCCCATTCACGCAGCATATGCTTGGCAATCTGAAGCTGCAGGATCTGCGTTGTGCCTTCATAAATCCGGTAAATGCGTGCGTCACGGTAGAAACGTTCCGCATCATATTCCGCCAAATATCCCGCACCACCGTAAATCTGCACCACGCGGTCAACCACGCGGCCGCACATTTCGGATGCAAACACCTTGGCCGCAGCCGCTTTGCGCAGCACATTTTCGCCGGCATCGGCACGGCGGGCCGCGTCATCCAACATACATTCCGCCGCGTAAATCTCGATTTCGCTGTCAGCGAGCATTTGTTGGATAAGCTGGAAATTGGCAATCGGTTCGCCAAATGCCTTGCGTTCATTGGCGTAACGCAGCGCGCTGTCGAGCGCACGCCGCGCATAGCCCGTAGCTGCTGCACCGACCGACATGCGTCCGTTGTCGAGGCTCTTCATGGCAAAGGCAAAGCCCTTGCCCTCTTCACCGCCCAATATGGCGTCCGCAGGCAACTTCACATCTTCCATGATGATATCGGCGATATGGCTACCGGCCTGCCCCATTTTCTTGTCGGACTTACCCACGGTGATGCCCGCCGTGTCCGTGGGAACGATAAAGGCAGAGACATGCGCGTTTTTGGGCAAGGCTTCCTTGCTTGTCCGCGCCATGATCAACGCAACATTCGCAAATGGCGCATTGGTGATGTACCGTTTTGTACCGTTCAATACCCAGCCATTGCCTGACTTCACCGCTGTCGTCTGCATTGCCGCAGAATCGGATCCGGACCCGGGTTCTGTCAAACCAAAGGACGCAATTTCACCAGCCGCCAAACGCGGCAGCCATTCCGCCTTTTGCGCTTCAGTTCCGCCGTTTTTAAACGCGGAACACACCATGCCGACATTGATTGAGGTGACAGAGCGAAAGCATGGTGCCGCGTAGCTAAATTCACGCATCGTGCGGATATATTGCTGGATATTCATTCCAGCACCGCCATATTCTTCCGGAACGGTCAGGCCAAACAATCCGAGGTCACGCATTTCGGCCATGATCGCTTCAGGAATCAATTCCGTTTCGAGCACTTCCTTTTCCGCCGGAATCAACCGTTCGCGAATATACCGTCGCAGCTGTTCCGTGAATTGTTCGAAAATGTCGTTATCCATTATGTTCGTCTCCGCTCCCATGGAAAATATTCGCTTCACCATGGATTACTGTTCGTTTTTGAAAATCAAAAGTACCCGTTCGACAAAACCGTGACATTGCGTTCAACGCTTGTCGACTGAAATGCTGCTTTTCCATCGCATTTTAATGCAGGGATAGGTCCGGATTGTCTCACCTGATTGAACGGGCCCTAAAAAGCGTATGTCCATCCGGCGCACTGGTGACGGGTCATGGAGTGGAATGACATCCGTTGATGGACCTGATTGAATAAGCGTTCAATGTTTGATATTCTCGCTTATGCAAGAGATTCGAACTGATCGTCGCCAACATATTATAGCCTCGGCTATCTGTGTTTTGGCTGAAAATGGAATAGTTGAATTTACGTTCAACAAAGTTGCGCACCATGCCGGTATCTCGGCAGCTTTGATCGTCCATTATTTCACAAGCAAAGAAGCCCTTCTTGAGGCCGCTTTCCGCTCGGTAGTGCGTCAATTGAACAATCAGGCAACTGCGCGTCTCCGGCTCGCTGCGGGGCCCCGCGCGCGGATACAGGCGCTGGTGGACTCCCATCTTGGGTATAACGACTTTTCCGAGGAAACGGCGCGGGTTTGGCTGTCTTTCTGGGGACAGGCGCTGCATGTGCCGCAACTGGCGCGGGTACAGCGTGCACATCAACAGCGCATGTTGTCCAACCTCAAATTTGATCTGCGGCAGCTAGTCGACCCGCGCGAAGTATCGCCCATGGCGGACACCATTGCCGCGATGGTCGATGGCGTCTGGCTGCGCGCTGCGATGAACGGGGGATCAGAACTGCAAAATGGTCTGGCGCGTGACCTGATCTTTGAATTCATCGCGCGCAACCTGAAGGACACCCTGCCCTCGGCGGCCGCCACAAGCTTCGACACGGTCAACCCTGCGACAGGGCAACTGCTCGCCACAATCCGCATCGACGGACAGGCAGATGTCGATAAAGCTGTGGCCCGCGCGGCCGAGGCGCAAAAGCTTTGGGCCAAAACACCGGGTGTAGAACGCGGGCGCATCCTTCACCGCGCCGCCGCCCTGCTCGTCGAACGCAATGACGTGCTCGCGCGGCTTGAAGCGCAAGATACCGGAAAGCCCATTCAAGAAACCATTGCCGTTGATGTCTTATCCGGCGCGGACTGTATCGAATATTATGCGGGACTTGCGCGCACGATTGCCGGTGAACATCACGACCTTGGCACGGGTGCGTTCGGCTATTCCCGGCGCGAGCCTTTGGGCGTCGTTGCGGGCATTGGCGCGTGGAACTATCCCATTCAGATTGCCTGCTGGAAATCCGCACCCGCGCTGGCGTGCGGCAACGCAATGATCTTCAAGCCAGCCGAGCTGACGCCGCTAACCGCGATTGAGCTAGAAAAAACCTATCGCGATGCGGGCCTTCCCGATGGGCTGTTTCAGGTGGTGCAAGGCAAAGCCGACACCGGCCGATTGCTCAGCCTGCATCCCGACATCGCCAAAGTGTCGCTGACGGGCGAAGTCGGCACTGGTAAAAAGGTGATGGTCGATGCGGCAGGCACGCTGAAATATGTCACCTTTGAACTGGGCGGCAAATCGGCGCTGATCGTGTTCGAAGATGCCGATTTGGACGAAGCGGTCTCGGGCGCGTTGCTCGCCAATTTCTATTCGGCGGGCGAGGTTTGCACCAATGGCACGCGCGTTTTTGTGCACAAAAATGTCCGTGATGCGTTTCTTGCAAAATTGAAGGCGCGCACCGAGGCGATGGTGATTGGCGATCCGCTTAATCCAGCCACCCAAATGGGCGCGCTGATTTCACCGGCGCATATGGAAAAGGTGCTGGGCTATATCGCGCTTGGCCAGCAACAAGGCGCAAATTTGCTGACCGGCGGGAAGCGTGTGACGACCGGCGATTTGGCGAAGGGCGCCTTTGTTGAACCAACCATCTTCACCGGCTGCACCGACGATATGGCCATTGTTCGTGAAGAAATTTTCGGCCCCGTCATGGCGGTGCTTGATTTCGAGGATGAGGCAGAGGTCGTCGCGCGGGCGAACAACACCAGCTTCGGCCTCGCCGCAGGTATTTTCACCAACAACCTGACCCGCGCGCACCGCGTAATCGCGGCGTTGGAGGCCGGCACCTGCTGGATCAATACATACAACATCACGCCGATTGAAATGCCATTTGGCGGCAACAAACAATCCGGTCTTGGCCGCGAAAATGGCAAGGCAGCGATTGAACATTATACCCAGCTAAAGAGCGTCTATGTCGCGATGGAACCGATCGATGCACCCTATTGAAGCCGCAGACTATATCATCGTCGGCGCAGGGTCGGCTGGATGCGTGCTGGCGGACCGGCTGAGCGCCGATGGCAAACATAAGGTCGTGTTGCTTGAATTTGGCGGCAGTGACCGGTCGATCTTCATTCAGATGCCCGCCGCGCTCGCTTACCCCATGAACACAAAGCGCTGGAACTGGGGCTATGAAAGCGAGCCGGAACCGCATCTGAATGGACGCCGCCTGAACTGCCCGCGCGGCAAGGGACTGGGGGGATCATCATCGATCAACGGGCTTGTTTACGTTCGTGGCAATGCGCTCGATTTTGAACGCTGGAAAGAAGATGAAGGCGCCACAGGATGGGGCTATGCCGATGTGCTGCCTTATTTCAAACGCGCCGAAGGTCGCGACGAAGGCGGCAACGAATATCGGGGCGGAGATGGTCCGCTGTCGACCAGCTATGGCCCGCTCGACAATCCATTGCATCAGGCATGGCTCGATGCAGCACAGCAGGCAGGCTATGGCCTGACCGAAGACTATAATGGCTATGCCCAAGAAGGCTTTGGCCGGATGGACATGACGGTGCGGAATGGCACGCGCTGTTCGGCGGCCAAGGCCTATCTGTATGAAGCCCGCAAGCGGCCCAATCTTCACGTTATCGAACATGCGCTGGCAACACGCATCCTGTTCGAAGGCACGCGCGCTGTCGGCATGGAATATGAACAAGCGGGCAAAATGCATCAGTTGCGCGCCGCACGCGAGGTCATCCTTTCAGGCGGGCCAATCAATTCGGTCCAGCTCCTTAAGCTTTCCGGCATTGGCCCTGCCGAAGAGCTGCAACGCCACGGCATTACGGTGCGCGCAGACCGCCCCGGTGTTGGCGCAAATCTGCAGGATCATCTCGAATTCTATTTCCAGATGGCCTGCACCCAACCGATCACCCTTTACGGCAAAGCAAATCTTCTCGGCAAAGCCATGGTCGGCGCACAATGGCTATTCGGTCGGTCGGGAACGGGCGCATCCAACCAGTTTGAAAGCTGCGGTTTCATCCGCAGCCGCTCCGGCATAAAATATCCGGATATCCAATATCATTTCTTCCCTATGGCGATCAATTACGACGGGTCGTCCCTTGCAACAGAACATGGGTTTCAGGCGCATGTCGGCCCCATGCGTTCAAAAAGCCGCGGCACGGTGACGCTCAAAAGTGCCGACCCGCACGACAAGCCCAAGATACTTTTTAACTATATGAGCCATCCAGACGATTGGGTGGACATGCGCGCCTGCGTCCGACTGACGCGGGAAATTTTCCAGCAACCTGCTTTCGCTCCATATCGCGGACGTGAAATTCAGCCCGGCGCAGACTGCGTCACCGATGATCAGATTGACGCCTTCATTGCCGAACATGTCGAAAGCGCCCTCCACCCCAGTTGCACCTGCAAAATGGGCAGCCCGCGCGACCCGATGGCGGTGGTGGACCCCGAATTGCGTGTCATCGGTGTCCAAGGGCTGCGCGTCGTCGACAGCGGCGTGATGCCATCCATCACCACGGGCAACCTGAATGCGCCGACGATCATGATCGGTGAAAAGGGCGCCGATCATATCCTTGGGAAACCCATGCTCGCACCGTCTAATGCGCCATTTTACGTCGCGCCAAATTGGGATGTCACCCAAAGATGACACACACTATCCTGGAGCCCGCACGCCAGATTGATGTGATCCGGCAAACGGACGTTCTCGTCATTGGTTCTGGCCCCGGCGGCCTTGCCGCGGCGTTGGCGTCTGCACGGGCGGGCGTCGAAACGACGTTGCTTGAACGTTATGGCTGCTTCGGCGGAAATATCACGCAGGTCGGGGTCGAGGGATTCGCATGGTACCGCCACCCGGCGACTATCGACAGTGAAGGTATCGGGCGTGAATTTGAAGACCGCGCCAAGTTGATGGGCGCGGCAATGCCCGAGCCGCAATCGATCAGCCACAGCCTCGATGCTGAAGGGTTCAAGTTCGTTGCAGATACACTCGTCGAGGAAGCGGGCGTCATCCCGATGCTGCACCGTTTATGTGTCGCACCCATCATGGATGGCAACACGATCCGCGGCGTGATTGTCGAAAGCAAGGCAGGCCGCGAAGCTATCCTCGCCAAACGCTTGATTGACGCGACAGGGGACGCCGACATTGCCCACCGGGCCGGTGCGCCTACGCATATGCACCCCGTGGACGAAATGATGTCCGTCTCGGTCATGTTTTCGATGTGCGGGGTCAACAAGACGCGCTTCATCGATGCCGTAAAGGCCGATCCGCAAACCTATGGCGACTGGGCCGTGGGCGGTGAATGGGAAGTGATCACCAGCGGCAAAGAGGATGAAATGTTCTCGCCATTCTTGCGCAAGCCGTTTCAGAAGGCGCTGGAGGCAGGGCTGATACCGGACAGTGTAAAAACCATGGCGGGCACATGGGGCACCGTTTCCGATCAGGGCGACCTCACCTATCTCAACATGTGCCATCTCTACCTCGACGGCACCAATCCCGACGCCCTAACCCATGGCGAAATGGCGGGACGAAAACAGGCGATGCACGCCATTTCGGCGTTGCAGGCCTTCATGCCCGGCTGCGAAGATGCAAAGCTGCGCAATTTCGGCATGACGCTGGGCATTCGCGATACGCGCAAGATTGATGCGGTTTACAATATGACCGCGGACGATGTGATGGAACAGGGCCGCTTTGACGACAGCATTGGCATTTTTCCTGAATTCATCGACGGCTATGGCTATCTTATTTTGCCGACGACGGGCCGTTATTTCCATCTGCCCTATCGGTCGATGGTTCCAAAAAATGTGAAGCACCTGATCACCGCCGGTCGTGTCATTGGCGGCGACAAGGTCAGCCACGCCGCCGTTCGCAACATGATGTGTTGCGCGGTTGCCGGGCAAGGTGCTGGCGTTGCTGCGGCGTTGGCGGTCAAGACGGATCGCGACTTTGACGAAATTGATATCAACGCCGTGCAAAAGGAACTGGTCCGCCAAGGCGCCCGCATTTCTTAAGCTGACAGATCAGGGTCCAGCGCAGCTTGCAGGCGTTTGCGGAGCAGCAAAATGAGCGTCCCACCCACCAAAGCGATGGCCGTATCCATAGCCCAGAAAACCGATGGGGTCATTTGGTCAAAATAGCTGCCGACCCATCCAGCCAGCACATGTGCGACAAAGGGCGAAAGAAACGCAACGCCCATCAGGAAAGAGCCCATGCCCGCAGGCGCCGCCCGGCTGACGATGGCCAGCGTCGTTGGCCAATAATACATCCAGGCGAGCCCCATGATGAGCCAACCCGCGATTGCCCATCCCGCGCCCACACTGTCTGGTTCACTCAGTCCCAAATTGCCATAAGCGAAAAGAAGCGCGCCAATGGCAATAATGCATGTTCCAATACCGACTTTCGTCACGCTGCTTGGTTCGCTGCCGCGCTTGGCCTGCCATGCCCAGAATGCAATCAACGCAGGCGCTGCAAGGACAGAACCGATCGAGTCCATCGATGCAAACCAACTTGATGGCACCTCGCCAAGCGATGTCGCCAAATTCACATATTGATCGACCCACAAGATACCGATGCTCCACACCATCGGATACGCAATTTCAGCGGGTATGGTCAGCGCAATGGCAAGCAAAAGCACCGCCACCCGTTTGCGCTCCGCAGCGGTCATGGCCGGGGCCTTTTCCCGTTTACGCGCCACCGGACGGTCATCCGGCAGGTGCTTCTGGCCCAGAACATAGGCGACGAGCGCGATCAACATCAAAGCCGCCGCAACCGCAAAACCGGCATGCCAGCCATAAATGGCTGCGACCAGCCCGGTCACGAACGGCCCGCTCGCCGCGCCAATGCAAATGCCGGTCGAAAAAATGGTAAAACCGCGCGACCGCATGGATTCATCCGAGCGCGGGTAAAGCGCCCCGACCTGCGCGGAAATATTGCCCTTGAGAAATCCAGATCCAAGGATCAGCAGCAAAAGCGCAAATAGGAAGCTGGCATAAAAGGACATCGCCAGATGCCCTGCGCTCATCAGGACTACGCCGATCATCACCGTGCGCTTTGCCCCCAATATGCGGTCGGCAACCCAACCCCCAACCATAGGCGTGAAATAGACCAAGCCGGCATACCAGCCATAAATGATCGCCGAAAACGCGACGTCGCTCATCGGCCCACGAAATTCGAACATATTGCGAAGCGCGGCGAGCCCAATGACTTGCAATGCATTTTCAGGCAGCAGCAGCTCTTTTACCATATAGAGCGTGAGCAAGGCCGACATCCCATAAAAGGAAAAGCGTTCCCACATCTCTGTGAAAGATAAATAGTACAGGCCTTTGGGATGACCAGACGGCTGGCCATGTGCGGTTTGTGCGATCTTATCCAAGCTTACTCCCCCCCGAACATTCGGTACGCCCCTCGCGATATGCATATCTATGCCCGCTTAGGCGAAAGGTGCAAGGGAATGATTGAGGGTGCGCATCGCGACTATGTTCGCAATGTGCGTTTAGCGGATGGTTAGCGCGCCCGCCTACAGCGGTCCGAGCAGAAGCGCACATTCTCCCAATCTTTCGCCCACTTTTTGCGCCACGCAAACGGCTTTTCACATGCCGCGCATATTTTCGACGGCAGGTCTGCCTTTTTGACCATCTTGGGCATTGCGGGATTCCATATTTGAACGCGCTTCGTGCGTAACATTTTTATCGCAGTAACAGCTATATTTTTGCAAATGAAACTAACTATTTGCTGCGCAGCATTTCAAACGTTATCAGCGTACCACGCCTTTAGGCTGCTCAGAGGGATGCTGGGGGCAAATTATGCTTTCATCCCCAATAAAAATGGCGGAAAGCCTTAGGAAAGTGATCAACAGGAGAGTGAATATGAAATTCGGAAATCATCTGCTGAAGGCTGCAATGCTGTCGACGATCAGCATTGCGTCGCTGAGCGCCGGCTCGGTAGCGTTCGCACAAGACACTGCGCCACAGGCAAGCGACGAAGCTGACGAAAATGTCATCATCGTAACCGCAACGAAGCGCGAACAGACACTTGAAGAAGTGCCAGTGGCCGTTTCGGTGACCTCGGCTGCTGCAATCGAACGCGCGCAAGTTCGCGACCTTAAGGATCTGCAGACACTTGTTCCCTCACTCCGCGTCAGCCAGCTGCAAAGCTCGGCCAACACGAACTTCATCATTCGCGGCTTCGGCAACGGCGCCAACAACCCGGGCATCGAAGGATCGGTTGGCGTGTTCATCGACGGTGTTTACCGTTCGCGTTCAGCTTCAGCGATCAGCGATCTTCCAAACCTGCAGCGCGTCGAAGTGTTGCGCGGTCCACAATCGACCCTGTTCGGCAAGAACGCGTCGGCTGGCGTTATTTCGATTGTTACTGCAGCACCAAGCTATGAATTCGGCGGTTCGGCTGAAATCAGCTATGGCAATCGCAACGCAATCGTAGCGAAGGCCGATATCACTGGCCCGATCTCTGACAATGTCGCGTTCAGCCTTGCTGGCGGCATCAACAAAGCGGATGGTTACGGCACCAACCTGACCGACGGATCCAAAACAAGCGAGCGTAACCGCTGGTTTGGCCGTGCACAATTGTTGATCGAGCCTTCGGACAGCTTCAAGCTGCGCTTCATCGGTGACTATGACAAGATTGACGAAGATTGCTGCTTTGTTGGCAATATCTTCGACGGTCCAACCGGCAATGCCATTCGCGCCATCGGTGGACGGGTAAATTCGCGCGGCATCTTTAGCTATTCCGAATATCAGAACTTCAATTCGGAAAACGACATCACCAATGGTGGTGTCTCGATGCAGGCCGATTATGAAATGGGTTCGTTGAGCCTCACTTCGATCACCGCCTATCGTGAATCGCGCGCAAAAACGAATGCCGACAGTGATTTCACCAGCGCAGATTTGATCGGTGCAAACCGCGGCGATGTGGATATCACCACAAAGACACAGGAACTGCGTTTGGCGTCGGATTTTGACGGTCCATTCAACTTCTTGCTTGGTGCCTATTATTTTAACGAAAGCATCAACAACAAGCAGGCACTGACACTTGGCCGTGACTTCCGCAATTATGCCAACGCCCTCACCGGCGGTGCATATACCGGCAATGAAGCACTAATCCGCGCCTTGGCAGGCGTTCCTTCGACCGCCGCTCCATTTGGTGGCCAAGGCCAAGGACGTTTTGAAGATTGGGATTATAAGAACAAAGCCTATTCGATATTTGGTACTGCGGACCTTGAACTGACAGACGGCCTCGTTCTGACGGGCGGCTTCAACTACACCAAGGACAAGAAGAACCTTGCGAGCCACACCACTATCACCGATGTGTTCTCAAGCATCGATTTGATCCAGGTTGCTGGTGCAGCGGGCGTTCCTGCGGTTCTTCCGGCCGGTGCAGTGGGCAATACAACCACATTGTATCCACGCATCACCGCCTGCCCGAACAGAAATGGCGCGCCAACTGTCTGTAACCCGTTCCTCGGCCTTCAGGCGCTGCAATTCTTGCCGCCATTTCTGAACCTTCCAAATGCTGTTGAAGATGGCCGCACCAGCGATGGTAAGCTGACCTATTCGGCACGTATTGCCTGGGAAGCTACAGACAATATCAACCTGTACGCCAGCTATGGCACCGGGTTTAAGGCAACGTCGTGGAACATGTCGATTGACTCGCGTCCGTTCGTTTCGGATTTCGTCGCGGGTTCACCTGCACAAGGCGCACCGATCACCGCGTCGCCAATTCGTACAGCTGGTCTTTCCTTAGTTAACCTCACCAGCGGAACGCGTTACGCGCTTCCTGAAGAGGCGACGGTTAAGGAACTGGGCTTGAAAGCGAAATGGGACCGTTTTGCATTCAACCTGACAATCTTTGATCAAGCGATCAAGAATTTCCAGGGTAACAGCTTCATCGGTACGGGCTTCGTTTTGTCGAACGCCGGTAAGCAGTCGGTGAAGGGTGTCGAATTTGACAGCAGCTTCAACCCGATCGACGCTCTGCAATTGCGCGTAGCTACCGTCTATCTCGACTCCAAATATGACAGCTATGTCGGATCGCAATTTGGTGACATCAGCGGCCGGTCGGTCGGTGGCATTCCAAAGTGGTCGACAACATTGGGTGCAACCTACACGGCAGACTTGAACGACGGCAAAGCGCTGATCCTCAATGCCGATTACCACAATGAATCCAACACAGTGATGAATGACAACCCAGCTGACGCCCAATATAAGCGTGAAGTTAACGACCTGAGTGCAGCGGTAACGTTGCGTTTCGACACGGGTCTGCAATTCTCGCTTTGGGGCCGCAACTTGACGAATGCGCAGTATCTGTCCGTCATTTTCCCAAGTGTTGTGCAGTCCGGTTCGATTTCGGGCTATCCAAACGCACCACGCACTTATGGTGCATCGGTGAAGTACAAGTTCTAATATCCTGAGATCCTCAGGGCAGATTGAGCCGGGGCAGCAGTGCTGCTCCGGCTTTTTCTTTGCCTGCGGCAGATGCACGGCGCGCAAAAGCCGACGACCGGCCAAACAGGCCGCGCGCTAGAAAAATATAAAACACCGGAAAAATGGTGCCCGAGGGCGGATTTGAACCACCGACACGCGGATTTTCAATCCGCTGCTCTACCCCTGAGCTACTCGGGCTACACGGCAAAAACCGCGTGGGAGCGCAGCCTATAGAGAGACGATACGCCCCTTGGCAAGCGCAAAATCAGTCTATGTCGTCTCCGCCAAAACTATCTGCATAATCCGCCGGTGGACCAGGCACGCGATAGCCCTCATCCAGCCATTTGAGCAGATCGCGATCCTTGCATCCCTGACTGCAGAATGGCTTGGTTTCAGGCTGTTGAGGCTTCCCACATAAAGGGCATTGATTAGCTTTGCGCGACATGCACATGCACATAGCCTGTGGCATTTTCATCTGCAACAACCGCAACCCCTGCCCCCGCCAGACGCGCGCATTGGGCGCGCAGCGGCTGCCAGCGTTCCGACGACAACAAATGCGCCACCGCGGGGCGTGCCGTTATCGTTCTTAATCCGAAACCCGATGACCGCGCCGCGCTGCGCAATAACCAATAGGCCTGCGTTTCGTCGGACAAGGCGGCAATGCGGGTGCCGAACAGATGATCCAGTACCGAAGGCCGCGGCCGCGCGCGTACGACTTGCATAAGGCCATAGCCATTGATCGCGGTGCGCTCGAACGGGCGGCTGTCCTGTGCGGACGCCGCGTCAAAGATATTCGCGATTTCCGCGCGCTGGGCTTTGGCCTCCATCGACACAAAATCGATCATGACCATCGCCCCCACCTGATACAGGCGCAGCAGCCGTGCGATTTCCACGGCAGCGATGCGGTTAATCACAAAGGCGTCACCGATCCCGTCGACATCGAATACCAGCCCAGCCTTCGTGCGTTGAAAGCTGATGATGACATCGCCGACCTGCGCATAGCCTGCAATGGCGGTGTCAAAGCCGTCATCGAAGGCTTGCGTAGCCGTCGAGCCGCCAAAAGCCGCCAAACGCTGTTCCCACAGACCTTCTTTCGACAAAGCGTCAGCGGGCACGCAATCGCGCAAGATAATCTCCGGCAACTTGACACGTCCAGGCTCGGCGATGGCTTCCCGCGTCACTTCAAACGCCACATGAGTGCCCTCGGCCGCACCCATCTTGCTGCGCAGCAACACTTCGCTGCCATCTTCCGCAATGATATAAGCGCCCGCTGCTGTGCGCCGGTCGACACGGCCCCTGCCGCATTCGCCAAGCACCCAATGCGCATCGCGCTGAATATGAATTTCGACTATTTTGCCGTCTTCGATGCGCGCGGCGCGGCGTTCGCCCGGCGCATCATCGCGCCAAAGTTCAGGCAAGCGTATAACCCGATGCACGCAGCAAGGTGCGCGTTTCATACAGCGGCAAGCCGACAACGCCGGAATGGCTTCCCGCCATCCAGTCAATCAACGCCTCGGCCCTGCCCTGAATGGCATAGCCACCGGCTTTGCCCAGCCCTTCGCCACAGGCGATATAGCTTTCGATTTCTTCTGCCGACAAGCGTTTGAAGCGGACGATGCTGTCGCAAAGGCGGCTGCGCATCCGTCCATCCGCGTCAATCACGGCAACCGCGCTCAAAACATGATGGCGGCGGCCATTCAGCAGTTCCAGAAACCCGCGCTGCATATCGCCATCGGCAGCTTGCGGCAGGATACGGCGGCCGACTGCGACCGTGGTATCGCCTGCGATGACAATTTCACCTGCCGCGCGCGGAACGGCGACAGCCTTCTCCTCGGCCATGCGCAGCGCGTAGACGCGCGGCACTTCGCCCTTGCGCGGCGTCTCGTCAATGTCGGGCGAAGCTATGCGGTCGGGCACCACGCCCAGCCGCGCAAGCAATTCACGCCGGCGCGGGCTTGATGATGCCAATATGAGTGCAGGGTTCAGACCCAAGGTCTGCCGCCCTTATTTAAAGCGGTACGTGATCCGGCCTTTGGTCAGATCATAAGGGGTCAGTTCGCACAAAACCTCATCACCCACGAGAACGCGGATGCGGTTTTTACGCATTTTTCCGGCGGTATGGCCCAAAACTTCATGGCCATTTTCCAGCTCGACACGGAACATCGCGTTAGGCAGCAGCTCACGTACTGTACCGCGCATTTCGAGTAATTCTTCTTTTGCCATTCGGCCCCTTAAATCGTCAAAAATCCAAACTTGCTGCGCCTTTAAACCACATGTTGGAAAAAGGGAAGCGCTACAGTATATTCACGCTATTGCGACAAAATGCTACAACGTTCAGGTATGCGCAACGTTGTAATGCGTTATGAAACCCGTGCTTTAACAATATAAACAGAGTTTCTCCCCCCAATGAAAATTATCCCGTTTAGCATCATCCTGCTTGCCACGACTGCGATGCCCGCCGTGGCAGCCATAGATGCACAGGCCACCGGCAGCACTATTGCCATCGCGCAAGACGATGAAGAAATGCCCGTGGAAGAAGGCACATCGGGTGAAATCGTCGTTACCGCAGAGCGCATTCGCGGGTCGGTCGATACCGACGTTCCGCCCGTGGAGCAGCTGAACGAAGCCGATATTGCCTCATTAGGCGCATCGTCGCTGACCGATCTGGTCGCGGCGGTTGCACCGCAAGCCAATTCGGGCCGTGGCCGTGGCGGCGGCATGCCGATCATATTGCTCAATGGTCAGCGCGTTTCCGGCTTTCGCGAATTGCGCGATCTGCCACCCGAAGCCATTCGGCAGGTACAGATTTTCCCCGAAGAAGTTGCGTTGAAATATGGCTATCGCCCCGATCAACGCGTCATCAACTTCATATTGAAAGACAATTTCGCATCCTTCGCGACCGAGTTTGAACATGCACAGCCCGAAGCTGGCGGTTTTGGTAGCAATGAATTGGAAGCAACGCTGACGCGTATTGGCGCCACCACGCGCTTCAACATTGATGTGGAACTGGAACGCGCGACCGCGTTGACCGAAAGCGAACGCGACCTGATTGCCTCCAACGGTTCATTGTTGGCACGCGGCGGGAATATCAGCGGTCTTGGCCTGAATGGGCAGATATCGCCATCGCTGAACGCTGCGGCAGGTTCCACGGTCACGCAGGCTGGCGTTCCGGTTGGCATTGCCAACCCAACCTTGGCGCAATTTGCAGGCAACGCAAACCGGCTGAACAATAGCGACATCGGCGATGCCCGCACGCTGTTGCCTCGCACCGAACGGCTTGAAGTCAACGGTACATGGAGCCGATCGCTTGGCCCACAGACGGGGCTGTCGCTCAACGCCAATTATGCACTGAATGGCAGCGCATCATTGCTGGGCTTGCCCGGAACCAGCTTCATACTGCCCGGCAGCAGCCCCTTTTCCCCGTTCGGCCAAGATGTGACGCTCAGCCGCTATTTCGACACGCCGCGCCCGCTGGAGCGCGAGAGCGAAACGCATGTTTTCCAAACTGGTGGCACGTTCAATCATGTGCTCGGCCGGTGGCGCTGGACGGTGACGGGGAATTACGCACGCACCGACAATGAAACCCGCACCACGCGCAACGCAGACTATACGGCTTTGCGCGCGGGCGTCCTCGCGGGAACGGTGAACCCGTTTGCTGCAGGCTTTGGCGCGGACCTGTTGTTTCTGGCACCCGATCTGGCGAGCAGCCTGAACCAAAATCTTGATGTCCGCAGTACGTTGGCGGGTTCCGTGCTCACCCTGCCCGCTGGCGAGGTGCAGACGACATTTGCGTCCGGCTTCACACGCCAGATGCTCGACAGCGAAACATGGCGGTCTGGTGTCACCACAAATGTTGCCCTGCGCCGCAATATCATAAACCAATCGGTCAACGCTGAAGTACCCATTACAGGCCGCGATTTCGGCATTGGTTCAACCATCGGCGAATGGTCGATCAACGGCAATATCGGGTTCAGCGACCTGTCGGACTTTGGCAAACTTGTTGAATATGGCGCAGGTCTGCGTTGGGCCCCTGCCCGCAACCTGACATTTCAGGCATCGATTACGGGCGATGAAAATGCGCCCGGCATTGGCCAGCTCGGCAACCCCACCTTGGTCACGCCCAATGTCGCAACCTATGACTTTACCCGCGGAGAAAGCCTGTTCATCAATGTCACAACGGGCGGCAACCCGGCATTGATTGGTGAAAAGCGCCGCGATCTGATCCTAAACGCCAACTGGACCCCGACCTTCATTAAGGATTTTGCGCTTCAGGCGAGCTATTTCCGAAACAACAGCCACAATACAACCGCATCCTTTCCATTGCTTACCCCCGAAATTGAGGCTGCGTTCGCAAGCCGCGTCGTGCGGGACGGAAATGGCCGCCTATTGAGCGTAGACCAGCGGCCAGTGAATTATGACCGTGAAACGTCGCAGCGCATCCGCTGGGGCTTTAACGTATCCGGAAATATCGGCGCAGCCCCGCCAATGCGCGGGCCCTTTGGCGGCCCTCCTGGTGCGGGCGGCCCTCGTGCCCCCGGTGGCGCGCAGGGTGGACCACGTGCCGGTGGCGGTGGCGGTCGCGGATTTGGCGGCGGCGGTTTTGGTGGTGGTGGCCAGCCAAGCCGCTGGAACATCGCTTTGTACCACAGTTACCGTATTCAGGACGAAATCCTGATCCGTCCTGGCGTTCCGGTGCTCGATTTGCTCAATGGATCGGCCACGAGCAGCAATGGCGGCGCGTCACGGCATGAGGTCGAGCTTTCGGGTGGTATGTTCCACAAGGGCTTTGGTTTGCGCCTGCAGGGCACGTACAAGAGCGGCACGACGGCCAATGGCACTGCACTGCCCGGCAGCAATGATCTGCGCTTCAGCGACCTTGCAGCGGTCAACGCCTTCCTGTTCGTCAACCTCGACCAACAGGCGAGCGTTGTGAAGGCAATGCCGTTCCTGAAGGGCAGCCGCGTGACATTCCGTGTCGAAAACATCCTGAACGACATTGTCGATGTGCGTGACCAGAACGGCAATGTGCCGCTTGGATATCAGCCGGGATATATCGACCCGCGTGGCCGTGTGTTTGAACTGAGCTTTAGAAAGCGTTTTTAACCGCCGCGTTCAGCCCACGCGCAATTTGCGCATGACGCATCATAGCGGCAAATAAAATGCTAATGCCCAACGAAAAAGGCCGCCCCATTGGGACGGCCCATTCGTTGCAGCTTTTTCAGCTTATTTTGATGCGAGGGTGACCGTTACCGGCGGTGCCTTGTCCGGGTCAGATGCGATATAGGCTGGGTTAAAACGTTCGGCCCAAGCCTCTGCCTCTTTCAGCCATTCAATATGCACGTCTTCGTAAGGCAAATTATGTGTGCCCTTTGGCTGTTCAACATAGCGGAAATCGACGCCCTCTTTCTTGCCCGAACCCTTTAACCGCGACACAAGTGTGCGCGATTGTTCGATGGGGATACGCGCATCACGCAATCCGGCGACGATCAAAATAGGCGACCATGGTCCGTTGGTGTTGCGTGCCGACGAAATGCCGATGAGGTCATCTGCCGTCGCTTGGAAATTTGCACCGAAATCACCAAATGAGCGCGTGTCATAGGCTTTCATCATCGGGAAGTCATAGACGCCTGCGCCTGCAATCGCGCATTTCCATTTATCCGCATCGCGCTGCGCACCACGTGCTGTCGCATATCCGCCATAGGACCAGCCCATGATACAGGCACGTTTCGGGTCAATCAGTCCAGATTGGCCAAACCATGTCAACGCGTCGTTCAAGTCGTCCTGCATGCGCAGGCCATAACCATTGGCCTTGCGACCTTCCTTGACGAATTCCTTACCATAGCCACCCGAGCCACGGTAATTTGGCTGAATGACGACATAGCCAAGCTCTGCCATCGCCTGATGCCATGGGAAGAAACCGAACTCCTCTTGGTCACGGACACCGAAAGGGCCGCCATGTGGCATGACAATGACCGGCAAATTCTTGCGATGTGGCCGGTGACGTGGAAAGGTCACCACTGCCTCGATTTCCATGCCGTCGGACGCCTTGTACCGAATGGAATCGGTTGGGTTCATCTGGAAATCCTTGAGCACAGGGTGCGCCCAGCCCAGCAGGTTCAGGTTACCGGTCTCTGTATCAAACAGATAATAGCCACCCGGCGCATCAACGTCAGCGATCAGCATAAGGATTTTGGTATCGCCGTCATTGCTCGCAATAATTTGCGCGTTCCCGCGGCCAAAATCTTGGTCCATCAGCTTTTGGACTTCTGCCAAACGTGGATCAAACCAACGCGTACGATCCCTCGTGCTCGTGTACGATACGCCCGCAAGCTGGTTGCGGTCCTTGTTGGCAATTGGCCCGCCAACATCATAGCCTTTGACGCCAAATATGGGTTCGCCGACAATCTGCATCGTCTTCAAGTTGACTTTGTAAACCTTGCGATACCCATCCTTGTTGCTCGTCGCGATGGCCATGTCCGGCTCATCTAAGAAAATATCCGGTGTGATCTGCGTGCCTGTGAACGTTGTGTCGGCTTCATTCGAAACAGTCTTCATGGTGCCGCTGGCATCCGAACGATACATCAGTCGTTGCTTGCCGCTATCGCCGTCACTGCCAACACCAGCGCGTATGATACCCTTGCCGTCGACCAACCAGCTGCGGACTTCAACGTTCGGCCGCATGACAGTCTTGAACTTGCCAGAGCGGACATCGACTTCGATGACTTCGGGATTTCCGCTGTAGCTCATGTCTTTCAAGACATCGCGCGAGACCAATAATGTCTCCTTTTCATCATCGATGAACAGGATATTCGCGCCGCTTCCGCCGGCACCGTCCCACGCTAGCGGGCTGATTTTTTTGGTCTCAATGTCATAGGATACTAAGCGGGAAATGTCAGAACGGCGACCTTGAAGGATTTCACGTGACCCAACGGTGAAAACGATAGTGCGGTTGCCGACAAAGCGCCATGAAGCAATGGTGCGATCTCCCGCCTCACGGAACTCTTCTGCTTGGGCAAAGAATATCGGCGCAGTTCCGGGCTTGGTCACATCGATATAACCCAGACTATCGACGCCATCCTTAGTCATCATTACTGCGATTTTGGTGCCGTCCGGCGACAGGCGCGGGGAGCGCATGAACGGGCGCTTCCCAAATACAGCCGTGTCAACCCGGCCACGCGGCGCATTAACGACGATTGTAAGGGCATCCGTCGCTTGCATGGCAACGGCAGTGACGGACGCAGAGCCCGTTCCGGTTTCCGCAGCGGCAACGCTAAAAGGAAGGGCGGCACTTGCGAGTAAGGCCGTCAAAATCACTTTATTCACAGTTTCTGCTCCCCAGCACATGATTACTAATGTCCAGGTTATACGTTCGATGAAAAGAGACGCAAGCACGACAAAATACTGTGTCGACGTTTTTCGATGAATGGTGCCGACGGCCACGAAAAACCCCGCCGAAATCGCTTCCGGCGGGGCTTGTTCAACCGTTAATGCGGTTACGTATTACATGGCACCATGGGCCAATGCCGCCAACAGAAGCAAGGCCACGATGTTCGTGATCTTGATCATTGGGTTTACAGCTGGACCAGCGGTATCCTTATATGGGTCACCAACGGTGTCGCCGGTAACGGCTGCCTTATGGGCCTCCGAACCTTTGCCGCCATGGTTGCCGTCTTCGATATATTTCTTGGCATTGTCCCATGCGCCGCCGCCCGAGGTCATCGAGATAGCAACGAACAGTCCGCCCACAATCACACCGAGCAGAAGCGCGCCGAGAGCTGCAAAGCCCTCTGCCTGACCTGCAACGGCCGTGATGATGAAATATACCGCAATTGGCGTCAGTACGGGCAGCAACGAAGGAATAATCATTTCCTTGATCGCAGCCTTGGTAACAAGGTCAACTGTACGGGCATAATTTGGCTTGGACTTGAAGGTCATGATGCCGGGGTCGTTCGCGAACTGGTCACGTACGTCCTTCACCACTTCACCCGCAGCACGGCCAACCGCAGTCATGCCCATCGCACCGAACAGGTACGGCAGAAGCGCGCCGAGCAAGAGCCCGACGATGACATAGGGGTTCTCAAGGCTGAAATTCACCTGAAGATTGGGGAAATATTCCCGAAGGTCGGCGGTGTAGCATGCGAACAGCACAAGTGCGGCAAGACCCGCCGAACCAATGGCATAGCCCTTGGTCACAGCCTTTGTGGTGTTGCCAACTGCGTCCAGTGCATCGGTCTTTTCACGCACCGATTCATCAAGGCCAGCCATTTCGGCAATACCACCGGCATTGTCGGTGACTGGACCATAAGCATCAAGCGCCACAACCATACCGGCCAATGCCAACATGGCAGTTGCGGCAAAGGCAATGCCGATAACGCCAGCAAGCTGATAGGCGATGATGATACCTGCGCAGATCACAATCGTTGGCATCGCTGTGGATTCAAGGCTGATTGCCAGACCTTGAATAACGTTGGTGCCGTGACCCGTTTCGGATGCCTTCGCAATCGAACGGACCGGACGGTAATTGGTGCCGGTATAATATTCGGTGATCCAGATAATCAGGCCAGTGATGACCAGACCAAGCAGCGAGCAATAGAATAATGTCCGGCCGGTGAACCCGCCAACATCCGTTTCCATGCCGCCAAGCGCATAGTTGATTGCCCACCAGATCGCAGGAACCGAAAGCACAGCTGTTACAAGGAAGCCCTTGTACATCGCGCCCATGATGTTCGTGCCGCCACCAAGACGGACGAAATAGGTTCCGATGATCGACGTGATAACGCACACGCCGCCAATCAACAGCGGCAAGCTCATGAGGTTCATGAACAATCCAGTGTCGGTTACGCCCTGCACCAGCAGCGCGATCAAAACCATCGTTGCACCAACGGTGACGACATAGGTTTCGAACAAGTCAGCCGCCATACCAGCGCAATCGCCTACGTTGTCGCCAACGTTATCGGCGATAACCGCAGGGTTGCGTGGATCGTCTTCGGGGATTCCAGCCTCAACTTTACCAACAAGGTCAGCGCCGACGTCAGCGGCCTTGGTAAAGATACCGCCGCCCAAACGTGCGAAGATCGAAATCAGCGACGCGCCGAATGCCAATGCGACCAACGCATCGATTACGGGGCGGCTGTTCGGTGCCATCATCGCGACATCGGTCAGATACCAAAAGAAGCCAGCAATCGCGAGCAAGGCAAGGCCAGCCACGAGCATGCCGGTAATCGCCCCTGCGCGGAATGCCATGGTCAGACCGGCCTGAAGCCCAGTCTGCGCCGCAGCCGCCGTGCGGACGTTTGCACGGACCGAGATGTTCATCCCGATATAACCCGCAACGCCCGAAAGCACCGCACCGAGGACGAAGCCAACGGTTGGAATGACGCCAAGGAAAACCGCCACAAGCACCGCAACAGCGACGCCGACGATGGCGATGGTCCGGTATTGACGGCCAAGATAGGCTTTTGCGCCTTCCTGAATAGCCGCGGCGATTTCCTGCATTTTTTCATTGCCAGCCGAGGCGCTCAGCACCTGGCGGCTGGTTACAAAACCGTACACGACGGCAAGTAACCCGCATAATATTGCAATAATTGTCAGAGACATGAAATTATCTCTCCCCTCCTGTTTATAAAAACAACTCCTGTTGCCATTCTCCTCCCGAGAACTGCAAGCCGTAAGGGTATAAGGCGGCATCGTCAGACATGGCAACCCTTAAACGCCGCCATTTCCGCCACTTCGGTCAATGGTGTTGATAACCCAGTGTCGGCGGCAATTTCACCGGTGCGTCGCCGTTGCACAATGTGAGCCCCCCGCCCGCAATCACGCGTCCGACAGCGGTTGCGTCGACGGCAATTGGGGCGTTCGCCGGCGCGCAGAACAAAAGTTCATAATCATCGCCCCAGCTTGCCGCCTGCATTCGGCTTTCCAGACTGTCCGTGCGGTAGCTGACATAAGCAGGCGACAATGGAATGGACGCGAGGTCGATTTCGATGCCCAGCCTGCTGGCGGTCGCCATGCGCTCTGCATCAATCAAAAGCCCGTCGGATATATCCATCATCGCGTGGACAAATGGCGCAAGCTTCTGTCCTTCGGCCAAGCGCGCCTGTGGCCGGTTGAACGCGTCGGCAAGCGCGCCAACCTCATCAAAGCCAGCGTCGATTAGCTCAAATCCCGCCAGTGCATCGCCCAATGTTCCGGTAACATACACGATGTCGCCTAGCTGAGCGCCCGCGCGTGAAGGCACCGGGCGATTGGTCGCGATACCGAGCGCGGTTAGCCCAAGCGCGCGCTTGTCACCGCGGTTAGAAACCGTATCCCCGCCAAGCAAGGCCACGCCATAATGGCCAAGTACCTTTTCCAGACCGGCGGCAAATGCCCTGTCCCAATCATCATCACCAAGCATGAAACCAAGCAGCACGCCAATGGGCAAAGCCCCCTTCGCCGCGAGGTCAGACAGGTTCGAGGCAACGAGTTTCCACGCGACATCGGCGGGATTTGCATTGGACCTGAAATGCACATCTTCGGCCATCATGTCGTGCGTGATGATCAGGCAAGTATCCCCCACTTCAACGACCGCCGCGTCATCAAGCAACCCGCGCGCCGCAGGGTCTTTCGCGAAGCCACGCAATATATTGATGAAGGCGGATTCGGTGGTCATGCTGCAACTTTAGCCGATGTGCCCGCTATCCTGAAACAAGTTCAGGACAAAAGGACATTCAGTTACGGACATCTTTCGCGACAGCGTCCAGCAAACCATTGACGAACTTCGCATCTTTCTTGTCGAAAAAGGCGTGCGCGACGTCGAGATATTCGTCGATCACCGTCGCGGTGGGAACATCTGGGCGCGCAATCAATTCATAGGTACCGCAACGCAGAAGCTGAAGCATCGTCTTGTCCAGACGGCCCATCTTCCATTGTTCGCCAAGCTTCGCATCAACCAGCTGGTCAATTTCTTCGCGGCGGGCATCAACGCCGGAAACAACGTCGTCAAAAAAGTCGGCGTCGGCGTCGGCATATTGCGCGTCTTCGATTTCCTGCCCCAAACGGTGCGAATGAAATTCATTCAAAAGGCGCGCAATGCCGATGTTTTCCATATCCATTTGGTACAGCGCCTGCACCGACGCGAGACGCGCTGCCGAACGGGATTTTGATTTCGCACTTGCGTTATTGGCACTCATAATCTTTTCCTGACACTCGCCGCGTGGGCGGGTAAACCTTCGGCATCGGCAAGCGTTGCCGCTGCTGGGCCTATAGCATTGATGGCGGCTTTATCGAGCGCGATAAAACTGGTGCGCTTCATGAAATCGAGAACCGACAAGCCCGACGCAAATCGCGCGCGGCGTCCGGTGGGTAACACATGGTTTGGTCCGGCAACATAATCGCCAATGGCCTCTGGAGTCATTCGGCCCAAGAAAACCGAGCCTGCGTGCCGCACCAGATCGAAAAGGCGTTCGGCGCGGTCATCATCCACCGCAAGCTCCAAATGCTCACCCGCCAAGCGGTTAACCAGCGGCATTGCGCCTTCCAGATCGTCGACGAGGATTATTGCACCGAAATCATCCCAGCTCTGCCGCGCGACTGCGCCGGTTGCGAGCGTTGCAATCTGGGCATCAACGGCTTTTGCGACGCTGTCGGCAAAACCGGCATCATCGGTGAACAAAATCGACTGGCTGGTGGGGTCATGCTCGGCCTGGCTCAACAGGTCTGCGGCAATCCATTCAGGGTCGTTCTTTGCGTCTGCAACCACCAATATTTCGGAAGGACCGGCAACCATATCAATGCCAACCACGCCATAAAGCTGACGCTTGGCTTCGGCGACCCACGCATTGCCGGGACCAGTGATGACATCAACGGGGCGAATACGCTCCGTACCATAAGCGAGCGCCGCAATTGCCTGCGCGCCGCCCACGCGCCAGATTTCGTCGGCACCAGCCAGATAGGCCGCCGCCATAACCGTTTGGTTTGTCTCTCCGCCGGGTGTTGGCGTGACCATGACAATGCGCTCTACCCCTGCAACCTTCGCTGGAATGGCATTCATCAGTACCGACGATGGATAGGCTGCACGGCCACCGGGTACATAGACCCCCGCCGCATCGACCGCCGACCAACGCGCGCCCAAACGCACATTGTCGGCGTCGCGATAGTCCCGGTTTTCGGGCAATTGCGCTTTGTGATAGGCCTCTATCCGCTTTGCCGCGAGCGTCAGTGCATCGCGCAAATCCGGCGCGAGGGCCTCATAAGCCGCCTTGCACTGGGTGGCATCAATGTGCCATCCGGCCGCATTCAGGTCGAAGCCTTCAAAACGCTGGGTCATTTCGGCCAAAGTCACATCGCCGCGCGCGCGGACATCGCGGATGGTTTGCGTGACAACGCTGGAAACGTCGGCATCCGCCTCACGCCGGCCATTTACCAGCGCATCAAATGCGTCAGCAAAGCCCGCGTCGGATGCGTTAAGCCGCTGCACGTGCGCCCGACAATTCCCGAAATGTCTGCACCAACGCAGGAATAGTGCCGCTCATCATTTTAAAGGCCGCACGATTAACGATCAGCCGCGCCGACACTTGCGAGATGATCGCCGTTTCGACCAAACCATTTTCTGCGAGCGTCTTGCCCGACGACACCAAATCGACAATGCGTCCCGAAAGGCCAAGCGAAGGCGCCAACTCCATCGCGCCGTTCAACTTGACGCATTCCGCCTGAATACCGCGCGCATGATAATAACGCGCGGTGGTCGCCGGATATTTGGTTGCGACGCGGATATGCCCTGCCTGAACATCATCAACGGCTTCCCGCGGCATCGCAACCGAAATGCGGCAGCGGCCAATGCCGAGGTCAACGGGCGCATAAAGCTCCGAATAATCAAATTCGTCGATCACGTCGGAACCGACAATGCCAATATGCGCCGCGCCATGGGCAACGAAGGTCGCGACATCAAAAGCACGCACGCGAATGATGCTAATGGCGGGATTATTGGTCGCAAAAAGCAATGCGCGGCTGCTCTCGTCAAAAAACGCAGGCTCAGGCTCAATACCTGCCGCTTGCATAAGCGGCAAAGCCTCGTCGAGAATCCGCCCTTTGGGGATTGCAAAGATAATGCGTTCAGTCACAATGCCCGCGCTTTAGGGGCCGCGCGCAGAAAGGGCAATATGGCAGAAACCATGAAGTCGCACGATTTTGGCAAGGGTGTTATGGATGATAGCCGCATTGCCGAAGGCATTAAGATGCAGGCTGAACATTGTCGGCGTAACGATGCGCCAGTCACAGCGCGCGTTGTTGTGGCCCAGTTGGCGCTTATGCAAGGCGACACCCAATGCGGCCAACGCATCGCGCACTGGCCTGGCCTCCCGCTTGCTGACGCCATGCCCTTGCGGCTCGCTGGCGGGTTTCACCATTTGCACCTCACCGGCGCGGACGAACGCCTAGCGCCGATTTATAGTGGCGAAATCAGCGCGCAATTCGATGTCGACGCCGTGTTAACTGCCGTGACCGCTGACCATGATGCCCGGTTACTGCCATGGCTTGATGGTCCGCCGCAGACCAACGAAGCGGGACGCTCCGCCAGCTTCATGGCGGCCTTGCTCTGGCTATCGCCAAGAATCGGCGGCACATTCGAATTGAACGAAATCGGTGCCAGCGCCGGTATCAATACGATGATGGACCGTTATCATTACAATCTGGGCGGCGTAAGCGCGGGGCCACCCCTCTCGCTCATGCAGATCAAGCCGAAGTGGATAGGTTCTCCTCCACCCGACGCTCCAGTCGAAATCGTGCGGATCAGCGGATGTGATCAGGCGCCCGTTGATTTGTCGGACGTGGATGCTGCGCTGCGGGTTAAAAGCTATGTCTGGCCCGAAAATGCAGACCGACTGGAGCGCATGGACGCAGCAATCGCGCTTGCCGCGCAGTCGCCTCCGTATGTTGTGCAGGCAGATGCGCTAGACTGGGTTTCGGAACGTCTCTCCGCACCGCAAGAACCGCATGTCGTCCGGATTTTTAACCACTCAATCGTCTGGCAATATATACCCGACGAAAGGCGACGGAAAATTCGTGCGGCCATTGAAGCGGCTGGACAAGACGCAACCGCCGAACGTCCGTTGGCGTGGATCATGCTCGAAACGAACCGAGAGACACTCAAACATGAGCTGTTGGTCAAATATTGGCCCGGGCCCGATACATGGCAGCTGCTGGCCGAAGCGCAGGCCCATGGCGCGTGGGTCCACTGGCGGGCCGGTTAAGCTAGAAACTGCTCCATGGCCGCATTCACCGCGTCCGGCCGTTCCCAAATTACAAAATGACCGCAATCCTCGACGGGGGCGATCGTCAAATGTGGCACCAATGCTTCGATGCCGTCGATGTTGCTTGCGGGCAGCGCGAGGTCATCCATTGCCCAGACAACCAGCGTCGGGATCATCAGCTTCGGAAAGTCGCCTGCGGCAAAGGCAGGCATTTCGGCATCTTCATCCATCGCCGGCACATATATTGCCGATGCGCGGTACCAATTGAGCATGCCAAAACACGCATCGCGGTCTTGCCAATCTTTCAACAACGCAGCCCGCTCTTCGGGCTCCATTGCGCTCGGTTTATCCCAGCTAATTGTCTTCAGCAGCAAGCCGGTTAGGCCAGCCTCGCGCACCACAGCATCATTTGCGGGGTCACGGAACGCACGGATATATTGGCTGGCTGCCCGCTGCTGCATGTCGTTAATCATCAGCCGCTGGAACAGATAGGGATGCGGCGCATTGGCGATGATTGCGCGCGTCACGCGGCCTGCCCATGCGGGGTTAAATCCACCCGGTTGACCGTTTAGCGCAACGCTCCATGCAATCGCGCCACCCCAATCATGACCCGCGATGATGAAATTGTGGATGCCAAGCGCGTCGGCCAAGGCAAAGATATCCGCGGTCAACTTGTCCGCCGTATAGGCATCGACATTTTGCGGCTTTGATGAGCTGCGATAGCCGCGCTGGTCCGGCGCAATGCAGAAAAAACGGTCCGAAAAATGAGCCATCTGGTGCCGCCATGTGCGGTGCGATTCCGGAAATCCGTGCAAGAATATGATCGCAGGATTGGCAGGATCACCCGCCGTAAACGCATCCATTTCAATCCCGGTGGAAAGGGAAAAACGGTGATGCTTTTGTTCGGTCATGATGTTTGCCTTATAATATTGCGATGGGTTGTTGGACCGCGTATTTCTCTAAACGCCAACACGCCCATTTTGATTTTACGAAATCGGCGCGTAGGTGGAACATCTCGATGCTTCGCTCCGGCATAATATACGCCAAATTGGCCTTTAGTTAACCCGCTTAACGCGCATCGCTCTGCCGTTAACCACCAGCATATAGCTGCCAACAGCGCCACGTTTGATTTTAAACTTTTGCCCGTTCTTTAGAATGAGCCAACTGCCTTCAGTGGTTTGCCATGTGCCAGCGTCGTTTACCGCAAACTGATACCGGCCGTTGCTAAGTACTTGAATATCTTTGATCTCGCCCTCGATCTGCTTATACTCTTCGTCCTGCTCCTCGTCGCTTTCGCCGAAGAACGGAATTTTGGGCAAGGAGAAACCAAATAACGATCGCTTGGTCTTCCGCACTTCGCCTTGATCAAGCAACACGACCTGCCGGCTTTCGGTTGCCTCTTCCAAAGACTTGCTGGCCGCGTCATAGCATTGCAAGCGCGCAGCGGCATCTGCCAAGGCACGGCACGCAACGATGTCGCTATATACTTTGGGACGATTGACGTTCGTTTCGGCTGCATGCGCTGATGACGCGCATAGGCCAGCGATCAGAACGGCATAGGTCAGCTTTGGCATTTTTGTCTCTCCCGCGTAGGACCGTCGTTTCGTCACCACTTCAATTTAGCGGCTATTCGCCCGGTGCACTAGCCTTGATCGCCAGCGCGTGGACGCGCGTGCCCGGAATATCACCCAGCGCCTTGTTCACCATCCGCTGCCGCATCAGGCGGGATACGCCCGCAAATGCCGAGCTCTCTATTTCCACGGTGAAGTGCGATTCACCCGAGCCGTCGTCACCGCTATGGCCATGATGTTTTGCGCTGTCGTTGATGACCGCGAGGTGGGTGGGGGCAAATGCTGCCGTCAGCAGCGTTTCCATTTCGATATGTGCAGGGCCTTTTTCCATAAGCTCTGTATTCCCATATCCGCAGTTTTTCGCCAAGGGGAATTATGGATTCGCGGCAGCCCTTTGACCGATTTCACGGCCGCGTTCGCGGTGCACAGCGGCATTGCGCGCATCCACACTGCCGCGAGGCAGGCGAATTTCGCGCGCCTGACCCGCATGGCCAGCGTGCGTCGGCCAACGGCCCCGGCGACTATCAATATCTCTGCCTTGAACATGTCCGGCAGTTTAATGCAGGCTATAACTGGTTCGCCGGCATGACCGCCGAAGAAATCATGGAAGCGCAAAGCCCGATAAATGTGTGGCCAAGCGAAACCCGGGCCTTTCGTGCCAACGGCAGCGTCGATTCGCCGCCCAAATGGGCGGACTTTAAAGACCCGTTGGATGCCATATCCACGCGCTTCCGGTCACGCATGCCCAAGGAACGCGCCGACGGGCAGTTCCTGTCGCCTGAGGACCGCAAAGCGCTCAAGACGCTAGGGCTTGGCGAGGATGCGGATAGGCGCGCCTTACGCAGCGCCTATTCGGCTAAGGTCCGCGCCTATCATCCTGATAAAAATGGCGGCAACCGGTCTTATGAAAAGGCTTTGCAAGACGTCATTGCTGCCTATACGCACCTTAAAACATCGCCCGCCTTTATTTGACGAGAACGACATGACTGACATTCCAAATATCCAGCCCAACAGCAGCGACACGACCATCCTTGCCGCCCCTGACAAAACCGTCAGCGTGCGCGAAATGTTCGGCATTGACGTTGACATGGAATGTCCTGCCTTTTCCGTTGCCGATGAGCGTGTTCCCGACACCGACGACAGCTATGTCTTTGACCCCGACACCACGCTCGCGATCCTTGCTGGCTTTGCCCACAACCGCCGCGTGATGGTTCAGGGGTATCACGGCACCGGTAAATCGACGCATATCGAACAGGTGGCCGCGCGTTTGAAATGGCCGTGCATCCGGATCAACCTCGACGCGCATATCAGCCGTATCGACCTTATCGGCCGCGATGCCATCGTTTTGCGCGATGGACAGCAAGTCACTGAATTCCGCGAAGGCCTGCTGCCTTGGGCGCTGCAGACACCGACCGCTTTGGTGTTCGACGAATATGACGCTGGCCGTCCGGACGTGATGTTCGTGATCCAGCGCGTGTTGGAGACTGAGGGCAAGCTGACGCTGCTTGACCAGAACCGCGTCATTCGCCCGAACCCATATTTCCGCCTGTTCGCGACCGCCAACACCGTTGGCCTTGGCGATACCAGCGGGCTGTATCATGGCACGCAAGCGATCAACCAGGGTCAGATGGACCGTTGGAACATTGTCGTTGGCCTAAACTATCTGCCTGCGCAGGTTGAAAGCGAAATCGTTTTGGCCAAGGCATCGGGCACCGATGCCGCGACCGTCGCCAACATGGTGAAGGTCGCCGAAATGACGCGTCAGGGCTTTATCAATGGCGATATTTCGACCGTCATGAGCCCACGGACCGTCATCACATGGGCCCAAAACACCGCAATTTTCAAAAATGTCGGTTTTGCGTTCCGCCTGTCGTTCCTCAACAAATGTGACGATGCCGAACGCGCTCTGGTCGCAGAATATTATCAGCGCGTCTTTGGTCAGGATCTGCCCGAAAGCGTCGTTGGAAAGTTATAAGCATATTGGCCATTTCGCCGAAACACCGTTGAAGGGACCATTTATGAAACGCACTGCTCTTATTCTGGCGCTCGCACTTAGCGCATCGCCCGCATTCGCGGCGCTCAAGCCCGGCACACGCGCGACCGATTTCACCACGCAGGCTGTTTTGGCGGGCGACGTTTATAGCTATAATTTGAACAAGGCCCTGAAACGCGGCCCCGTCGTTTTATATTTCTATCCCAAGGCATTCACATCGGGCTGCACGGTCGAGGCGCATGAATTTTCCGAAGCCGCCGATGATTTTGCGGCCTATGGCGCATCGATCATTGGCATGTCGGCGGACAATATCGACACGTTGAAGCGTTTTTCGGTTGAGGCATGCCGCAACAAATTCACCGTTGGCATCGCGTCCAAACCCGTCATCAAAAACTATAAGGTCAGCCTGCCCATCATGGGCGGATCGAACCGCACGACGTACGTGATTGCGCCTGATGGCAAGGTGTTGTTCGCGTATTCCGAACTGGGTGTGAAGGGGCATGTGTCTGGCGCTCTCAACGCGGTAAAGGCATGGCGCGCAGCCAATCCTAAAGGGAAATAATGCGCAAAGCTCCCCTTCTCCTTTTGCCGATGCTGCTGGCTGGCTGCACTGTGGCTGTCGAATATGGCGACATTCCCCACAATGTGCTGGCGGAAAACCCGCGCTGTAACCCGGCGCAAAATGACGCCACTTCGATCAACGGAAAAGATTATTTCATCGTCACCAGCCGGCTGCCCGATTGCCGCGGCGATAATATCAAACTGACCAACCATCGTGCAGACCGCGTTCGATTTGGCCGGTTCTCGCCGCCAGAAACGATCAAGCCCGCCAAGGGCGACAAGCAGTTGGTCGTTCCGGTAGCGTTTCAGCCGGAAGACGCATGGTGGGATGGCCTGCGTGATGCCGCGAACCTGCGCAACGGCCGCGTCCTTTTATATGTACATGGCTATCGCGAAAAATTGCGAACCACCGCCCGCGACGCCGTCCAGATTGGCGCGATGAGCAATTTTGACGGCCCGATTATCCATTATAGCTGGCCATCGCAGGGCAATCTGTTGAGCTATGCCGTTGATGAAACCAACATGTATTGGGACCAGCGCAATTTCCGGAACTTCCTGACCACATTGGCGCGAGCCGAATGGGTCAAGGAAATCGTGATTGTCTCGCATTCGCTCGGCGCTCGGCTTGTCACGCCTGCCGTGGAATATGTCGACCGCACATCGACCAACGCCGATTCCAGCAATATTTCCAATATCATATTGGCATCGCCCGATGTTGATCGTGAAGATTTCGAACGCGATATCGCTGAAGAAGTATTGGCCGCCCGCCGCGTTAACAACGACCGCCGCGTGACTGTCTACGCCTCTCTCAGCGACCGCGCACTGGCCGTGTCGCGCGCTGTCCATGGCTATCCGCGGCTGGGATCACCTTATTGCTTCAGTCCGTTCGAAGCCAAGGATTTGAAAGCCAAAGGGCTGCCGCAGCGTTGCTTTGCGACAAAGACCAAATATCAGACAGAGCCTGCCAAAACGGGCTTTACTATCATTGACACCACCGACGTATCGGGCGGTGGTGCTGGCCATAGCGATTATTTGCGCAGCCTTGCCGTGTGCAAGGATTTTGCGGCTGTCGTGAATGGCGCGCGGACAACCGACGATCGCGTTGCCACCGCGCAAGCACATGTCTTCACGCTGCGCGCGCCGGTGAAGCCGACGAAAGCAGACATTGCAGCGGCATGTAAGCGGGCACCCGACTGATGGCGAACGAATCTCCACTGGAACAGTTCAAACAAGTCCTGACCGGCACGGCCCGCGCACTCGCGCATGAGCCGGAGATTGAACTTGCGTTCACCGCCGACGCCCCGACGCAAGCGGACAAAAACTTTAAAGTGCCCATGCCCGGCCGGTTGTTACCGCCTGACCAAGTCGCCGAAGCACGTGGCTTTGCCGACAGCTTCTCCCTGAAGCTCAAGCACCATAATGCCGCCCGCCATGCCGCCTTGCGTCCATCCGAAGTCATTGCTGGCGCCGCATTTGATGCGGTGGAAAATGCGCGCGTTGAGGCATTGGGTTCCCGCAATATGGCGGGCATCGCGGCAAATCTGGGCCACGCGCTTGAACTCAAATTGCGCACCGACCCGATCAGCCGCGCACAGTCCGCTGACGAAGTGCCGATTTCAACCGCATTATCGCTCATCGTGCGCGAACGCCTGACGGGCGCGCCGATACCTGACGCGGCGGTTGCGGGCGTCGATATGCTGCGCGGCTGGATTGAGGAAAAAGCAGGCAGCGATCTTGACGCACTTGCCCTCGCGCTTGACGATCAGGGTGCATTTGCCGCGCTCACGCAATCGATGTTGGAGCATCTGAACCTGACCGAAGGCGACGTCGACCCGTCCGATGCGGATGAAGGCGGCGATGATGCCGAGGACAGCCAAGACCAAGACGGCGACAGCGACGATGATGGCGAAGGCGAAGCCGGCCAGGCCGAAGCGCGCGCTGAACCGCAGCAGGGCGAAGGCGAGGAAACCGAGGCCGATTATGACGGCGAGGATATGGACGATCAGGACGGTGCCGACGGCGAAATGGGCGATGACGGCATGCAGCCCGTCACCCCGCAACGCCGCAATTGGGACCATCTGCCGCAAAGCGATTACAAAATCTGGTCGACCAAATATGACGAGACCATCACCGCGACCGAGCTTGCCGACGAAGAAGAGCTGAACCGGCTGCGCGCCTATCTCGACCAGCAATTGTCCAACCTGCAATCGGTGGTGACAAAGCTCGCCAACCGCCTGCAACGCCGCCTGATGGCGCAGCAAAACCGCAGTTGGGATTTCGATCAGGAAGAAGGCATGATCGACGCAGCGCGGCTCGCGCGCATCGTCGTCTCGCCGGGCAGCTCGCTGTCGTACAAGATCGAACGCGAAACCGATTTCCGCGACACCGTGGTGACCTTGCTTATCGACAATTCAGGCTCAATGCGCGGACGGCCGATCAGCATCGCGGCGATCAGCGCCGACATATTGGCGCGCACGCTGGAACGCTGCGGTGTTAAAACCGAAATTTTGGGCTTCACCACCCGTGCGTGGAAGGGCGGCCAAGCGCGTGAGGATTGGCTCGCGGCTGGACGGCAACCCATGCCCGGCCGCCTCAACGACTTGCGCCACATCGTCTACAAAAAAGCCGACGAGCCATGGCGTCATGCCAAACGCAACCTTGGCCTGATGATGCGCGAAGGCTTGCTGAAAGAGAATATCGACGGCGAAGCTTTGCTATGGGCGCACAACCGCCTGATCGCCCGCGCAGAAGACCGCCGCATTTTGATGGTGATTTCCGACGGTGCGCCAGTCGATGACAGCACCTTGTCGGTCAACCATGGCGGCTATCTGGAACAGCATTTGCGCAAGGTTATCGAAATGATCGAAACGCGATCGCCTGTGCAATTGGTCGCGATCGGCATCGGCCATGACGTCACCCGTTATTACAAGCGCGCCGTCACTATCATGGATGTCGAGCAATTGGGCGGCACGATGATCGAACAGCTCGCTGGCTTGTTTGACGAGGAATAGACTGGCCTTTCACACCGCTACGCCGCGGCGTGGGCAAGCGATCCGTGGGGACGGGTTTTAAATATTACCGTAGCCCTGAGCAGCAGGCAGCGCCTGCGTCCGTCGAAGGGCGCCTCTCGACTGTAGCGCAACACTGACATTCGGCCCTTTTAAACTTTAATTACCGTCACCCTGAACTTGTTTCAGGGTCTTACTTTCGCGGCGGAAAAGGCAAAAATTAGGACCCTGAAACAAGTTCAGGGTGACGGTTGGATGTAAAAGGTTGGAAGACGCAAGCTGCCTTGACCTAATCGCGCATTTCCAGCATCGTCGACACCAATGTCAGTAGTGAAATCCCTCTTCTTTTTCGGGCCATTGTTCTTTGGTCTCGCCTTCCTTGCGCCTTTGGTTGCGCAAGTGATGGTCCGGCTGAATTTGAATGCACCCTTTGCGTTGTCGCCACTGCAATTCGGCCTGATTATCGGAACGGTGCTGGGCTTGATCGCGACATATCGGGGCAAATGGATATGAATAGTCAAAGCCTGCGCGCGTGGGAAAAGGCAATTGCCGAACAGTTTATGGGCGGCATTCCTTGGCTCATGGTGTTTTGGGGCATCACGAACACGGCCATTTGGATCGCATTATGGCCGTTGGTTTTTACCGGCATTATGCCGTTGTGGCTTGGTTTCATCATCGCGACGATCAATATCACGGCAAGCTACCTGCCCTCACATGATGCCCAACATTATATCATCGCGCCCAAGGGATCAAAACTGGAATGGTTTAACGAGCTTGTCGGACACTGGTCGCTCATTCCGTTAACGCTTCCGCTGCGGACGGCGCGGATCACGCATATGGAGCATCATAAGCACGCCAATGATCCGCTGTTGGACCCCGATTATTCGACCCACGCAACCGGCCCGTTGCACGCAATATGGAAAACCATCGTCAACCGCCAACCCCGCGCCGAAGGGGGTTTTAACCGCTATGGCCAGCTGTTGCAGCAATGGGACAGTCCAGCCGCCAAGTCCGCCTTGACGGACGCGATTATCAGCAAGACATTGTTCTTTGGCATTCTCGCCGCTTTGGCACTGAGCGGCTATGCGATAGAGGCCGCGTTGCTGTGGTGGCTGCCGCGGCATTTGGCGTTGACCTATATTTCCTTCTACCTCAGCTGGGCTCCGCATCATCCCGGCGTCGAAAAAGGACGTTATAAGGATACCAGAGCCTTCAAAAGCCGCATGGGCAATATCTGGTCATCGGGCATGCAATATCACATCGTCCATCATCTTTATCCCACGATCCCGCTGAACAAGACCCCCGCGGCATATCGCGCGCTCCGCCCGATATTGTTGGAGCGCGGGTGTAACCTCGATCATATGTAGGCGAATTGGGATACAAGCAGCAGCCGATGCGCCAGTAAACAATATTACCGCAGCCCTGAGCAGCAGGCAGCGCCTGCGTCCGTCGAAGGGCGCCTCTCGACCGCGGCGCAACACTGACATTCGGCCCTTTTAAACTTTAATTACCGTCATGCTGAACTTGTTTCAGCATCTTACTTTTTTGATGGCAGTGGACAAAGTAAGACCCTGAAACAAGTTCAGGGTGACGGTTGGAGATTGGAGGTGGGTTGACCTACGCACCCATTTCCAGCATCGCCAATCCATGTCCGAGCTTAAACTCTTCAACAGCCTGACCCGGCAACTGGAAACCTTCACACCCGTCCACGCTGGCGAGGCGCGCGTTTATACCTGCGGCCCGACGGTGTATAATTATCCGCACATTGGCAACATGCGCGCCTATGTTTTTGCCGACACGCTTGGCCGGGTGTTGTCATATAAGGGCTATAAGCTCACCCATGTCATCAACATCACCGATGTCGGCCACCTGACCGACGACGCCGATGCGGGCGAGGACAAGATGGAGAAAATGGCGGCGGAAAAAGCGCAGTCAATCTGGGACATCGCGCGGCATTATACGCAAGCTTATTGGGACGACATTAAAGCGCTGAACATCCGTCAGCCCGCGCATTGGTCGATTGCGACCGAATATGTGCCCGCGATGATCGCCTATGCCACCAGCATTGCCGACAAGCATTGCTACGAACTGGAATCGGGCCTGTATTTCGACACCTCGACCGTTGCCAATTATGGCGCATTGGCCCGTGCCAAGACCGAGGACGGAGAGGGCCGCATCGAAGAGGTCGAAGGCAAACGCCACGCCGCCGACTTTGCCATTTGGCGCAAGACGCCCGCGGGCGAAACGCGGCAGATGGAATGGGACAGCCCATGGGGCAAAGGCGCGCCGGGTTGGCATTTGGAATGCTCTGTGATGTCAGAGGCGCTGCTTGGCCTGCCGTTTGACATCCACACCGGCGGCATCGACCATCGCGAAATCCACCACCCCAATGAAATCGCGCAAAATCAGGCGCGCTGCGGCGGTGACCACAGCGGTGCACAATTTTGGATGCACAACAATTTCCTGATCGAACGCAGCGGCAAGATGAGCAAATCATCGGGCGAATTTCTGCGCGTGCAATTGCTGATCGACAAAGGCTTCCACCCCCTCGCCTACCGCCTGATGTGCCTGCAAGCGCATTACCGCAGCGAGCTGGAGTTTAGCTGGGAAGGTTTGCAGGCTGCATTTGTAAGACTGAAGCGGATGGTGATGGCTGTCTCAAACCTTAAAGCCCGTCATGCTGAACTTGTTTCAGCATCTTACTTAGCGACGTCGGAAAGTAAGACCCTGAAACACGTTCAGGGTGACGTTGCTCCGGCGATTTCGGCGGCGCTTAAAGACTTCGCCACTGCAGTCGAAGATGACCTCAACACGGCTATCGCAATAACATCGCTAGAAACACTCATCGGCTTGAAGAAGGTCGACGCTGCACAGCATCTTGCCGCGATTGCCGAGATGGACGCAGTTCTGGGTCTGAACCTTAATAGCCTTACCCGCACCGACCTGCGCATCCGGCCCAAAGCCGCCGTCATTACCGAATCCGAAATCGAAACCGCCCTCACCGCACGTAAAGACGCGCGCGCCGAAAAAGACTTCGCCAAGTCCGATGCCATCCGCGACGACCTCATCGCCAAAGGCGTTGAAGTCATGGACGGCGATCCGCTTGGCTGGGATTGGAAGTTGGATGTTTGAGCAAGCCCCTCCGTCATCCGATGCTAACGCACCGGCTGCCACCTCTCCATCGCAAGTCGATGGGGAGGAAAGAAACAAAGTACGCCTGTACATCCTCCCCATCGACTTGCGATGGGGAGGTGGCAGTCCGCAGGACTGACGGAGGGGCCAAAGTGCGTCCGCGCAAATCCGCCTTGTCAGTCACCCGCGCCAAACAGTTTCGCCGCGAACTGACCAAGCCGGAACTTATGTTGTGGCAATATCTGCGCACATCGCCGTCAGGACACAAATTCCGCAAGCAACATCCCGCCGGACCCTATGTCCTCGATTTTTTCTGCGCACGCGCCAATTTGGCGATTGAGGTCGATGGCGCAGCGCATGACACCGACGTCCGGGCGATGCGGGATATTGCGCGTGATGCGTGGCTGTCGGAACATCGCATCGACACCTTGCGTATTCCGGCAATTGACGTACTCAGGAATCCAACAGACGTAACACATAACATTGTCGCCACAATCGACGACCGACTTGTGCGCTTTGGGAAGGCCCCTCCGTCATCGCTTCGCGATGCCACCTCCCCATCGCAAGTCGATGGAGAGGAATAAAAATGACCAAAACGAAACTCGTGATGTCGGGCCTTGTGCGCCCCCTGATTGAACCGCGCTTGCCCGATTGGATCGAACCGCATTTCTTCATGTCGAAGGAAGAGGCGCTTGCCCTCGCGCCGCAGGCGGAGATTGGCTGGTTCGACATGTATGACAAGGGCGATATGGCCACGGTCATCAATGCCGCGACCAACATGAAATGGCTGAACAGCATCTATGCCGGTGTCGACGGTATGCCGCTGGCGCAGTTGAAGGCGCAGGGCTGCGTTGTCACCAATGGTGCAGGCATTAACGCGATTACCATCGCCGAATATGTCGTCATGGGCATGCTGACGGTCGCGAAGAACTACCGCGAAGTTGTCCGCGCGCAGGAACGCCGCGAATGGCTGCTCGATTCGCCTGGCAAGGTTGAACTGTTCGGTTCCAAGGCTTTGCTGCTTGGCTATGGCGCGATTGGAAAGCTGATTGAAGAGCGGCTGAAGCCCTTTGGCGTCGATGTCACCATTGTGCGCCGCTCGGCAGGCCCAAACACGCTGACGCCCGATCAATGGCGTGCGCAATTGGGCGATTTTGATTGGGTCATCCTTGCCGTTCCCGCGACCGCAGAAACCGACGGCATGATTGGCGCAGACGAACTTGCCGCGATGAAAAATAGCGCAACGCTCATCAACATCGCGCGCGGTTCCGTCATCGATCAGGACGCATTGGTCACCGCATTGCAAGACAAGCAAATTGCCAATGCGTTTCTGGATGTGACAACGCCTGAACCTTTGCCAGCTGACCATGTGCTGTGGAGCCTCGACAACGCGCATGTCACCATGCACCTGTCGGGCCGCGCGCAGGACAAAATGTTCGTGCGTTCCGCCACGCGCTTCTTCGAAAATCTCGAACGCTACCGCCAAGGCGCGCCGCTTGAGCCAATGGTAAACCTCGATCTGGGATATTAATAAACACCGTAGCCCTGAGCAGCAGCCGCAACGCGGCTGCGTCCGTCGAAGGGCGCTTATCGGGTGTAGCGCTACCCCCGACAGGCGTGCTTCGACAGGCTCAGCACTACGGTATAGGAGAACACGTCATGCCCCATAACCCCGCCGAAATCTGGCACACAGTTGCCCTGTCACGCGATGTTGATACGATAGCCGCCATCCTGCACGACGATTGTGTGTTTGAAAGCCCCGTCGTGCACTCGCCGCAAGTGGGCAAGGCCATCACCGCCAAATATCTCGCCGCCGCTGGCCACACGCTCGGCAATGCCGAATTTGCCTATGTCGGTGAATGGCACCGCGAAAACAGCGCCATTCTTGAATTCCAAACCGTGATCGACGGTATCGCCATCAATGGCATCGACATGATTAGCTGCGATGATGATGGCCTCATCACCCATTTCAAGGTCATGGTTCGGCCGTTGAAGGGCATGAATATGCTCCACCAGAAAATGGGCGAGATGCTGCAGCATATGAGCGCTTAAGCGCATGGCGACCGTAGAAACATCCGGCCGGTGGCGCATTTTCGTACCGAAACTTGCCGGCGCAAGCTTGCATGACCGGTTGATCGCATGTGCCGGTGCCGGCCTTGGCGTCCTTGTCGCGGCTCTTGTGGGACTTGGCGTTCAGGACATATTCCCTGCTTTGCCGTTCCTGATTGCACCCATTGGGGCATCGGCGGTGCTGGTTTTCGTGGTGCCATCAAGCCCATTAGCACAGCCATGGCCCGTGTTCGGCGGCAATGTCATTTCCGCGTTGGTCGGCGTGACGGTGCTGCATATGGTACCCGTCACCTTTGCCGCGATCGCCATTGCCGTGGCCGCGTCGATATTGTTGATGTCGTTGCTGCGTTGCCTTCATCCACCCAGCGGCGCTGTCGCCATCACGACCATCTTGGGCGGCCAAGCCATTGTCGATGCGGGATATATATACCCAATGTCGATCGTCGCCGCCAATTCCGCGGCATTGCTTGCGGCAGGATGGTTATTCCACCGTTTCAGCGGCCATAGCTATCCGCATCGCGCGGTAGCCACACCCGCCCTGCCCGTTGGCCTCTTGCGGGCCGATATCGATCAAGCCGTGCAGGAAGCGCATGAAAGCTTCGACATTGATCTGGCTGACCTAGAAGCTTTGCTCCTCACCGCCGAACGCATCGCCGAACAGCGCCGCGGCACACAATAACGACACAACAAAAAAGGCCGGAAGGTTTCCCCTCCGGCCCATTATCTGTGCTTCAAAAAGCGTTGGACGATTAGAAGTCCATACCGCCCATGCCGCCCATTCCGCCCATGCCGCCTGGCATGCCGCCGGCGCCAGCAGCCTTATCTTCTGGCGCGTCGGAGATGGCAGCTTCCGTGGTGATCAATAAACCAGCAACCGATGCCGCGTCTTGCAACGCTGTACGGACAACCTTGGTTGGGTCGATAACGCCCGAGGCTACGAGGTTTTCGTAAACGTCGGTCGATGCGTTGAAGCCCATGGTTTCGTCGTTTTCACGAAGCAGGTTGCCCGAGACAACTGCACCGTCATATCCGGCGTTGGCTGCGATCTGACGCAATGGAGCAACAATCGCCTTGCGGATGATGTCGATACCACGTGTCTGGTCGTCGTTGACGCCCTTGAGGCCCTCGAGAGCCTTTGTACCGTACAGAAGTGCAGTACCGCCGCCTGGGACGATGCCTTCTTCAACGGCTGCGCGGGTTGCGTGCAGCGCGTCATCAACGCGGTCCTTGCGCTCTTTCACTTCAACTTCGGTCGAACCACCGACCTTGATCACGGCAACACCGCCGGCGAGTTTCGCCAAACGCTCTTGCAGCTTTTCACGGTCATAATCGCTGGTTGTGTTTTCGATTTGCGCACGGATCGCTTCTACGCGGCCCTTGATCGCATCGGTTTCGCCAGCACCGTCGACGATGATGGTGTTGTCCTTGTCGATGCTGACGCGCTTGGCTTGGCCGAGCATGCCCAAGGTAACGGTTTCAAGCTTGATGCCCAGATCTTCGCTGATCATTTCACCCTTGGTGAGGATCGCGATATCTTCCAGCATCGCCTTGCGACGATCGCCAAAGCCAGGTGCCTTAACCGCAGCAATCTTCAAGCCGCCACGCAGCTTGTTGACGACCAAAGTTGCAAGCGCTTCGCCTTCAACATCTTCAGCGATGATGAGCAATGGACGACCCGACTGCACCACAGCTTCGAGGATTGGCAACATGGCTTGCAAGTTGCCGAGCTTCTTTTCGTGGATGAGGATATATGGGTTGTCCAACTCGACCGACATTTTTTCGGTGTTGGTGATGAAATATGGCGACAGATAACCGCGGTCGAACTGCATACCTTCGACAACTTCGAGCTCGCTTTCACGGCCCTTAGCTTCTTCGACGGTGATGACGCCTTCCTTGCCAACCTTCTCCATGGCGTCTGCAATCATCTTACCGATTTCAGCTTCACCATTTGCAGAGATCGTACCGACCTGTGCGATTTCCGCAGAACCAGCAACGGGCTTCGAACGCTTTACAAGGTCAGCAACAACCGCGTTAACCGCAGTGTCGATGCCGCGCTTCAGGTCCATTGGGTTCATGCCCGCTGCAACCGACTTCATGCCTTCGCGAACGATCGCTTGCGCCAGAACTGTTGCAGTGGTCGTGCCGTCACCGGCAACGTCGTTGGTCTTCGAAGCAACTTCGCGGACCATCTGTGCACCCATATTTTCGAACTTGTCTTTCAGTTCGATTTCCTTGGCGACGCTAACGCCGTCCTTGGTGATGCGTGGTGCGCCAAAGCTCTTGTCGATAACAACGTTACGGCCCTTTGGACCAAGCGTTACTTTTACAGCGTCAGCAAGAATGTCTACGCCGCGCAGGATGCGTTCACGCGCATCGCGGCCGAATTTCACGTCTTTAGCAGCCATGATATTTTTCCTTTAGTTTGAACTCTACTTTTCAAAGCCGTCATGCTGAACTTGTTTCAGCATCTTAATTAAGACCCTGAAACAAGTTCAGGGTGACGGATTTTGCGGTGCGCTTAGGAAACGATTCCCAAAATGTCCGATTCCTTCATGATCAACAGGTCTTCACCGTCGATCTTGACTTCGGTGCCCGACCATTTGCCGAACAGGATCTTGTCGCCAGCTTTGACGTCGAGTGCGGTTACAGTACCGTCATCGGCGCGTGTACCGGTACCCACGGAGACGACTTCGCCTTCCTGTGGCTTTTCCTGAGCTGTATCAGGGATGATGATCCCGCCAGCGGTTTTTGCTTCGGCCTCGACCCGACGGACGAGAACGCGATCATGCAATGGACGAAATGCCATGTTGAACTATCCTTTTTCTGTTTCGCCATCCCGCCACGCCTACATCAAGCAGGGGACGGCAATGAATGTGCATTAGCACTCATACAGGACGAGTGCTAACGGAGCCCAGATAGGGTCTTTTTATGACAGGTCAAGGACTCGGGAAGCGAATTTTTTTCGCATCGCGGGTCAAGCGCGGGCTGGTAATCCCGCCGCCCGTAATGCCGCATGGGCATCAGCGATGCTGTGCTGGCCAAAATGGAAAATCGACGCCGCGAGCACTGCACTCGCATGGCCTTCACGCACGCCGTCGACCAAATGGTCAAGGTTACCGACACCGCCGCTGGCGACAACGGGGATGTTGACCGCATCGGCAATTGCGCGGGTGAGTGCGAGGTCATAGCCATCGCGGGTACCGTCACGGTCCATGCTGGTGACGAGCAATTCGCCGGCGCCAAGCTCGGCGAGTTTTACGGCATGTTCCAGCGCGTCAATTCCGGTTGGCTTGCGTCCGCCATGGGTGAAGATTTCCCAATGGTCGCCGCTGCGCCGCGCATCAACCGAAGCCACAACGCACTGGCTGCCGAAACGTGCGGCGATATCCGCAACGACCTCCGGCCGCGCAACCGCCGCGCTGTTGACCGCGACCTTATCCGCCCCTGCCAGCAACAACGCCCGCGCATCCTCTGCGCTGCGCACGCCGCCACCGACGGTCAGCGGCATGAAACATACTTCCGCCGTCCGGCGAACCACATCAATGATCGTGCCGCGCCCTTCATGGCTTGCGCCAATGTCGAGAAAACAAAGTTCGTCGGCGCCCGCCGCATCATATGCCTGCGCCTGCTCGACCGGATCACCGGCGTCACGCAGGTCGACAAAATTGACGCCCTTGACCACGCGGCCATTGGAGACGTCGAGGCAGGGAATGACACGGACGCGGACGGTCATACTCTCCCCTCCCGCAGGCGGGAGGGGTTGGGGGTGGGGCGAGCCGAAGGCGAGCGAACTCCGGTGAAGGGTAGGTGCCCTCCCCTAGCCCCTCCCGCCTGCGGGAGGGGAACCATGCAAGCCCCAAATATCACGCCCGCTCCGCCACTTTAATCGCCGTGGCCAGATCCAGCCGGCCATCATAAATCGCACGGCCGGTAATCACGCCTTCAATGCCGTCCTTGGCATGCAGCGCGAGCATGTGGATGTCATCAATGCCCTTCACCCCGCCGCTGGCGATCACGGGAATGTTTACGCGCCGCGCCAGATCAACGGTCGCGTCGATATTGCATCCGGTCAGCATCCCGTCGCGCCCCACATCGGTGAACAGGATGGACGCCACGCCCGCATCTTCGAACCGGCGCGCCAAATCGATGACTGGCATGTCCGATTTCTCGGCCCAGCCCTCGGTCGCGACAAAGCCGTCGCGGGCGTCCACGGCAACCACAATGCCATCTTCAAATTCGCGCGCCATGTCTTTGACGAACTGCGGATCTTTGAGCGCCGCCGTGCCAATCACCAACCGCGCGACGCCCATGTCGAACCAGCGTTCAACCGTCTGCGTATTGCGGATGCCGCCACCCAATTGGATGTAACCGGGGAAATTTTCGATGATGCCTTCAACTGCCTCGGCATTTTCGGGGCGACCGGCAAAGGCGCCGTCCAAATCCACAACATGCAGAAACTCTGCGCCTTGTTCGGCAAAGAGCATCGCCTGCGCGGCGGGGTCGTCGGCATAGACCGTAGCGCGGTTCATATCGCCCTCGGCCAAGCGCACAACTTCGCCACCCTTCAGGTCAATCGCAGGAAAAACGATCACAGCTGCCACTCCAAAAAGCGTTTGAGGAAATTAATGCCATAGGCTTGGCTTTTTTCGGGATGAAATTGCACCCCCATTATGTTGTCACGGCCCACAGCAGCGACGAGAGTGCCGCCATGGTCCGTGGTCGCCAGTACATCGTCCGCATTGGCTGCATCAAAATGATAGCTATGCAGAAAATACGCCTCACCCGCTTCGATCAACGGCGCGCCTTGCGTTGGAACAACGTCGTTCCAGCCCATATGCGGGATTTTCAAATCCGCAGCCGGTGCAATCGCGCGCACGGTGCCACCGATCCAGCCAAGCCCTCGTGTCGTGCCGTGCTCAACGCCCGCATCGGCCAACAGCTGCATACCGACGCAAATACCCAAAAACGGAATGCCCTCAACGCGCACGCGCTGCTCCATTGCGGCGACCATGCCGTCAATCGCGGACAGTGCCTCCATACAATGCGCAAAGGCGCCAACGCCGGGCAGAACGATGCGGTCGGCTTTGGCAACAATATCGGGATCGGCGGTCACATGCACGTCGCCTGCGCCCGCCGCTTTCAACGCATTGTGCACCGAATGCAGATTGCCCGCGCCATAATCAATCAGCGCAAGTGACACGGCCTAGAGCGTGCCCTTGGTCGACGGGATGGCGTCTGCCTTGCGCGGGTCAATCTCGACCGCTTGGCGCAATGCGCGGGCCAAAGCCTTGTAGCAGCTTTCGACGATGTGGTGGTTGTTCGAACCATAAAGATTTTCGATGTGCAGCGTAATGCCGGCGCTGGTCGCAAAGCTGTGGAACCAATGTTCGATCAGCTCGGTATCCCACTCGCCCAAACGCGGCATGCCAAGCGACACTTTCCACACGAAATAGGGCCGCCCCGAAATGTCGAGCGCACAGCGCGTCAACGTTTCATCCATCGGCGCATAGGCCGTGCCATAACGCGTGATGCCGCGTTTATCGCCCAATGCCTGCAACACCGCCTCGCCAATCGCGATCCCGGTGTCTTCCGTGGTGTGGTGCTGGTCAATATGCAGGTCGCCAACGGCCTTCACCTTTAGGTCGATCAGCGAATGGCGCGACAGTTGCTCAAGCATATGGTCGAGAAAACCGATGCCCGTTGACACGTCATACACACCAGTGCCGTCGAGGTTCACCTCAACATCAATGGACGTTTCGTTCGTCTTGCGACTTATGGAGCCTGTACGCATGGCCGCCGATATAGCCACATGCACGCATTTGGCAAGTTGGCTTAAGGCAACAAGTATCTTGATTTCACACGCGCGGAAGTCCACCAAGCGCCCATGACCGAAGAGCATGTAGATAGCCTGATTCCTTATGATGATGTCGTGCAAGAGGCATTGCGCGCCGTCGTTGGCCGCGTGCTGGGCGATGTCGCGCGCGATGGCCTGCCCGGCGACCATCATTTCTACATCACGTTCAAGACGCAAGCGCCGGGTGTTGCCATTCCGCAGCATCTGCACGAGCGTTTCCCCGATGAAATGACCATTGTGCTGCAGCACAAATATTGGGACCTGAAGGTTGAGGCCGAACATTTCGAAGTTGGCCTGTCGTTCAGCCAGATCCCGTCGCATTTGTTCATCCCCTACTCCGCGATCACCGCATTTGTTGACCCGGCCGTAGATTTCGCGCTGCAATTCCATGTCGATGCAGGCGAAAGTGAACCCGAACCGCATGAAGAAGCCGGAAATGACGGCCCCACCGTTATGGTCGAAGACGGCTCCAACGTCGTCAGCGTGGACTTCGGACGGAAAAAGTGACGGCGGAAACCCGCACTGAAACCGACAGTTTTGGACCGATAGAGGTCCCCGCCGCCGCTTTTTGGGGCGCGCAGACGCAGCGGAGTATCGCGAACTTTCCCTTTCCGGCGCATGAGCGGATGCCGATTGGCATTATCTATGGCCTTGCCCATGTAAAACGTGCCGCCGCGTTAACGCACAAAGCATCGGGCGCGTTGCCTGCGGACATTGCCGATGCGATCATCGCCGCCGCAGACTCCATATTGGCGGGGCGGCATGACGATCAATTCCCGCTCGTCATCTGGCAAACGGGCAGCGGCACGCAGTCGAACATGAACGTGAATGAGGTCATCGCCGGCATCGCCAACGAAGCGCTGGCGGGCACACGCGGCGGCAAAACGCCCGTGCACCCCAATGACCATGTCAACATGGGGCAGTCATCGAACGACAGCTTTCCCACCGCAATCCATGTCGCCGTGGCCATCGCGGTGTGGCGCGATCTGCTCCCCGCGCTGCAACGCCTGACCAATGCGCTGACCGAAAAATGCCAAGCGTGGGGCGCGATCATTAAAATCGGCCGCACCCATTTGCAGGACGCAACGCCGCTGACCTTGGGTCAGGAGTTTTCGGCCTTTGTCGCGCAACTGATCGCCAACCGCGCGCGGATCGAAGGGACGGTTGTCCATAATGTGCAAAAGCTTGCGCAGGGCGGCACGGCGGTCGGCACGGGCCTAAATGCGCCAGCGGGTTTTGACAGTGCGATTGCCGCCGAAATCTCGACCGCGACGGGCATCGCCTTTGAACCCGCCCGCAACAAATTTGAGGCGCTGGCGTCCAATGACGGGCTGGTGCAAATGTCCGGCACGCTCAACACGCTTGCCGTGTCCCTCACAAAGATCGCCAACGACATCCGCTTGCTTGGGTCTGGTCCGCGCTCGGGCCTTGGCGAGCTGCATCTGCCAGAAAACGAGCCGGGCAGCTCGATCATGCCGGGCAAGGTCAACCCGACCCAGTGCGAAATGCTGACGATGGTCGCGGCGCAAGTCATGGGCAATCATCAGGCGGTGACGATTGGCGGGCTGCAGGGACATTTGCAGCTCAACGTCTTCAAACCGCTCATCGGGGCCAATGTGCTGCGCTCTGTTGAGTTGCTCAGCATCGGTATGGACAGCTTTGCCAAAAACTGCGTCGCCGGACTTGAACCGGATCGCGACCGCATTGCGGAACTTGTCGAACGCTCGTTGATGCTCGTCACCGCGCTTGCGCCCGTCATTGGTTATGACAATGCGGCCAACATTGCCAAAGCCGCCCACAAAAATGGAACCACCCTGCGCGAAGCCGCGTTGGCATCCGGACTGGTTGACGAAGTAACGTTCGATACCCATGTCAGACCGGAAGATATGGTTTGATCTCCGACACTCCGTCATGCTGAACTTGTTTCAGCATCTTAATTTTCGTTGGACGGTGGTGAAGTAAGATCCTGAAACAAGTTCAGGATGACGAAGTGAGAAGGAAGTCGATAATGCTAAAATCCATCGCAGGTGCCGTTGTCGGCGAAGTTATTGGCCGCAAACGTGGCCATGGCTTGCTTGGCGCGGGCGTTGGCCTCGTCGCGACGCGTTTGGCAACGCGCTCCATTCCGGGGCTATTGCTTGTCGGCGACGCGATCGTGGCCAAAAGCATATATGATCAGCGCAAGGGCCGCAAAGAGGGCTAACCCACTTTCATTGCGACTAAAGCTTCCCTCTTGACGCCGCCCTGCCCTTTCGCGCACTAGCGGCTATGGGCAACACCGACAATCACAAGCCGCACGAACTGGAACGCAGGGGCCTTCTATTCGTGCTTTCGTCGCCTTCAGGCGCAGGCAAATCGACGCTTTCTCGCATGTTGTTGGAGGCGGACGAAAAAATCGCCTTATCGGTTTCCTACACCACGCGCGAGCCGCGGCCCGGTGAGATTGAGGGCGTCCATTACCATTTTACAGACACAGCGACCTTCAAGAAAATGGCCGCAGACGGCGAATTCCTCGAATGGGCGCATGTGTTCGGCCATCGCTACGGCACGCCAAAGGGTCCGGTGGAAGACAAGCTTGCCGCTGGATGCGACGTCTTGTTCGACATTGACTGGCAAGGCGCGCAGCAGCTGTATCAGGAAGCTGGCCCCGACGTGGTGCGCGTATTCATCTTGCCGCCATCCATCGAAGAACTTGAACGCCGCTTACACAGCCGCGCGCAAGACAGCGAAGCGGTCATCGCCGACCGGATGAGCCGCGCCAAGGCCGAAATCGGCCACTGGGACGGCTATGATTATGTCCTTATCAACGACGATGTGCAGACCTGCTTTGAAAAGGTCCGCCAGATTCTGGCCGCAGAACGCATGAAGCGCCGCCGGCAAAAGGGGCTGATCGGTTTCGTGCGCGACCTTGCGGCGTCTTAAGCAGTCGGGGTCACCCCTGCGAGCAACAGGGTAATTCCGCCCAAGCCGATCGACAGGTGCCAGCGCAGCTTCATCCAGCCGTCTGGCAATTGGCATCGCGCGGAAAGCCAGCGATCCGCCAGCGGTGAACCCAGCACGAAAAACCCAAGCCACGCCAGCGACGGTCCGGGCCATTCCCAGCCCCATATCCACGGCAGATAAGTGGCGAACGCCAACAGGCTTGGTGCCACAGCCAGCGCGAATATCGCGGTCGCAGACGCATCATCACGGCGCGTGGTGACACCAAGTCCCCACCACATGCCGCCCAAAAAGCTGAAGATAAACGCCGCATAGCCATAAGCCGCGGCAAACCCGGTCCAGCGATATTCCGACCCCGAAAACACCAGCACAGCGGCAAAAATCTGCGGCAGCAAACCGGCATAGCCCGCGACAAATGCCGCCTTGGGCAGCGGCCTTAGCGTGAATATCGCGGTATTTTGGGGCGAAGCGTTGGTCATCGGGATTTCCTTACATGCTGCATGCACATAAGTCCGGTGCAGCTTTGCCCCAAGATGGGCTTTTACCTATGGTTAAGCTTACACACCCGGCGTCAGCAGGTCGAGAAACCGGACGGCGGCCATGAATTCAGCGGCGCGGTCATTGCGGTTTTTCTGCGCCCAATGGTCCTCGCCCCATAATTCTTCCTGCCACAGTTCATCGAGGCAACTGGCGTTCCAGATATCCTCCGGCGTTCCTGCGCGTTCAACTACCGCCAGCGTGGCGATCAGCGAGCCCGACAAATGCGCAAGCTTTGCCATGGCGGCCAGTTCGAACGTGCCGCGTGCCGCCACCGCAGCGCGCAAGGTTTCGAGCGTCGTTTCGGGCTGTGGCTGGTGCATGATGCCCTCGACAATCACAAAGCTGACATCATAACGGGTGCGTGCCCAATCAAGCCAGGGGTCCCAGATTTCGGCTTGCCGGTCCGCCAATGCTTCCCCCGCAGCACCGCGATAACAAAACAGATCGGTTTCACCATAGGCCGCAATCGCGGCGGCAAAGCCATCCCTATCGGGGCCAATGCGATCAATCGCCGCGTTGGCAAAGCCCGTCATTGGCATTAACAGCGGATCAACGGTCTTTTCCACCGCATCCCATTCGGCAACCACCGCATCCGCCAGCTTTTTCGTCGGCAGTGCGAGCACATTGTGCGTGGGTGTTTTAATCGGCCGGCCATCCAGCCGCACTGCATGCCCAAAACTGCTCGGCTCTAGGGTAACTTCTTTCCAAAATCGTCTCATGGCTGCGGCTTGCTCTTCCACTTTTTGGCCAGAAACACTGGCACCAGCAGGAACGCGAACATGCCAATCAAAAACAGCACATAACCCGCGGCGATGGGCAGGCCAAAGGCCTGACGCGCGATGACCGCCAGCCCGATCACCAACATGATCGCGCCACCAATCCGGCACAGGTTGATGACCAGAAACCGATATTGCGCCTGCGTATCGTCGCGCGCATTGTCCTCATTCGGCGTCATGCAAAATTCTCCAGATAGACTTTCAACTCATCCATGCTCTCGGCGATGTAATCGGCACCAGCCTCGCGCAAGTCATCCACGCTGTGATAGCCCCAATTGACCCCGACAGTGCGCGTCCCCGCCGCGCGGCCCATGTGGATGTCATACACCGTATCGCCAATGACAACGGCATTGGCGGCGTCGGCCCCTGCCTCGGCCAAGGCTTGATACACCATCGACGGATGTGGCTTTGACGGGTGGCGGTCGGCGGTCTGCAATGTGACGAACAAAGGCCGGAGTGCGTGATGGTCGAGGCAACGCGTCAGCCCGCGGTCGGACTTTCCGGTAGCGACGCCCAGCATCCAGCCGCTTTCATCCAGAAAGGATAAAAGCGCGGCAATGCCGTCATATAATGGTTCATCGACCAGACCATTGCTGCGCAATGCCCAAAAGGCCGATCGATATTTGTCGGCCAAATCATGGTGCAGATCGTCAGCTGCGTCGGGCAACAACATCCGCATCGATTCCACCAAAGACAATCCGACCACACGCCGCGTTTCATGCCGCATCGGTGGCGTCAGCCCTGCCTCTTCAAAGGCGTGCTCCATCGCCATGCAAATATTTGCCTGACTGTCGACCAGCGTGCCGTCGCAATCAAAAATGGCGAGTTTTGTCATGGGGTAAGGGTACGCATAGCATTGGCGATGGCAATGTTGCCGGCGTCCTCTGCCCCATCTGCTGCGGCGATCCGGACTGCGTCGGCCTTGTTTTGACCAAGCTTTAACGTGCTGCGCCACGTGGTGATGTGCATTTCAAAACCGTAAATCCCGCGCAGCATTTTTTCAAACATGCCGTCGGCCATTTTGGCGCGCGTCCAAGCGGGTTTGGGCGCCAGCTTCAATTCTTGATGATGTGACAGCGCGTCCGATTGGGCAATCAACGCCGCTTCGTCCATTTTCCGGACGGAGCCCACAAGCTCAATCGCCACATAATTCCATGTCGGCACCTGGTCAGGAATGCCATAATAATCGGGGCTGATATAACCGTCCGGCCCGTTTATCACGAACAATGCCTCCGCGCTGTCTAGACAGCGCGCTATCGCATTGTTGCGCGCCATATGGAAACCGATGCGATCATCGTCCAGAAATACAAATGGCAGATGCGCCACGTGCGGCCCATCGGGGGTATTCAGGAATAACATGCCAAAGCCGACATCCTTGGCCAAAGCGCGCATGGCGTCGCGATCCTCCCAACGAAATGCAGCATTGGGATGCATCAGGGCTTACCCTTTGACGTGACCTTTTTCCCGGCCGGTCTCTTGCTGACGGCTTTTTTGATCACTGGCTTTTTGGCGGCGATTTTTTTGCCGGCGGCCATTTGGCTGCGCTTATTGTCCTTGGGCTTGTCCGACACAGAACCGCGCGCGCGGCGTTCGCCCTTCCGTTCCTTGCGCGCTGATTTGGCGATATTGGCGGCAACGCGCTTTTTGCCTTCCGCCGTTTCGCTGAACTTGGGTGCATCCAGCACCAGTGCATCGCCCATTTCAATGTCGAAGCCCAAATCGTCAAAGCTCGACTTCATATGCGGGGGCATGTCGGCGCGCACGTCAATCTGGTGCCCGGATGGATGGTCGATGCGGATACGGCGCGCGTGCAAATGCATTTTGCGGCTGATCGTGCCCGTCAGAAACGCGTCCTTGCCGCCATATTTGCCGTCGCCGACAATGGGGTGGCCAATCGCGGCCATATGCACGCGCAACTGGTGCGTGCGGCCGGTATAAGGCTGCAATTCTACCCAGGCGGTGGCGTTTCCGGCGCGTTCAACGATGCGATAGCGGGTGCGGGCCGATTGCCCATCCTTTTCATCGACATGCATTTTCTCGCCGCCGCTGCCGGGCTGCTTGCCAATGGGCAGGTCGATAAAACCATCGGCAATGTCAGGCACGCCAACGACCAACGCCCAATATACCTTGCGCGCGGTGCGCGAAGAAAAAGCCTTGGCAAAATGCCCTGCCGACCGCGACGTACGCGCCAGCAAAAGCGCGCCCGACGTGTCCTTGTCCAGCCGGTGCACCAGCTTTGGCCGGTTATCGAGTTCAAATCCTAAGGCGTCGAGCAAACCATCGACATGGTTCTCTGTCTTGGTGCCGCCCTGCGTCGCAAGGCCAGCGGGTTTGTTGATCACCAGCGCCGCGTCATCCTTGTGGATCACCATGCTCAGCGCAAATTCCATTTCGTCCTCGGTCAGATCGCGGCGCTTGCGCACCGGACGCGCGCTGGAGGATGCCGACGCATCGGCAGGCGGCACGCGTAGCGTTTGCCCCGCCAACAGCCGATCGCCCGGCGTCGCGCGCTTGCCATCAACGCGCAACTGCCCCGTGCGCGCCCAACGCGACACGATGTTGAACGATGCATCGGGCAAATGCCGTTTGAACCAACGGTCCAGGCGAATGCCATCATCATCAGGGGCGACGACGAATTGCCGAATGCCTTTTTCGTCTTGCTTACTCATGTCCAAATTGTCCTTGCCAGCATCATTCCGGCGAAGACCGCACCCAATGCCAATATTACCGAAACCGCAGCATATGCCGCCGCCATCATGCCCTGCCCGCGTTGCACCATCTGCGCCATTTCAAGGCTGAAGGCGCTGAACGTCGTAAAGCCGCCCAACACACCCACACCCAGAAACAGACGCAAGGGCTCTGCGGCTCCATCGCCGCGCACCAGCCACGCCGCCAGCAACCCCATAGCCAGCCCGCCGAGCAGGTTCGCGGCAAAGGTCGGCCATGGCCAACCCCCGACGTTCACGGGCAGCGCACGCGACAGGCCATAGCGCAGTGCTGCACCTATCGCTCCGCCGGACATGACAAGGATTACGGGATTCATCGCCGTCGCTGTAGCGGCGCTTGCGCGGAAAAGCCAGCCAAACCAATGGGCGCGGCTGAACCAGCTTGCGTGAGAAAGGCGCGGCGGACGGAAGTGTTAGAGCGCAAGGTCCACCTATGTTAAGGCACCGGCGAAATTCTCTCCAAAGGACAGCCCATGATCCCCTTCGTTATGATGACCGACAATCGCGGCCAGCGCATATCGGTGAACCCCGAAATAGTCCAATTCGTCCGCACCGCCGACAATGCCGATAATGAATGCCTGATCGTCTTTGGCAAGGATCAGCTGCTGCGCGTGCGCGGAACGTTGGACGAGGTTACCGATCTTTTGCGGCAAGGATAAACGCACGGGGGCGATGCAAAGCCATGTCGCGCTTTAAAAATATACGCGTTCCGTAGCGTTGCAGTCATTAGCAACATATTAACCAAAGCCGTTTAAATTCAGTCACATGGGATGAGGCGTATCCGCCTGCACATTGGCGATGATTGGTAACGATGGCTGTTTCGCGTTTATTAAGACGTTTTTCGGGTCGCGATTCTGCGGCCGTCATTACGCCTGCCGATACCAACCGGCGCCTCGAAATTCTCGACGACTTCGAACATGCCGGTATTGGCTGGCTATGGGCCACCGATGCCCAAGGGCGGTTGATCTATATCTCCGAAAACGCGGCTGAAAAGCTGAACCGGCCCGTGCAGGAATTGCTCGCGCACCCCATCACGCATTTGTTTGAAACCGACGCCTCGACGCCCGGGGAGCGTTCGGAAAGGCCGCTGAATTTTCAGCTGACCGCGCGCAACAGGATCGTCGACCAGACGGTGCGCTTTACCCTCAGCCAACCACAGGGCCGTGGCCGGCAAACATGGTGGTCGTTATCGGGCCATCCGAAGTTTGACAAAGCCGGCGCGTTCCAAGGCTATCGCGGCAGCGCAAAGGACATCACCACCGAACATGAGCGCAAGCTTGTCGACTCGCGCCTCGCCGAATTTGACTCGCTCACGGGCCTTGCGAACCGCCACCGCATGGACAAAAAGCTGGAGAGCACGCTCGCCGCGTATAAGTCCACCAAGCGCAGCTGCGCGCTGATGATGCTTGACCTCGACCGGTTCAAAGTCGTCAACGATACGCTTGGCCATACGGCGGGTGATACGTTGCTGCGCCAGGTGGCCCGCCGCCTTGAACGCGCCGTCGGCAGCGTGGGCGAGATTGGCCGCTTGGGTGGCGATGAATTCCAGATCATCCTTCCCGACTGTGACGACCGCGGCAAGCTGGGCGAACTGTCGAACAAGCTCATCCAGATCCTCTCGCAGCCCTACATCATCGACGACAAGCGCGCGACCATCGGCATCTCGATCGGCATCGCCATTTCGCCCTTTGACGGCGTTGATAAGTTGGAGCTTATCGAAAATGCCGACCTTGCGCTATACGCCGCAAAGAACGGCGGGCGCGGGCAATTCCGCTTTTACGCAGCCCATTTCAAAGACGAAGCCGCCGAACGCAGCTTGCTTGAAGAGGGCCTGCGCGATGCCCTCGCCAACGAAGCGCTGGCGCTGCATTACCAACCCGTCGTCCGCACCGATGACAATGTCGTGGTCGCATTCGAAGCATTGATGCGCTGGGACCACCCCGAACGCGGACCGATTAGCCCCAGCGTCTTCGTGCCGATTGCCGAGGAATCCGACCTTATCAACCATATCGGCGCATGGGCGCTGAACCGCGCGTGCATGGACGCGATGGCGTGGCCCAAATCGGTGCGCGTCGCCGTCAATGTGTCCGCCGCCCAATTCGCGCATTCGGAACTTATCGACACCGTCGCACATGCGCTGCGGACGTCGGGGCTTGACCCCGACCGTCTGGAACTTGAACTCACCGAAAGCGTGTTCATGGGCGATTTTGAGACCATTGACGACATCTTCCGCGCACTCAAAGACCTTGGCGTTCGCCTTGCGCTCGATGACTTTGGCACCGGCTATTCGTCGTTAAGCTATTTGCGCTCCGCCCCGTTTGACAAGATCAAGGTCGACCGCACCTTTGTCGAAGGCTGCACGCAAAAGGATCAGAACAGCGCCAAAATCATCGCGGCGATCATCAGCCTGTCCGATGCATTGGGCATGGAAACCACGGTCGAAGGCGTAGAGGCATTTGACCAGCTTGAAGTGGTGCGCGGCATGAACGCACGCCTTATCCAAGGGTGGATTTACGCAAAGGCGATGGATCAGGAAACCCTGCTGGCCCAGATGGCGAACGGCGAATTGCGCATCATCCCCGACGGCCCGCTGCGCCACCGTTCCGAACGCCGTTCGGTGTTCCGCCGCATTGGCGTAATTCATGACGACCACCGTTATGAAGCATTGATGCGCAACCTGTCGAAAACCGGCGCGCTGATCGATGGCTTGCTGAACGTCCCCAAAGGCACCATCCTCGTGCTCGATTTATGCGAAGGGCAGTTGGTCGTGTGCACGGTAACCCACGCGCAGGACGCGATGATCGCGGTCGAATTTGAAACCCCGTTGGTCAGCGATGGCGCAGGCGGCCTGTGCACGCGCCACCGCATTTCGTCCTATCTCTTGAGCAGCGTCACCCAAACCAATGACGACACCCCCAAAAGCAAACCGCAATTCATGCAAGTCGCCGCGATCAGCAACCCGGCGACGATGAATTTCCGCGACTAGGGTCAGGACCTAATCATCAAACAGCTCGTCAGGGCCCACCAATCCCGTCGCCACCAGCACCGCCATGGACTGGTTCGGCCACCCGTCGGGCAGCGGTTGATGACAGGTGGGGCATGCCACGCCCTGCCGCCCATATTCTTTCAACCGGTTGCGGATTTCGGTCAGCTTGGCGATGAACTTATCCTTCGATTTTTCGGGGTCCTCAATCTCGATCTTGCGCCCATAATCGTCAAAGCGCTTGTGCCGTTGCCATTCGTCAAAGCTTAACAGATCATCGGGCAATTTGCCCCCCGGCAGCGCGCCCGTCCCCGCCATATCCCCGCGTTTGAGCAATAGGCCAAGGATCGCGTCCGACGGCGTAATCCGCCGTTCATATTCCTGCCCGCCGCGGATGATCACGGTCTCCCGCCCCTCCACCGCGCGCTTATACGCAATCGCCAACAACCCTTGCCCCGCCCGGTCCAACGCATCCTCCCACGCTTGCGCGAATAACGGAAAGCGCCGCTTCATCCGGTACGCCGCCGCATTGGAAACCCCCGCCACCCGCGCCGCATCGCGCACACAACCGGTATGGCCCAACGCATCAAAAAAGCGCTGCGTCCGCTCCTCGGTCCACCCGTCATGCCGTACGCGCAATCCGGGCATCAAACGGTTGCGGTTCACCCGTGGCCCGGACGGAATGCGCTGCGCCGAATCGGGCAAGATTGTTAAAACAAGGTCGGAAGCGTCGGATTTGCGTGCCATATAAACTCCATTGGTTCATTATATAAAATATAATAACCTATATGGAATGTTGTAGGAAAGCGGTTCCTGCGCTATCGCAACAACATGGCTGCCCCCACATTGACCCCGCAAGCGATCACCGCGCTGATATCCGACCGAAACGAGCTATCGCTGCGCGTGGTGCCGGGGGCGAAGGTCGAAAAGGCCGCGATTGAAAACGGCGCCCTCAAAATCTGGCTCCGCACCGCGCCGGAGGATGGCAAGGCGAACAAGGCCGTGCTGGCCATCTTGGCCAAGCTGTTGGGGATATCGGTCAGCCAGTTGGAAATCACCCACGGCCAAACGGCGCGCGATAAACGGGTGCGGGTTTTAAGTTAAATGCTGATGCACATAGTGAGATAATTGCCGCGTCAAACCAAACGAACGAACCGGTCATGAATGGCTTTGATATTATAATAGAAACCTTGCCATCCCGCACGCCTTGCAGTTTCGGATAGCGGTGAACGCGGAACAAAGAGCTCCTCCGTTTGCAAATCCGCCGACAAATAATAAATCCCATATTCCTTTAAATCTGCTGTAGCCAGCACCAGATAAAGAGGGAAATATATGGCAGCGTCCATACGTGCTTTCTGAGGACCCCATGCGGCTCCTAAAATCTGAGAAGGAAGGCGACTTGGATCTTTAACGGTGGATGCTTTTACTTGACCGAGAAAGCCACAAAAATCGCATACCAGATCTGCGCATTTGAAGTTTGTAGGCAGCCGAACCAACGTGCCTAGTTTCTTACAACGCGGACATGCACATGCCTTTGCTACAATGCGTTCCCCAAACGCACCTAATTCCTGCTTCAAAGTAGCCACGCGACTGTGTTCCTCCGTTATCTGCCCAGACAAGAAACTAGAAAGCGATTTAGCCTCGCCCAATAGGCAATCAATTCAGTACGCATTGGTGCAAAAGTAGCGGAGTGAACAAATCGCTGCATACTTCTTATCGAAATCAATTCCTCGTGCTGCCGTAGCCGTTCCAATTCATTTCTATATTCTTCGTCAAGAAAACCCCGGTCGAACAAGTGATCTGCGACAATTCGGAATTTTTGGGCAAGCCCTTCTCCTTCTCGAAGCTCATGTTCACTTATGTAATCCTCAACTCCAAGCTCGAGCAAAATCCGCATAAGAGCAGATACCGCATTAGGATATCGAGCGAGTTCTAGTGTTTGTAGTTCCTCCCAAATAGCACGTGCACGTTGCTGCTCTCGAGCCCAAGCGATTTGGGGTGCGTCATGCGGGATGAAGGTCTGCTGAGGTATCTCAGCTTGTGGCCTACGCTGGCCAGACCGATTCCGCCTCGCTCGCTGCTGCTGATGACCAACAGCCAAGGCATCTTCGTCTCTTGGAAGCAATCTCGCGTTTTCTAACTGATTGAGGTAAGTTCGTTTGCCGTGGTTATCCCAGAGGTCACCAAGCACAATCTGGCGCCCTGCCAAATCCGCGGCGATGCGCGCGAGAGCCCTTACAACGATATCTCGTCTGTGAGTAATTTGAAATTGATTTCCCTGAACGCTAATTCCTAGCCGAGTCCTGTTCGCCTCAGAAGAAAGTAGACGATTTAAGGTCGAGCGGGGAATGTTGCTCTCTGGGAGCATATCCTCTTCCTGAAGTAATCGCTCCACTTCGTCGGCAACATCGATTCGTCCGCCGCGTCCCGTGCGTTCAATGAAGTTCCGCTTTGCTCGATCGTCCCATGTTGACTGGCCTACACCACCTTGAGAGCCAGTATGACGTCGAAACAGGATTGCATCGATTCGGTCTCGGTCGTTCTCAATTTGGCATACAACTTCAGCTGGAAGATCACCTTCCCAATTATCATGCAAACGCTGAAAATAAGATTGTAGTTCTTGGGAGGGCGCCAAATTAGGATTTAAAATAAGCTTATAGCAAGTTAGCCTTCGGTTGCCGTCAAATACAATATATCCATCACCATCGACAGAAACGAGCGGCGGATCGTATATTTGTCCCTCCGATACAATATCTGATGCAAGTTTTTTCATATGCGCCTCACGCATATGAAAAAGCTGAGAAATTGCGGCTGTCTCGTTCGCTAATTCTCCGTGCCGGTCGTTCGCTCTGTTAACAGATAGACTTTCGACATTTATCGCCTGATATGACATGTGCTCCCCCTAAAAGACAAGAACGGACGGATTGTTAATCTTTTGATCATGAATTCGATAAGGTAACCTGGAAACTAAACTTTAAATAAGTGATAAGATATCCATTGTATTTATAACCCATCGGCTAACCTGCCCACCACTTGTAAACTCCACCCCATTCCAGCGAAGCTGTGGCCAGCAAATGAATATTCCGCTTTTATGCTGGTTTTCCGCCCCCTTGCGCTCAACTGCGAACAACCGAAGCTTCAATAGCTAAGCGCTGCCAAAATGCCGCTACGCAAAACACAACCGTTTTGGCCAAAGTGAGCTGGGCACCGGGGTAGCTGGGTAATTTAACCCAGCGACGGATAGCAGTGTACACCATATGCCCTTTGTAGGTGCGCACCTCGACGACTTGGACCAATCCCGGCAGTGCCTCGCTTTGGCTTTTCCACGTTACAAAGGTCAGCAAATAAACCGAGTCCAATTCTTCGTATACGAGCCGTTCGTATACCAATCGCAGCCGCCCCTTCGTGCCTTCGTGCCTTCGTGCGCCAAAATACCCCCCGTCGCCACCTTGCACCCCCACCCCATCCGCGCTAAGGCGCGGCCAGCAAACGAATCTCCCGCTTTTACGCTGGTTTGACGCGCGTTTCATGGGTTGCAGTAAGCGCCTACCGTGTCGTCTTCCCCATCCGGCCAAAAGCCTTAATTTTGAAGGGGTAGTACCAACATGACCGCAATCGGATTAGACAGCCTGCAAACCCGTTCCACCTTGACCGCTGGCGGCAAGACGGTGGATTATTTTTCGATCAAAAAAGTATCGGAAAAATTGGGTGATGTGTCCCGCCTGCCGTTTTCGATGAAGGTATTGCTCGAAAATCTGCTGCGTTTTGAAGATGGCGGCTTCACCGTTTCGGTGCAGGACGTGCAAGCATTGATCGATTGGCAGAAGGACGCCAAATCGACCCGCGAAATTCAATATCGCCCTGCCCGCGTTTTGCTGCAGGATTTCACCGGCGTGCCGTGCGTGGTTGATTTGGCCGCGATGCGCGACGCGATGACCGCGTTGAAGGCGGACCCATCAAAGATCAACCCGCTTGTCCCTGTGCACTTGGTCATCGACCACAGCGTCATGGTTGACGAATTCGGCCACCCAAAGGCAGCCGAGCAGAATGTGGAAATCGAATATCAGCGCAATGCAGAGCGTTATGACTTCCTGAAATGGGGTTCAAAGTCGCTGAATAACTTTAAGGCGGTCCCGCCTGGAACCGGCATTTGCCATCAGGTGAACCTTGAACATATCGCACAGGCCGTTTGGACCAGCGCAGCCGAAGATGGCACGACCATCGCTTATCCCGACACCTGCGTTGGCACCGACAGCCATACGACCATGATCAACGGCCTTGGCGTGCTGGGTTGGGGCGTTGGCGGGATTGAGGCGGAGGCCGCGATGCTTGGCCAGCCGGTGTCGATGTTGATCCCTGAAGTTGTTGGCTTCAAACTGACCGGCGCGCTTGCCGAGGGCGTGACCGCGACCGACCTTGTGCTCACCGCAACACAAATGCTGCGCGCCAAGGGCGTGGTTGGCCGCTTTGTCGAATATTATGGCCCCGGCCTTGCGTCCTTGTCGCTCGCCGACCGTGCGACGCTTGCCAACATGGCGCCCGAGTATGGCGCGACCTGTGGCTTTTTTGGCATTGATGAAAAGACGCTCGATTATCTGCGTCTGACCGGCCGTGCGGAAGACCAGATTGCATTGGTTGAGGCGTATGCCAAGGAACAGGGCCTTTGGGCCTATGCGGACATGGCGGACCCCATCTTCACCGATACGCTTGAACTCGACATGGGCAGCGTTGTGCCATCGCTTGCCGGACCAAAGCGTCCGCAGGACAAGGTTGTTCTCACTGAGGTCGACAATGTGTTCAACGACGATCTCATCAATGTCTACAAGCATGACAGCGCAAAGCGCGTCGCGGTTGAGGGCAAATCGCACGATATTGGCGACGGTGACGTGGTGATTGCGGCGATTACGTCGTGCACCAACACATCGAACCCAAGCGTTCTGGTGGCCGCCGGATTGGTTGCGCGCAAGGCGAATGCCTTTGGTCTGAAGCCCAAGCCATGGGTGAAGACATCGCTTGCCCCCGGAAGCCAAGTCGTGACCGATTATCTTGACCGTGCGGGTTTGACCGCGGATCTTGACGCCGTTGGCTTCAACCTTGTCGGCTATGGCTGCACGACCTGCATCGGTAACTCGGGGCCGTTGGCAGAGCCTATCTCCGCCGCGATCAACGGCCATGACATTGTTGCCGCCTCGGTCATTTCGGGCAACCGCAACTTTGAAGGCCGCGTGTCGCCCGATGTACGCGCGAACTTCCTCGCATCACCGCCCTTGGTTGTGGCCTATGCGCTGAAGGGCACCGTGACCGAAGACTTCACCACCACGCCAATCGGTCAGGCGACCGACGGTTCGGACGTGTTCTTACGCGATATCTGGCCCACCAATCAGGAAGTGCATGATGTCATGACCGCAAACATCGACCGTTCGATGTTCACCGCGCGTTATGCGACCGTCTATGAAGGCGATGCGCATTGGCAGAAGATTCAGGTCGAAGGTTCGGACACCTACACATGGCGCGCCGGATCGACTTATGTCGCAAATCCGCCCTATTTTGAAGGGATGAGCATGACGCCGGCGCCTGTGATGGATATCATCGAGGCAAAGCCGCTGGCGATCCTGGGCGATTCTATCACCACCGATCACATCTCCCCCGCCGGATCGATCAAAGCCGACAGCCCGGCCGGAAAATTCCTTATGGAACATCAGGTTAGCAAGGCTGACTTCAACAGCTACGGCGCCCGCCGCGGCCACCACGAAGTCATGATGCGCGGCACCTTCGCCAACATCCGCATCAAGAACGAAATGGTCCCCGGCATCGAAGGCGGCATGAGCAGCTACAATGGCGAAGTCATGCCCATCTACGACGCCGCCATGAAGCACAAAGCCGACGGCACGCCACTGGTGGTCATCGCCGGCAAGGAATATGGCACCGGTTCGTCACGCGATTGGGCCGCAAAAGGCACCAACCTCCTCGGCGTCCGCGCAGTCATCGTCGAAAGCTTCGAACGCATACACCGTTCGAACTTGGTCGGCATGGGCGTTTTGCCATTGCAGTTCATGGAAGGCGAAAGCCGCACCAGCTTGGGCCTGAACGCAGATGACAGCTTCACGATCACCAGCGTCGGAAAGCTTCAGCCGCGCCAGACGGTTACCGTCATGGTCACCCGCAAGGACGGGAGCACGTTCAATTTCGACACGCTGTGCCGCATCGACACCGCGAACGAAGTCGAATATTTCATGAACGGTGGCATCCTGCATTATGTGCTGCGGAAGCTAGCGGCTTAAACCGTCCGTTACATTCTGGATAAGATCGACAGCGCCGCCTTCAAATGCGGCGCGTCGATCATTTTTCCGCCAATTTGCAATACACCCGCTCCGGGGTTGGCTGCGAAGGCATCAACGATCGATTGGGCATGCGCAATCTGCGCGGGCGATGCTGTGAAGCCGGCGTTAATCGACTTTACTTGCGATGGGTGAATGGCAAGCATTCCGGTAAATCCATCCCGCGCCGCGCGCGCAACATAGGCTGACAACCCAGTCTCATCGCTGATATTCGGAAAGACCGTATCGATTGCCGCAACGCCAGCGGCATGCGCGGCAAACAGCGTCAGCGACCGCACCATCTCATAGGGCGCGGTGTAGCGGCCATCGTCTTCGCGCGCCGTCGCTGCGCCAACCGCAGCGGGCAAATCCTCCGCGCCCCAGCTCACGCCAACGAGATAATGCGAAACTTCGCGCAAAGTCCCCAGATCAAATACAGCACCAGGGGTTTCGGTCGCGATCGGCAAGATCGGCGGGGCTTCGCCATCCTGACTGTCCGCCACCGCTGCGGCTTCTGCGCGGAGCCAATGGACCGAACGTGCCCCCTCCGCCTTGGGCAGGACAATGCCGTCCGGCATATAGGGTAAAACCGACGCCAGATCGTCATGGGTCAGATGGCTATCCTGCGGATTTACGCGGACAAACACCGGCACGGACCGGTCCCCTGACAAAAACTCCGCAGTCACTTCACGCGCAGCAACCTTGCGGTCCACGGCAACCGAGTCTTCCAAGTCGATGATAATCGCGTCGGCCCCGCTGGCGGATGCCTTGGCGAAACGGTCAGGCCGGTCGCCCGGGACGAAGAGCAGTGAACGCAGTTTCATGGAGGCGACGCCTTTCAACTTCATCATAGCCCTGAGCCTGTCGAAGGGCGCTTATCGGCGGGGCGTGCTTCGACAGGCTCAGCACTACGGTCTAGATATCAGTCGGCGCTTTCTTTAGCAACGCCGCGCGCTCACAACTGCATACTACCTCGTCGCGCTGATTGAGGCAGCGGTGCAGGAACGTCACAACGCCGGCATCAGGACGCGACTTGCTGTCCTTTAGCCCAATGACCTGGGTTTCGGCGCGGAGCGTATCACCGATAAACACCGGTTTAGGCATGATCAGCTTCTCATAGCCAAGGTTCGCCACGAGCGTACCCAATGTGGTGTCGCCCACCGACAGCCCCACCATTAGGGCAAAGGTGAAGGTGCCGTTGACGAGGATTTGTCCGAACTCACTCGCCTTGGCCGCCTCTGCATCAATGTGCAGCGGCTGCGGGTTATGGGTCATGACCGAGAACAGCAGATTATCGGTCTCGGTCACCGTCCGCCGGATTTCATGGACGATAGTGTCGCCGATTTGCCATTGGTTGAAATATTTGCCTGCCACTGCTCACTCCCGAAACGTCATGCTGAAATTTTTTCAGCATCTTACTTTTTGCCGCCCGACAGTAAGACCCTGAAACAAGTTCAGGGTGACGCGCGGCTTGCAATTATTTGTCGTCCACCGCCTCGATCCGCACCAACAATGCCTCGACCTGCACCTGCGCACCGGCCTCTGCGTTCAGATCGGCCACAACGCCGTCAAACGGGGCGGTAAGGCTGTGCTCCATCTTCATCGCCTCGAGCGTGAGGAGTTTCTGGCCCTTGGTGACGGCCTGCCCTGCAGTGACATCGACTGCAATGATCCGGCCTGGCATGGGGGAAAATATGTCTCCGTCATGCGCCGAAGCATGCGCGCCGCCTGCATAACGATAAGGTTCGATCCACCAAGTCTGGCCATTTCCAGTTTGGAAAAACCCGCTTGGGGCGTTCTGGCCGAAAACGAAGGGCCGCGGGTCGACATATTCGACAATTGGAATGTCGACTTCGGTTGCGATCCCGTCAACCGACAGAACCGCCTTGTGATTGCGATCACCGTTGAGCCTGAAACCCGCAATTGCCTGATTGGTATACTGCTCTGCGCTCCGCGCCAGATCATCAATATCCGCGTTCTCGTCAGGTATCAAATCGTCGCCCGCGCGCTGCAGCAGGCCGGTATCGACATTACCGGACGCAAAATCAGGATGCTCAAGCGCGTTGATAAGAAACGCAGCATTGTTTTTAACCGGCCAAATTTTGCTATCATTCAAAGCCCATGCCAGCGACTGTATCGCGCCTTCGCGGTCCAAATCATGGGCGATCATTTTGGCAATCATCGGGTCGTAAAATGGCGAAACTTCGGACCCCTGACACACGCCTGTATCGATCCGGACACTGCCGTCGAGTTCGAAAAACTCTAACCTGCCAACGCTCGGCAAAAAGCCTTTCGCCGGATCTTCGGCATAGAGCCGCGCTTCGATTGCATGACCATCAATGCGCAACTCATCTTGCCGCAGCGGAAGCGGCTCCCCGCTCGCCACGCGCAGCTGCCATTCGACAAGATCGACGCCAGTGATCTCCTCGGTCACGGGATGTTCTACCTGCAACCGCGTATTCATTTCCATGAACCAGATGCGGTCGGCGCGCAGGCCTTCGGAGGCGTCGGCGATGAACTCGATTGTACCTGCACCGACATAATCGACCGCCTTGGCCGCCTTCACCGCCGCCGCACAAAGCTGTTCGCGCGTTGCTTCGTCCATGCCGGGTGCAGGGGCTTCCTCAATCACCTTCTGATGGCGGCGCTGGAGCGAACAATCGCGCTCGAACAGATGAACGATATTGCCATGCGTGTCGCCAAACACCTGCACCTCAATATGGCGCGGGCGCTGGATATATTTTTCGATCAGGACATGCGCGTTACCGAAAGACGCGGTGGCTTCGCGCTGACAAGAGGCGAGCGCGTCGGCAAAGTCCGCCGCGCCATCGACCTTGCGCATCCCCTTGCCGCCGCCACCCGCGACCGCCTTGATCAGCACGGGATAACCGATTTCGGCGGCTTGCTGCCCAAGGAAAGCCGGGTCTTGATTTGCACCCATATATCCGGGGGTGACGGGCACGCCCGCCTCCGCCATCAATTTCTTCGCCGCATCCTTCAGCCCCATCGCGGTGATGCTGGCGGGTGCTGGCCCGACCCAGATGAGGCCAGCGTCGATCACGGCCTGCGCGAATTCCGCGTTTTCGGACAGAAAGCCATAGCCCGGATGGATCGCCTCTGCTCCGCTGGCCTTGGCCGCAGCGATGATCTTCTCGCCCACCAAATAGCTCTCACGCGCCGCAGACGCCCCGATATGCACCGCCGCGTCGGCTTGCTGCACATGCATCGCCTTGGCATCGGCATCCGAATAAACCGCAACGGTGCGGATACCCATATCCCGCGCGGTGCGGATAATCCGACAAGCAATTTCGCCACGGTTGGCGATAAGGAGTGATTTGATCATCTGACTCACATCCGGAACACCCCGAAGCGGGGCGCCTCCTCGACGGGTGCGTTGAGCGCAGCGGCGAAGGCCAGCCCCAGCACATCGCGTGTCTGCGCCGGGTCGATAATCCCGTCATCCCACAGGCGCGATGTCGCGTAATAGGGGTTGCCCTCGTCTTCATATTTCTGCCGGATTGGCGCCTTGAACGCTTCGGCTTCGTCTGGCGTCCATGTCGCAGCGTCGCGGTGGACGGTCGCCAGCACGCTCGCCGCCTGCTCGCCGCCCATGACCGAGATGCGCGCGTTCGGCCAAGTGAACAGGAAACGTGGGCTATAAGCCCGTCCGCACATGCCGTAATTGCCTGCGCCAAAGCTGCCGCCGATCAAGACGGTGATCTTGGGCACGCTCGCGGTGGCAACCGCGGTCACGAGTTTCGCGCCATGCTTGGCGATGCCCTCCGCCTCATATTTGCCGCCGACCATGAAGCCGCTGATATTTTGCAGGAACAGCAACGGGATCCGCCGCTGGCAAGCGAGTTCGATGAAATGTGCGCCTTTGACCGCGCTTTCCGAAAACAATACGCCGTTATTGGCGAGGATCGCGACGGGCATGCCCCAGATATGCGCAAAGCCGCAGACCAAGGTCGTGCCATACAGCGCCTTGAACTCATGAAACTCGCTGCCGTCGACCAGGCGCGCGATAACCTCGTGCACGTCATAAGGCGCGCGAACATCGTCGGGGATGACGCCGTACAGTTCTTCGGTGTCGAATTTGGGGGCGCGTGGTTCGCGTGCCCCGGCGAAGGCCGGGGTCCAGCCGGATGATGTCTGGGCCCCAGCCTGCGCTGGGGAACACGCTCCGCCAAGGTGCGAAATAATATCGCGCACGATGGTCAGCGCATGTTCGTCATTCTCCGCGACATGATCGACCACGCCCGATTTGCGGCCGTGCAGATCGCCGCCCCCCAAATCTTCGGCGCTGATTTCTTCGCCCGTCGCTGCCTTGACCAATGGCGGACCCGCTAAGAAGATCGTGCCTTGGTTGCGGACGATGACGCTCTCGTCGGACATCGCTGGAACATAGGCGCCACCCGCGGTGCAACTGCCCATGACGCAGGCGATTTGCGGAATGCCCTTGGCGCTCATATTCGCTTGATTGAAGAAGATACGCCCGAAATGCTCTCGGTCGGGGAAAACCTCGTCCTGATGCGGCAGGTTCGCACCGCCGCTGTCGACCAAATAAATGCATGGCAGGTGATTAGCCTCGGCTATCTCCTGCGCGCGCAAATGCTTTTTGACGGTCATCGGGTAGTATGTGCCACCCTTCACCGTCGCGTCATTGCACACAATCATGCACTGGCGCCCGGAGACCCGACCGATCCCGCAAATCAAACCAGCGCCGGGAATTTCGCCATCGTAAAGGTCATTGGCCGCAAGCTGGCCGATTTCCAAAAATGGCGAGCCCGGATCGAGCAACCGCTCGACGCGCTCGCGCGGAAGCAATTTGCCGCGCGACGTATGCCGCTCGCGCGACTTCTCATTGCCGCCCAGCGCAGCCTCGGCAACCTTTGCCCACAGTTCATCGCGCAGCGCACGGTTGTGCGCGACACGTTTTTTGTAGTCGTCAGATTCGGTGTTGATTTGGGTCGATAAAGTCGGTGCGCTCATCGTTTCAGTTGAAACGATTTTGCAGATTTAGCAAGGCCATCGCCGCAATAGCCGCCTCGCCGCCCTTGTCTTTCTGCTTGGGATCAGCGCGGACAATGGCTTGCTCTTCATTTTCGACGGTCAAAATGCCGTTTCCGATGGCAATGCCGTCCATCGTCAACGCCATGATACCGCGCGCGCTTTCGCCAGCGACGATTTCAAAATGATAAGTTTCACCGCGAATAACGACGCCAATGGCAACAAAGCCATCATATTGCTGCGCTTCGGCGGCCATCGCAATCGTGCCCGGAATTTCCAGCGCGCCGGGAACGGTGATGACCTCAACCTCATGCCCCTTGGCTTTCAACGCGGCTTTTGCACCGGCGACCAGCATATCATTCAAATGGTCGTAGAACCGCGCTTCAACTATTAAAAACTTTGCCATTATTATCCTGCTCCCAAAATGATTGCGGCGGCACCAGATACGATCAGTAATCCTGAGGCGATGCGCCATTGATCCAAACGCTCTTTTAGCATCAGCGACGCCAAGACAAGCGCAATTAACACGCTGGATTCGCGAATGGCGGACACCAAGCCGACCGGAGCGAGCCGGACAGCGAACGACCAAGTCGCAAAAGAAATCAACGTCAGCAAACCGGATTGCCACCCGATTGTCCATGCCGACCGCAAACGGGGCACGGCGTCACGCCGAAACCGCCATGCCAGATAGATCGGCAGCAAAATGCCGTCCGTAACAAATAGCCATGCCAGAAAAGCAATGATGTTGTCCGCTTCGCGCATGCCCTGCGCCGCGACTAAACTATAAATGATTGTCGTAAGCCCAGTGAACGCTGCCGCGCCCCACCCGCGGCGGCTCATGCCCCGGCCAAGTGCGAGCGCCAGTATTCCCAATGTTATCGAGAAAATACCAAAAATTGCGAGGGTGGTCAGCGTATCGCCGAGATAGAAAACCCCCAAAATCGCCATTGCGAGCGGCACCACCCCGCGCGCCACCGGGTAAGCATGGGAAAAATCACTGAGTTCGTAAGACACAACCATTGTAAGTTGGTTGATGAAACTCAGCAGCGCAAAGCCCGCGAGTAAAAGCCATAGATTAGGCGACAAATTTCCAGCCCACAGCGCCACGGGCAAGGCCAGTGCTGCACACAGCAAGGCGGACCAGACACGCACCGCCAGCTTGTCTTCGCCTGCTTTTAAATAAGCATGCGACGTGGCCGCTGTAAAGGCGGACACCCCTGCCAGAGCAAGGCCGGCGCTGACCGACACGCGATTACTCGCCTCCGGTGCCGGGGATCGCGCGCTCGCCTACAATCGAAAGGCCGTAGCCTTCAAGGCCAACCAGTGTGTGATGCGTGTTGGTCAGCAATATCATGTCGTGCACACCCAACTCGGTCAGGATTTGCGCGCCGCCGCCATAATCGCGCAGCTCTTCGATTTCGGGCGCGCCAGCCTGCTTGCCTTCGGCGCGAAGCTGCATGAAACGCGAAACCATACCCTTCATCGGCTTGTTGATCACGACAATGACCCCTGCCCCTTCGGCCGCAATGGACTCCATCGAGCGCGAAAGAAGCCCGGAACGTTCGTTTTCTTCGCCGAACACATCCACAAACATCGACATGGTGTGCATACGGACCAGTGTCGGTTTTTCGGGGTCAATACGGCCTTTCACCAGCGCCATTGTCTCGTCGCCAGTGGCTTTGTTGTAAAAGGTCATGGCGGTCCATTCACCGCCCCATTTGCTTTGAAACTTCATCTCCGCGCGCTTTTCGACCAGATGGTCATGCTTGCGGCGATAGGCGATCAGGTCACGGATCGTGCCCATTTTCAAATTGTGCATGCGCGCAAACGCGACAAGGTCATCCATCCGCGCCATGGTGCCGTCGTCCTTCATGATCTCACAGATCACGCCCGACGGGTTGAGACCGGCAAGCCGGCTAATGTCGACGGCCGCCTCCGTATGCCCTGCCCGCACAAGAACACCGCCATCGCGCGCGGTCAGCGGGAAGACATGGCCGGGGGAAACAATGTCATCCGGCCCCATGGAGGCATCCACAGCCACCGAAATCGTGCGCGCGCGGTCAGCGGCGCTAATTCCGGTCGTGACGCCCTCACGGGCTTCTATCGACACCGTAAAGGCAGTCTGCATGCTTTCGCGGTTTTCGCGCGCCATGGGCGTCAGGCCAAGCTGCTCGCAGCGCGCCTTTGTCATCGAAAGGCAGATCAGGCCACGGCCATGGGTCGCCATGAAGTTGATCGCGTCCGGCGTTGCCATTTGCGCTGGAATGATAAGGTCGCCTTCATTTTCGCGGTCTTCATCGTCAACGAGGATATACATGCGGCCATTGCGGGCTTCTTCGATGATTTCCTCAATCGGAACGAGCGCAGGCGTGTCATCGTTCGAAAAGAGATAGCTTTCCAACTTACGCAGCGTTTCCGCCGTTGGATTCCAGCCTGCGTCATCCAGATCACGCAAGGTATTGGCATGAAGCCCCGCGGCGCGCGCAAGGCCCGAACGGGACAAGCCGCCTTCGTTGACGAGATTACGAAGCTTTTCAATTAACTGGGTGGACATATGACCTCCAACATTCGCAGAATAGCGAAACATGATTCGCTATTTTCACACTGAAATGTGATTGTCAAAGCATGAATCACATTGATGTGTTGGAGAGACGGTAATGGCGCAGACAATATGGGTAAACAAAGCGAAACTTTCGGAAAATATGGTCCATGATGCCGACCTGCCCATATTGGCGGATGGCGCACTCCGGCTGAAAATCGAAAGCTTCTCGGTTACTGCAAACAACATCACCTATGCCGTCATTGGCGACATGTTCGGATATTGGAACTTCTTTCCGGCTGAAGGCGCGTGGGGCGTCGTTCCCATGTGGGGGCACGCAGTGGTCACAGAGTCACGCCACCCCAAAATCGCTGTTGGTGAGCGCGTGTACGGCTATCTTCCCATGGGCACGCATTTGGACGTCTTGCCCGGAAAAGTGAGCGCCAGCGGCTTTACCGACACCGCGGCCCATCGGCAGCCCATGAGCCCGATCTATAACCAGTATAGCCGGATTAACGCGGACCCCGAGCATGATGCGGCCAAAGAAGCGGAGCGCATGCTATTTGGGCCTTTGTTCAAAACGGGCTTCCTCATTGAAGCCATGTTCCGCCGCAAAAATTGGTTCGGCGCGCAGAATTTGGTCATGACCAGCGCGTCATCGAAAACATCTATGAGCCTCGCGAGCGTTGCGAAGGACCTGTCCCCTGATATCAAGCGGATTGGGCTGACATCAAAAGGCAATGTCGCATTCGTTGCCAATTCGGGTCTCTACGACGAAGTCATCGCTTATGATGACGTTGGCAATTTGCCCGCTGCTGCCTCGGTAGCCGTTGATTTTGCCGGTAACAGCGGATTGCTGCGCGGCATTCATGACGCGCTTGGCGAGCATCTAAAATATAGCTGCCTTGTCGGCGCAACGCATGTCGATGCACGCGGCGCGAACAGCCCGGGCGGCAATGGCGACGCAATGCCAGGCCCCAAGCCCATTCTTTTCTTCGCCCCTGATCACGCCGTCGCCACCATTCAAGAACTTGGTCCAAAAGGCTTTGGCGAAGCGGTTGCCACAAGCTGGAAAAGCTTCCTTGGCGCCGTGGACGGTGTTGTGGAAATCGATGAACGCACGGGAATAACGACAGCTATTCCGGCGTTCACCGACACATTTCAGGGCAAAGCAGATCCCGCGATCGGGATTATCATTCGTCCTTAAAAACCCGGCCGTCCTTCATCACGAACTTCACCGCTTTCAAAACGGTGACGTCTGATGTGGGATTACCTGCAACGGCAATAAGATCGGCAGCTTTTCCGGGTTCAATGCTGCCCACTTCCTTCTCCACGCCTAACAAAGTTGCCGCGTTCATCGTCGCAGCCTGAATGGCCGCGCTGGCGGGCATGCCATGCTTGACCATCAGCTCGAACTCGTCCGCATTCTTTCCATGCTTTGAGACACCGGCATCTGTCCCGAACGCAATTTTCACGCCAGCGGGATACGCCTTTTCAAGACTTTTGCCCGTAACGCCAATGCGCCATTGAACCTTTGCCAAGACGTCTGGCGGATAGGCATTGGGGTTCGCGGCAAGCCGTTCAATGTACCCATTCACGGTTGAGAGCGTCGGGACATAATATGCGCCCGCCGTTTTGAACAATTTGATGGTCGCATCGGTCAGCATCGTCCCATGTTCGATAGAGTCTGCACCAACGGCAAGCGCTGCATTAACGCCATCATCACCATGCGCGTGCACGGCAACTTTCTTGCCATATAAATGTGCGGTATCGACCAATGCTTTAACTTCATCATCAAATAATTGCCGGCCAAGGCCCGCGCCAATGCGACTGTTAACGCCGCCTGTGGTCGCTATCTTAATGACATCTACGCCGCGCCGAATTTGTTTACGCACAGCCTGACGACAGCTTTCAACACCATCGCACAAATTGTCTTGGTCGATGCTGTTATGCAGATCTTCCGAAACCGACAGCGTCGCATCCATATGTCCGCTGGTCGTCGAAATCGAACGCCCGGCATCGATGATCCGCGGCCCGGGCAGTTCACCGGCCGCAACGGCATCGCGTAGTGCCAGTGTCGCGCCGCTGCCATCGCCCAAATTGCGCACGGTGGTGAAGCCCGCCATCAGCGTCTTCTTTGCGTTTCCGGCGGTGCGGAAAGCTGCTCGGGCAGGACTGTCGGTCACAGCCTCAATCAACGCTGCATTGCCGCCCGCATCGCTACCGAGATGCACATGGCTGTCGATCAACCCGGGAAGCACAAATTTGTCCTTCAAATCGATCAACTTTGCGCCTGCTGGTCCGGCCTGATGCCCGGCCAAAATCTCGGCCACCTTGCCATTACGAATGATGACAGTGGACGGACCGCGCGGCGGCGTTCCCGGCTTATCGAGCAATTGCCCTGCATGGACAACAGTGACTTGTTCTACCGTCTGGGCCGCAAGGGGAGAGCTTGCCAACAAAGCAGCACTCAGTGAAACAACAGCAAATATCTTCATTCGATCAAACTCCCCTATTGGCCCTGCAACGCGATCCCGCTGGCGGCGGATCTTGCGGTGGCCCCGCAAAACATTGTGCAACGGACATCCACTGATGCGCGACTTCTCCGGTGACTGCAAGCGACGTATCGGCAATGTTGCGGCATTGCGTCACAACCTGACAAAATTCGGTTGCGCTGCCCGTAATCATCCCACTGTCCGACGCCTCACCATATTCCCATATCGCTCCGGAAGGCGCAGTCAGACGGATCTGCGGCATTGGCCCCGGCGGGTCTTGGCGCCGGTTTTTCCACGTAAAGCTCCATGTATTAACGCCCAACCGGACGATATTGCCGATGCGGTCTGTATCCTGACGCGCGACGCCCAAAACATCATAAACCGCCTGTGCGTGCGCCCATGTTTCCATGAGACGCGCGGTTATGGAGCTTAGCGCGCTCATATCGGGCCCGACCCATTTCAGCCGTAGTTTCGGATCGGCCTTGGCAAAAGCCGCAGCAACGGCCTCAGCCCGTTCCAGCCATGCCTGCAGCAAAGCCTGTCCGGATAGTCCGTCCAAATAGGACGCCTCAAAAGCAGGTAGTTTTCCGCCCCGGACCCCCTCCATCATCGCGGCAACAAATGCACCAAATGCAGCCTCATCCTGCAACGACAGATCCACCGCAATATTCCAGACATGCAAATGCCGGATGATGATGTTGATCGTCCACCCCTTGAACTGTGTCTGCGTTTCGAAATCAGCATCGCTCAGCGCAGCAAGAAGCCCTGCCAATGCTCTGCTCTCTTCCAAAAAGTCGGTTGCCTGTTGCATTACCATCACCCCATAAATCCGAATAAATGTCCCGCCACTTTGCGCATCTGTATTTCCTCTGCACCTTCGGTAATGCGGTAGCGCCGATGGTGCCGGTAGATATGCTCAAACGGCTTATGGCGTGAATAGCCAATCCCGCCATGCACCTGCATCGCGAAATCCGCAGCGTTGCAGACCAACCGGTTTGCCTTGTAATTACACATGCTGACTTTGTCCGATAACCGCACCGCGACTTCAGGCTTGGTCATGCTGTCCATTTCGGCGGCGGTTTTGTAAATCAAAAGGCGCAGCATCTCCGCGTCGGTTTGCAGTTCGACCAAAGGGAACTGAATGGCCTGATTTACCGCAAGAGGTTTGCCAAATGGCTTACGCGCACGTGCATACTTCACCGCTTCATCAATGCAATATTGGGCCGCGCCGAGCGAACTTGCGGCTTGGCGAATGCGGTTCTCGTGCACAAAATGCTGCGCAACAGCCAGGCCATTGTCCAATTCCCCAAGGATGGCGCTTTCCGGTACCCAGACATCGGTGTACTTAACCTTCGGGTGGTCGGTGGGCATATTGAACGTCCACATATATTCGCCAATTTCAAAGCCTGGCGCGTCCGTTGGCACAACAAAGCAGGTAATGCCGCGCGCTTTGCCATCTTCACCGCTGGTGCGCGCAAAGGTCATCACATGCGATGTATAGGGCAGCCCGGTCGTCCACATCTTATTGCCGTTGATGCGATAGCCTGCAACGCCTTCACGCATTTCAGGCACGGCGCGCGTATCCATATGCGTTGCGTCGGAGCCATGATCTTCTTCGGTCAGGCCAAAGCTCCACCCCATTTTGCCCTCGAGCATCGGCGGAATAAACGCGGCCTTTTGTTGCGGCGTTCCAAAATCACGCAGCATCAAAACCTGCACAAGATTGCCGACAATGCTGCTTTCGTTCTGCAGGTCGTTATGCAGCCCTAACCCCTTATGCGCCAGATGATGCCGGATGACCGCCATCGCCAGATTGGAGCCATTTTTCCCGCCAAATTCTTCCGGGATAGCAAAGCGATAGTGTCCGGCCTTGTCCGCCACCTGCCGCATTTCGGCCAGCAATGCCCACCAATCGGCACGCGGATGGCCGTCATTATCCCAATCGGTCCGCGCGTTTTCGCGGCGATGATCAAAAAAACGTATATTGTCGTCGCGCGCTTCAATCGGTTTAATTTCCCGATCAATGAACGCGTCGAGTTCGGCCAAATAGTCGGTAATCTCTGTGGGAATTTCGAAGAGCATTAGATTGTCCATTTTTTTCTGGCCGCGGCCAAGCCTGAATATTTGGGTTGGTCAGCCGCAAGCTTGGCGAGCGATTGCGCTTTTAATTGCGCCAGCAGCCCCGGGGTATTGAGCGATTGTCGGCCCGCCAACAATGCATCGGAAAGCGACTTATCATGCACATGTAATGGCGCAGTCGCTTCGCGCTGTAACATGCCCAGTGCGTTCACCGCGACGGCAGCCATGAAACGGTCACGTCCCTTAGCCTGTGGTTTGATATCAGTCTCTATCCAACGCGCGAGCGCCTCCAGCATTTCTGTTGCGGATGGTTCCCCGAGCCGACGAGGCGCTGCAGGCGACGGCAGCGTAATTGGGCTACGTTCGGCTTCCGGCGCATCCTCGTCCAATAGCATCAGCAAATCAATTTCGGTTTCCGAAGTCCGCCGTCCAATGACGGCACGCTCTAAGCCTTCATCGAGACCACTGCGCCAGATATCGGCCATTTGCAGGCAGCAGACGCCCCACCACAATGTCGAATAGATAAGCCACCAACGGAAGCGCTCAGGTTCGACCGAACTACCGCTCACGCTTTCATAGGCGGCAAAAAATTCGTCTAACGGGCCAATGCCAAATGCGGGCCGGTCAATATATCCAAACCGCCAACTGTTAATGCAGCCAAAGGCGAGATCCTGATGCCGGTCTCCCAGATGCGCCAATTCCCAGTCGAGAACAGCCGCGAGCCCATCAGCATCCACCATGATATTGCCCATGCGAAAATCGCCATGGAGCAAGACTGCGGGAACCGGCGAAGGCAAATGGTCCTCAAGCCATTTAAACGCGAGCGCCATCACCGGGCGATCGCCACCAAAGGTGATGAACCGTCCCCGCAACTCGGCCAGCAAGCTCTCCGCGCTTGTTTCAGGTAACTGCGGCAGCGTATCAGACCGCACCGCATGAATTGCAGCGAGTTCGCGTGCGAAATCATGCAACAATCCCGGCGGAGCGTTTGGCAAGATTTTTACAGGGTTAACCTCTGCCTCCACACGGCGCATCACATAGCCGGTTCCGAGCTTATCAGCCTCGGTTAACTCACCCATTATTTCTGGCGCCTTCACGCCCGCCGCAACGGCCGCACGAACGACAGCCGCCTCCACGTCATGGCCATAGGTTCGGCCCGCCATCATATCGGCTGATGGCGACCGCCGCAGCACATATCCCTGCCCCGCATAATCAAACGACCAGCTTTCCATGTTGGCGCCGCCTGTCAGCCGAACAAGGCTTTCAACGTCACCGGTTCTCCCGAACACCCGCCGCGCAAAGGCCGTGACCAAAAGGGCGATGTTGTCGCTCAAACGGGTTGCCCTTGCCAATATGCGAATATCCCGTCCTGTAACTGCCGGATATGCTCTTGCGCCTGTGGCCCCGTCCATTCGCCCTGATAGTCGGTACGCCCGGTCCACCACCCTTGCCCCGGCAAGCCGTCGCCTTCACGCACCACGAGAACGGCAAGCGCGGGCCGCCCTTCGGCAAAGGTTATCTGGTCAATCTTATCCAACGTCTTGCAGACCGCGCGCATCTTTGGCCGTGTAAACCGGAAACCAAGGTTCAGCAGCAACTCAGAATAGCTGATTGCCCGGCCATCGCGCGCGCATTGCTCGAGAATAATCTTAATCCGTGCAACATCGTACAGCGCGGAAACATCCGCCGCGGGATCGCTCAGAAATTCTTCAAGGACAGGGTCCAAAGCGGCTCCTAAAAATAGTCGTTGCGCATATTGTTCATCACGTCGTGGAATTCCTCCATGACTTCGTCGATGATTTGTTTGGCAGGCTTTACGGTATCAATCCGTCCGGCAACTTGACCCGACAGCGCGATCGCAGCTTCCATGTCACCGCCAAAATACAAATCGAGCACGCCGCGCATTTCGCCCATGATATTTTCCGATGGCGTCACATCCAGCTTTTCGGTCCGGTCGGTTCGCAGCGCACGCAATGCAGGGCCCGGGCCATGGCGGTTCAGGAACAGCGTATCCGTTTCCTTGGCGTTGATGATTGCGTCTTTCCAGTTTTGATGGACTGGGGATTCCGCCGCACTTACCATTCGCGTTCCCATTTGCACCGCTTCTGCGCCAAGCGCGAACGCTGCCGCCATCGTCCGTCCACAGACCATTCCGCCAGCCGCGACGATCGGCACGTCAACCTTGCTCCGGATGAGCGGCAAAAGGACCATGAGCGCAACATCTTTGGGATTTTTAAACCCGCCGCCCTCGCCGCCTTCGACGACCAAGCCATCGACGCCAGCCTCAATCGCCTTCAACGCGCCGGCCAACGTAGGGACTACGTGAAATACGGTTAGACCCGCAGCCTTTAGCGGACCGCAATATTTGTTCGGGTCGCCTGCAGACGTCGTGACAAACTTCACGCCCTGATCAACGACGAAATCTACGATGCCAGGATCGCGGACAAAGGCTTGCGCAATGTTCACGCCAAAGGGCTTATCGGTCAGTTCGCGCATTTTGATGATCTCTGCACGCACTTCCTCCAATTGGCCGGAGGACGTTTCAATGATCCCAAGTCCACCGGCGTTTGACACAGCCGAAGCCAGTTGCGCGCGCGCGATCCAGCCCATGGGGGCCTGAATGATCGGATATTCAACGCCAAGCAATTCGGTGATGCGGTTTTTAATAGGTTTCATGATGTCAGCGTCCAATCTGGTTCGTGCGGATGTTGAGTTGGCCGGCGAGGCCAGCTTTGCGATGAACTTCAATCGCCCGATATTCCGGGGAGGACATCATTTTCTGCATGGCCGCCAGCGAAGGATATTCGACCAAAGCAACCATGTCCCAAAGTTCTTCAACCTCGCCAATCATCAGGCCCGTTACGGGCCCGGCATAAATCTGCTTGCCATCGACCGCGGCGAGACATGCCTGAATACCCTTGCCATAACGGGCATACGCCTTTGCGCCACTAAGGTCGGCATCGCTGCCATCCGCATATTCTGCGGTCTCTTTGAATTTCAGAAGGTTGACCATCACAAAGGGGCCATTTTCAGGCCCTCCGAAAAAGGACGTGATTTGCTCCGTGCCCGGAAAAACGGCGTTCTCGACCCGCATCGTTGTTCTCTCCCCCTAATTTAATCACCTGCTTAAATCAGAGGAGGCGCGTTGTAAAAGCGAATATGTGCTGGTCGCCACATTGCCATGATGACGATAAGTTCGAAGGCCAATACAGGCAGCTAAGACACTATTTTCATGTGCGAACCGGGTGCCGACTGACCCGCCATTTTTTTACTTAGCCCTTGAAACACTGCATCCACGATCATGGCCAGCTTCGTCACGCTCAGCTTCGTTGTCCCGATGTAAAAGAGCACGTCGGGGTTTGTATAGCAATGTAACATTTGGTTAATGAGCGACACCGCCTCATCAATCGACAGGCCTTCGAAATAGCCCTGCTCCATAGCCTCGGCCACGATGATCGCGAGATAATGGTCGCCAAGGTCGACATAGCCGCGCACCACTTCGAAATGCTGCTGACCAATTTCCAGATAGCTTTTTAGCAGCTCGGGCTCGGCCTCATACTGCTCGACCGAGGCCAAATAGCGCCGGGCGAAATATTGATACATTTTGTCGCGAACCGGCAAGTCGGACTCGGTTACTTCGACCATGATGCGGATTTTTTCCGCGAAGAAACGCTCGGCTACAGCCTCTAACAACGCTTCCTTGTTGTCGAAAAAGCGATACAGATTTGACGGCGACATACCCGCCGCCGCGGCCAAATCCGTCATGGAAATATCGACCGACCCACGTTTGCGAACAAGGTCATCGACGACTTCAAGCAACGCAGTTCTGCCGGCTTCTATATCAGTTTGTGGCCGCGCCATTCTGCTTCCTGTATTATAACTGCATAACAGTTTTCTGATATAACGCCGATTGTTTCATTTTTCAACGTGATCAAATGTGAACTGTCCTTGCATTGTTGGTCCTGCGGCAATGTCATTTTGATCAACAAGTCCCGACAATGTCAGCCCAAGCAAGCGAACGCCCATTTCGACGGGCAAAATCTGGTCCAAAAGCGCATGCCCCAGCTTCGCGATTGCCGAACGGTCAGATAATATGTGCCCAACCGTCCGCGACCGTGTGACGGTGCGGAAATCGGAATAACGCGCCTTTAAGACCAAGGTTTTTCCTTGAGCCTGATTGCGGTCAATGCGATCCCAAACGATCTCGACAATATCGTCTAACGCTTCGCGTAATTCATCCTCGCTGCGTTTATCTTCAAAATAGGTGCTTTCAGCGCCAATGGATTTACGCACAGCATTTGCGTTGACGGGACGGTTGTCGATCCCGCGCGCCGCATGAAACAGATAAGCGCCCCAACTGCCAAAATGCTGCGACAGCCAAATCTCGTCCTTTTGGGCAAGGTCTGCACCCGTGTGCACGCCCAACTTTGCCATTTTTTCGGCCGTGCGTGGCCCCACACCGTGGAACCGCCGCACAGGTAAGCTTGCGACAAATTCGGGCCCCTGTTCGGGCAATATCACACACATCCCGTCGGGTTTATTTTGGTCACTCGCCAGCTTGGCGATAAATTTATTGTAGCTCACGCCTGCGCTTGCGGTCAGTCCGGTTTCTTCGCGAATGGCCGCGCGAATGGCTTTGGCAATCTTAACAGCCGAACCGATACCCTGTTTGTCGTGCGTGACATCAAGGTACGCCTCATCCAGCGATAAAGGTTGGATTTCATCGGTGTGCCGGGCAAATATCTCCCGAATGTGACGCGACACAGCCTTGTATGCCTCAAACCTTGGCTTCACGAAAATGAGGTCCGGACATTGCCGCAATGCGGTCACCGAAGGCATGGCAGACCGCACACCAAATGCGCGTGCTTCATAGCTTGCGGCGGCCACAACGCCACGTTTGGACGATCCTCCGACAGCGACCGGCTTACCGCGCAATTCGGGATTATCGCGCTGCTCTACGCTGGCGTAGAACGCATCCATATCAACATGGATGATTTTGCGTATCTCTCCGGTGTCGGCCACCATGCAACCGAATGCTTAGGACGCGACCGCGGAACGCAACGCCTTGCGGTCGAGCTTTCCGATCATGGTTTTTGGTAGGACGTCGAGGATGGTGACACCTTGAACCCGTTCATGCTTTCCAAGACGCGGGTTCAGCCATTCGGTCAGTTCCGCACCATCTTGCGTAGCGCCATCGTGCAACGTTACAAATGCGCGCGGCACTTCGCCAAGATACGCATCCGGCACGCCGATAACCAATGCCTCTTTGACGGCAGGATGCTTGTAGAGGATGTCTTCGACCTGACTTGGGAACACCTTGAAGCCGCCCACCGCGATCATGTCTTTCAACCGGTCAACGATGTGGATGAAGCCGTCTTCATCGATGGTCGCAACGTCGCCTGTGCGTAAATATTTGCCCAGAAATACCTCGGCATCCGCATCTTTGCGGTTCCAATATCCGCACATCGTCTGCGGACCTGAAAACACCAATTCGCCCGGTTCGCCGTCGGGTGCTGGCTTGCTCGGGTCTTCCTTGTCGACCAATTTCACATCGGTGCCCGGAACGGGTTGGCCAATGCTGCCGATCTTGTTGATCCCCTCATACGGATTGCACGACACAACGCCTGAGCTTTCGGTTAGCCCGTAACCTTCAATGACGACTGCGCCCGTTACCTTTTCAAAACGTTCCTTCAGTTCCGCCGCCAAAGGTGCGCCACCCGAGATACACGCGCGCAAGCTGGTGAAGTCGGTTTTCGTGACATCCGGGCAATCGAGCAATGCTTGATACATTGTCGGCACGCCGGGCAATGATGTCACCTTCGTGCGGTTAATGGCCGCCAACGCAGCGCGCGCCTCGAAACGTGGCAGCATGACAATTTCCCCGCCATTGGCGACGGTACGATTCAGCACGGTTGCATTGGCAAATACGTGGAAAAACGGCAGCACACCCAGAATCCGGTCATCTGCAGCGCCATTGGGCTGGTTCACCGCGCTATGCGGATCAAGCATGTTAATCTGCCGCGCATTCGCCGTTATATTCTGGTGGCTGAGCATCGCACCCTTTGGCGTCCCTGTCGTGCCGCCTGTATATTGAAGCTGCGCAATGTCTTGTTCCGGCGTGCACGGCTGAACAGCATAATCGCCATCATTTGCGATCAGCGTCGCATAATGCGTAATTCTGCTATCGTCAGGTATTGGCGCAATGTCGCTGCGTTTCAGTAACCGATAGGCCCAGCTTTTCGCCTTGGGCAATGCTTCGGCGACGCTGCCGACAATCAGTTCCTTCAGGCTGCTGTTGTCCAGAACCTTGATAGCTGTCGGCAGCAATGCTGCAGCGGACACTGTGAACAAGATCGACGTTCCGCTGTCAGCTACCTGATGTGCCAGTTCATCAACGGTGTATAAGGGCGAGAAGTTAACCACGGTCGCCCCCGCAGCAAGCGCGCCATAATAAGCCGCGATATAATGCGGAACATTCGGCAAAAAGAGACCGACATGGTCCCCCTTGCCAATACCTTTATCCTGAAGACCACGCGCCACGCGCCGGACGGTGTCCGCCATATTAGCGTAGCTATATTTACGGCCCATGAAATCGGCGATGGCCGCACGGCCCATCCGTTCGGCGGACTGGAAAAACATATCGTGCAAAGCCAACGGCGCAAAATGCTGGTCCCATTTTACAGGGTGCAGGTAACGACTGTTCCAGATATTTTGTGTCATGCGCGCTTTATGCCGCGTGATACCATCCAACACCATCGCGGATTTCACATTTTATCCGACCGGCAAAGTGCAGGTAGCGCAAATGCGCCTGCGCCTCACCCGTCGCCAAACCGTAAACCGTTTCATCAATTTCCCGGTCGAACAGCAATGCAAATGTATCGACCGCGCGCATTTCTGTGTGCCGCAGGGCAGCTTCCAACTTGTCGAGCCGTTCATGATGGCCGGACGCCAGCTTATCCAAACGGACATGCACGCCGGTGAACGGTTCCCCATGCGCGGGCAGGACCAGCATATCCGCAGGCAAGGCCGCACGAAACTTTGTAATGGAATCTAGCCATTCAGCCAGCGGGTCAGCATTGGGCTCGCTATCCATGACAGAGACATTTGAGGTGATACGCGGCAAAATCTGGTCACCCGCGATGATCATGCCATTGTCGAAATCGACAAGGCAGGCATGTTCGGGTGTGTGTCCGCCGCCTGTCATCACGGTCCAATCCCGCTGCCCAACGCGGATGACTTGGCCGTCGTCCATACGCACATGCCAAGTAGGTAACCGTGACACAGCACGCGCAAATCCGCCCCAACCGCGCTTACGCACGGCATCGATGCGTTCTTCGTCAAAACCTGCAAAACGCCGGTTGCTTAAGACATCTTCGGGCGGCTGATCCGCCTGATCAGCGATCAGCATCCGCGCCATCAACCATTCAGTCCGGTTCATCCAAACAGGGACTTTGAACTTGTTGGAAAGCCATCCCGCGCAGCCAACATGGTCGGGGTGGAAATGGGTCACGAATATCCGCTTGAGTTCGCGGTCGGCCAAATTGCCCGCGAACATCGCTTTCCACTGTTCAATGGTCGGCGGCATGAAAAGACCGGTATCGACGAGCGCATAGCCAGCATCGCCCTCGTCCAATAACCACAGGTTGATATGGGCCAGATTGCCGGGCACGGGCATACGCGTCCAGCCAATATCCGGCGCGATAGGGTAGATTTCACCATAAGCCGGCGCATGGTCGCCCAAGGGGTATGTTAGCCCCTTAAATTCTTTTGCTTCAAATCCGTGGTCGGCAAGCGACGCGTCATAATCAGGGGTTGCTTTGGTAGCCATAGCCCACACGTGCCTTAATCAAGCGATTAAGGCAATGACGACGTCGTCCTTATTCGCCTGCTTTTTTAAACAAGGTATCCGCGGTCAGCTCTGCCTTTTCAGTCGGTTCTACTTCACCGTTGAGAGCAGCTTCCGCGCGGCGCGCCGCTTCGGTACGTTCTGCACGCAATTCTTGGATCAGCGCGTCACGATCCGTGCCAAGGCGCGCATCATTTGCCGCCGTGTTATCAATGCCTGCCTTTTTGGCGGCACGATTGACAATGGCATCGAGTTCGCGTTGCGATGTCAGGCCAAGCGTTACGGGATCCTTTGGCTGGATTTCAGCAATGTTCCAATGGCTGCGATCACGAATGGCGGCAATCGTGTTGCGCGTCGTTCCGATCAACTTGCAGATGGCGCCATCGGAAATTTCCGGATGGTTACGCAACAACCATGCAATGCCGTCTGGCTTATCCTGACGCTTTGAAACTGGCGTATAGCGCGGTCCCTTTGTGCGGCGCACCTGATCTGGGCCCTTGGACATTTGAAGGACATAGTCTTCATCTGCCTGACCCTTTTCGATTTCTTCCATCGACAATTCGCCAGCGTGCACTGGGTCGCGACCGGTGTATTTCGAGCCAGTCATGTCATCGGCCATAGCCTGAACTTCAAGAATATGGATGCCGCAGAATTCGGCAATTTGCGAGAAGCTCAAACCAGTATTGTCGACCAACCAAGCGGCAGTCGCATGTGGCATCAAAGGGGTGGCCATGTCTTTTGCTCCAATAATAAGGGCCGCCCCTTACGGAGCGGCCTGAAAATCTTGAATAGCGCATTAGGCGAACTTTACCGCATCGGCAAGCGGCAATGCGCGTGGGGGCTTGCGCATTGCCCGTCTGGCATGCAATCCAGCAACGGATTGGGGGAAGAAATGAAACGTCTTATCAAATGGCTCGTTGTTGTGCTCGTGATCGCGGTCGCCGCCGTCTTTATCTGGGGATATGCGCCAGATACCGATGCCGCAGCGATGGAAACCAAATATAGCAGCAGCGCATCACGCTTTGCTGAACTGGAGCCTGGCCTGCGCGTTCATTATCGCGATGAAGGCAATCGGGACGGCCGCGTTCTTGTCCTCATCCACGGATCGAACGCCTCGTTGCATACGTGGCAGCCATGGGTCCAGATATTGGGCAAGGAATACCGTGTCATTTCGATGGACCTTCCCGGCCATGGCCTTACCGGGCAAAATCCATCCGGCACCTATGACAGCGCGACGTATGTCGGGGTCGTCGATCGATTGCTGACGCGGCTTAATGTCAAAAAGGCCATAATCGGCGGCAACTCAATGGGTGGCGGCGTCACATGGATGTACACACTCACGCACCCCGAAAAAGTCGAAGCGATGTTGCTGGTTGATGCCAGCGGCCAGCCTTCTGCCAAATCTGGTAATATCCCAATCGGTTTCCGTTTGATGCGGATGCCGGTCATCAAAGAGGCCGCGCGCTTTATTGCCCCACGCAGCATTTTTGAAGCCAGCGTCAAAACATCGATGAGCGTCCAATCGAAAATCGACGCAAAGCTTGTCGACCGCTATTGGGAGCTTAACCGCTATCCCGGCAACCGCGAAGCAACGATGAAGCGCTTTGCAAACCTGCAAAACATGCACGCCGGCAACACAGAGAAGCTGGCGGCAATCAAGGCGCCTACGATGATCATGTGGGGAGAAGAGGATAACCTCATCCCCGTCAGTGCTGCGCGGTGGTTCGCGGACGCCTTGCCGCAAGCCAAGCTGGTTATTTATCCGGGCGTCGGCCACATCCCAATGGAAGAAATTCCGGAGAAGAGCGCTGCCGACGTAAAGGCATGGCTGGATGGCTTGCCGCCACCAGCCGCTTAGGGTCAGGGCCTATTAAATGCACCATCGCGGCGTCAAAATGGCAAAGATATCGAAGCCATTTTGGCGTCCTTCGGATTTGACCCATATTGTCCATTGCTGCGTTGGCAAGCTTGGACTTAGAACCACTAAGTTCGACGCTTACCGCCTTGCACTGAACAATATGGCCTCAAACCGCGAAGGTGCATTTAATAGGTCCTGACCCTAGGCGCGGAAAACCAAGAGCAGATTGTTTGCGGGCATTTCCACGATCTGGTCGAGGCGCAAGCCATTCTCGCTGGCGGTTTCGTTGATATTCTCCACAGAGCGCAGGCCCCATTCGGGGTTTTGTTGGCGCAATGACGCATCAAATGCAGCATTGCTCTCCGCAAGGGGAACATCGCGCTGGCGGAATGGCCCATAGATGCACAGTGGTTCGGACGGTCCAAGCGTTCGGGCTGCATTACGCAACAATCCGACGGTGGCCGCCCAGGCGCTGATATGGGCCATGTTGATGCACAGCACCGCATTGGCTTGCGTCATGGGCCAGTCGGACGCGGCATCCAGCAACATCGCAGGCATTACATTCGCCGCATTCTCGTCCGCACGCCACGCGTCAATCGACGCCACAGCGATGGGATCGGGGTCGGTCGGCTGCCATGTCAAAGTTGGGAACAGCTTGGCAAAGTGCACCACATGTTCGCCCGTTCCGCTCGCGATTTCGAGCACTAGGCCGCGGTCGGGCAGCAATTTGGCAAGCGCTTGCGCAATCACATCGCGGTTACGCACGGTCGCTGGCGCGTGCCGCTTTACCTCGGGGCCGCGTTCAAACACAAAGGGCTGCGGCGTGGTCATTCCGCCGAAACTGCCTGTTCGGGTTCGCGCCATACGAGCACGGGCTTACGCGCAGCTTGCGTTTCATCCAGGCGACGGCGTGGCGCATGATGTGGCGCGGATTTCAGCATCGGATCCCCTGCCTTCGCCCGTTGCACGACCGAGCGCATCGCACCAATAAACTGGTCAAGCGTGGCCTTGCTCTCGGTTTCGGTTGGCTCGATCAACATCGCGCCATGCACGACGAGCGGGAAATAGACCGTCATCGGGTGATAGCCTTCGTCAATCAGGCCCTTGGCGATGTCGAGCGTTGAAAAGCCCTCGGCCAAGCCATTGTCGCTGAACAACGCCTCATGCATACATGGCCCGCTATGCGCAAAGGGCGCATCAAGGACATCCTCAAGACTGCGCAAGATATAATTGGCGTTCAACACTGCGTCTTCGGCGACCTGACGCAAGCCATCGGCACCATGCGACATGATGTAGGACAAAGCGCGCGTAAACATGCCCATTTGGCCATGGAAGGCCACCATGCGTCCGAAGCTGTGCGGATGGCCCGCGCTGGCCGTTTCTTCTTCGACCAACGTATAGCGCCCGTCTGCGTGGCGCTCGGTAAATGGTATCGGACCAAAAGGTGACAATGCTTCCGATAAAACGACCGGCCCCGAACCCGGACCGCCACCACCATGCGGGGTAGAGAAAGTCTTATGCAGGTTGATATGCATCGCATCGATACCGAGATCGCCCGGGCGTACCCGACCGACGATGGCGTTAAAGTTCGCGCCATCGCAATAGACATATCCGCCCGCAGCATGGACCGCATCTGAGATGGCTTTCATATCCCGCTCGAACAGGCCGCACGTGTTCGGATTTGTAATCATCACGCCCGCAACATCGGGACCAAGCCGCGCCTTCAGCGCCGCCAAATCGACACGGCCTTCTGACGTTGCCGGAATATTCTCGACCGCATAGCCGGCAAAAGCAGCCGTGGCAGGGTTGGTGCCATGCGCGCTTTCCGGGACGAGGATAACGCTGCGCGGATCGCCGCGCGCTTCGAGTGCCGCTTTGATAGCAAGGATACCGCACAGTTCGCCGTGCGCGCCAGCTTTCGGCGTCATGGCGACGCCATGCATGCCGGTCAGTTTTATCAGCCAAACCGCCAGCTCGTTGATCACCGCTAATGCGCCTTGCACCGTTTCAACGGGCTGCAGCGGGTGGACATCGGCAAAGCCCTCCATCCGCGCGACTTTTTCGTTGAGCCGCGGATTATGCTTCATGGTGCAGCTGCCCAGCGGGAAGAAACCCAAGTCGATGGCATAATTCTGACGGCTGAGGCGGGTGTAATGCCGCACCGTTTCGGGTTCAGACAGTCCGGGAAGGCCAATGTCGAGATGGCGCGCCAAATTGCCAAGGCGCGGCGTGACCTTCGGCGCATCGGCCAGATCAACGCCCGTTGTTTCGGTCGTGCCGATTTCGAAAATCAACGCCTCTTCCAGCATCAGCGCCTTGTTGCCGGTATATGTCGCGGGGCCCGTTTCGCCCGCGCTTCCCATTTCGGGCTTCCAACCGCTTTGATTGATCGTGCTCATGCCAACACCTCCTGCAATGCGGCGGCAAATGTTTCCACATCCTCCATGGTCGCAACTTCAGTCACCGCGACGACCAGACCATTGGCGAGCGCGTCTACATCGGGATATAAGCGGCCCAATGAGACGCCGCCCAAGACTTTCCGGTCGGCCAAGGCCCGCACGACGGGGCGCGCTTCCTTTGTCAGCTTCAGCGTGAATTCGTTGAAAAATGTGTCGTTGACCAGCTCAACGCCAGCGATTTGCGAAAGCCGGTCGGCGGCTTGGACGGCTAGGCCGTGGTTGAGTTCGGCCAATCCGCGCAGCCCTTTTTCACCCAGCAAAGTTAGATGAATGCTGAAGGCCAATGCGCAAAGGCCTGAATTTGTGCATATATTTGACGTCGCCTTTTCACGGCGGATATGTTGTTCCCGCGTGGACAGCGTCAGCACGAAACCGCGCTTGCCCTCGGCATCCACAGTCTCACCGCATAAGCGACCGGGCATCTGGCGAACGAACTTCTCCTTGCACGCAAATAGTCCGACATAAGGCCCGCCGAACTGAAGGCCGACGCCAAGCGACTGTCCCTCACCCACAACAATGTCTGCGCCCATGTCACCTGGTGCCTTGATGACACCCAATGCGACAGGTTCGGTGACCACAGCAATCAGCAGCGCGCCATGTTCATGCGCCTTGGCCGCAATCGCCGACAGATCTTCAATACGACCAAGAATATCCGGATATTGCACGACAACGCAGCTTGTCTCGCCGTCGATGGCATTCAGCAAGCGTGTGCTATCGGTGGCGGGAGAAAGCTCCGGCAAGGCCGTGTCCAGCGTGTCGCCGGTATATTGCGCCATCGTCTTGGCCACGCTGACATAATGCGGGTGCAGCCCCGACGAGAGTACCGCCTTGGTCCGCTTCGTAATACGGCCAGCCATGCCAATGGCTTCCCAACATGCCGTCGAACCATCATACATCGACGCGTTGGCAACATCGCAGCCAAACAGCCGCGCAACCTGCGTCTGGAATTCGAACAGCATCTGCAGCGTGCCCTGCGCGATTTCGGGCTGATACGGCGTGTAAGCCGTCAGGAATTCGCCGCGCTGGATGATATGGTCAACACTTGCGGGAACATGATGCTTATATGCGCCTGCCCCCAGAAAGAAGGGCGTGTGCGACGCGGTCATATTTTGCCGTGCGAGATTTGAAAAATGCCGCTCCACCGCCATTTCGCTGGCGTGGTTGGGCAAGCCATGGATCGGCCCGTCCAGCTGTGCCTCCGCAGGCACATCGGCGAACAAATCATCAATCGATTTTGCCCCGATGACACCAAGCATGGCCTGACGATCGGATGGGGTAAGCGGCAAATAACGCATTTCAATCTCCATGGCCCGCAGGTTGCGGACTGATAGCTTAAAGTCCGTCGACAAATGCCTTGTACGCGGCGGCATCCATCAGGCTGTCGAGCTCGCTTGTGTCGCTGAGGGTAATTTTGAAGAACCAACCCTCGCCTTCGGGGTCGTTGTTCACCAACGCGGGGTCGCCTTCCAATGCGTCATTGCCCTCAATCACGGTGCCGCTGACGGGTGCATAGACATCTGACGCGGCCTTGACCGATTCCACAACCGCAGCATCGCCGCCTTTTTTCAGTGTCGCGCCGGTTGCAGGGACTTCAGCAAAAACGATGTCGCCCAACTGGCTTTGTGCATAGTCCGTAATGCCAACAGTCGCGCTGTCGCCGTCGACTTCGATCCACTCATGATCTTCGGTGAAATAACGGGTCATGTGTGCGCTCCTTTGCGATGATAATGATGTGGGACGAAGGGTAAGGATGTTACCGTGACGGACACACGCTTGCCGCGCACCTCCGCCTTAAGCGTGCTGCCGACGGCGTTATGGCCCGCGTCAATATAGCCCATGGCAATCGGTGCGCCGACGCTTGGGCCAAATCCGCCGGACGTAATGACGCCAACTTGCGCATCGCCTGCAAAAACAGGTGCGCCTTCGCGCACGGGCATCTTGCCCTCGACCGAAAGCCCGACGAGCTTGCGTGCGGGGCCGTTGGCCAGGGCATTTAGGATGCGGTCAGACCCGAAAAACCCGCCCTCGGCGCGGCGGCGTTTCGACACTGCGAATGCTGCGCTGGCTTCGACAGGGTCAAATTCGGGGTTCATGTCATGGCCGTACAGCGGCAAGCCCGCCTCCAGCCGCAATGAATCGCGTGCACCAAGGCCAATGGGCTTTACTTCAGGTTGCGCACAGATTTGGTCCGCAAGTGCCTTTGCATGGGCCGCAGGCACCGAGATTTCGAAGCCATCTTCGCCGGTGTACCCCGAACGGCTGATCCACAGCGGCTCGGGATCTGTCTTGGGTCCCCAGAAGAAAGAACCGGCCTCCATGAAATAGAGCGCGTCGACGCCGGGCACAACGCGGACAAGCGCGTCCACGGCCTTTGGGCCTTGCAACGCCAATAGCGCGCGGTCATCCATATGGTTGATGGTGATCTCATCGGGCAAATGCTCCCGCAAATAGCCCATATCGTCCCATTTGACCGCGCCATTGACGACCACATACAGCCCCATAGGCACGGCCGTAATCATCATGTCGTCCAGAACGCCGCCGTCTTCATCCAGAAGCAGCGAGTAGCGCATCTTGCCTTCTTTAAGCGCGGATATGTCGCCGGGGACCATCGCCTCAAGCGCTTCGGCCGCGCCGTCGCCGGTCAGCATCAGCTGCCCCATATGGCTGACGTCGAACAGCCCCGCATTCTCGCGCGTCCAAATATGTTCGGCCATGATGCCTTCATATTGGATCGGCATGTGATAGCCGGCAAACTCGACCATACGCGCGCCTTTGTCGCGGTGCCATGCGTCGAGCGGCAGCTCCAATATTTCGATGGGTTCTAGTTCGAATTCGTCTTCTTCGCTCATATCAGTCCGTTCAAGAGTCGCAGCGACCGACGCCGGTTGGCGCTTAGTCTGCTGCCCCCTCTGTCACGGGTACCTGAGAGCTTTATCCGCCTTGGTTGCCATCAACGATGGCAAAGGCAGGTTACACCTTCGGTGGCATGTCGTTGCAAATGGCAAAAACATGCGCTTTCCAGAGTGTCGCAAAAGCCGAAGCGGTCCTTTTGCCTGAGAGATTCCGGGGCGGTTGCTCCTTCGGCGGCCCCTTAAAGGGACGCTCTCCCGCTTCGTCAGCGACGAATCCGCATTGGCCTTACCGCCTTGGAGAGTCAACCAGCCAGCGCGTTTATCGATTCATTTTCGTGGATAAACACGCCATCGTCGCCCGATTTTGCCAAGTTGGCGATGGCCTTTGCGACCTTGCCCGACGACGTGGACGCAAATTTCCGCATCGGTCCAAACATCAAAATGTCCACAAATGGCGACAGCAATATCCCCAATGCCTCGCCCGGACGGCGGTCATCACGCTGCCCACCCGTCAACAGACTGGGCCGCATGATATCAAGGCGTTGGAAACCGATGTTACGCAGCCCCTGCTCCATGTCCGCTTTCGTTCGCAAATAGAAACTGCTGCTCGCGGGCATCGCCCCGACCGACGATATCGTAATGAAATGCTGCGCACCGGCAGCATGGCTTGCCTGTGCAAAGGCGAGCACCAGATCATGGTCAACCGCCCTGAAGGCATCGCGCGATCCGGCTGTGCGTATCGTCGTTCCCAAACCGGAAATGGCGACGTCAGGCTTTATGCTTGCCACAATCGCTGGCCAGTCGGCGGTTGGCGCGACATGCTCCTCTATATCCGGGGCCAATGCGTGCGACGGTCGGCGCGACACGAGGTGGACCGCAAACCCGGCGCGCGCCAACATCTCCGCCGCCTGTTTGCCTACAAGGCCTGAACCGCCCGCGATGACTATCTTGCGGCTCATGCGATGGTTCCACAAATTTCGCGATGCCGATCGGTTGCGTAGCGGTCGGTCATGCCCGCAAGAAAATCCCCGATATGGCGGCTGCGCTGCGGTTCTTCGCTGGGAAGACTATCGCGCCATTCATCCGGCAATAATGCAGGATCGTCGCGATAGGCGGCAAACAGCTCACGCACAATTTTGGTTGCCTCTTCCGCTGCCGCTAATTGCGTTGGATGGTGGTACAGCTTTTCATACATGAATGATTTAAGCTGCCTTTCGCGCGTCGCCATTTCGGCGGAAAACCCTCCGATCATGATACCCGCATTGCGCACATCGTCAGCGGTTTTTATGCCTGCTTCGGTTATTCTGGCGCGTGTTGATTCAATCACATCATTCACCATCACGCCAATCTGCTGGCGCGTCAGCTCACCGATCAGGCGGCGCTGCGGCACGCCCGGATAGCGGCGCAAAATCGCTTCCCAACGCTCTGCCACAAAAGGCAGATCCAGCAGCTGGTCGATGTCCAGCAACCCGGCCCTGATGCCATCATCAATGTCATGATTATCATAAGCGATATCGTCGCTGATCGCCGCAATCTGCGCCTCAAGCGATGGCCAGTCGGTCAGGCTCAGGTCGAACTGCGCGTTGACGTCGGACAATGCCCAGCCCGGACGGGCAACGGGGCCATTATGCTTGGCCAGCCCCTCCAGCAATTCCCAGCTGAGGTTCAGGCCCGGCCATGACGGATAAGGCGATTCCAGCTGCGTCAGCGTGCGCAACGTCTGCGCATTATGGTCAAACCCGCCAAAGGGCTTCATCGTCGCCTCCAGCGCGTCTTCGCCGGCATGGCCAAAGGGCGGATGCCCGATATCGTGCGCCAGACATAATGCCTCGGTCAGGTCTTCATTCAGGCCAAGCGCGCGGGCAATCGTGCGGCCAATTTGCGCAACTTCAAGGCTGTGCGTCAGGCGCACACGATAATGGTCGCCGTCGGGCGAGATGAACACCTGCGTTTTGTGGCGAAGCCGCCGGAACGCAATCGAGTGAATGATGCGATCACGGTCACGCTGGAATATATCACGCGGGCCGCGAATGTCGCGGTCGGGCTCTGGATGAAATCGGCCGCGGCTGTGGCCGGGAAGTGATGCGTAGGAAGCCAGTTGCGACATATGGCGCTTATGCAACCAAGCCGCCGCGACAGGAAGCCTATTTTACCTTTAAGGCATTCACTGGAACGCCAATCTCGCTTTTCCACATAAATGCGTCGCCGCCCGCTTTCTTGAAGTCGCCTTCCCACTTTTTGGCGGCCTTTGCATCCGGGAACGGGCCAACGAGCAGTCGCGCGGTCTTGCCCCATGGAGATGTCCATGGTTTCTGCGCCTTGAACAATACGGGGTTGTTCTTCGTCAATTTGCGATAGTCGAAACCAAGCCCACTGGCTTCGCCCGTTGCGATTTGCACCCAGATGCGCGCTGGATTTGCAGCCTCTAACTTGGCTTTGGCGGCAGCCTTCGGGTCAATTTTGGCGGCTTTGCTGGCGTCTGCCGCTGCCTTGGGCGTCACGGGTTTAAGCTTTTTCAAATCGACCGGGATTTCCGACGGCCGTTGCTCACTCTCCGGAATTTCGATGGCGCCGACAATGGCATCCAGACTAAAGCCCGCCGAAGCAGTGGAAGCAGGCACAGCTGTTGGTACCGCGATGATTTTAGTGGGAGCGGGTTGCGGGGGCGTTACGGACGCAAGCGACACCGGTTCTTGCGCGGTTGGCGTCGTCCCCGCGACCGTTGCTGCCAGATCAACCTTTGCAAAAACCGGATCAGGACGGGGCGTTGTTGCAACCGCGGCCTGAACTTCCACACGTTCCTGCGTTTTTCGGTCCGGCTTGCTCTGTGGCTTTGCTTCACTTTTCGCATCGCGCGCTGCTGTCGGCTTTGTTCCAAGCGGCGCGCCTGATGGAATGAGGCGGTTTTGGGCGGGGCCGACGGCAGGTTGCTGCGCGATTGCGGCGACACGGCGAACCTGTTCGCTGTCACGCCCGACCGATTGGCTGGTTGGAAAATGCCCCAAATGAATGGCGGCCGCCTGCTGCGCGCCGGTTAAATTTGGCATCAGGCGGAAGAACCGCTCCATCTTTTGCGCCGATGGTGCATCCATGAAGCCCTGCGCAACCTTGTTGGATTCACGCAAGTCACCACGCGCAGCCAACATAAAAGCCCGGGCGCGCCATGCCGGCGGACTGTTGCGCTGCAAAAGCGGCAGGAGCATAGCGTCGGCCTGTTCCTTTTGCCCCGCAAGCGAGAGAGACACGGCCTGACGAATGATGATGTCATCAGATGATGCCACGGTCCGCGCCAGTTGATAGTCCTGCTGCGCACGTCCAAAATTGCCCAGCAAATCAAACGCCAGCGCGCGGTCGGCGGCAATCGAACGTTCGCTCGCGCCCAACCGGACGGCATCATCAAAAAGGCGTAACGCCTCAAACGGGTTTTCTGTGCGCACCGTTGCTATGGCCAGGCCGGACACGATCCGGCTGTTATTGGGGCGTATCGCATTGGCGCGCGTGAAGAAATTGAGCGCGGCATTGGCATCACCCAACAGCAAAGAGGCATTGCCGGCATCGGCCAAGGCATCTGCATCGCTTGGGCTAAAAGAAATGCGCCGCATCGCGTCACGCAGCTCCACCGCGCCAGCGGGTTCGACAATATTTGGCACGACCGCAGGCGTTTGCTGGTCAAGCGCCTCCAGCGCGCTTTCATCCACCGCCTGTGCATGCACAGCAGACGATAAGCCGCCCGCCGAAAAAACCAGCGCGCTAAAGAATCCAAAGCTACGTAATATTGTCACATCCATGTTTTTCTATGTAGCTGCCGGCTGTCGAACACAAAGCGCATTCACGCCTTGGTCCGACAAACGGTTGCATAGAAACGACAAGATGACGGTGCGCTTGCCGCGCGTCTTATGAGTTGTTCTGACGGTCAAGAAAGCTTGGGAAGCCTGTGCCATTGCCGCCTTCATTGCGCTTTTCCGCGTCGTCTTCCGAACGGGTAAGGCCACGTGACAGGTTGGACATGCGTTCAAACAATGTGCCGCCTGTTGGAATGCGCGGTGCAGCGCGTTCTGGTGGCTCAGTCACATCGACTGGCTGCGCAGACGGATAGCCTTCGGTCGCAGGCGTATCGAGGTCAAGTGCGTCGGCATTCGCCCAGGAATCCCGTGGGCTGTCATTATTGTCTGCATATTGCGTTGGCGCAACGTCTTCAGCTTCATCTTCTTCGATTGCAACAAAGTCGCTACCCAGTTCCAAGCTGTCATCGTCTGCGTCATTTTCGAATTCAGCGGCGGCAGTTTCTTCCACGGCTGCTGTATCGGCTGTGTTTTCAAACAAAGATGTCGCAGCAGGTGCAACTTCAACGACAGGCTCTGGCGCAGGCGCAGGGCGGCTGAACGAGAATGGCGTTCTTTGTGCCGCCGGTGTCGCGCTCAAGCCTTCGTTATCGATGCCTGTTGCGACAACCGAAACGCGGATCTTGCCGTTCAGATTTTCATTGAACGCCGAACCCCAGATGATGTTCGCGTCGGGATCAACCAGTTCACGAATATGGTTGGCCGCTTCGTCAACTTCCATCAGGCGCATATCTTCGCCACCGGTGATCGATACGATGACGCCCTTTGCGCCCTGCATCGACACGCCGTCGAGCAACGGGTTGGCAATGGCTTTTTCCGCAGCTTCGAGCGCGCGGCCGTCGCCTTCGGCTTCGCCAGTGCCCATCATTGCCTTGCCCATTTCGTGCATGACCGAACGGACGTCGGCAAAGTCGAGGTTGATGAGGCCGGGCATAACCATCAGGTCCGTGATGCCACGAACGCCCTGCTGCAACACTTCGTCAGCAAGCTGGAACGCTTCCTTAAATGTTGTGTTCGGGTTGGCGACCAGGAACAGATTCTGGTTTGGAATAACGATCAGCGTATCAACATGCTGCTGCAGTTCGATGATACCCGATTCTGCGGACCGCATACGGCGCGAACCTTCGAACATGAACGGCTTGGTTACGACACCAACCGTCAAAATATTCATTTCGCGCGCAACCTTGGCGATAACAGGCGCAGCGCCCGTTCCGGTGCCGCCGCCCATACCAGCCGCGATAAAGCACATGTGGCAACCGGTAAGCGCCACTTTCACTTGCTCAAGCGTTTCTTCAGCAGCCGCACGGCCAACCTCGGGGCGTGAACCTGCGCCAAGACCCTGCGTGATTTCAGGTCCAAGCTGAATGCGATATTCAGCAGGAGACGCGTTCAGCGCCTGTGCGTCGGTGTTGGCAACGACGAAGTCGACGCCTTCTACCTTTGCGCTGATCATGTTGGCCACGGCGTTACCGCCTGCGCCACCAACACCAATAACTGCAATTTTTGGCTTCAACTCGTCAACCATTGGTGGACCGATATTGATGCTCATAACTTTATCCCCCTAGCCTCTGTGGCTTGTTCGAAATTTTCACGCTTTTGACACAAAAGGATAAGGTGCACACTTAAAAATTCACGTTTTTGCACAGGTTTCTGTCAGAAATTCTCTCGTACAGCGCGTTTTATACGTTCGATTAACCCCGGCATCGTCCCGGCCATCTGTTCGACACGCAAATCATAACCTGATTTCAGGTCAACACGTTCCGATGCGGCGTAATGAATCAATCCGACGAGCGTTGAGAATGCCGGTCCCGAATGTGCCTCGGGAATGCTGGCGAGGCCAGATGGACGGCCAATGCGGACCGTGCGGCCCAGCGCGCCTTGCATATGTTCCGCTGCGCCCTTCAGTTCAGCGCCGCCGCCGGTCAACACCACCTGATGCCCAGAAGGACCCGAGAAACCCAAGGTTTTAAGCGCTTGTGCAATTTCGGTGACGATGGAATCCACACGCTGGCAAACCACGGCGTTCAACTGGGCCTTGGTGATGCGCGGTGCGTTAGCGCCCGCTTCAACGCCATTTTCATCGGGGCCAATGTCGAGCACTTCTTGGTGATCACGCGGGCTGGTTAAGGCAGATCCGTGGAAGCATTTCAGCCGTTCGGCCTGTGCCCTGCGAATGCCAAAAGCCGATGCGATGTCGTCGGTAATATCAGACGCGCCCTTTTGAATGGTTTCAAGTCCAACGAGCATGCCGCCGATGAAGACCGACACATTCGTTACCGCCGCGCCAAATTCGACAAGGGCGACACCAAGCTCACGTTCTTCCGCCGTCAAGCACGCAAGGCCAGTGGCCACCGGGCCAACGACGAGCGACTCAACATCAAGATGCGCCGCGCGCACCGTCATATCCATGTTCCGGACAGGCGACTGGTCCGCCAGAACGACATGGACATCGACGCCAAGGCGGTCGGCATGCAATCCAAGCGGGTTCGCAACACCGCCAACACCATCCAGCGAGTATAAAGTCGGCTGTATATGAAGCGCAATTTTGCCGCCGGTCTGAATGTTCGCACGTCCAGCCTGAAGCAATTCGTCGACATCTTCCTGCGTGATGCGATCACCACCCAGTTCAATTTCAACGGGCGCAAGCAAGCTATCGAGCCCGCCGGCGGACATGCCCACCCACACGCGGTCGATGTTCAGCCCGGCAATCCGCTCGGCCTGTTCAACGGCATGGCGCACGGACAATTCAGCTTGTTCGACATCCGCAATACAGCCGCGCGTAACGCCCCTGCTCTCGCGTTGGCCGGTACCCAGCACCAACAGTTCGCCGCTGTCGGTCACCCCGGCAATGAGTGCCGAAACTTTTGAAGAGCCAATATCAATGGCCGAAATCAGTTTTTCAACGCGTGCAGCTTTCATACTTCTCTTCCGCTGGTGGTCGACGTTATCTCGTCGCTCTCTACTTTAACTGGTTCGACTTTGGGTGCCTTGCGGAAATATGCACGTTCCGGGTCGCGCAAGTCGAAATGGATCAGGTCGCGGCCAAGCAGCCGGTGGATACCATCCATCCGCGCAAAATTGAGCAACGCTTCGGCCGCTGCCTTTTCACCCTCTGGCAAGGCCAGCGTTTCCCCGCTCTGGAACTGTAAATCCCAACGGCGGTTGCCCACCCATGTTGCGCCAATGACCTGCGCCTTAAGTGCGGAGGCATTGTCGAGCAGGGTGTTAAGCGCGACAGCATGGCGGTTCGCGTCAATGCCGTTCAATGTCGGCAAATCACCACCTTCGCCCGCCGCAATATTTTGCAGGACAATCCCGTTGGCATCGATCAGCGAATATTTGCCGTTGCGTTGCCAAATCGCAGCTGGCTTGCGTTCGACGATTTCCACCGCAAGCGTATCGGGCAAACGGCGCGCCACGCGGGCGTCTTTGATCCAGCCATATTTCAGCAAGTCTGCGCGGACCTTGTCGATGTCGACCAACGGCATCGCGCGGTCTTTTTCGGCAAGGACAAGTTGATAGACCCGAACCTGATCCACGCGCTCCATACCGGTGACTTCAACGCGCTGCACCTGAAAGCCGGCCTTTGCAGCGAGCGATGCATATTGCTGATACGCCGCGGCGGTGACGCCGGCATATTGGGCAATGGCAAATAGCAGCACCGCAAGCGCGGTTACAAAAATCCATGTGAGCGCGCGCTGCACATCTTCTTCCGAAATCGGCAGGACCCGCATGATCCGGTCAACCCAGGATATTTGCAGCACTTTCTTACGCGGGTTCGGTGACGCAGTCTTGCGCTTTGCAGCAGGTTTTCGTGCAGCGGCCGCCATTATGCCAACGCCTCTTTCACGATCATGTCGACCAATTGTTCATAGCTGATGCCAACGTGCCGCGCCTGTTCGGGCACGAGGCTCAACGGCGTCATGCCAGGCTGCGTGTTGGTTTCCAGCACGAACACACCATTTTTGCCCAATTCATCGTCCCAACGGAAATCGGTGCGTGATGCCCCTTTGCAGCCCAGCAACCGGTGCGCATCCAATGCGACATCCAACATATATTGCGCAATATCATCGGGGATTTCAGCCGGGCAAATATGCTCGGTCAGGCCGTCCGTATATTTGGCGTCAAAATCGTAAAATCCGCTCTTTGGCTTCAATTCGGTAACGCACAGCGCCTTATTACCCAGAACCGCCACCGTCAGTTCGCGGCCCTTGATAAAAGGTTCGGCCAGCAAAGTTTCAAATTCCTGCCAAGGCCCCTTGGCATCGCGCGCAATCGGGTTTCCGTAATTGCTGTTTTCGGTGACAATCGCCACGCCAACCGAGCTGCCTTCATTGACGGGTTTTAGGACATAAGGCCGCGGCAATGGGTCGGCGGCAAACAGGCTTTCGCTATCCACCATCGTACCCTTTGGCATCGGAATGCCGGCGGGCACCAGCCGCTGCTTGGTCAATTCCTTGTCGATGGCAATCACCGACGTCACCATGCCGCTATGGGTATATTTAATGCCCATCAGGTCGAGCATGCCCTGCACCGACCCATCTTCGCCCGGAACGCCGTGCAGCGCGTTAAACACAACATCGGGGCGAAGCGCGGCCAAAACCTGCGCAACATTGCGGTCCATGTCGACACGGCTGACCTTATAGCCCACTTTCTCAAGCGCATCGGCGACGCCATTGCCGCTCATCAGCGACACTGGCCGTTCATTTGACCAGCCACCCATCAATACCGCTACGTGGATTTGCTCACTCATTTTGTTTCACCCACGCGTTGTATTTCCCAATGCAGGTCAATGCCTGACTTCGCCTTTACACGCTGGCGAACTTCATCGCCCAACGCCTCAATCTCGGCGCTTGTCGCATCGCCTGTGTTAATCAAAAAGTTGGTATGCTTTTCCGAAACCTGCGCGCCGCCGATTTGCAGTCCGCGGCATCCCGCTTCGTCAACCAACTGCCATGCTTTATGTCCGTCCGGATTTTTGAAGGTCGATCCACCCGTTTTTGAACGCAGCGGCTGCGATGCTTCGCGCGCGGCGCTGATCCGGTCCATCTCGGCCTGAATGGCGTCTGCGGCGCCCGGCACACCCCGAAAGCGCGCACCGACGACAATTGCCCCATCGGGAAGCTGTGAATGGCGATAGCTGTAATGCAGTTCTTTAACCGACAAGGTCGCAAGCGCGCCATCGCGCATCACGACATCGCAATCGACCAATATATCCTTGACCTCACCGCCATAAGCCCCGCCGTTCATGCGCACAAAGCCGCCGACGGTGCCGGGAATAGACCGCAGAAATTCAAGCCCCGAAATGCGATTGTCGCGCGCGGTTGACGATACCAATATGCCCGAGGCCCCTGCCCCGCAATTCAGCGTGACTGCGTCAATGGATGTCACTTTGGCAAAGGCTTTGCCAAGGCGAACGACAACGCCCCTAACGCCGCCATCACGCACAATCAGGTTGGAGCCAAGGCCAAGCGCCATGACGGGTACAGTTGGATCAAGCTGACGCAGAAATTCTTGCAGGTCGTGAATGTCTTTGGGTTCGAAAAGATATTCCGCGCTGCCGCCCGATTTGAACCACACCAATGGCGCAAGCGGCGCGTCAGGCGTTAACTTGCCTTCAACCTTTGGAAGGATGTTCACGCTCATGCACGGGCTGCCTTAATGGCGTCCGCAAGTCCCGCTGCCCATTTGGTGATGTCGCCCGCGCCAAGGCAGACAACCATGTCATTTTCCTGCACCGTTTCTGCAAGCTTCACTGCAAGCGCGTCCGCATCCGCGATGGTCGCCGCCGAACGGTGCCCGCGCGCCTTTATGCCATTCACAAGCGCTTCGGAATCGACGCCATCAATGGGCGCTTCGCCTGCGGCGTAGACGGGGGAAATGAAAACCATATCGGCGTCGTTAAACGCCTGTTGGAAATCATCCATATGGTCGCGCAGGCGGGTGAAGCGATGCGGCTGTGCCACGGCAATCACGCGGCCCTGTGCGCCTTCGCGTGCTGCAGAGAGCACCGCGCGGATTTCAACGGGGTGATGGCCATAATCGTCGATTATGGTCACGCCATCGACTTCGCCAACCTTGGTAAAGCGCCGTTTGACGCCGCCGAATTTGTCAAAGCCGTGCGCGACCGCTTCATCGCTCATGCCCATTTCAAGGCCGACCGCGATGGCAGACAAAGCATTTTGCACATTATGCCGTCCGGGCATTGGCAAAACGACGCCTTCTATTGTGCGTTGCGATCCGTCGCGCGCGCGGACAACGACATCGAAGCGATTGCCACCGGGGAACGGTGTTACATTTTCGCCGCGAATGTCGGCCTGCGCCGAAAAACCATAAGTGATAATCCGGCGATCGCGGATCTTGGGCAAAATCGCCTGCACCTCTGGATGGTCAAGGCACATGATTGCCGCGCCATAAAAAGGCACATTTTCGACAAATTCGACAAAGGCGCGCTTGATGGCATCGAAATCGCCATAATGGTCGAGATGCTCTGGATCGATGTTGGTGACAACCGCCAGCGTCCCGTCGAGGCGCAGGAAGCTGCCGTCGCTTTCGTCGGCCTCAACAACCATCCAGTCACTCGCACCCAGACGCGCGTTTGAACCATAGCTGTTGATGATGCCGCCATTAATCACGGTGGGGTCAATGCCGCCATGGTCGAGCATCGCGGCAATCATGGACGTCGTCGTCGTCTTGCCATGCGTCCCTGCCACGGCAACGGTGTTCTTCAACCGCATCAGCTCGGCCAGCATTTCTGCGCGGCGCACCAATGGAATGCGGCGTTCAAGCGCAGCATCGCGTTCGGGATTGCCTTTCTTGACCGCAGTGGACGTCACCACAACAGCCGCATCGCCAAGGTTGTCCGCGCTATGTCCGATCATCACCTTGATCCCGCGCTTGCGCAGGCCATCGACAACATAGCTGTCGGCGATGTCGCTGCCCTGCACCTGATAGCCAAGATTGTGCATGACCTCGGCAATGCCCGACATCCCGATGCCGCCAATGCCGACAAAGTGGACGATGCCAATATCCGTTGGGACGCCCTTCATTATATGCTCTTTCGTGCGAGTGCGGGTGCGGCACCAAAGGATGCCGATGTGTCGGGCTTTGTGGTCAGACCGTGCATGATTGGCGCGCGGCCAAAGGATTCCACAAGGTCAGCCAGATCGGCAACGGCGTTAGGACGGCCGCAGCTTTTGGCCGCCTTTGCCGCATTTTCGAGCGCGCCGGGTTCAAGTGCAATTTTCTCTATTTGCTTGGCGAGTTCAACCGCGGTGAAGGCTGACTGCGCAATTGCACGCGCGCCGCCGGCTGCGACCATCTCTTTGACGTTATAGCTTTGGTGATCATCGGTCGCACTTGGCAGTGGCACCAAAATCGCTGGACGTCCGGCGCAGGTCAGTTCGGACACGGTTGATGCACCCGCACGTCCGATGACCATATGTGCCCAGCCCAAACGTTCGGGCAAGTCGGGCAGATAGGTTGCAAGCTCCGCCGGAATGTCATGTGCGGCATATGCCTGACGGACCGTCTCAATATCTTCTTCGCGGCACTGCTGCGTAACCTGAAGACGGCGGCGCAAATTAAGCGGCAGGCGGGCAAGGCCATCGGGGACAATGTCGGACAATATGGTCGCGCCTTGGCTCCCCCCCGTCACCAGCACGCGAAAAATGCCGTCGGCCAAAAGCGGGGGATAGGGCTCATCACGCAGCGCGAAGACGTCTTCGCGTATCGGATTTCCAACCAGATGCACCTTGCTGGCATAACGCGCCGACAGGCGCAGCACGTCGGGATAGGCCGTCGCAATAGCGTTCACCTGCCGCGCGGTGAATCGGTTCACACGGCCGAGCACGGCATTTTGTTCATGAATGATCGTCGGAATTTTTTCGGCAAATGCGCCCAACAAGGCCGGGAATGCCGGATATCCGCCAAAGCCGACAACGGCCGTTGGGTCAAAGCTGGCGTAAAAGCGCCGCGCCATCGTGCGACCTTCCGCGATAGCCCGAATGCCGGGCAGCCAGCTGCGCGGGCTTTTGGTGATACGGCCTGCGGGCAAAATATGCGTCGCGATCTTTTCGGGGCAGCCCGGAATTTTCGCACCGCGCGCGTCGGTTATCAAGGCAACATGGTGGCCTCTATTCAGAAGCTCCTGACCCAGCGCGAACGCAGGGATAAGATGCCCCCCTGTCCCGCCAGCGGCCAACACATAATGCCGAGAAATCGTCATGGCCGCTATCCCTTCACCATATACAGCGACCGGTCAAGATATGGGTTTCGCTTCGTCAGCGCGAGGATGAGACCGCAGGTCACCGACAGCGCCAAAATGGACGATCCACCGTAACTGATAAATGGCAGGGTCATGCCCTTTGACGGAAACACGCCAAGGTTCACGGCCATGTTGATCATCGCCTGACCGCAAAATTGCGCGCCAAGCCCGGTCACGGCCAGAACGACAAACTGGTCCTTTTCGTCAAGAAGGCGAATGATGATGCGGACCAATATGGCGAAATACAAAATCGCGATAACCATGCACGCCAACAGACCGAATTCTTCACCAATGACGGAGAAGATATAATCGGTATGCCCTTCAGGCAGCGAATATTTCTTGATGCCAAGGCCGGGGCCAAGACCAAAGAAGCCACCGTTGGTCAATGTTGCCATCGCCATTTTGTCATGCGTCAGCCCTTCGGTTCCGAAAATCCATGCATCGATGCGCTGCGTTGCGACCGGATAGAAATTATAGGCCAGCACGATAAACACCACGCCGCTGATGATTAACCCCCAAAGCCGTGATGCCGGGACGCCGGAGACCATCATCAACGCAAACCATGTGCCCATGAACAAGATGGACTGGCCAAGGTCAGGCTGCAACAACAAGAGGAAGCAGACGAAACCCGTCATGATGCTGCTTAAGACCAGCACCGGCAAGGATGGGTCTTTCAGACGCCAGCTGATAATCCATGCCATTGCGACGGCGTAAAAGGGTTTCAGAAATTCGGAAGGCTGAAGCCCCGCAAAACCCGCACCAATCCAGCGTTGTGACCCGTTCACTTCGCGGCCAATGATCGGCACAAGCGCCAGCAGCACAAAGAATATGCAAAAGCCAAAGATCGCAAAGCGGCGCGCCTGTTCGCGCGGATACATAGATACGAGAAGCATCACCGGCACCCCGACCATCACCGCCATCAATTGCCGGTAAAAGAAGTGCAAAGATGACAATTGCGTTGTGGACGACGACAGACGCTGCGCACCCGCAGGCGAGCCCGCGGCAACCGCCAACAACCCTATCGCGATCAACACCATCATCAAGGACAACAAAACGCGGTCGAGTTCCCAGAACCACACGCCAAGCGGCGATCGGTCGCCGCGGCCAAGCCGGTTCGCAAAACCGATTTTGCCGGTCTTTGCAGCCAGTACCCACGGAACTTCTTTACGTTCGCCGTTCATAGTGCCTCAACAATCGCGCGGAACGCATCACCGCGCGCCTCAAAATCTTTGAACTGGTCGAACGACGCGCAGGCGGGCGACAGCATGATAACATCGCCTGGTTCGGCTTGGGCTGCAGCGGAACAGACCGCAGTGCCCATCATTTCGCTGCGCTCGACCGGCATATGCGGTGACAGCAGCTCGTGAAACAATGGTCCGGCCTCACCAATGGTATACGCTTTGACGACATGGCCAAAATTGGGAATACACTCATCCAGATTATCGGATTTCGGCAGGCCACCGACGATCCAGTGCACGCGTGGATAGGCCGCGAGCGCGGGTGCGGTTGATGCTGCATTGGTGGCTTTGCTGTCATTGACGAACAAGACGCCATTGCGTTCGGCAACGACCTCCATCCGGTGCGCAAGGCCCTGAAATGTCGCCATTGCCGGACGCCATTGCGCCTCCGTCAGCCCGAGCGATTCCACGATCGCAATAGCGACAGCAATATTCTGCAGATTATGGGGGCCTTGCAACGACGGCCAATCCGTCTGCCCCGCGACCAACGCCGGGTCTGCCAGATGGACCAATTCGGCGCCACGCCGCGCCAGCACATCGCGATATACCTGCTCGGTATCAGCGTCGCCTTTGCCAAAGACGGAATGCGTGTTTCCGGTCTGCATGTCAAACAGCCGCGCCTTTGACGCGACATAGCCTGCATACCCATCATAGCGATCCAAATGATCGGGCGACAGGTTGATCAACGCCGCCGCATCGCACGACAGAGAGTGGGTAATGTCAATCTGGTAGCTGGAAAGCTCCAACACATATACGCCGCCTGCTGGTAACGGCGTCTGCGACAAAATTGGCAAGCCAATGTTTCCGCCCATGCGAACGGGCAGCCCAGCGCTACTCAACAGATGGTGGACCAAGGCCGTCGTGGTCGATTTCCCATTGGTGCCGGTAATGCCGACAACATGGTGCGGCGGCAGGCTTGGCCGCGCCATTGCGAATAATTCAATATCGCCGATTAACGGCAGCCCTTCGGCCTTCGCCTTGTCCGCTATGGGATGGCGGTTGATGGGCACGCCGGGCGATACAACAATCGCTTCATAGCCCGAAAGGTCCGCCAGCAACAGATCGCCAATATTTGCGATATCGGCAATTTTGGCGCGCGCGCCTTCGTCATTATCCCATGCAAGGATTTCGGCCCCGCCCGCAACAAGCGACCGCGCAGCTGCAAGGCCGGAGCGCGCAAGCCCCAGTATCGCAAACTTACGGTCTTTGAAGGCGGGTGTCGTAATCATCTGAGCTTGAGGGTCGATAGACCTGCAAGCGCGAGTACGAAAGCGACAATCCAAAAACGGATAACAACGGTTGGTTCCGACCAGCCAAGCTGTTCAAAATGATGGTGGATGGGTGCCATACGAAAGATACGCTTTCCGGTGCGTTTGAACCAGAACACCTGAATGATAACCGACAGCGCCTCGATCACGAAAAGTCCGCCGATGATGGCGAGCACGAATTCATGATGCGCGACAACGGCGATGGCGCCCAATGTGCCTCCCAGGGCAAGGCTGCCGGTATCGCCCATGAACACCGCAGCAGGCGGCGCGTTGAACCACAGGAACGCCAAACCAGCGCCAACAATTGCGCCGCACAACATCGCAAGATCGCCAGCGCCCAAGTAAAAAGGAATGCCCAAATAGGCCGCATATTTGGCGTTACCCACCATGTAGACGATAATCATGAACGCGACTGACGCGATAATCACGGGCATAGTGGCCAAGCCGTCAAGGCCATCGGTCAGGTTCACCGCATTGCCAAAGGACACGATAACAAATGCGCCAAAGGGCACATACCACCAACCCAGATCAACAACGGGGCCATTGACGAAGGGCAAATACAACATGCCACCCGATTGCGAGACAATCAGCGAAACCGCAACGCCCGCAATCGCAAACTCCATAAGCAACCGGACCCTGCCTGAAACGCCCTTGTGACTGCGCTTTTTGACCTTGTCATAATCGTCGAGGAACCCGACGGTACCAAAGCCTGCGGTCACCAGCAGACACGCCCAAACATACACATTGGTCAGGTCCATCCACAGCAGCATCGAGATACCGACCGACACCAATATCATCAAGCCGCCCATAGTCGGCGTGCCGACTTTGGCGAGGTGGGATTGCGGGCCGTCGCTGCGAATGGGCTGCCCCTTGCCCTGACGGACACGCAGCATGCTGATGAAGCGCGGACCGATGAGCAGACCGATGACAAGCGCGGTGGCAACGGCTGCGCCCGAACGGAAACTGAGATAACGGATAAGGTTCAAAATACCCGGGAAACCAAGATATTCGGCCAATATATATAGCATTAGTTTTTCCCACCCGTCAGCGCGCTGACAATGGAGGAAAGTCCCATACTGTTGGAACCTTTGACCAATATCGTGTCTGATGCGCAAAGATAATTTTGCAGAAGGGCCAATGCCTCCTGCGCGGTCGCGCAATGCGCGAAATTGGTTGGTCCCTCAACCCCTGCCTTCAACTCTTCGGCGAGAATTTCCATCTCTTGACCGACGAGCAATGCAAAATCCACCTTTGCGGCGGCCAAGGGTGCGGCGAGTGCGCTGTGATATTGCGCACTTTTTTCCCCAAGTTCTTTCATCGAACCCAAAACGGCAATCCGGCGGCCGCCGGATGCTTGTCCCAATTGGCCAATCGTCGCCAGCATCGATGCGGGGTTGGCGTTGTAGCTTTCGTCAATAAGAACGCCAGTGCCATCACCAATGCGAATAACATGGCGCGCGCCGCGCCCGGCAAGGCCGCCCATTTCCGCCATAGCAAGACCTGCCGAAGCCAGATCGCCGCCTGCTGCGGAAACCGCTGCCAAGACCGCCATGCTATTGCCAATCCAATGCTCTCCGGGCTGCGACAACGTGAAGGACAGCATATTGTCGCGCACTTTGGCGGTGATCAGCGTGCCGCCCTCTGCAGGCATATGGTCGACCACGCGGACATCGGCATCCGCGCTAAAGCCAAAGGAGATGAGGTTGCCGGCATATTTTTCCGCCGCCGCACGAAGCCGCGCATAATGCGGACTATCGGCGGGCAGGATGGCCGTGCCACCGTCGGCCAATCCTTCAAATATCTCCGCCTTGGCATCTGCAATGGCGCCCTCATCCTTGAAAAATTCGATATGCGCCGGGGCAATGGTGGTGATAATCGCGACGTCGGGACGCACAATTTTGCTGAGCGCCCGCATTTCACCGGCATGGTTCATGCCCATTTCAAAAACGCCGAAATCGCAGTCAGCAGGCATGCGCGCAAGGCTCAGCGGGACGCCGACATGATTGTTATAGCTTTTGACCGACCGGTGCGCACGCCCGCGTGAATAGCGGTCCAGCGCAGCATAAAGCGCCTCTTTCGTTCCCGTTTTACCCGCAGAACCCGTTACGCCGATAATCTTGGCCTTGGTCCTTGCGCGTGACGCATGGCCAAGTGCCTCAAGCGCCTGCATCGTGTCGCTGACCAGAATATGCGGGAAAGGCACGGGCTGCGACACAATCGCGCCGGCGGCGCCATTGGCAAATGCTGTTTCGATGAACCTATGCCCGTCGGTTTCGGCACCCTTGAGCGCAAAGAACAAGTCCCCCGCGCCGATTTCGCGGGAATCGAACGCAACGCCATGGACGTCAAAATGTCCGGCAGCCGTCCCGCCGGTCGCAGCCAGCAATTCTTCAAAAGTCCATAAGGGCGTCATGCTGCACATTCCCGCGCCACTTCGACATCGTCAAACGGCAAAACGCGGCCCATGATGATCTGCCCTTGTTCGTGCCCCTTGCCCGCGATCAGGACGATATCATCGGGCTCGGCATGTTCGATGGCAAAGGCAATGGCATAGCGCCGGTCGCCAATTTCATGTGCCCCGGACGCGCCAGCCATGATGTCTGCGCGAATAAGTGATGGATCTTCGCTTCGTGGATTATCGTCGGTTACGATCACGACGTCGGAATCGGCAACCGCAACCGCGCCCATTTCCGGACGCTTGCCCGTATCGCGGTCACCACCTGCGCCAAAGACCGTGATCAGCTTGCCCTTTGTATGCGGACGCAATGCCGCGATTGCCGCGCGCAAGCCATCGGGCGTATGCGCATAATCGACATAGACGGGCGCGCCGCTTTTGGTGATGACGGCGCGCTCCAGTCGGCCACGGACGGGCTGCAACCGCGCGAGATGCGACAGCAGGCTTTCCACGTCACCGCCACTCGCCATCACAACGCCGGCGGCGACAAGCGCGTTGGCGGCTTGATAGGCTCCGATCAGCGGCAGTTTCACTTTGTACACGTCGCCCTGAATTCGCAGCTCAAGCGTTTGGCCCAACTGCGTGGCTTCGCGCGAGAGCAATTGCACACCCTTGCCCTTTTCACCCACGGTAATCATCCGCAGTTCGCGTTTGCGCGCCCGTGCAATGACTTGATCCGACCAGACATCGTCGGCCCAAATCACAGCGCAGCCATTTTCATCGACGACCTCATCGAACAAACGCATCTTCGCCTCGAAATAGCTTTCCATCGTGCCGTGATAATCCAGGTGATCGCGGCTCAAATTCGTGAATGCGGCTACCGAAACCCGCACCCCTTCGCTGCGATATTGCGACAGGCCGTGGCTGGACGCTTCAAATATCGCGTGGCTTATGCCTTCACGCGCCAGACCGGACATGTTCGCAAGGAAGGTCACAATATCGGGCGTTGTCAGGCCCGTCGTTGTTTGGTCCGACGCCGTTGTGATACCCAATGTACCGATCGACGCCGCATTGTGCCCCGCCATGCGCCACAGCTGCCGGGTGAGCTCAGCGGTCGATGTCTTGCCATTTGTGCCCGTGACCGCTGCAATCTGCCCGGGAAAGGGACGGAAATAGTTGGCGGCCAGTTGCGCAAAGGCCCGGCGTGGTTCTGCATCGGCGATATGCAATGCGCCAACGACCTTTGCCTCCGGACGCGCGACGATTGCCACCGCACCCGCGGCAATCGCGGCATCGATGAAATCTTCGCCGTTAAAACTGGCACCCTGAAAGGCACCAAAAACTGTTCCGGGCGCAATCTTCCGATGGTCGATGGCAAAGCCGGTCACTGTTCTGTCGGCAAATGCCGGATCGGCATCGCTTACCAATTGCCCGAGCTTCACTATTGCTCTCCCTTCGCCTTCCACAATAAAGGCATCAGTTCCGTTACATCAACATCGCGTTTCATGTCAGGAATAATTCCCATCAACGGACCGATGCGTGTAATCGTCTTCCGCACCACCGGCGCGGCGGTAAAGCCAGCCGTCCGCTGAAAGCTTGAGGCTTCCGTGCCCTGTGGTTCGTCCAGCATGGCAAGCACAACATAACGCGGATTGTCCATCGGGAAAGCTGCGGCAAAGGTCGAAACAACAAGCGTACGGTTGTAGCCGCCAACGCCGGGCTTTTCGGCCGAGCCTGTCTTGCCACCCACGCGATAGCCCAAGGCCTCGGCTTGGCTGCCCGTGCCGTCCTTGACGATCATCCGCATCAACTGCCGCATCCGCGCGCTGGTCGCAGCCGTAAAGACGCGTTTGCCGGGAATTTTGGCATCCGATTTCGTCTTGAACATCGTGGCCGGACGATAAATGCCGCCATTGACCATCGCCGCATATGCGCTGGCCAAATGCATGGGGGTAACGGCGATACCATGCCCGTATCCAACCGTCATATTGGTCAGGCGATCCCATGATTTTGGATAAAGCGGCATGGCCTTTTCTGCCAATTCGATGTCGGGGCGCGCATTAAAATGCATAGTACGCAACATGGCATCCATTCGGGCCGCACCCAATTTGTCGGCAATTTGCGCGGTCACAATATTCGAACTGTGGATCAATGCCTCGGGCGTGTTCAGCCAGCGGTTGGACGAGTGCGAATCCCGGATCTTGAACCGGCCGTATTGAAGTGGCTTGGTCGCATCATAACGCACGGACAGATCGCGCACTGTGCCTGCGTCCAATGCAGCAGCCACGGTCAGCGGTTTAAAGGTGGATCCGAGTTCATACACGCGGTTCGTGACGTTGTTCGTTTGCCGCGAAATGGGGTAGCGGCCATCGACGATCGGTTGTCCAAGGTCGGGAATATTTGCGAACGACGGCCGGTTGGGGTTGAACGACGGCAATGTTGCCATGGCGATTACCTCACCTGTCGCAACATCCAATATCACGCCAGCTGCGCCTTTTGCGTTCGTCGCGGTCATGCCCGAAGAAAGCTCGCTTTCCAGCGCGGCCTGCACGCGGACATCCAAAGCCAAGTTCAGCGGGGTCGACCGCTTCGAAGGGTCGCGCAGATAATCGTTCATGACCCGCTCCATCCCCATCGCACCGCGGCCATCGCGGTTTACGAAGCCGAGAACGTGCGCGGCCATGTCATGCTGCGGGTACAGACGCGTTGCCTCACGCGGGAATTCAATGGCAATCTCGCCAAGGTCGTGGACCTGCTTGACTTGCTCGGGCAGCGCGCGCTTGCGCAGATAGCCGGGCTTGTCAGCGGTCAACTTGGCATAAAATTCTGCAGCCGGTGTGTCGGGGAAAATGGCGGCAAGCTGGTTGGCCAATTGCTTGCGGTCGCCCAACAGGTCAGCGGGCTTCACCCAAATGGCATAGCCATAGATGCTGCGCGCCAACGGAATGCCGTTGCGATCAACGATATCGCCGCGTTCGGGCACATATTCCGTGCTAGTTGCCCCATAAGCCCGCGAATTTTCAAACAAAGCGAGCGTTGCCAAACGCCCGATGAGCAAGACGACGAACATGCCAAAAGCGGCGAGTAAAACGAGCAGCCGCCAAAAACCTTGCGCTGCAAATGGGGGCGTACCGACGCCGCTTTTCCGGGTCGTGGTGCGGGCCGTTTGCGGCGTCATTAACGGCGGCGTTCGTTAGCAGCTTTTGCCGAAATATCGCGCAAAAGGTCGTCCGACAAAAGCTTTTCATCCATCCGCGCCAAACGCTCGGTGCGGCTCTGCTCTACTTTCGGAGCCTCTACTTTCGCCGCAGCACGCTTTACTGGGGTGGCGAAGATTTTAACGTCGTTGGCAGCCAGCTTCGTGACGGCGACCTTAGTGGCAACGGCCTTCGTGGCAGCGGCCTTTGGCGCTGCTTGCTTTGGCGTTTCGGCAACCGCTTCCTTCACGACCGCAGGCTCGGCAACAACTTGCGGCGCCGGGACAGTGGCAGCAGCCATCATCACGGGCTTGGTTTCAGGCAGATCGCCAGTCAGGCTGGCAAGCGCTGCTTCGCCATTGACAAATTGGTCCGCCGCAGGGGGTTGATAACCGTACAAAAGTTCGTTCCACTCTTCCAATTGCTGCAGGCTGGCGCGCGTGCGGATTTCCGCCTGAAGGAAGCTGATCTCACGCTTCGTGTCCATAATTTCACGGTCAACCGCGACAAGGTTGCTGTGCATCGCCGCAACGTTCAACGACAACGGGTACAACAGGATCGCAACCATAAACACCAGCGCAAGCCAGCCTAGGTTTCTAAGTCGTTGCATGGCGAGACTCATGCTGCCAGTCCTCCTATTGCCCATGCGGGTGCGTGTGTGCGGGTTGCGGAACGCAAGGTGGCGGAACGCGACCTTGGGTTGCGGGTAAGTTCGGCTTCTGAAGGGCGAATGGCTTTATCCGCCTTTTCAAAGGTAGGTTGCGGTCCGGCACTGCCGACCATCGGCACATGACGCGAACCAGCGCTCTCTGCGCCACTGCGGCGACGCAGGAATTGCTTCACGATGCGATCTTCAAGGCTGTGAAAAGTCACAACAGCAAGACGACCGCCTGGCTTGAGCATGCGCTCGGCAGCTTCCAATCCGTCGGTCAATTCATCGAGCTCGCGGTTCACATGAATGCGGATCGCCTGAAAAGCCCGGGTGGCGGGGTCTTTTGGCGCGCCGGGCTTGTGACCGACGGCTTTACGAACGATGGCCGCGAGTTGCGCTGTGGTTTCGATGGGCCGTGCCGCAACGATCGAACGCGCGATGCGCCGCGAACGGTGCTCTTCACCATAACGATAAATGATGTCGGCAATATCGGCTTCGTCGGCTTCGTTGACAAAGTCAGCGGCAGACATGCCGTCCTGCGCCATGCGCATATCGAGCGGGCCGTCTTTCTGGAAAGAAAAGCCACGCTCTGCGCGATCAAGCTGCATTGACGACACACCGATGTCGAGAACGACGCCATCGACCGACATTATGTCGTCCGCCATCAAAACGTCGTCCATGATAGAAAAGCAGGCCGGGTAAAGACGCAAGGCGCCCCCACTGCGGCCTGCAAGGTCCGCACCTTCTGATAGTGCATCAGGATCGCGGTCAAACGCATAAACGCGCGCACCGCCAGCCAGTATCGCTTGGCTGTATCCGCCTGCACCAAAGGTACCATCCACAATCTCATCGCCAGGGGTGATGGCAAGAGAGTGAATCACTTCATCCAGTAAGACTGGAATATGGGGGGCCGGCGCGCTCATTTGTCGCGCTTGCCTTGGGACAGCCAATAATTGAGCTCGTCCTTGACGGGGTTGAATGCCGCTGGCGCTTCCTTCAAGAAAACGTCAGGGTTCCAAAGCATGAAATGCGTGGTCGCACCGAAGAAAAAGGCGCGATCGTCAATGCGGCCAAAATGCTTGAGCATCGGTGACAGCACGAAACGGCCGCTGGCTTCAAAAGCAGTTTCAAAGATGGAAGATGCGGAAACGCCAGCCAGCTCGCGATCAAAGTCTGTGCCGCGGTTAACGGCGCTTTGCCATTGCGCTTCGATGTCTGCGCGCAGCTTAAGGCGTTCGGCGCTGCCAAAACCGATGAGGCAAGGAAGGCTGCTGTGGCGCGAGATACAAACGCTGTTGCTGCCGCTGGATTGCAATACGCTGTCGCGGATTTCGGCGGGTATAGTCGTGCGGCCCTTGGCGTCGACACCCGACACCCCCGAACCTGCATAGACCACCAACGCTGACACCGTCCGAAACACCCCCATGAAAAAGGGCGCAGAACGACAATCATGGCAAAGCACTTTGCCATGCGGACGCCGTAACGACCGATATTGTCAGTTATCCACCCCTTGGATGACTTTGCATAGCAAGGGATTTCATGGATGAAAAGAGGGATTTTATGGAAAAATTGGGGTGGTAAATGTTAATGCACTGAAAACATTATATAATTTTTTTCCTCATATAAAAATAATGTGCAAAATGAACATGAAACCTTGGGCAGACATGGGTGTGAAGCATGGATTTTCCGCAGATTTCCGGTGCTAAGCCCATTTCTACCCCGAATGTCCCACAAAATCCCCGGATAGGGAATCGCTTTCGTGCAATCGCGCCAGCAATGATTCCACCCACGCCAAATTGCCGAATTCATCGCCACCGGTCAGCACGCGCATGCCCCGTCCTTCCCAATAGGCGGTATCGAGCAAATCGGCGTCCGCGATGAGCAAAGCGCGGCCTTTGCCAATCTTGCAATCCGCCAAAAGGCCGCCTTCCGCCAACGCACATCGCGCTGAACCGCCGCGGTTGATTTTTAGCCACTCGCCAGGCGTCTGCGTGCGGATACTCAGCTTGCCAATCTTGCGGATAGCCATCGGTTCCGGATCGGCAATGGGCAGCACAAGCTCAAGGCCCCAATGCGTAAATAAGGGCGATAGCATCGATGTGAACAACGGCCTGCGCTTGTCGCCCAATGGATAAAGGCTTCCCCACTGCAATGCAGGATCGGCGAGGATCAATAAACGCCCGCCCTTGCGCACCCAACTATCCAGTTGGACAAGTTCGGCCGGGCTAAATGCCCGCGGCTGCGCCAACAACAGGATGCGCTGTTCTGCAAGGTCGCGCACATCATCGAGCGGCTGCACATCATAGCTTTCGCTGAGCCGCGCGAACGCAGGGTGCGGCTGCGCATCGTCGGCAAGATCCGCTTCAACGCCGCCCTCGCTCCATTGCAGCGGCAGCGTGGTCATCAACCCCAAAGTTGGTTTCGGGCCATCGGGCGCAGGCCGGGTAAAGGCATACACCAGCAACGACATCAGGAACAGCAAAGCAACGGCGAGCAGCAGCAAAAGCGGGCGCCTTTTGCCGCCGAAATGCGCACGCAAGTTCATCAAAATTGTTACTGCGGTCGGCCGCGCGGTGGTGTGGCGCTCATCGGCTTCGTCGCGCTTTCATTCTTGGCCACCGGGGTCACGCCCAGTTCCGCCAGTGGTTCATCAGGCGTTTGTTTCTTCGTTTCGGTAATCGGGGTCGCGTCCATTGTTCCCGGTGTCTGTGGGCTGTCGCTGACGCGATCCAAGACCATCGTCGCCAAGGTGACGAACAGGAGCACGACGACCAAGCCAACCACGCCGACCTGAATACGCTGAATTGCGGATTGCTTTTGCTCAATCACCTGCGATCTCCTGTAAACCGTCGTGCGCTTTATTGCGCCGCGCTGTCCATTTGCCAAGGCATGGGGTCTAGATTTTTGCTGCGCATCCATTCCGGATTGTAAATCGTCGACAGATAACGGAAACCCGTGTCGCACAATATCGTCGCGATCCGCGCCTGTGGGCCAAGCTGTTTGCCCAAGGCAACCGCACCGGCAACGTTAATGCCTGAGGACAGGCCAAGGCAAAGCCCCTCCTCCGCCAACAAACGCCGGACCCATATCATTCCCTCTTCGTCCGATATGCGGAACTGCGTATCAATTGGCGCGCCATCGAGATTGGCGGTGATGCGTCCCTGACCAATGCCTTCGGCCACCGATGTGCCCTCGGCGCTTAGTTCGCCATTGGCATAATAATTATACAGCGACGCACCATGCGGGTCGGTCAAGGCGATAGTAACATTTTCATCCTTCGCCTTCAAACCAAGCCCTACCCCAGCGATCGTACCGCCCGTCCCTGCGGCACAGGTAAAGCCATCAACCCGGCCCTCCATTTGCGCCCAGATTTCTTCGGCCGTGGTTTCGATATGCGCGCGGCGGTTGGCGATGTTATCAAACTGGTTCGCCCACACCGCATTGTCGGTCTCTTCGGCCAAGCGGCGCGAGGTGTGCACGAAATGCCCGGGGTTGGAATAAGGCGCAGCAGGAACAAGCACGAGCTCCGCGCCAAGCGCGCGCAACGTGTCTTTCTTCTCCTGGCTTTGCGTTTCGGGCATGACGATGATTGTTTTGTACCCCAGCGCATTAGCAACGAGCGCAAGGCCAATACCCGTGTTACCCGCTGTCCCTTCCACAATCGTGCCGCCGGGCTGCAACAGCCCCTGCCGTTCGGCATCGCGCACAATGTATAATGCAGCGCGATCTTTCACCGACGCGCCGGGATTGGCAAATTCGCACTTGCCAAAAATGTCGCAACCCGCCGCCTCGCTTGGCCCTTTCAAGCGGACCAGCGGTGTGTTGCCAATTAAATCCAATGTCGAAGTCAGCATGTTCATAGCCGCGATAGTTAGTCGCGTTCATGGCCGTCCGCAAGCCGGTGTCGCGCACAGGGCAGTCTTCGGCGCGCCGCCGCATAGGAATTAGGTGTTGATATATTATATCATATTGTGTACGGATCGTTCCACAGTCGCCAAATGCACAGCAGGATCACACCAATCTCATGAAAATTGCTCGCTTTCACGTTTTCGCCGCCAGCATGACAGCATTGTCGGTTGCGCTGTCTGTCCCCGCTTATGCGCAACAGACCGGTAGCACCGGCGCTTCGGCAGCCGCGCCGCAGACAGATGATTTTCACAGCTCCGAAGAAATCGTTGTCACCGCGCCTTATGTCGAGCGGCTCGATATTCTGTCCGGAACCTCGGCAGTGTCCGGGGACCTATTGGCCGAGAAAACCCGCGCGCAATTGGGCGACATTCTTTCCAGCCTGCCCGGCGTGTCGGCGACCAGCTTTTCCCCCGGCGCATCGCGGCCTGTGCTGCGCGGATATCATGGCAACCGCGTCGCGGTGCTCACCGACGGCATTGGCAATATTGACGCGTCCAACACCTCCGCCGACCATGCGGTCACCATCGATACGCTAACCATTGAGCGTATCGAAGTGCTCCGCGGTCCTGCGGTCCTTTTATTTGGCGGCCAAGCCGTGGGCGGCGCGGTCAACGCGCTCGACAAGCGCATTCCGCGTGCGGTTCCCAAGGAAGCCGTCCATGTCGATGCGCTTGCGGGCTATGGCAGTGCGGCGCGCGATTGGTCCGGCGGGGCATCGGTTGATGTGCCGGTGACGGACCGGGTCGTCGTCCATCTGGATGGCAGCTATCGCAACAGCGACGATCTGCGCACCGGCGGATATATCCTTGCGCCTAGCTTACGCGCCGAGGTGTTGGAATTCGCGGCGGAAGAAACCAGCGAAGGCAATCTCGACGAGGCCGCCGAAGCGCTTGAACTGGCGGGCCAAAGCGGCCGCATTCCCAACAGCGCGGTGAAAAGCTGGACCGCGGCGGGCGGGATCGCCTTCATCGACGATGGCGGCAATATGGGCCTGTCCTACAGCATTTATGACACCAATTACGGCATACCTGCCCGCCCCGGCACTGGGCACGCACATGCCGATGGCGGCGAAGAGGAAGCGCCGGTTACCATTGGCATGCGGCAATATCGTTTCGATGTCCGCGGCGAAGTGGATTTGGGCGATGGCCTGTTTGAAAAGCTGCGCCTGCGGGCGGGCTATGCCAATTACAGCCACACCGAATTTGAAGGTGACGAGATCGGCACCATTTTCAACAGCAAGGGGATTGAGGCCCGCGCTGAATTTATCCAAAATGATCGTGGTGGCTGGCGCGGCGCGAGCGGTGCGCAATATCAATCCCGCGATCTGGAGGCGATTGGCGCGGAAGCATTCGTGCCGCCCAACAAGACCAAGCAATTTGGATTGTTCACGCTGCAGGAATTCACCGCCGGAAATCTCGACGCCGAAGTCGCGCTGCGTTTTGACACCGCCCAACTGCGCGCGGACATATTGGGTATCAACCGCTCGTTCAACAATGTCTCTGCAGCCTTTGGCGTTGGGTACCATATCGGCGATTTGAAGATCGGCGCGAACCTGTCACGCACAGGCCGCGCGCCAGCGGTCGAGGAGTTATTCTCCAACGGCCCGCATATCGCGACGCAGGCATTTGAAGTCGGCGACCCGTTGCTGAAGAGCGAGCGTGCGTGGAATGGCGAGCTGTATGCGCGTTATGACACGGCGGACACCGCATTCAACCTGACGCTGTACAGCAACCGGTTCGACAATTTCATTTACGAAGCGGAAACAGGCACCGTTGAAGACGATTTGCCCGTGTTCCAATATTTTCAGAATGATGCCAAGGTCTGGGGCGTCGAGTTTCAGGGATCGCAAAATGTCGCGCGCTTTGGCGATGTGGACCTGAAGGTCGATGCTGTGGCCGATTATACGCGGGCCAAAATTTCGGGCGGTGCGGGCAATGTCCCGCGCATCCCGCCTTTGCGTGTGTTGGGCGGCGTGGAGCTAAACGGCACCCGTCTTGACCTGCGCGGGGAAGTCGAATGGAGCGATGCCCAGACAAAAACAGCGCCGTTCGAAAGCGCGACCGATGGCTTCACTTTGGTCAATGCGACCGCGACATGGCGTCCATTTGGCAGCGACCGCAACGTTGCGCTGATCGCGTCTGCGAACAATATTTTCGACGTTGTCGCCCGCCGGTCGGCATCTTTCACGAAAGATTTTGTCCCGCTGTCCGGTCGCGATTTCCGTCTGTCCGCGCGGATCAGCTTTTAACGGTCAGCGGGCGACCGCGCCATTTAACGAAGCGATAATCTTTCCAACATCGGCAAGATTATTTCCTACAGAAAATGAACGCGGCCGTGCTGCGTGCAAAAGGGGGACGGCCGGCGCGGAAGCGCTGGTGCGTGCTTCCGGCTGATGGTGTTGGTTGATTAAGGCCCGCTTGTTCCATCAGGCTAT